>NZ_CP107970.1:2500-1495833 GCF_036090055.1 Nocardioides sp. NBC_00368
CTGTTGGGCCCTGAGGAATCACACGGGTCTGTTGATCAGATCAAGTGATTGTCTCTTCGCCCCCTTCGCCTGAAGGAGCTCGGTATGAGCACTGGATGGGGTTGTGCGGGCTGGCCGGCGCTGCTGGGTTCGTCCCGGATGAGCGTTGGAGTTGATAGTTGGATAGTGGACGCGAGCATCTTGTTTAATAAGAATGCACACACCTTGTAGGCACTTGAGCCTTGGGTTGGAACCTTCGGGGTTACTCCTTTGGTGAGGGTGTGGGTGTGTGTTGGTCTTCGTAGCGCATGACAGGCTCGACAACGTGATGTTGTTGTGTTTGTTGTTTTTGTTGAGTGTTTGTGAGAGATAAGCTATGAAGGGCACATGGTGGATGCCTTGGCATCAAGAGCCGATGAAGGACGTTGGAGCCTGCGATAAGCCCTGGGGAGTTGGCAACCGAGCGTTGATCCGGGGGTGTCCGAATGGGGAAACCCAGCACGAGTCATGTCGTGTTACCTGCGCCTGAATCTATAGGGCGTTTGGAGGGAACGCGGGGAAGTGAAACATCTCAGTACCCGTAGGAAGAGAAAACAATAGTGATTCCGAGAGTAGTGGCGAGCGAAATCGGATGAGGCCAAACCAACTGCGTGTGATAGACGGCAGTCGTTGCGTAGTTGGGGTTGTGGGATATGTCTTTCATCGTCTGCCGGCGGTGAGCTCAGTAAGAAACCAAGCATGAAGGTGAACCAGTTGGGAAGCTGGGCCGTAGCGGGTGATAGCCCCGTAATCGTATGTGTTTGGCTGGGTTGATGTACTTCCCAAGTAGGACGGCACTCGTGGAATGTCGTGTGAATCTGGCGGGACCACCCGCTAAGCCTAAATACTTCTTGATGACCGATAGCGGACCAGTACCGTGAGGGAAAGGTGAAAAGTACCCCTGGCGGGGAGTGAAATAGTACCTGAAACCGTGTGCCTACAATCCGTCAGAGCCCGGCCGACCCTTCGGGGTAGTGGGGGTGATGGCGTGCCTTTTGAAGAATGAGCCTGCGAGTTAGCGGTGTGTGGCAAGGTTAACCCGTGTGGGGTAGCCGTAGCGAAAGCGAGTCCTAATAGGGCGATTGAGTCGCGCGCTCTAGACCCGAAGCGAAGTGATCTAGCCATGGGCAGGTTGAAGCGCCGGTAAGACGGCGTGGAGGACCGAACCCACTTCAGTTGAAAATGGAGGGGATGACCTGTGGTTAGGGGTGAAAGGCCAATCAAACTTCGTGATAGCTGGTTCTCCCCGAAATGCATTTAGGTGCAGCGTTGTGTGTTTCTTGCCGGAGGTAGAGCACTGGATAGCCGATGGGCCCGACCAGGTTACTGACGTTAGCCAAACTCCGAATGCCGGTAAGTGAGAGCGCAGCAGTGAGACAGTGGGGGATAAGCTCCATTGTCGAGAGGGAAACAGCCCAGACCATCAGCTAAGGCCCCTAAGCGGTAACTAAGTGGAAAAGGATGTGGAGTCGCAGTGACAACCAGGAGGTTGGCTTGGAAGCAGCCACCCTTGAAAGAGTGCGTAATAGCTCACTGGTCAAGTGATTCCGCGCCGACAATGTAGCGGGGCTCAAGTTATCCGCCGAAGCTATGGCACTCCGGTTTTCCGGGGTGGGTAGGGGAGCGTCGTGTATCGGGTGAAGCAGCGGAGTGATCCAGCGGTGGACGGTACGCGAGTGAGAATGCAGGCATGAGTAGCGAATGATGTGTGAGAAACACATCCGCCGATTGATCAAGGGTTCCAGGGTCAAGCTAATCTGCCCTGGGTAAGTCGGGACCTAAGGCGAGGCCGACAGGCGTAGTCGATGGACAACGGGTTGATATTCCCGTACCGGCGAAGTGACGCCCATGATGAGGCGCATGATGCTAACCATCTGAAGCACACGTGACCGATCCCTTCGGGGTGAGGCGTGTGTGTGGAACATGGGACCCGAGTGTGTAGTAGTCAAGTGATGGGGTGACGCAGGAAGGTAGTCGAACCGGCGCGATGGTTGTCGCCGGCCAAGCATGTAGGACTGAGTCTAGGCAAATCCGGGCTCTGTATGTCTGAGATGTGATGGGGAGCCGTTTGGTGAAGTCGATGATCCTATGCTGTCGAGAAAAACCTCTAGCGAGTCATGAGCCGCCCGTACCCCAAACCGACTCAGGTGATCAGGTAGAGAATACCGAGGCGATCGAGCGAACCATGGTTAAGGAACTCGGCAAAATGCCCCCGTAACTTCGGGAGAAGGGGGGCCCGGATCGTGAACCCACTAGCTGGGGGAAGCGTGAAGGGCCGCAGAGACCAGGCCCAAGCGACTGTTTACTAAAAACACAGGTCCGTGCGAAGTTGTAAGACGATGTATACGGACTGACTCCTGCCCGGTGCTGGAAGGTTAAGAGGACGGGTTAGCCGTAAGGCGAAGCTCAGAATTTAAGCCCCAGTAAACGGCGGTGGTAACTATAACCATCCTAAGGTAGCGAAATTCCTTGTCGGGTAAGTTCCGACCTGCACGAATGGAGTAACGACTTGGGCGCTGTCTCAACCGTGGACTCGGCGAAATTGCACTACGAGTAAAGATGCTCGTTACGCGCGGCAGGACGGAAAGACCCCGGGACCTTTACTATAGTTTGGTATTGGTGTTTGGTTCGGCTTGTGTAGGATAGGTGGGAGACTGTGAAGCGCACACGCCAGTGTGTGTGGAGTCATCGTTGAAATACCACTCTGGTCGTACTAGATGTCTAACTTCGGACCATGATCTGGTTCAGGGACAGTGCCTGATGGGTAGTTTAACTGGGGCGGTTGCCTCCTAAAATGTAACGGAGGCGCTCAAAGGTTCCCTCAGCCTGGTTGGCAATCAGGTGGCGAGTGTAAGTGCACAAGGGAGCTTGACTGTGAGACAGACATGTCGAGCAGGGACGAAAGTCGGAACTAGTGATCTGGCCACGGCATGTGGAAGCGTGGTCACTCAACGGATAAAAGGTACCCCGGGGATAACAGGCTGATCTTCCCCAAGAGTCCATATCGACGGGATGGTTTGGCACCTCGATGTCGGCTCGTCGCATCCTGGGGCTGGAGTAGGTCCCAAGGGTTGGGCTGTTCGCCCATTAAAGCGGCACGCGAGCTGGGTTTAGAACGTCGTGAGACAGTTCGGTCCCTATCCGCCGCGCGCGTAGGAAACTTGAGAAAGGCTGTCCCTAGTACGAGAGGACCGGGATGGACGAACCTCTGGTGTGCCAGTTGTACCGCCAGGTGCATGGCTGGTTGGCTACGTTCGGAAGTGATAACCGCTGAACGCATCTAAGCGGGAAGCACGTTTCAAGATGAGGTTTCCCACCCTTTATGGGTTAAGGCCCCCTACAGACTATGGGGTTGATAGGCCGGAGGTGTACAGCAGTGATGCCCAGCCGACCGGTACTAATAGGCCGAGGGCTTATCTTTCATAAACCCTCAACAAAAACAACAACCATCGAAGACTGACTCTTTGATGAGACTGTTCGCGTCCACACCAACTAGCAACAAGCTAGAACTGAACAATGGCTTGGCCACCCCAAGCAGATCTGCCTGGCAGCGAAAGCGCCGGCAGATGCAGCGGGGGTGAGTCGATAGAGTTACGGCGGCCATAGCGAAGGGGAAATACCCGGTCCCATCCCGAACCCGGAAGTCAAGCCCTTCAGCGCCGATGGTACTGCAACCGAGAGGCTGTGGGAGAGTAGGACGCCGCCGGACAAAATTTCAGGTAGAGGCCGCCCATTGGGCGGCCTCTACTGCTTTTACTGGCACTGTGTTTGTCAACGTGACGATCTGGGGATCGTTCGAAGTCGCTGCGGTACGCAGCAGTGAGGATGGCGGCTATGGCTGACGAGCGCCGTAGCAACAGAGGCGGTAAGCCCGCCGGACGCCCGGGGCGTCCGAAGAGCTCAGGTTCATCGTCCACCGGCGGCCGAGGCGGCCGTGCGGGTGGCAGCGGCCGGCCCGGTACGGGTGCGGGTCGCAGCAGCGACCGTCGTGATGGCGGTGGCGGCCGCGGAGGCGAGCAGCGCCGTGACGGTGGGCGAGGTGGCGATGAGCGCCGCGACGGCAAGCCGTCGACCGGGCGCGGTGGTCCTCGCGCGGGCGGTCGCACCGACGGTCCGAAGCGCTCTGACGGCCCGAAGCGCGGTGGCGGTAGCGACCGCAAGGGCGGCTACTCCAAGGACCGCGGCGGCAAGCCCGGTGGCAGGCCGCAGCGCCGCTTCGACGAGCCGCGCGAGGAGCGTACGGCCGACCAGCGCGCCTACGACGGCCCGGAGCTGCCGGACGAGGTGACCGGCAAAGAGCTGGACCGTGCGATCTCGGCTCAGCTGCGCGGTCTGCCGGAGAAGCTTGCGGCGCGGATCGCCCGTCACCTGGTCGCTGCCGACATGTTCATCGACTCCGACCCCGAGCTGGCCTACCAGCACGCCAAGGCGGCCAAGTCGCGTACGCAGCGGATCGCTGTGATCCGCGAGGCGCTGGGGGAGGCGGCGTACGCTGCCGGGCACTACTCCGAGGCGCTCGCCGAGCTGCGCGCAGCGAAGCGGATGAACGGGGCGACGGCTTACCTGCCGATCATGGCGGACTGTCACCGTGCGCTCGGCCAGCCCGAGCAGGCGATCAAGCTCGCTCACAGCCCGTCCGTGGTGAACTTCGAGGCGCCGGCGAAGGCCGAGATGACCATCGTCGAGGCCGGTGCTCGCCGCGACATGGGCCAGTACGACGCGGCCCTGCGGATCCTCGAGCAGTCGCCGCTCAACAACAAGAGCCGCGAGCCCTGGGTGGTGCGACTGCGCTACGCCTACGCCGACACGCTCCAGGACGCGGGCCGGGACAAGGACGCGCTGACCTGGTTCCACCGCACGTACGCGATCGACGCCGACGAGATCACCGACGCCGCGGCGCGGGCCGAGGCGCTCGAGAAGACGGTCGAGAGGGACTGAGAACCTCATCAGTTCGCATGATCAGTGGCGATCGACGTCTGTGTCGGTCGCCACTGACCGTTTTGGCCCGATACTGGAGATCCTGGGCCGCGTAGGTAAGAATGGACAGCACAACTACATCAATGTGATCCACCGAAGTGTTCCTTCACGCATCATCGAGCCCGCTGGGGAAGGCGTAGCTCGCGCCGCAACGAAGGAGATATTCGGTGACCACTCAGATCAAGGACCCGAGCGCCTCGCGTGGTATCGCCCGAGGCGTTGTGTTTGTGCATTCGGCTCCCTCCGCGCTCTGCCCTCACATCGAATGGGCCGTCGCGGGGGTGCTGGGCGTGCCGGTGAACTTCGACTGGACGGCTCAGCCCGCCCAGGCCGGCACCTACCGAGCCGAGCTCTTCTGGTCGGGTGCGATCGGTTCCGCAGCGGCCATCGCCTCGGCGCTGAAGGGGTGGACGCACCTGCGCTTCGAGGTCACCGAGGACGGGACGTCCACCTCCGAGGGTGGGCGTTACTCCTTCACCCCCGACCTCGGCGTCTTTCACGCCGTCACCGGTATGCACGGGGACATCATGATCCCGGAGGACCGGCTCAAGGCCGCCGTCGTGAAGGCCGCTCTCGGCGACACCACGCTCGAGCTCGAGGTCGACAAGCTCCTCGGCAAGCCGTGGGACGACGAGCTGGAGACCTTCCGTCACGCGGGAGAGGGCGCGCCCGTACGCTGGCTGCACCAGGTCGTCTGAGCGACCCGTCGGCCGCGGAGCACGGCCGATGACGGACCGAGGCCCCGGAGCGTGAGCTCCGGGGCCTCGGTCCGTGTCTGGCCGGTGTCGGTCAGAGTGGGATGTTGCCGTGAGCACCGCGGCGTACGCCGACGGTCTGGATCGCGTCCTCGAAGGCGGCAGCGATCGCACTGCGGGTCGCAGCGGGCTCGATGACCTCATCCACGACACCGATCTCGACGGCCTTGTCGACACCGCCGGCGAGGCGCTCGTGCTCGGCCGCGAGCTCCGCCTCGACCTGAGGACGGAGGTCGGGCGCGACCTCGGCGAGCTTGCGGCGGTGCAGGATGCGGATGGCGGCGACCGGACCCATGACCGCGACCTCGGCGCCCGGCCAGGCGAAGACCTTGGTGGCGCCGAGGGAACGTGCGTTCATGGCGATGTAGGCGCCGCCGTAGGTCTTGCGGGTCACCAGGGTGACCCGGGGGACCACACACTCGCCGAAGGCGTGCAGGAGCTTGGCGCCACGGCGGACGACCCCGTCCCACTCCTGGCCGACGCCCGGCAGGTAGCCCGGGACGTCGACGACGACGATCAGGGGGACGCCGAGCGAGTCGCAGAGACGTACGAACCGGGAGGCCTTCTCCGCAGAGAGGGAGTCGAGGCAGCCGCCGAGCCGCAGCGGGTTGTTGGCGACGACGCCGACGGTGCGGCCGCCGAAGCGGCCCAGGGCGGTGACGATGTTGGGCGCCCAGCGAGCGTGCAGCTCCTGGGTGGTGCCCTCGTCGAGGATGTTCTCCACGAGCGGGTGTACGTCGTAGGCGCGCTTCTTCGACTCCGGCAGCTGCTCGGCGAGGTCCTTGTCCTCCACGGCGGCAACGTCGAGGCCACCCTGGGAACCGAGGAGGGAGGTGACCGTGCGGGCCTTGTCGAGCGCCTCGCGCTCGGACTCGGTGAGGATGTGGACGACACCGGATCGGCGGCCGTGCGGCTCCGGGCCACCGAGGCGCAGCATGTCCACGTCCTCGCCGGTGACGGAGCGTACGACGTCGGGGCCGGTCACGAAGATCCGGCCCTCGGGGCCGAGGATGACGACGTCGGTGAGAGCAGGACCGTAGGCGGCACCCCCGGCGGCGGGGCCGAGGACGACCGAGATCTGCGGGATTTTGCCGCTGGCCTGCGTCATCGCGTGGAAGATCCGGCCCACGGCGTGCAGGGAGAGGACGCCTTCGGCGAGCCGGGCACCGCCCGAGTGCCACAGGCCGATGATCGGGATGCCGTCGGTCATCGCCCGGTGGTAGGCGTCGACGACCACCCGGCAGCCGAGGTCACCCATCGCACCGCCCATGACGGTGGCGTCGGAGCAGAAGGCGACCGCCCGGGTGCCGTCGACCTCGCCGACGGCGGCCAGCATGCCGGAGTCGTCGTCGGGGGAGATGAGCTTGACGGTGCCCTCGTCGAAGAGCGCCTTCAGACGGGTCAGCGGGTTGCGCGGGTCCTGGTCGCGAGGAAGCTTCTGCTTCGCCGCGGGGGCCGGTGCAGGCGCCGTGATCGTCATCAGATGCTTCCGTAGACGACCGCGACGTTCGCGCCACCGAAGCCGAAGGAGTTGTTGAGGGCTGCGATGTCGCCGACCGGCAGGTCGCGCGCCTTGGTGGCGATGTCGAGCTCGACCGCGGGGTCGAGATTGTCGAGGTTGATGGTCGGCGGCGACTGGCGGTGGTGGATCGCCAGCACGGTCGCGACCGTCTCGAGTGCCCCGGCGCCGCCGAGCAGGTGACCAGTCATCGACTTGGTCGAGGTGACCACGACGTCCTCGACGTGCTTGCCGAGGGTGGCGTGGAGCATCAGGCCCTCGGCGATGTCGCCCTGCGGGGTCGAGGTCGCGTGGGCGTTGACGTGGGCGATCGTGCTCGGGTCGATGTCGCCGTCCTCGAGCGCGCGCTTGATGGCGCGGCTGCCGCCACGACCCTCCGGGTCGGGCTGGGCGATGTCGTGAGCGTCGGCGGTCACGCCGGAGCCGAGGACCTCGGCGTAGATCCGGGCGCCACGGGCCTGGGCGTGCTCGAGCGACTCGAGCACGACGATGCCGGCACCCTCACCGAGGACGAAGCCGTCGCGGCCGGTGTCCCAGGGGCGGCTGACCGCGGTCGGGTCGCCGCCGTCGGGGCCGGACGCGGTCTTGGACAGGGCCATCATGTTGGCGAACGCGGCGATCGGCAGCGGGTGGATCGCGGCCTCGGTGCCACCGGCGAGCACGACGTCGGCGCGGCCCAGACGGATCTGGTCGGCGGCCAGAGCGACCGCCTCCGAGCCGGAGGCACAGGCAGAGATCGGGGTCTGAGCCGCGGCGCGGGCGCCGTAGGTCAGCGAGATGTTGGCTGCCGAGGCGTTGGCCATCAGCATCGGGACGGCCAGCGGGCTGACCCGGCGCGGCCCCTTGGCGAGAAGCGTGTCGTAGTTGTCGAGCAGGGTGGTCACGCCGCCGATCCCGGTGGCGACGGCCACACCGAGGCGCTCACCGTCGAGGCCGGCCTCGGTCGCGGTGCCTTCGAAGCCGGCGTCCTTCCAGGCCTCGGCCGCGGCGACCACGGCGAACTGTGCGGAGCGGTCCAGGCGCCTGGCCTTGACCCTCTCCAGGACCTCGGACGGCTCGACGGCGATGCGGCCGGCGATGCGTACGGGAAGGTCTTGAGCCCACTCCTCGGTGAGCTGGCGGATGCCGGAGCGGCCGGCGATCAAGGCATCCCAGGTGGTGGCTACGTCTCCGCCGACCGGGTTGGTGGTGCCCAATCCGGTGACGACGACTCGGGTGCGGCTGCTCATGTGGTCTCCGTGGGGTGTTGGCGCGTTGGGATCAGGTGCAACAGGTCCGGCGGCTCGGCCTGGGAGGGTTGGCCGAGCCGCCGGGGCGCGTCAGGCGTTCGCGGAAGCCTTCTCGATGAAGCTCACCGCGTCGCCAACGGTCTTGAGGTTCTTGACCTCCTCGTCGGGGATGGATACGCCGAACTTCTCCTCGGCGGCAACGACGACCTCGACCATGGACAGCGAGTCGACGTCGAGGTCGTCGACGAAGGACTTGTCGAGCTGGACGTCGGCGACATCGATGCCGGCGACCTCGTTGACGATCTCGGCGAGGTCGGAGCGGATCTCTTCGGTGGTGGCCATGTGTGGTGCTTCCTCTCGGATTTTCTTTGTGGTGAAACTCTGGGTGGTGGTGGGGCTAGGGCAGGACGACGACCTGGGCGGCGTAGACCAGCCCGGCGCCGAATGCGATGAGCAGTGCGGTGTCGCCCGACTGAGCCTGCCCCTCTTCGACCATCCGCTCAAGGGCCAGTGGCACCGAGGCCGCCGAAGTGTTGCCCATCGTGGCGATGTCGCGCGCGATCTTGACCGACTCCGGGAGCTTCATGGAGCGGGCCAGGGCGTCGACGATGCGCATGTTGGCCTGGTGCGGGACGAAGCAGTCGAGCTCGTCGGCGGTGATGCCGGCCTTCTCGAGCGCTTCCTGGCCGACCTTGGCCATCGCGAAGGAGGCCCAGCGGAAGACGGGGTTGCCCTCCATCGTGAGCCAGGGCGTCTCCTTGGCCTCGTTGGCCACGAACCAGTCGGGTGTCTGGATCAGGTCGGCCTTGTCGCCGGAGGAGCCCCACACGACCGGACCGATGCCGGGCTCGTCGCTCGGGCCCACGACCGCTGCGCCGGCGCCGTCGGCGAAGATGAAGGCGGTGCCGCGGTCGTGCGGGTTGGTGATGTCGGAGAGTCGCTCGACGCCGATGACGAGTACGTGGCGAGCGCTGCCGCCGCGTACGAGATCGTTGGCCATCGCGATCCCGTGGCAGAAGCCGGCACAGGCCGCCGAGATGTCGAAGGCGGCCGGATTGTCGGCGCCGAGCTCGTCGGCGATCAGCGCGGCGACCGCAGGGGTCTGGCGCATGTGGCTGACCGTGGCGACGATCACGCAGTCGATCTGGTCGATACCGATGCCGGCGTGCTCGAGAGCCTTGCGGGACGCGGCGACCGACATCATCTGCACGGTCTCCTCGTCGTTCGCCCAGCGGCGCTCGACGATGCCGGAGCGGGTGCGGATCCACTCGTCGGAGGAGTCGATGAGGCCGACGATCTCGCTGTTGGGGACGACCCGGCTCGGACGGTAGCCGCCCACACCGAGGATGCGGGCGTGCGGGGCACCTGTAGGGGATGAGATCACGAGTGCTGCGCTCCCGTCGGGTGCAGACGAAGCAAGGGCTGGCCGGGGGAGACGAGGTCGCCGTCCTCGACCAGCCACTCGATGACCTCGCCACCGTGGGCCGAGGTGATCGCGATCGTGTCGCGCAGGCTGGCGATGGCGCCGATCTCGGAGCCGGCCGGGATCACGTCGAGACCGGACATCGTCTCGGAGAGCTTGAAGGTCCCCTTGGACGGGGAGACGACCATGCGCCAGGTCGGCGTGGTCTCGATCGGGTTGGCCTCGCCGTGCTTCTCGACGAACGCACGGGCGTCCTCGAGCTGGTCGGGCGTCTTCAGGGCGAAGGTCTCGACGCCCTTGAGGGCTCGCTTGGCGATCCCGGTCAAGGTGCCGGCCGGCGGCATCTCCAGGATGCCGGTCACGCCGATGTCGGACATCGTGTCGAGGCAGAGGTCCCAGCGCACCGGGTTGGCGATCTGGCCGACGATCCGGTCCAGCGCCTTGGCGCCGTCGTGGACGATCTGGCCGTCCTTGTTGCTGATCAGGCGCGTACGCGGGTCGTGGGTCGAGACGCTCTGGGCCAGCCGGGCGAGGTGGCCGACGGCGGGCTCCATGTGCTTGGTGTGGAAGGCGCCGGCGACGCTGAGCGGCATCAGCCGGGCCTTGGCGGGCGGCTCGGCGGCGAAGGCCTCGAGCTGCTCGAGCGTGCCCGCGGCGACGATCTGGCCGGGGCCGTTGTCGTTGGCGGGGGTGAGGCCGTGCTTCTCGATCGCGGCGAGGACCTCCTCGCGGACCCCGCCGAGGACGGCGGTCATGCCGGTCGGCGTCTTCGCAGCGGCCTCGGCCATGGCCTTGCCGCGCTCACGGACGAGGACCATCGCCTGCTCGGCGCTGATCGCGCGAGCGCCTGCGGCGGCGGTGATCTCACCGACGCTGTGGCCGGCGACGGCGCCGATCTTCGAGAAGGCGTCCGCGGGCTGCGGGAAGAGCTGCAGGGCCGCGACCAGGCCGGTGGCGACCAGCAGGGGCTGGGCGATCTCGGTGGCGCGGATCGTCTCTGCGTCGGCATTGGTGCCGTAGTCGATCAGGTCGATGCCTGCGACGGTCGAGAGCCACTCCATACGAGCGGCGAAAGCGGGGTCCTCCAGCCACGGGGTGAGGAATCCTGGTGTCTGAGCACCTTGTCCGGGGGCGACAATGACGAGCACGGAACGATGGTCCCGTCTGGAGGGGTCCTGGTTCACCTTCGGCGGCGACGAATATCTGTCACGCAATTCTGTAGGGGTTCTACAATTTCCGCCGTTACCAGGGTTAATGGTCCTGTTGCCTGCCGAGGATCAGGGCGACCTGCAGCGCAAGAGCGTCCCGCGAGTCGGTCGGGGTGAAGCCGGTGAGCTCGGCCACCTGCTTGAGCCGGTAGCGAACGGTGTTGGGGTGCACGAACAGGGTGCGACCGGTGGCTTCGAGGCCGCCTCCGGCGGCGAAGTACGCCGCCAGCGTCTCGATCAGGGTGCTGCGGGCCTCCACCAACGGCTGGTAGAGATGCTCGATCAGGTAGCGGTGGGCCCAGGCGTCGCCGGCCAGGGCGCGTTCGGGCAGGAACGACTGGCTCCGTGCCGGACGAGGCGCGTCCGGCCAGCCGGGCGCGGCCCGGTAGGCCGAGAGTGCGGCTCGCGCGGACTCGGCGGCGGTGGCGAGGCCGGTCGCCATCGGCCCGACCACGACGGGTCCGTCGGCGAACAGGTCGACGATGCGACCTGCGGCTTCGAGGGGGTCCTCGATACCGCCGAGCAGGGCGACGAGGCGGTCACCCTGGACCGCGCACAGGGTGTGCATGTCGTGGACGCGGGCGCGGCGGCGTACCTCCTCCAGGGCGGCGTCGAGGCCGATTCCCTCGGGTGCGTGGCCGAGGACGGCGCACAGCTGCAGGTCGGCGTCCCAGCCGAGCGCGCTGGCCCGGGAGAGGACGACCTCGTCGGTCTCGGCGCGCAGGACCGCGTCGACCACGAGCGCCTCGAGCCGGGCGTCCCACGCGCCACGCTGCTCGGCGGCGCGGGCATAGACCTCCGCGGTGGCGAAGGCGACCTCGCGGGCGTAGCGGCCGATGGCCTCATGAACGTCGGCGGCGTCCTCGGTGCCGAGGAGGTCGTCGATGTTGGCCTCGACCACCTCGATCGAGAGCCGGACCAGGTCGACGGTCTGCTGGAGCGTGATGATGCCGGTCAACGCGCGCGGCGCGACGCCGAACATCGAGGCCGCCAGGTCGGGCTTGGCGGTGTCGGCGGAGGCTCCGCCGGCGTACCAGCCGACGAACTCCTTGATGCCGGCCTGGACGATCAGGCCGACCAGGGAGCGGTTCTTCGCGGAGAGATCCTTGAACCACGGCATCGCGTCGTCCATCCGCGAGGTCGCTGCGGTCGCCAGCCGGCCGGTGGCTCGCCGCAGCGCCTGCGCGGTGCGCTGGCGGGTGGGAGGGATCACTGCGGTCACGTTGTCCATTCTTGCGCTTAGTACATCTGATGACATGCCGAGTCGGCGCATCCGACCCCTCTGGCTCGCTTCGCTTCGCCAGACACGGGGTCAGATGCGCCGACTCGGCGCCACGAGGCTCAGGCGTCGCCGCCCTCCTGCATGATGCCCTTCGTGGCCGTCGGGTCGTCGATGCGGTAGGTGTCGAAGGCCTTCTTCACCAGCGCGGCGTCGATCTCGCCGGCCTCGGCCAGTGCCTGGAGGGCCTGGACGACGACGGACTGGGCGTCGATCTGGAAGAAGCGACGCGCGGCCGGGCGGGTGTCGGCGAAGCCGAAGCCGTCGGCACCGAGCACGCGGTAGTCGTCCGGCACCCAGCGGGCGATCTGCAGCGGGACGGCCCGCATGTAGTCGGAGACCGCGATGACGGGGCCGTTGGACGCCGAGAGCTTCTCGGTGACGTACGGCGTGCGCGGGGTCTCGCCCGGGTGGTTGAGGCTCCACTGCTCGGCGTCGATGGCGTCCCGAGCGAGCTCGTTCCACGAGGTGACCGACCAGGTGTCGGCCTTCACGCCCCAGTCCTCCTCGAGGATGCGGGCAGCCTCCTCGACCCACGGGAAGCCGACGCCGGAGGCGAGCAGGCGGACCTTCGGACCCTCGCCCTCGGCGGTCGAGACCTGGTGGATGCCCTTCAGGATGCCCTCGACGTCGACGCCCTCGGGCTCCTTGGGCTGGCTGACCGGCTCGTTGTAGACGGTGAGGTAGAAGATGACGTTCTCGCCGTGCGGGTGCTCCTCGGAGGTGCCGTACATCCGCTCGAGGCCGCTCTGCATGATGTGGGAGACCTCGTAGGCGAACGCCGGGTCGTAGTGCACGACCGCCGGGTTGGTCGCCGCGAGCAGCGGGGAGTGACCGTCGGCGTGCTGGAGACCCTCACCGGTCAGCGTGGTGCGGCCGGCGGTGGCGCCGATCAGGAAGCCGCGGCCCATCATGTCGGCCATCGCCCAGATGGAGTCGCCGGTGCGCTGGAACCCGAACATCGAGTAGAAGATGTAGAACGGGATCATCGGCTCGCCGTGGGTGGCGTACGCCGTGCCCGCAGCGGTCGCAGAAGCCAGCGCCCCAGCCTCGGAGATGCCCTCGTGGAGCAGCTGGCCCTGCGCGGACTCCTTGTAGGAGAGCAACAACTTGCGGTCGACGCTCTCGTACTGCTGGCCGCCCGGGTTGTAGACCTTGGCGCTCGGGAACATCGCGTCCATGCCGAACGTGCGGTACTCATCGGGGGCGATCGGGACGATGCGCTTGCCGATCTCCGGGTCACGCATCCAGTCCTTGAGGAGCCGGACGGTGGCCATCGTGGAGGCGATCTTGTTCTTGCCGGAGCCCTGCTTGAGCTCGGAGTAGACCTTGTCGCCCGGCAGGGTGAGCGGCTTGAACTCGACCCGGCGCTGGGGGAGCGGGCCGCCGAGCTGCTTGCGGCGCTCCATCATGTATTCGATCTCGGCCGACTCCGGACCCGGGTTGAAGAACGGGGCGGCGCCGGTCTGCTCGTAGGTCGCCTCGAGCTCCTTGTCGGAGATCGGCAGGAGCAGACGGTCGCGGAACTTCTTCAGGTCCGCCATGGTCAGCTTCTTCATCTGGTGGGTGGCGTTCTTCCCCTCCAGAGCGTCGATCGTCCAGCCCTTGATGGTGTGGGCCAGGATCACGGTCGGCTGCCCGACGGTCTTGGTGGCCGCGTCGAAGGCCGCGTAGACCTTGCGGTAGTCGTGGCCGCCACGGGGGAGCTTGCGGATCTGCTCGTCGCTCATCTGCTCGACCATCTTGCGCAGGCGCGGGTCGGAGCCGAAGAAGTTCTCCCGGACGTAGGCACCGGTCTCGACCGAGTAGGTCTGGAACTGGCCGTCGGGGGTGGAGTTCATCTTGTTGACCAGGACGCCGTCGACGTCCTTGGCGAGCAGCTGGTCCCACTCGCGGCCCCAGATGACCTTGATGACGTTCCAGCCGGCGCCGCGGAAGTTGGACTCCAGCTCCTGGATGACCTTGCCGTTGCCGGTCACCGGGCCGTCGAGCTGCTGCAGGTTGCAGTTGACCACCCAGACCAGGTTGTCGAGCTCTTCGCGGGCGGCGACGCGGATGGCGCCGAGGGACTCCGGCTCACCCATCTCGCCGTCACCGAGGAACGCCCACACGCGCTGGTCGGAGGTGTCCTTGATGCCGCGGTTCTGCAGGTAGCGGTTGAACCGCGCCTGGTAGATCGAGTTGATCCCGGTCAGGCCCATGGAGACCGTCGGGAACTCCCAGAAGTCCGGCATCAGGCGCGGGTGCGGGTAGGACGAGATGCCCTGGCCGACGCCGTGCTGCACCTCCTGGCGGAAGCGGAAGAGCTGCTCCTCGGTGAGCCGGCCCTCGAGGAAGGCACGCGCGTAGATGCCGGGGGAGGCGTGGCCCTGGATGAAGACCTGGTCGCCACCGCCGGGGTGATCCTTGCCGCGGAAGAAGTGGTTGAAGCCGACCTCGTAGAGGCTCGCGGAGGACTGGTAGGTGGCGATGTGGCCGCCCACCTCGAGGCCCTTGCGGTTGGCGGAGGAGACCATGACGGCGGCGTTCCAGCGGATGAAGGCGCGGATGCGTCGCTCGATGTCCTCATCGCCCGGGAACCACGGCTCGCGGTCGGAGGGGATGGTGTTGATGTAGTCGGTGCTTCGCAGGGCGGGCACGCCGACGGACTGCTCGCGGGCGCGCTCCAGAAGACGCAGCATGACGTAGCGGGCCCGCTCGCGCCCGCTCGACTCGAGCATCGCGTCGAACGAGCCGAGCCACTCACTGGTCTCCTCGGGATCGATGTCCGGAAGCTGGGTCGGTAGACCCTCGTGGATTACGGTCGGCTGGGCGGGGGTCGGGCCCTGCGGACCACCAGTCGTCTCGGTGGATTCTTCGGTCACATCCTCAATGGTCGCACGCGGTCGCGAGCGGTCGCGCACCCGCGGTGGGTTACTGGACAGTAGGAGGTTTCTGCTGGTCAACCCCGAAAATTCGTTGGTACGTCGAGTTGCTAATCTGCCGCCCGTGACCAGCCTGGATCGTGACAATGCCGTTGCTGACGTATTGGTGGTAGGTGAGGCACTGGTCGACGTGGTCACCACGTCCGACGGTGTGACCCAGGACCATCCGGGCGGCAGCGGTGCCAACGTCGCCGTCGCGCTGGGCCGGCTCGGCCGTCCGGTGCGCTACGCGGCCTCCTACGCCGACGACGCCCGTGGGCAGGCCCTCGCCGCCCACCTGGCCGGCTCCGGGGTCGAGATGGCCTGCGACCCGCACGTGCTGGCCCGCACCTCGACGGCGCAGGCGACCATCACGGCCGACGGCTCGGCGACGTACGTCTTCGACCTGGAGTGGAAGCTCGGCGAGGTCGAGGTGGGGACGCCGCGGTTCGTGCACATCGGCTCGCTCGCGCCGGTGCTCTCGCCTGGCGCCGAGACCGTCTTCGCGCTGCTCGACGGGCTCCCCGACTCCGTGCGCGTCCTCTACGACATCAACATGCGGCCCACGCTGACCGGAACCGGCCAGGAGATCGTCTCGCGCATCGAGCGGGCGGCGGCGTACGCCGATGTCGTCAAGGCCAGCGACGAGGACCTCGAGACCCTCTATCCCGGGATCGGTCTGGACAAGGCGGCCGCCAGGCTGCTCGAGCTCGGGGCCGGGGCGGTCGCGGTGACCCGCGGCGGCGACGGTGCCAGCTGGATCACCGCGTCCGAGCGGATCGACGTCGAGGCCCGGAAGGTGACCGTCGTGGACACGATCGGTGCCGGCGACACCTTCTCCGCCGGCCTGGTCGACGCGCTCTGGGACGACTTCGACCGCGACCGCCGTGAGGTGCTCGCCCACGGCGTCCGGGCGGCGGCCGTCACCGTCTCGCGCGCCGGTGCCAACCCGCCGACCCGGGCCGAGCTCGAGATCTAGGTGGCGAGCCGCTCGGCGAGCGTACGTCCCAGCCAGGCCGCGGAGCGGATGGCGCTCCCACAGTTGGCGACGAGGACGCCAGGGCTCGGCTCGTCGACCACGAGGGTCTTCTGTGCTGTGTCGACGCCCCAGAGGATGTCGTCGACACGGGCGTCGCGGAGCCAGGGGAGCGTCGCGGCGAGCCCGCTGTCGAGGATCTCCTTCCAGTGGTCGACGGGTCCGGAGGTGTCCTCGTCCTCGACGATGTCCTCCTGGCCGACGAGCACTCTCAGCTGCCCGTCGATGAGCTTCACGAAGACATAGCCGAACCCGTCGCCGATCGGCACGATCGTGTGGGGAAGAAGCTCGCGTTCGGGCGGAACCGGGAGGTCGAGCACGAACAGCTGGCGCTTCTCGGGCTCCGCGCTCGTCTGTGGGAACACCGACGCGTTCGCCGCGCCCATCGCGCCGAGGACCTGCCCGGCGCGGATGGTGCCGCGGGAGGTCTCGACCACATGACCGCTGCCGTCAGGACGTACGCCGGTGACGACCGCGTCGACCAGCGTCGCTCCCGCCTCGAGCGCCTGGTCGCGGAGCATCCCGACGAGCCCGGTCGCGGAGACGTTGAGCGCGGGGATGTGCTCACCGGTGTGCAGCAGGTGGTAGGTGTTCTCGATCATCCCCAGCTCGGCGCCGTCCGCGGCGCCGCGGATGAACTGCTCGGTCTGGGTCGTCATCTCGCGCTTGACCGGGTCGGGCCAGGTCCACCGGATGCTGCCGCCCGAATAGCGGTAGGTCGCGACATGACCGGGGTCCTCGGCAGGGTCGTGGTCGATCAGCGCCACCCGCAGGCCGGGCCGAGCCAGGAACGTGGCCGTCGCGGCGCCGATCGGGCCTGCTCCGCAGATCGCCACGTCGGCCTCCGCAGGAAGTGTCACGAGTCGGTCAGCGGGCAGGTCGGCGGGGAGATCAGTCAACGAAGTCCTTCCGGGTGGTACATCAGGCCGGTGCGCGAATATGCGTCCAGAAGGCTATCGGCTGGGGTACGTCCCTCGCTCAGCAACTGGTCCAGACCATCGAGGTGGCCGACTTCGTGCCGCAGGCCAGCACGTTCGGAGAGTGCCCGGCGGGCCGCCGCGAGCACCTGGCGGGCGCCGGCGGCGATCTCGGGGTCGGTGAACGCGGCGGTCGCGGCGCGCTGGTGGAGGTCGCGACTGGGCTTGTCGGCGAGCCCGGGAAGGTCGCCGGCGAGGCAGACACCGAGCGTCAGTGCCGCGCCGGCGAGCAGCAGCTCGCGGGTGAGGAAGGAGTCGAAGGCCTTGAACTCGATGCGTCCCTCCTCACGAGCGATCCGTGGTCGGTGGACCATCGTGGGCTCGGCGCCGGCGGGCGGATCGACGAAGCAGCGCGCGGCCACCCGCCGCCAGGTGCGCTCGTAGGTGCGCTTGCTGGGGCCGTGCCACGGCTGGCCGGCGTGGAAGGGCGAGCTGAAGCTGAACGGCACCATGAAGGGGCTGTAGTAGGTCAGCCGGCGGGTCACCTCGACGACCTCCGTCGCGGAGAGCCCGGGGAAGGACAGATTGATGTCGGGGCCGTAGCTCAGGTTGGAGACCTCGGCGTGGTCGTACTCCCGGTGCTCGGCCCGCATCCGCTGCTCCCACTCGTTGAGCGGCGGGTCGAGGACGTACGCCTCGCGGACCGGGTTGAAACCGACGATGCCCAGGTGCAGGCCGAGAGGCTCGAGGCGCTTGGCGATGTCGCCCTGCAGGTCGACGAGCCGGTCGGCGGCCTCGGTGATGCTCGGGCAGATCGGAGTGCGGATCTCCACGCCCTTGACCAGCATCGTGGTGAAGGTGCCCTCGGCGTCGAACCGCTCGTCGCCCTCGAGGTACCAGTAGCCGCTCTTGATGCCGAGGTCGCCGCGGACGAGGCCGTCGTCGGTCGTGCCGGAGCCGTCGGCGAGAGCGCGCTGGAGGGCGTCGAAGTCGAGGTCCACGAAGTCACGGAATGTGCCCACGTCGCGAATCGCACCCGCGCCTACGTCGGGCGACTCCGTCACCAGGGCATACTCGAACTCGAACCCGGCGGAGTAGAGCACGGCGCAACTCTAGGGCAGTCGGCGGGCCACCATCTGCATTTCTCGGAAATTAGGTTAGGCTCCCCTCATGTTTCGCGCGGTCAAGCCGGAGACAAAGCCGGAGACACGGGTCGTGGTCACCGCCACCCGTCGGCTCAGTCCTGGGATGATCCGCGTCCATTTCCGTGCCGACGACCTCTCCGCGTTCGACGGCAGCGTGTGCACCGACCGGTTCCTGCGTCTGGAGATTCCCGTCGGTGACGGCTCGACCGTCTGCCGCACCTACACCGCGCTCGACCCCTCGGTCGACGAGGGCACCCTTGCCGTCGACTTCGTGCACCACGGTGACGAAGGCGTCGCCGGCCGCTGGGCCGCGACCGCGGCTCCGGGTGACGTACTGACCGTGCGTGGGCCGGGTGGGACGTACGCCCCGGACCCGGCTGCCGACTGGCATCTCCTCGTCGGCGACGAGTCGGGTCTGCCCGCGATCCGGGCGGCACTGGCGGCGCTGCCGGCCGACGCGGTCGGCTACGCCGTGATCGAGGTGCCCTCCGCGGAGCACCTCCAGCAGGTCGCGGCGCCGGCCGGGGTCGAGGTGCGCTGGGTGGACGCCAGCGTCGATCCGCCTCTGGAGAGCGTCGTCCGCGAGCTGCCCTGGCTGCTCGGCCGGGTGCACGCGTTCGTGCACGGCGAGGCCGAGGTCACGATGCAGCGGATCCGTCCCTACCTGCTGCGCGAGCGCGGGATGCCGCGCGGGGACCTGTCGATCTCCGGCTACTGGCGCCGCGGCAACAGCGAGGACAGCTTCCGGGTGTGGAAGCGCGGGCAGGCAGCCGACCGCCAGGTGGCGTACGCCGGCAGGGCGCTGCGGTAGCCTTTAGGCCATGTCGAGCCCTGAGGCAAGCACTGTGGGGGCTTTCGGTCACGCCGTCAGCCCCCTGAACCACTGAGGTTCCAGCCCTCCCGCCCCGGCGCGTTTCGCGCGGGCGGTCGTTCGGCCATCCCTGGGTGCTGGCCGTGGTGACGAGACGCCTTCCGTCCGTTTCCTGCCTCGGAGTACCCACATGCCTCTCGCGCTCTACCTGCTCGCCCTGGCGGTCTTCGCCATGGGCACCTCGGAATTCATGCTCGCCGGTCTCGTGCCGGACATCGCCGCCGGCCTCGACGTCTCGGTCGGGACCGCCGGTCTGCTCACGTCCGCGTTCGCGGTCGGGATGATCCTCGGCGCGCCGGTCATGGCCGCTTTCGCGCGCCGGTGGCCGGCCCGCGCCGCTCTCCTCGGCTGTCTGGCCCTCTTCGCCGCCTGTCATGTCGTCGCCGCCCTCACTCCGACCTTCTCCGTGCTGTTCGCGACCCGGGTGATGGCGGCGGTCGCCAACGCCGGGTTCCTGGCGGTCGCGCTCAGCACCGCCACTCGCCTGGTGGCCCCCGACCGGAAGGGACGCGCGCTCGCGGTCCTGCTGTCCGGTACGACGCTCGCCACCGTCGCCGGTGTGCCCGCGGGCGCGCTGCTCGGTACGGCCCTGGGCTGGCGGGCCACGTTCTGGGCGGTCGCGCTCCTGTGCGTGCCGGCGGCCTTCGGGATCGCCAACGGAGTGCGGTCCGGCACCCGGGAGACATCGAGTGTGCCGGGTCCGTCATTGACCGCCGAGCTCGCCCAGCTGAGAGCGCCGCGACTGCTCGTCGCGATGTCGCTGGGCGCGCTGGTCAACGGCGGCACCTTCGCCGCGTTCACCTTCCTGGCGCCGATCGTCACCGACACGGCCGGGTTGGCCGAGGTCTGGGTGCCCTTGGCACTGGTGCTGTTCGGCATCGGCTCCTTCGTCGGGGTCGCCGCCGCCGGGCGGCTCTCCGACCGGCACCCGCAGCTGGTCATCGCCGTCGCCTCGCCCGCGCTGCTCCTGGGATGGCTGGCCCTGGGGCTGCTCGCGGACCGCGCGGTGCCGCTGCTCGTGCTGGTGCTCGTCCAGGGCGTGCTCGCGTTCGCGGTCGGCAGCAGCCTGATCGCGAGGGTGCTCTACGCGGCGTCCGGCGCGCCGACCATGGGCGGTGCGTATGCGACCGTGGCGCTCAACGTCGGGGCCGCGGCCGGGCCGGCGATCGGAGCGTTCGCGCTGGCGGAGGTCGGCGGTCTGGGGCCGGTGTGGGTCGCGGCGGTCCTGACGGGGGTCGCGCTGGTCCTCGCCGTGCCGTCGCTCCGCCTGATCTCACCGCGGGACCGGCACGGGGACGGCGCCGTGCCGGCCCCGTGATCGATCGCGGCCAGGGCCGGGCCGGGCAGGCCGGGCCCTGGTCAGTGGGGCGCGACGATCTCGACGGGCCCCTCGATCCGGGCGGCGACCCAGGCGCGGTGGAACTCGCTGCCGGGCGCGACCTCGGCCCGGCGCTCGGGCTCGCGGATCAGGTCGACCGGGCACTCGAACTGCCTGCGCGGGCTCGGCGCGGGACGGGTGCCGCCGTGCTCGGCGATCGCCGCCGCCAGCGCCTCGGCGACCGGCTTGCGCCGGTGGTCGACGGTGAAGAGCCCGAGGTCGTACTCCCGCTCGGGGAAGTCGACCAGTGACCGGTCCAGGTCGTGGGAGCACCACCAGGTGATGCCGAACAGTGCCGGGTTCTGGACGACGTGGTCGATCGTGCCGGTGACGAACTCGCGCACGCTCTCCGGAGTGATCTCCGGCAGGGGAGCGCCGATCTCCTGGAGCCAGACCGGACGCCCCGGCTCGGTGGCGTACGCAGCAGCGAGCTCGACCAGGTAGTCGGCGTGCGTGAGCGTGGCCGGTCCCAGGGGCGCGTCGATCGCGCCGACGCCGTTGAAGACCCACGAGTGCACGGTGCTCAGGTCACCGAGCGTGGTGACGTCGGCGGGTGCGAAGGGGTGATCGGGCGCGTAGAAGGCGTCGTCGAAGAGCGAGTGGAGACAGAGCAGGCCGGGGGCTGCCTTGCGGGCGGTCTCGAGGAGCTCCTGGGCCCAGGAGCGGGAATCGGCGATGGTGGTCGGGTTGGACGGCCACAGGTTGTTGACCTCGTTGCCGAGGGTCAGAGCGAAGACGTTGTCGCGGGTGGCGACCGCGGCGGCGAGGGTGTCGACGTAGGTGCGCAGGCCCGCGCGTACCTCCGGGTGGCTGAAGACCGATCGCTGGTGATGGGTGAGCACCCATGACGGCAGGAAGTCGAAGCTCGACAGATGGCCCTGGACCAGGTCGACGCAGACGTCGAGGCCGCGGGCCGCGGCCAGGTCGATGGTGGTGAGCACGTCGTCGACCGCCGCGGAGCGGATCAGCGAGCGGTTGGGCTGGATCCACGGCCAGACCGGGAAGATGCGTACGTGGTCGAGACCGAGGCCGGCGAGATCGTCGAAGTCGCGGGCGATCTGGTCGGCGTCGAAGTCGAGCCAGGAGTAGAACCAGCCGGCTGAGGGCACGTGGTTGGCTCCGAAGCGCAACGGGGCAGTGGCGGAGGGGGGCGGGTGAGCTGACACCCGCGCAATATAAACCGTTTAAGTAAACCAGGCAATCAGTGTCCAGCGGGCGGAGCCGTGCTCTCTCGGGGGACGAGCACCGGCGTGCTCGACTGGTGGCGCACGGTGAGGGTCGGGTCGCCGATCAGCCGGAGCAGCTCGCGGGCGGCCTCGGTCGCCCAGCCCTGGGTGTCACGGGTCAGGGCGGTCAGTGCGGGATGGGTGAGCCGGGCCAGCAGGGAGTCGTCGAAGGAGAGGATCGAGAGATCCTGCGGCACCCGCACGCCCATCTCCAGGGCGACGCCCAGCCCCGCCACGGCCATCACGTCGCTGTCGTAGACGATCGCGGTCGGCCGCTCCCGCCGCGACAGGACCCGTCGGGTGATGACGGCGCCCTCGGAGTCGCTGTAGTCGGTCGGGATCGAGACCACCTCGGCCAGCTCGTGGCGCTCCTTGGCCTCGGTGAGCACGTCCATCCGGCGCTTGGTGTGCAGGAACTGCGGCATACCGGCGACGTGGACGACGTGACGGTGGCCGAGCGCGGCGAGGTAGTCGACCGCCTCGTGCATGGCCTCGCTGTCGTCGGCCCAGCTGTAGCTCAGCGACGTGTCCGGGAGCGGTCCGCCGAGCACCATCACCGGCACGTCGAGCGCCTCGAGCGCGGCGAACCGGGGGTCCTCGATGAGTGGGTCGAGGAGCACGAAACCGTCGACCCGCTTCTCGGCCGCCCAGTTGCGGTAGGCGGCCATCTCCGCCTCGGGATCCTCGACCACGAGCAGCTGCAGCGCGGTGCCGTCCTCGGCCAGGCCCGCCTGCAGGCCGGAGACGACCTGGCCGAAGAAGGGCTCGAGCCCGAGCGTACGAGCGGGGCGGGACAGGATCAGGCCGACGGCTCCGGCGCGCGAGTTGCCCAGGGATCTGGCGGCCCGGTGGGGGCGCCAGTTCATCTCGTCGGCGACGGCCAGGATGCGTCGCCGCGTCTCCTCGCTGACTCCCGGCCGTCCGTTGAGTGCGAACGAGACCGCGCCCTTGGAGACGCCGGCGCGTTCGGCGATGTCCGCGATCGTGGGTCGTGCCATCGGGCAAGTCCTTCCTGGGTCGAGGCAGGAGGCCGATTGTGGCGCTCCTCACACGGATGCCTTGACGGCACACCTCGTTCGGTGAATAGTACGGCCCGAACTTAACCGCTTTATCAAAAGCATTCAGCAAGGAGCCGAAAATGAGCGTACGCCGGTTGGTGGGGGTCGCCGCTGGATTGGCCATGGGCGTCACTGCGATGACGGGTTGCGGGGCAGGCGACGAGCCGTCCGCCGGTGACCTCGACGGCAAGATCGAGGGCAAGGTCTCGATCCAGACCTGGGCGCTGAAGCCCAAGTTCACCGACTACGTCGAAGGCGTGATCGCTGCCTTCGAGAAGGAACACCCGGACGTCGAGGTCACCTGGCTCGACCAGCCCGGCGACGGCTACGACCAGAAGGTGCTCACCCAGGCCCAGTCCGGTGATCTCCCCGACGTCGTCAACCTGCCGCCGGACTTCGCGCTTCCGCTGGCCGAGCAGGAGCAGCTGCTCGACCTCGAGGAGACCGACGTCGACCTGGAGGGGACGTTCGTCGAGGGCGGCCTGCAGGGCTACCGCTACAACGGCCTCGACGGCACCTACGGCTACCCCTGGTACCTCGGCACCGACGTGAACTACTGGAACACCAAGCTGCTCGAGGACAACGGCCTCGACCCGGAGGATCTCCCGACCGACTGGGACTCGCTCTTCGAGCAGGCGGCGACGTACCAGAAGACGGCGAAGGGCTCGTCCTACCTGGTCAGCCGCAAGCCGGGCATCAACGACTTCCAGAACCTCGGCGTCGAGATCTTCAACGAGGACGGCACCGAGCTGACCTTCAACCAGCCCGAGGTGGTCGAGCTGGTGCAGAAGTTCGCCGACGGCTACGAGGCGGGCCTGCTGCCGAAGAACCTGCTCTCGGAGGAGTTCCAGGGCAACTCGGCGATGTACAACGAGTCCAAGGTCGCCTGGACCACCGGCGGTGGCCAGCACATCAACACGACGCTGAAGACCGAAGCCCCCAGCCTGGTCGACGTGACGACCTCCAACCACGCCTTCGGCGACGGCCCGCTCTACGTCCAGGGCCTCTCGGTCAACGCCGGGTCGGAGAACCTCGCAGCCGCCAACGCGCTCGCCCAGTTCGTCACCAACGCCGAGAACCAGAAGGCCTTCGCCGAGCTGGTCCCGGGCATCTACCCGAGCACGACCGAGTCCGCCGAGGACGAGTTCTTCTCCAAGAGCGACGGCACCAACGCCGGTGACGCCCAGGTCACCGCGTTCGAGACCCTCTCGACCGCGATCCCCAACAACCCGCGCTGGTCGCCGGCCATGGAGACGATCCTGCAGCAGCAGCTCGCCGCGGCGATCACCGGAGACGCGACCCCGCAGGAAGCCCTCGACAAGGCCGTCGAGGAATGCAACAAGATCCTCACCCAGTGACCAGTCCGATCACGAGGCCAAGTGGCCAGGTGCGTGACCACCGATGGTTCACGCCCTGGCTGCTCGTCGCGCCGGCCGTGGTGTGGCTGTGCGTCTTCAACGTCTATCCCGCCCTCAACACCATCTACATGGCGTTCACCGACACCAAGCCACTGGGCGGTGGGGAGTTCACCGGGCTGGCGAACTTCGAGCGGATGCTCGACGACGACCAGCTCGTCCACGCGCTGACCAACTCGATCCTCTACATGATCGTCTGCGTACCGCTGCTCACTCTGTTGCCGCTGCTGCTCGCGGTGCTGGTGGAGAAGAAGCTGCCGGGCCTGACCTTCTTCCGGGTCACCTTCTACACCCCGGTGGTCGCCTCGGCGGTCGTGGTCGCGCTGATCTGGAGCTGGCTGCTCGACGACCGCGGCGCGATCAACTCGATCCTGTCGACGTTGCAGGTGGTCACCGAGCCCATCCCGTTCCTGACCGACCGTTGGCTCCTGCTCTTCAGCGCGATCAGCCTGACGGTCTGGAAGGGCCTGGGCTACTACATGATCATCTACCTCTCGGCCCTCGGGAACGTCGGCAAGGAGCTGCACGAGGCGGCCGCCGTCGACGGTGCCGGCCCGGTCCGCCGCTTCTGGAGCGTGACCGTCCCGGGCGTACGCGGCACGATGCTGCTGATCACGATCCTGATCACCATCTCGGCCCTGCGCGTGTTCACCGAGCTCTACGTGATGACCGGCGGCACCGGAGGCCCCGGCGGCAAGGTGAGCTCGATGGTGATGCTGATCCAGCTCTACTCCACGGGCTTCACCGGCAGCCTCGGCTACGCCTCGGCGCTGAGCCTGCTGCTCTTCGTGCTCACCCTCCTGCCGATGCTGCTGCTGGCCCGGCTCAACCGGAAGGACGGCTGATGACCGACAGGCAACCGCGTGCGCCGCGTGCGAAGAGGTCGTACTCCTTCCACCGGATGTCCACGGGCGAGATGCTGGCGCGCTACGCGTTGCTGCTGGTGGTGCTCGCGATCACGATCCTGCCGTTCGTGTGGCAGCTGTCGACCTCGCTGAAGTCGATCGAGGAGGACGTCTACTCCTCGACCCCGAGCTTCATCCCGGAGCACCCGACGTTCGCCAACTACGTCAAGGTCGCCGAGGTGGTGCCGGTGGTCGACTACGCGATGAACTCGGTGATCGTCGCCGTCCTGGTCGTGGGTGGGAACATCCTCGGCGCCACGATGGCGGGCTACGCGCTGGCGAAGCTGCGCTTCCGCGGGTCGAGGCTGGTGCTGGGCGCGCTGCTGGCCACCCTGATCCTGCCGGGGGAGGCGACGATCATCGCCCAGTACGTCACGGTCCGCTCGCTCGGCCTGACCGACACCCTGCTGGGGGTCGCGCTGCCGGGGATGATCGGGATGATCAACGTCCTGCTGATGCGGGCGGCGTTCACCGCGATCCCCGACGAGCTCGAGATGGCCGCCAAGGTCGACGGCGCCAACGCCTGGCAGCGCCTGATCCACGTCAACCTCCCCGGCGTGCGCGGCATGTTGAGCGTCATCTCGATCTTCGCGTTCATCGGGGCCTGGGACGACTTCCTGTGGCCGCTGATCGTGCTGACCGACCCGGAGAACCTCACGCTGACCGTCGGCCTGCAGTATCTGTCCGGCACGTTCACCAACAACCCCCGCCTGATCGCGGCAGGCACCATGATCTCGTTCGTCCCGATCGTGATCGTCTTCGCGGTGCTGCAGCGCTACTTCTTCCGCGGGGTCGAGGAAGGGGCCATCAAGGGATGACCGACCAGCAACTGACCGCCGCCGAGATCGCCCGCTTCGAGGAGGAGGCCGACCGCCTGCTGGCCTTCGCCCGCGGCTCCCGTCATGAGAGCGGCGGGTTCGGGTGGCTCGACGAGCACGGTCGGCTCACTCCCGGACGGCCCGTCGAGACCTGGATCACCTGCCGGATGACGCACGTCTTCGGGCTGGCGCAGCTGCGTGGTGACGCCTCGGCCGCTGCGTACGTCGACCACGGCGTCGCCGCACTCACCGGGCTGCTCCACGACGCCGAGAACGGCGGGTGGCACTCCGCGGTCTCCCCGGAGACCGGCGAGGTGGTCAGCACGGTGAAGGAGGGCTACGCCCATGCCTTCGTCGTGCTCGCCGCCACCACCGCGTACGCCGCCGGCCACCCCGGTGGGGAGGCGCTGCTCGACAAGGCGCTCCGTGTGATGGAGGAGCGGTTCTGGCGCGAGGAGGACGGGCTGATCCTCGACGTGTGGAGCGCCGACTGGGGCTCGCTGGACGGCTATCGCGGCGTCAACGCCAACATGCATGCCGTCGAGGCGTTCCTCGCGGTCGCCGAGGTGACCGGGCGCGGGGTCTGGCTCGACCGGGCGGTACGGATCCTGGAACGCGTCGTGCACGGCTTCGCTCGCGAGTACGACTGGCGGCTCCCGGAGCACTTCTCCTCGTCCTGGTCGGTCGAGCTGGACTACAACATCGACGATCCTGGGCATCCGTTCCGGCCGTACGGAGTCACCATCGGCCACCTCTTCGAGTGGGCGCGGCTGGCGCTGCACGCGCGGACCATGCTGGGGTCGGAGGCTCCGTCGTGGCTGCTCGAGGATGCTCAGTCGCTGCTGGCCGCCGCGGCCTCGCGTGGCTGGGCGGTCGACGGTGCGTCCGGCTTCGTCTACACCACCGACTTCGCCGACAAGCCCGTCGTGCGCGAGCGGATGCACTGGGTCGCGGCGGAGGCGGTCGCCGCGGCCTGGACGCTCTTCCGCGACACCGGATCGGCCGAAGCGCTCGCGGACGTACGCCGCTGGTGGGCCTACTGCGAGGAGCACCTGGTCGACCGCGAGCTCGGCTCCTGGCACCACGAGCTCGACGCCCACAACCACCCCTCGGCCACCGTCTGGCCGGGCAAGCCGGACGTCTACCACGCCTACCAGATGGCGATCCTGCCACTGCTTCCTGCGGGGGCGAGCTTCGCCGGTGCGGTGCTGAAGGGGCTCGCGTGAGCCTCACTCTCGGGAACGGGCCCGCCGACCCGGTCAACGCCCGTGCGGGCGTGGGGTACTCCTCGTCGCGGGCGTGGTGCTTCGAGGTCGAGCCGGGGCTCGGCCATGTCGAGGCGGAGCTGCCGCTGGAGGCGCCGATGGAGGTGGGCGACGAAGACGAGCTGCGCTTCGTCGTGTTCCCCGAGTCGGCCTCGAGCGACGAGCGGCGGTGGGAGGCGACGTACGTATGTATCGACGGGCTGCTCGGCAACGGCCGGCGGCTCAGCGAGATCGGGCTCGTGGACCAGTACGGTCAGGCGCTGACCCCGACCGGTCAGGGCGACGGGAAGCGGGCATGGGTCGACCAGTGGAACCTGCGCAGGGTGCCGCTGACCGGGCTCGCCGGGCGCCGGATCGAACGGCTCCTCGTCGTGGCGCGGGCGGCCGAGATGCCGCTGCGGGTGTGGGTCGACGATGTCGCCGTCGGGCCCGCCCGCGTGCTCCCGGCCGCGCCGCTCGACCAGGTCGACACCCGGCGCGGGACCCACTCCAGCGACCGGTTCTCGCGCGGCAACAACGCGCCGCTGGTCGGGCTGCCGCACGGCGGCGTCTTCGGGCTGCCGATGACCGACGCCGCCGCGGGCAACTGGCCCTACGCCTGGCACGCGCACCACCGCGACACCGCCGGCGGACCCAACCGGCCGGCGATCGAGGCGTTCGCGACCTCGCACATCCCGAGCCCGTGGATGGGCGATCACGGGGTCTTCCAGGTGATGCCGAGCCCGCTCGTCGAGCCGGACGACGACCGGCGGGCGCGGGCCCTGGGATTCGACCACGCCGGCGAGGAGGCCGGCCCGCATCGGTATGCGGTCGCCCTCGACGGCGGCGTCACCGCAGAACTCGTCCCCGGCGACTTCGCGCTGGGGATGCGGTTCACCGGTGCCCGCTCGCTGGTGCTCGACCATCACGGCAAGATCCGGTCGCTGACCTGCGAGAACGGCGGCGGCGAGATGGTCGTCCGTGCTCTCCTGGACGACCGCGAGGGCAAGCCGGCCCAGCACATCCATCTCCGCGTCGCCGGGACCTCCCAGCTGCGCCTGGGTGATGGCCGGCTCCGTGGTCATATCGCGCTGAGCGGGGCGGGGGCTGTCGACGTACGTCTGGGCATCTCGACCGTCAGCGACGAGCAGGCGGCCGCCAACCTCGAGGCCGCCGGATCGTTCGACGAGATGGCCGCCACGGCCCGTGCGGCCTGGGAGCAGGTCCTGGCGACCGTCGAGGTCGAGGGCGCGAGCGAGGACCAGCTGGTCTCGATCCGGTCCGGCCTCTACCGGCTCTTCCTCTACCCGAACCGTTACGGCGAGGGGCCGACCCACGCGCACGTCTCGCCCTACGACCTGACCTCCGTCCGGCATGCGCCGATGACGGTCACCCACGGCTTCTGGGACACCTATCGCACCGCCTGGCCGCTGCTCGCGCTGCTCGATCCGGCCGGTGCCGGTGCGCTCGCCGAGGGCTTCGTCGAGCACTTCCGCGACCGCGGCTGGACGCCGCGCTGGAGTGCTCCGGCAGCCGAGGACTGCATGACCGGCACCACCTTCGACACGGTGCTCGCCGACCTGGCCCTGCGCGAGGTGCCCGGGATCGATCTGGAGACCGCCTATGTCTCCGCGTTGAAGAACGCGACCGTGCCGCCCGATGACGTACGTGTCGGCCGGAAGGGGCTGCGGCGCGGGATCTTCGCGGGCTACATCGACACCGACACCCACGAGGGAATGTCGTGGACCCTGGACAACGCGATCAACGACTGGGGGATCTCGCGGCTGGCTCGGAGGTTGCGGGCGGGCGGGGTAGTCCAGGGAGTTTCCGTCGGTTTACCGGCCAGTAACCGACGGAAACTCCCTGGACTACCCCGAACCCCGGAGGACCTCGCCGCGGAGGAGGAGTACTTCGCGCGGCGGGCGCTCGGATATCGCAACGTGTTCGACCGTGAGCGAGGGTTCTTCATCGGGCGCGACCCCGCGGGGGAGTGGCGTGCAACGTTCGACCCCGACGTGTGGGGCCACGACTACACCGAGACCAACGCCTGGGGAACCGCCTTCACCGCACCGCACGACGGAGCGGGGCTGGCCGAGCTCCACGGCGGCGAGGAGGGGCTCGGCGCGAAGCTGGACGAGTTCTTCGCCCGTCCCGAGACCGGCGCGGCAGCGCTGTCGGGTCACTACGGGTTCGCGATCCACGAGATGACCGAGGCCCGCGACGTACGCATGGGGATGCTCGGGCTCTCCAACCAGCCTGCCCACCACATCCCGTTCATGTACATGTTCGCCGGGCGGCACGACGACGCCCACCGGATCGTCCGCGAGTGCGTCTCCCGTCTCTTCGTCGGCTCCGATCTCGGCCAGGGGTATCCCGGGGACGAGGACAACGGCGAGATGTCGGCCTGGTACGTCTTCGCCACGATCGGGCTCTATCCGCTGGTGCCGGGTTCGGCGTCCTACGTGATCGTCCCGCCGTCGGTGCGGCGCACCGTGCTGCGGCCGACGGACGGCAAGGAGATCGTGATCGAGGCGGTCGGCACCGGCGGCCACATCCGCGCGGTGACCCTCGACGGCGAGCCGTGGGACGTGATCTCGGTCCCGCACGCCCGCCTGGCCGACGGCGCACACCTGGTCGTCGAGCTCTCCGAAACACCCTGCGGCTGGGCGAAGGACTCCCGCCCGCCGTCTGCGTCCCGGACGGCTCCCGCTCTCCCCGTGACCGACGCGACCGTGGTGGTGCCGGACTCCCTGACCGACGACACCGGCGAGACCACTGTCGCGCTGAGGGCGGGGGAGCGGATGGAGGTCCCGCTCGTCGGTGAGCGGCGGCTCTCGCTCTACACCGTGACCTCCGCCGAGCCGGGCGACCTGGCCTGGAAGCTGGACTATCTCGGCCCCGACGGCGCGACGGTGGCCCGCGAGGAGCGGGCCGGCGAGCCGTACGTCTGGGCAGGTCAGACCCGCGTTTTCCGGATCCGCCGTGGAAACCCCGTCATGGCGGGAGCCGTGCGGTTCACCGCGTTGACCGACTGCGTGCTCACGCAGCTGGAGTTCATCGAAGACGACGCCGACAACGCAGACAACAGACAGGACGAGCACTGATGCACGACGACGTACACCTCACCGAGGGCCGGGTGAGCCGGGTCCTCAAGGAGCGCCTGTGGCCGGCGGTCCACACCACCTCGGCGCCCGTGAGCGTCGCATGGCACGAGCTGCCCGGGGAGCCGATCGCTCCGGCCGACGGGCTGGCGCTGACCTACGAGCCCTTCGAGGTCGGCAGCGACTGGGGTCCGGCCTGGGGTACCGCCTGGTTCCGGATCACCGGGACCGTGCCTGCGGAGTGGGCGGGGAAGCGGGTGGAGCTGGTCTGCGACCTCGGCTTCGACGTCAACATGCCCGGCTTCCAGTGCGAGGGGCTGGTCTACACCCCCGACGGCGAGCCGATCAAGAGCCTCAACCCGCGCAACCAGTGGGTGCTGGTCGCCGACGAGGCGAAGGGTGGCGAGGAGATCGAGCTGTTCCTGGAGGCCGCGGCCAACCCGGTCCTGCTCGACTACCACCCCTTCCTGCCCACCCAGGAAGGCGACATCGAGACCTCCTCGAAGAAGAGGCTCTACACCACCCGTCGGATCGAGCTGGCCGTCTTCGAGAAGGACGTCTTCGAGCTCTGCCTCGACCTGGAGACGCTCCATGAGCTGCAGGTCGAGCTGCCCGAGGGACCGCGCAAGTTCCGCATCCTGCAGGCGATCGACGACGCCCTCGACCGGGTCGACCTGCAGCGGATCCGGGAGACGGCCGCCGACGCCCGGGAGGCGCTGACCGAGGTCCTCGAGGCGACTGCGCACGACTCCGCGCACCAGATCGCCGCGATCGGCCACGCGCACATCGACTCCGCCTGGCTGTGGCCGGTGCGGGAGACGATCCGCAAGGTCGCCCGCACCACCTCCTCGATGACCGAGCTGCTCGGTGAGGACCCCGACTTCCGCTACGGGATGTCGAGCGCCCAGCAGTATGCGTGGCTCAAGGAGCACCGTCCCGAGGTCTACGCCAAGGTGAAGGCCGCGGTCGCCGAAGGCCGCTTCATCCCGCTCGGGGGCATGTGGGTCGAGTCCGACACCACGATGCCGTCGGGGGAGTCGCTGGTGCGGCAGTTCCTCTACGGCCAGCGCTTCTTCCAGGAAGAGTTCGGGATCCGCTGCCACGGCGTGTGGCTGCCCGACTCCTTCGGCTACAGCCCGGCGCTGCCGCAGCTGATGAAGCGGTCCGGGTTCGAGTGGTTCTTCACCCAGAAGATCTCCTGGAACCAGGTCAACAAGTTCCCCCACCACACCTTCGAGTGGGAAGGCATCGACGGCTCCCGGATCCTGAGCCACTTCCCGCCGATGGACACCTACAACTCCCGGCTCTCCGGCGAGGAGGTCGCGAAGGCCTCCCGCCAGTTCCGGGAGAACCGGGTCGCCACCGCGTCGATCGCTCCGGTCGGCTGGGGCGACGGGGGTGGCGGCACGACCCGGGAGATGGCCGGCAAGGCTCGTCGTCTCCGTGATCTCGAAGGCTCCGCGCAGGTGTCCTGGCGTCACCCGGACGACTTCTTCGCCGAGGCCCGGGCGGAGCTGCCGGACCCGGCCGTGTGGGTCGGTGAGCTCTACCTCGAGCTCCACCGCGCCACCCTCACGTCCCAGCACCTCACCAAGCAGGGCAACCGGCGCTGCGAGCACCTGCTGGTCGAGGCCGAGCTGTGGTCGGCCACCGCCGCCGTCCGCGGCCTGCTCGACTACCCCTACGACGAGCTGGACGCGCTGTGGCAGCAGATCCTGCTCCAGCAGTTCCACGACATCCTGCCCGGCACCTCGATCGCCTGGGTCCACCGCGAGGCAGCTGCCCAGTATGCCCGGGTCGCGGAGGCCGCCGAGGCTCTCGTCGACCGGGCGCTCACCGCGCTCGCCGGCGAGGGAACCGTCGCGCTGCGTGCCGACGGGCGCGTCGGGTGCGTCCTCGCGGCCGAGCCAGCGGCGGCCGTCTCCGTGGTCGAGAAGGACGGGACGTACGTCTTGGGGAACGGGGTCGTCGAGGTCACCGTCTCCGCCGAGGGCCTGATCACCTCGGCGGTCGACCTGGCGACCGGGCGCGACGCGATCCCGGCCGGGGCCGAGGCCAACCTGCTCCAGCTCCACCAGGACTTCCCGAACATGTGGGACGCCTGGGACGTGGACCGGTTCTACCGCAACCGGGTCACCGACCTGCGCGAGGTCACCTCGATCAAGATCACCGAGGACGGGCTGGTCGTCGAGCGGCCCATCTCCGCCGACTCCTCGACCACGCAGGTGCTCTCGCTGGCACCCGGCTCGCGCGTGCTCGACATCGCGCAGAGCACCGAGTGGCACGAGACCGAGAAGTTCCTCAAGGTCGCCTTCCCGCTCGACGTCAAGGCCGAGCAGACGCTCGCCGAGACCCAGTTCGGCTACCACCGCCGCCCGACCCACACCAACACCTCCTGGGAGGCGGCGAAGTTCGAGACCTCGATGCACCGCTGGGTGCTGGCTTCCGAGCCTGGGTTCGGGGTGGCGCTGATCAACGACTCGACGTACGGCTTCGACGTCACCCGACCGACCGCGCTCACCACTGAGGTGCGGCTCTCGCTGCTGCGGGCGCCGCGGTTCCCCGACCCGGAGACCGACCAGGGCGTGCAGACCCACCGCTACGGCTTGGTCATCGGGGCTTCCGTCTCGACCGCGACCGAGGCAGGAGCGGCGCTCAACACCCCGGCCCGTCAGATCACCGGCGCGGCCGCCGTCGAGCCGCTGGTGACCGTCTCCGGGGATGGACTGGTGGTCTCGAGCGTGAAGCTCGCCGCCGATCGCTCCGGCGACCTGGTCGTGCGTGTCTACGAGTCCACCGGCGCGCGTACGCAGGGGGAGCTGCGCGTCGCGGAGAGCTACGAGCGGGTCGAGGAGATCTCGCTCGTGGAGGACCCGATCGCCGAGGTGAGCTCCGACGGCGGTGTCGTCGCGCTCAGTCTCGGGGCCTTCGAGGTCCGCACCCTGAGGTTCCACCGCAACTAAAGGAGACCAGCACCATGTCAGTTCCCCACATCTCACGCAGACACATGCTGCTCGGCGCGGGCGCCGCGGCCCTCGGCGCAACGGCGGCCACCGGCCTCGCCCCCTCGGCGGGGGCGGCGCGCCCGCTCGCCTCGCCGACGCTGATGACCGGATACGTCGAGGTCAACAACTACAGCATCGGCAACGTCGCCAAGTACGAGCTCGCCGGAGGCGGCAACGTCTTCGACATCGGTCTGATCTTCGCGGCCAACATCAACTACGACGGCCAGCGGGCCTATCTCTACAACAACCCGCAGGTGCAGGCGCAGCTCGACGCCGCCGACGTGCACATCCGTCCGGCCCAGGCCAAGGGCATCAAGATCCTGCTCTCGGTGCTCGGCAACCACCAGGGCGCCGGCTTCGCCAACTTCCCGGATCGGGCGTCCGCCGAGGCGTTCGCCGACCAGCTCGCCGACGCGGTGACCCGCTACGGGCTGGACGGGATCGACTTCGACGACGAGTGGTCCAACTACGGCGCCAACGGCACCGGTCAGCCCAACGACTTCTCGTTCGTCTACCTGCTCGAGGCGCTGCGCTCGCGGATTCCCGACAAGCTGATCACGCTCTACTACATCGGCCCGTCCTCGCAGCGGCTCTCCTACGGCGGGGTCAACGCCGGCGATCTGCTCGACTACGCCTGGAACCCCTACTACGGCACCTGGGGCGTACCGAACGTCCCCGGGCTCGGCAAGCCCGAGCTCGCCCCCGCCGCGATCAACATCCAGGGCACCGCGGCCTCGACCGCCGCAAGCCTCGCCTCGCGCACGGTCTCCCAGGGCTACGGCGTCTTCAACACCTACAACCTCGGCTCCGCCGACGCGAGCACCTACCTCTCCAACGTCACCCGCAACCTGTACGGCAAGGCGACCGTCTACACGGGCTGACCGATAGGAGCGGTCGCCGCGGTCTGGGAGTATCGTTCGCGCACGGACCGCGGCGGCCGGTGCTGAGGGAGAAGAGGCGTAGATGGGTGTCACGAGCGAGAGCGGGCGGATCGTCGCGGGTGGCCGGAAGGGCACCTACGTACGTCTGGCCGAAGGCCCTCAGGAGCGCCACATCTCGCGCACCGACCTGGCCCGGAAGCCCGAGGAGCTCGGTGATCCGGTGCTCACCGTCGCCCACCTGTCCGACATGCACATCTGCGACCACCAGTCGCCGGCGCGGGTCGAGGTCTTGGACCGGCTCATGGACCCCGACACCTCCACCCGGGAGCTGATCGAGGAGATCGGGACGTACCGGGCCCAGGAGCTGCTGACCGCACAGGTCGGGGCGGCGATGGTCGAGGCGATCAACGAGATCACCGAAGGACCCGTCGGCGGCGGCCCGCTCGACCTGGCGATCGCGACCGGCGACAACACCGACAACGGGCAGTACAACGAGCTCGACTGGTATCTGACGCTGCTCGACGGCGGCCGGCTGACCCCCGACTCCGGCGACATGCTGCACTACGAGGGCGTCGCCGTGCTGCCGGACAAGCGCTTCTGGCACCCCCAGGGCGAGACGTACGACATGCGCCGGGGCGACCATGGCTTTCCGCTCGTCCCGGGGCTGCTGAAGGCCGTGCGCCGCGCGATCGACTCACCCGGGCTCGAGGTGCCCTGGCTGGCCGTCAACGGCAACCACGACGGGCTGCTGCAGGGCACCGTGCCGGGCAACGCGGCCATCGCCGAGATCGCGGTCGGCGACCTGAAGGCGATCGCGATGCCCGAGCACTGGACCGACGAGGCCAAGGCGAAGCTCATCGCCGGGCTGTTCTCCGGCGACCCGGTCGCGCTGGGGATGCTCGCGGAGCTGGAGCCCTACGAGGTGACCGCCGACCGGCGTCGCCGGCAGACCACGCTGCAGGAGTTCGTGGACTCCCATGTCCACGACGAGGCGAAGCCGGCGGGCCACGGGTTCCGGGCCGGTGGCGAGTCCTACTACCGCCACGACGTCAACGACCAGGTCACCTTCGTCGTCCTGGACACGGTCAACCCGGCCGGTGGCTTCCAAGGGTCGATCGACGCCGAACAGCTGGAGTGGCTCGACGCCGTGCTCGCCTCCACCGACTACGACGAGCGGCTCGCGGTGATCGCCAGTCACCACGACGTGGCCTCGCTGGTCAACGACATGAGCGGCGCGGGCGGCAGTCGGCGGGTTCTCGGCGACGAGATCGAGCAGACCGTCTCACGTCACGAGAGCGCGGTCCTCTGGCTCAACGGCCACACCCACCGTACGTCGGTGAAGCCTCACGGATCGTGGTGGGAGGTTACCGCGCCGTCCCTGATCGACTGGCCGCAGCAGGGCCGGGTCGTCGAGCTGATCTCCGACGGCGACGTGCTCACCATCGCCACGACGATGCTCGACCACGCCGGTCCCGCGCGGTGGAGCGGCTCGATCGAGGAGGTCGGCCACCTCGCCTCGTTGTCGCGTGAGTTGGCCGCGAACGACTGGCAGGCACCGAAGGTCCCCCTCGCCGAACACCCCTTCTCCGGGACGGCCCAGGATCGCAACGTACTGCTCCATCTGCTCGATCCGAGGGCCTGAAAGGCCTCCGACACGCCGTTATCTAGCGCCTGACAGGCGGGTGGGGTTGCGTGGACCAGCGTTCTCCGCTGGACTACCACCAACCAAGTCCATGCAAGCGGCGTGGACATCAAGCCTTGGAGGAAAGACACGTGAGCTCGACCGCAGCCACAGGGCCTGCGGACCGGCTGGGCCTCAAGTCCGGCATGGTCATCCAGGAACTGGGCTGGGACAACGATACGGATGACGAGCTGCGGGTCGCCATCGAAGACGCCGTCGACGCGGACCTGGTGGACGGTGAGTACGGCAATGTCGTCGACGCCGTCCTGCTGTGGTGGCGCGACGACGACGGCGACCTCGTCGACGGACTCGTCGACGCGCTGACCGACCTCGTCGGAGGCGGGGTCATCTGGCTGCTGACGCCGAAGGTGGGCCGCCCCGGTGCGGTCGACCCGGCGGACATCGCCGAGGCCGCGCCGATCGCAGGACTGTCCCAGACCACCACCGCATCTGTGAGCAAGGACTGGGCCGCGACGCGTCTGCTGGCGCCGAAGACTCCTGCCTGATGGCAACGGTTCTCGGGGTCGCTGGACACCCGCAGGAGTCTTCGCGTGAGCGACGTTAGACTCCCAACGGTGTTCTCGACTACGGCTGCCAAGGCACGCACCGCCGGATCCGCGGCGAAGATCCTGGCTGGTTCCGGCATCGTCCGGCCGGTCAGCCCCCTCGGGCTCGCACGGACCGGTCTGGCGCTCGCGCGCTGGGGCACCGGCCCGGCCGGAGGCTTCATCGGCCTCGCCCACCGCTATCCGCGTCGCACCGCGGTCATCGACGAGCTCGGGTCGCTGACGTACGCCGACCTCGACCGCCGCTCCAACGCGATCGCCCGGGCCCTGGCGGCCCGGGGGATCGGCGAGGGCGACGGGGTCGCGATCATGTGCCGCAACCACCGCGGGTTCGTCGACGCCACCTTGGCGGTCGCGAAGCTGGGCGCCGATGTTCTCTACCTCAACACCGCCTTCGCCGGTCCGCAGCTCGTCGGGGTGCTGGAGCGGGACAAGCCCGCTCTGATCATCCACGACGAGGAGTTCACCGGGATGCTGTCCGCGGCGGGCTCGGCCGAGCGCCTGGTCGCGTGGGTCGACTCCGACGATCCTGGTGAGACCCTCGAGTCGCTGGTCGCCGGCGATGCGCGGCCGGTGCCGCCGCCGAAGCGGCACGGCCGGATCGTGATCCTGACCTCCGGCACGACGGGGGCGCCCAAGTCGGCGCCGCGTCCGGAGGCCGGGTTCGACGCCGCGGTCGCGCTGATGTCGCGGATGCCGATGAGGGACGGCTGGCGCTGCTTCATCGCCGCGCCGCTCTTCCACACCTGGGGGCTCGCCCACCTGCTCTTCGCCGAGCTGCTCGGCACCACCATGATCCTGCGTCGCCGGTTCGACCCGGAGGACGCGCTCGCGACCCTCGCGGAGACCCGGGCCGACTCGTTCGTGGTCATCCCGGTGATGATGCAGCGGATCCTGTCGCTGCCGGAGGAGACGCTGGCTGCGTACGACCTGGAGGGGATCGGCTCCCGGCTGAAGGCTGTCGCGTCCTCCGGCTCGGCGCTGCCCGGCGACCTGGCGCTGGAGTGGATGGACCGGTTCGGCGACAGCCTGTACAACGTCTACGGATCGACCGAGGTCTCCTACGCCTCGATCGCCGACCCCGTCGACCTGCGCGAGGCCCCGACCTCGGCCGGGAAGGTGCCCTGGGGCACCCGGATGAAGGTCCTCGACGCCGACGGCGTCCCCGTACCCGACGGTGAGGCCGGCCGGATCTTCGTCGGCAACGGACTCCTCTTCGAGGGCTATACCAGCGGCGGTGGCAAGGAGGTCGTCGACGGCCTGATGTCGACCGGCGACGTCGGACGGTTCGGTCCCGACGGCCGGCTCTACATCGAGGGCCGCGACGACGACATGATCGTCTCCGGCGGCGAGAACGTCTTCCCGCAGGAGGTCGAGGACTGTCTGATGCGCCACCCGCTCGTCACCGACGCGGCCTGCGTCGGCGTCGACGACGCCGACTTCGGCAAGCGCCTGCGCGGGTTCGTCGTGGTGGTTCCCGGGGCCGAGGACGACGTCGATGCGGTCTTGAAGGACTGGGTCAAGGAGAATCTGGCTCGCTTCAAGGTGCCGCGGGAGATCGTCGTGACCGACGCTCTGCCACGCAATGCGACGGGCAAGGTGCTCCGGCGCGAGCTGGCGACCTGGGACACCGAGGCAGCAGGATCGAACGGCGAGAGGGCGGCAGGGCAGTGAGTGGACTTCAGATCGGCGACCCAGCTCCGGACTTCACCCTCCGTGACCAGTTCGGGGCCGACGTCACGCTCACGGACTTCCACGGCAAGAAGGCGGTCGCGATCTTCTTCTTCCCGTTCGCCTTCTCCGGCGTCTGCACCGGTGAGATGAGCGGACTGCGCGACCGGCTCGACGAGTTCGTCACCTTCGACACCGAGGTCCTGGCGATCTCGTGCGACCCGGTCTACGCGATCCGGCAGTTCGCCGACACCGACCGGCTCAACTTCCCGGTGCTCTCCGATTTCTGGCCCCACGGTGAGGTCGCCAAGGCCTACGGCGTCTTCAACGAGCGCACCGGTGCCCCGCTCCGGTCCTCCTACATCATCGACAAGTCGGGCGTCGTGCGGTGGGCCGTGCACAACGACAACGCCGACGGCCGCGACCTCGAGGAGCACCTCCGGCAGCTCCACGCGGCCGCCTGAGCAGGTAGTTTACGGGTCATCCAAGTTCCGTTAACAGGGTGGTTACATCGCTTTTCCTATGCCCTGGGCGGGATCTAATCTTGAGGTGTTGAGCCGCTGATGACCCGAGACGTCAGCGGCTCAACTTCCATTTCAGGGTTGGTACGTCGGCCCGGTTCGCCGGGCCCGCCCCTGATCGCGTACTCTTGGGGCGCTTCGGACGCATAGCTCAGTTGGTAGAGCGCCTCCCTTACAAGGAGGATGTCAGGGGTTCGAGTCCCTTTGCGTCCACCACAGGATCAGTCCTCCACGGCGATGTCGGCGACGGTGAGCCGGAAGACGGGATGGCGGTGTGCGTCGGCTGCGATGTCCTCGTCGGGGGAGTCCGCGGTCACGGCGAAGTAGGGCCGGGTCACCGGTACCTCGCGCAGATACTGGCGCAGCACGGGAACGCTGGCCGACGGGTCCAGCTCGGTCACGTACAGCGTTTCAGATCGGCCGCCCCGGCTGAGTGTGACCCGGCCGGCGGCGCGGGCGTTGCGCACCCAGTTGGTGACGCCGTAGCCGGCGACCAGCCAGCGCTCGCCGTCCCGGGCCATGACGTCGACGGGCGTGGAGTGGGGTGTGCCCGTGCGGCGGCCTGGGACGGTGAGGATGTGCCGGTACGACTTGCCCAGCCCCAGCCGGGTCATCGCCGCGAACGCGTGGTTGACCCAGCGTGTGACGGCGTTGACGCGATAGGTCCTGGCCATCGGCTTCTCCTTGGGTGCGTGGTCCGACGAATGGTGGCCTGGCGCGAGCGACAGGCGCACCGCGCTGGTCCACGATACGGCGACAACCGTCTCGCTGGTCAGCGCGGAGCTGCGTACGTCTTCGGTGGTGTCTGCGCACTGACCTCGCCGGAGGAGCGGGGCAGGAGCGTGCGGGCGGCGGCGAAGGCGATCAGGACGATCGCGATGACCATGGTCGCGGTGCCGGTCCAGCCGGCGGCGAAGGCGAGGCCGCCGAGCCAGCCGAAGAGGCTGGAGCCGGCGTAGTAGAAGAGCGTGTAGAGCGAGGTGGCCTGCGCGACGCCGCTGGTCGCCATCGGTCCCACCCAGCCCGAAGCGATCGAGTGCGCGGCGAAGTAGGCGGTGGCGAACAGCAGCAGCCCGATCAGGACCGAGGTCAGCCGGTCGGGGATCGTCAGCGCGGCGCCGGCGACCATGGTCAGGGATGAGGCCAGGAGTACGCGCCGGCGGCCGAAGCGCCCGGCGAGCGTGGCCGCCAGCCGGGCCGACACCGCCCCGGAGAGCCCGGCGAGAAAGATCACCGCGGTCAGCGACGGAGGCAGGTCGAACGGCTCCAGCTCGAGCCGGTAGCCGAGGTAGTTGAAGACCGCCACCTGGGCGCCCATGAGGAGGAACCCCTGCGCATAGAGCGCCAGTTGGCCTGGGTTGGTGAGGTTGGCGACCATGCCCGGCCAGACACCGGTCGGCCGCGACCGCGCCGTCGCCGCGCGGCGACGCTCACGCGGGAGGGCGATGACCGCCACGGCGGCGCCGAGAGCGCTGACGACTCCGGCCACCAGGGCCGCCACGCGCCAGTCGCTCACGTCGGCGACCGGCGCCGCGATGAGCCGTCCGGTCACACCCCCGAGAACCGTTCCGGAGATGTACGTCGCCCCCGCAGCAAGGGCGCGGCGTCGGCTCACCCGCTCGTCGAGGTAGGCCATGGCGAGCGCCGGGGTGCCGCCCAGGGCGATGCCCTGTCCGACGCGCAGGAGGACGAGCACGGGAAACGACGTCACGAACGGCAGCACCAGCCCGATGGCCGCCGCGGCGACGATGGCGATCGTCATCGCCCTGGCCCGGCCGATCCTGTCGGCGATCCACGACCAGCCGAGCGCGGCGACGGCGAGCCCGATCGTCGCCCCGGAGATCGTCAGAGCGGCCTGGGAGGCGTCGACCTCGAAGTCGCGGCTGAGCGCCGGGATCAGCGCCTGGGGGTAGTAGAGCTGCACGAACGTCGTCATCCCGATCGCGACGAGGGCGATCAGCACGCGTCGATGTCCCGCTTCGGCCGGTTCGCTCACCCTTGGCACGCTAGGCGGCTCGAAACCATGCGTCCAATGCATTGGTGGCACTGTAAGAATGCGTTGCCGCATATAGTGTCGAAGGTGGATGCCGCTGCCCGAAATGTCCTGCCGATGCTCCCGGCCCTCGCTGCGCTCGCCGAGACCGGCCAGACGCTCGCCGCGGCCGACCTGCTGCAGATGCCGCAGCCGACGGTGAGCCGCATGCTCGCCCGGCTCGGCAGAGAGCTTGGCGTGGACGTGGTCGAGCGGCACGGACGAGGTCTGCGGCTGACCCGCGCCGGCGAGGCGCTCGCACCCCATGCCGCGGCCGCGGTCGCGGCGGCCACGGCAGGCATCGAGGCGGTGCAGGCTCAGGAGTCCGGCGCCCGCGGACGGATCGCCCTCGCCTTCCAGAGCACGCTCGGCGAGCGGGTCGTGCCGGCGCTGGTCAAGGCGTTCCTCCAGGAGCATCCGGGGGCGTCCGTCGACCTGATCCAGACCTCGCGTCCGCGGTGCCTGGCGGCCCTCGCCGACGGCTCCGCCGAGGTCGCCCTTATCTCGCCGCTCGAGGATGGCGCCGGCCTGCGCCACTGGCGGCTGCACACCGAGCCGCTCGTCCTGGTCGTGCCGCCCGGGCACCGCTTGTCGACACGTGCCCGGGTGAGCTTCGAGGACGCCGCCGAGGAGACGTTCATCTGCATGAAGCGCGGTTACGGGATGCGTACGCTGCTCGAGGAGCTCGCCCGGGCCAGCGGCGTCACGCCCACGATCGGCTTCGAGGGCGACGACCTCGCCACCCTCCGAGGCCTGGTCTCGGCAGGCCTCGGTGTCAGCCTGGCTCCCCGCGACCCCCACGGGGCTGCGGGCTGTGTCGAGGTGCCGTTGACCAACCCGGAGGCGGTGCGGCACATCGGCGCCTGCTGGCTCGACCGCAAGCCGTCGACGCTGGCCGCTGCCTTCCAGGACCTGCTGCGGCGGCGCGGCCGACGGCTGACCGAGATCGGCCTACGCCCACCGGTCGCGTGATCCGGCGATGCCTCAGGAGTAGGTCGACGAGGTCTCGACGAGCACGTCGTGCAGGGCGAGCTCGGCAGCGCTGCGGACGCGACCGGTGCGGTGCGCGACGAGGATGCGCCTCGGGGGAGCGGTGTCGCCCAGGGAGATGACGCGTACGTCGGGATGCTGGTTGACGGTTGCCGTCCTGGGGGCCAGTGCGATCCCGAGACCGACGCTGACCATGGCCTGGGCCTCCTGGTAGTCGTTGGCCTGGAACGCGATGGTCGGGTTGAAGCCGGCGGCGACGGCGCTGCGCTGCAGGACCTCGACGACCGGGTGTCCTCCCGCACGGATGATCCAGGGCTCCTCGGCGAGGTCGGCCATCCGGACCGTACGCCGCCGGGCCAGGCGATGGGTGGCGCCGACGAGCAGCACGGTGGGGTCGGTGAAGAGCTCGGTGAGCACCAGTTCGTCGTTGTCGACCCGCTCCCACGCGTAGTCCCACAGGAGGGACATGGCGACCTTGCCCTCCTCCAGCATGCGCACGAGGTCGTCCTCGCGGCCGCTGTGGATGGTCAGCGCGATGTTGGGGTAGAGCTCCTTGTAGCGCCGGACCGCCAGCGGTAGGAAGGAGCTGCCGATAGTGGGGAAGGTGCCCAGGGTGACGCTGCCGCGACGTACCCCTGCGATGTCGGCGAGGTCTGACTCGGCGGCCGCGAGCTGGCGCAGGACCTTGCGCGCGTGGGTGGCGAGCACCAGGCCCGCGTCGGTGGGGGTCATGCCCCGGGCGTGGCGGTCGAGGAGCGGCTGCCCGGCCTCGCGCTCTAGCCGCAGGAGCTGCTGCGAGATCGCGGACGGTGTGTAGCCCAGCGCAGCGGCGGCGCTGGTCACCGATCCTTCCTCCACGATCGCCAACAGGATCTGCAGCCGTTTGATGTCGAGCACGCCCCCAGTCTGCATGAAGTTCTTCTACATGGCCATGTAGAGGCGTGCAGCGCTGCTTCAGCCGCGATGACACTCGGCAGGGAGCGGAGGCCGCCAGGAGGCGTCGGCTGAGCATGCAGTTTTGCTACACGATCATGTTCGAAGTCGTGATTGTGCTACAAGTCACCTCGCTCCAGTCTGTGTGGGTCCGGAGAGCCCGGACGACTCGGCTCAGGAGGCAATATGCGCGAGATCGCCGCGACATGGATGCGGGGTGGCACCAGCAAGTGCTGGGTCTTCCGTCGCGACGACCTGCAGGTCCCGGATCTGTCCGTCGACGAGGTGCTGCTGCGGATCTACGGCAGCCCCGACCACCGCCAGGTCGACGGCGTCGGTGGTGGCACGTCCACCACGAGCAAGGCGGTCATCCTGGCGCCCTCGGCGACGTCCGGCGTGGACGTGGAGTACACGTTCGCCCAGGTCGGCATCGAGGAGGCCAAGGTCGACTGGGGGAGCAACTGCGGCAACTGCTCCGCGGTGGTCGCGTCGTTCGCGATCAGGGAGGGATGGGTGCGGCCCGGGGCATCCGAGACGGCGGTTCGGGTCCTCAACACCAACACCGACCAGCTCATCGTGCAGCGCGTGCCCACCCCCGGCGGCGTGCTCGACGAAGACGCGTCCGAGAGCATTCCCGGCGTCCCCTTCCTCGGCGCACCGGTGCAAATGGGGTTCGTCGACCCGGCCGGCCGCAGCACCGGGCGTCTCTTCCCCACGGGGAACCAGCGTGACGTCCTGTCCGAGGCCGTGGGCCGCGTGGTCGTCACGCTCGTCGACGCCGGCGCCCCGGTCGTCGCCGCCCACGCCGCCGACTTCGGTGTGCGCGGTGACGAGGACATCGCCGAGCTCGACACGGTGCCGGGCCTGCTGGCCCGTCTCGATGCCGTACGTCGGGAAGCGGGTGTCCTGATGGGACTCGCCCCGACGCCGGAGGCCGTCGCCCGGGCCGTTCCCAAGCTCGCGCTGGTCGCCGCGCCTGATCCGGCGAGCGAGGCAGGGACCGACCTGACCGTCCGGATGCTGTCGATGGGGCGCTTCCACCCCGCGGTGCCGGTGACCGGGTCGGTCGCCCTGACACTGGCCGCCGACGCCCCCGGAACGGTGGTGCACGACCTCGTCCCCGAGGGGCGGTCCGCCACCGGCCTGCGGCTCGGTACCCCCGCGGGCCGCGTCAGCACCTTCGCCGAGGAGCACGACGGCGTCCCCGTCGTCGGCGTCGTACGAACCTACCGCCGACTCGCCCACGGATCCGTGGTCCTGCCGGACCCGCCGCTGCTGCCGTCCGCATCGGCTTAACCATCTGACCCCTTGACACGGGATGCCCGTGTGAGGCTCGCTTCACCTGGAGGAACTCATGACCCAGCACGTCGAAGAAGAGGACGTGGCCACGACCGCAGACGAGGATGCCAGCTCCGCGCAGGATCCGCCGGAACGCCCCGCGCCGTCCCCGCGACTCGCCGGCGCCGTCCTCGCAGGCTTCACCGCCTTGGCGGTGGGCGTCTCCGTCCTGGGCGGCGACTTCTTGAACCCGGCCGCATCCACGGCCGACGGTGACTACTCGGGTGAGACCGTCGAGATGATGATCCCGCTGGCCGAGGGTGGCGGCACGGACACCTGGGCGCGGTTCGTCGGTGCCGAGCTGACCGAGGCGGTGCCCGGATCACCGGGCCTGGCGCCGGTCAACGACGACGGTGGCGAGGGCATCCTCGGCACCAACCACTTCATGACCTCGGCGAAGACCGACGGCACCGAGGTGCTGGTCAGCACGGCCTCGACGGTGGTTCCCTACCTCCTCGACATGCCGGCCGTGCGCTACGACTTCGACAAGCTCCGGCCCATCCTGGCCAACGGCACCGGGGCGGTCGTCTACGCCCGGACCGGCGCCGGCGTACGCGGGGTGGAGGACCTCGTCGACCGCGACAAGCCCCTCATCTTCGGTGGCATCGCGGCGACCAGCCTCGATCTCACCACGATGCTGGCGTTCGACCTCCTCTCCGCCGACATCGACGCGACCTTCGGCTTCGAGGGCCGCGGCCCGGTCAACCTCGCGCTGCAGCGCGGTGAAGTCGATATCGACTACCAGACGACCTCCTCGTACGCGCCTGCTGTCGAGCCGCTGGTGAAGGACGGGACCGCGGTGCCGCTCTTCTCGCTGGGACAGGTGGACGAGGACGGCGAGATCGTGCGCGATCCCAACTTCCCCGACCTGCCGACCGTCGTCGAGGTCTACGAGCAGATCCACGGCGAGCAGCCGGACCCGGAGGCGCTGGAGACCTATCGCGCCATCCTGGCGCTGACCTACACCTACCAGAAGGCGCTCTGGGTGCCCGAGGACACACCGGACGAGGCGGTCGAGCTGCTGCGCTCGACGGCCGACGAGATGGGCGCCGAGCCCGCCTTCCAGAAGTCCGCGGCCGAGGTGCTCGGTGGTTATCCGCTCGACGCTTCACCCGACCTCGCCGACCGGATCGGCGAGGCGTACCGGGTGGACGAGAGCGTCCGAGAGGACGTCCTCGAGCTGCTCGAGACCGACTACGACATCACGATCGACTGAGGGCAGACACATGACTGACGCAGCCTTCTCGGCCCTGGCCTCCCTGGCCGATCCCTCGCTCCTCATCATGCTCGCTGTCGGCGTGGTGGCCGGTCTGATCATCGGCCTCATCCCCGGTCTCGGTGGCACCGGTGCGGTGGCGATCCTGCTCCCGATCACCTTCGGCATGGATCCCGAGCCCGCCCTCGCCATGCTCATCGGCGCACTGGCCGTCGTGCACACCTCGGACACGGTCGCCGCCGTGCTGCTCGGAGCACCCGGATCGGCCTCGGCCAGCGTGACGATGCTCGATGGCTACTCCATGGCGAGACAGGGTCAGGCGAAACGGGCGCTGTCCCTCGCCTTCCTCTCCTCGATGGCCGGCGGCCTGATCGGGGCGGTCGGGCTCACGCTCGCCATCCCGTTGGCGCGGCCCCTGGTGCTGTCCTTCGGCAGCCCGGAGCTCTTCATGCTGACCATCCTCGGGGTCTCGCTCGCCGCCGTTCTCTCTCGGGGCAACGTCGTCAAGGGCCTGACCGCCGGCCTGCTCGGTCTCCTGCTCGGTCTCGTCGGCACCTCGCCCACGACGGCCGAGGAGCGGTTCTCCTTCGGGTCGCTGTTCCTCAGCGACGGCATCTCCCTGGTCGCGGTCGCGCTGGGCGTGTTCGGTCTCGCCGAGATCGCCAGCCGCGTCGGTCAGCGCCGGGTGACCGAGAAGCCCGTGGAGCTCTCCGGCGGCTGGGGATCCGGCATCCGTGAGTGGATCACCCACTGGACCCACGTCATCCGGGGCGCCCTGATCGGCATCTGGGCCGGTGTCCTGCCCGGCGTCGGCGCCACCGCCGGCACCTGGCTCGCCTACGGGCAGGCCGTCGCGACCGCCAAGGACAAGCGCAAGTTCGGCAAGGGCGACCCTCGCGGCATCGTCGGTCCGGAGAGCGCCAACAACTCAGTCGAGGCCGGCGACCTCATCCCGACCTTCCTCTTCGGCATCCCCGGAGGCGTGCCGTCGGCGATGCTGCTCGGGATGCTGCTGACGTACGGCATCCAGCCGGGGCCGGCGATCGTCACCGACCATCTCGACCTGATGTACCTGATCGTGTGGGCGTTCGCGATCGCCTCGGTCGCCGGAGCGTTCCTCTGCTTCCTGGCCACCGGCTCGCTCGCCAAGCTCACCAAGGTGCCCTTCGCCGTGCTCGGGCCCGGCCTCCTCGTGGTGATGCTCCTGGGTGCGTTCCAGGAGGGTGGCCAGATCGGCGACCTGTGGGTGATGGTCGCGCTCGGTGTGGTCGGGTTCTTCCTCAATGCGACCGGGATGCCGCGGGCTCCGTTCCTGATCGGCTTCGTCCTGGCGATCCCGATGGAGCGCTACTACTACCTGACCGCGAGCCTGTACGACGGTGCCTCCTGGGTCGCCCGGCCCGGCGTGCTCGTCTTCGCCGCGCTGCTGGTCGTGCCGGTGCTGTGGTCCGTGGTCAAGCGGCTCCGCCGCGCCTCCGGGGCGGTCGACGACGGTCACCGCGACGAGCACGAGGACGACAACGACGGCGACGAGCTGGAGGGCTCGCTGGCACGTACGCCCTGGTCCCTCGGCGTCGCCGTGATCGCCGTGCTCGTCTTCGCCGGGGCGTTGTGGGTGAGCGGATCGTTCTCCGACGAAGCGCAGCTGATGCCTCGGCTCGTCGCCCTGGGTGGCCTGGCCGCAGCGGCCGCGCTGACCTGGCAGGAGCTTCGGGCACGACGGCGGGATGTCCCACCGGGCAGCAGTGTTCCCGTCGACGCGCCGGCCGGTTCCTCCGGCGCGACCATGCTCGCCACCCGGGTCGAGCCGATACTCGACGCCCGGGCCCTGGCCCGCCGCCAGGACCTGATGATCGGTGCTCGGACCTTCGCGGCCATGGCCGCGTTCCTGGTCCTCGTCATGCTCGGTGGCTACCTCGCGGCGACGCTGGTGTTCACCCCGCTGTTCCTCCTGTACGCAGCCCGCACCCGCCCACGCACGGCGATCATCTACACCCTCGTCCTGGGTGCCGTGCTCCTGGCACTGCCGTCGCTGCTGCCGGTCGACCTGCCGTTGGGTCTGCTGCAGTGATCGCGCCGATCTCCCGCCCTTCCACGAACCGAAAGGATCGCCGATGACCATCGTCGTCGCCTACGCCGACACCCCGCCCGGACATGCCGCCGTCACGGCCGCGGTCACCGAGTCACGCGAGGGCGAGACCGTGGTCATCGTCCCCGCGGTACGCGGCGAGCGGGTCCTCGAGATGGCCGAGCTCGAGGCCCGCTGGCCGGAGGTCGCTGGCCGGGTCGAGGTCGAGCGGGGGGACCTGGGTGACCCCAGCGACACCGTCATCCAGGTCTCCCAGCGCCTCGATGCCCGCCTGATCATCCTGGGGCTCCGTGCGCGGACCCCAGTCGGCAAGCTGGTCTTCGGCAGCACTGCTCAGCGGATCCTGCTCGACGCCACCTGCCCGGTGCTCGCGGTCAAGCCGGCCGTGGTCGCCTCCTGAGCGAGGCCGGGGCGCTGCCGCATCAGCCGTTTGGCTGATTCCAGCCTCAGCCTTGTTCGCGATGATCTGCCATGCCACCGCTGATGGAGTTGGTGGCATGGCAGATTCTCTGGTTCGTACGCGGTCGGGCGCCCGTCCGCACTTCGCAGACAGGTTGACCTCTCGGCGGGGAGCGTGGGCAGCGCTGGGGCTCGCGGTGGTCGTGATGGGCGTGCTCTTCGGGGTCCTCGGTGGTGCGGAGGCCCCGGCAGGGAGCGGTGACGCGCCGGCGGGCTCGGAGGCGACGCGCGTCGGTGAGCTGATGAAGGGGTTCCCGGACGCGGACCGGCAGACGGTGCTCGTCGTCGCCTCGCGTACCGACGGCGGCGAGCTCTCCGCGGGTGACCTGGAGGGGCTCGTTCCGGTGGTCGGCGCGGCCGGTTCGAGCGAGCCGGAGGTCAGCGCGGACGGCAGGGCCGCGGTCCTGGCCGTGCCGATCACGGTCGGTGCCGACAACGCCGGGACGGCGGAGGTGATCGAGGATCTGCGTACCGACATCGCGGCGCAGCCTCCCGACGGGCTGGTCGTGCAGGTGACGGGTGGGCCGGCGTTCGGGGCCGACATGGCCTCCGCGTTCGAGGGCGCCGATGTCACGCTGCTGCTGGTGACGATCCTGATCGTCGCGATCCTGCTGATCATCACCTACCGGTCGCCGGTCCTGTGGCTCGTCCCGCTGATCGTGGTCGCGCTCGCCGACGGGCTGGCCGCGAGGGTCACGGCCGCGGCCGGGGCGCTGTGGGGACTCGAGTTCGACGCCGGAATCATCAGCGTGCTCGTGTTCGGCGCCGGCACCAACTACGCGCTCCTGCTGATCTCCCGCTATCGGGAGGAGCTGCAGGAGAGCGACGACGACCGGGCGGCGCTGAGCCGTGCCTGGCGCAAGACGGTCCCCGCGGTGCTCGCCTCGAACGTGACGGTCGTGCTCGCCCTGCTGGTCCTGGTCTTCGCCACGATCCCGATGACTCGCGGGCTCGGGGTCCCGGCCGCGATCGGTCTCCTGATCGCGCTGGTCGCGGTGCTGTTCGTGCTGCCGCCGTTCCTGGCGGTGTGCGGGCGCCGGTTGTTCTGGCCGTTCATCCCGCGGCCTGGTGGGGCTCGTGCCCAGGGGCGTACGTGGCGGGCGATCGCCTCCAGGGTCGCGAAGCGGCCGGCGGCGAGCCTGATCGGTGGCCTCGCGCTGCTCGCGGTGATGGCCGCGGGTCTGTTCGGCACCTCGGTGGGCCTCGACCAGGTCGAGAAGTTCCGGGTGCAGTCCGAGTCCGCCGCGGGCCTGGAGACGCTCTCGGCCCACTTCCCCGCGGGCGAGGCCCAGCCGATCCACATCGTCGCCGACAGCACGGCGGCCGACGAGGTGGTGGCGGCCGTGGCCGAGGTCGAGGGTGTCGTACGCGCCCATCCGGCCGGAACCACCGACGACGGATCGCTCACGAAGATCTCCGTGACCAGCGCCTTCTCGCCGGGCACCGAGCGCAGCCTCGACCAGATCACCGAGCTGCGCGAGGCCGTCCACCCGGTTCCGGGCGCGGACGCGCTGGTCGGCGGCGCGGTCGCGACCGAGCTGGATGCGAAGCAGGGGAGCGAGCGCGATCTGCTGCTGGTCGCGCCGCTGGTGCTCGCGGTGAGCTTCCTCGTCCTCCTCGCGCTGCTGCGTTCCCTGGTCGCCCCGGTGCTGCTGCTCCTGGTCAACCTCGCCAGCGCCGCGGCTGCGATCGGGGCGGGGAGCTGGCTGAGCCGGGTGCTGTTCGACCAGCATGCGCTCGACCTGCAGGTGCCGATCCTGGCGTTCCTGTTCCTGGTCGCGCTCGGCATCGACTACACGATCTTCCTCGTCCACCGGGCGCGCGCGGAGGTGAAGGCGGTCGGCACCCGGGCGGCCATGGTCGAGGCGGTCGCCCACACGGGCAACGTGATCACCAGCGCGGGCATCGTGCTGGCCGCGGTGTTCGCCGCGCTCGGCGTGCTCCCGCTCGTGGTCCTCGGGCAGCTCGGCCTGATCGTCGGGGTCGGCGTGCTCGTCGACACGCTGGTGGTGCGTACGGTGATCGTCCCGGCGATCTTCGCACTCGTCGGCGAACGAATCTGGTGGCCGAGCAGGTCTGTGGGGGAGCCCGGGAGAGTATTGGTCCCATGAGCGTCGTGCACATGCCGCTGGGGTGGACCGGCCCCTCGGGTTCGACATCGGCCCGGTCGACGGTGCGGGCCATGGAGGTCGGCCAGCACGTCATCGCCGTCGTGCTGACCGCGATCGGCGTCAGCCGGGCCGTCGGCGACGGCGTGGCGCTTCCCGTCGCGGTCGCCTCGGGAGTCGCGATCCTCGGGTGGCACACCGCCGGCGCGGTCCTGTCGTCCCGCACACGCTCGCGCCGGCTCCTGGTGGGGTGGCTGGTCGGCTTCGCCGCGATCTGGACCGCTGCGGTCGCGGTCTCGGCCGAGTTCGTCTGGCTGGCATTCCTGCTGTGGCTGCTCGCCGGTCACCTGCTGCCGCTGCGGTGGGGGCTGGCCTTCTCGGTGCTGGTCCTCGTGGTCGTGGTCGTCGCCCCGATCCTGGACCGCGGCACGACCAGCTATGCGGACGTCTTCGGCCCGGTCATCGGCGGCATCTTCGCGTTCGGCATCTCGCGTGGCTACCTCCAGCTGCTGCGGGACGCCGCCGAGCGCGAGCGGCTGGTGACCTCGCTGCGGAGCGCGCAGCAGGAGATGGCCGAGCTGCAGGACGAGCTCGTGCTGGCGCAGCGGCACTCCGGAGCGGTCGCCGAGCGCACCCGGATCTCCCGCGACATCCACGACACCATCGCTCAGGCGCTCTCCTCGATCCGGCTGCTGACCCATGCCGGCGGCAGCCGCACCACCGACGAGGACGCGTCGCGCACGTTCGCGCAGGTCGAGGCGCTCGCCGGCGACAGCCTCGCCGACGTACGCCGGATCGTGGCGGCCCTGGCTCCCGCCGAGCTCGAGGACGCCGCTCTCGCCTCGGCGCTGCGGCGCATGCTCGACCGCACCCACGACGAGGCCGGGCTACTGACCGAGCTGCATGTCGACGACACCCTCCCCCTGCTGCGGACCGAGGTCGAGGTCGCCCTGCTCCGCACCGCCCAGTCGGCGCTGTCCAACGTACGTCTCCACGCCGGCGCCACCCGGGTCGTCGTCACCCTGACCGACGACCAGGACTCGGTACGCATGGACATCAGCGACGACGGCGCCGGCTTCGACGTCGCCGCCTGGGAGCAGGACGCCGGCACGGGATCGTCGAGCTACGGCCTGCGGTTCATGCGGGCCCGGCTTCGCGAGCTCGGCGGCGGGCTCGACGTGGAGAGCACACTCGGCGAGGGCACCGCGGTCTCCGCGCATCTGCCGATCCACATCGAGGGGCCGCGATGACCACGGTGCTCCTCGTCGACGACCATCCGGTCGTACGCAGCGGCCTGCGTGCGGTGATCGACGCCGGCGAGTCGCTCCGGGTGATCGGGGAGGCGGCCACCGGGGAGGAGGCGATCGTGCTCGCCGGTGACCTCCGACCCGATGTCGTGCTGTGCGACCTGCGCCTCGGCAGCGGGATCGACGGCATCCGGACCACGGTCGCCCTCCGCGCCCTCGACCCGGCACCGGCGGTGCTGATCCTGACGACCTTCGACCGGGACGCCGAGGTGCTCGGCGCGATCGAGGCCGGCGCCGCCGGCTACCTCCTCAAGGACGTCGACCCCGAGGTCATCGTCGAGGGGATCCGGCGGGCCGCCGCCGGTGACATGGTGCTCGCCCCGGATCTCGCCGCGCGGGTGCTCAAGGGCATGCGGAGCCCGCTGCCGCGGCTGACCGGCCGCGAGATCGAGGTGCTGCGGCACCTGGCGCGCGGCGCCACCAACCGGGAGATCGCCCGCACCCTCTTCGTCACCGAGGCGACCGTGAAGAGCCACCTCGCGCACATCTTCACCAAGCTCGACGTCGACAGCCGGTCCCGAGCCATCCACGTCGCCCAGGAGACCGGCCTGATCTGAATCAGTGCTCGATGAGCCCCGACTGGTAGGCCCAGACGGCGGCCTGCAGCCGCGACTTCACGCCGAGCTTGGGCATCATCCGGGCCAGATGGGACTTCACCGTGGAGACCTCGAGGACGAGGGCCTGGGCGATCTCCTCGTTGGACATGCCCTCGGCGAGGTGGAGCAGGATGTCAAGCTCCCGCGTGGTGAGGAGCTCGCTGCCGCGGACGGCGGTCACGGGCTGCGTACGCCGGCGGGTGACGACCTCGCGCAGGACGCGGCGGGTCAGGGAGGTGTCCAGGGTGCCGTGGCCGGCGGCGACCGAGCGGACCGCGGCGACGATGGCGTCGGGGTCGGAGTCCTTGAGGAGGAAGCCGGACGCGCCGGCCTCGAGCGCGCCGAAGACGTAGTCGTCGATGTCGAAGGTGGTCAGGACGAGCACCGGGACGGGGTCGGCGACGTCGGGTCCGCAGAGCTCGCGGGTGGCGCTGATGCCATCGCGGCCGGGCATCCGGATGTCCATGCAGACCACGTCGGGACGCAGCGCCAGCGCCTGCTCGACCGCGGCCGCACCGTCCTCGGCCACCGCGACGACATCGATGTCGGGCTCGGTCCCCAGCAGCGTACGCAGCCCGGCACGCACCAGCGGCTGGTCGTCGGCGACGACGACCCGGATCATCCGGACACCTCCGCGGTCACGGCCGCGGGGATCCGCAGCCGGGTCTGCCAGCCACCCTCGGCGGTCGGTCCGGCCTCGAGGGTCGAGCCCGTCAGGTCGGCGCGCTCCTGCATGCCGACGAGGCCGAGGCCACGCCGTCTCGGGGGCCCGGATGACACGGGCCCGGGCGGCGGCCCGTTGCGCACCGTCACCACCACCTCGCCCGGCTCCCGGGCGTCGAGGATCACCTCGCACGGCGCTCCCGCCGCGTGGCGGGCGGCGTTGGCGAGGCACTCCTGCACGGTGCGATAGGCGGAGAGCTGTGCGAGCGGACCGACCCTCTCGAAGGCTGCCTCGGGACCCAGCGTGGACAGCGACACCGAGAGGCCGGCGCGACGGGCGTCCTCGACGAGCGAGGGCAGGTGGGCGAGGCGCTCGTGCCCGCTCGCCTCCTCGGTCTGCCCGGGACTCCGCAGGAGCGTGACCAGCCCGCGCAGCTCGCGCAGCATCGCGGTGCTCTGGGTGCGGACCTGGCGTACGGACTCCTTCGCGCCCGCCGGGTCGGTGTCGATCTGCCGCTCGACCGCGCCGGTCATCACCGCGATCCCGGTCAGGTGGTGGGCGGCGATGTCGTGGAGCTCGCGCGCCATCGCCGTACGCTCCTCCGCGATCGCCGCGGCGATCTGCGCGGACTGCTCGCGGTCGACGGCGTCGGCGAGGTCGGTCCGGGCCTCGCGTACGTCGCGGCGTGCGCGCACGGTGGCGGCGAGCAGTGCCGGCGCGGCGATCACCCCCGCGCCCTGGACGAGGCCCGCGAGGACGGCGGTGCCGGCCGCGACACCGATGCTCGTCTGGCTCACTGCCGTTCCTGCCGCGACCAGCAGTCCGGCACCGGCCAACCCTCCGGCGAGTGCACGGATCCGGTGGGGGAGCGGGGTCGAGGTCACCGCCGACCACGCCGCGACGACCACGGGCGTCGAGGAGAGGCTGGTGGCGTCGCCCGCCCCGCTCATCGCCAGCGCCACCGCACCCGCGGCCACGACCAGCAGCACCGTCAGCGGCCGCGAACGCCGCCCGAGGAGCGCCGCCGCCTGGCCGGTGAGCACTGCGAGCGCGACCCACCAGCCGACGCTGCCGAGAGCCGGCGACCCCGCGACCGACGGGTCGGCGGAGTCGAGGCCGGGCGCGACCACCAGCAGCACCGTCGTGACCAGCCAGACCACCACAGGTGCGATCAGTCGCGGCATCATCCGGGTCGTCTCCTCGTTCACGTCATCATCCTTTACGCAACCGGTCGCGGTCGCCAGCATCTTTCGATGCAAGTGCGAAGGTTCGCTCTTTTGCCAGGCGCGACCGGACCGGCCCGGTTCCTAGGTTCGGTCAGGCAACCGACCTGTGCGAAAGGGAACGACCATGACGACCACACTCCCGGTGACCCAGCCGGACCAAGGCCTACGAGCATTCGTACGCCGCCACCAGCTCTCCACGTTCTTCGTGCTCGCCCTCGCGGCGAGCTGGCTGGCCTGGACGCCCTACGTCCTGTCCAACAGCGGCCTCGGCCTCTGGGACCTCACCTTCCCCGGCGGCATGATCGGCGGTCAGCTCCTCGGGATGCTCCCAGGTGCGTACCTCGGCCCGATCGGCAGCGCGGCGCTCGTCACCGGGATCGCCGGCGGCAGGGCCGGCCTGCGGGCCTGGGTCCGGGGGATGTGGCGCTGGCGGGCGAGCTGGCGTTGGTACGCCGGCATCCTGATCGGCGTGCCGGCCGCGATCATCGTCTCGCTGCAGGCCACCGGGCACCAGATGGCGACGCCGTCGCAGGCGTGGCTGATCGTGGCGGTGGCGTACGTCCCGGGGCTGCTGATGCAGATGGTCACGACCGGTCTCGCCGAGGAGCCGGGCTGGCGCGACTTCGCCCTGCCCCGGCTGCAGCGCCGGGTCGGACCGCTCGGCTCCGCGTTCGTGCTCGGTCCGATCTGGGCGCTGTGGCACATGCCGCTGTTCCTGACCGACTGGGGCGGCTGGCCGGAGGTCAGCTGGTTCGCGCCGCTCGTCTTCGCGGGCTTCTGCTTCACCTTCGGCATCGTGATGACCTGGGTCTTCAACCGCACCGGGCAGAGCCTGCCGCTGGCCATGCTCCTGCACGTCAGCGTCAACAACTTCGCGTCGGTGGCCTTCGCCGAGGTCTTCCCTGACGTCGACGCCGACGAGTTCCAGCTCGCGCTGCTGGTCGGGTCGGGTGTCGTCGCAGCGCTCCTCGTCCTCGCCACGCGCGGGCGGCTGGGATACGTAAAGGAATCGGCTCGGTCTGTATAGATTCATCAGGTGCCTCTCCGTATCCGGCGCAGCGTCGCGCCGCTCGTCCTCGCCACCTCGCTCCTCGCCCTCGCGGCCACGGGATGCTCCTCCGAGACCGCCGACGGCGCGGGCGCGCCGAGCAGCCCCAGCCCGTCCGCGGAGGTGACCACCGAGCCGGGCGCCGAGCCCAGCACCGAGCCGACCGAGGACTCCAGCGGCACCTGCGCCACCGGCGACCTGACCTTCACCGTCTCCGAGAAGTCCCAGGCGGGCGGCTACTACCTGGTCACGGCGACCGCCAAGCCCGGCGTGACCTGCACCCTCGCGGGCCGGACGATCGAGGCCGGCTTCGGCTCCGACGTATCCGGCGACGTGATGCCGAGCGAGCAGGCGGAGGGCGACCCGATCACGATGACCGGCTCCACCAAGGCGTACGCCGGGGTCAACCCGCACAGCGGGTCGCAGGACGGCGGCGTTCAGTTCGAGGAGATCATCGTCTCCGCGCACGAGGGCGACATGGACCCGGTGTCCCTCAAGCTGCCGAGCACCGCCGAGGTCGACCAGCCGATCGGCACCAACTGGCACACCGATCCGGCTAAGGCGGTGCCGTTCTCGGGCTGATCCGTCAGATCCGTACGTCGACCGGCGCCGCAAAGGCGTCGGCGTCTCGCCGAGGCCAAAGATAGCGAGGCCGATCACGCCGGCGGCCCGCCGAACGCAGCGTCATCCGGTCACGTCAGCATCGAGGCGGCGGCGATGGTGATGCCCATGGCGAACAGCCCCAGAGCGGCGCGTATCCAGCGATACTTGACGATGATGATGTGGCTCAGCTCTGCGGCCGCCTCGACCAAACCGGATTGCTCGACCGGCTCGTCGCCGTCCAAGGCAGACGCGAGATGACCGGTCCTGGCAGCACGGTCGATGTCGGCGAAGGATGAGAACCCGGCTCCGGTGGTCCAAGCGCTGCGACGATAACGGGGGGTCAGGACCTTCAGAAGGCACCCCAGCGCTAGGAACCACAGGATGCATCCAAGTCGGGCCAGGAGAGCTGACAGGCCGCTTCCGTCGAGATTGGTCATGCCGATCGGCGCCGCCAGACCCAGGCTCATCGCGGCGATGAGCATGGCGGCCTTGGTGTCCGCGTGGATCACCTCGGTGCGAAGGTCAGCCACGATCGCGGCCGCCGAGCTGTGCTCCCGGGTCATGTCAGCAGCACCAGGCACATGGCGCTGAATCCGGCTCCGACCAGGGCTTGCGTACGTCCGGTCTCCTGTGATGCGAAGTCGACGGCATCGGATACCACCAGGCCGAGGGCGTAGAGGGTGCAGGCGAGGCCGGAGATGATCTCGCCGTAGCCGAAGAGGAACGGAAGTGGCCGCCCGACGGCTTTGCGGAGAACCGTCGTGCAAGCGTATTCGGGCACGAGCAGGATTGCCCCGACGGCATCAACGACGAGGCTGACGCCGGCCGGGAACCGTTCGGCGAGCGGGCCCAGCAACCAGCGGAAGGCGAGATAGAAACCTGTCGCCGCGACAACCCACCAGATTGCCAGGTCAGCGATCGCGTCGGTCTTCATCGTCTGCACCGGGGTCGGGTGTGGGCTGGGGCAGCTGCTGCTCGAACTGGGGCTGACGTTGCGCCGTGCTGCTGTTGGCGACCGTCTCGAGAATCTCGAGCATCGTCTCGGTGGCCATCCGGGCCGGGTCTTCGAGCTGGTGGTCTTCGAGGCGGCCCTCCTCGAGAAGCTTGATGGCCAGCTGTGCCTTGGTGGCCAGGGTTTGTTGCTTGTCGCTCCGCAGTCCTTCCAGCGCGTGCGTGACGTTGCCTGGGTTCTGCGCGATCAACAGCGCCCACATGGCATCTTCATCGTTGAGGAACTGTTGGAAGAACTCAGTGTTCTGCCGCGTGAGCTCGTGCTTCTGCTGGGTCGCCGCCCGGTTGGTGATGTGCTGCTCCGCGTTCTGCTCCGTCTGATATCGCTGCTGGCGAAGCGCGGTGAAGTGTTCCAACGCCTGCGCATCGAGGGTGAGTCGCACGATGCAGCTCACCCGCAGGCCGAGATGCTCGCCGATGCGGGCCTGTTCGAGGGCCCGGTTCACCTCGATCTCGGCTTCGGCATTCTTCTCGATCTGGAACTGTCGGGTTCGGCTGATCAGCACCTTGCGGAGCTCCGGCTCGATCGTGGTCCGGACGTCATGAACCCCGCTGCGTACGACCGTCCCGGAGTCGAAAACGTGCCAGGTTACGTCGACCTCGGTGTGGAAGAAGAAGGCGTCGCCCGAGCTGGGCAGGTCGTACTCGAAGAACTGGTGATGGTAGCCGCGGTCGACCTCGTAGAGCTTGACGTAGTTGCGCCAGGCGAGCTCGCCACGGGTGGGTTGATGAGCGGCCATGTATGTGGTGAGGCTGCCGTCGGCGCCGACGAGGACCAGATCGGCGTCAGCGGAGACCTCGAGCGGGGCTCGGACGAACTCGAAGCGACGAAGCGTGCGCACGCTGCGGATCGGGTCGGTCACGACGGCCGGGTACCCGACGGGCTCGATGGGTTGGATGGGGTTGGATGCTTCGGACATCGGGGATACCTCACTGTTCGAGAAGGTGGTTTCGGATGCGATCTGCGACAAGGCGTGCATCCGGGGGCGCGTCAGCGGGAAGGTGGCGGAGCAGGTAGTCGAGCCGAGCGCGTTCGTTCGAGCTCACAGCAAGGTCGGCGAAGAGGCGCTGCAGTTCCGGGACGAGGGAGTCCTCCTCGAGCGCGAGGGTGATCCAGTCGGTGAGGCGGTCGCGGGCGTCGCCGCGTACCGCCGGGTCGTTCAGGGCGGCACGCCACAGCGTGGTGAGCGCAGCCCAGGCCTGCTTGTCGGAGGCGCTGTGGTTCAGCAGCGTCGGTCGTCCATCGGTTTGCTCGCCGGCAGCGATCGCGAATGCCCGATGCGCCAGGTCTCGGCGCGGTCCGCGTTCTCGTGACCAGCCGACCAAGGTGTTTCGTGCCTCGCTGGCGAGAGGACTGATGAGCAGACGCGCCGCCGCTCGCTCCAGCTCACGTTCGAGCTGAGGATCGCTGGTCGGCATCTCGGCGATCTCGGAGATCAACAAGATGGCAGACGCGTCGGAGAGGTCGGCAAGCGCGTCGGCGGTATGGACAACGGTCCAGCGCCTGGCTACGCCTCCCTCGGCCCAGCGCTTCAGCACCTCATCGACTTTGGTCTTGGCGCCCTGCTCCGTGGCGGCGAAAAGCGCCCAGGCAGCCACCTGCCGTTGTCCGAGCTGCTTGGAGCCTGCCCACTGTCCCAGCAGCGAGTTGGCGATGGAAGGAAAGTCGATCGATGCCAAGAAACCTGCCGCAAGCGCGGCTCGCACCCGGGAAGCTCGTGGTGCCGTCGCGCCGAGGTCGCGGAGCCAGCGGCGGATCGGGTCGCGTGCGGTCGGATGCTCGAGCCACACGTGGCGCAGCACTGCCGGCCAGGTCGCAGGATTGCGGAAGGCGGTCACCGTGTTCAGGGCGAGATCGTGGTCGGTATCGACCGTGTCGATTTCGTAGGCTCGCGCCCAGTCGAGTCTGGCGCTGTGACTGGTGCCGAAGGTCGACAGCGACCGGTGTTCCTCGAAGGTACGGTAGAGGTCGTCCCCTGCCTCGGCGATGGTTGGGTAGGGCAGCCGGTCGAGCACGGCGAGTGCGATCAGGAAGGCCTTCTCGCGCAAGGAGCCGTTGGTGTCCGCAAACACTCGCCGCGCGTGGTTCTCGGCAGCTGTGACCCGATAGTCGGCGAGGTCATGCAAGGTCGCCTGTCCGTTGAGATAGTCGGCGAGTCTACGTGCGTACCCGACGATCTCCTGAGGGGCCGGCTCGGTCTCGAGGTACGTCCGGGTCTCCTCGAGGTCCAGTCCGAGCTTCAGGCGAGACTGATCGAGACGGTACGTATCAAGGTGTGCGCGCAGTATGTCGCCAGCAGCCGGTGGGCGCCATTCGTGCTGCTCCGTCAGAGCCGCCTCTACCGCGGTGCGCGGATCGATCGTGATGATCGCGTAGCCGTCGCAGTCCTCGAGCTTCTCTCGGAGCGTGTGCAGATGATGTTGGCGGAGCGGGTCGTCGGTGTTGATCGAGAGGTCAGAGATCAGGTGGTAGGCCCCGTTGATCACCTGGTCGGCCAGATAGTCTGGCTGGATCTTTGGACTGAGAACGTGCACGGGCCGTGCGACTTGGTCGACGTCGGTGAGGATGCCGATCGACGCGGTTCGGCGGCCGGATGCCTTCGGACCACAAAGCACGAGGACCCGGTCGTCGCGCAGACGCTGCACGAGTTCGTCGTGATCAGAGGTCCTGACGAATCCTTGAAGGAGTGAGGTCACCGACGACGCGGGCATCGGACCGCTGGTGGACCTTCGGTGCGAGAACCCGTAGTAGTTGTGGGTGATGGTCTTGTTGCCGCCTACCGCATCACCTCCGAACTCTGCCTTACCGATGACGTTCGCGCTGTCCGCGAGATACTCCCGGGCCTGCCGTCGGAAGTCATTGACTGCTTCCTGGGCCTCGGCCTCGTCGTCCGCTGCCTTGTCCTTGGTCTGCTCCGCCGACTGCCCATGTTCAGCGCCCTGATCGGATCTGTTGGCGTTCGTACCTGACTCGTTGGAGTCGGACTTCGCGTTCTCGGATCGTGTGTCCTCGGACTCTGCCGAATCGGCCGGGGGCGCTTCGGCGGTCATTCGTGATTCACCGTCTTGTTGCCGGCGATGTTGTCACCGTGAAACGTGATGTTGCCGCTGCCGCTGAAGAAGTTGCCTGACGTCGGTGCGGGCTGTTGCGGTGAAGGCGCCTCGGGTCGCGGTGTGGGGGTGGTTTGCGGAGTCGGTGCCGCCGACTCCGCCGATGTCGTCTGGTCCGCAGGTGCCCTGTGCCGCGGCGGAGTTGTGGCGTAGATCCACCCAGCGACCCGTGGCTCCTTGTCATCGGCATCGATCGGGTGGAAGTGGTCGGCGCGTATACCGCTGAAGTCGTGGAGGATCACGTCGTGGTGAACAGTCTCGCTGACTGCGAACACGAGCAGTTCGCCGGACTCTTCGAGCTGGGCGTACAGCTTCTTGGAGTTGAGCAGGCGGAAGACCTCGATTGCGGGAGTTCCGAGGACTCCCCGGGACGTGATCTCGACGTCACCGGCGTGCACGGCAGCGCGCATCCGGATCTTCGCGGTGTCACTGGCCAGACGGTTGTAGTCGTAGAGAGCGGTCGGCAGTTCGGTGAGTACGGAACGGATGAGCTTCGCCTTCACCACGTCCGCGTCGAGAACGACGAGGACGCCATCGCCCCGATCTTCCACCCGCGCGGATGTCTGCTCGATCTCCGCCTTGGCGAGGACCTGCTCCAAGAAGCCGTACATGACCCGCTGGGCCTCTGCCTGCTCGATGTGCTGTCGTGGACCGAACTTCTCGATGTCGAGCACCAGCAGGGTCTTGTGGACCGGATCGGCCATGGTCTCCACCTCCGATGAGTCGATTGAGACCTCAGCATCGCGTCAGCCGCGGGGTTCCGATAGGACGGTTGTCACCGGTCGAATGTGACCGATTTACCTTCGCTGACGCGGCGCAGCATGCCTGGTCGGAGGATGACGTAACGTCGGTTGCTCGTTGCGATCAGGCCCTTCTCGCGAAACTCCTTGAGGACCCGGGTCACGCCCTCGCGAGCGCAGCCGACGGAACCGGCGAGCTCGTGCTGGGTCAACGACATCCGGATGACAATCCCGGCCTCCTGGCGCTCCCCATGGGCCCCGGCGAGCTCAAGGAGCACGCGCGCGAGCCGTTGGGGCACCGTCTTCGAGGCCTGCTCCAGCCGCTGTCGGTCCGAGGTCCGCCAACGGTCGTTGGTGAGGGCGAGGAGCTGCCGCCAAGCGCTCCGGTGGCGGTCGAGGAAGCGGGAGAACTCTTCGCCGGGCACATGGCGAGCGACTACTGGCTCGAGCGTGGTCACAGTTACGGCACGGACGGTGTCGTCGAGTCCGGCGCTCTCGCCGATCACGTCGCCTGGTCCTCGTCTGGCGAGCAGTCCTTCGTGCCCTGACAGAGTCGTGCCGGTGACCTTCAGCCATCCGCTGCGGATCAGGAGCACGTGAGTCGAGGGCTCACCCGCCCGCATCACCACGGCCTTGCCGGGATATGTCACCTCGAGTCCGAGCCGCAAGGCATCGTCTCGAGCCGGGCCTTCCAACCGGAGGAGGTACGGGACTTGGTCGTCCAGGCGGAACGAATTCCGCCGCGGATGCGTACTCATGGGCGACCCGACCCCCACCTCGGTGACTCAGCACGAACATCCGCCAATGTACGTTGGCCGGTCGCCGTTCGGCTTCGGTTGTGACGATTTCGGCGGATTCCGTTCCGTCCAGCGGTCGTCAAGCCTGGCGAGCGGGGCGATATCGCTGAACCGCGGCGACAGCACGGGCGATGCCGGCTACATGGTGCGTCGGCTCGGGCATGGATCCGATCTGCGTAACCCCGCGTACGAGCGGCCGGCGTGGTCGCCTACTCGGCGGCCGCGCCCGCCGGCTCCTGGATGGGCTCTGACTCTTGGGCGCCGTCCTCGGCCGCGGTGAGCAGGAAGCGGAGCCGGGTCAGCACCAGGCCGGCGGTGAGAGTGCCGCCGATGACGACGAACGCCCACAGGTGGCCGAGGCCGCTGCCGATGAGGGAGCCGGCCAGCGCGGGTCCGAGGATCTGGCCGAGGGTCAGGGTGAGCCCGAGCGAGGCGTTGTAGCGGCCGCGCAGGTGGTCGGGGGCGATGGTGTTCGCCAGGCCGGTCACGATCGGCGCCCACAGCGTCTCGCCGAGACCGAAGATCGCCAGGCCGATCACGACGGCGGCCACCGCGCCGGCGACGGGCATCAGGTCCGCCGCCGCCAGCACGCTCCAGGCGAGCGACCAGGTCAGCACGGCGCAGGCCAATGCGGTGGTACGCCGCCACCCCGACGTGAGCCGCAGCAGGACGACCTGCCCGCAGACGATCACGGCGGCGTTCGCGGCGAAGGCCCAGCCGAGGGCGGTGGCCGGCACGTCGGCCACGTCCACGGCGTAGGCGGTCGCGCCGGCCTCGAGCTGGCCGTAGCCGAAGGTCACAGCGAGCACGCCGCAGCCGACCAGGGCCACCGCCCGCCGGTCCCGAAGCACCTCGCCCCAGGAGCCGGCGCTCGCATTGTCCGCGTCGTCCTGCGTGGGACGGGCGGGGGAGCGGACCAGCAAGGCGAGCACCGCGGCGTAGGCGAGGTAGGCGACGGCGTCGCAGAGGTAGAGAGTCTGGAAGGTCTCCGGGCGCTCGACGTCGATCAGGAACGCGCTGACCAGGCCGCCCAGACCGATGCCCGCGTTCAGCCCCAGGAAGGCGAACCCGTAGGCGCGCTCGCGGTCGGCGGCGGGGACCATCGCGGCCAGCATGGTCGTGGTGCCGGGCCACAGCGGAGAGGCGCCCACGACCACGCCGGCGAGCACCGCCATCGTGGGCACGGTGCCGTCGACGAAGCCGAGCGATCCGATCGAGATCGACTCCACGGCCAGCGCGCCCAGCAGTACCGCGCGAGGTCCGAAGCGGTCGAGGAGCGCTCCGACGCCGGGGGCGGCGAGCAGGCCGACCACGCCCATCCAGGCGAACATCCAGCCGGCGGTCGACGAGCCGAGGTCCTGGACCTGGGCCATGTAGACGTAGAGGAACGGCAGGGTGAGGCCGTTGCCGAGGGAGGCGAACGCGAAGCCGGCGAGCACGCGAGTGGCCTGGCTGGGGGAGTTCGGCACGGGTGTGATCGTCCTCTCTCTGGCCCACCTGTCTGGCGGGGATGTGTTTAGGGTAGCCTCACTTAGGTTCGCCTAACCTAATCCCCCCGTGTCGAAGGAGACCAGTGAGCGCACCGCACTTGGAGCATCTGTTCCACCCCGACAATGCTCGTGAGTACACCAGCGGCATCACCGAAGCAATCCGGCTGCTCGTCGACCAGCTCGCCACCCTCGAGGGCCCCACCACCGGGATCTCGCCCGAGGAGGCTGCCGGACCGGTCGCCGAGGTCGACCTGGACAACCCCCTCGTCGACGGCGCCGCCGCGCTGGCCGAGGTCAGCAAGCTGTGGCTCCAGGACGCGGTCTGGTTCCACGACCCCTCCTATGCCGCCCACCTCAACTGCCCGGTCGTCATCCCCTCCCTCGTCGGGGAGCTGCTGATCGCGGCCGTCAACACCTCGATGGACACCTTCGACCAGTCCGTGGGCGGCACGTTCATGGAGCGTCGCCTCATCGACTGGACCGCCGCCCGCGCCGGTTACCCGGAGGCGACCCGCGACGGCATCTTCACCAGCGGCGGCAGCCAGTCCAACCTGCAGGCGCTGCTCCTGGCCCGCGGCGAGGCGGAGCGCCGCGGCGTACCGCTGGACCGGCTGCGCTTCCTGACCTCCGCGGACAGCCACTTCTCCATCGCCAAGTCGGCCCGCCTGCTCGGCATGGGCGACGCGGCCGCGATCGCGATCCCGACCGACGCCGAGCACCGGATGGACGTCGCCGCGCTGCGTGAGGCGCTCGACGAGTGCGTCGTCGACGGCCTGGTGCCTGCTGCGGTCGTCGCCACCGCGGGCACCACCGACTTCGGCGTGATCGACCCGCTCCACGCCATCGCCGACGCCTGTCAGGACTTCAACGTCTGGTTCCACGTCGACGCGGCGTACGGCGGTGGGCTGCTCGCCTCGCCGAAGTACCGCCACCTCCTCGACGGCATCGAGCGGTCCGACTCGGTCACGATCGATTACCACAAGACCTGGTTCCAGCCGGTCTCCTCGAGCGCCCTCCTGGTCCGCGACCTCGCGACCATGCAGCACGCCTCCTGGTACGCCGACTACCTCAACCCGCGGGAGTCGGAGAACCCCAACCAGGTCGACAAGTCCCTGCAGACCACCCGCCGCTTCGACGCGCTCAAGCTGTGGCTGACCCTGCGCACGATGGGCGCCGATCAGATCGGCGCCTACCTCGAGACCGTGATCGACCTGGCCCGCGAGGTCTACGACATCCTCAGCCTGCAGTCCGACATCGAGGTCGTCACGCCCTCCCAGCTCTCCACCGTCGTCTTCCGCTACGTCGACCCGCACCTGGACGAGGACGCCTTGGGCGACCTCAACCGACGGATCCGCGCGGAGATGTGGAACGGCGGTCGCGGTGTCGTCGCCGCGACCAAGGTCGACGGCCGGCAGTTCCTCAAGCTCACCCTGCTCAACCCCAAGGCCTCCGTGCAGGACGTACTCGACATCATCGAGCAGGTCCGTACGCTGGGCCGTGCCGTCCCGGAGGTCGCCCGATGAACGCTCCCCACAGATCAGCCGGCGTCCACGACCTGATCGGCATCGGGCTCGGCCCGTTCAACCTCGGACTGGCCGCCCTCGCCGACCCGATCGACGAGCTCGACTGCCTCTTCCTCGAGGGCCGTGACCAGTTCGACTGGCACCCGGGCATGATGCTCGACGAGGCCACCCTGCAGGTGCCGTTCCTCGCCGACCTGGTGACGATGGCCGACCCGACCTCGCGGTTCAGCTTCCTCAACTTCCTCAAGCAGACCGGTCGGATCTACCCGTTCTACATCCGCGAGAACTTCCTGCCCCATCGGCGTGAGTACAACCAGTACTGCCAGTGGGTCGCCTCGCAGCTCGGCTCCGTCCGCTTCGGGCAGCACGTCACCTCCGTGGAGCACGACGGCGAGACGTACGTCGTCACCACCGCCTCCGGCCAGGGAAATCGAACCCAGACCCATCGAACCCGACGGCTGGTGCTCGGGACCGGGACGACCCCACGCGTCCCGGACTGCGCGGCCGAGGCCGTGGCGGCCGAGGGGCCGGCGCTGCACAGCTCCGAGTACCTCGCCCGCAAGGACGAGCTCGTGTCCCGGCGCAGCATCACCGTGGTCGGCAGCGGTCAGTCGGCCGCCGAGGTCTATCTCGACCTGCTGACCGCACAGCCGGACCACGACTACCAGCTCGTCTGGTTGACCCGCAGCCCGCGGTTCTTCTCGATGGAGTACACCAAGCTCACCCTCGAGCTGACCTCGCCGGAGTACTCTGCCTACTTCCAGTCGCTGCCGACCGAGAAGCGCGACCAGCTGCTGAAGTCGCAGCAGAGCCTCTACAAGGGCATCTCGGGTGACACGATCGACGCGATCCACGAGGCGCTCTACACCCGCTCGGTCACCGAGGCGGCCGAGACGACGCTGCTGACCAACACCGAGGTGCGCGGCGTGACCCGCACCGAGGACGGCTACCACCTCGCGCTGCACCACGTGGAGCAGGAGGAGGACTACGCGATGTCGACCGAGGCGCTGGTCCTGGCTACCGGCTACCGGGCCGGCATCCCGGACTTCCTGGAGCCGGTCCGCGACCGGATCCGCCTGGACGAGCAGGGTCGCTACGCCGCCAGCCCGACCTTCTCGGTCGACACCGCCGACCGCGAGATCTGGGTGCAGAACGGCGAGGAGCACACCCACGGCTTCGTCGCCCCCGACCTCGGCATGGGCGCCTACCGCAGCTCGGTGATCCTCGCCGCCATCCTCGGCCGCGAGCCCTACCCGGTCGAGAAGCGGGTCGCCTTCCAGGAGTTCGGCGTGCCCGACCGCTTCAAGCTTCAGCCCGGGGTCTCGACAAGCTCGACCACCGTAGAGAGGGAGAACCGATGAGGATCACGATCGAACCGCTCGAGATCGAAGCTCACCTCGGCACCGTGCACTCCTGGGTGACCCACCCGCGCTCGGCGTACTGGATGATGCTGGACGCCACGCTGGAGGACGTCGCCGCGGAGTACGAGCGCATCGCCGGCCACCCGCACCACGACGCCTGGCTCGGCCGGGTCGACGGCGTGCCGGCGTTCCTGGTCGAGACCTACGACCCCGCGCGGAGCGAGCTCGCCGGGATCACGCACGTGCCCGACCTGGAGCAGGGCGACCTGGGCATGCACGTCCTGGTCGCGCCCACCTCCGGCGAGCCGGTCTCGGGCTACACGACCCGGGTCTTCCGGGCGGTCATGCGGCACTGCTTCGCCGACCCCGGTGTCCGTCGTGTGGTGGTCGAGCCGGACGTACGCAACCAGCCGATCCGCCGCAAGAACACCGAGGCGGGCTTCGTCGAGCTGCGCGAGATCAGCATCGGGGAGAAGACCGCGATGCTCTCGGTCTGCACCCGGGAGATGTACGCAGCCGCCCACCTGCGCCCGGAGAACGTTCGGGTCGCTCACCGGCACCTGGTCGCCAAGGCGATCGCGGAGTTCAGCCACGAGCGGCTGATCGCCCCGGTCGAGACCGACGGCGGCTGGGAGCTGAAAGGGCCGTCCTCGACGTACTCGTTCACCGCGCGCCGCTTCCTGCTCGACCACTGGGTCGTGGACCCGGACTCGATCGTGCGGCGCACCGGCCAGGCGCGGACCGTGTTCGGCTCGAACGTGGAGGACGTGGTCGACGCGCAGGCGTTCGTGGCCGAGTTCGCGCCCGACCTGGGCATCCCGGACAAGCTGCTGCCCACCTATCTCGAGGAGCTCGCGGCCACGATCGCCTCGGCCTGCTGGAAGCTCGAGCACCAGACGCTGACCGCCGCCGACCTGGTCGACGCCGACCACCAGAGCGTCGAAGGCGCGATGAGCGAGGGTCACCCGGCCTTCGTCGCCAACAACGGCCGGATCGGCTTCGACATCGACGACCACGCCCGCTGGGCGCCGGAGACGAGCAACGACCTCAGCCTGCTGTGGGTCGCCGTCCCCCGGGACCAGTCCCACCTGGCCCTGGGCCGCGGCGAGGACGAGGACCGCCTCTACGCGGCCGAGCTCGGCGAGGCCACCCTGGACCGGTTCGCGGCGAAGCTGCGCGGCCTCGGGCTCGACCCGAACGGGTTCCGCTACCTGCCCGTCCATCCGTGGCAGTGGCGCCACAAGCTGGCGGTCACCTTCGCCGCGGACGTCGCCGCGCGCCGGATCGTGCTGGTCGGCTCGGGGGAAGATGTCCACCGTCCGCAGCAGTCGATCCGGACGTACTTCAACACCAGCCGGCCCGAGCGGCACTACGTCAAGACCGCGCTGTCGATCCAGAACATGGGCTTCATGCGCGGACTCTCGCCGGCCTACATGGCCGCGACCCCGGTCATCAACGACTGGGTCGCCGACCTGGTCGAGGGCGACGCGGAGCTGAAGGAGCGCGGTTTCGGCGTGCTGCGCGAGCTGGCCTCGATCGGCTGGACCGGCGACATCTTCCACGAGCTGCCGACCCCCTCGCCCTACCGGAAGATGATCGCCGCGCTGTGGCGCGAGTCGCCGGTGCCGCGGCTCGCCGAGGGGGAGCGGTGCGCGACGATGGCGGCGCTGCTGCACCGCGACGCGGCCGGTGCCTCGTACGCCGCCGAGCTGGTCCGCGCCTCCGGGCTTCCCGCCCGGGAGTGGGTGCGGAGCTACCTCGACGCCTACCTGCGGCCGCTGGTGCACTGCCTGCTGGCGTACGACCTGGCGTTCATGCCGCACGGCGAGAACCTGGTGATGGTGCTGCGCGATCACGTCCCGGTGCGGATGTTCATGAAGGACATCGGCGAGGAGGTCGCGGTGATGGGCGACCTGCCGCTGCCCGAGGAGGTCTCCCGGATCCGCGGTTCCTTCCCTGACGACGTCAAGGCGCTCGCGGTCCACACCGACATCTTCGACGGGGTGCTGCGCTACGTCGCCGCGATCCTCGATGATGAGGGGGTGCTGCCGGAGACCGAGTTCTGGGCCGAGGCCCGGGCGTGCATCGTCGACCACGCCGCCGACCACCCCGAGCTGGCCGACGCGGTCGCGCGCTACGACTTCCTGCGCCCGCGCTTCCGCCACTCGTGCCTCAACCGGCTGCAGCTGCGCAACACGCTGCAGATGGTCGACATCACCGACCAGGCCGAGTCGCTCATCTTCGCGGGCACGCTCGCCAACCCGGTCGCCGACCCGGTCGCCAGTCCGGTCGCATGACGCTGTTCCGTGACGAGTGGGGCATCCCGCACGTGCGGGGTGCCTCGCTGACCGAGGTGGCCCGGCTGCAGGGCCGGGCCACCGCGCGGGACCGCGCCTGGCAGCTCGAGATCGAGCGCCTGCGCGGTGAGGGCCGCACCGCCGAGCTGCTCGGCCCGGCCGGGCTGGAGTGGGACACCTTCGCGCGCCGTGCCCGGATCGCTGCCGTCGCGCGTTCTGCCTATGCCGGGCTCGACGTCGAGACGCAGGAGTTCCTGACGGCGTACGTCGACGGGGTCCGCACCGGCCTCGCCGAGACGTCCTGCGTCGAGCTCGACGGGCCCGACGGGCTCGGCCCGGCGCCCGGGACCTGGCAGCCGTGGACGCCGCTCGCCGTGTTCTGGGTCCAGCAGATCCTCTTCGGCTCGTTCCCCTCGAAGCTCTTCGGGGCCCGGGCCGCACGCGTGCTCGGTGCCGAGGCTGAGCTGTTCCGCACCGAAGGCTTGTCCGGCGGCTCGAACGCGTACGCCGTCGGTGGCGGCCGCACCCGCTCCGGCCTGCCGCTGGTGGCCGGTGACCCGCACCGGGTCTTCGAGGCGCCCAACGTCTACCTCCAGGTACGGCTGGCGTGCACCGATCCCGACGACCCCTTCGACGTGGTCGGGATGACCTTCCCCGGTGTTCCCGGTGTGCAGCACTTCGCGCACGCCGGGTCCGTTGCGTGGGGAATCACCAACGCGATGGGTGACTACCAGGATCTCTACCGTGTCGATCTGCGCCCGGGCGGTGACGTGGTGCGGCGGAGCGAGGAGACGGTGCTCGTCCGCGAACAGGAGCCGGTCTCGGTCGAGATCCTCGAGACCGAGCGCGGGCCGGTGGTCCTCGATGATGCGGAGGAAGGGTGGGGTCAGGCGCTGCGTACGCCCGGCCACGAGCTCGGCGACCTCGGCTTCGGAGCCCTGCTGCCGCTGCTCCGCGCACGTTCGGTCGCCGACGTGGAGGCCGCGGTGGCGCACTGGGTCGAGCCGGCCAACAACTGGGTGATCGCCGACGTGGCCGGCGACGTCGTCCACGCGGTCGGCGGCCGGGTGCCCACCCGTGACGAGGCGGGGGAGTGGACCGGCTGGGTCGACCCGCTCCCGCGGCGTACGGCCCCTGCCGGCGGCGCCGTGGTGACCGCCAACGATCGGTGCATGCCGGAGTTCGACGTGCTCGCGACCGGCTTCGCGCCGCCCTTCCGCGCGCACCGGATCGGCGAGCTTCTCGCTGACGCAGGTCCGCTCGACGCGGAGGACGCGGTGGCGGTGCTCGCCGACACCACCCAGATGGCCGGTGGGCCGCTGCTGGCGCTGGTGCCCGCCGACCTGTGGCCGCAGGCCCTGGACGAGTGGGACGGTGCGATGGACGGATCGCCGGGCGCGGCCTGGTACGCCGCTCTGCGCGCCGAGGTCGTCGACCGGATCTGCGCGGCACCGGCGCTCGCGGCGCTACGGGAGCCGTCGGAGCACGGGCCGCTCTATTCGCCCTGGTTCAGTCTCCCCGCCCGGGTGGCCGGTGCGCTGCACGTCATCCTGGCCGCCGAGAAGCCCTTCGGGCTGGACATGCGCGAGCTGGTCAGCGAGGCCGCGAGGGCCGTGGCCGGCCGTGAGCCGACGCCATGGCCGGAGAATCACCGCTTCTGGCCTCTGCATGCGCTGGAGCAGTTCGAGCTCCCGCACACCCGGTCCGCGCCCGCCACCCCGCTGCCCGGCGACACCGACACGGTCCGCTGCAACGCCTGGATCCCGGGCACCACCGTGACCGTCCGTGGATCGGTGGCCCGCTACGCGTGGGATCTCGCCGACCGCGACAACAGCCGCTGGGTCGTACCGCTGGGTGTCAGCGGCGACCCGACCAGTCCCCACCATTCCGACCAGCACGATGCCTGGGCCGGCGGAGGCGCGGTACGCGTCGTCACCGACTGGTCCCTGCTCACCGAGGAGAAGACATGCCCCTGACAGACCCGGCCCTGACCATTCGCGACCTGGAGCCGTCTGCCGACATCGACCTGCTGTGCGGCTGGCTGCACGACGACCGGGCCAAGTTCTGGGGCATGGTCGAGAAGCCGCGCGAGGAGATCGAGGAGATCTACACCTGGCTCCAGGAGCAACCGCACCTGGCGGCGTACATCGTCGAGATCGGCGGCGAGCCGGTCGCCCTGTTCCAGACCTGGGATCCCGAGGTCGACGAGCTCGGCACCTTCTACGACCGCCGCCCCGGCGACATCGGCGCCCACCTCTTCCTGGCCGACACCCCCACCCGCCAGGGCCGGACCGAGGGCGTCATGGACTTCTTCATCGAGGAGGTCATAGTCAAGGCCGGTGCTCGCCGCATCGTCGTCGAGCCGGACGCCACCAACGAGGCGTCTCTCGCCCGGCTCGACGACTACGGCTTCAAGCGCGGCCCGGTCGTCCAGCTCCCGCACAAGGTCGCCCAGTACGCCTTCCTCGACCTGCCCTGACTCACGACAGCTTCTGCGCGACCTCGTTCAGGCTGGCCCGCAGCCTGTCGCGGTAGACGTCCTGCTGCTCGGGCAGTCGGGCGTCGCAGAACGCGGCCAGGTCGGGTCCGGTGACCTCGACGACGCTGCGGCCGGCGGCGGCTTCGGTCTCGAAGAGGTCGAGGACGTCGCGCAGGATCTCGACGATGTCCATGCCGTCGCCGGCGGTGAAGCGCCACATGTAGTTCTTCATCTCGGCGTAGACGGTGCGGTAGTCGGCGGGGAGTTCTGCGGCGCGGGCTTCCATGCGCTTCCAGTCCTTCTTGTCGCCGATGAGACGGGTGAGGATGTTGTTCATGTCTGTTCCTTCTTCGGTGGTTTCGGCCCGCTGGTTTGGGGCTGTGGAAGAAGCGTGCAGGGCTGACGTAGCGTCAGGGTCAAGCACTGATCCGAAGAAAGTTCTCGAGAGCCTGGGACGGCTGGGGTGTCAGGCCGCGAGGGTGTGATCGAGCAGTAGGTCGCGCAGCGTGAGCTCTGCCCGGGACAGGGGTGGTGGGTCCGGCCGCCAAGTGTCGGGTGGTGGGCTGGTGTAGGTGTGCCCGGTGGGGGTGATGGTGGTGATGCTGCCGTCGGGTCCGGGTCTGGCCTGCCACCCGATCGCTTCCTTGGCCTGGTTGCAGCGTTCGCAGAGACCTTGGAGGTTCTGGGCACTGGTTTCGCCACCGTCCGCGTGGCGCTCGATGTGGTCGATGTTGCGGATGGGGGCATCACACCCGACGGTCCGACAGATCCCGCCGTCGCGGGTGGTGATCCGCCAGGCCGTCCGGGGCTTTGCGGGAGCGGGATTCCATCGCGACCAGGTGCCCGGCGGGGTCGGTGAACAGGCGTCGGACGAACACCTCGGCGTCGGCCAGTGCGTCCCGTGCCCAGGCGCCGGGGACGGGCCCGTAGCCCTCGACCATCGCCGGCTGGTCGCTGGTGTTAGCAAGTGAGTCGGCGGTCATGACGATCTTGACCTCGATCCGGGGCTTCGCCCCGGTCTCGCGGCCGGTGACGCGGTCGACGAGGGTGTCGGCCATGACCTGACCCCGGGTGCGTTCGTCCCCGGCGGCGCGTGCGGCGTTGGCTGCCTGGTCCAATGCGGCGAACACTGCGACGCCGTCCTTGACCGGGAGGAGTGCGCCGAGCCAGGTCATCGTGTCGGGTGCCGGCCGGACGCTGACGCGCCGGTCTTTCTCGGCGTTGGCGGCTCGGGCGACCACGGAGGCTTGGTCGAGGGTGATGGCGAGCTTCTTGGCGGCGTTCTCGAGCTGCCGTAGCCCCATCGAGACCGCTCGGGCGGGTTCACCGTTCGGCCCGGTGGCACAGAGTTCGTGGTCGATGACCAGACGGTCTTCCAGGGACAAACAGGCGGTCTCGCGGGCCAGGATGGTGGCCTGCCACTGCGAGAACACCCCGGCCTTCATCAGAGCGAAGGTGTGCGGCATTTCCGCGATCAGGAACTTCGCCAGTCCCAGCAGCTTCGCACCCTTGGCCGGTGAGACCCGCCGAGCCAGCGCGACCTGGGAGGCGACCCCTTCGCCGAGTTTCCGGGCAGGAATCTCGGCGGCGGCTTGTCGTGCCCGCGCGGCCTCGTCCAGACGTACCGAGACCTCCGCCTGGACCGCCTCCGCGCGGCACTTCACTGCTTCGAGACGAGTTATCCAGTCGACCAGCTCACCCTCGGGCGCACCTGGTGGTGGCCCGTCGAGGAGGCGGTCGATGGTCTCGTACATAGTGCTTATTATATGCTATCGAGCACCATAGTGCCACCTATTTTTGCTGGTCAGAAGCCAGTTAAGCAGTCTGCGAACAAGTCACGTGAGTGCTGCGCCACACCCTCGCCGCCGCCCCGATATAGGCGAAATCTTTCTCGATCGGGTGCCGGGTCAAGGATGGCCGCAGGCCACCGCGAAGCGGCGGGCGAAGCCCGTCCTTGACGCGGCGCGTGATCGAGAAACACTCAAAGCAAGGGTCGGCGGCGAACCCTGAAACGAAGAAACAGTCGCTAAACCGAGGTTTCCTCACGGGTGGTCTCGACAAGCTCGACCACCGGCGTGCCGGGCCTCGACCAGCGGAGAAGCCGCTACGAGTCGGCGACCATCTCGACAAGCCGCCCCATGGCCCCGAGCTCAGCATCATGAACACCCTCGTCAGGAACGATGACGAGCGACCACAACCGACTCCCGACAGCAACGTTCCCGACCACGAGATCCCCGTCGTCGTGCGACTCGATGCACACGAACGCCCGATCGCCGACCTCAACAGGCGGAGGAGAAGGGATGCAGTCTTCCCGGCTGGCGGAGAGCCCAGCCGAGACGGATGTGTCGACCAAGGTTGTCACGAAGATCGCGCCCCGGTCGCTGGTGTAGGTGCAGACGTCCTCGTCGGCGGTGTGCGACCAGGACCCAGGGATGGCACGAGCGACCTGGGCGGGCTCGAAGAGACAGGGCCCGGAAGCCTCGACAGGGGCGGAGGTGGAGGGGCTGGGGCCAGGACTGCTGCTGCTGGGCTCCCCGGACCCGCAGCCCGCGAGAGCGGTCGCCGAGAGGACGGCTGCGACGCTCAGCAGCTTCCTCGACACGTACGTCTCCTCGGGGTTGCGGGGTCCCGTCAGTTTTGCAGGTCATCCTCGCAAGCCCGCAACCGAGGACCCGTCGGGCGAGGCGAGATCGGGGATCAGGACGCGGAGCCGGGCGAGCGCGTCGCTGCACTGGGACTTGACGGTGCCGACCGAGACGCCGAGCGCGGCCGCGGTCTCGCGCTCGGTGAGGTCGTCGTAGTAGCGCAGGACGATGACGGCGCGCTGTCGAGGCGGCAGCCGCAGGAGCGCATGGCGCAGAGTGAGGTTCGAGCTGAGGCTCGGCTCGGCGGCCGCACGTTCGGGAAGACGGTCGACCAGGGTCTCGCGCCAGCGACGGGTGCGCCATCGGGTGGTGGCTTCGCGGGCGAGGACCTTGCGGACGTACGCCTCGGGGTTGTCCTTGATCCTGCCCCACTTCGGGACCACCTTGATGAGCGCGGCCTGAACGAGGTCCTCGGCGTCCTCGGCATGGCCGGTGAGGAAGAACGCTGTACGCAGCAGGGCATGCCTCCGCTGAGATAGGGGGTGGCGGCGTGCGGCAGGTCGAGGAAGGCGTACGCACCGGTGTCGGCCGATACGCCGACCAGTCCTTCACCGCTCTCGAACCAACCCTTGCGCTGTGCGCTGATCGTCGCGACGAGCACACCCGGCGGACCCACCGAGTCCGTGCCGGGGAGGTGAGGGCTGGGCTCGTGGAAGCGGCTGGGAAGGAAGGTTCCCGACCCGGTGTCCGTCGCCGGCGCGACGTCGGCGCGCTGTTGCCAGGTGGTCGAACCCAGCACGATGAGCAGCAAGCAGGCGATCGAGGCGATGGCGACGGTGCCGACACGCCGCGTACGCGCCATCCGACGGCCACGCCGCCACAGCTGCCCAGCCGGAGCGCCGCCGGTGGGCGCCTCGCGGGCGAGGTCTTCGAGCAGGTCAGTCAGCACATCGGTCTCCAGATCGGTCGTCCGATGGCTTACACGTATCGAGCCCGGCGAAAGGTTGGGTGCCGATTTGAACAGAATTGACGTGCGGACTTTGCTGGATTGGGCAGAATCACCCGGGTGACCTCTGAGATCAGAGAACGGCTCGCGGGACAGCACGTCCTGCTCACGGGCGTGACCGGGTTCGTCGGGGAGGCCCTGCTGCATCTGCTGCTGACCGAGGTGCCGGACGTACGCCTCAGCGTCCTCGTGCGCCCGAAGGGATCGACCCCAGGGGCCGACCGGATCGCGAAGCTGCTGGCCAAGCCGATCTTCGAGGCGGTCGCGGACGCGGAGGTGAACGTCGTCGAGGGCGATCTCTCCGACCCGCCCGCGCTGCCGGACGATCTCGACGCCGTCGTTCACTCCGCGGGGGACGTCTCCTTCGACCCGCCGGTCGACGAGGGCTTCGTGACCAACGTCGTCGGCGTGCGCGAGCTGCTCAAGCGGGTCGAGGAGACCGGGCGCGACATCCACTATCTGCACGTCTCGACCGCATACGTGTCCGGGCGGCGACGGGGACACATCCCCGAGGGGCCGGTCGACCATGCCGTCGACGTGGACGCCGAGCTCGCCTGGGGCCTGGCGCAGCGCGCCGCCGTCGAGGAGCGCTCGCGCAGCGTCGAGGTGATCTCCAAGCTGCGCAAGCAGGCCGAGCGCGAGCACGGCCGTGCCGGCCTGATGACCGCCGCCGCTGCCGCCGAGGAGGCGCGCAAGAAGTGGGTGAAGGAGGAGCTCGTACGTCTCGGCACCGAGCGGGCGCGCTCGCTGGGCTGGACCGACTGCTACACCTTCACCAAGGCGCTGGGGGAGCGGGTCGTGGAGGCCCACGCAGCCGCCGGCCACCGGGCCACGATCTACCGCCCGGCGATCATCGAGTCGGCCGTCTCCCGTCCGCATCCGGGCTGGATCGAGGGCTTCAAGATGGCTGAGCCGCTGATCCTGGCCTACGGGCGCGGCGAGCTGCCGCTCTTCCCGGCCGCCGCCGACACCGCCATCGACATCGTGCCCGTCGACCATGTGGTCGCCTCGATCGTCGCCTGCCTGGCGCACCCGCCGCAGCACGGGGAGCCGGCCTACTTCCACCTCGCCTCCGGCGACCGCAACCCGGTGACGTTCGGGATGCTCTACGAGACGGTGCGCGCCTACTTCGAGAAGCAGCCGTTCGCGGCCGGCGACCGCGGTGCCGCGCGGCTGCCGGAGTGGACCTTCCCGGGCGGGGCCTCGGTCGAGCGGATGATGGCGACCGGGGAGAAGGTGCACAAGGTCGCCGACACGCTGCTCGGGCTGGCCCCGCGCAGCGACCGCACCCGCGGCTGGGCGCGCGACCTCGACCGGCAGGGCCGGCGGCTGAAGTTCCTGCGGCGCTACCTGGACCTCTACAAGGAGTACGCCCAGGCCGACCTCCGCTTCGTCGACGCCAACACGCTCGCCCTGTATCGGTCGCTGTCGCCGGGCGACCAGGAGACCTTCGCCTTCGACACCGGCGTGATCGACTGGCACGAGTATCTCCACGACATCCATGTGCCGTCGGTGACCAAGCCGGTCCGCGAGCTCGACGAGCTGCGCAAGCTGCGGAAGAAGCCGGTCCCCGGCCGGCTCCCGAGGATCTCGACAGGCTCGCCCACCGACGAGAAGCGGGTCGCTGCCTTCTTCGACCTCGACGGCACCCTGATGTCCTCCAACGTGATCGAGACCTACCTGTGGCTGCGCCTCGGCGAGCTGTCGGGCACCAAGAAGGCCGCCGAGATCGCCCGGATGGCCGGCAAGGTCCCCAAGTACGTGTGGGCGGACCGGGCCGAGCGCAGCTCGCTGCTGCGTACGGTCTACAAGGAGTACGCCGGCGCGCGGCTCTCCGAGCTCGACGAGATCGTCGACCAGCACCTGACCACGCACATCCTCGGGAGGCTGGCCCCGGACGCGGTCCGGCGGATCCGGGAGCACCGCGCCGCGGGGCACGTGACGGTGCTGGTCACCGGCGCGATCCGGCCGCTGACCAGGCCGCTGCTGCCGCTGTTCGACCACATCGAGGCCGCCGACCTGGCCGTCGACGACCGTGGCTACTGCACCGGCCACCTGGCCGCCTCGCCGCTGGTCGGGGAGTCACGCGGCGCGTTCGTCCGCGAGTGGTCCCGCCGCGAGGGCATCTCGCCGGCCGACTGCTTCGCCTACGCCGACTCCCACTCCGACCTCCCGCTGCTGGCCGCGGTCGGTCACCCGGTTGCGGTCCGGCCCGACGTACCTCTCTTCCGGCACGCCAAGAGATCGCACTGGACGATCGTCGACTGGGAGTCCCCGGGGCATGCGAGCCGCACGCTCGACCCGGCCGGGCTGAACCGATGAGGAGGGGCTGAATGCTCGCGCTCGAGATGTACCGCAGCGTCGCCAAGACGGCGCTGGGGAAGGTCGCCGGTGGACGGATGCCGCTGCTGCTGACCGGTGCGGCGGCGCCGCTGCGGATGGTGACGCTCGACCCGCCGAAGGTCGAGCACGACGGGTGGGCCCGGCTGCGGGTCTCGCTCTCCGGCATCTGCGGGTCCGACCTGGGGATGCTGTCGGGCAAGACCTCCCTCTACTTCCAGCCGCTGGTCAGCCTGCCGTTCGTGCCCGGCCACGAGATCGTCGGCGAGCTGCTCGACCCGTGCGGTGACCTGGCGGCCGGCACCCGCGTGGTCGTCGACCCGGTCCTGACCTGCGCCGCGCGCGGGCTGGAGGCGTGCGAGGCGTGCGCGCGGGGCGAGACCAACCGGTGCTCCCGGATCACCGTCGGCGACATCTCCGCCGGGCTGCAGACCGGGTTCTGCCACGACACCGGCGGCGGCTGGTCCCAGCAGCTCTCGGTGCACCGCTCCCAGCTCCACGTGGTGCCGGACGGCTACTCCGACGAGCAGGCGCTGCTCGCCGAGCCGGTCGCCTGCGCTGTCCACACGGCACGACGGGCCGCGATCAAGCCCGGGGACCGGGTGCTCGTCTCGGGCGCCGGCTCGGTCGGCCTGCTGGCCACGCTGGCCCTGCGCGAGCTCACCGACGCCGGCGAGATCCTGGTCGTCGCCAAGCACGCCCACCAGCGCGAGCTGGCCATGGAGTTCGGCGCCACCGAGGTGGTCGCGCCGTCGGAGACCCTGCGCAGGATCAGACGCGCGACCAGCGCTTTCATGCTCGAGCCGGAGATGCTGTCGGCGCCCTACCTCCTCGGCGGTGTGGACGTGACCATCGACGCGGTCGGCTCCAAGGAGTCCCTGCAGACGTGTCTGCACGCGACCCGCGCCGGCGGCCGCGTGGTGCTCTCCGGGATGCCCGCCTCCGCCGATCTGTCCGCGGCCTGGTTCCGGGAGCTCGAGGTGGTCGGGACGTACGCCTCCTCGCGGGGCTCCGGCGACTTCGCCACCGCTCTCGACCTGGTCGGCCACGACGCCATGTGCCGCCTCGCGAAGACCGTCGCGCCCTACCCGCTCCACCGCTGGCGCGAGGCCCTCGACCATGCCCACTCAGCCGGTCGGCTCGGCACCGTCAAGGTGGCGTTCGATCCTCGCCGGACCAGTTGAACACAGCCGTCATAGAAGGAGAGTCATCGATGACACGCCCAGGATTCGTTCTGGAGGTCGACGACCGTACGCCGCCCCTGCTCGTCCACGAGGGGCTCGGGTTCCGGCTGGAGGAGTTCCCGCAGGGCACCCGGGTGGTCTACCCGCCCGAGTCGCTGCCGACGGTTCCGGACGTGGACGAGGCGATCCGGGAGGCCCTGGAGAGCCCGGTCGACTCCGAGCCGCTGCGCGAGCTGATGTTCCCGGGGATGCGGCTGACGATCGCCTTCGACGACCTCTCCCTGCCGCTGCCCACGATGAAGGCCCCCGACATCCGCGGCCGGATCATCGAGCAGGTGCTCACGATCGCGGCCGAGAAGGGCGTCGACGACGTCGAGATCATCGCCGCGCTCGCGCTGCACCGTCGGATGACCGACGCCGAGATGAAGCACATCGTCGGCGAGCGCGTCTTCCGCAGCTTCGCGCCGCAGGGCCTGCTCTACAACCACGACGCCGAGGACCGCTCCAACCTCGAGCACATGGGCGTCACCGAGAAGGGCGAGGACGTCGAGATCAACAAGCGGGCGGCCACCTCCGACCTGCTCGTCTACGTCAACGTCAACCTCGTCGCGATGGACGGCGGCCACAAGTCGGTCGGCATCGGGCTGGCGTCGTACAAGTCGATCAAGCACCACCACAACGCCAAGACGATGGTCCACTCGCGCTCCTTCATGGACCACAAGCACTCCGAGATGCACTCGTCGGCCTGGCGGATGGGCCGGCTGATCAGCGAGCACGTCAAGGTCTTCCAGATCGAGACGACGCTCGACAACGAGGTCTTCGGGAAGCCCTACGACACGCTGCTCAAGCGCGAGTGGGAGTGGTCGCTGCGCGACCAGGCGACCGTGCTCGGTCTGCGCCGAGGCCTGGCCGTGGCGCCGCAGAAGATGCGCCACAAGATGTTCCACGACCTGCGCTCCAACTACGGGCTGACCGGGATCACCGCCGGAGCCGTCGAGCCGGTCCACGAGCTGACCGTGCAGCGGGTCCACCAGCAGCAACGGGTCAAGGTCGAGGGTCAGTCCGACGTGATGGTGATGGGGGTGCCCTACCTCGGCCCCTACAACGTCAACTCGACCATGAACCCGATCCTGGCCGCCTGCATGGGTCTGGGCTACTACTTCAACTCCTACCTGCGGCAGCCGGTGGTGCGCGAGGGCGGCGTCGCGATCCTCTACCACCCGCTCGACGAGGGCTTCAACACCCTGACCCACCCCTCCTACGTCGACTTCTACGAGGAGGTGCTGGCCGACACCACCGATCCCGCGTTGATCGGGCCGAAGTTCGAGGAGCAGTTCGCCACCGACCCCTGGTACGTCCACCTCTACCGCACCTCGAATGCCTACCACGGGGTCCACCCGTTCTACATGTGGTACTGGATCGCGCACGCGCTCGACCACCTCGGCGACGTCATCTGGGTCGGCGGGAACCCCAAGGCCGCGGCCCGGATGGGCTTCCGGTCGGCGACCACCTTGCGCGATGCGCTCGAGATGGCCAGTTCGACCGTCGGGCCGTCGCCGTCGATCACCTATCTGCGCAACCCCCCGCACCTGCTGGCGGACGTCCGATGAGCGGTTTCTGGAAAGACACCGTCCGCGACGTACGTCTGATGAAGCGGGGCTGGCGCTGGGGCCACCGGGCGCAGGTGCCGCGGTCGGCGGAGCCGTTCGTGCCGCCGGCGACGACGACGGTCTTCGACAACGAGTGGTCGCGCAAGCCGGCCGCGCGAGCGGTCCGGGAGGTCGCGCAGGCCGGGCTCGAGGCGGTGTTCCGGTCGCAGGTGAAGACCCAGGTCGAGGGGCTCGACGTGCTCGACCGGCTCGAGGGCCCGGTGATCTTCGTGGCCAACCACGCCTCCCACCTGGACACGCCGCTGATCCTGCTGTCGCTACCGGACAGTTGGCGACGCAAGACCGCGGTGGCGGCAGCGGCCGACTACTTCTTCGACACCTGGTGGCGGGCGGTGGGCTCCTCGCTGGTCTTCAACACGCTGCCGATCGACCGCCGTGGCGGCGCGCTCTCGACCCAGCCGGGGGAGGTGCTCGCTGAGGGCTGGTCGCTGGTCGTCTTCCCCGAGGGCACCCGGTCCAAGGACGGCACCGTCGGCCGGTTCCGGTCCGGCGCCGCCTACCTGGCCATCGAGTACGGCGTCCCGGTCGTCCCGATCGCCCACCGCGGCACCTACGCGGCCATGCCGCGCGGGGTCAACTGGCCCGGGAAGGACACCTCCGGGGGCCGCCGTCAGCTGACCGTACGCTTCGGGGAGCCGCTCCGCCCGGCCGAGGGCGAGTCGGTGCGCGAGTTCGGGCCGCGGATCCGGTCGGCGGTGTCGAGGCTGCTGGACGAGGACGCCACCGACTGGTACGCCTCGATGCGCCGCGCGGCCGAGCGCAGCACGCCCGACCCGGCCGGCGAGGAGATCGCCGAGTGGCGCAAGGTCTGGGCGGCCACGGAGTCTCCCGACACCGAGCCGGACAAGATCCGGGCCTGGCACCGCTGACCCGGCGCCGGCCGCCGGATCAGGATCAGGATCAGGGTCAGGGTCAGGACCAGCGCAGCAGCGCGGCGACCGGGGCGTCGCCCAGCAGGCTGGCGGGCAGGACGCACACCTCCGCGTCGGTGAGCACCGCGGCGGCGATGAGCGCCTCGCCGGCCTCGATCGGACCGGTGACCGGAGCCTCGCCGAAGGTGAGGCCGGGGTGGTCCGCCGGGTCGAGCGTGTGTCCGGCCAGCGCGTCGGGGTCGATCAGCAGCGTCTCGACGCGGCCGGTGACGAACGCGTCGGCGACGTCGCGCACGCCGGTCGCGGCACGATCCCCTCGGCCCCAGGCCTCCTCGAGGCGGCGGACAAGGGCCGTGCGGCGGCGTACGACCCGGTCCAGCAGGGCGCTGCGGATGGCGTCGTCACGAGCCTGGTCGCCACCGTCCGCGGCACGCTGCCCGCTGGCCAGCTCGACCACCTCGACGGGCAGGTCGGCGAGGTCGGCGCGCAGCCGCCCCACCGAGGTCGGGTCGCCGCCGACGAGCACTAGGTCGTGGCCGTGGTCGCGGATCAGCCTGGTCACCTCGGCGGCGACCTTGTCGGCGTTGTGGCGCCAGACGTTGTCGGTGGTCTGCTGCATGCGGTAGGCCGCCCAGCCGACGTTGTCCTGGGTCTTGTGCACGTGCTCGAGCTCGTCGCCGTCGACGGTGTTCGTGCTGGTCGGCTCCGGCAGGCCCGAGTCCCACAGGGAGATCTCGCCACCGGTGTGGTCGACCAGAACCAGGACGAAGGGCGTCGAGGCGTCGCGGGCGGCGATCCAGGAGCCGAGGTCGGGCAGCGCGTCCCAGGTCGCGACCTGGGACGGGACCGCGGCGACGGCCACCTGGTCGTAGGCGATCCCCTCGGGCGTCGCGACGACGACGTGTGCCAGCGGAGCCGGCTGATGAACGTTCGTCCCCAGCCGCTCCGAGACCTGTGCCACGACCTCGGGTGGCGCACCCTGGGCGGAGAGCGCCTCGCACGCGGCACGCACGCGCAGTTCCTTGGCGTGGGCCGCGTTCTCCGAGTCCTGGCTGACATCGGCCAGCACGGTGGCGTACGGACCTGGGCGGTTCAACAAGTTGGTGAATCCAGCGGTGTCCATACCGGTCTGGTACCCACCGGTGGGGGATCTGACACGGGCCTCGCTCAGCCGGCTGCGCAGGTCACCTCGGTGACGTGCCACTCCTCGTCCTTGCCCTCCCCGGAGCGGGTGACGACGAGGGTGAACACCGACCGACCGCCGTCCGGGGTCAGCTCCACCGTGGCACCGGTCTCGGTGAGGTCGGTGGAGGTGATGCGTACCTTCTCCAGGTGGCCGCGGGCGTCGGCGGTCTTCTCGGTCGGCGGGGTCTGGACCGCGGGGCAGGCCCGGGCCCACTGCGCGACCAGCTCCGGCTTCGCCTCGACCGTGGTCCAGCTCGTGGTCCGGGCGAACCGGCTGGCGGCCGTCTCGGCCTGCTCGGTGGCGTGCTCGCGGAAGCGTGAGCGGGAGTAGCCGTAGCCGGCCACCGAGATCAGCACGCCGACCAGCAGCAGGACCCCGACCTTGAGCGCGATCTCGCGCCACTCGCTGCGTTGCACGGGACGTTCCTACCACCAGCTGCCTCGGGACCCGAACCGGCTCGCGGATGAGAGAGCTCTCATGGTCGTCTCACGATCACCTCACCGCGGGTCGAGATGGTTCTTGCATGGCGCCGGGAACACCCGGGGCAGAACCTGAAGGGACGAATGATGAAGAAGCTTCCGATGATCCTCGGGACCGGCCTGGTCGGCGTGGTCGCGGCCGCTGTGTTCGGCTACCAGAGCGCTGCCGCTGTCGACGACGACGGCTATGCCAAGCGCGAGGAGAAGTCCAACACCCAGGTGACCACCGTCGACGATGACGACGACAACGACGCCGACGACGTCACCCGCGACGCCGCCGGCAACGACACCGCGACCAACGGCACCGGCGTGACCCGGGCGACCAAGGACAACACCCGGGACAACACCCGCGACAAGGTCACCCGCGACGATCAGACCAAGGATGACAACACCAAGAACAACACGCGCGACGACAACACCAACGACCGGACCCAGGACTGAGTCGAAGATGACCGACACCTGGGGCATCGTCCAGGGTGACGCGATCACCCCCGAGCTGACCGCGATGCGGCTGCTCGGGGGCGGCTCGTCGTACGAGGCCTTCCTGGCCTTCGACGAGGTCACCTACGGTCCGGTCGTCGCCAAGGTCCTGCGACCGAACCTGATCGACAGCGAGACCAGCCGCAACGCGCTGCGACGCGAGACCGACGCCCTGACGAACCTGAAGCACCCTGTCCTCGTCCGCAGTCTGCGCGAGGACCTCGACGGCGAGCGGCCGTACGTCGTGATGGAGCACGTCGAGGGCCCCCGGCTCTCGACCCTGATCCGCCGCCATGGGCGCCTGCCGGAGCAGCAGTACCTGCCGCTCGCGCTCGACCTGGCCTCGGTGCTCCACTACCTGCGCCGCTCGGGGTGGGTGCACCTCGACATCAAGCCGAGCAACCTGATCATGGGCTCGCCGGCGCGCCTCATCGACCTATCCGTGGCCAGGCCGGTCGCCGCGGCTGCCGCGCTGCGCCACGAGATCGGCACCGACGCCTACATGGCGCCCGAGCAGTGCCTCCCCGGCGAGCGCGGCGAGGTCGGCCCGGCCAGCGACGTCTGGGCGCTCGGCGCGACCCTCTTCCACGCCGTCACCGGCGAACGGCCCTTCGCCCACGGCGACCCGACGGCCTCGGACCGCACCGAGCGCTACCCGCAGCTCGTCTCCCGCCCCGCCGCCCTCCCCAGACGTACGCCGCCCGAGATCGTCAAGGTCATCGAGGCGTGCCTCGCTCCGGATGCCGGCGACCGGCCCGCGCCGGCCGAGATCGCCGAGACGGTCTCGCCCGCCGTGGAGCGACTGCCGCGCGCCGTCCTGGGTGGCCTGCGGATCGGCTGATACGACGGGGAGTTCGACAGGGGTTACCAGTCAGTAACCCCTGTCGAACTCCCCGTCGTATCGGTCAGGGCTGGAAGCGGTAGCCCATGCCGCGGACGGTCTCGACCCGGGCCGAGCCCAGTTTCTTGCGTAGGTAGCCTACGTAGACGTCGACGACGTTGGAGCCGGGGTCGAAGTCCATGCCCCAGGCCAGGTCGAGCAGCTGGGCGCGGGAGAGCACCTGGCCCGGATGCCGAAGCAGCACCTCGGCCAGCGCGAACTCGCGGGCGGAGAGGTCGGTCTCGCGGCCGTCGACCCGCAGCCGTCGCGTACGCAGGTCCAGCGCGACCGAGCCGGAGCGGAGCTCGCCCACCTCGGCGTCGGTGTTGTCCTGCTGCCGCAGACGTACGTTGATCCGGGCCCGCAGCTCGGCGAAGCGGAACGGCTTGGCGAGGTAGTCGTCGGCGCCGCCCTCGAGCGCGGAGACGGTGTCGTGGACCGAGTCGCGGGCGGTCAGCACCACGACCGGCATCCGCGACCCTTGCGCGCGCAGCTGGTCGAGCACCTCGAAGCCGTCGATGGTCGGCAGGCCGATGTCGAGCACCATCAGGTCGAAGGCGCCGCTGAGCGCCTCCTCGAGTCCTTCGAGGCCGTCGGCGACGGTGGTCGTCTGATGGCCGTCGGCGCTGAGGCCCTTGGCCAGGAAGGCCGCGATACGGTCCTCGTCCTCGACGATCAGGATGCGGGCCATGCCTCTCCTTCGTGTGGGTCGTGGGGTGCGGGGAGGGTGATGGTGAAGCGGGCGCCGGGCGGTGTCGCGTCCTCGACGCCGACGGTGCCGCCGTGGGCGGTGGCGATGGCGGAGACGATGGCCAGGCCGAGGCCGAGCCCCGGCCGGTCGCCCGAGCCGGTCTCGGAGCCGCGGGCGAACCGCTCGAAGATCCGCTCCCGGTCCTCGGCCGGAACCCCGGGGCCGGTGTCGCGTACCCACAGCCGAAGCGTGCCGTCGACGGTCGCCGAGCCGACCGCGATCCGGTCGCCGGGCGAGGTGTGGCCGACCGCGTTGTCGCACAGCTGCAGCATCGCCTGGGTGACCCGCTGCGGGTCGAGGCGCCAGGTGCCGGGGGTGGCCGCGTCGAGGTGCCAGTCGCGGTCGGCGAGCGCGCTGGCCTTGGCGAGGATGTCCTCGGTGAGGGTGTCGACGTCGACCTCCTCGAGCGTGAGGAAGTCGGGCCGGTCGTGCTTGGCGAGCAGGATCAGGTCGCCGACCAGCCGGCTCATCCGGTCGATCTCGTCGAGCGCCAGCCGTCGGGTCTGCTCGACCTCGGTCGGGTCGGACTCGTCGAGGAGCTCGAGGTGGCCGCCGATGATCGTCAGCGGCGTACGCAGCTCGTGACCGGCATCGTCGAGGAACTGCCGCTGGTCGGAGAACGCCTGCTCCAGCCGGGCCAGCATGTCGTTGAAGTTCCTGGTCAGAGCAGAGATGTCGTCGTTGCCCGACTCGGGCAGACGGGCGGAGAGGTCGGTGGCGCTGATCGCGCCGGTGGCCTGCCGCAGCCGGGTCAGCGGGGCGAGCAGCCGCCCGGACTGCCAGGCCGCGACCAGGGTGACGAGCAGGGCGAGGAGACCAGCCACGATCGTGTAGGTCCGCATCGTGCTGCGCAGCTCGGCACGGTCCTCGTCGAGGTAGGAGACCACCAGGAGGGCACCCTCGGTCGTGCCCGCGGCGGTGTCCTGCCGCACGGGCTGGCTGGTGATGCGTACCTCGCCCTCGGCCGTGTCGAGGTAGGTCGTCCCGCCGTCGACGACGACGCCGGCGACGGCCCTGCTGAACCGTGCGGTGGAGATCAGCGGGTCCTCGGGGAAGTGCGCGCGTGGCTTGCCGTCGACCCAGGCGACGAGGAGCTCGTCGTCGTCGGGCACGTTGCGGCTCAGGAACGTCCGCAGCAGTCCCTCCACGTCGTACGGCGCCCGGGTCTCGGGGTCGATGCCCTCGGTGCGCAGCCGGGAGAACTCGTCGAGCTCCTGCTCCATCTCGCGTGTGGTCGCGGCGTCGACCCGGCCGAGCTCGACGGCGTAGACGATGAGACCGGCGCCGGCCAGGGCGAGGGTGACCAGGAGGGCGACCGAGGCGGTGATCCGGGCGCGTACGGACAGCCCCCGGCGAGGCGGTGGCGTCGTCTCGGGAGCCTGAGGGTCAGTCGTCGTCATGGCGGTCGTCGCGGTCATCGTCGTCATCATCATCGTCGACGGGACCAGGGGTGACGACCGGGACACCCGAGGGGTCCGTGCTCGGGGACGATCCGGTGCTCGGCGCGGACGGCGAGGCCGACTGCGAGGGCAGCACGACGGGCTCGCGCGGCGGCGGGTCGTTCTCGGAGGCTCCGGCGAAGGAGCCGGCCAGGTAGACGCCGACCGCCACGAGCACGACCAGCGGGAGGACGAGTTTCAGGGTGCGGGACATGACCCTCCGATAGTGCCTGACGACCTGTCCGAAGTGGGGGTCCATGAGAGACCTCTCATCGATACAGTGATGCGGGTCACCACTTGCACCTGGAGGTAACGCCCGTGTTCGTCCCGTTCAGCGTCAACGACTTCATCGACCGAGCCGCATCCGTCTACGGCGAACGGGTGGGCATCGTCGACGAGCCCGACCAGCCGGCGGCCTCCCTCGGGGAGGTGACGTACGCCGAGATGAAGGCGCTCGCCAAGCGGATGGCGGCGAAGCTGGACGAGCTCGGCATCGGGGTGGGGGAGCGGGTCGCGATCGTCTCCCACAACTCGGCGCGGCTGCTGACCGCGTTCTACGGCGTCTCCGGCTACGGACGCATCTTGGTGCCCGTCAACTTCCGTCTCCGCCCCGACGAGGTCTCCTACATCGTGGAGCAGTCGGGCGCCTCGGTGCTCTGGGTCGACCCGGAGGTCGACGAGGCGCTCAAGGATGTGACCGCCAAGCACCGTTTCGTGCTCGGCGACGACGCCAACCTCTACGCCGCCGAGGGCGTCGAGCCGGAGCCGTGGGAGCGGGACGAGAACGCGACCGCCGCGATCAACTACACCTCCGGCACCACCGCCCGGCCCAAGGGCGTGCAGATCACCCACCGCAACATCTGGACCAACGCGCTGACGTTCGGTCTCCACGCCGGGCTGAGCGATCGTGACGTCTACCTGCACACGCTGCCGATGTTCCACGCCAACGGCTGGGGGATGCCGTTCGCGGCGACCGGCCTCGGCATCAAGCACATCGTGCTGCGCAAGGTCGACGGGATGGAGATCCTGCGCCGCGTACGCGACCACGGGGTCACCTACATGTGCGCCGCCCCCGCGGTGGCGGCCGCCGTGCTCGACGCGCTGCCGCAGTGGCAGGCCACCGAGGGCGAGATCCCGGGACGGGACAAGGTGCGGATCATCATGGCCGGTGCGCCGCCGCCGACGAAGACGGTCGTCCGTGTCCAGGAGGAGCTCGGCTGGGAGTTCATCCAGATCTACGGCCTCACCGAGACCTCGCCGCTGCTGACCATCAACCGCACCCGCGCCGAGTGGGACGACCTCGACCCGATGGAGCGCGCCGCGAAGCTGACCCGCGCCGGCGCGCCGGCGATCGGGGTGAGCCTCGACATCTCGCCCGACAAGGAGGTCCTGGCGCGCTCCAACGTGGTGCTCGAGGGCTACTGGGAGAAGCCCGAGGAGACCGAGAAGGCGCTGGCCGACGGCTGGTTCCACACCGGCGACGGCGGCAGCATCGGCGACGACGGCTACCTCACCATCTCCGACCGGATCAAGGACGTCATCATCACCGGCGGCGAGAACGTCAGCTCCGCCGAGGTCGAGGACGTCCTCTTCCTGCACCCCGCGGTCGCCGAGGTCGCCGTCATCGGCATCCCCAGCGAGAAGTGGGGCGAGACCATCCTCGCCCTCGTCGTCCTCGCCGAAGGCGCCTCCGCGACCCAGGAGGAGCTGATCGCCTGGTGCAAGGAGCGCGCCGCCGGCTACAAGGCGCCCACGGTCGTCGAGTTCCGCGACTCCCTGGCGCGTACGGCCACCGGGAAGCTGCAGAAGTTCAAGCTCCGCGAGCCCTACTGGGGCGACCGCGAGCGCAAGGTCAACTAGACGTCCGACGGGTCGCTCAGGCCGTCGCCCTGGGGCGACGCCGGGCGGCCCGACGGATCACCGAGCCCGGCTTCGAGGCCAGGAGCGGGTCGAAGTCGTCGGTGATCGGGGTCAGGTCGGCCTCGTCCACGAAGACCGCGCCGTCGCGTACCTCTGCGACGAGGTCGCGACCGAGCACGGCACTGGCGGTGCCCATGCCGCCCCAGATGGTGGCGTTGATGCCGAACATGTGCTCCGTGCTGCCCCCGGCGAGGAACAGCCCGGGGATGTGGGTGGTGACCCGCGGCCGGAAGGGACCGAGGTTCTTGATCAGCGGCGCGATGCCGTAGCAGGAGCCGTCGCTGGTCAACGTGAAGCGCTCCTGGGTGATCGGCGTGGAGGCCTCGCAGAAGACCATCCGCTCGCGGATGTCCGGGATCATCAGCTCGGCGGTGTCGAGCACCCGCTGGGTGAGCTCCTCCTTGAGCTGGAGATAGCGCTCGTCACGGCCGTACGACGCTCCGTCGGTGGGGTCCTCGGAGACGTTCCAGAACTCGTGGCCCTTCGGCGCCCAGCTGACCAGCTCGAGCGTGGAGTACCCCGCCGGCGCCGAGTGCGTACCCTCGGGGTCCTTGGCGGTCGGGCAGCTGATCCCGACGGGCATCTGCTCAGGACAGCGGCCCGCCTCGACCTCGCGGTAGTAGCCGTCGATGTCGTTGGTGGGCCACACCCACGCCAGCGGCGGCGTGCCGCGTTCGCGCAGGTCGACGTCGAGAGCGACGTAGACCGCGAACATCGGCAGCGTCATCTCCAGGTCCTGGAGCCGGCGCCGCAGGCGGCGGGTCAGGTGCCCGTCGCCGACCAGGTCGGCCCAGGTCTTCTTGAAGTCCGCGGCGGAGACGACGACCTCGGCGCGGATCTCCTCGCCGTCGGCCAGACGTACGCCGACCGCCCGTCCGTCCTCGATGAGGATCCGCTCGACGCGGGCCTTGGTGCGCACCCGGCCACCGTGCGTGGTGATCACGTCGGTGAGATGGGCGCCGATGACCTGCCCGCCGCCGCGCGGGTAGTAGGCGCCGGCCTGGAGGTAGTGGTGGAGGAAGCCGGCATGCATCGCGGTGGGCGTGCGGTAGGGCGGCCAGGTGTAGTCGCCGTTCTCGGCGAGGATCACGGCCTGCGCGTCCGCGCTCAGGCCGCAGGCGTCCATCAGCTTCGTGATCGGCCGGATGCCCCAGCGCAGCAGGTGGTAGGGGCGCAGCCGCGGCTGCTCTCCGGCGGCGATGATCCGCATGATCCGTACGCAGCGCCGCAGCCCGGCCTCCTCGCCGGGGAAGGCCTCGATGAGCCGGTCGAGATAGGTGTCCCAGCCGGTCGGCGTCTGGAAGGTGGTGCCGGGGATCATCACCTGGCAGTGGCCTTCGGGTCGCTGGCGTAGCCACTTGATCCGCTCCGTCAGAGCGAGGCCGGACAGCGCGGTCTGCATCCGGCCGCCGGGGCCGCACTCGCCGACGTAGTGGGTGCCGACGTCGAACTCGAACTTGTTGCCCGCGCGGCGGAAGACCTGGGTGCTGCCGCCGACGACCTGGTTGGCCTCGAGCACCAGGACCCGCTTGCCGTTGGCGGCGAGGTAGGCCCCGCAGGTGAGGCCGCCCGGCCCGGCGCCCACCACCACGGCGTCCCAGGTGTGGTCGTCGGCCTCGTGGCCCGGAGTGGGGGGTGTCGCGGTCTGCGTCATCACGGGTCGCTTTCGAAGCAGTAATTTGGAGTCGGACTCCAGTTAACTCGTTTCGACCCGTTCCGCCAAGTCCCGCTGTCCGTCAGGCAGGCGGCGGAGCCTGGATCAGACCCTCGAGCAGCACCAGGCCGGCTTCGATCACGGCCAGCTCGACGCGCTCGGGCTCCACCGCCAGGGCGTCCCGGCGCAACGCCAGCGCGGCCACCCCGTTCCAGGACCCGAAGAGGAAGTAGGACAACAGCTCCGGATCCACCTTCCGGATCGCGCCGGAGTCCACCGCGTCGCGGATGCTCTGCTCGAACTCGCCCCGCAGCTCGCTGAACCGCTCGACGACCTGGTCCTCCACCGCCGACCGGGGGCCGCGCTCGCCGGTGACCATCAGGTACTTCACGACCGACGGGTGCTCCAGCAGCAGCTTCAGGTAGGCCGACCCGACGCCGGCGAAACGCTCCAGCGGAGTCGTCTGCGCGGCGTAGGCCGACCGGAGCGTCTCGGTGGCCACCGTCAGCAGTCGCTCGGTGACGGCTGCCATCAGCCCGTCCTTGGTGCCGAAGTGCACATAGACCGAGGCCGGAGAGATCCCCGCCAGGGCGGCGACGTCCTCGATCCGGATCTCCTCAGGGGCGTGCTGCGACAACAGCTGCTCGGCGGCCTCGAGCACCCGGGCGCGGGTTCGCTCCCGTCGGCGCGTCCCGCGTGCCGCGGCGTCGCCGGCCTGATCCTTCGGCTTCTGGGCGTCGTTCACCCGATCAGGGTAGGGCGCAGGCAGCGTCGCCACCCGGATGTGGGTGCGCGGGCGACGTCCTGCTCGACCAGGGGTCTGACGGGACCTCAGCGCCGGGTCGGGGGCGCGGCGCCCATGGCGGCCTCGGTGGTGGTGTCGACGGCGACGGCGAGCGAGCCCTGGTAGCCGGCGCTCGGGCTGCCGGTGAACGTGCCCATCTCGAGGTCGTAGCCGTCGCTGAAGACGTTGTCGGTCTCGAGGCTGACCTTGGTCAGGTTCTCGGCCGAGCCTTCGTAGGCGTCGTCCTGATAGACCTTGCTCAGCATCTTCTCCGGGAAGGCGACCTGCGAGGTGGCGATCGCGTTCTCGCCGGTCGTGGCGGAGTCGGCGTCGGGGTAGACCTCGAAGTGCATGTGGGGCCAGCGGCCGTCGTAGCAGCCCGGGACGATGCTCTTGAAGGTCACCTGACCCTTGGCGTCGGCGACTTGGACACCGCGGAGGTACGTCTCGTCCTCGACTCCCTCCGAGTACATCGAGTAGAGGCCGGCGGCATCGCACTGCCACAGGTAGACCGCGACGCCCTCGAAGGGCACGTTGTCGTTGGCCATGTCGGTCACGGTGAAGGTGAAGGTGAGCGGCACACCGTCGACGGTGGTGCCGCCGTCGAGGCTGGAGGTGATGTCGCTGCGTACGATCCCGGACTCGGTCAGCACGTTGGTGCCGTTGGTCCCGTCGGCCGGGTAGGGGCCGTTGGTCTCCTGCGGGATCTCGCCGTCGGCGGTCGTGGACGCGTTGGACGCAGAGCCGCCGGTGGTGGTGCTCGAGGAGCCGGACGAGCCGGCCCCACAGGCGGCTAGGGCGGCGGCCCCGACGCCGACCCCGACGAGCCCGAGGACCTTGCGACGGGTCAGCAGCGTCGAGATGTCGAAGCCGGCGCCCTGGTCGACCACCTCCTCCGCGGGGCGGGCCAGCAGGCGACCTTCATAGGCGGGGCCTTCAGGGGTGTTCTCGGGTTCGGGTACGCGGCTCATCGGTTCTCCTTGACGTCGGTCTCGCTCTGTTGACCCGACTCTGACGCCCCGATCCGTGAGGACGTCCTGCCCCGGCTGTGTGGTTCCTGTGAAGTCCGCGGAGGATCAGCCGACGCTCGGGCGCGGGCCGGACATGAGCTGCGTCGCCTGCTCGTTGGACAGCTTCGAGGCGTAGCCGCAGTAGGTGCAGTCCATCCGGCGAGACCTGCTGACGGGGAAGAGCGGGATGAAGAAGAGGGTGAACTTGTTGACGTTCTCGAAGAGCCGTTGCGCGGCCCGCTGCCCGCAGTTCGGGCAGACCAGCGAGAGCGTCGCGAGCAGCCGCGTGTAGGTCTTGAACCCGAAGATGATCATGTCCACGAGTCTTGCACGCGGTCAGAGCCGGTGGACCTCGCGACCGTCGACGTACGTGAGGGTCACCTGCGTCCGGCCGAGGACGGTGGTGTCCTCGCCGAGGATGTCGTGGTCGACCACGACCAGGTCGGCGGCGAACCCGGTCTCGATCCGTCCGGTGGAGCCCTCCAGGCGGTTCAGGTGGGCGGTGCCGGTGGTGTAGCCGGCGAGGGCCTCGGTGACCGACAGCGCCTCGTCGGGCAGCAGCGGAGAGGCGTCGGCGGGCTGCTCGGGGGAGCGGCGGTTGACCGCGACGTGCATGCCGAGCAGCGGCGCCGGGTCGGAGACCGGCCAGTCGCTGCCGCACGCGATCCGGGCACCCGTACGCAGCAGTGACCCGAACACGTACTGCTGCTCGCGCGCGGCCGGTGCCAGGAACGGCAGGGTGAGCACCTCCACCGCCTCGTCGAGACAGGCCCACAGCGGCTGGATGTTGGCGGTCACCTCGAGCTCTGCGAAGCGCGGCACATCGGCGGCGTCGACGACCTGCACGTGGGCCAGATGGTGCCGCAGCCCGCTGGCTCCGTTGGTCGCACGTGCGTGCGCGATCGCGTCCAGGCTGTCGCGGACCGCCCGGTCGCCGAGGGCGTGGATGTGGGCCTGGAAGCCGTGGGCGTCCAGCGCCGCGACGTACTCCGCCAGGGCGTCGGCCGGGATGAAGGAGAGTCCGCGGTTGTCGGTGGCTCGGCCGTGGGTGTCCAGATAAGGAGAGAGCATCGCGGCGGTGTGGGTCTCGCAGACGCCGTCCTGCATCAGCTTCACACTGCCCGCGTCCAATCCCACCTGAGCGGCAAGGGAGCGCCGCTCGATGAGCGAGGGAAGCTGCTCCAAGCCACGGTCGCGGTCCCACCACTGGGCGAGGACGACCTTCGCGGTGAGCGCGCCGGAGTCGTGGGCGGCGATGTAGGTCGGCAGCGAGTCGGGCATGCCGAGACCGTCGCCGACGAGCGCGTCCTGCCAGCCCACGATGCCGACGGAGTGCAGATGGCGCTGCGCGGTCAGCAGCGCCTCCATCAGGTCCTGCGAGGTCGGGGCGGGCACCAGCGAGCCGACCAACGCCATCGCGCCCTCGTGCAGCGCGCCGGTCGGGTTGCCGGAGGCGTCCCGCTCGATCCGCCCGTCGGCCGGGTCCGGCGTACGGGCGTCGATGCCGGCGATCTCGAGCGCGCGGCTGTTGACCCAGGCGGAGTGGTGGTCGCGGTTGGGCAGGAACACCGGCCGGTCGGGAAGCAGGCGGTCGAGCGGCGCGGCGCTCGGCACCCCGCCCGGGAACGAGTCCATCGACCAGCCACCACCGGAGATCCAGGTCCGCGACGGATTCGCGGCGGCGTAGGACCCGATGGCGTCCAGGTAGTCCTCGAGCGTGGACAGACCGGTCAGGTCGCACTGGTTCATCTCCAGTCCGGCCTGGACCGGGTGCACGTGCGAGTCGTGGAAGCCGGGCAGGACCCAGCGACCGTCGAGCTCCTCGACGACGGTCTCGGAACCGACGAGCGAGTCGAGCGACGGGCCGACGGCCGCGATCCGCCCGCCCCGGACGGCGAGAGCCGCGTCCTCCCAGCGGCCCTCGCGCAGCACCCGGCCCCCGCGCAGCAGCAGCTCCGCGGGGAGAGCCCGTCCACCCATCAGGCCACGGCCATGGTGTCGGTGACCGAGGAGCCCGAGCGCTTGAGCACCCGCGCCACCAGGCCGAGGACCAGGAGCGTGAAGACCAGCAGGATGGTGGAGACCGCGGCGATCTCGGGCTTGAGACCTGAGCGGACCGAGGAGAGCACGTAGACGGGCCACGAGGTCGTGCCGGAGACGTTGATGAACGAGGAGATCACCGTGTTGTCGAGGCTCAGGGTGAAGGCGAGCAGCCCGCCGGCCAGGACCGCCGGGCCGACCAGGGGGAGCGTGACCTTGAAGAACGTCGCCACCGGCCGGGCATAGAGGTCGGCCGACGCCTCCTCCAGGGACGCGTCCAGCCCGACCAGCCGGGCACGGACGATGTAGGTGACGACCGCGGTCGCGAAGAGCGAGTGACCGATCACGAGGCGTACGTAGCCGTTGTTGAACGGCAGCAGCGACCAGTCCTGGCCGAGCGTCACGAACCAGGGGAGCAGTGCGATGCCGTCGACGATCTCGGGGGTCACCGAGACGAGCAGCAACAGCAGCGTGAACGGGCCCGTCCAGCGGCCCGGGAACCGGGCCATCGCCATCCCGGCCAGGGTGCCGAGCGCGCTGGCCAGGAGCGCCGCGATCACGGCGGTCTGCAGGGAGACGGCGACGGTGTGGCGTACGGTCGGCCGTTCGACGATCGCCGTGAACGGCTCCAGGCTGAAGCCGTCCCAGGCGGTCAGCAGGCGGCCGCCGTTGAAGGAGTAGATGCCGATCACGATGATCGGGGCGAACAGGAAGACGAAGACCAGCGTGGTCCACACGCCGAGCGCGAGATTGGTTCCGGACGGCCTGCTCATGCGGTCGCCACCTCCTTGGTTCCGACTGCCTTCGCTCCGGGCTTCGTTCCGATGACCAGCCTGGTCCGTCGCCCGACGAGCCACCCCACGCCCCACAGCAGCGCGATGGCGAGGACGACGACGAGCATGGTGAGCAGGATGAGGACGACCGCCATCGCCGAGCCCAGGGCCCAGTTCTGGGCGGTCAGGAACTGGCTGGCGATCAGCGAGCCGACCATGGTGCCCTTGGCGCCGCCGAGGACGGCCGGGGTGACGTAGTCGCCCATCATCGGGATGAAGACGAGGATCACACCGGCGATGATGCCGGGCCGCGCCAGCGGCAGCGTGACCTGGAAGAACGTCCGCACCCGGCCGGCGCCGAGGTCCTTCGACGCCTCCCCGAGCGCGCTGTCGACGCGGTCGAACGCGACGTACAACGGCAGGATCATCAGCGGGAGATAGTTGTAGATCAGGCCCAGCAGCACCGCCCCGCGGGTGTTGAGCAGGTCGTGCGGGTCCCCGACCAGACCGACGTCGGTCAGGAACCCGGCCAGGGCGCCCTCCGAGGAGAGGATCACCTTCCAGCCGATCGTCCGGATCAGGAACGAGGTCCAGTAGGGCACCATCACCAGCGCGACCAGCAGTCCACGACGGTGTGCGGGGACCTTGAGCGCCATGTAGTACGCAGCGGGCAGCGCGATCAGCAGGCAGGCGATCGTCCCCAGCACGCTCATCCACAGCGTCGCCCGGAAGATGGTGAAGAAGGTCGGGCTGAACGCCTCGGCGTAGCGTTCCAGCGACATCACCGCGTTGCTGTGGGTGCCGAACATCCCGGGCTTCTCACCGAGGCTGAACCAGGCGATCTGCAGGAAGGGCACCACGAAGAAGACCGTCAGCCACAGCCACGCGGGGACGGCCAGGACGAACCCGGGAAGCCTGCTGGACGCGCTCCTAGGCACTGGCGGCGGCCTTCAGCTTGTCGTAGACCTCCGTACGCCGGTCCTGGGCCTCGTTGACCGCACCGTTCTTCATGGTGGCGAGCTGCTCCTCGGTGAAGAAGATCATCTCGGGCAGCTCGACCTTGCGCTCCTTGGCCATCTCCTCGATGCCCAGCGCGCCGGTGTTGTAGCCGATGTAGTCCATCTCCAGGAAGGAGTTCTCCGGCTCCAGCACGTAGTCGAGGAACGCGTGGGCGGCCTCGGGGTGCGGGGCGCCGGTCGGGATGCACCAGTTGTCCATCCACAGCTCGGTCGTCGGGCCGGGCAGCACCCACTTCCAGCGGTCGGGCTGCTTGTGCTCGAGGATGCCGAGGCGGGAGTCGCCGTTCCAGTTCTGCATCAGCGCGAAGGTGTTCTGCTGCATCGCGCCGGTGGCCGGGTAGGAGTCGAAGCCGGCGATGTGCGGCGCCCACTTCTCGACCGCCTCGGCCTCGTAGGCGTCGTAGTCGGCCATGTCCTCGGTGTTCCAGTCGATGTCGTTGGCCCAGAAGTAGAGGCCGGAGATACCCTGCGGGTCATCGAGCAGGGAGGTCTTGCCCGAGGCCTCGTTCTGCATCGCGTCGATGAAGTCGTTCCACGTCGCCAGGTCGCGCTTGATCACGGTGGTGTCGTAGACGAACCCGGTGGTGCCCCAGCACTTGCACACCGAGTACTCGTTCTCCGGGTCCCAGTCCTGGCCGAGGAACTGCGGGTCGACCTTGGCGATGTTGGGGATCAGGTCCTTGTTGAGCGGGACGATGATCTCGTTCTCGATCAGCTGCGGGATGTAGACGCCGGTCGGCACGACGATGTCGTAGCCGCTGGTGCCCTTGGCCGCGACCAGCTTGGAGATCAGCTCCTCGTTGGAACCGTAGGAGTCGAGGGTCACCTTCGGGCCGGTCTTGCCGAAGCCGTCGATCACGTCGGGGGAGTCGTAGTCGCCCCAGGTGTAGATCGAGAGCGACTTCTCCACCGGCCCGCCGGTCGCGCCGCCGCCCGGCTCGACCGCGCTGGACGTCTCGCCGCCGTCCGAGCCGCAGGCGCTCAGGGCGACGCCTGCACCGGCGAGAGCCGCCAGGCTCAGGAAGTGGCGGCGGGAGAGCTCTTGGCGGATCGCTCGCGCGCCGGCATGGCTGGCCAGGATGCGTACGTTGCCGTTCTTGTTGACAGGCTTGCTCATTGCGGGCTCCTAGCCGTGGTCGGGTCGATTGAGGTGTCGAGGGGGAAGAGACGTACGTCCTCGGCGGCCCAGCCGCAGAGGACCGGGTCGCCGGGGGAGAGCCGGACGGCGCCGTGGGTGGGGCGGCGGATGAGGAGGCTGGTCTCGTCGGTGACCTTGACGAGGTACTGGATCACCTCGCCCAGCGGGGAGACCTGCAGGACCTCGCCGGCGACGGAGTTGAGGCTCTCGGCCTGTGTCCCCGGCTCGATCGAGATCAGCTCCGGGCGGATCGCGGCCTGGTGGGGCTCGCCGGGCCTCCCGTCGGGCTTCGCAGGACCCTCGATGACCACGAAGGGGGTCTCGACGGTGGTGCCGTCGGCGCTGACCTCACCCTGGAGGAAGTTCTGCTGGCCGACGAAGCCGGCGACGTAGGCGCTGGCGGGCTGGTTGTAGACGGTGTCGGCGTCGGCGAGCTGCTCGATCCTCCCGGCGCGCATGATCGCGATCCGGTCGCTCATCGCGAGCGCCTCGCCCTGGTCGTGGGTCACGAAGACGAAGGTGATCCCGAGGCGGGACTGGAGGAGCTTGAGCTCGAGCTGCATCTCCTCGCGCAGCTGGCGGTCCAGGGCGCCCAGCGGCTCGTCGAGGAGGAGGACGCTGGGGCGGTTGACCAGCGCCCGGGCGAGCGCCACCCGCTGCTGCTGCCCGCCGGAGAGCTGGGTCGGTGAGCGGTCGGCGAAGTCGAGCATGCGTACCATCCGCAGCGCCTCGACGACGCGCTCGCGGATCTCCGCCCGAGGCGTCTTGCGCTGCTGCAGGCCGTAGGCGACGTTCTCCGCGACCGACTTGTGCGGGAACAGCGCGTACGCCTGGAAGACCGTGTTCACGTCGCGCTGGTAGGGCGCGAGCCGGACCACGTCCCGGCCGCCGATCACGATGCTGCCGGAGTCGGGCTTCTCGAATCCGGCGATCATGCGCAGCGTCGTCGTCTTGCCGCAGCCCGAAGGACCGAGCAACGAGATGAACTCGCCGGCCCTGATCTCCAGGTCGAGGCCGTCGACCGCCGTGGCCTGGCCGTAAGTCTTGGTCAGGCCGCTGATCGTCACCGAGCCGGAGGATGGGTCCGGGGTAGCTTTCGTGGTCATCGCTGCTCCAGTCGATTGTTCACTTAGCGCTGCATTCCACCACAAGATCCGGTGAAAAGTACGGAATCGGTTGTAAAAGAACGGTTACGAACTGGATTCCGTGCCGGGTGTTGCTGCTGAGCGTGGTCCCGGTGGCGGGATCTAGGGTTACACCATGCCGATCGCGCCGACTCCGCCGACACTGTCTGCCGTCATCTCGCTGCTGGACGACTGGTATCCGCCCGCCACCGCCGACGAGTGGGATGCGGTCGGGCTGGTCTGGGGAGAACCCTCGCAGCCGGTCTCGAAGGTGCTCCTCGCCGTCGACCCGACCCTCCCGGTCGCCGAGGAGGCGGCCGCCTGGGGTGCGGACCTGGTCGTGGTCCATCATCCGCTCTTCCTGAAGGGCGTGCACGGGTTCGCGCCGACGACCCCCAAAGGGCGTACGCTCTCGACGCTCGTCTCCGCGCGGTGCGCGCTGCTGACCGCGCACACCAACGCCGACCAGGCGCTCGGCGGGGTCTCGGAGTCGCTGGCGCTCGCGCTCGGGCTGAGCTCGCTGCGGCCGCTGGTACCGGGGCTGACGCCTGACGTCGGCACGGGTCGCGCCGGGACGGTGGAGCAGACGACCCTGGGTGCCTTCGCCGAGTCGGTGGCCGCGGCACTGCCCGCGACCGCGGCCGGGATCCGGGTCGCCGGAGACCTCGACCGGCCGGTGTCCTCGGTGGCGCTGTGCGGCGGCGCGGGTGACTTCTTGCTCGACCAGGTGACTGCGTACGACGTGTACGTGACCAGCGATCTGCGCCACCACCCGGCCTCGGAGTTCTGTGAGAAGGGTGGTGCGCTGATCGACATTCCGCACTGGGCGGCCGAGTGGACCTGGTTGCCTGTGCTGGCGAGGCGACTTCGTGAGGCATTCGGGGATACGGTGGAGACCCGGGTCTCGGAGATCGTCACCGACCCGTGGACCAAGCGAATTGTGAACAACTGAGGAGAATCCGCTGAAAGCCGACCCGTTCGCCCAGGTGAAGCTGCTCGACGTCTGTGAGCTGGACTCGCGTGCGCTCCAGCTGCGCCACCGCCGTGCGCATCTGCCGCAGGCCGCCGTCGTGGCGGAGCTGCAGGCATCGAAGAAGACCACCGACGATGCCGTACGCGACGCCCGGGTCACCCGCGACGACCTCGAGCGGGTGCAGAAGAAGGCCGACGCCGATGTCGAGGCGGTCAAGACCCGCCGCCGGCGCGACCAGGAGCGGATGGACTCTGGGGCGATCAGCAGCGCCAAGGACCTCGAGCGCATGCAGCACGAGCTGGCCACCCTCGACCGCCGGATCTCGGTGCTCGAGGACGAGGAGCTCGAGGTCATGGAGCAGCTCGAGGAGGCTCAGTCGAACGTGACCCGGCTCGAGGCCGAGCTCGCCGAGATCACCGAGAAGCTGGCGGTCGCCGTCGACTCCGTCAACGTCGAGACCTCGAAGATCGACACCGAGCTGGCCGCGGTCGCCGAGGAGCGTACGCCGGCGCTCGAGGGCATCCCCGAGGACCTGCTCGCCCTCTACTCGCGCCTGAGCGAGAAGATGGGTGTCGGTGCCGCGGAGCTGCGTGCCCGGCGCTGCGGCGGCTGCAACCTCCAGCTCGACCCGGCCGAGATCTCCCGCATCCGCGGTCTCGCCGCCGACGAGGTCGTGCGCTGCGAGGAGTGCTCCCGCATCCTGGTCCGCACCGCCGAGTCCGGCCTGTGAGCGAGAAGCCTGCGCGGGGCTGGAGCGCCGGAGCGGCCGCGACGACCCTCGTCCTGGTACGCCACGGGGTCACCAAGCACACCGCCGTGAAGGCCTTCTCCGGCGGGCTCGGCGGCGACAACCCGCCGCTGACCCAGGAGGGCCGCGAGCAGGTGCTGCTGACCGCGGAGTGGCTCAAGCCGCTCGGGTCCGCGGTCGACGCGGTCGTCACCTCGCCGGTCCTGCGGGCCGCCGAGACCGGTGAGATCCTCGCCGGCGCGCTCGGCGCCCGGTTGGAGGAGGAGCCGGCGTTCGCGGAGATCGAGTTCGGGAAGTGGGAGGGGCTCACCTTCGCCGAGGTCGCCCAGCAGTACCCCGAGGAGATGAAGACCTGGATGGGCGCGACCGAGGTCGCGCCTCCCGGCGGTGAGTCGTTCGACTCCGCTCAGGCCCGGGTGCTCGCCGGGCTCTCGCGCGTGCTCGAGGCCCACGCGGGTGAGACGGTCGTGGTCACCTCCCACGTCTCGCCGATCAAGCTGATCGTCGCGCACGCGCTGGGCACGCCGATCGGCGGCGTCTTCAACATGGAGCTCTCGCCCGCCTCGGTGACCGTGGTGTCCTTCTACGCCGACGGCCGCGCCTCCATGCGCCTCTTCAACGGCCTCCCGCTCGCCCGCGACCCCTTCGCCACCGGCACCTTCTGACGCGCGCCGGACGCCGACTCGGCGCATCTGTCCCGGATTCCAGCGCCGAGTCGGCGCGTCTGTTCCGGATTGCAGCGCCGAGTCGGCGCGTCTGTCTCGTGCTCGTGGGACAGACGCGCCGACTCGACGGTCCCTGATGGGACAGACGCGCCGACTCGACGGTCCCTGATGGGACAGACGCGCCGAGTCGGCGGGGACGGCTAGATCTCTGTGACGACGACGTCGAGCTGGGTGCCCTTCTTCGTGGGCGCGCCTTCTTCGACGGTCCAGCCGAGGTCGCGGAAGGCTTCGGCGAGCTTGGCGGGGGTGCGGGGGTTGGCGCCGGACTCGAGGAGGGCCCGGACGAGACGGCCCTTGGTGGCCTTGTTGAAGTGGCTGACCACCTTGCGCTGGCCGTTGTGCTCGTGGAGGACGCGGACGGTGGCGGTGCGGGCGGGCACAGTGCTCGACCCTTCGGCGTCGGGGCGCCAGAACGCGGCGTACGTCCCGGACCGGAGGTCCACGAGGAGGCCGTCGCCGAGGGCCTCGGTCATGCCGGCGCCGAGGTGGGCGCGCCAGTGGGACTGGATGCCGCCGATGCCGGGGAGGGTGGTGTCCCCCGAGAGCCGGTACGCAGGGATCCGGTCGGCCAGGCCGACGAGACCGAACACGGAGCTGGTCACCATGACCCGGCTCGTCGCGCGGCGCTTCGCGGCCGGTGACAGGGTCGCGGGGGAGAGGGCGTCGTAGAGGACGCCGGTGTAGATCCGGTCGGCGCGGGCGGTGGGCGCGTCGAACAGCCCGGCGTTCAACGTGACCAGCTCGGGCTGGGTCTTCGGGATGCCGAGGATCTCGACGGCCGCCTCCGGCCGGGTGGCGCACAGCTCGACCAGCGCGTCGATGACCTTGGCGCGCGCCGGGTTGAGCACCGGGAGGCTCAGGTCGTCGAGCGTGAGCGGGTTGCCGCGTACGGCCGCGGTCTTGCCCTCCGAGGGCGGCAGCAGGATCAGCACGGTGACTATGGTGCCGTCCGGGAGCAGGATGGCCGAATCGAGGATTGGGTATCTTTCAAAGCGCCTGTGACCTGCGAGAACGCGGTGTGCCTAGAGTCCAGAGATGATCGCCCTGGCCGCCGAAACCGCGTCCGAGACCAACCTCGGCGGCCTCCTTCTCGTGATCGTCATCGTCGGGGTGTTCTGGATGATCCAGGACCTTTCGAAGAAGGCCCGGGCACGCTCGGAGCACCTCAGGGCGAAGCGGTCGCTGACCTCCTCCCAGCGCAAGGCGCTGGCCCGGATCGACCGGTCGGCGAAGGCGTACAACGGGTCCAAGAAGGACCTGTGGGAACAGTTCGCCGCCTTCAAGGGCAACCCGAAGGCCTTCGGCAAGGAGGCCGCCTCGCTGTACAAGACCTACAAGGCGAAGTCGAAGAAGAAGTAGCCACTAGAGTTCCGGCCATGGGCTCCGCACGCATCATCCGGGTGGCCAGTGCCGACGACGGTGTCGCTGCCACCACGCTCCGCGACGGGATCGCCGCGCTCCAGGCCGAGCTGGGGGTGAGTGCCGAGTTCCCGCCCGAGGTGGAGGAGGCGGCGGCCGCCGCAGCGGCCGACCCGAGGCTTCCCGAGCTGGACCGCACCGACCTGCCGTTCGTGACCATCGACCCCGAGACGTCGATGGACCTCGACCAGGCGCTCCACCTGGAGCGCGACGGCGAGGGCTACGTGGTGCACTACGCGATCGCGGACGTGGCCGCCTTCCTGGCGCCCGGTGACCCGGTCGACATCGAGGCCAACAAGCGTGGCGAGTCGCTCTACGCCGCCGACGCGAAGATCCCGCTCCACCCCAAGGTGCTCTCCGAGGACGCCGCCTCGCTGCTTCCCGACCAGGTGCGACCGGCGCTGCTGTGGACCCACAAGCTCGATGCCACTGGCGAGGGGATCGACACCTTCGTCGAGCGCGCGCTGGTGAGGTCGCGGGCGAAGCTGTCCTACGACGGCGTGCAGAAGATGTTCGACGGCGAGGGCTTCGGTGGTCTCGACAAGCTCGACCAACGGGTCGGCGAGTCGCTTCAGCTGCTGAAGGAGATCGGTGAGAAGCGGATCGCCCTCGAGGCGGCCCGCGGTGGGGTGAACCTCCCGCTGCGCGACCAGGAGATCTCGGTCGTGGGCGAGCACTGGTCGCTCGAGTACCGCGACCTGCTGCCGGTCGAGAACTGGAACGCCCAGATCTCGCTGCTCACCGGCTTCGCGGCGGCGGACCTGATGGTCTACGCCCGCGTCGGGCTCCTGCGGACCCTTCCCGAGCCCGATCCCCGAGACGTGCAGCGGCTGCACCGCACCGCCCGTGCGCTCGGGCTGGAGTGGCCCGCCGAGATGCTCTACCCCGACTTCATCCGCTCGCTGGACGGCAAGAACGGCAAGCACGCCGCGATGGCGATCGCCTGCACCAGGCTGCTGCGCGGGAGCGGGTACGCCTCGTTCAACGGTGAGCTCCCCGAGCTGACCGAGCACTCGGCGCTGGCCAACGAGTACATGCACGTCACCGCCCCGCTGCGCCGGCTGATCGACCGCTACGCCGGCGAGGTCTGCCTGGCGCTGTGCGCCGACCAGCCGGTCCCCGACTGGGTGACCAGAGCGTTCACCACGCTCCCCGAGACGATGCGGGCCTCGTCCCGGACCAGCGGTGCCTACGAGCGCGGCGTGGTCGACCTCGTCGAGGCCGGGCTGCTGTCCGAGCGGGTCGGCGAGACCTTCGCCGCGGTCGTCGTGGAGGTCGACGACGAGGACAAGCGGAAGGGCGCGATCACCGTGGAGGAGCCCGCCATCGAGGCCCGGCTCACCAGTGCGGCGGCCCTCCCGTTGGGCGAGGAGGTCCAGGTGCGGCTGGAGACGGCCGACGTCGCCGCCCGGAAGGTCGGCTTCACCATCGCCTGACCTCCCGGACGTACGCGCGTCGGTCAGGAGATCAGCTCGTCGAGGCGGTTGTAGACCTCGGCGGAGCCCTCGATGACCCGGCTGTGCGCGCCGCCGATGGAGACGGGTACGTCACCCTGCACGGTGATACGCCGCACCTCGCGCGGCAGCTCGTCGAAGTCGGCGACGGCGTAGTGCTGGGTCGCGCGGTTGTCCCAGATCGCGACGTCACCTTGCTGCCAGTGCCAGCGGACGGTGTTCTCCAGGGCGGTCACCCGGTCCTGGAGCAGGTTGAAGAGGGTGGCGCTCTCCTTCTGGTTCAGGCCGGTGAAGTGCTTGACGAAGTGACCCAGGACGAGCGCGCGCTCACCGGTCTCGGGGTGGATCCGGACCGCCGGGTGCTCGGTCTGGTAGATCGTGGAGATGAACTCCTCACGCTTGCGCGCGGCCACGTCGTCGGTGGATTCGGCCTGGTCGGGGCGTACGTAGTCGTAGTCGTTGGAGTGGACCGCCCACAGGTCGTCGACCAGCGCCTTGAGCTGCGGATGGAGCCTCTCGTAGGCGGTGACCGTGTTGGCCCAGACAGTGTTGCCGCCGTACTCCGGGATCTCCGCGCCACGCAGGATCGAGAACGCCGGCGGCCGGTCGACGAAGGTGACGTCGGTGTGCCAGGAGTTGGCGGCCATGCCACGGTTGGCCTTGAGCGTGAGCACCCGGGCGCTGCCGGTGTTGACGGTCGGGTGCGCGGTCGTCAGCGGGCCGAGACGCTCGCCGAACGCGATCTGCGTGCGGTCGTCGAGATGGTCCTGGCCGCGGAAGAAGACGACCTTGTGCTGCAGGATCGCGGCCCGGATCTCGGCGACCGTCTCGGCGGGCAGGTCGCCGGAGAGGGTCACGCCGTCGATGCGGGCGCCGATCCGCCCGCCGACCTTGTGGACGGTCAGCTCGTTGACGGGGGATGCTTCGGTGATCGTCATGCGTGGTCTCCTCTGACGGCGTCGGCTTGATCTGAATAAAGTCTAGTGAAATACATGACTTAAGACCACGGGTGTCTCACGAGACGTTTGGGCACTCCGCACAATGATGCGCATGGGAGCCGGTCGATATCGTGCGGTCATGACGCACGCAACGCCCGATACCGTGTTCACCTATGGCTCCCCGCAACTCAAGTTCGGCACCGGCGCATCGGCCGAGATCGGCTACGACCTGGCGTCGCTGGGCGCCCGCCGTGCCCTCGTGGTGACCGATCCCGGCATCTCCGCGACCGGGCTGCCGCAGCGGGTGGCCGAGCAGATGAAGACGTACGACGTCGAGGCCGTCGTCTTCGACGGCGTCCATGTCGAGCCGACCGACGAGAGCATGCGGACCGCGGTGGAGTTCGCCCGCGAGAACGGGCCGTTCGACGCGATCGTGGCGGTCGGCGGCGGGTCGAGCATCGACACCGCCAAGGCGGTCAACCTGCTGACCACCAACGACGGCGACCTGATGGACTACCTCAACGCGCCGGTGGGTCGCGGGCTCGCACCGGCCAACCCGCTGCTGCCGCTGGTCGCGGTGCCGACGACCACCGGGACCGGGGCGGAGTCGACGACCGTGTGCGTGCTCGACGTGCTGTCGCTGAAGGTGAAGACCGGGATCTCCCACGCGCGCCTGCGGCCCACGCTGGCCGTCGTCGACCCGGACCTGATGATGACTCAGCCGGCCGGGGTGACGGCCGCGTCCGGGATGGACATCCTGTGTCACGCGCTGGAGAGCTACACCGCCCGCCCCTACACCTCCTACGACCGCAAGGAGCCCGCCCAGCGGGTGCCCTACTGCGGCGCCAACCCGATCTCCGACATGTGGTCGGAGAAGGGGCTGTCGCTGCTGGCGGGCTCGTTCCGCCAGGCGGTCGCGCACGGCGGCGACACCCTCGCCCGCGGTGACATGGCGTTCGCGGCGACCTTCGCGGGGCTCGGTTTCGGCAACGCCGGTGTGCACATCCCGCACGCCTGCGCCTACCCGATCGCCGGGCGCGTACGTGACTTCCACCCGGCGGACTACCCCGGGGACGAGGCGCTGGTGCCGCACGGGATGGCTGTCTCGCTGACCGCTCCGGAGGCGTTCCGCTACACCTTCGACGCCGCACCCGAGCGGCACCTCCGCGCGGCCCGCCTGCTGGCTCCCGGCTTCGACGAGTCTCAGGAGAAGCCGCGCGATCTGCTGCCCCGGGTGCTCGCCGACCTGATGCGCGACATCGGGATCCCGGCGGGGATCGGCGAGGTCGGCTACGTCGCCGCCGACATCCCCGACCTGGTCGAGGGGGCGCTCAAGCAGCAGCGGCTGCTCGCCACCGCACCGAAGCAGCCGTCGGCCGAGGACCTCACCGGGATCTTCGAGAGGTCCATCACGCTCTGGTGAGGAATGCCCGGCGGGGCTGCGACGTTCGGTTGGTTGTCTTCTTCAACTGGCTTTCTTCGACCAGACTCTTCCGGAGGTTCCCTCGGTGACGTCAGTCCCGCCGCGGCTCTTGCTCGCACTCGCCCTGCTCTCGGCATCCGCGCCGCTTGCGATCGACTTCTACCTACCCTCCTTCCCGCAGATCGGCTCCGATCTCGGCGCCGCGGCGAGCAACGTGCAGCTGACCCTCACCGCCTTCCTGATCGGGCTCGCGCTCGGCCAGATCGCCTGGGGCCCGATCTCGGACCGCTTCGGACGGCTCAAGCCCCTGCTGATCGGCTCGGTCGTGGCCGCGGTCGCCGGCGTGCTGGCCGCGCTGGCGCCGACCGTCGAGCTGCTGATCGCCGCGCGGTTCGTGCAGGCGCTCGCCGCCGCGGCCGGAATCGTGATGGCGCGGGCGATCGTGGCCGACGTACTCCACGGCTTCGCCGCCGCCCGCGCGATGTCGATCATGATGTCGATCAGCGGCATCGCCCCGATCCTGGCCCCGGTGATCGGCGGCGCCCTCGCCGGGTTCGTGCCGTGGCGCGGGGTGCTCGGCATCGTCGCCGCGATCGCGGTGCTTCAGGTCGTCGTCGTGCTCCTGGTGATCCGGGAGAGCCTGCCGGCCGAGCGGCGGAGCAGCCGGGTCGAGTACGCCGACCTCGGCCGCCTCCTCGCCAAGCCCGCCTTCCTCGGCTACACGCTGACCCAGTCGCTCACGTTCGCCACCCTGATGACGTACGTCTCCTCCTCCTCGTTCCTCTACCAGTCGGTGATCGGCACCTCGGCTGCGGTCTACGGCATCGGGTTCGCGGTGAACGCCGCGTTCCTCACTGTCGCCGGGCTGGTCTCGGCGCGGCTGGCCAAGCGGCAGGTGCACCCGGCCCGGATCATCCGGACGGCGCAGCCGGTGATGGCCCTGGCCGCCCTGTTCGTACTGGTCGTGGCGCTGCTGCCGGCGCCGAAGGTGCTCATCCTGCTGCCGATCGTGGTCGTCACCACGTCCGTCGGCCTGATCATGGGCAACACCGGCGCCCTGGCCATCGAGCAGGCGCGTCCCTCGGTCGGCGCCGGCTCGGCGCTGATGGGCGGCATCATGTTCCTCGGCGGTGGCCTCGCCTCGCCGCTCGGTGCCGTCGCCGGCGAGCACACCGCGGTGCCGCTGGCGATCACCATGGTGGTCACCTCGGTCCTCGGCGCCGTCGCCTTCTCCCTCGCGCGGCGCTCGGTCGCCCGCAACCCGGAGTCCGAGGCGGCCTTCGCCACCGCGGCCTGACAAGCCTGCCGAGACGTCACCCGCGTCGGCCGAGACGTCATCCGCGTCGGCCGACGTACGGGACGCCTCGGCGCTGGCTAGGCTTCGCGGAGTGAAGCTCCGTGTCCATCAGCAGCGTGCGCTGTCCGCGCTGGGCGCGGCCTGGGAGGCGGGGCGGTCGCGGGCGTGGGTGGTGCTGCCGCCGGGTGCGGGGAAGACGCTGGTCGGGCTGGAGACGGCACGGGAGGCGATCGCGGACGGGGCGAAGGTCGTCGTGCTCAGCCCCAACACGGCGATCCAGGGGCAGTGGCTGCGCCAGGCGGCCGCGCGGGACCTGCAGGCGTCGTCGTCGCGTGAGATCGACGCGCCGCTGACGTCGCTGACCTACCAGTCCGTCGCGGTCTTCGGCGACCCCGACGACGAGGCGGAGACCGGCGAGAGCCACCTGGCCAGGCTGCACGACAACGGCCGTGCCCTGGTCGAGGCGCTGCGAGGCGCCGGGCCGCTGCTGCTCGTGCTGGACGAGTGCCACCACCTGCTCGAGGTCTGGGGCGAGCTGTTGGGCGAGATCCTGCAGCTGCTCCCGGACGCGCGGGTACTGGGCCTGACCGCGACCCCGCCCGAGGCGCTGACCAAGGAGGAGTCCGCGCTGGTCGGGACGCTGTTCGGCGAGATCGTCTTCTCGACCTCGATCCCGGCGGTCGTCCGCGAGGGCGACCTGGCTCCGTTCGCCGACCTGGTGTGGCTGACCACGCCCACGCCGGGTGAGCGGGAGTGGCTGCGGGGGAGCGCGGAGCGGTTCGAGGAGCTGCTCACCGCGCTGACCTCGGCCGATCTGGGCAGCGTGCCGTTCCTGACCTGGCTGGACCGGCGCTTCGTGGCGCGTTCCGAGGGTGCGCCCTCCTGGGCCGATCTCGCCAAGGCGTCGCCCGACCTGGCGACCGCCGCTTTGCGGGCCCACCACCGCGGGCTGCTCGCGCTGCCCGAGGGGGCGACGCTCACCGAGGCCCATCGCCGCGACCCGTCCGCCGAGGACTGGGTGGCGCTGATCGGCGACTGGGTGCGCGGACATCTCATGTCCTCCGAGGACGCGGCGGACCAGGACGCGCTGGCCGCGATCAAGCAGGCGCTGCCCGCGGTCGGCTACTCGCTGACCCGGCGTGGCATCCGGGCCGGTCGCTCACCGGTGGACCGGGTAATGGCCCGCTCGGAGGCGAAGACGACGGCGACCGCGGCCATCGTCGACCACGAGCGGCTCGCGCACGGCGACTCGCTGCGGCTCCTCGTCGTCACCGACCACGAGCGGGCCTCGGCCACGCTGCCGGTCGACCTGCGGGGCGTGATCGCCGAGCAGTCCGGCTCCGCACGAGCGGTGCTCGCCACGCTCTGCGCCGCCAACGACGACGTCCTGCTGGTCACCGGCGCCACCGTCGCCGGCCCGCCGGCGACCCTCGCCGAGCTGGTGGCGCACATCGCGCAGACCGACCCCGCTCTCGCCGAAGGTCTCGCGGTCGAGAAGGAGGAGGCGTACGCCACGCTCGTGGGGCGCTGGGGGAGCCGGCAGTGGGTCGCCCACGTGACCCGGTTCTTCGAGGCCGGCGGGTGCCGGGTGCTGGTCGGCACGCGCGGCCTGCTCGGAGAGGGCTGGGACGCCCGATCGGTGACCGGGATCGTCGATCTCACCGCCGCCACGACCACGACAGCGGTCGTGCAGCTGCGCGGGCGGTCGCTGCGTACGGATCCCAGGCGGCCCGACAAGGTCGCCGTCAACTGGACCGTCGTCTGCGTCGAGGAGGAGCACCCCCGCGGCGACAACGACTGGAAGCGGCTGGTCCGCAAGCACACCGGCTTCTTCGGTGCCGACGAGGACGGCTCCGTCGTGGACGGCGTCGGCCACATCGACGAGTCGTTCTCCCCGTACGCCGCCCCGCACGAGTCCGAATTCGACACCGTCAACGCCCGCATGGTCGCCCGTTCGGAGGACCGCGCCGCGATCCGGGAGCGGTGGCGGATCGGAGAGCCGTACGCCGATGTCGCCGGTCGTACCGTCCGGGTCCGTCTCCGCCGGGCCGGTGCGCTGCGCGCGCCGGCGGGAGTGGTCCTCGCGCCGCGACCGCCGGGCTTCCGGCTGCTGGAGGGTCGTGTCCCGGAGTGGCGGCTGCCGGCCAAGGCCGTCCTCGCGCCCGCGGCGCTGCTGAGCGTCGTGCTCGTCGGGATCGTCCTCGCCGGTGCCGGGGGCGGCGCGGCGGCGCTCGGTGGCGCCGCCGGCGGTCTGTGGGCACTCTGGGCGGCGTACGTCTACCGCGACGGCACCCGGATTGCCTCCCAGCTGCGCCGTCGACCGAGCGTGGGCGCCGTCGCTGCGGCGGTCGCCGACGGTCTGCACGAGACCGGACAGGCCTCGGTCGGCGCCGCAGGGCTCGAGATCGCCGTGGACTCCGACGGCAGCTACCGCGTCCACCTGGCCGGGGTGCCCGAGGCCGAGTCGGCGCTCTTCGCGGCCTCGCTCGAGGAGGCGCTGGCGCCGATCGCCGCGCCCCGCTACCTGGTCTCGCGGCCGGTCGTGGGCGACCTGGACCCCCTCGCGACCCTTCGCCTGGGGATATCCGGAAGACACACCGCCGAGGCCGAGGCCTGGCACGCGGTCCCCACCGCCCTCGGCCGTCGCGCCGCCGATGCGAAGGCGTTCCGCGCCGCCTGGGAGCGCTGGGTCGGCGGCTCCGGCCTGCTCTACACCGGCTCACCCGAGGGCGCCGGCCTCCTGGCCGCCCAGCGCGGCGCAGACCCTTTCGACGTCACCGCCGTGATCCGTCGCCACTGGTCCTGACCCCTCGGCCGCCTCGGCCGCCTCGGCCGTCAGTCGGCGATCGCGGTCCAGGTGGGGAACTTGGCGGTTCGGCCGTCGCCTGAGGATCGGCCGGTGAGGCGGCGGTGGATCCACGGGCCGACGAACTCGCGGTAGTAGGCAAGACCCTTCTTGCCCGCAGCGGCCTCGAAGTCGAGGTCCCACCAGCCCTCGGGGACCTCGACGCCGAGCGAGTCGAGGACGCGGGCGGCGACCCGGTGGTGGCCGCGGGCGTTCATGTGGAGCCGGTCCTCGGACCAGAAGCGGCCGTCCATGAGGGTGGTGTCGGGCCAGTTGTAGGCGCGCACGATGTCGTCGCGGTGGGCGACCCGCTGCTCGACCAGGCCGACGAGCTCGTCGCCGCGGCGCTGGAACACCTTGCCGAGGGGGAGCCGGGCCGACGGGTTGGCGCCGGAGAGCAGGATCAGCGTGATCCCGTGGGCGTCGCAAGCCTCGAGGACGGGGTGGAGGAGGTCGGCGATCGCGTTCGCGTCGGCCTTCGGGCGGAGCATGTCGTTGCCGCCGCCGTTGAAGGACAGATGTGTCGGCTTCAGCGCCAGCGCGGCGGGAAGCTGCTCCTCGACGATCGGGCGGATCAGGCGCCCGCGGATGGCGAGGTTGGCGTACTCCACCCGCGTGCCCGAGGCCGCCCAGCCCTGGGCTACCAGGTCGGCCCAGCCGCGTACGTGACCGTCGGGCTTCTCGTCGCCGACCCCTTCCGTGAACGAGTCACCGATCGCGACGTAGCGCACTGCCTCCACGAGTCCTCCAACCCCATTCATCCGACCCGGTAACCGATGCCAGATCCATTGCCAGCCTCTGGATTCTAGTCCGCCCGCGGTCTGACCCTGACATCCGTCCCCGGGCTGACGCCGCAGCCGCCTCGGCTCCTCTACGGTGGGCCTGTGGAGGAGTTGGTACGCCCCTGGCGGCTCGGCCCGCGTGGGCGATGGTGGTTCGACGTCCTGCTCGCCGGCACCCTGTTCCTGATCATCCCGTTCTACGCCATCCAGGTCCTGCTCGACGGTGGCGCCGCAAAGGACGTCGGCAGCACCAGCCACGTCGCCGACCTGGTGCTCGTGGTGGTCCAGCTGGTGCCGCTGCTGTGGCGCCGCCGGCACCCGGTGATCGTCTATGCCATCGTGGCCGGCGCCTGCGGCCTGCAGGTGCTCCTCATCGACTACCCGTTGGTCTCGCAGGTCTCCTATCCGATCGCGGTCTACTCGGTGGCGCGCTACGCCAGCCCGCGCTGGGGACTGGCGGCGCTCGCGGTGGGCCTGTTCGGCTCCGTCCTCGGCACCCACGACTGGATGAGCTCCGTCGACACCACCTCCGCCGGCGAGCCGCAGGACGGCATCAACTGGAGCACCTACGTCCCGGTCGCGCTCTCGCTCGCCACCTTCCCGGTCGCCGCCTGGGCGCTGGGCGCCCTGGCCCGCACCAGAACGGCGTACGTCGACTCCCTCATCCAGCGCAACGAGCAGCTGCGCCGCGAGGCCGAGCAGCGCGCCGAGCTCGGCGCGACCCAGGAGCGGGCCCGGATCGCGCGCGAGATGCACGACGTGGTGGCCCACGGACTGAGCGTGATCGTGGTCCAGGCCGACGGCGCGCGCTATGCCGCCGAGCAGGACCCGGCCCTGGCGCCGAAGGCGCTGGAGACCGTCGCGCAGACCGCGCGCGAGGCCCTGACGGAGATGCGGCAGCTCCTCGGTCTGCTGCGCGACGGGGACACGCTGACCCGCCCGCAGCCGCGGCTGGGCGACATCGCGACGCTCGTCGAGGAGACCCGGGCCGGCGGGATGGAGCTGGCCGCGACTCTTCCCGAGCCCGGCCTCGCGGTGCCCGAGGGTGTCGCGCTGACCGCCTACCGGGTGGTGCAGGAGGCCCTCAGCAACGTACGCAAGCACGCCGGCCCCGGAGCCGCGGCCAGGGTCGCCGTGACCGCCGGGAGCGGCAGCCTGGAGATCGAGGTCACCGACGACGGCCGGGGCGCCGCTGCGGAAGCGAAGGAGTCCGGGGGTCTCGGGCTGGTCGGGATGGAGGAGCGGATCAGCGCTCACAGCGGAACCCTCGAGACCGGCCCGGCGCCCGGCGGCGGGTTCCGCGTCTACGCGAAGATGCCGCTATGACGATTCGTGTCTATCTCGTCGACGACCAGGAGCTCGTGCGAGCCGGCTTCCGGATGCTCATCGACTCCCAGCCCGACCTCAGCGTCGTCGGCGAGGCCGGCGACGGCCAGGAGGCCGTCGCCGCGCTCACCCCGGGCGGCACCGAGGCGGACGTCGTCCTGATGGACGTACGCATGCCGCGCATGGACGGGGTCGAGGCGACCGGCCTGATCGCCGGCCGCGAGGGCGCGCCCAGGGTGATCGTGCTGACCACCTTCGACCTCGACGAGTACGCCTTCGCCGCGATCCGGGCGGGCGCCGCGGCGTTCCTGCTCAAGGACGCCCGTCCCGAGGACCTGCTCACCGCGATCCGTACGGTGCACGCCGGCGACTCGGTCGTCGCGCCGAGCACCACCCGGCGGCTGCTGGAGCACTTCGCCGCCTCCGCGCCCTCGACCACCGCCCCCGCGGCCGCCGAGCAGCAGCTGGCGGCGCTGACCGAACGTGAGCGCGAGGTGCTCACGCTGGTCGGCCGCGGCCTGTCCAACACCGAGATCGCCGAGACCTTCGTGGTCGCCGAGGCGACCGTGAAGACCCACGTCGGGCGGCTGCTGGCCAAGACCGGTTCCCGTGACCGCGTCCAGCTCGTGGTGCTGGCCTACGAGACCGGCCTGGTCGGCCGCTAGTCTCGCCCGTGGTCGAGCCGGTCGAGACCACATCTCAAACGGTATCGGCGACAGTGAGCGCGGTGCGTCGTGAAAGTCAGGGGAAACCAGATGGACCAGCAGGCGTCACGAGGTCACGACGATGCAACGAGGCTGGGCGACCGCCTCTTCACCCCGATCGGTATCGCAGTCGCCGCGTTGCTGCTGGGACTCGTGATCGGCTTCGTGTTCGCGCAAGGGCGCTCACACATGCATGAGGCGAACGTCGCATGCATGTCGGCGGTCGGTGCCATCTCGTGCGGCCCGCTCGACTCGCCCGGCCAGGGGGAGTACGGAGTGCCCCTCGACGTGGCGTGGACGAAGGACGGCGTCTTCCACTCCGACGGTCGCCCCGACTGCCTGCCCCCGACGGGGCGCGGGACGGTGCAGGTCCAGGTCACCTGGACAGAGGTGGAGACCGGAGGAACATCGTGGAAGCAGGTCGTCGGCGTCCACTGCTGAGATCGCTACGGAGCGGCGCTGATCATGGCGGCACCATCGGGTTCGATGGTGCCGCCATGGAGCGCGGCTAGGAGAGGTGGTGCACCGGCGCCAGGTTGTAGACCGGCGTCTCGATCCCCTCGAACCGGGCCTTGAGCTGCAGCGCGAGGTAGAGCGAGTAGTGGCGCGACTGGTGCAGGTTGCCGCCGTGGAACCACAGCGCCTCCTGCTGGGTCGGCTTCCACATGTTGCGCTGCTCGCCCTCCCACGGGCCGGGGTCCTTGGTGGTGTCGGAGCCCAGGCCCCAGCACTTGCCGACGCGATCGGCGACCTCCTGGCTGATCAGGTCGGCGGCCCAGCCGTTCATGGAGCCGTAGCCGGTGGCGTACACGACCAGGTCGGCGGGGAGCTCGGTGCCGTCCTCGAGGACGACGGACGTCGCGGTCAGGTGGGAGACCTGGCCCTGCGCGAGCTTGACCAACCCGTCGGCGACCAGCTCGGCCGAGCCCACGTCGATGTAGTAGCCCGAGCCGCGGCGCAGGTACTTCATGAACAGCCCCGAGCCGTCGTCGCCCCAGTCGTGCCGGAACCCGGCCTTCTCCAGGCGCGCGTAGAAGTCGGCGTCGCGCTCGGCCATCTGCTGATAGAGCGGGATCTGGAACTCGTGCATGATCCGGTAGGGGAGCGAGGCGAAGACCAGGTCGGCCTTCTCCGTGGTCATCCCGGAGGCGACCGCGCGCTCGGAGTAGAGGTCGCCCAGCCCGATGTCCATCAGGGTGTCGCTCTTCACGATGTGGGTCGAGGACCGCTGCACCATCGTCACGTCGGCGCCGTGCTCGAACAGTGCCCCGCAGATGTCGAAGGCGGAGTTGTTCGACCCGATCACGACGACCCGCTTGCCCTCGTACGCATCCGGGCCCGGGTGCTGGGAGGAGTGGTGCTGCTCGCCCTGGAAGATGTCCATGCCCGGCAGGTCGGGGATGTTCGGCTTGCCGGACATCCCGGTGGCCAGGATGAGCTGCTTCGGGTGCAGGGTGATCTCCTCCCCGCCACGCTCGACGGTGACCGTCCACTCCCCGTCCTCCTCCGAGTAGGAGGCGCTGGTGGCCGTGGTCGAGGACCAGTACGGCACCTCCATCACCTTGACGTAGGACTCCAGCCAGTCGCCGATCTTGTCCTTGGGTGCGAAGACCGGCCAGTTGTCGGGGAACTTCAGATAGGGCAGGTGGTCGTACCAGACCGGGTCGTGCAGGCACAGCGACTTGTAGCGGCCGCGCCACTGGTCACCGGGCCGCTCGTAGCGGTCGATGACGAGCGACGGCACGCCGAGCTGACGCAGCCGCGCGCCGAGCGCGATCCCGCCCTGGCCGCCACCGATGACGACCGCGTACGGCTGCTCGGTCAGGCCCAGCGTCTCCGCCTCGACCTGCCGCTTCTCGGCCCAGGTGACCCGGTCGCGGTTGACGCCGTGCTCGGCACCCTTCGGGCGACGTTCGCCGCGGGGCTCCTCGTGGCCCTTGAGCTCGTAGAGCGTGGTCAGGAAGGTCCACGCCTTGGGGCGGTCACCGTCGACCTTGAGCCGCAGCAGCCCGCGGCCACGTCCGATCGCCGTCTCGAAGGTGAACCACGCCGTGGTCACACCGTCCGCGGTCGCCTCCGGCTCCTCGAGCGCGAAGCCGGAGGGGTCGACACGTTCCAGCGTGGCCGAGAGCAGGTCGGCGACCCCGGTCGGGTCCTCGACGGTGGTGATGTTCCAGGAGAAGGCGACCAGGTCGCGCCAGAAGCTCTTGGTGGCGAACAGGCCCGCGGCCCGCGGGATGTCGCGTTCCTTCAGAGCCGCCTCGAAGTCGGCGAGCCAGGTCTGCGCCGGGCCGCTCTGCACGGCCGCGGTAGGGGGTTCGAGTGTCTGCGTCATGCCTCCAGCACACCGCCACGCGGGCGCGGGAGAAAGGGTTGCAACGGATTGCATGTGGCGCGGGTCACAGCGAGCACCTACCCTCGGAGTCGGAGGTGGACGCCAGATGACAGCGACCGGAGCAGTGCCGGCGGGAGCAGACCTGCCGCGCCTCGCCCGCGACCTCGTACGCGTCCACGACGCCGTCCTGTCCGGCGGTCGCCCGCCCAGCACGCCCCGGATCCTGGTCGAGCGCTCCTGGCGCCGGGTGATGAGCATGGGCCTGGAGCCCGGCAGCAGCAACGGCAGACGTACGCCGTCGGCCGCCGAGTGCGCGGCCAGGAGAGCGCGCTCGCCGCTGGCGACGGTGATCGGCGACCTGCGCGCGGTGCTGACCTCGGCGGCGGACGCCGCGACGTACCTGATGGTGGTCACCGACGCCGAGGGCGTGGTGCTGTGGCGCGAGGGCTCGGCGCGGGTGCTCAAGATCGCCGACCAGCTCGGCTTCGTCGAGGGCGCGCTGTGGACCGAGCGCGCGGTCGGCACCAACGCCATCGGCACCGCGCTGGCCGAGGCGGCACCGGTCGAGCTCTTCTCCGCGGAGCACTTCGAGCAGGCCCAGCATCCGTGGTACTGCACGGCCGCGCCGATCCACGACCCCCGCACCGGAGCACTGCTCGGTGTGGTCGACGTCAGCGGGCCCGCGCTGACCCTGCACCCGGCGATCGGTGCCCTGGTCGAGAGCGCGGTGCGCCTGGCCGAGATGAGCCTGTGGCGCCACCACCAGGAGTGGCTCGAGCGGCTGCGCCGAGAGACCGACCACGTCGTCTCCGCCGTCGAGGGCCCGCTGCTGGTCGTCGACGACGACGGCTGGGTCGCCCACCACGCCGGGATGGCCGCCCGCGACCGGATCGCGGCACCTCGGCAGGACAAGATGCTGACCGTCCCGGGCCTGGGCCTGTGCCTGCCCGAGCGGGTCGGCGAACGCGGCTGGCTGGTCCGGCCCACCTCCGCGGGCTCGGGAAGCCTGACCGCCCGGCTCGATCCCGACGGCACCCTCGAGGTCGTCTCCGAGTCGGGCAGCTGGCGCACGACGCTGACCCGCCGCCACGTCGAGATCCTCACCCTCGTCGACGCCGCCGGTCCCACGGGCCTCACCGCCCGCGGGCTCAGCGAGGCCGTCTTCGGCGACGCCGAGCACATCGTCACCGTGCGAGCGGAGGTCTCCCGGCTGCGCCGCTCGATCGGCGCGCTCGTCTCGACCAACCCCTACCGGTTGGCTGACGGGGTGACGCTCACCCGCGGCACGAATCCGCGGCATGAATAGGGGATGACCCCGAGCCGACCCTTGCCGATCAGCCCCAGGTCGTACGCCGGGATCAGCCCCCAGCCCGATGTGGGCTGACGCCTCGCGACGAGAGGCTCTGAGGCATGACACAGACCTCTGTTCCCACGATGACGGCCGCCGCCCGAGCGGTGGGCCTGACCAAGACCTATGGCAAGGGTGCCACCGAGGTGCACGCGCTGCGCGGGGTCGACCTCGAGATCCGCCGTGGTGCGTTCACCGCGATCATGGGCCCGAGCGGCTCGGGCAAGTCGACGCTGATGCACTGCCTGGCCGGGCTGGACCGCCCGACCTCGGGTGAGGTGGTGGTCGCGGGCCAGCCGCTGGAGAACCTCAACGACGACCAGCTGACCGTCTTCCGCCGGGAGAACGTCGGCTTCGTCTTCCAGGCGTTCAACCTGCTGCCGATGCTGACCGCCGGGCAGAACATCCAGCTGCCGCTGGAGCTGGCCGGCAAGCGGGTGACCGACGAGACGCGCGCGCGGGCGCAGATGATCGCGGACACCCTCGGCATCGGCAAGCGCCTGGGCCACAAGCCCTCCGAGCTCTCCGGCGGCCAGCAGCAGCGGGTGGCGATCGCCCGCGCGCTGGTCACCCAGCCCACGATCCTGTTCGCCGACGAGCCCACCGGAAACCTCGACTCCGAGACCTCGGCCGAGGTGCTCGACCATCTCCGCCGCAGCGTCCGCGAGCTCGGCCAGACCGTGGTCATGGTGACCCACGAGGCCTCCGCGGCTGCGTACGCCGACGAGATCGTCACCGTGAAGGACGGACACATCGAAGGGGTGACGCGCTGATGCGGACGGTGTTGTTCGCATCCCTGCGAACCTACGCCCGCCGATACGCCGCGGCCGTCGTGGCGGTCGTCGCCGCGGTCGCGCTGATCGTGGTCACCAACGCGCTGACCTCGGCGACGAAGTCAGGCCTCTTCGCGGGCATCGACGCGCCGTTCCGGAACGCGGTGGGCGCGGTCGACCTCCCCTCCGAGGAGGTCACCGAGAAGTACGTCGAGAAGGGCGGCTGGGCGCTGGCGATGTCGATGCAGCCGGTCCGCACCGACACGACCATGCTCGGCCAGGACATCATGGTCGGCGCGGTCTCCACCGAGAAGCGCTGGCAGTGGCAGGAGCTCGAGGAGGGCCGGTTCCCGACCCGTGCCGGCGAGGCCGTCGTCGACGCCAACGCCGCCAAGACCAACAAGGTCGCCATCGGCGACACGCTGAAGGTCGGCAGCGGGAAGACGGCGGTCGAGACGACCGTGGTCGGCCTGGTGGACGCTCCGTCGATGTGGTCCTCGCCGATCTACGTCACCTGGCCCGAGATGCAGGGCTGGAACGACCAGTACGTCCAGGCCGTGATGACCGCCGGCACCGGCGACACGGCCGACAAGTGGCTGGACACCGACGACTACCTCACCGAGCTGCAGACCCAGCTCAACAAGGAGGTCAACATCGTCGCGTACATGGTCCTGATCTTCGCCTTCATCGCCCTGTTCGTCTCCGTGCTGGTGATCACCAACACCTTCTCGATCCTGTTCGCCCAGCGGATGCGCGACTTCGCGCTGCTGCGGGCGATGGGCGCGACGAAGCGCCAGGTCCTGAGGTCGGTACGCCGCGAGGCGCTCGCGCTCGGCCTGCTCGCCTCGCTGCTCGGCCTGGTCGTGGGCGCCGTCCTCGGCTGGGGGATCGTCGCGGTGGTGCGGCAGCTCGCCGAGACCGCGCCGCTGGGCGACGTCTCCCTGGAGTGGCCGTGGCTCCTCAGCGCCTTCGTCCTCGGCACCCTCACCACGCTGGTCGCCTCCTGGCTGCCCACCCGCCGCCTGATGCGGCTCAGCCCGCTGGCCGCGCTGCGTCCCCAGGAGGGCTTCGACGTACGCGGCGCCGGCATGTTCCGGCTCGGGCTGGGCGGGCTCGCGACGCTGGCCGGCATCGCGATCATCTTCCTGGCCGTCGGCTGGGACGACGCGCAGACCGGGATGCTGATCGTGCTGGTCGGATGCGGGGTCACGTTCATCGGCGTGATGCTCCTCGGACCGGCGCTGGTGCCCGGTCTGGTACGGCTGGCCGGGTCGGCCCTGGCACGGGTCGCCGGATCGCCGGCGAAGTTGGCCGCGGCCAACGCCGGACGCAACCCGAAGCGCACCGCGGCCACCGCCGCATCGCTCCTGGTCGGCGTCACGCTCACCACCGGCGTACTCACCGGGATGAACACCATCCGGGCCGCCACCTTGGACGAGATGGCCGCGCAGCACCCGATCGACATCGCGCTGCAGGCGGAGTCCGAGCCGCTGGCCGACTCGGTCCTCGGAGACGCGAAGGCGGTCCCGGGCGTCGCGGACGCGGTCGCCGTTCCAGGTGCGCTGGCCTCGGTCGAGGCCGACGGCAAGCCCGTCCCGGTGCCGGTCGTGGCCCCGCCCGCGGGCGACATCGCGCTGAAGGACCTCAGCGTGAAGCCGGGCACGATGGTGCTCTCGCCGGTCGCCGCCTCGGCCTTCGTGGAGGACTCCTTCGAGGCCTCGGGGGAGAAGATCGAGCTGGTCGTCGGTGACCGGAAGGCCACCGTGACCCTGGACGTACGCGAGATCGACGGTGCGCCGCAGATCTCCGCCGCCACGCTGCGCGCGCTGACCGCCGACCCGCAGACGTACGCCGTCTGGGTCCGGGCCGATGCCGGAGCCGACCCGGAGGACCTGGCCGGGGCGCTCGGGGTGCTCGCTCCGGACGCCGAGCTGATCAACGGCAAGGGTCAGCGGGCCTGGGTCGAGCTCCAGCTGGACGTGTTCACCTGGGCCGTGATCGGGCTGCTCGCGATCTCGGTGCTGATCGCGCTGGCTGGCATCGCCAACACGCTGGGCCTCTCGGTGCTCGAGCGTGGTCGTGAGCACGCGCTGCTGCGGGCCCTGGGCCTGACCAAGCGTCAGCTGCGACGGACGTTGGCCGCCGAGGCGGTGCTGCTCTCCGCGGTCGCCGCCGTGGTCGGCACCGCGCTGGGCGTCTTCTTCGCCTGGGGCGGCAGCGAGATCCTCATCGGCGACATGCTGCCCGACGCCAGCTTCGACCCGCCGGTGCTGCAGCTGATCGGCGTCGTGATCGTCGCCGGCGTGGCGGGCCTGGTCTCCTGCGTGGTGCCCTCCAAGCGGGCGACCAGGGTCAGCCCGGCGGAGGGACTCGCGCTGGACTGACCCCGGTCGGGACCGCTCGGTCGATCAGACCTCCGCGTGCTCCTGCTGCTCCTCCTCGGGAGCGGTGGAGCGCGCGGAGGCGATCAGGCTGGTGGTGACCGTGACGGCGAGGATGCCGACGATGATCACCAGGGAGAGCCAGGTCGGCACGACCGGGACGCCGTCCCAGTGGCCGTGGGCCCAGTGCAGGCCGAGCTTCACGCCGATGAAGGCGAGGATCGCGGCCAGACCGTAGGAGAGGTGGACCAGCTTGGACAGCGCGCCCTCGAGCACGAAGTAGAGGGCTCGCAGGCCGAGCAGGGCGAACGCGTTGGTGGCGAAGACCAGGTAGGGGTCGCCGGTGATGCCGTAGACCGCCGGCACCGAGTCGACCGCGAAGATGATGTCGGTGGCGAAGATAGCGAGCACCACGATGGCCATCGGCTTCAGGCCGATCTTGCGGCCGATGCGTACGGCCAGCATCTCCTCGGGGTCGACCTTCTGGTCGTGGCCCTGGAGCGCCTCGACGAAGAGCTTCACGGCGGTGACCAGCAGGATCGCGCCGAAGATCAGGAAGACGATGTCCCACTGGGACAGTGCGGCGGCGCCCAGCGCGATGAAGATGCCGCGCAGCACGAGCGCGCCGACGATGCCGAAGAGCAGCACCTTCTGCTGCAGGTGGCGTGGCACCGCGAAGGCCGCGAGCAGCAGCATGAACACGAACAGGTTGTCGACGCTGAGCGACTTCTCGACGATGTAGCCGGTGTAGTACTCGAATCCGGTCTGGCTGCCGTGGGCGTTCCAGACCCAGACGCCGAAGGCGAGCGGGAGCGCGACGTAGAAGACCGACCAGCCGATGGCCTCCTTCATGGAGACGTCGTGGGGCTTGCGGGTCAGGACGAAGTCGAGGGCGATCAGCACCACGACGGCGGCGATGGTGACGGCCCACAAAGTGGGCGTGGCGATGGTATCGAGCATGCGGGTTCCTCAGGCGTGTCGATGAACGTCTGAGGTCTCCCTCACCCCGGATCGGGGCGCCATTCCGGGACGGTGTCGGCACCGACGTACTGACCGGAATGAGCTTGGTGAGGTACTCCCCTCGGGGTGAAGCGTATCGGTAGCGCCGAACGAGTGTGCAAATCGTGGCCAAGGACGACGGCCGGACGACACAATGGCGCGATGACGACGGAGTCACAGCCTGCCCTGCTCGACGACCTCTCCGCCAGCGTCTCCGAGGTGGTGACCGACGAGCTCTCGCTGCTGGCGGCCTCGACCGACCGGTCCGGATCGGTCGCGGACGGTCTCCCGACGGCGGTGGTGAGAGCCCATAGCGTCGCTGACGTCCAGGCGGCGATGCGGGTTGCCTCGGCGCACCGGGTGCCGGTCGTCCCGCGCGGCACCGGCACGGGGCTGGCCGGGGGAGCGGTCGCCGGCACCGGCCACCTCGTCGTCGACCTCTCCGCGATGGACCGGATCCTCGAGCTCGACCCGGTCGACGAGCTCGCGGTCGTCGAGCCCGGTGTGCTCACCGCGCGGCTCGACGCGGCCGCCGCCGAGGTGGGGCTGAGGTTCGCACCCGATCCGGCCTCCGCGGCGATCTGCTCGATCGGCGGCAACGTCGCGACCAACGCCGGCGGGCTGCGGTGCGTGAAGTACGGCGTCACCCGGGAGGCGGTCCTGGGCCTCGACGTCGTGCTCGCCGACGGCACCCTGATCCACACTGGCCGCCGCACCATGAAGGGCGTCGCCGGGCTCGACCTCACCGCCCTCTTCGTCGGCTCCGAGGGCACCCTGGGCATCGTCGTCGGCGCGACCCTGCGGCTCCGGCCACGGCCGGTCTCCACGCTGACGGCTTCTGCTGCGTACGCCTCGGTGGCAGCGGCCGCTCGCGCCTGCGCCGAGATCGCCGCCGCCCGTCGGGTGCCGTCGATGCTGGAGCTCATCGACCGGCGCTGCCTCGAGGCGATCGACCGGTTCGCGGGCACCTCCTACGCCTCCCGCGGTGATGCCCTGGTGATCGCCCAGGCCGACGGGCCCGCGGCGGAGTCCGAGATCGAGGCGATCGCGGCGGTCCTCGGCAAGGAGGCGACCTGGATCGAGCAGGGTGTCGACGAGGAGTCCTCCGACCGCCTCGTCGCGACCCGTCGTCAGGTCCTGCCGGCCATCGAGGCGGAGGGCGCCTTCTTCATCGAGGACATCTGCGTGCCCCGGTCCCGGCTCGCCGAGGCGGTCGAGCGGATCTCCGAGATCGCGGACAGGCACGGCGTACGCCTCTACACCCTCGCCCACGCCGGCGACGGCAACCTGCACCCGGTCATCGGCTGGAACCCTGCGCCCGGCGACGTCCCCGGCGCCATGCCGCCGGCGGAGACCCTCGCCGGGGACGAGATCTTCGGGCTCGCCCTCGAGCTCGGTGGCACCACCACCGGCGAGCACGGCGTCGGCCGGCTCAAGCGCAGGTGGCTCGAGCCCGAGGTCGGCGCCGGCTCGATCGACGTCCAGCACCGGATCAAGGCGGCCCTGGACCCGCTGGGGATTCTCAATCCGGGTGTCGGGTTCTGACCAGTCGCATGACACCCTTTACCCGTGCGTGTCGGAATTGCTGCTGTCGTTCTCGGTCTCGGTCTTGCGGTCACCCTGATCGCCTGCGGCGGCGAACCGGAGGCGGCCGACCCCACCTCGACGCCGAGCGAGGCGACCGTCGTGACCGAGATCGAGGGCGCCGACGGCACCGTCGCGACCGCGGGCGGCTACACGCTCGGTGACGTCCGCCTGCCCGCCGAGGCGGGCACGCCGGGCACGGTGAGCTTCACGATCACCAAGGACGGCGACCCGGTCACCGACTACATCGAGGAGCAGACCAAGGACCTCCACCTCTACGTCGTCCGCGACGACCTGGAGGTCTTCCGTCACCTGCACCCGACCGAGGGCGAACCCGGTGCCTGGTCCGGCGACCTGACCCTGCCGGCCGGCGGCACCTACCGGGTGGTCGTCGAGTTCGCCGCTCGGACTCCCGACGGCAAGGGGGACCAGGCGATGCTCGGCACGACGGCGAAGGTCGCGGGCGCGGCCGAGGTGGAGGTACCGGGGTCCGACGACGGCACCGTCATCGCCGCGCTGGAGGAGACCCCGAAGCCCGGGATCGACCAGGAGATCGGTGTCCTGCTCTCCGACCCGGCCGGCAGGCCGGTCAACCTCGGCACCTACCTCGGGGTCTACGCCCACGTGACCGCCTTCAGCCGTGAGACCGGCGAGGTGATCCACCTGCACCCGCTCGGTGGTCCCGAGAACGGCGAGGACGGCACCCGCCTCGGCATCCACGTGAAGCCGCCGAAGGCGGGTGACTACGTCTTCTTCGTGCAGGCGCGCGTGGACGGGATGATCCACACGCTCCGGCTCCCGGTCACTGTCTGACGGGGAACTTCAGCACGCCCAGCGGGCTCTCGAACTCACCCAGCCGCAGTCCGACGGTCGCCTCCCAGGTGCCACCCTTGGGCAGCACGACGTCGGCCTCCCAGGTGCCGGCGCCGACCGACCGCAGGGCGAGACTGCCCAGGTCGACGTCACCCGAGCGCAGCTTCGCGGTCGGGATCGCGGCCGCCTCGACCGGCTCGCCGGCCGTGTCCTGGATCTGCAGCCGGAGCACGTTCGGGCCCGGGCCCGCGGGGGTCAGGGTCGCGTAGACCCGGTGGTCGTCGCCGAGCTCCGCGGCCTGGGTGTTGGTCTGCGCCACCGTGGCCGTGCCCGCCCCGGCCGACCCCGCGCCGGCCTGCGGCGGCTGGTCGACCAGGAAGCCGGTGACGCCGAGGACGACGACGAGCACGCCCGCCTCCATCAGCACCGCCCGGCGCAGCATCGACCCGGCCTCGACGGTGTCGTCGTGGCCGGCGGCCTGACGCACGCGGGGGAGGACCAGCAGCCGGTTGCCGGCCGCCATCACCGCGACCGCGACGACCAGGGCAATCTTGGTCATCAGCAGGGTGCCGTAGGTGCTGTTGAGCAGGTTGTCCCAGGAGCCGAGGATCCGCCAGCCCATGAGCACGCCGGAGAGGGCGAGAGCGGCCAGGGACGCGGCGGCGAGGGTGGAGAAGCGGGTGACGATCTCGGCCGCGACCGTGCCGCGCCGGGTGATCAGGGGCAGGGTCAGCGCGAGTCCGACCAGACCACCGAGCCAGAGCGCGCCGGCGACGAGGTGGACGACGTCGGTGGCCGTGACCAGCCAGGCGGGAACGGCCGCGCGGGAGTGGCCCACCAGCGCCGGGGCGCAGATCGCGACCACTGCGGTGGCCGCGGCCAGGCGTGGCCGCTCGCGCAGCGCGAGCGTGGCCGCGATGCCCACGATCCCCACCAGCGCGCTGAGCCACTCCTTGCCGACCGAGGCCGGCGACCAGGCGTCGAAGGTCAGCATCGCGCCCGGTCCGCTCTCGCTCTGCAGCGCCCCGCTGGCCGGGGCCAGGGCCACGAGTGCGACGACGGCGACCATGCCGGCGAGGATCTGGACGCGCTGGACCCGGGTGATGGCGCGGTCCGGGACACGGTGCTCACCGATGATCACCCCGCGGAACCAGACCAGGCCCACGACCAGCAGCAACGCTGCGTACTGGAGGAACTGGAGGACGCCGTGGATCACCGCCGTCGCCTTGGACGGCTCCGTGGACGGCGGCGGGGCGACGCTGAGGCTCGGGGCGCCGACCGCGAAGGTCAGCGAGCCGGAGATCGGGTGGCCGTCGGCGGAGACGGCCCGCCAGGCGACGACGTAGGTGCCGTCGCCGAGGCTGCTCGCCTTCGCGAGGGAGACCTTCATCTCGGTGCCGCTCGCGGTCGCCTCGGAGGTCACCTCCTGACCCTTCGCGTCGTAGACCGTCACACCCGCCGGAGGCAGCGTCACCGCCTCGTCGAAGGTGAAGGTGATCGTCTCCGGTGCTTGTTCGAGGACCGCCCCCTCCTCGGGGTCGGTGCCGATCAGCGACGCGTGCGCCTGGGCGGGGGAGATGCTGAGCAGGACGGCGTACGCAGCGGCAGCAAGCACCACCAGCAGCCGGCCCAGGCCGCGCCGGCCCAGGCCCCGATGGTCGGGGCCCGGCCGGCGCGTCAGGGAAGCACTCACGCCTTACGACGCCCCAGCGCGAGGGCGGTCGTGCCCGCGATCAGGCCGAGGATGCCGGCGCCCGCGCCGACACCGCCCCACAGGTTGCTGTCGTCGTCCTCGGTCTCCATGGCAGCGGCCGGCTCGGCCTTCTCGGCGGACTCGTCGGCGTCGTGGCCGTGGCCGTCCTCGGACTCGGCTGCGGTGACCTCGAAGGACGGCGCCGGGTTCTCCGGCTCCTCCGTGGCGCCCTCGGGAGCCTCCTCGATCCAGGCGGTCTCGCCCTTCACACAGGTCTGGATGACCGGGAAGGCGAGCGTGCCCTCCTCCTCGGGCAGCTGCAGGGAGACCTCGAATGCGTCCCGCTGACCGTCGGGCAGTGGCGTCTTGGCGGTGTAGACGACGGTCGAGTCGCGCTCGGTGACCTTGTTGCCGTGGGCGTCCTCGATCGGCTCGGCGAGCTTCTCGGTGACCACCTTCACGTCGTAGAACGGCTGCCGCGTGGGCGTCACGTCGTTGATCCCCTCGGGAACCTGGATCGTGATCTGCTTGGTCGGCGAGCCTTCGCAGCCGTGGCCGTTGCTGAAGGTCAGCACGGTGTAGGCGCCGGCCGCGGTCTCGGTCGGGGTGACCGTGACGTGCGCGGAGGCGGGAGCGGCGACCAGGAACGTGATGGCCGCGGCAGCGAGCGTGGGCGCGCCGAGGCGCGCGAGGGTACGTCGAGACATGGTTGGTGCTTTCTGTGGAGTGTCTGCATGGTCGGGCGTGGGTGCCCAGGTGTCGGGTCGGGTCCTCAGGCGAGGACCGGCGGCCCGCGGCCGGCAGCGACGTACGTCCACAGGTGGTTGCGCAGAACGATCGTCTGCGTCAGGGGGAGAAGACGGAGGGGGATCGGGATCCGCGGCGACGTGAGCGCCCGGGAGATGACCTGCCAGGCCCGGCGGTGCAGCAGCCACACCACGACGGTGAGCACCGCGGCCGCGGCGTGCGCGACCAGCATCGAGGTGTCGCCCGTGCCGCTGTTGTGCGCGTGAGCGGCAGGGGCTGCGTACGCCTCGAAGGCCTCGTGCATCCCCAGCTGAGCCGCTCCGGCGAGCACCGCGCCCAGGACGATCCCGACTCGGCGCTGCAGCACCACGACGCCTGCGCCGAAGGCAGCGAACCCCGTCGCCACCAGCCACAACGCGTCCGGCAGCTCCCCGCCGCCGGCCAGGTGGGCCAGGCTGGACCCGGTGGTGATCTCCACCGCCGCGAGCAGCGCCAGCCATACGCTCCCGCGCGTCGGCCGCACCACCCTCAGATCCACGCCGGACATTGTCGCAGACATGCCGAGCCGTCACGTACGTCGGCCGAGACGTCACACCCGTGACGTCTCGGCCGACGCGGCTGACCTCTCGGCCCTCAGCGCAGGATCGGCGGCTCGGTCTTCTCCTCGACCTCGTTCAGGGTGACGCCCGGGGCGAGCTCGACGAGGCGCAGGCCCTCGGGAGTGATGTCGAGGACGCACAGGTCGGTGATGATGCGCTGCACGACACCGAGGCCGGTGTAGGGCAGCGAGCACTCCTCGACGATCTTGTAGGAGCCGTCGCGGGCGACGTGCTCCATCAGCACGACGACCTTCTTGGCGCCGTGGACGAGGTCCATCGCGCCGCCCATGCCCTTGACCATCTTGCCGGGGATCATCCAGTTGGCGAGGTCGCCGCCCTTCGAGACCTGCATGGCCCCGAGGATCGCGGCGTCGATCTTGCCGGATCGGATCATCCCGAAGCTGGTGGCGGAGTCGAAGAAGCTCGCGCCCTTGCGGACGGTGACCGTCTCCTTGCCCGCGTTGATCAGGTCCGGGTCGACGGCGTCCTCGGTCGGGTAGGCGCCGGTGCCGAGGATGCCGTTCTCGCTCTGCAGCACCAGCTCGACGTCGTCGGGGACGTAGTTGGGCACCAGCGTCGGCAGCCCGATCCCGAGGTTGACGTAGTCGCCGTCGGACAGCTCCGCGGCGGCGCGGGCGGCCATCTCTTCACGTGTCCATGCCATGTCAGCGGACCGTCCTCTTCTCGATGCGCTTGTCGGCGGCCTGTTCGGGGGTCAGGGGGACGACGCGGTGGACGTAGACCCCGGGGAGGTGGACGTCGTTCGGCGGGATCTCGCCGGGCTCGACGAGCTCCTCGACCTCCGCGATCGTGATCTGCCCGGCCATCGCGGCCAGCGGGTTGAAGTTGCGGGCGGAGTCCTTGAACAGGAGGTTGCCGTGGCGGTCGCCCTTCCAAGCGCGGACGATGCCGAAGTCGGCGACGATCGCCTCCTCGAGCACGAACTCCTGCTCGCCGTTGCGGGTCTCGAAGGTCATCACCGGCTTCTCGGGCGAGGTCTTGATGACGTTGCCGGCGTCGTCGTACTTCCACGGCAGCCCGCCCTGCGCCACCTGCGTGCCGACGCCGGTGCGGGTGTAGAACGCCGCGATGCCGGAGCCGCCCGCGCGCATCCGCTCGGCCAGCGTGCCCTGCGGGGTCAGCTCGACCTCGAGGTCGCCGGAGAGGTACTGCCGCGCGAACTCCTTGTTCTCACCGACGTACGACGCGACGACCCGGCGCAGGCGCCCGGCGCCGAGCAGCAGGCCCAGGCCCCAGTCGTCGACGCCCGCGTTGTTGGAGACCACCTCGAGGTCGGTCACACCGGCCTCGAGGATTGCGTTGATGAGCACCGAGGGGATGCCGCACAACCCGAAGCCGCCGACCGTGAGGGTCGCTCCGTTCGGGATGTCCGCGACCGCCTCGGCGGCTGAGGAGATGACCTTGTCCATGATGATCAGTCAAGGGCGGGCGGGTCGCTCGGTCAATAGATGATCGCGAGTTCACGCTTGATCTTTCGTTGACCGACCCCGCTGCCGCAGATGCGTTCACTGAATGGACGTCTATCGTACGTCTCATGGAACCCGGTCCCGGCGCGAACCAGCCCGGCATTCAGCCCAGCGTGATCCGTCGCAGCGCGCACCTGCTGCGGCTGCTCGCCGCGCGCGAGCCGGAGGGCGCGACGACCACCCAGCTCGCGACGACCGCCGCCATCCCGCGCCCGACCGCCCACCGGCTGCTGAGCACCCTGCAGGAGGAGGGGCTGGTCGAGCGCGACAACAGCACCGGCGCGTGGCACCTCGGGCCGGAGTGCTTCCTCCTCGGTGCCGCCGCGACCACCCGCCACGACATCACCCCGGCGGCCCGCGCGGCCGTGCTGCGCATCGCCCGGGAGACGGGGGAGAGCGCGTTCTTCTCCATCCGGCGCGGCGACGAGACCGTCTGTGTCCTGCGCGAGGACGGCAGCTTCCCGATCCGGTCGCACGTGCTCCACGAGGGCATCCGGTTCCCCCTCGGCGTCGCCTCGGCCGGCCTGGCGATCCTGGCGCTCATGCCCGAGTCGCGCCGCGAGGCCTACCTGGCCCGCACCGACCTCGTCCCCGTCTACGGCGAGGAGCACTCCGCGTCCGCTCTGCGGAAGCGCATCGCCGCGACCCGCGAGCGCGGCTTCGCGGTCAACCCGGGCCTGATCGTGGTCGGCAGCTGGGGTCTGGGCGCCGCGGTCTTCGACGCCCACGGGCAGCCCTACGGGGCGCTGAGCATCACCGGCATCGAGGCCCGCCTCGCGCCACCCCGCCAGGCCGAGCTCGGCCGTCTCCTCCTGGAGGCCGCCCACACCCTGACGGCGAAGGCTACCTCCGGGTGAGGGCCTCCTGCATCCGAGCCAGGTGGTGGACCTGGTCGCGGGTGGCGGGATACAGCTCGGTGAAGGTGCCGTAGAGCTCGTCGTAGACGGCCCGGTTGTCGGGGTTGGGCACGACCTCGCCGACGATCCTGGTCCAGTCCGTGTCGGGTGGCACGAGGCCGGAGCCGATCGCCGCCAGGAGGGCGTCTCCGTAGGAGGCCCCGATGGTCTGCTCGGGCACGAGCTGGCGGATCCCGGTCACGTCGCTGACGATCTGGCTCCACGGCCCGCTCCGGGTGCCCCCGCCGACGGTGACCACGCGGGAGGCGGGGCCGCCGGCGACCTCGAGGAGCTCGAGGATCTGCCGTACGCCGTAGGCGATCCCCTCGTAGACGGCTCGGTACAGGTGCCCGCGGCCGTGACGCAGCGACAGCCCGGCGACGACGCCGCGTGCCTGCGGGTCGAAGAGCGGGGTGCGCTCGCCGGCGAAGTAGGGCAGCACGACGAGCCCCTCCGCGCCGGGCGGGGTGAGCTCGGCCTCCTTGGCGAGGGTGGCGATGTCGACCTTCCCGGTGAGCTCCTGGACCCAGGAGAGCAGACTCCCCGAGGTCGCCATCCCGCCCGCGAGCGTCATCACGTCCGGCTGCACGCTCTGGGCGGTCCACAACGGGGGACAGGCCTTCAGGTCGCGGCCGATCTGTACGAAGAACATCGTGGAGCCGTACATCAGCATCAGGTCGCCCGGCTGCCGCACGCCGCAGCTGAACGCCTCGGTCCAGGCATCGACGGACCCGGCCATCACCGGCGTGCCGGCGGGCAGCCCGGTCGCCGCGGCCGCGTCGGCCCGCAACGTCCCGACCACCTCCCCGGACCAGGCGAGCCGGGGCATCCGGAGATCGCCGAGAATCTCCTCAACCCAGTCGCTCGCCCAGTCCTGGGCCGCGAGGTCGTAGAGCGGGGCGCACTGGCTGGCGGTGTGGTGATCGAGGATGTACTCGCCGGTGAGCCGGGCGACGACGTACGAGCTGGAGCCGAACCAGCGGCGGGTCCGTGCCCACACGTCGGGCTCGTGGCGCCGCAGCCAGAGCAGCTTGGGGCCGACCGCCTGGGAGCTGAGCGCGCTACCGGCCCGGTCGAGGATGGCGTCGGCCCCGAACCGCTCGGTGAGCTCCTCGATCTCGGCCGACGCCCGGCTGTCGATGCCGTAGAGGATCCCCGGCCGGAGCGGGGTGAGGCCGTCGTCGGTGACCAGGACGCACGGGCCGATACCGCTGACGCAGAGCCCGGCGATCGTGTGACCGCGGGCGTGCAGGGCCAGCTCGCGACAGATCGAGACCACCTCGTCCCACCAGATGGTCTCGGCGTCCATCTCGGCATGCCCGGCCCTGGGCAGCGACATCTGGTGACGGCGCATCGTCTTGGCGATCACGATGCCCTCGGCGGTGGCCAGCACGCCCTTGCTGCTTCCGGTGCCGACATCGACCCCCACGACCAAGGCAGCCATATACCCTCCCAGTCGCGCCGGACAGCCGTGTCCGACAGCCTCGACGGCGTGATCGGTCGATCCTAGTGGCCGCCGGGGCCTCAACAGCTCGAGGGCTGTTCCTGCTCCGTGGTGCCCTGCTCGTACTCACCGATGGCCGCGACCTTCGCGGCCGAGGCCGACTGGGGGTCGAACTCGTAGCCCAGCCACTCCTTGGCGAGGCGGCGGGCGAGCTCGATCCCGACGACCCGCTGGCCCATGCACAGGACCTGGGCGTTGTTGCTGAGCACCGCCCGCTCGACCGAGAAGCTGTCGTGCGCCGTGACGGCGCGTACGCCGGGGACCTTGTTGGCGCTGATGGCGACGCCGAGCCCGGTGCCGCACACGAGCAGCGCGCGATCGACGCTGCCGTTGGCGACGAGCTGTGCCGCAGAGGCCGCGACGTGGGGGTAGGCGGTGTGCTCGTCGGTCGTGACGCCGACATCGACCACCACGGCGACCCGTGGGTCGGCCTCCAGGTCGGCCTTCAGGATGTCGCGGTAGGAGACGCCGGCGTCGTCGCAGCCGACGGCGATCCGCAGCCCGCCGGCTGCCTCCGCGGTCTGTGCCGGCTCGGTCCGGGCTGACTTGATCCGGGATGACTCGGTCATGAGGACTCCTCGTGGATGGTCTGGCAGGTCTGGTCGAGCCGCTCGCCGATCGCGGCGACGATCAGGGCGAGCGAGACGGCACCGGGGTCGGGGGTGCCGACGCTGCGGTCGGCGAGCGGCCGCGCCCGCCCCACCTTCGGCACCATCGGGGCGGTCGCCTCGGCGGCCTTCGCGCAGCTCTCCGCCGCCGCCCGCCACGCCTCGGGGAGGGTGAGTGCGGTGTCGGCGGCCTGTTCGAGCGCGTCGGCGAAAGGACAGAGCGCGTCGAGCATCGTCTTGTCGCCGAGCTCGGCACGGCCGAACGTCTGCACGCGGGTCGTCGCCGCGCGGACGGCCTCGGCGAGCCGGGGGAGGGTGACCGGCTCCTGGTTGCCGAGGCCTTCACCGACGGTGTCGAGGAGCAGGCCCCACAGGATGCCGCTGGTGCCGCCGGCGCGGTCACCGAACGCGGCCCCCGCCGCGCTGAGCACCGAGCCGACTCCGCCGCCGGAACACACGGCCGACTCCGCCGCCTCGAGGGCGGCTCTGGAACCGCGGCTCATGCCGATGCCGTGGTCGCCGTCGCCGGCGACGGCGTCGATCTCGCCGAGCCGTTCCTTGTGCTCCTCGACGGTCGCGGCGAGGGTGGCGATGAGGTCGCGCGCGACGGCAGCGTGCCGGCGCGAGGCTTGGCTCGCCGCCTCCTGCGCCTCCTCCGCCTCGGCGCCGACCGACACCGCACGCTCCGTGAACCGTCCGCCGGCCACGGCCTGGCCCCGGCGGTAGGCCGGGGTGTCGGCAGGAGCGCGCCACAGCGGGTCGAGCTCGTCGTCGAGCCAGGTCACGGTGAGCGAGCAGCCCGCCATGTCGAGGCTGGTGACCAGCTCGCCGACCTCCGGGTCGACCAGGTCGAGGCCGGCGGCGCGCAACCGGGGCTCGACCTCGCTCCAGAGCACGTAGAGCTCCTCGTACTTCGTCGCCCCGAGGCCGTTGAGGAGGACGGCGGCCCGGCCGTCGGCCGAGGCCGGACGCTCGGCGAGCACTCGCTCGACGAGCTGCTCGGCCAGCCGCGTGGCGGGGATCCAGTCGGTGGTGCTGATGCCGGGCTCCCCGTGGATCCCGAGGCCGAAGTCCACCTGCCCGTCCTGCACGTGGAAGAGGGCATCGCTCGCTCCTGGCAGGGTGCAGCCATCGAACGCCACCCCGAAGGAGTACGTCGCCGCGTTGGCGCGCCGCATGAGCCGCTCGACCTCGTCCAGGTCCTTGCCCTCCTCGGCCGCGGCGCCCGCCATCTTGTAGACGGTGAAGGTCCCGGCGATGCCGCGGCGGTCCGCCTCCGCGCCGGGTGGTGCGGAGGCCACGTCGTCGGTCACCCACACGACGCGTACGTCCACACCCTCCGCGCGCAGCCGATCGGCCGCCACGCCGAAGTTGAGCCGGTCGCCGGCGTAGTTGCCGAAGGCCAGCACCACCCCCGCGCCGCCGTGCGCGGCGCGGGCGATGCGGTAGACCTGCTCGGCGGACGGAGAGGCGAAGATGTCGCCGAGCACGGCGCCGTCGGCGAAACCCGGGCCGACGACCCCGTTGTAGGAGGGATAGTGGCCCGACCCGCCGCCGATGACGAGCGAGACCTTGCCGGCCAGGGGTCCACCGGCCCGGATGAACCCGGAGGCGTCGGAGACTCGTTCGACGTACCGCGGATGTGCCGAGGCGAAGCCGGTGAGCACGTCGCTCTTGAAGGTGTCGGGATCGTTGTAGATGTGGGTCATCGGGTCACTCGCTGATGACGAAGTTCTCGACGGAGTCGACGTTGTCCTTGGTGACCAGGACGCAGTCGAGGGCCTGCTTCTCCTCGGCCGCGCCGGTCTCCCCGGACTTGATGACGCTGTCGAGCTGCTCGATCGCGCTGTTGGTGCCCTCGACGATCGGCTGGACCACGGTTGCCACCAGCTCGCCGGACCGCACCGCGTCGACGGCGTCCTGGCTGCCGTCGAAGCCGAGGACCTTCACCTGGTCGAGCTTGCCCTTGGCCTTGAGCGCGTTGACCGCACCGAGCGCCATCTCGTCGTTGCCCGAGATCACCCCGGTGATGTCGGGGTTCTTGGCGAGCAGCGCCTCCATCTTCTCCTGGCCCTCCTGGCGGTCCCAGTTGGCGATCTCCTCGCCGACCTTCTTCAGGTCCGGGTACTGGCCGAGGACCTGCTCGTACCCGTCGGAGCGGACCTGGGCGTTGTTGTCGCTGGGGTTGCCGAACAGCTCGACGTACGTCCCCTTGTAGTTCATCGAGGCGGCCCAGGCCTCGGCGCCGACGGTGGCCCCCTGGGCGTTGTTGGAGACGATCTGGGAGGCCGCGAGCCCGGTCTCGGAGATCTCGGCGTTGATCAGCACGATCGGGATGTCGGCGTCGACGACCTTCTGCACCGCGGCGATCGACTCGTCGGCCCCGGCGGGGTCGAGCAGGATCCCGTCGACGTCGTCGTTGACGGCGGTCTCGATCAGGGTGTTCTGTTCGTCCGGGTCGTTGTTGTGGGCGGCGGTGTAGGAGTCGTAGCCCAGGTCGGTGGCGGCCTTCTTCGCGGTGTCGACCTCGGCCTTCCAGTAGGGGTTGGAGGGGTCGACGGTGATGATGGCGATGGTGCCGCCGCCCTTGCCGCCCTCGTCGTCGGTGGCTTCCGAGCCGCACGCGGCCAGGCTCAGGGTGAGCCCGGTGGCGGCGATGCCGGCGAGAATTCGCTTCATGGTGGGTGTCCTCTCGATCGGTCGCGGACCTGCCGCGTCCTGGGGGTTGGAACGGTGGATGACGGCGTTCATGCGGACGTGCTCGCGGCGGCAGGTGCCTTGGAGCGGACCTCGGCCGCGGCGCGCCGCGCGGCCCCGCGGTTCTGGGCGATCTGCTGGATCCGGTCGACGGCGACGGCGAGGATGATCACCGCGCCGGTGATGACCTGCTGCCAGAACGGCGAGACGCCCACGATGACCAGGCCGTTGGCGAGGAACCCGATCACGAAGGCGCCGATGATGGTGCCGCGGACGGTGCCGCGGCCTCCCGAGAGAGCCGCGCCGCCGATGACGACCGCGGCGATCGCGTTGAGCTCGTAGAACTGGCCCAGGTCGGCGGTCGCCGAGCTGATGTTGGCGATCTGGAGAAGACCGACGATGCCGGCGCAGGTGCCCGCGATCACGTAGATCCGCGTCTTGACCCGGGTGACCGGTACGCCGGAGAGCTCGGCCGCGCGCTCGTTGCTGCCGCTGGCGTACAGCCACCGGCCGAACGGCGAGCGCACCAGCAGGATCGAGGCCAGGATCGCCAGCGCGATCATCACCCAGGCGGAGATCGGCAGCCCGAGGGGGCGGCTGGCGAAGACCTCGAAGAAGCCGGTGTTGCCGAGGCCCTCCTGGCCGCGGAGCTCGTTGGTGATGTTCTGACCGTTGAGGAGCACCTCGGTCAGTCCTCGACCCACGTAGAGCATGCCCAGCGTGACGATGAACGGAGCGAGGCGGAGCCGCGAGATCAGCAGTCCGTTGGCATAGCCGACCAGGGCACCGACTCCCACCGAGATCACGACGATGACCCAGACCTGCGGGAACATGATCGCCTGGGTCAGCGGCAGGTCGAGCCCGCGGAAGAGGTTGCCGGCCACGGCGCCGGTCAGCCCCACGGTCGAGCCGACCGAGAGGTCGATGCCGCCGTTGAGGATGACCATCAGCATCCCGAGCGCCAGGATCGCGTTGAACGCGACCTGCTTGGTGATCGTCACCAGGTTTCCGGGGTCGAGGTAGTTGTCGCTGAGCATCGCGAACACCGCGATGATGAGGACCAGGGCGAGCAGGGCCCGGCCCTCCATCAGGGCGCTGCTGAGCGTGATCGAGCGAAGCCGGGAGGCGAGGCCGCCTGCCGGGCTCTGGGGGCGGGGCGTCGCCTCGGCGGATGCGTTCGTTGCGGTCATTGCGTGCCTCCGATGGCTTGGTCGGTGGTCGGGGTGCTGGTTGTCGAGCTGGCTGACTCGCCGGACGCGGCCATGACCTCGGCGCGCGTGCTCGTACGCGGGTCGAACTCGCGCACGATGCGGCCCTTGTGCATCACCACGATGCGATGGGAGGCGGTCATCGCCTCACCGATCTCCGAGGTGACGTAGAGGACTCCGAGGCCCTTCTGGGCCTCCTTGAAGAGCAGGGCGAAGATCTCGCCCTTGGCCCCGACGTCGATGCCGCGGGTGGGCTCGTCGAGGAGCAGCACGGTCGGGTCGGTCATCAGCAGCTTTCCGATCACGACCTTCTGCTGGTTGCCGCCCGACAGCGAGGTGATCGGGGTGTCCGGCCCGGCGGCCTTGACGGTGACCTCGTCCATCCCGCGCCGGATGCGTCCGGACTCCGCGGTCCGGGAGATCAGGCCCTTGCGGACCACCGAGCGCAGACCGGCGAGCGAGAGGTTGCTGCCGACGCTGAGCAGCTGGACGACGCCGTCGCGCTGCCGGTCCTCGGGGACGAGCCCGAGGCCCCGGGAGATGCGCTCGCCGACGCTCAGTCCGGCGATACTCTCGCCGTTCAGCAGCACCTCACCGGCGGTCATCGGGTCGCGGCCGGCCAATGTCTCCATCAGCTCGGTGCGGCCGGCGCCCATCAGACCGTAGAGACAGACGATCTCGCCGGCGCGTACGTCGATGGAGACGTCGTCGACCACGATCCGTCCGGTGGCGAGGTCCGTGACGGTGAGGTTCCGGACCGAGAGCGCGACCTCACCGAAGTCGCGGGGCTCGTCGCGGAAGTCGTACTCCGCCTGCCGGCCGGTCATCTGGTGCACCACCCAGGGCAGGTCGATCCCGCCTGCCGGCTCGTGCGCCACCAGCTCGCCGTCTCGCAGCACCACGGCGTGGTCGGCGATGCTGATCGCCTCCTCGAGATGGTGGGAGATGTAGACGATCGCGACGCCGTTCGCGGTGAGCTCGCGGATGACCCGGAAGAGCACCTCGACCTCGCTCGCGCTGAGGGCCGAGGTCGGCTCGTCCATGATCAGGATCCGGGTCTCGGCGGCCAGCGCCCGGGCGATCTCGACGATCTGCTGCTGACCCATCCGGAGATCCGCGACCAGTGTCTGGGGCGCGATCTCCTCCTCGAGCTGGCGCATCAGCCGCGAGGTGACCTCGGCCTCGTGGCCGTAGTCGATCCCGCCCGTCCGGGTGCGCAGCTCGCGACCGAGGAAGATGTTGTCCCGCACGTTCAGATTGGGGCAGAGGTTCGTCTCCTGGTGGATGATCGAGATGCCTCGTTCCACCGCGTCGACCGTGTTCTCCAGGGTGATGGGCTGGTCGTTCAGGACGAGCTGTCCGCCGGTGGGCTGCTCGACGCCCGACAGGATCTTCATGAGCGTCGACTTCCCGGCGCCGTTCTCGCCGAAGAGCACGGTGACCTGCCCGGCGCGCACCTCGAAGTCGACGCCCTTGAGGGCCTTGGTGACGCCGTACGTCTTGGAGATCCCGACGGCACGCAGCACCACCTGGCCGATCTCTGTCGAGCCTGCGGGCACGGTCTCGGTGGCCGGCGCGCTCATCGCGCGACCTCGACGGTCAGGGGCTGGATCTGGACGGGCTTGGCAGCAGGCTGCGGCATGCCGGTGTCGGTGACGCTGACGATGCCGGTGAAGTCGAGCTTCGTGCCCGGAGCGATCTGCCCGCCCGTGCCCTGGTCGATCTGCTCGCGGACGAGCGCCTTCAGCTCGTCGCCGACCTGTTGGTAGGTGGTCTGGTTGGAGGCGTCGCCGAACGTGAAGCCGAGGGCGTCGCGCAGGACGGCACCGTTGGCGGCCGGTCCGGAGGCGAGGCTGAGCGGGGTCGTCGCGGGGACTCCTGCGACGGTGATCTCGACGGCCTGCTGCTGGCTCGCGACGACGGTCGCGGTGCCGCGTACGGGGAACAGGTAGGTGGTGTCGTTCGGCCTGGAGGCCTCGAGGTCGTCGGCGGTCCCGGCGACATCCTTCTGGAGCCCGGTGAGGAGCTCGGGAAGCGGCGTCGCCGCATCGGGGATGGTCTCGTTCGCCTCGGCGAAGAGGTCCTCGGCGGTCTGGGCCGGGTCGAACTTCTCCGGGCCGATCGAGGCGAGCTCGTCGGGGGTGACGAAGCGGGTGCTGAGGGTCATCGCCACGAGGAGCGCGGCGAGAGCCACCGCTCCGCCGATGCGGAAGGGGGTGAGGCGGCGGTGTCGTGTCATCTTGGGTCCTTTCGAACGATCGCGGACACGAGGTCGGGGTTTCTCGGCTGACGGAGGGTTCGCCGGCGAAGCGCGTCGGCGCAACGGCGGGCGAGGTCGAGGAGGCCCGGCGCCGTCCAGGCGGCGCGTCCGACGAAGAGCCCGTCCACGTCCAGACCCGTCACCAGGTCGGCGGCGTTGCCCGCGTGGACGCTGCCGCCGTAGAGGACAGCGGCCGGCGTATCGGCGAGGTCCTCCGCGAGGACACGGCGTACGACCGCCAGCCCCTCGGCGACCTCGCCGGGCGTGGCGGCGCGACCGCCGTCCCCGATGGCCCAGTGCGGTTCGTACGCCACCAGCAGCTCGATCGGCCGCGAGGTCCCGAGCCGGCTGAGTGCATGGCGCACCTGCCGGGCGAGCACGTCCTGGGTCGCGCCGCCGGCGCGCTCGGCACTGGTCTCGCCCACGCAGACGAGGGGCCGCAGCCCGGCGGAGACGGCGGCCGCGACCTTGTCGGCGATCATGTCGTCGGTCTCGCCGAACAGGGTGCGGCGATCCGCGTGCCCGATCTCGACCATGCTCGCGCCGGCGTCGCGCACCATGCTCATGGACACCTCGCCGGTGACGGCGCCGTCGGGGCCCGGATGCGCGTTCTGGGAGCCGAGGGCCACGCCGGTGCCGGCCAGGCGGTCGCGGACAGAGGCCAGGGCGGTGGCGGCAGGCAGGACGAAGAGCCGGACCTCGGGCGGCACGCTCCCCGCCTCGACCGCCGACCGGAGGTCGTCGGCGTACGCCCCGGCCTCGCCCAGGGTCTTCGTCATCTTCCAGCTCGTGCCGAGCCAGAAGGGGGCCACGGCGGTCACGGGATCAGTGAGACCTTGATCGACTCGGTGCCGCGTGCGACCAGGTCGAGGCCGTCCTGGAACCGGGCCAGCGGCAGCTGGTGGGTGCAGATCTCGTCCAGCGGGAGCACACCCGACTCGAGCATCCGGATCGCGGCCGGCCAGCAGTTCGGGCCGAGGTGGGCGCCGCGTACGTCGAGCTCCTTGTCGTCACTGATGATGCTCCAGTCGACGGTCACCTCGGAGCCGAAGACCCCGTACTCCACGTACGTCCCGAGCTTGCGGAGCACGTTGAGCCCCTGGAGCACCGCGGAGGGGTGCCCGGTGCCCTCGAGGTAGACGTCGGCGCCGTAGCCCCCGGTGATCGAGCGGACGAACTCGACGGGGTCCTGCTCGGCGATGTTGACGATGTCGGTCGCGCCGCACTTGGTGGCCAGGTCCAGCTTGTCGGGTGCCATGTCGAGGGCGACCACCCGTGCCGGCGACTTGGCGGCGGCGCCGGCGATCATGCCGAGGCCGATCGGACCGCAGCCGGCGACCACCACGACGTCGTCGAAGCTGATCTGGGCCCGCTCCACGGCGTGCAGGGAGCAGGACAGCGGCTCGGCGAACGCCGCGTGCGCCGGAGGGAGGTCCTTGCTGATCCGGTGCACCAAGGAGGCGGGGGAGAAGACCATGTACTCGGCCATCGCGCCCGGGGTGCTGCGCTTGAACCCGAACATGTCGTGGGGCCCGCACATCCAGTACTCGCCGCGACGGCAGTAGCGGCACTCTCCGCACGGCACGATCTGCTCGGCGACGACCCGGTCGCCGACATCGACGCCCCACCGTGTGCGCGCCTCCTCGTCGAGCGCGACCACCTCGCCGGTGAACTCGTGGCCGGGGATGACCTCGGTCTCGGCCCAGGCAGGGCGGTTCTCGTCACCCCAGAACTTCGCGGCGCCGTGGTAGCACTTCAAGTCGCTCGCGCAGATGCCGACGGCCTCGACCCGGATCAGCGCCTCGCCAGGCCCCGGGACAGGGACCGGGACCTCCTCGAAGCGGTAGTCCTCGGGCCCGTGACAGACGACCGCCTGCATCGTCCGCCGGTCGAGCTCTGAAGTTGCCTGTGTCATGGGGACCTCCGGTTAGTGACGTTGATCACTCGAACTCATCCACCGTCCCACAGGTCGCGAACAAATGTCCAGAACAGATTTTCACGAATGTTCGAACCCGTGGGCGCGGCTGTGGAAGAGTGGTGCCGTGGAGAACACAGCCGGAGCGCACGGCCAGCAGCCGATCCTGGAGGCCGCTGGGACGGCCAGCACACGCTTCACCCCTGAGGTCATGCATGCGGCGGCGACGCTCTACTACCTCAAGGAGGCGACCCAGGCGCAGGTCGCGCAGCAGCTCGGCATCAGCCGCGCGACGGTCAGCCGCGTGCTCTCCGAGGCCCGCCGCACGGGCATCGTCCGGATCGAGGTGGTCGATCCCGCGACCCGGCGTGCCTCCGAGATGGAGGAGCGGCTGTGCGAGGCCCTGGGCCTCGCCCGGGTGTTCGTCGCGCGTGGGTTCCACCGATCGCTCACCGGCGCGGCGCTCGCCGCGAGGCTCGGGGAGGCTCTGACGGAAATCGGGTTGAAGGCCGGCGACGTGCTGCTGGTCTCCTCCGGTCGCACCGTGTGGGAGGTCAGCCAGGAGGCGCTGCCGTCCTTCCCCGGCGTCGTGGTGACGCCGACCGTCGGGGGACAGGATGAACCCGAGGCGTGGTACCAGACCAACGAGATCACCCGGATGTTCGCCGAGCAGCTCGACGGCCGCCCGGTCTTCCTCTACGCCCCCGCGCAGCCGGGAGCCGACCTGCACCGGCTGCTCCTCCAGGACCCGAGCACGCGTCGCGTACTCGACCTGTGGGGCCAGGCGAGGGTCGCCGTGCTCGGCATCGGCGCGCCGCCGCTGACCCGGGAGTCGCTGCCCGGCTACGTGCCGCGCGACGCCCCGTGGCTGCGTGAGGCCGCGGGCGACATCTGCACCAGGTTCTTCGACGAGGACGGGCGGCCGCTGCCCTATCCCGAGGAGTCCCTGATCGCCACGACCTACGAGGAGCTCAGGGCGATCCCGCACACCATCGCGATGGCCGTCGGTCCGACGAAGGTGCCGAGCATCATCGCGGGCGCGCGGGCCGGCTGGTTCGACACCCTGATCACCGACGAGGACACCGCGGCCCGGATGCTCGACCGGCTGGGCTGAGCGCCTACACCCGGGCGGTCATGATCTGGGCGAGCGCGGCGTCGGAGGCGAGCTGGGCGTCGCGGTCGTAGGTCGAGGTGAAGGCGAGAAGCTCGTCGGCTCCGGTGGCCTCGGCCAGCCGGTCGAGACGACGCCGGACGGTCTCGGCAGATCCCGCGGTGGTCCGGGCGAGATGCGCCTCGACCCGCTCACGGACCTGGTTCGACCATGTCTGCGACCGGATCGCCGCGACCGGCTCGAGCGGACCGAACTCGCCGGTCTGCCGCGACCGGGCCATCGCCCACGCCTCCGGCAGGGCGAGCTCGGCCGCCTCGGCGTCGGTGTCGGCGACGAGCACGTCGACGGAGACGATCACCGACGGCTCGGGACCTCGCGAGGAGGGCCGGAAGTCCTGTCGGTACACCCCGAGGACCTCGTCCAGCCGCGGGCTGTACAGCACCGGACCGCCCACGACGACCGGCAGCCCGAGCTTCGAGGCGAGCGCGACCCCGCGCCCGGTCGCGAGCACGAACATCGGGATCTGGTGCGCGGCCGCCGGCCGCGCGGTGACCGCGGCGGTGCGGGCGAGGTAGTCCCGCAGCTCCTCGATGTCCTCGGCGAACGTGTCCGGGTGGTCGAGATCCTGCCGCAGCGCGCGGCGTACGGGTGCGGTGAAGCCCAGCGTGCGCCCCAGCCCCAGGTCGATGCGGCCGGGGTAGAGGGCGTCGAGCATGAGGAACTGCTCGGCGACGACCAGCGGCTGGTGGTGCGGAAGCATCACTCCACCCGAGCCGAGCCGGATCGTGGAGGTGTGCGCGCCGAGCGCTCCGAGCAGCACCGGCGGCGACCCCGACGCGATCCCCGGCACCGCGTGGTGCTCGGCGACCCAGAACCGGTGGTAGCCGAGCCGCTCGGCGGCCACCGCCCGCTCGATGGTGTGGGTCAGCGCCGCGCCTTCGGGATAGCCCGTCCGCGTACGGGAGCGGTCCAGCATGGAGAGCCTCACACTGGCTTCAACCACACTGGTCCCCCGCCCCTTCCCGGCACGATCCGGCAATCAGGCCGATGTCTCGTCGCTGAGGAACCACACCGTCGTGTCCGGCGCCAGCAGATGACCGTCGGTCGGTGAGCTGGCGAAGAGGACGGTTCCTTCGGGCAGCGGCACCGGTTGCGACCCGAAGTTGGTGATGCAGTCCCAGCCCTGGGGCCGGGAGAAGTGGAGCACCTCGGGTCGGTTCTCGTCGTGCCATGCGAAGCCACGGCCTCGCAGCTTCGACCGGAGCGCCAACGCACGCCGGTACATCTCGAGCGTGGAGTGGGGATCGGTCTCCTCGGCGGCGACGGAGCTCTCGGCGAACCAATCGGGCTGTGGAAGATGCGCGGTCCCGCGCGAGAACCCGAACGACGGCTGATCCCGGGTCCATGGAATCGGTACGCGACAGCCGTCGCGTCCCTTCCGTGAGCCACCGGACCGGCGGAACTCGGGATCGTGGATGAGTTCCGTCGGCAGGTCTCCGACCTCGTGGAGGCCGAGCTCTTCGCCCTGGTACAGATAGACCGAGCCGGGCAGAGCCAAGGTGAGCAGGGTTGCGGCCCGGGCACGTCGAAGCCCGAGGTCGCGGTCGAGGGGTGGCATGGTGCCGTCGCTGAGCAGCCAGGCGGCGGCTGTCGCCCGCGGATCGTCCTCGGCTCCGGGCAGTCCGTAGCGAGTCGCGTGCCGTACGACGTCGTGGTTCGACAGGACCCAGGTGGCGGAGGCACCGACTCTCTCGGTGTCGGCGACCTGCCGGTCGATGCGGGCCCGGAACTCCTCGGCGTCCCAGGCGGCCTCGAGGAGATCGAAATTGAAGGCCTGATGGAGCCCGTCGGCGCGTACGTATCGATGCCTACGCGCCGGCGCCACGCAGGCCTCGGCCACCGCCATCCGCGGCGAGTCGTACTCGTCGAAGATGCGACGCCATTCAGCGTAGATGTCGTGAACCTCGTCGCGGTCCCACAACGGATGGGAGCCCTCGGCGTCGGCCAGGTCGGGGAGCCCCGCCGTGGGCGTGAACGGCTCGCTCAGGTCTTTCGTGAGGCCGTGGGCGACATCGATGCGGAATCCATCGACACCACGGTCGGCCCAGAACCGCAGCGTGGTGAGGAAGTCGGCACGCACCTCGGGGTTGTCCCAGTTCAGGTCGGGCTGCTCAGGCGCGAACATGTGCAGATACCACTGCCCGTCCGGCACCCGAGCCCAGGCTGACCCGCCGAAGATCGACTGCCAGTCCGACGGTGGGTTGGCTCCGCCTGGTCCGGTGCCGTCGCGAAAGATGTACCGGTCACGAGCCGGCGATCCCTTGGGGGCGGCCAGGGCCTCGGTGAACCAGGCGTGCCGGTCGGAGGTGTGGTTGGGGACGAGGTCGATGATCACCTTGATCCCGGCGCCGTGGAGCGCGTCGACCATCTCGTCGAAGTCGTCCAGGGTGCCCAGTCGCGGATCCACGTCTCGATAGTCGTCGACGTCGTAGCCGCCGTCGGCGAGAGCCGACGGGTAGAACGGGCTCAGCCATACTGCGTCGATGCCGAGCGAGCTCAGGTAGGGGACGCGGGACGTGACGCCGCGGAGGTCGCCCAGGCCGTCGTCGCCCGAGTCGGCGAAGCTTCTGGGATAGATCTGATAAACGGCGGCGTCAGCCCACCAGTCGGAGTTCATGGCAGCGGTCCTTGCGTGGTCGAGGTGGCGGATGGTCATCCCTTGGTGGCTCCCTGGAGGAGGGCCTTGGTGAACTGGCCCTGGAGCAGCAGGAAAACGAGGATCGTGGGCGCCATCAGGAGCAGGGCGCCTGCGTTGAGCAGCACGATGTCGGTGCTGTACTTCGACTGGAACGCCTGCAGCGCACCGGCCATCGTGCGCTTGTCGGGGTCGTTGACCAGGACCAGGGCGAGCAGGAAGGTGTTCCAGGTCGACAGGAACATCAGCAGCACCAGGGAGGTCACGGCCGGCGTGGCCAGCGGCAGGTGGACACGCGTGAGTGCTCTCCAGGGTCCGGCGCCGTCGAGCGAGGCGGCCTCGGTCAGTTCCGCCGGGGCGTTCAGGAAATGCGCTCGCATCCAGAACACGGCGAACGGCATGTTGAGTCCGACCAGAGGCAGGATGAGACCGAGTTGGCTGTCGAGCAGGCCCAGCTGGTTGACCTGTTGGTAGAGCGGGACGATCACGATCTCGTAGGGGAGGGTGAGCGTGAGCAGCAGGAGGAGGTAGAACGCCCGGCCCAACGGGATCCTGAGGACAGTGATGGCGTACGCCGCCATCGTCGCGATGAGCACGGAGAGCGGCACCACGCCGAGCACGATCAGGACGCTGGACTTCAGCAGCGTGGTCACGTTGGCGACGGTCCAGGCGTCGAGGAAGTTGTGCCATTGCGGATCGGACGGCCACGACAGACCACCGGGGATCGTTCCTTGCGGCGCCAGAGCTGCCGAGAACATGCTGACCAGCGGGACGATGGAGTAGACGCCTGCGATGAGGATCAGCGCGACTCCGGGGGCTCGGCGGCGCAGAGCCGGTGTGCGAATGAGGGACGGCGATATGACAGCCACGGGTCAGTCCTCTCGGAAGAGACGTTGGAGCGGCAGGACGATGGCGACGATGAGCAGCGCCAGGACCACGGCGAGGGCGGAGGCGTCACCGAGGCGGCTCTCGCTGAAGGCGAGGTCGTAGACCTTGACCCCGGGGACCATGGTGGCGCCGCCGGGGCCGCCATGGGTGGCCAGGTAGACCACGTCGAAGCTGGCGAGCGCGCTGATGATCGTCACCGTGGTGCACACGCCGATCTCCTGCTTGAGTCCGGGGACGGTGATGTGGCGGAAGCGTGCGATCGCTCCGGCTCCGTCCAGACGCGCGGCTTCGTACAGCTGGGGCCCGATCTTTCCCACACCCGACATGAGCAGGAGCGTGCAGAACCCGGTCGACAGCCAGGTGCCGATGAACCCGACCGCCACCAGCGCCCAGTCGAAGTCACCCAGCCAGGCCCGGGTGTACCCACCGAGGCCGACCAGGCGCATGAGCTGGTTGACGACGCCGTTGTCGGCGTACATCCAGGTCCAGGCCACGCCTGCCGCGGCACCCGGGATGATCTGGGGGAGGAACAGCACGGTGCGCGCCAGCGCCCCGGCGAACCGGCCCTGGATCGACTGCATGGTCGCGGCGGCGACCAGGCCGAAGCACACCGGGAGGACGGTGAAGAACAGGATCAGCACGAGCGCGTGGAGCAACGGTTCGAGCAGCTCGGAGTCGGTGAGGATGGCGACGTAGTTGTCCAGGCCGACCCAGGTGGATGGGCCGATGCCGTTCCAGTCGTAGAGCGAGTACCAGACCGACTGGATGACCGCTCGAAGGTTGAAGAATCCGTAGAAGGCCAGGGCGGGCAGGGCGAAGAGCCAGCCGCTCCAGCGCCGGGCCGCTGAACGGATCCGCGGGCGGGGGAGAGATCGCCGCGGTCCCGGCTCCGAGATTCTCAGTGGAGGCGTTGTCGGGGTGGATGTGCTGACGTCGGTCATGATCAGTCCTGCAGGCCGCTCTGGTAGGACTTCTGGAGGTGCTCGACCACGTCCTCGGGCTCGGCCTTGCCACTGAGGAGGAGCTGCAGCTGCGCCGGGAGGTCGATGTTCACCGCGGGGACCGAGTTCTGGATCCAGGTGAAGAACCCGTCGGCCGCGGTCACGGCGGCGTACCCGGCCTGGATCTGGCTCTCGACGTCGGCGTCCAGCGTCAGCGGGTCCTGGTCGGTGGCGTTCGCGGCCGGGTAACCGTTCTCGGTGGCCACTTCGGCAGCCTCGGGTGAGGTGAGGAAGTCCAGGAACAGGGCGGCCGAGTCCTTGCGGTCCGAACGCGCGGCGATGGAGAACGCAAGGGTGTTCGCGGTCATGCTGATGGGCGGGCCGCCGGCCTCGCGAGGTGGGAGCGGGAAGACGCCGTAGTCGCCGTCGAAGGATGTCGGCAGCGACTGAGTCATCCAGGAGCCCTGGACCATGAACAAGCCCTTACCCGCGGCGAACCGGCCGTACGACGCGTCCTGGTTGATCGCGTTGACGTCCTTGTTGAAGTAGCCGGAGTCCGCCCACTTCTGCAGGCGGGCGGTCGCCTCGGTCGCCTCCGTCGTGTCGAGAGAGGCACCGGGCTTGCGCCACGCCACGTCCAGAACGGACTGCGGCCCCATGTAGTCGCCCAGCAGCAGGTTGTACAGGTGCCCGACGAGACCGTCGGCATTGGACGCGACGATCGGCGTGATGCCCATCGACTTGGCCTCAGCCATCACTGCTTCCCACTCATCGAGGGTCTTCGGGATCGTCTTCATTCCGACCTTCTTCGCCAGGTCCCGGTTGTAGAACACCCCGGTCAGCGGACCGGCGGCGCCACCGCCGACGTAGAGGGGCCCGGAGCCGATCTCGCCGTCCTGCACGCGCCCGGCGTCCAAGACGCTGGCCGGCACCTTCTCTCTCCACCCGTACGCCTCGTCGTAGGCATCCAGGTTGGTGACCAGCCCGTCGCGGACCGCGCCGCTGAGATCCCCGACGAGGGCGAGGTCCGGCGGGCTGTCGGAGGCGAGCAATCTGGGCAGAACGGTGTTGTAGTTGTTGTCGGCCTCGACCTGCAGGTCGACCGTGATGGCCGGATGCTCCTTCATGAAGGCGTCGGCCAGTGCTTGCTGATAGTCCTCGAGCCCGGCTGCGGTGAAGAGGGTGACCGTCGCCTCCTGCTCGCCGACGTCGGTTCGTACGCTCGTCGGACTCACCTCCGCCGCCGGCGCCCCACCGCCCGGGCCAGCGCACGCCGACATCGACGCCGCCGCGACCATCGCAGCTGCCACCCCCAGGGTCCTCAGTCTCCGCATCGGCCTCATGGGTACTCCTGTCTACCGTGTGCTGGAATCGTTTCCAGTCACAACTGTGATCCCAGTCACGAGGCTTTGTCAAGGCCAGGAGGACCCGCTCTGATGGCGTGGAGTGACGTCCTGGAAACGTTGCCAGTCGGTCGCGTATCATGCTCGACATGGAGTCTGAGCAGCCGCGCGAGTTGACGTTGGCCGACATCGCCCGGATCGCGGGGGTGGGCCTCGGGACAGCGTCGCGAGCGCTCAGCGGCGGACCCAACGTCTCTCCCGTCACACGGCAGAAGGTGCTGGACGTCGCGAAGAAGCACGCCTACGTCGTCTCGCCCGATGCCTCGAGACTCAAGAAGGGCTCCACGGGCCGAGTCGCGGTCGTGGCGCCACATCTCTCACGCTGGTTCTTCGGTGCGATCCTCGAAGGCGTCGAGTCGGTGCTGCGCGAGTCGCAGCTCGACGTGCTGCTCTACCACGTCGGCAACCTCGAGGACCGCAGGTCCTTCTTCGAGCGGTTGCCTGCCCGGCGCAAGGTCGATGCCGTCATCGTCGTGGGCTTCCCGGTCGAGGAGACCGAGCGCCAGAGCCTCGAGCTGATGCTCGGCGTCCAGGTCGTCGCGGCCGGCGGTCAGCACGAGGTCTATCCGCATGTCTGCATCGACGACCTCAGAGCCGGCGGGCAGGCGATGGGTCATCTGCTCGGGCTCGGCCATCAGCGGGTCGCCATGATCGAGGCGATAGACCCCGACCAGCCCCGCCAACCGTCCGGGAGGAGCCGCGCCTACCATCTCGCCCTGGCGGACGCAGGGATCGAGCCTGACCCGTCGCTCGTGGTCACCACCGACTGGGGTGGCGAGGAGGGCGCCGCGGCGATGGCCCAGCTGCTCTCCTCCTCCGAGCTCCCGACCGCCGTCTATGCCCACTCCGACGAAGTCGCATTCGGCGCCATGCGCACCATCCGTGACGCCGGTCTGCGGATCCCCGAGGACATCTCCATCATCGGCATCGACGACCATCCCCACGCAAGCCTGCTGCACCTGACCACGATCAGGCAGGACGCCCGCCAGCAGGGCGTCCTGACCGCCCAGATGCTCCTCGGCCTGCTGCGCCAGGAGGAAGGCACGGCGCGGTCCGTCACGGTCGACACGCAGTTGGTGGTGCGGCGAACCACTGCAGCTCCTCGGCCCGCCTGATCGCATGGTCGTGCGTGGGGCTCCGGGTGTGGCGAAGAACGCACCCGACAGGCGTGCGATGCGGGACACACAACCGGGGTTGAGGGCCTCGATCTCGGTACGCTGAGGGCTTCGGCAAAATGACGACAGGAGCGGCTGGGTAATGGATCAAGACGTGCTTCGGCACGCACCGCTTTTCAGCGAGCTGGACGACGAGGCGATGACGGCGCTGCTCGCGACGATGGGCCAGGCACGCCTCGGACGTGGCGAGGTTCTGTTCCACGAGGGAGACCCCGCGGACCGGCTCTACGCCGTGGTGGACGGCAAGGTGAAGCTGAGCCGCGCCGCGGCCAACGGACAGGACAACCTGCTGGCGATCCTGGGGCCGGGCCAGGTCTTCGGTGAGCTGTCGCTCTTCGACCCCGGTCGGCGCTCCTCGACGGTCACGGCCGTCACCGACGAGGTGGAGCTCGCCTCGCTCTCGCACGACGACCTGCTGGGCCTGCTCGACGGGCGCCCCAGCGTCACCCGTGGGCTGCTCGCCCTGCTGTCGGGTCGGCTGCGCCGGGCCAACGACGTGATCGGCGACCTGGTCTTCGCCGATGCTCCCCGCCGGGTCGCCAAGGCGCTGCTCGACCTCGCCGAGCGGTTCGGTGAGGAGACCGAGGAGGGCGTCCACGTACGCCACGACCTGACCCAGGAGGAGCTCGCCCAGCTCGTGGGCGCGGCCCGGGAGACGGTCAACAAGGCGCTCGCCGACTTCGCGGCCAAGGGCTGGGTCAGGCTGGAGTCGCGTTCGGTGGTCATCACCGACATGGAGCGGATCGTCCGCCGAGCCGGGTGACCTCTGCTCCTCGGGGGTGAGACCATCGAGCATGGTCTCGCCGCTCGATGAGCTGCCTCCGCCGCCGGCCCGGCGGCCGGATCTCGACGAGGACTTCTCCGGCGGGCTGTCCGAGCAGCGGTGGATCCCGCACTATCTGCCGCACTGGACGACGCCGGAGCGGTCCGAGGCTCGCTACCGGCTCGTCCCCGGTGCGCTCGAGCTGCGGATCGAGGCCGACCAGCTCGACTGGCGACCCGAGGACGCGCCCCTGCGGGTCTCGAACCTGCAGACCGGGACGTACTCGGGACCGGTCGGCTCCGCACGAGGTACGCACCGTCACCGGGAGGACGGGCTCCTGGTCCGGACCGAGACGCCGCAACGGCTCCTGTTCGCGCCCGCTCGTGGTCGCGTGGACGTGACCGTCGCCGCGAGCCGGGACGACGGCTGCATGCTCGCGGCATGGCTGATCGGCACCGAGCATCTGGCCGATGAGGACTCCGGCGAGATCTGCATCTTCGAGATCGATGCGGACGCGATCGGCGCGACCACGGTCGCCCGTTCCGGGCTCAAGGCGCACCACGATCCGCGCCTGAGCTCCGACATGGCAGAGGTCACCGTCCCGTTCGACGCGACCCGGGCGCACACCTGGACAGCGATCTGGGACGGGCGCGAGACCGTCATCGGCTGTGAGGGCCTCGTCGTACGACGCGTGCCGCATGCGCCGACGTACCCGCTGTTCCTGATGATCGACCTCTTCGAGGTCGGGCCTCCGTCCGGATCGCACCCGAAGACGGCGACCGTCCACCGCGTCCGAGGATGGACCTCGGAGTCAGAGACTGACGCGGACCAGCTGCCGGAGCCGGCGTAGGCCCTCGGTGCTCGGCCGCTCGGCCTCGGTGAGGGCGTCGGTGAGGTGCTGGCGGACCGAGTCGGTCTCGAGGTCGAGGCCGATGGCCACGAGCTCGCTCGTCGCGTCCGGTGTCCGCCTGGCTGCGGCGACATGGGCGCTGCGTCCGACCAGGTTCACGTGGTAGCTGCGAGGTCCCTGTCCGGTCGCGACGGCGACGGTCCCCTTGATCCGGTACGCCGTAGGGGGCGGGTCCTCGAGAAGGTCGAGCAGCCGGGCGGGCTCGATGGTGCCTGGGGTCGTCACGGTCACCGACCCGGCGTGCTGGTGCGCGTGGTGGTCGGAGGCCGCCTCGCGCATCAGCGCGGCGATCGGCAGCTCGTCGGGCGGGTCCTCGGGGACGGCGGCGTCGTAGACGAGCCGCGGGTCGATGCGGCCGCCCACTGCGTACGCCACATGGACCTCGGGATTGTGCTCCCGCACCCGCGCTTCGATCCGCGCCAGGGTCTCCTCCCGCTCGGCGGACGGCACCAGGTCGGTCTTGTTGACGACGACCAGGGAGGCGGCCGCGAACCGGACCGGTGCCGGGCCCCGGCCGTCGTCGAGGGTGTCGAAGTAGGAGGAGGCGTCGACGACCTCGATGAGTCCACCGCGGCGTACCCGCTCGACGCCGCTGAACCGCACCAGCTTGGCCAAGGTGCCGGGCTCGGCGAGCCCGCTGGCCTCGACGATGACGACGTCGAGCGCGAGCCGCGGGTGGGTCAGCTTCTCCAGGGCGTCGTCGAGGCCGCCGGCGTCGGGCAGGCAGCACAGGCAGCCGCCGGCGATCGAGGCCGGCTCGTCGACCTGGCCGGTGACGAGCCCGGCGTCGACGTTGATGTCGCCGAAGTCGTTGACGACCACGCCTACCCGAGCGCCGGGCTGGCGCAGCAGATGGTTGAGCAGCGTGGTCTTCCCGGAACCGAGATGGCCGGTGAGGATGACCACGGGGACCCGGGTGCTGGCGTTGGTCGGTGGCACCGAGCCATCGTAGAAGGTGGTGAGAACAGTTCCCGTTAGTGGGTCGCGGTGCCGAGATCTTGACGGCCGGGGAGGCCAGACCTAGGTTTGCCGCACAACTTCACATCCGCCGTTCGAACTGCAGCGGGAGAGTCCTCGCCCATCCCGGGTGAGGCGCCGAAGGAGCAAACCTCCCCAGAATCTCTCAGGCCCAAATGACCGCTGTGGTGAGGCGACCTCTGGAAAGTCAGGATCCGACGATCCTGCACCCACGGTGCAAACCGCCCCCGTCGGGCGGTGAAGCTCTCAGGTAGCGATGACAGAGCGGGGAGGTCACCCGTCCACGGGTGCCGCTTTGGGCACCCACCACCAGGGAGCCTCCCGCACACATGAGCTCATCTGTCCCTACCCCTCTGCACCAGATCCACCAGGCGCTCGGCGCCTCGTTCACCGACTTCGCCGGCTGGGACATGCCGGTGCGCTACGGCTCGGAGACCGCCGAGCACCACGCGGTCCGCACCGCCGCCGGGCTTTTCGACCTCAGCCACATGGGCGAGATCGAGGTGACCGGCCCCGAGGCCGGGCGAGCCCTCGACCACGCCCTGGTCGGTCGCCCGTCGGCGATCGGCATCGGCCGCGCCCGCTACTCGATGATCTGCGCCGAGGACGGCGGCATCATCGACGACCTGGTCGTCTACCGGCTCGAGCAGGAGCGCTACCTGGTCGTCGCCAACGCCAGCAACGTCCACGTGGTCGCCCCGGCTCTGGCCGAGCGTTCCCAGGGGTTCGATGCCGCGGTCCACGACGCCTCCGCGGAGTGGGCGCTGATCGCGGTCCAGGGCCCCGCCTCGGCGGCGATCGTCGCGGCCCTGACCGACCTGGACGTCCACTCCCTGCGCTATTACGCCATCGACGCCGGCACCGTCGCCGGGGCCGACGTCCTGCTCGCGCGCACCGGCTACACCGGCGAGGACGGCTTCGAGATCTACTGCGCGCCCTCGTCGGCCGTCGCGATCTGGGAGGCTCTCACCGAGGCCGGTACGCCGCACGGGCTGCAGCCCGCCGGACTCGCCTGCCGCGACACCCTCCGGCTCGAGGCGGGCATGCCGCTCTACGGCCACGAGCTGAACCGCGACACGACCCCCTTCGAGGCCGGCCTCGGCCGGGTCGTCTCCTTCGACAAGCCCGACGGCTTCGTGGGGGAGGCGGCGCTGGCGACGCGTCGCGACGAAGGCCCGCGGAGCATGCTCGTCGGCCTGGTGGCCACCGGGCGCCGGTCCCCGCGGGCCGGCTACGCCGTCGTCGACCCGGCCACCGGCGACGAGATCGGCGTCGTCACCAGCGGCTCCCCGTCGCCGACCCTCGGCCACCCGATCGCGATGGCGTACGTCCGGCCCGATCTCGCCGCCGCTGGCACCAAGGTCCAGGTCGACGTCCGCGGCAGCCGCGAGGACGCCGAGATCGTCGACCTTCCCTTCTACTCCAAGAAATGAGCACCGCCATGACCAACCCGACCCACCTGTCCTACACCGCCGAGCACGAGTGGCTCGAGACCCGCGGCGACGTCGCCCGCATCGGCGTCACCGCCTTCGCCACCGAGGCGCTGGGCGACATCGTCTTCGTCGAGCTGCCCGAGGTCGGCACCAAGATCACCGGGGGAGAGAGCTGCGGCGAGCTGGAGTCGACGAAGTCGGTCAGCGACATCTTCGCGCCCGCCGACGGCGAGATCCTGGAGGTCAACGCCGCCGTCGTCGAGGACCCGGCGCTGATCAACAGCGACCCGTTCGGCGCCGGCTGGCTCTTCGAGATGCGCGTCTCGGGCGCCCCCGAGCTGCTCGACGCCGCGGCCTACGACGCCCTGATCGAGGAGTGACATGACCGCCGAGGTCGCCGGCTCCGCGGCCGTGGCGACGGCACTGAGCGCCTTCGACCTCTACTCGATCGGGATCGGCCCGTCGTCCTCGCACACCGTCGGCCCGATGCGCGCCGCCAAGACCTTCGTCGACGGTCTCGTCGCTGACGGAAGGCTGGGCGAGGTGGCGCGGGTGAAGGCCGAGCTCTTCGGTTCGCTCGGCGCGACCGGGCACGGCCACGGCTCGGAGGGCGCGGTGCTGCTCGGCCTCGAGGGCGAGGAACCGGCCACGGTGGACACGCGCGCGTCGTCCGGACGGGTGGCGGCCATCCGCGAGTCCGGGGAGCTGTCGCTCGGCGGTCATGGTCCGATCCGCTTCGACGGCGGCACCGACCTGGTCATGCACCGCCGTGCCAGCCTGCCGGGCCATCCCAACGGCATGGTGTTCACCGCGTACGCCGCTACGGGGGAGGTGCTGCGCGAGCGGACCTACTACTCCGTCGGCGGCGGCTTCGTGGTCGACGAGCACGCCTCGGGCGCCGCGCGGGTGGTCGCCGACCGCTCGCCCGTACGCTTCCCGTTCGCCACCGGTGCCGAGCTGCTCGACATCTGCGAGCGCGAGGGGTTCCGGGTCTCCGACCTCATGCGCGCCAACGAGCTGACCTGGCGTACACAGGACGAGGTCCGCGCGGGCCTTCTCGAGATCTGGCAGGTGATGGCGGCCTGCGTGCAGGCCGGCTGTGACCGTGACCCGGTCACCGACGGCGTACTTCCTGGTGGTCTGCGGGTCCCGCGCCGGGCGCCGCTGCTCTACCGCGACCTGGCCTCCGGGGCCGGGGCCACGGACCCCTTCCGGGTGATGGACTGGGTCAACCTGTTCGCCCTGGCGGTCAACGAGGAGAACGCCTCGGGCGGCCGGGTCGTCACCGCTCCCACCAACGGCGCGGCCGGCATCGTGCCCGCCGTCCTGCACTACTGGGTACGTTTCGTGACGCCCGAGGCCGGGCTGGACGAGGCCGCGATCGAGGACGGCATCGTCCGGTTCCTGCTCACCGCGGCCGCGATCGGGATCCTGTGCAAGACGAACGCCTCGATCTCCGGCGCCGAGGTCGGCTGCCAGGGCGAGGTCGGCTCGGCCTGCGCGATGGCGGCCGGCGCGCTGTGCGAGGTGCTCGGCGGGACCCCGGAGCAGGTCGAGAACGCCGCCGAGGTCGGGATCGAGCACAACCTCGGTCTCACCTGCGACCCGGTCGGCGGGCTGGTGCAGATCCCGTGCATCGAGCGCAACGCCATCGCCAGCGTGAAGGCGATCAACGCCGCGCGCCTCGCCCTCAACGGCGACGGCTCCCACAAGGTCAGTCTCGACAAGGCGCTGAAGACGATGCGCGAGACCGGGGCGGACATGAAGGTGAAATACAAGGAGACCTCTCGCGGGGGTCTCGCGGTCAACGTCATCGAGTGCTGAGCCGGGGCCGCTCATAGTACCGCTTGCTATACTTGGGTCATGTCGTCACGTGGTGAGATCCTGCGCGAGGTGATGCTCGAGACGGGCACCACCCAGTCGACGCTGTCTCGCACCAGCGGTGTCCATCAGCCGAGCATCAGCCAGTTCCTCTCCGGGAAGGTCGACCTGAGCGACGAACAGCTCGACCGATTGCTGTCCTGCATGGGCCGGCGTCTCGAGGTCGTACGCCGCCCCGTCACGCCCGACCTGACCCGCTCCGAGCGCCGCTCGTGGATGCTTCATCGCCGCCTGTCAGGCGACCTGACCCCGACGACGCTGCGTGAGTGGAGGCCGAGGATCGAGCGCCGCCTCGACCACCTCCGTCACAACGTCAACGGACAACCGCACGAGCGGAACCTCGAGCGCTGGACCTTGCTCATCGACAACGAGGACGTACGCGGCCTGCAGCGTGTCATGACCGGCCTCGACCGCGACTCCATCGAGATGCGCGAAGTCTCGCCCATGGGCGGCCTGCTCAGCGAGCGTGACCGCGTTCAGGTCCTCGAGCAACTGGCCGAGGCCAGCTGATGCGTCGCGATCAGCTCGAGCACGCCATCCGTACGGCATGCCAGATCATCGGCCACCCTGAGGTGATCGTCGTCGGCTCGCAGTCCATCCTCGGATCGTTCGACGAGACTCAGTTGCCGCCCGATGCGACGATGTCGATCGAGGTCGACATCCTGCCCATCGCTGACGACAACGACGAGACCGCCCGCCTCGCCGACGTCATCGAGGGCATCGCTGGAGAGTTCTCGCCGTTCGAAGAACTGCACGGGTTCAGCATCGACGGTGTCGACCTGAGCACATCTGTGCTGCCGGACGGCTGGCGCGATCGACTCGTGAAGGTGCGGAACGCGAACACTGCTGCGCCCGGAGGGGAGCCCGTCTTCACGGGCTGGTGTCTCGACAAGGAGGACCTCTGCGTCGCCAAGCTCTGTGCGTTCCGTGAGAAGGACCAGAACTTCGTGGCGGCACTCATTCGTGCGGGCATGGTCGATCGGAAGCTCATTGCTGAGCGACTGGGCACAGTGCCGGTCAAGGATCGGGCAGCAACGGAACGTGCCGCGGCGTGGCTCGAGGTGCTCTGACCAGGCTGCATGACCCAGCGATGCACTGTTGAGCCGCAGAGCATCGTCGCATGAAGTCGTCGTCCACGGGTACCACGTCGGAGTATGGCGATCACCCTTGTCACCGGAGCGTCCAGCGGGATCGGTCTGGCTGTCGCGCGCCTGGCCGCGACCCGCGGCGACCACCTCGTGCTGGTCGCCCGGGGTCGTGAGTCGCTGGACGCCGCTGCTCGTGAGTGTGTGCGGCTGGGTGCCGCATCGACCATGGTGCTGCCGCTCGATGTGGGAGACGACGATGCGGTGCGGGACTGTGTCGGGGCGGTGCTCGACCGGCACGGGCGGCTCGACACGGTCATCCACTGCGCGGGAGTGGTCGCGATGGGTCGCACGGAGTCTTTGCCGTCCGATCTCTTCGAGGGGGTGCTGCGTACCAACCTCCTCGGGTCGGTCAACGTGGCGCGTCATGTGGTGCCGGTGCTGCGCAGCCAGGGCAGCGGAACGCTGGTCCTGGTCGGTTCAGCGCTCGGCCACATCACGGCGCCCTCGATGAGCCCCTACGTCATCAGCAAGTGGGGCGTACGCGCGCTGGCCTATCAGCTGCGCCTGGAGAACCGCGACCGACCTGACGTCGCGATCGTGTACGTCGCGCCCGCGGGCGTGGACACCCCGATCTATCGCCATGCCGCGAGTGTCATCGGTCATGAGGGCCGGCCTCCGCCTCCGGTCTCGAGCCCCCAACGGACAGCCCGACAGATCCTGCGCCGCGCCGACCGCGGCCGTGGCCGGCCACAGCTGAGCATGGCCGGCGAGGTGATACGGCTGGGGCATGCGGTGCCTCTCCTCCACGACCGGGTGGTCGCGCCGATCCTCGGCTTCCTGCTCACCGACCTGACCCGCCCGGTGGACCCACATCCGGGCAACGTCCTGACCAGCATGAGAGGCGAGAACGCCATGCGCGGCGGCCGCGGGAACGCCGCCCTGGGAGTCGTACGCAACCTGGCCGTCCGCATAACGCGCCGGGGGAGGGGTACCGCTAGGTCCAGTGACCCCGAGCCGCCGAGGACGTCTCCATGAGCACAAATCACAGGCTGGTCCACGCCTCACCCGAGCACGTGTGGGAGGTCCTTTCGGACGGTTGGCTCTACCCGCTCTGGGTGGTCGGCGCGTCTCGACTGCGTGATGCCGACAAGGACTGGCCGAACGTCGGCTCTCAGCTGCACCACTCGGTCGGCGTCTGGCCGCTGCTGCTCGACGACAGCACCGAGGTGCTCGAGTGCGATCCCGGGAGCAGGCTGTTGCTCCGTGCGCGCGGTTGGCCCGTAGGCGCCGCGCATGTCGAGATCACGGTGGAGCCGGCAGGCGAGGACACCGAGATCTCGATTCGAGAGCAGGCCGTCGCCGGCCCGGGCGCTCTGATCCCAAGGCCTGTGCAGGATCCGCTTCTCAAGTGGCGAAACGTGGAGGCTCTCCGGCGCTTGGCCTTCATCGTCGAACGCCGCCCATGAGTGATGCGTCCTACGACGCGGTCGTCGTCGGGTCCGGACCCAACGGCCTGGTCGCGGCCAACCTGCTCGTCGACAAGGGCTGGTCGGTGCTGGTGCTCGAGGCTCAGCCCACCACAGGTGGAGCGGTCCGCAGCTCCGAGGACGTCCAGCCGGGCTTCGTCCATGACACCTTCAGCGCGTTCTATCCGCTCGCGGCCGCCTCACCCACGATCCGCGGTCTCGGCCTGGACGACTACGGGCTGCGGTGGACGCATGCACCCGCAGTCCTGGGGCACCCCATGCAGGACGGCAGTTGGGCGCTGCTGCACCGCGACCGACACGTCACCGCAGAGCTGCTCGATGCCCAGCATGCCGGCGACGGCGACGCGTGGCTGGAGCTCTGCGGTCTCTGGGACCACATCGGCGAACCCCTCGTGCACGCCCTGCTGACCCCGTTCCCACCCCTGCGGCCGGGGGCTCAGCTGCTCAACGCCCTTCGTCGTGCAGGAGGCCTGGCGGCCGTGCGTACGCTGCTCACCCCGGCCGGAGACCTCGCCCGCAACCGCTTCGGTGGCGAAGGTGCGCGTCTGCTCCTGGCCGGCAACGCCGGGCATGCCGACATCCCGTTGGACTCGCCCGGCTCCGGCATGATGGGGCTCCTGCTCGCCATGCTGGGCCAGACCGTCGGCTTCCCCGTACCGGAGGGCGGTGCCGGCATGCTCGCCGCCGCGCTGGAGCGCCGCTTCCGAGATCGTGGTGGCGACGTACGCTGCGGTGCCGAGGTCACCCGCCTCGGCGTCGAGGACGGCCGCGTCACCGAGGTCCGTACCCGTGAGGGCGACCGGATCAAGGTCGGCCGGGCCGTGATCGCCGCCGTCGCGGCACCCCATCTGTACGACCGGCTGCTCGACCCCGCAGACGTGCCGCGACGCGTCGCCGCCGGCATGGCGAACTTCCAGCTGGACCCGGGCACGGTCAAGGTCGACTGGGCCCTGAACAAGCCCATCCCATGGCTCACCGAACCCGCGTACGCGCCGGGCACCTTCCACGTCGCCGACTCGGTGGAGCAGATGAGCCAGTCGTTGTCTCAGGTGTATACCGGCGTCATCCCCGATGCTCCGTTCCTCCTGGCGGGTCAGATGACCACCACCGACCCGGGCCGCTCGCCGGCCGGTACGGAGTCGGTGTGGGCGTACACGCACGTGCCGCAGACGGTGCGGCGTGATGCGGGGCCTGACGGGCTGCGCGGGCGATGGGACGAGGAGGAGTGCGAGCGTTTCGCCGACCGCATGCAGGCGCGCATCGAGCGCCTGGCGCCCGGCTTCGGCAGCGCCGTCGCCGCACGACGCGTCCTCGGGCCCCATGAGTTCGAAGCTCTCGACGCCAACCTCATCGGCGGGGCGATCGGCGGCGGCACGTCCCAGCTCCACCAACAGCTGGTCTTTCGACCGGTCCCGGGCCTGGGGCGGGCAGAGACCGGCATCACCGGACTGTTCCTCGGGTCCGCCTCCGCCCACCCCGGCGGAGGCGTGCACGGCGCAGCCGGCAGCAACGCGGCCCGTGCCGCCCTCCTGCACGACCGCTTTCGATGGGGAAAGGCAACCGCGTGAATCCCACCGTCACAGGCCCGATGGCGCGAGCGGGCGGCCGCTTGCTGCAGACCGCTGTCGGCGTACTCGCCCACCTGCGACCCGCCGACAAGCCCCTGCACCCGCACGGCACGGTGCACCTGGCCGTGCTGCGGCGGCACCCGGGAGCCACCACGGGCGCAGCGTTCCTCGATGAAGGCGGGGCGGACGAGGTGGTGGTACGACTCTCCCGCGCGGTGGGCCTGCCGGAGCCGGTGCCCGACGTCAACGGGCTCGCCCTGCGCGTTCCCACCTCGCCTGGCGAACACGCCGACCTCCTGCTCGCCACCACCGGTCACGGTCGATGGACCCGTTTCCTGCTGGCTCCCAGGACCCATCTGCCCGACGGCTTCTTCAGCACGCTGCTCCCGTACCGCACGCCCACCGGTCCGGTATGGCTCGGAGCGCAGCTCGTCGGCGAGGCCACGTGGCAGCTGGTGTGGGCACGGCCCGGGACGGACTGGACGTCGTTCGCGACGCTCGAGCTGACCGTGGAGTCCGACCGCGACCTGATGCTCTCCTTCGACCCGACCCGCTCGACACCGCCCGGGCTCGAGATCTACGCATGGCACCGCCGCCTACGAGCGCCCGCCTATCAGACAGCGCGTCAGTCGCGAACCCGGTAGACCCGAGCACTTGCCAGTTTCTCTCCGGAAAGGTCGACCCGAGTGACGATCAGTTCGACCGCCTGCTGTCGTGCATGGGCTGGCGTCTCGACGTCGTACGTCGCCCCGTCATGCCCGGCCTAACGCGCTCGGAACGCCGCTCGTGGATGCGCGCGCCCATGGGCGGCCTGCTCAACGAGTGCGGTCGCGACCAGATCCTCGAGGGAATGGCCGGGGTCAGCTAGTGCGTCGCGATCAGCTCGAGCATGCGATCCGTACGACGTGTCAGATCATCGGCCACCCTGAGGTGATCGTCGTCGGCACGCAGTCGATCCCCGGATTGTCGCGAGACTCAGCCGCCAGACCCTGTGAGGACGCCGATCGAGCCGCCCGTGGCCCGAAAGGTTGGCATCCCGCGTCTGCGTGGCCCTGCGTGTCTTGCTGGCTAAATTGCTGCGATCCACAGGCGCATGTCGGTTACCCTTAGTGCGCATTCGAGGTCAGCTCGGATAAGACGCCCGCCTTCATACGCGCCCTCGGCGCCTCTCAAAGCGGGAGGTGCCCGTTCGAGTCGGGCCGGGTGCACGTGGATCGTCTACCCCTTGGAATCTCGTTGACTCCTGCCCGCAGGAGATTCAAGACGCAAACGGGTAGTAACAATCACTTCCTTGTCACGATTCAGGTGGGCCTGGATGCTGTTGCCTCCGGCGAGGCGACCCTCAGCCCCGAATTCTCGACCTCCTGGAATCCAAAGGACCCGGTCGCCTCCGCCCGACGAAGCCGTGAATTTGCCCATAAGGCAATGTTGACGTGGCTGGTGGACGCCCTCAGTGCCTACCGTTCATCGTTGAAGTCGACACCAGGTCTCGAGTTCGATCACGACGCCTGGGAACGGGCTGAATCAGCTGATGGATTGATCCCGAAGTTGGATGCAACGGCGGAGATTTTTGGGGCCAGATGCGGCCCAGAGAGAGACCTTGTTCATATCGCCATCGTTTGGCGAAATCGTGTTGTGCACGAGGGCGCCTCAAACCAGGTGCCGCAGGCTACTCGGAACAGGCTTTCCAAGTCTGCTGAGGAAATTCACAAGGATTACCAGGGCTTGGACGTTGAGCGCACCGTCGAGAGTCTTAAACGGTCGACAGACCGTAAAGTTCCGAGTTTCAAAGAGACCACTGCTCTGGTTCGGGCGGCTCAGAGGTTCGTCGAGAATGTTGACGCGGCGGTGCTCGACACCATCTCGCCAGGTCGTTACCTCATAGATGTTCTGCGTGGCTACGTTGAGCAAGACGTGGCTACGCGGTTGTCCAACGTTTGGGGTAAGGGGCCAGATCGGACGCTGGCTTCTGTCCTTCAGGTCGCCCAGTCAGCCGGTATGTCGAGACTCGACGCCGGGGGGATTCCGATCGAGGCTGAGGTCGCAACCCTATTGAGGGCGACCCCGAAAGAAGCCAAGCGGGTACTTGGGCTTTAGGTAGTTGTTGGTTCCGTCCGTAATCAGTTGCGGACAGACACTGGTGCAAGGCGGATCTGAACGCTGGCCCGAGTGGAATCGGGGAAGAGAGGCGGCTCGATCGGTGCTCGTGGGTTACGGCACGGAATCAGCGTCCCGACCCGCGAGCAGTGCGTCGGCGGGGGAGCCGCTGATCGAATCTGTGTACACGCGGTTGTCAAGCAGTCCGGAGCACCCTCGCGACAAACGAGTCGAGGTTTCGGAGCAGCCGGTCGACCTTCTGCTCGACGCTGAGGGTCTCGTGGATGACCGGAGAGTCGAGCCCGCGCTTGTTGCGCGCCTTGAGGGAGCAGTCGAGGTCGGCGCAGATGTAGGTGCCGACCGAGTTGCCGTCCTGCCCGGAGCGACCGGCGCGCGAGGCGACCAGCAGCGCGACGTCACCGACCGTCGTGCACAGCGCACACATCGTCTTCCGCGGCCCCCGCGTCTCGCGTGAAGCCCGGAGGGCCACGCCGCAGAGCCTGCCGTCGTGCTCGGTGACGAGATAGTGGTTCTGCGGCGCCTTCGGGTCCTGCCAGCCGAGGTAGTCGAGGTCGTCCCATGGCCGTTCGGCCAGGTCAGCGGGGAGATTGAGGCGCTTGGTCGCACCCTTGGTGAGGTTGACGAACGATGCACGTACGTCGGTCTCGGTCAGCGGCTTCATGCTCATCAGGCTAGGATTTCCTACAACTGTTAGGCAACTCGCTATTCGGAGGGTGTTGATGGGTCGTCCAGGCCTGAACCGGACCGCCGTGATCGCGGCCGCCGCCGACCTCGCCGACGAGCTCGGCTTCGACGCCGTCACGATCTCGGTCCTCGCCCGCCACCTCGGCGTCAGGTCGCCGACCCTCTACTCCCACATCACCGGAGCCACCGACCTCCGCACCGCCGTCGCCGCGTACGTCCTCGACGAGCTCGCCGACGCCACGAGCGCTGCCATGTCTGCGGGGGAGTCCCGCGACCTCCTCATCGCCTACGCCAATGCCATCCGCGACTTCGCCCGCCGCTCACCCGGCCGCTACGACGCCACCACCCGCCAACGCATCCCACCCGCCCCGGGCGCCGAGTCGGCCCCACCCTCCGTCGACGCCGCAATCGCCGCCGGCCGCCGCAACGCCGACCTCGCCCTCGCCGTGGTCCGCAGCTATGGCATCGCCGAGACCAACGAGACGTACGCCGTCCGCCTGATGTCCAGCCTCATCCACGGCTACATCACCCTCGAGCTCGCCGGCACCTTCGCCCACAGCGAGCCACCGAGCGAGACCACCTGGCCCGAAGCCCTCGACGACCTGGACCGCACCCTCACGCGGCTTGCTAGGTCGCCGCGCGACTAGTGACTCGGGGCATCAGCTGTTCGAGTCGTCCGACGGATGCTGTGGGTGGTTGAACCGGCCGAGGAGCGACACGAGCGCGTCCAGATCCGACGGGGACCAACCCTCGACGCGCTGCTCCAGTTCGCCCTGGCGCAGAGCAAGCGCGCGCTCGACCTGAGCGCGTCCGGTCGGCGTCAACGAGACGAGCATGGAGCGCCCGTCCTCCGGCGTGCGGCTGCTCTGCGTCAGGTCGAGGGACGCCATCCGTTTGAGAAGCGCGCTGGTGGAGCTGCGGTCCATCGCCACCGCCTCGGCCACGTCGCTCGGCTTGGCCGGCCCATAGGCATAGAGCCAACGGGCGATGTGGAAGGCCGCCGGTCGCAGGTCCTCGTGGAACGCGGCGGCGGAGCGCTCGGTGAGTGCCCGCGATGCACCGAGGAGCGCGTTGATCTCGAGGCCGAGCTGCTGGGTGGCGGGATTCACGCAGTCTCCTAAGTAGTGGGTATATGTCCACTAGTGCGTATAGTGATGGGTATATTCCCACTATATCGGTCGCGAGGCCGAGGAGGTGCGTCATGTTCGACAAGCGTTTCGAGTACGTCTCCGCCGGCGGTGCCGCATGACGGCGACAGCGTCGACGATCGTCGTCACCGGGGCCACGAGCGGCCTCGGAGCTCTGGCCGCGGCGTCGCTCGCTGCCGAGGGTGCTCGCTTGATCCTGGTGGCGCGGAGCGCGCAGAGGGCCGAGCAGACGATCTCGTCGTTGCGCGAGTCGGTGCCCGTCGAGGCCGAGGTAGTCCCGGCCGACCTCGCGCGACCCGGCGACGTGCGCAGGGCGGGGGAGGAGATCCGATCACGACACGACCGCATCGACGTACTGATCAACAACGCGGGCCTGCACGCCTTCGAGACACGGTTGACCGTCGACGGGCTCCCGGAGATGGTGGCCGTCAATTACCTCGCGCCGTTCGTACTGACTCGCGAGCTCCTGCCGTCACTCCTGCGGTCACCTGCCGGCCGCGTGGTGAACGTCGCCTCCGAAGCATCACGCAGGCACGGAGACTTTCGCATCCCGGAGGTCCTGACGGACACCAGCCCGTTCACGGCCCGAGGATCTTCGGAGCGCTACGGGCAGAGCAAGCTCCTCGACATCATGTTCACCTTGGCCCTCGCCCGTCGCCTCGCCGACACGACCGTGACCGCCAACTGCGTGGATCCGGGCTTCAACGTCACCGGTCTCGGCCGAGAGCTTCCGTTCGCCGCCGGCCTCGAGCGCGTGCTCCGAACCCTGCGCATCGGGGACCCCGCACGCGGCGCTGGCCTCATCGTCGACCTCGCCACCGCGGCGCGCTACGACGGTCGAACCGGGCTGTACGTGACGGAGAAGAGTCGGCGCGAGCTCACTCCCGCCGACCCGGCCACCGACACATCGACACAAGACGAGCTCTGGGAGTCGACTGAGCACCTGCTGGCAGGGCTTTCGGAGAGTCCAGCGTGACCAGCGGACTCAAGGACACAAGACGCCGCGGCGGATCCGGGCGAATCTTTCCCCCGGAACGATGATCCGCATCATGGGCAGCCAGGCGCATACTTCGAAGTAGCTGACCGGCCGATCTCGGCATCCAGAGTCTTCGGCAGCAGCTCGCCAGGAGGCGTCATGAAGATGTCGAAGGTAGGAGGAGGGACCGGCGCTGTGCGCCGGATTCTCGTAGCGCTGACTCTCTGCGTCGGCCTGCTGGTCGCCGGCAGTCCCCATGCCGCTGCGGTTCCCACCGACCTGGACTCGTGCCCGACGAACAGACCGACGCTGTACGACGTGACCATCGGCAACACGAACGTCGCGGACTTCGCCAGCGACGGCCATGTCTGGGCCCTCGACTCCTACCTCCAGCATGTCCAGGTGTGGAAGATCGGTCAGAAGCACTACTGCTTCCGCATCGAGTACAACGGCACCTGGACCAGCTTCGCGGGCGTCAGCCCCGGCGGCACCGGAACGATCAGCGAAGGCCTCACCGGCACCTTCTACGGCCTGCGGATCCTCCGGCTGACCGGCGAGTTCAACCCGCAGTATCCGCTCAGCGGCCACGTCGCCGACTTCGACTGGCAGTGCCAGTCCGACGGCACCTGCACCGGCCCGCGGCCATCGCCCGCCATGTACTTCTCGCCCATCACCAACGCCAACATCACGTGGTCCGAGTTCCACGCCACCAGTGCAGCCAACGGCACCTGGCACGACACGACGTACGGCTATTCCGGCGACATCACCGACTGAGTCTTTTCGCAAGCGGCGACGTCGGCACCTGTGGACTGCCTCCCGCAGTACGTCGCCCTGGCAACGCCATCGGACACCCCTGAGGGTGTCCGACGCGGCTGCAATTGAGTCAATTGCGGCGTAGGTCTCTGGCACCTGCCAGACTGCGCAGGCCCGCGTTCAGGATGGGTCGGTGACCAGGGCACGTACGCGCTTTAGGTGAGAACCAGGACCGCCAGCAGGACATACAACGCAGCACGCCAGGGTGCTCTGGGTCTACCTCAACGTTGCCGCTGCACTGCGGGCACTGGTCCATAGCGCAACTCCCTACGGCTCGACGTCGAATTCCCCCACCTTGGCACCGGTCAGGAAGTCTGTCCACTCGGCCGTCGTGAACTCGACAGTCTTGCCGGTGATGGAGCTGCGGACAGCCACCGTGCCCGGCCGGTTGGTCGCGACCTCCACGCACCGAGGGTCGCTGTTGTCATAGGAGCACGCGGTTGAAGTGCGGAACTCGAACTCGGGGAGTGCGGTCATGCGCGTACCTTTCGAAGGTTCTGCTCCGGGGAGACGGTCCCCGCACCGCTTGCGTGACTGTCTGCGGCCTCATTGACGGGTCTGTAGGAACCCAATGCCGCAAGCTTCCTGCGCTCCTCGGGAGGCAACCTCAGGCACGGCGGATGCTTCTCCTCTCTTGGCCAGCGCAATCCGCATGTGCCGCATGTAGTCGGGTCCTGGTCCATCCCGGTAGTCCTGTCTCGTAGACAAAGTGCTGGCACCCGGAACGCCGCAGGCCCACCAATGGTTTGAAGGAGGCAATCCCAACCGGCAGCGCCCCGGGGTGAAACAAGCCTGTTGGACGTGCGGGGCACGCGCAGGTGGGGGCAACCCACCGCCTCAGGTGGGGGGATTCCCCCTGGTCACATTGGTGGTGAGACGCCACCGCCGCGCCCTATCCTGGAAGCGGTCCCAATCTCGTGATGAAGGCAAGGCCCATGCCGAATCCGCAGAACCCCGACGAACTCGCCGCACGCGTCATTGGCGGGCGCATCCAGAACATCCGCACCCGCACCGGGCGCACCCGGGCGGTCATCGCTGGTCTCGTCGGTCGATCTGAGGACTGGCTCCGCGATGTTGAGAAGGGCCGGCTCCAGCATCCTCCTGGCCTTGAGATGCTGCTCAAGATCGGACAGGCCCTCGGCGTACGCGACTTGACTGAGATCACAGGCGAGCACCAGTTGCTGGTTGGCGTCTCCCGCCGTGCCGGACATCCCGTCGTGCCTGCCATTCGTGAGGCCATCGAAGGCGTGGATCTTCGTCCTCTCCCTTCACCCATCGACCCCGATGAACTTGTCGCGCGCGTCGAGCGCGCATGGAAGCTTTGGCACACCTCGAAGACTCCCCGCGCTGACGCGGGGGCAATGCTCCCCGAGCTGATCACTGATGGACGACGTGCGTTGCGGACCCTAGAGGGACAAGAGCGCCGAGACGCTGCCGCCGCACTCTCCGGTGCCTACGCATTGGCCGAGCAGGTTCTGGCATGGGTTGCTGATGCGCCATTGCTTTGGCTTGCCGCTGACCGTTGCATGGCTGCCGCCGAGATCGCTGATGACCCCGTAACGCTCGCGTCGGCGTCGTGGGTGCTCGGCAATGTCTGGCGCTCGACAGGCCGCGAGGAAGATGCCTACAGGCTCGCGTCGGATGCCGTGGCACTGCTTGAGCCACACCTGGACGACAACGAGGACGCCCAAGCAATGTGGGGTGCCTGCCAGTTGCACGGGGCGATCACAGCCGCCCGTATCGGTCGGGAGGGTGACGCGCTCCGCGGGATCGACCAGGCAATGACAATGGCGCGCGCGATGCCTGGGGGCTCCGCTCACCCGTGGACTCTGTTCGGTGTGGCAAACACCGACATCAGCGCCGTGTCAGTGCAGGTCGACCTACGCAAGTCTGGCCTGAGTTGGCTCAAGTGGTTAGTGCGTGAGGTTAGGCGTGCTCGAGCGCGTCGAGGATGGCTTGCTGTGGTTCGGGGATGATGGGGGCGAAGGTCTGCTGGGTGCCGTTGATCGCGATGGTCGCGGACCGCAGTGGCCGTAGTTGGCGAACGACGTTGCGGATGGCGAGCCCGGTCCGGGCTTGGACCTCGCGGCTGACCGCGAGCGCGGTGAACACGATGGTGAGGTGGGCCTCGATCGCGTCGCGGGTGTGGTGGAACATCGGCCGGGCGCGGAGGTCGGTCTTGGACATCCGGAAGGACTGCTCGACCTGCCATAGGGCGTGGTAGCTGGCGATGACCTCGCCGGCGGGCATCACCGTGGCGGGGATGTTGGTGACGTAGCCCTTCAGCCCGACCAGTCGCCGGGCTCGGGCCAGCGATGCCTCGTCAAGCTCGGCAGCGCCGTTGCGGGTCTTGACGAACCGGGGCGTGCGGGCGGCCTTCTCGCCCGCGACGACGGCTTTGGCCTTGTTCTCCTGCAGGGTCAGCGTCCGGTTGTCGCGCACTGCGCGCTTGGTCGAGTAGGCCCACACCGCTCGCCACGAGCCGGGATGGTGCTCGGGGTCCCAGACCGGTTCGGCCTTCTGCTTCGGGTCGTTCTCGATCTTGTGCCCGGTGCGTGGGGTGATGGTGTCGATGACTTGGGCGTCGGTGAAGGCGTCGCCGTGCCAGCGGAAGTGGGACTCCAGATCGTTGGGTGCCTTGGTCACTCGCGATCCCACGATGAACCGCAGGTCAGCCTCGTCCAGGTCGCGCAGATTCGTGGCTGCCAGCATCCCGGCGTCGGCGACGATCACGATGTCAGCCAGCCCGTGCCGGGTCTGGAACTGCTTCACGATCGGGATCAGCGTGAGCGTCTCGGCCTTGTTGCCCTCGAAGCAGCCGATCTCGAGCGGGAACCCGCGTCGGTCGACCAGCAGGCCCACGACGATCTGGGGGTCGACGCGGCGTTCCTTGGAGTAGCCGACCTTGCGCAGTTCGTCTTCCTTCTCTGCCTCGAAGTAAAGAGTGGTGACGTCGTAGAGGATCAGGCTGATGTCGCCGCGGGTGGCGGCGTGAGCGAAGCAGGCGGTCGCGATCTGGTCGCGGTAGCTGCTGCCCTTCTTCGCGCCGCCCGTCGTCGCGGGCTTGGTCTTGGCGTGTGCGCGGCTCAGGGTGCGCTTCATCGTCGCGTAGCTGGCTGGGGTTCGGCCCAGGTCCTTCAACACGCGCCCGGTGTCAAGCAGTGAGGTCGGCTCTACGATCCGGGCGATCACCAGGTCGCGGAAGACCGGATCGTCGAGGATGTTGAACCCCAAACTGTCGAAGACCGTCGCGAGGGTCTCGTGCAGGAGTCGGGAGTCAGTGCTCACGACCCGACCGGGTTCATCACGCCGCGCCCTCACCGGCCGTGGAACCGGGTCGAGGACGCCCTGTGCAACCGGTTCGGACACGAGTTCCGCGACCCGCGGCGTGGGCGCGACATCCAGGTCGAGAGCGTCCTGTCCGGGATCGGCCAGCAGGCTGCGTGCCTGTTCAAGCAGGAGCCCGAGCTCGGCATCAGTGTGCGCCGAACCAAGGTGCTTCACGATCCGCTGACGCCCGCCGGCGTATTCAGCGATCTGGACCGCGGTGGCACCCGACCCGGTCCTCACCCGCCGAATGAACGCCACCCCGCGACCCTAGACCGCGCCCGCTTAGTGCGTGAAAACGTACTAAGCGTCATCCATACCCGCAGGTCAGCGACATCTCGTCCCGCCCATCCCCGACCGGTGAGCCAAGTCAGGTCTGGGGGAGCGCTCGACGTAGCGAACGCTATCGACCCTGACGCGGTGCCTTCGATGGATAGGCGGGCCCGGCTATGGCTCGAACTGTCCCGGGCCTACGCCCAACAGCGAGACTGGATCGGCAGTCTCGGTGCGCTCCGCACCGGCACCGGCATCAGCGAGGAGTCAATGCGTAGCCACCCATTGGCGCGGTCGCTGGCGTCCGAGCTAGTGACGCATGGCGGTCGGCTCAATGAGCGTGAGTCACGCGCGCTCGCATCCAGGCTCGGAGTCACTGCCTAGTCAGGGCAGCTGAAGCTTGCCTTCAGTGCGAGCCAGGAGCAGCTTGTACAGCGGCGCGACCGAGCCAGCCCCGATGATCTTGCCGCCGGCGATCAATCCCTCGATCTCGTCCAGCGGGATCCAGCGGACCGTGTCGGTCTCGTTGAGGTCAGGAGCCGCGCCGGTGTCTGTGGCTCCTCGCGCGAGGTAGATGATGTTCGGCTGGTCCACGGTCCCGACCAACGGCTGGAACTCGAGGAACTTCTCGATGGTGCGTGGTCTCCATCCGGTCTCCTCCTCTGCCTCACGCAGAGCGGCGACGTGCAATTCTTCGCCGTCATCGAGATATCCGCCCGGCAGTTCCCACACCCATCGGTCATGGATGAACCGATGCCGCCACATCATCAGCACGCGCTCGGAGTCATCGACCATGAGCACCAGCACGGCTGCGGGAATCCGCATCACCCACTGATCAAAGTGCGTCCCGTCAGGAAGCTCCACGCTCGCCCGACTGAGCACCATCCTCAGCTTGTCGTCGACGATCTTCTCGTCATGGATGATCCACTGGGTCGCGCTGCGCTCGGCCATGGTGATCAACTTAGCGGCCGTGCGGTCCACTCTCGTTGATGGCCGCGATCCACTTGGGAAGCTCGGTGAGTGAGGAGATCCGGAGCGTCGCGATCTCGTCTGCCGCCGGGTCGTGCTCCTGGATCACGCCCCACGGACCCCGGCGGATCAGCGCCGTCGCCATCCCGGACTTAGCGGCCGGCCGGATGTCGTTGTCGAGCCGGTCCCCGACGTAAAGGATCTCCTCCGCCGCGTACGGAGCCGCCTCGATGACATGTTCGAAGAACCCCAGATCCGGCTTGCTCACACCCCAGTCATCGGAGGTCGCGACCATGTCCACCGGAAAGTCCAGCTCCCGCAGGATCCGCCCCGCGCTCACCGTCTGGTTCCCCGCCAACCCCAACCACAGTCCGTCCTCGCGCAGCGCTTTCAAAGCAGGACGTACGTCGGGATAGACATCATCCTCCCCAAACCGCTCCGCCTGCCCGGCCGCTTCCCGCTTCCTCCGCTCCTCGGTCAGATCGAACCCCGGCTGGAACACCTGGAACGCCTCGCGATAGTCCATCCCGCGGGCGATCACCGCTCCAAACACCGCCGAGAACGTATGCCGTGGCACCCCCAGCCAGTCCGCCCAGGTCCCGTACTCGCGGGTCTCGTCAACCAGGCACTCGCCGACATCGAACACCACCGCCCGAATCATGGACCGGGATCCTTCCACATCACCTGTGTCATAGGCGGCGGAGTGACGCGCCGGAGGGCCGCCGGGGTTCATTGGCCGTACGAGTAGCGCAGATCGGCGAACAGCAGCTGGCTCATTCTCTTGCGGATGTGCCCGGTCTTGCTGTCATCGGGCGGGTCGCCGGCACTGAGAAGGATGAATGTCAGCGCCGACTCGCCGTGATGATCTGCGAGCTCGAACACGACGTGGTCGTCGGGTCGACTCGGCCAGAGTGAGGACCAGATGAGGTGCTTCGGTGGATCCGTGTCGAAGACTTCGGGCTCGACCTCATCGGGCAGGAGCGCGAGCCAGGAGCGGGTGCCTTCGCGCTTGGGGTGGGCCAAGTCGGCCCAGACGACCCGCGGTGGAGCGGGGAGTCGTCGTGTTCTTCTGCCGTACTCGATCACCCTGCAAAGGTAGGAGATCGCGACCGTTTGGCCCACGTGTTTCTCTCGCCCAGAGCGGCCTGACCCGTTCGCGGCGAAGGGACGCACCGCGGTCAGTGGCGTGGATAGCCTAGATCTGGCCCAACAAGCAGCAGGCTGAGGCACCACGCGTTGAGTTGGTCGCTCAGCGATTGCGCGCTTCTGCAATGAGGCGCCGCTTAACATCTTCCGTGAGACCCTCCTCGCCCGCTTGGGCGCGCTCGCCCATGAGGAGACGCGCCTCATCGAGAGTGTCGCGGATCTTCCTCCGGATGACCCGGGGCGGAAGGTCGACAAGTTCCTTGCGCAGCGCATCTGACAGATCCAGCAAGTCTTTCGGCACCACATCGAGAATCCGCATGTTCAGCATCAGAGGCAGCGTCTCCTCGGTCTTCCGCGAGAGCCGAGCACGCGCTGGGCCCACACCCAGGTAGTGCAGCATGAAGTCAGGGCTGATAGCCGGGCTCGGCGGCGGCCGTCGTTCAAGCCGGTCTGCAAGCTCAGCGGCGACCCTGAACGCCGTGCCGTCGAGCGTTAGCCACCAAGACTTGAACCCAAACGCTGACCGCCTCTCGCCGCGTGCTTCCCGTCGCATCTGCACGCCCACGTAATTTTCGACGTCATGCCCGACCAGCAGGGCACGGGTGCCGGCGTCCATGCGAGGAAGACCTGCCTTCTCACGTCGATCGTCTTTGCGGTCGCGCGCCTCGTGCCAGATCTCGCCCACCTGCGCGACGAGGTCCTCGGCTGCACGATCGACGAACTCCTGAAGTGACTGAACGTGGATGTTGAACTCTTCTTCGAGGTAGTCGGCGATGTCGTCGAACTGGCGCGCGCGACCGCAAAACGTCTCCAACCAGCTTTCGAAGTCCTGCGTGCTCCTGCCGCTCAATTTGAAGACCGAAAGCAGGAACGGCTCTGGGCCGTATGCATCACCCCGGGACAGGGCGGCGTAGTAGCCGCGCGACCTAGCGATGTGAGTCGCGACCTCTTCGACGACGCCAGGCGTGACATAGAGACGGAGGCCAGCCTCCCAAACGGCGCGCAGCATCAGTCCGTGTGTGCGTGACGCAGAGTCGAGCAGATCCTCCGCGAACAACGGAAGGACCACCGATGCGTCCAGCCAAATGTCACCTTCCGAGAAGATTTTGACGATGGCGGACTGCACATCGGGCGTCTCGCGCATGAAGGCGAAGAGCGTGTAAGTGTCCGCCAGGCTGCGAAGGTAGCCCCTGACGTCTTCTGGGGGATCAATCATGAGCGAGATGACAACCGCAGCGACGACTCGCGGCTCGACGAGTGTCTTGCTGGGGTTCACAGCGAAGTCGGTGTAGACAACCGCCTCCACGTCCTCGAACCGAGCAATAACGTCCTGACGCTCCTTGATGACGGCCTCGGCGAAGAGCTCTCCCCTGTCTAGGAGCACCCGTTCCAGTACCGAACGTGAGCGCGCGACTGCCTCTTGAATTCCTTCATCGGTGAGCTCTGCCCCATCCTCTTCGGCGAAGCGGACGACCATTGCTCGGACTTCGCGATCCAATGTGCCGTCGAGTGTCTCAACATCGGCAAGGCGCTCAGCCAGTCGCTTGCGCTCCTCCCAGGTCAAGCAGAATTCGTCAATCTTTTGGTGATGACGTATGTAAACCTTCGACAGACGCCTAAGTGCTGCGTCGACGGCTTGGTCGCGCGTCGCCGTGTGCTGGCCTGGAAGCAGTTTCGCGACGTGGCTCTTGACGTCGTGCCTCGTCATCCGGTGTTCGGGGTCCGTTTCTCGCAGCACCGCTCGGACCACTGCCTCGAAGCAGACCTTCGTTAGACCCTTGTCTCGGGTATCGTCCTGCCATTGCAGTCCGAGGTACACGAATGCGGCTTTGGCCTCCAAATCATCCAGTGCTTGCGCTTGACGCTCGAGGGCGGTCCGTGTTCCGCTCCCACCCACATCGAAGGGCTGCATGAACTGTTCCGCCTCTGCCTGCACAGCGGCGCTCCGGTTGCGTGATGTGAGGAACCACTCCTGGTCCCTGATGTCCAAGAAAATGCGGTAGTCCCTGCGGATGACCTTCTTCAACTCGTTGGCTGCTGCGCCAATGGCTTGGTTGGTCGCGTAAATGAGCACGGAGACGTCCGGCGCCGTGCCCTTCAGCCGCCGGCAGGTCTCCTTAACCTTCCGGTCCCAGTCCTTGCGGAGCGAAAATTGCAGAACCACGTCGTCGTCATCCACCGGGCGAAAGAGGCACGCGTCCATCCCTTCGTCGCCGCCTGGCGCTGCCATGGGCCGGAGGCTGGGGAACTCGTCCGCAAGGAATACGTTTGCCAGCCGCTCGAACAGGCGCCATTGGGTTCCCTCAATCGACGTCAGCGCGTGCCGAAAGCCCTCGTAACTCGTCAACTTGCCCTCCTAGGTCGGGACTGGCCCCAGTCTGGCATCAAACGCCGACAAGGTGACCTAGTTGCGATGGGTGTAGGAGGTGACCGTTCACAGCTCCGACGACACTCCCTCTGCCCGGCTATCGAAACAACTGAGTCTTGCGTCCCTTCTGGGCGGTGTGGGGCGGGTGATCATGGTCATTGTCCGGGCGCTCGTCCCCAGGTGATGGCGGTGCGTACGTCCGGATCGAGGGCGTCCGCGAGGGCGGCGTCCGGGCGGGCGCCGAGAGCGCTGTTGATGCTCGAGAAGGCGGTGCGCAACCCCGCGTAGATGGTCAGGGCCACTATCTGGGGTTCCTTGAACCCAGAGTCGCGCAGACGCTGGATGTCTTGCGGTGCGCTGGTGCCGGGGGAGCGGGCCACGGTGCGTGCCCAGGAGGACAGCGCTTGTTCGCGTTCGCTGAACGGTTCGTCGTCGGCGGTGAGTGCGGCGATCGCGATCTTTGGGTCGGCCCAGTCGGTCAGCCGTTTGCCCCATGCGACGGCACAGTAGGAATCACCGACAGCCGCCGCCTGGGCGAGCACGATCACAGCCTTGTCGCGCGGTGTCAGTCCTGCAGCATCGGCCGCGGCGTCGAACAGTCGCTGGAGCTGCTCCTTCATCTCCGGCTGATGTGCCCACACCCGAGTGAGGTCCCAGACATAGCCGTCGTCGGCGAGGTCCTCGGCGTACAGCCTCTCCTGGCCGGCGCTCGGCGCAGGTTCCTCCAAGAAAGTCACGCACCCAGAACATCGGCGGCTTGTTTGCTTGTGTCGATCTCGTGCTTCACGTCCCCGGTGTTGGGGATAGGCCCCCTCGCCAGTGAGCAAGGGTCAGCCGAGGTGGCACCGGAAGCGCACGTCGGCGGTCAGCGGCCGTGTCAGTCTTCGTCAGCGACCCAAAAGATCCCGGAGCCGATCTCGCTCATGACGACCAGCCCGCGGTCCATGATGTAGTCGGTGGCCGGCGTCCATCTATGGTCGGCGCCGTTCGTGGCGAAGCGTCCGCCGTACAGACCAAAGGCATCGATGAAGTCGCCCGCGAGCCAGTTGGCGCGGTGAAGGGGCATGAGTTCCGCCTGATAGACGAGACTCCGATGGAGGAGTCTGGTGAGGAGTGTTCGCGCCTCTGCCCGGCTGATCTCGGTCCACGCTTTTCCGAGCGGCTCGATGCCGACGATGCGGGCGACGTCGTCGTACGTCGCGGCTTCGCTGGGCTGGAGGACCGTCAGCCATACCTGTTCGACCGCGAGATCCTGCATGAAGCGAGCGACGTCTGCGGGCAATCTCAGAGCGGTCACAGGTGCTCCGCGGTGACCTTGATGAGCACGACGGTGGTCATGGCGGGAACCCTTGCTGGCGGCTGGGCCGGAGTCAACGGAGTTATTGGGCCGCGGTCATTCGTACCGCGTGGCGGCGCGGAGACCGCGTCGCACAACCTCCCAGCCATTGCCGACAACGCGCATGTTGCCGTTCTCTGCGTAGATGCCGCCAGAATCGTCCAGCCACGCGGCGAAGGCTTCGAGGTACTCGTGCAGCTCAGCGTTACGCCAGGGGGTGCCGGACGCTGATTCCATCGCGAGTTCGCGCGCGGTCCCGACGACGGCTTCCCGTCCGCCGCCGATCGAGGCTGACGGACAGCCGCCCGCACTGCACTCTTCGTCAACGTCAACGTCGCCGTGTTCGAACTCGTAGTGAAAGCAGACGTAGTGCATCTGCTCGAAGATTTCAAAGTTCGTCGCGCTCGACTTCGCCGCTCTACCGCAGCGTCGGCAGATCTGGGCCATGGACGAAGGATGTCATCTGATCCGACAAATCGAGTAGCACCTCCCGGAAGACGTACGTGACGATGACTGTCCCGAGTCCATCCGTCCGAAGGAGGCATGCCATGAGCCGGACCTCATTCGTGAGCAAGCTTCGTGACCAGGTCGTTCGGCCGCTCATTCACAGCGCGCTTGTCGAGCACGAGATCCCCGACGTCATGGTGCACGTCGTGATCGGTACGGAGTTCGAGAGCTCGTTAAGGGACCCAACGGAACCGCATTGGACCTATCCCGACGATGGACACGAGTACGTGTGGGCGCACGCCGAATACCGGCTCACGAACGAGAGTGCAGCGTGGCGGTTGGGGCGTTCGGAGGATCTTCATGATCCGTCCGTGCTTGTCCAAGCCCTCTGGGAACTGGGTTCGCGCGTCGAGGATTGGGTGTGTGAGACGTCGTTCGCGTGGGGCGAGCAACGCCATGCCCGGGTTCCGGAGCTTGGAGATCTGCCTGAATGGCTGACTACCCGACCGTGACGGTGTCACTGCAGATCGAGTAGTTCGCGGACAAGTGGGTCTCGCCGCCAGTCTGTGGGACCTGGCAGCCGATCCATGAGCTCCGCTGTTGTGATCGAGACACCCATGTGATCTCAGCTCGGTCGTCGACGTGGAGAGGTCATGATGCGTCGCCAGATCTCCTTGCGTATGGCGATGCCCAGAACTCCCAGAAACTCAGCAACCCGAGCAGTCGGCTAGGCCGATCAGGTCGCACCTCAGACGTACGGCCGGATGGCGTCGGTGGTCCGAAGCGGCAGCGTCGCAGCTGGGCTGGATGACCTGCCGGGACCGCCGCAGGAGTGGCAGCATGGACACCCCGTCACCAGGAGGACCCATGCCCACCACAGCCACATTCGTCTCGCCGACCGACGACACAGTGCTCGCAACCCGGACATGGGGAGCGGAGCTGTCCGCTCCTCGGGGCGTGGTCCAGATCGCCCACGGCATTGCCGAGCATGGCCAGCGTTACGACCGGCTCGCTCGGGCTCTCGTCGGGGCTGGGTACGTCGTGCGGGCGGTCGACCACCGCGGTCACGGCGGGTCCGTCGCGTCGGCTGACCAGCTCGGTCACTTCGAGTTTGAGGCGCTCGTGGCCGACGTGGCGGCCATGGGTGCTTCACTGCGCGAGGAGTTCCCCGGGATCCCGGTGTTCCTGGTCGCGCACTCGATGGGGTCCTTCGCGGCGCAGACGGTGATCTTGGACCGGTCCGATCTGTACGACGGTGTGGTGCTGTCGGGCTCGACCACCCTCGACGTACTCGCTGGGGCACTCTCGAGCGCCGAGGGCCCGGTCGGGCTGGAGGCGTTCAACGCCGGGTTCGAGCATCGGACCGGGTACGAGTGGCTCTCGCGCGACGAGGCCGAGGTCGATGCGTACGTCGCAGACCCGTTGTCCGGGTTCGATCTGCCCGACACCGCCGTGCCTCAGCTGTTCGCCGGTGCCGAGCGTCTGGCGGACCCGGCAGCCATCAGTCGGATCCGCCCCGATCTGCCGATTCTCGTCGTCTCCGGCGACGCCGACCCGCTTGCCGGAGGTGGCGCCCTGGTCGAGCTGCTGGGGCAGCGCTATCGCGAGACCGGACTGAAGGATGTGACGGTGACGCTCTACCCCGGGGCGCGCCACGAGATCTTCAACGAGACCAACCGCGATGCGATCACCGCCGACGTGATCGACTGGCTCACGGCTCATTCCTGACTGCCGCACGGTCGGGGACAGATGGTTCGCATCGGCGAAACATCTGTCGTGAGGGGTGGCCTCCTCGAGACCGCCTCGGCGGCAGTTCAGCACGCAGTTGGTAGCCAGTGGGGAAACTGATCCCGAAGGGCGTCGCGGGCAAGAGCCGATGGGAGGACGACATCAGCTCCACCGTCGTACGGACAATAGAGCCAGGAGGCCCGGGTGTCGGTCACGATCGCGCTGCCCTTGTCGTCGGCGACCGCGGTGAGGACGGCATCGAGGTCTGAGTTGCTGAGGCGTGATGCGACCCAGAAGTAGGTGACAATCCCGTCGTTGTCGGCGTCGCGGAACTGTCTCCACGGCCACGCTGCGGGAAGGTGCCGCCTTGACCATCCGGATACGAGATCACGTGGTCCCCAATCAGCGGCGATCACGACCAGATCTTCGACCGGAGCGTCATCTGAGATCCAGGTGATGACTGCGTGATGCCGACGGAGTATCTCGGCGCACTCCTCGGCGTTGTCTGCATAGCGTTTGGAGCCCGGGAGACTGTGGAAGCGCACGAACCGGTCGCGGTGCTCTCTGATCAGGAAGCCGCGCGGCTCAGATCCGGGCCACGTGCTTTCCCATGCGGCCGTAAGCTCACGTGCCTCCGCTGTGTGGGCTGGGTGCCGGAACGCGCCATGGCTGCCAGTTGCCCATCGACCGAAGGCCCGCAAGTACCAGAGGGTCGACGTCCAGCGGATGGATGCTTCGGTCCAGATCGTGCACAGGAGGCGGACGAGTGGGCGACTCACGCCAGGACCTCGATCAATGTGTCGATCCGAGTGGCGAGGATGTCATCGATCTCGCCGACGAACTGAAGTCGGATGTGCTCGGTGCCCGGTGCTTCAGCGACGTACGCCGTGATCGTGGTCCATCCGTCCATTCGGTAGCCGATCTGCTTGTCGGACTCGCTGCCGAGTCCTTCCATGCCCGCCCGGACCGTGTGCCAGGCACTGTCGGTGAGGACGCCGCCGGTCCAGTCTGAGACTCGCTCTAGAAATTGGCGCACGTGCTCGGGATCGCGAACCAGGCACGAGATCTCTCGGACGTGCGGTCGCTCCGAGACGGGTGCCGGCGCGCTGGGTTGTCTCCTGAGTCGACTTCCACACCAGGGACAGTGTCGAATTGCGATGTAGCTCGAGCCGCCATCGTGGATGGGAAGGCCTATCCGGCCGCAGCTGTCGCGAAAGATGACCGCGTCGGCGCAGTCGAGTGGATCTCGGTGAAGGTGGCACTCGAAGTCGAGATGCTCGGCGAGTTCAGTGCAGCACAGGTCCCGCGGCCGCAGCCGAAGAACGACGGGGGTGATCCTCGGCAGGAGGCTGGCGATGGTGGGCACCGGGAGATCTTGACGCATGGTGCTGTCGCTCCGCGCCCCGGTTTCGCCCGGAGACGTCTCGGCTTCTGCGAGTGACGTCTCGGCCGACGTACGTGACCTCTCGGCGGTTGTCGCCGGGGCGGCCTCCTCGCGGAAGGCCGTCCCCGCAACAGATGAACCTCAGACGTACGGCCGGATGGCGTCGATGATCCGCGACCAGTTCTCGGCGCCGTACCCGCGCGAGCGGGCCCAGGAGTAGTGGGCCTGGACGGCGCGGGGGAGGTCGACATCGATGCCGGCGGCCTCGCTGGCCTCGACGAGGTGGTCGGCGGTGGCGCCCATCATCGTGACGGTGCTCAGGTGGCCGGGGTGCTTGCCGGCGTCGAGCTGGGCGCCGAGGTCCTCGCCGGCGGCGAGCATCGGCGGGATGCCGGCGAGGGTCTGCATCAGCTCCGGGATGGCCGCGGACGGCTTGATGCCGCCCGTCTCCAGCAGCGCCACGGCGTGGAGCAGCGAGGAGAGGGAGGTGAGGAAGATGTCCAGGTTGGCCTGGTACATCAGCTGCGCGAGCCCTGGGTCCTCACCCAGGTAGCGGACGGACCCGATCCGACCCAGCGCGTCCTCGTTCGGCGACAGCACGTCGGCAGGGCCACTGATGTAGACGTACGCATCGGGTGTCCCGACCATCGGGGCCGGGACCATCACGCCGCCGGTGAGAAAGTGGGCGCCGTGCGAGGCGGCCCACTCCGCTCCCCGACGCGTCCCGTCCGGGGACTCCGAGCTGAGGTTGACGATCGTGCGTCCCTTCAGCTCGGACGTGGCGGAGTCGAGCACGTCGTACATCGCCTGGTAGTCGGTCAGACTGAGGATGACCAGGTCGCTGGCCGCGACGGCCTTCGCCGGCGAGTCCGCCAGCTGGGCGCCGGCGGCGACGACCTCGTCGGCTCGCGAAGCGGTGCGGTTCCATACGGTCACCGGATGCCCGGTGGCGAGCAGGCTGTGGACCATCGCCTGACCCATGGGGCCCAGGCCGATGACGGTGACGGGGGTGAGAGATTGATTCATGACGACAATCCTGGGGCTTTGCGTACGATGGCGGGAGTACCCACTATTTACTGGGGTACTTACCAAAAGGTGAGTGAGGAGTCCCGTGACGAGATCGACCCGGATCGGTCCCTACATCTGCGGCATCGACGCCGCGCTCGACGTGGTCAGCGGCAAGTGGAAGGGGCTGATCCTGTGGGAGCTCGACAACTATGGCGTACGCCGCTTCGCGGAGCTCCGCAGAGGCCTGCCCGGTGTCAGCGAGAAGATGCTGACCCAGCACCTGCGGGAGATGGAGCAGGACGGGCTGGTGCACCGTGAGGTGTTCGCCGAGGTGCCGCCGCGGGTGGAGTACTCGCTGACCGAGCACGGCCGCAGCCTCAACGCCGCGCTCGGGCCGCTCGGCCGCTGGGGCATGGACCGCATCGCCCGCGAGCGCACCGAGCTGGTCGAGCACCGCGATGCGGGCCTGCTGCCGCGGCCGTAACGGCCGGCGTCAGGACGACCGGGCCTCCGACTCGACGGACCGCGTGGGCAGTCCCGCGGAGGCCAGCAGCGCCAGCTTGTCCGCGTCGGGGGAGCCGGCGTCGGGGTGGTAGACGACGAGCACCAGGTCGTCGGTGCCGTTGATGGCCAGTCGCTCCCGGTTGAGGGTGATCTCGCCGACCTGAGGATGGTTCATCCGGACCGGGGTGCCGATCTGGCCGCGTACGTCGTGGCGTGCCCACAGCTGTCGGAAACGTGCGCTGCCCAGGGAGAGCTCGCCGATGAGCTCGATGAACCGCGGGTCGTCGATGTCGGTGCCCACCGCCTGGCGCAGGTTGCCGACGAAGCACTCCGTCATCGGCTCCCAGTCCGGGTGGAACGACTGCTGGCCCGGGTCGAGGAACTGATCCTTCAGCTGGTTGCCACCAGGCGCGAGCCGCGGCGAGAGCGCTCGAGCAAGAGCGTTGGAGGCCAGGATGTCGAAGTAGCGCCCCTCGATGAACGCGGGCTGCACCAGCGACTCGAGCAGCTTGAGCGCCCCGGGCGGGACGGTCTCCTTACGCCGCCGCGGCCGCCGCCGGCGGGGGCCCTCCGCGACCAGCGACATCATGTGGGCGGTGTGGTCGTCGTCGAGCTGGAGCACGCGGGCGATCGAGTCGAGCACCTGCGCCGACGGGTTGCGGTCGCGGCCGCGCTCCAGGCGCAGGTAGTAGTCCGCGCTGATCCCGGCCAGCATGGCGACCTCTTCGCGGCGGAGCCCTGGGACGCGACGTACGCCCACGGCGGGGATGCCCGCCGCCTCCGGCGTCACCAGCGCCCGCCTGGCCTGGAGGAACGCGCCCAGCGGGTTCGTCGCCTCGCTCATCCGTGAAACCTCATGCCTCCAGCCTAGGTCGGCCCCGAGCGGACAGAGGGGGTCCTGTCAGGCCCCGGTCTGACCAGGACTCTGGGCGGTCGGTGCGGGCCCACCTAGCGTCGAAGACGGCCCGATCGGGCCGCCTTCAGAAAGGGAAGAGACGCACATGACCGTCGCACTCATCACCGGCGCCAACAAGGGCATCGGCTTCGAGACCGCCCGCCAGCTCACCGAGGCCGGCTACGACGTCTACCTCGGCGCACGAGACGTCGAGCGGGGAGAGAAGGCGGCCGCCGAGATCGGCGCCCACTTCGTACAACTCGATGTCACCGACGACGTCTCCGTCATCGCCGCGCTGGCGACCATCGAGGAGGCCGAGGGGCACCTCGACGTACTCGTGAACAACGCCGGCCTCCTCGTCGCCGACCCGCTCGACGGCCCGACCGCGCTGCGGGTCTTCGACGTCAACGCCGTCGGGATCGTCCGCGTCACCGAGGCCGCCCTGCCGCTGCTGCGCCGCTCGGAGAACCCGCGCGTGGTCAACGTGTCCAGCAGCATGGGCTCGTTCTGGGCCAACACCACCCCCGGCCGGGTCGAGCAGGGGCTGATCCTGCCGCTGTACGCCGCGTCCAAGGCCGCCGCCAGCATGCTGACGGTCCAGTACGCCAAGGCGTACGCCGACATCAGGTTCAACGCCGTCGAGCCCGGTCCCACGGCCACCGAAATGACCGCTGGCTTCGGCATCGACGACATCGCCGGACCGCCCGCGGAGAGCGCGAAGATCGTCGTACGCCTCGCCACCCTGGACCTCGACGTCCCCACCGGGACGCTCCAGGACAAGGACGGCGAGCTCGCGTGGTAGTGGTCACATCCGGCCGTTATCGGCCGTTCGCGATTTGGGCGGGGGAGCGGAGCCTTGTGAACCTGAGGTAATGAGCCAACTAAAAAGTGAGACCACCGCCGGCGATCCCGGCGAGCGGTCTTTCCTCGGCCAGCCACGCGTCCTCGCCAACCTGTTCGGTGTCGAGCTGTGGGAGCGGTTCAGCTTCTACGGCATGCAGGGCATCCTGGCGATCTACCTCTACTACTCCGCGGCTCAGGGCGGCCTCGGGATCAGCGAGACGGTCGCGCTCGGGATCGTCGGTGCGTACGGCGGCGCGGTCTACCTCTCGACCATCATCGCGGCCTGGATCGCCGACCGCCTGCTCGGCGCGGAGCGTACGCTCTTCTACTCCGCCTGCCTCGTCGTCCTCGGCCACCTCGGCCTCGCGCTGATCCCGGGCATCGCCGGTGTCGGCGTCGGGCTGGTCCTGATCGCGCTCGGCTCGGGCGGCGTGAAGGCCAACGCGTCCTCCCTGGTCGGCACCCTGTACGCCGCCGATGACGAGCGCCGCGACGCCGGCTTCTCCCTCTTCTACCTGGGCATCAACCTCGGCGCCCTGGTCGGCCCGCTGCTGACCGGTCTGCTGCAGAAGCAGTGGGGCTTCCACTTCGGCTTCGGTCTCGCCGCGGTCGGGATGATCCTCGGTCTGATCCAGTACACGCTGGGCAGGGGCCGGCTTCCCGCGGCCAGCCGCGTCGTACCCAACCCGCTTCCCGCCGCCGAGCGCGGCCGCTGGATCGGGATCGCCGTCGCCGCGGTGGCGGTCATCGTGGTGCTCTGCCCGACCGGCGTGATCACCGCTCCGCGCCTGGCCAACATCGTGATCGGCATCAGCGCGGTCGCTGCGGTCGCGCTCTTCGCCGTCATCCTGCTGAGCAACCACGTCACCGCCATCGAGCGGAGCCGAGTGTGGGCGATGGTCCCGCTCTTCATCGCCAGCGCCGTCTTCTGGTCGCTCTACCAGCAGCAGTTCACCGTCATGGTGGTCTACTCCGACCAGCGCCTGGACCGCGACATCTTCGGCTGGGAGATGCCGGTCTCGTGGGTCAACTCGATCAACCCGGTCTTCATCATCCTGCTCGCCGGCGTCTTCGCCGCCCTGTGGACCAAGCTCGGCTCCCGTCAGCCGTCGACGCCCGTGAAGTTCGGTCTCGGCACGATCCTGATGGGACTGGCGTTCTGGGCGTTCCTGCTGATGCCGAGCGGTGCTCACTCGGTGCCGCTGATCGGCCTCGCGTTCATCCTGCTGCTCTTCACCCTCGCCGAGCTGCTGCTCTCCCCGGTCGGTCTCTCGCTGGCCACCAAGCTCGCCCCGGCTCGGTTCCAGACCCAGATGATGGCGCTCTTCTTCCTCTCCATCGCCCTCGGCACCGCGATGTCCGGCCGCCTGGCCGAGTTCTACGACGTCTCGAACGACAGCGGGTTCTTCTGGTGGGTCGGCCTCGCCTCGGTCGTCGTCGGTGTCCTGCTGCTCATCGGCAACCGGCCCATCCGCAAGCTGATGGCCGGCGTGCACTGACCTCTGCGGCGTACGCGTCCGAAGGGTGTCCCGGGCGAACGAAAATTCGTTCGCCCGGGACAGCGGCCACCTCGCCGGTCAGGCGTCCTTCCGGCGACGGGTGAGGAAGGTCCCGACGCCCCCGATGCCGGCGAGCAGCCCGCCGACGGCGAGAAGCGCTCCGTTCGGACCGCCCGTGTTCGGCAGGTTCCCGGCCAGGCCGGCATCGATCCGCGTCGGGACCTCAGAGTCGGCCTTGGTGCTAACGGCCTTGGTGCCGGCGTCCTTGACGACCGCCGCGCATTTCTCCGAAGTGTTGGTCTGGGTCTCGTAGACAGCCGGGACGACGACCGTGACCGACGAGGCAGGCGAGTCCACCACGGTGACGTCCGATGCCGGGCTGTCCTCCACCGTGCGGGTGTCGACCAGATCCCAGCCCTCAGGCTCGTCGGCGGTCCAGGATGCGTCGGCCAGGTTCGTGGTCGGCTCACCGTCCTCGACGAAGTAGAGGGTGACGTCGGGGTCGGTGTAGGCCTCCTTCGTGATCACGGTCTGCTCGTACTGCTCGCCGATCTGGGACAGGTTCAGCGGGTTGTCCACGCCGTCCTGGCCGTCCTCATCGGCCGGGGTGCCCGAGGTGGTGGTCCAGGTGGTGAAGTGGTCCCACTGCCACGGGCCGAAGACGGCAGGAGTGGCCTCTTCGACCACGATGGTCTCGGTCCAGGCCTCTTTGTCGACGATGGTCTCGGTCCAGGCCTCCTTGTCGACGATGGTCTCGGTCCAGGCCTCCTTGTCCACGACCGTCTCGTCCCAAGCCTCCTCGTCCACGACGGTGACGGTCTCGGTCAGGTCGCCCTCGGCGAAGCGGACCCAGCCCTTGTCGCCGTGTTCGTCCTCGCCGTTCCAGTCCGGTGTGTTCAGGTAGCGGACCTTGCCGGTCTCCTTCTGCCTGTAGGCGTAGCCACGGTCCCTGACGCGAGTCTCCTCGTGGGTGACGGCCTCGTGGTGGACGACGTGCGTCTCGGCCGGGTGCTCGACCGTGTGGGTCTCGGCCGGATGCTCGACCGTGTGGGTCTCAGCCGGGTGCCCGATGGTGTCGGTCACCGCGTCGGTGCCGGGCGTGTAGGTCCGGGTGTAGACCGAGTTGCGGAACCGGTCCTCGGTGACGGCCTCGTGACTCTCACCCTTGACCACCGTCGAGAAACGGGACTCCTCGTGGGTCACCGCGTCGGTGTGCTCCACGTGCGTGACCGCAGGCGTGACCGTGGTCGTCTTCTTCTCGTCGGCGACCTTGACCTGGGAGGTCACGGTGGTCGTCTTGCAGTCCTGCGCGGCCTGAGCTCCAGGGGCTGCCACGACCGTGGCGACGCCGGCAACGGCGACAGCCGCGAGGCCGATCTTGGTGGAGCTGTGCATGTTCATCGGTTGGTTCTTTCATGGGTTCGTGCCTGTGGTGAGCAGGCAGGGCTGAGGCACCCGGGACCGGGCGGACAGGGGTGCCTGTCGCGCTCGGCCTGGGCCGATCTCGGGTGGATCGTGGGGACCCCTTGAAACCGAGGAGCAAGTGCGGCGCGGGGGCCGCCTCGGCGAGGCCTGTGAGAAGAGGGTCTCCCGGCGTCTCAGCGGGTTGTGGGATTTTTCTTTGCTTACCCAATATTGGGCTGGACGGGACTTTCGACCCTCTTGCGCCTGACTCGGCGTGAGACCAGATCGGGCGGTATTCGCGGCGACTGCTCTCAGGGCCCCGACCGGTAGGAGTAGATGTTCGTGCGCTCGCAGATGTGGCAGTTGCCGGCCGTCACGCCGCAGTGCTCACCCGGAACGTGTGATCCGCGCCCCGTCGCCCTGGCCGACCCTGGGACGGTCCTGCGAAGGGAGACAACGATGGGTTGGCGAGACCGACGTGAGAGGCGCGAAGCGGAACGTGAGGCGTTCGGGCGCGGCGGAAGCGCCAACCGCTTCCAGATGCGCCAGAAGCTGGTGTCCATCGGCGACGACTACTGGATCGAGAACGAGGACGGCGACCGGGTCTTCCGCGTCGACGGCAAGGCCCTGCGGTTGCGGGACACCTTCGATCTCGAGGACGCCCACGGCACCAAGCTCTGCCGCATCCAGACCCGGGTCCTGCACATCCGGGACTCGATGGCGATCGAGGACGCCGACGGCGAGAAGCTCGCGCTCGTGCACAAGACGCTCATCTCGCCGCTGCGGGATCGCTGGAAGGTCGATCGCACGCACGGGGACGACTGGACCGTCCAGGGCAGCATCGCCGACCACGAGTACGACATCGAGGACGACGGACGCAAGATCGCCGAGGTCTCCAAGAAGTGGTTCCGGGTCCGGGACACCTACGGTGTCGAGGTCGCGCCGGGCGAGGACACAGCGCTCATCCTGGCCGTGACCGTCGCGGTCGATGCGATGGTCCACCCCGCGAAGTGAACGTGGCCCGTCGCGCGCCACGCGGGGCATCCGGAGCGGGGCTCAGAAGTCCACAGGATCGCGGATGATGGGGCAGGTCATGCAGTGCCCGCCGCCGCGGCCCCGGCCGAGCTCGGCGCCCACGATGGTGATGACCTCGATCCCTGCCTTGCGCAGCAGCGTGTTGGTGAGAGTGTTGCGGTCGTAGGTGAACACCACGCCGGGCTCGAGCGCGACCGCGTTGTTGCCGCTGTCCCACTGCTGCCGCTCGGACTGGTAGACGTCCCCGCCGGTGTCGATCACGCGGATCTCGGAAAGCCCGAGCGCCTTGGCGACGACATCGACGAAGGCCGCGTCGTCGTGGTCGATCACCTCGACCCCGGGCGCGGTCTCGGAGGGCACCAGGGTGAAGGTGTGCACCGCATCCATGATCGTCGGGTAGAGGGTGACGATGTCGCGGTCGACGAAGGTGAAGACGGTGTCGAGATGCATGGCGGCCCGCAGCTTCGGCATCCCGGCGACGATCACCTTCTCCGCGGCGCCCTGCTCGAAGAGGGCCTTGGCAACCTGGGTGATCGCCTGCCGAGAGGTGCGCTCGCTCATGCCGACGAGCACGACGCCGTTGCCGACCGGCATCACGTCGCCGCCCTCGAAGCTGGCCTGACCCCACTCCTGCTCGGGGTCGCCCCACCACACGGGGGAGCCGACGTACTCGGGGTGGTGCTGGTAGATCGCCTTGTAGAGGAGCGTCTCGTCCTTGCGGGCCGGCCAGTAGAGCGGGTTCATGGTGAGCCCGCCGTACAGCCAGCAGGTCGTGTCGCGGGTGTAGAGCGTGTTCGGCAGCGGCGGCATCAGATACTCCCGGGCACCGGTCGACTCCCGCGCAAGAGCGACGTACGCCGAGCGGAAGTCGTCGGGCAGATCGCTGGTCGCGAGGCCGCCGATGAGGAACTCGGCCAGCTGCCGGTCCGAGACCGACTCGAGGTAGGTGCGGGTGTCGTCGACCAGCCCGAGGCCGACCTGGTTCGGCACGATCTTGCGGTCGAGGATCCAGTCCTTGGCCCCGGTGACCGCGAGCGTCTGTGCCAGCAGGTCATGCAGCTCCACGACCTCGACACCACGCTGGGTCAGCTTGTTCACGAAGTCGGCATGGTCGCGCTGGGCGTTCTCGACCCACATCACGTCGTCGAAGAGCAGCTCGTCGTTGTTACTGGGGGTGAGCCGGCGATGGGCGAGGCCGGGTGCGCAGACGAGCACCTTCCTGAGCCTGCCGACCTCGGAGTGGACGCCGTACGCGGGCTCCTGCTCGGACATGGGATGCCTTTCTGTTGAAGAGGGATGCCGGGATCAGAGGGATACCCGGCCGGACCACAGGCCGACGACGCCGATCGCCGCGCCGACGAGGATCGCGGCGAACAGGGCGATCTCGGTGGGGCTGAAGATCCTTCGGCCACGTTCGCTCCGGGCCTTGATGTAGAGCAGCGACGCGGGCGCGAGGATCAGAGTCATCAGCAGGACGAACTTCAGCCCGGCCGCGTCGAAGAGGAAGATCGTGTAGGCCGTCGCGATGCCGGCCACGATCGTCTCCCGGCGGCGCACGCCCGCCGGCACCTCCTCGTACGCCTCGCCAGTCAGCCCGAGCTTGAGCGCGTACGCCGCCGCCAGCAGGTAGGGCAGGATCGCCAGGCTCGTCGCCAGGTCGAGCATGAAGTTGAGCGCGTCGCTGACGAACAGGGTGAGCGCGAGGAGTCCCTGGACACCCAGCGACGTCACCACGAGCGCGGTGATCGGGGTGCCGTTCCGGTTCTCCTGGCCGAGGAAGGCCGGCATGTCGTCCGCGCGCGCCGGGACGTACATCACCTCAGCGGCCATCAGCGTCCAGGCGAGGTAGGCGCCCAGCACCGACACGATCACCGCGACGCTGATGAACACCTCGCCCCAGTCGCCGACCACCGACTCGAAGACGCCGACCATCGACGGCTGCCTGGTCTCGGCGAGCTCGGGCTGGGGGACGACGGAGTAGCTGGAGAGGGTGACGAGCGCGAAGATCGACAGCACGCTGAGGAAGCCCAGCACGGTGGCCTTCCCGACGTCCTCGCGCCTCTTGGCGTAACGGGAGTAGACGCTGGCGCCCTCGATGCCGATGAAGACGAAGGTCGTGATCAGCATGGTGTTGCGGATCTGCTCGTCGAGGTTGCCGAGATCGCCGTAGCCGGTGGCGATCCAGTTGTCGGCGAAGACGCCGGCGTCGAAGGAGATGAAGAGCACCACGATGAACACCAGGATCGGCAGGATCTTGAAGACCGTGACGATCCGGTTGATCACCGCCGCGTCTCGTACGCCGCGTGCGATCAGGTAGTGGAAGAGCCACACGCCCACGGTCGAGAGCGCGACGGCGAGCACGGTGTCACCGTCGCCGAACCCCTCGAAGAAGGCGCCGATCGTGGCACCGATGAAGACCCAGTAGAAGGTGTTGCCTGCCACCGAGCTGGCCCAGAATCCGATCGCGGAGTTGAAGCCCGCGTAGTCGCCGAAACCGGCCTTGGCGTAGATGAAGACCCCGGAGTCGAGCTCGGGCTTGCGGATCGCGAGAGTCTGGAAGACGAACGCCAGCATGAGCATGCCGGCGCCCGCGATCGCCCAGGCGATCAGCGAGCCGAGAATGCCGGTGGCCACCCCGAACCGGGCCGGCAGGGAGAAGACGCCGGCGCCGACCATCCCACCCACGACCATCGCGGTGAGGGTGGGGAGACTCATCTTCGCGGCGGCGGTCGCCTCGGTGGCGGCAGCGTCAGAACCCATGCTGGCTCCTGGTTTCCTCGGCAGTTGAGGCCAGTTGTTGTCGACAGCAACAGTTCGCATCTTTACAGTTCTCGAAGCGCCCGTGACAGGGCCATTCATCCGGGTTTTACACGCGCATCCGGGCCATCGGATGTGGGCCCCGGCGTAGCCTGGGGCTATGAGCGACGACGACCTATACGGTGAGATCCCGTCCCTCGATGAGCGATCCCGGCGCGCGCTGATGGTCGCCGAGAAGTGGATCGGCGAGGGCATCGCGGGGGTCGCGATCGGTGCCGCCGAGGACGGCGGACCGGCGGTAGTGGTCTACGCCCTGGACCCGACCTCGGCAGCGGTGCGGTCGCTGCCGGAGGAGTGCGAGGGGCTGCCGGTGCGGGTGGACACCGGAGACGCCTTCAGGACCGAGGACTGACGACATCTCCGGGTTCCCGGGTCGATCACGGCCAGACACGCACCTGGAGGGAGAGCTGGACCAGCGCGATCGGGTTCAGGATCGTCGCCACGCTCGAGCCCGCGAAGAGCAGCCCGACCGGGTTGTTCTGCAGGTCGAGCACCATCGAGCCGGAGTCGCCGCCGGCTGACATGTTGGTCGTGATGATCTGGTTGCAGAACTTCGCGACCTTGCCGGCACCGTAGTTGACGTTCACGGTCGCCGCGACGGCAGTGACCCGGCCGGTGGTGAAGTTCGTGGTGCGGCCGGTCTTCTTGAGGAGCATGCCGACGGTCGCGGCCTTGGCGGCGGTGGCCGGGTAGCCGTTCCAGTAGACGTCGCGGTCGATCACGTGGAAGGGCACCTCCGCGATCGCGGCGTCCACGTAGTTGCAGGACCCGTCGAACCTGATCGGCACGAACCGGGCCAGCCGGCCGATCACGTCCGTCGGTGCCGTTCCACCGTCGAACGGGCCGGGCTGCAGGATCGGGTCGCCGATGTTCGCATCGTTGGAGTTCGCGAGCACGTGGTTGTTGCTGAGGATGTAGTAGCGCGGCGGGATCCCCGGGAAGGTCCTCAGGTCGTACGCGCCCGCGCCGATCGTCCCGGCGGTGATCTTGTAGTGCCCCACGCTGAACCCCGGTCGAGCCGGGCGGATCCGGAGCGCCAGGGTCTGGGCGTCGACCTCCTGGGTCTCCATGAGCTGCTGGCTGCCGCCGGCGAACAGATGCCCCACCTCGAGCACATCGGTCGGCGTGCCGTCCACCGTGTCCGGGACGGTGTCCGCGTCGCCGACCAGCTCGGTCGGCATCTTCTGGCTGACCAGGACCATGACGCTCGGCGTCTCGGTCTGCTCGCCGTTGGTGATCTTGAGGCCGACCCCGACACCGACCACGTTCTCCATGCCGAGCAGCACGTCCTCGACCGACGCCTTCGACTCGGCGACGGCCGTGAGCTCCTCGGGCACGGCATCCGACTGCGCCATGAACAGATCTTCGTTGTCCATGTTCTTTCCCCCTGTCGGCTCCAGGTCCTGGACCGTCCAGGACGACGACCGGAGCCTTATCCTCAGGAGCGCGCAGCGGACGGCTCTGATACGACGTCACGCCCGGCCGGAGCCCCGTCCTCACCAGGGGTTTCGTCCGCGAAGGGGAGTCGGCGCCGGCGATCCGGGGCTAGGGTGAAGACGATGAGCGACGTACGGCGCCAACGGGTCGCCCGCGCGGTCGACGTGCTGCGGGGGCAGCTGCGAGCGCCGTTCGCCGCGTCGGCCGGCACGGTGGTGCTGCTCTGGGCATCGCTGACCCCGTCGCTGATGCCGCGCACCGCGCTCTTCCAGGCGTTGCTCACCGCCCTGTGCATGCTCGCCGGCTATGGTGCCGGCGCGCTGGCCGGCTGGCTGGTCCGCAGCTGCGGTGGACGGCTCACCGGCCGGGCGCGGGTGATCGCCTGGCGGGTCCTCGCCGTCGCGGGTGGCGTCGGCACCCTGATCATGCTGGGGCTCTCGCTGCGGTGGGAGAACGAGGTCCGCGACCTGGTCGAGGTCGACCGGGTGGGCGTCCTGCACCTGGTGCTCACCGTGCTGATCACCGCGGTCCTGTTCGCGCTGCTGCTCGAGCTCGCACGTGGCTGCAAGGCGCTGGGGCGGTCGATCGGACGATTCCTGGGTCGCTTCCTGCCCGCTGCCGCGTCGACCGTGATCGGCGGACTGATCGCCGCGGTCCTGATCTACGAGCTGGCGATCGGAGTCGGCGGCGGTCGGCTGCTGGGAGCACTCGACGCCAGCTTCGCCGCGATCAACGAGGAGTTCAGCACCGACGTACCCGCGCCCACGACGCCCGAGCTCACGTCCGGTCCGGCCTCGTCGCAGGACTGGGACGACCTGGGCCGCCAGGGGCGGGTCTTCGTCGCGAGCGCCCCGACCGCCGCCGACATCGGCGCGTTCACCGACGAGCCTGCGCTGCAGCCCGTGCGTGCGTACATCGGGTCCGGACCGGAAGGCGTCGACATCCGTGACGAGGCGCTGGACGCGGTCGCGGAGCTCGAGGCGCTCGGCGGTTTCGACCGCGCGGTGATCAACGTGGTGACCGGCACCGGCCGGGGCTGGGTCAACGAGAACCAGGCCCAGGCGCTGGAGTTCATGTGGGGCGGCGACACCGCGACGGTCAGCCTCCAGTACTCCTACCTGCCGAGCTGGATGTCGTTCATCCTGGACCGGCAGCGGGCCCAGGACGCCGGTCTCGCCCTCTTCGACGCCGTCTACGGCCGCTGGCTGGAGATCCCCGAGGCCGATCGCCCCTTGTTGGTCGTGAGCGGGGAGAGCCTGGGCAGCTTCGGTGGCGAGGCCGCCTTCAGCGGCGCCCAGGATCTCGCGACCCGCACCGACGGCGCCCTGTTCGTGGGCCCGACCGCCGACAACCGGCTGTGGAACCGGTTCACCGACGAGCGTGAGCCGGAGACCCCTCAGGTGCTGCCGGTGCTCGACGACGGCGAGATCGTCCGGTTCGCCGACCGGCCCGAGGACTGGAAGCTGCCCGGCGCCTGGGAGGGCACCCGGATCGGCTATCTCCAGCACGCGAACGACCCGATCACCTGGTGGTCGCCGGAGGTGGCGCTGGAGCGCCCGGACTGGTTGGCGGAGGAGCGCGGCCGCGACGTCTCTCCGAACGTACGCTGGATCCCCGGGGTGACGATGCTGCAGCTCGGCGTCGACCAGTTCTCCGCCAACTCTGTCCCGGCCGGGCAGGGCCACCAGTTCGGTACGGCGCCGGTGCACGCCTGGGCGGCGATCCTGCCGCCTCCGGGATGGACCGATCAGCGGACGGTCGAGCTCGTCGAGGTGATCGGCGACCGGAAGTGGCTGAGGTGACCGGCCACCGCTCAGGTCCGGTTCGGATCCCCGCGGGTGACGTCGACGTACTCGATCTCGATCGCTGAGAGGTCGATGCCGGACGCAGGCCCGAGAAGGTCGGTGACGATCTCGAGGATCTGCGGGCGCAGGGTGTCGGCGAGCGGGTGGAGCTCGACGCCGTACCTGGCGACGAGGCGGATCTCGATGCCGGTCAGGCGGCCCTCGTCGACGTGCAGCTCGATGTTGTCGGGCGCGTGGGTCGGGTGCTCCTGGAGGAGCCGGCGCAGCGCGGCGCTCACGACGCGGGCGGAGACGAAGGTCTCGGAGCCCTGATCGTCGCGCGCCGACGTGCCCGGCTCGGTGAAGGTCAGGATCGGCTCGGAGGGGACGACGACCCGGCGCACGCGCGCCATGATCGACTCGGCCAGGTCGACCCAGCCGGCGGGCTCATCGGCTCGGGCGGCGCGGACGGCGCGGCCGAGGGGGCTGGGATCTAGCGCCATCGTGCCATCCTCTCCGCGAGTGTGCGACGGCCGCGGTAGAGGTGTCCGCGGACGGCGCCGATCGGCATGGCCAGGGCGATGGAGATCTCCTCGTAACTCATCTCTTCGACCTCCCGCAGCAGCCAGGTCGCCCTTTGATGCCACGGTAGTTCATTCAATGCTAGCTGCAGCGCCTCCAGCAGCTCGGCGTCCAGCACGGTCTGCAACGGGTTGTCCGTCGCGGGCGGGGTCAGCCTGGACATCAGCCCGTCGTCGATCGGGGTCGCCCGTCTATGGCGCTGGAGATCGGCCGCGCGGCGGTGGACGAGACGGATCAGCCACGTACGCAGGGAGGAGCGTCCCTGGAAGCCGGACAGGCTCCGCCAGGCCGAGACGAACGCCTCCTGGGTCGCTTCGGCGGCATCCGTGGCGTCGCCGACCAGCCGAAGGGCGTAGCGATACATCGCGGGGCCGTGACGATCGACGATCTCCCGGAACGCCTCCTGGTCGCCCAGACGTGCCGCGCGCACCAAGGCCTCGTCCGTCGCCGACGGCTCAGCAGTCGCCGACGGCTCAGCTGTCGCCTGCGGTTCCGACATCGCCCCCGAGTTTCTCTTCTACCGCCCAGGCAAGGACGGCTTTGCGATACGAAGGATGTTCTACCACCTCCAAGCAAAGAGATGTGATCCAGAACACACCACAATCTCTGTGACATATCGAAGGGACGTCGCGACCAACCGGCGTCAGCAAGACCGAACACGATCAGGAAGGTTCTTCTCATGACGCAGACGAAGTCCGGCGGCACGAGCTCGACGACCAACGGCGCCGGGGGTCAGGTGGAGCGCAGCGAATCGGGTGCGCTGGTGAGCGAGTACGGGCGTACGTCGATCGCCGACACCGTGGTCTCGAAGATCGCGGGCATCGCTGCTCGAGAGATCAGCGGCGTGCACGACCTCGGTGGCGGCGCGGCGCGTGCGGCAGGGGCGATCCGCGAGCGGATCCCCGGTTCGCGTACGAACCTCGGCCAGGGCGTCGCGGTCGAGGTGGGGGAGCGGCAGGCAGCCGCCGACCTCGACATCGTCGCCGAGTACGGCACCTCGATCCCCGACCTCGCCAGCGCGATCCGTCGCAACGTGAAGGCGTCGGTGGAGCGGATGACCGGCCTCGAGGTCACCGAGGTCAACATCACCGTGCACGACGTCTACCTCGAGGACGAGACCGGCGACTCCGACCAGGATGCCGCCCGGCGGGTGGAGTGACCGTGACCGCCGACGCCGACCCACAGGGCCACGACGGCGCTGAGCCGGAGGTCGTGGATGTCGTCGCGGCCGCCGTGCTCGCGGTGCCCGGCGTCCACGACCTGCACGCCGGCGTCGCGGGGGAGGTGGCCACCTACCTTCCCGGACGCCGGGTCAACGGGGTGAGGATGCGCGAGCCCGGCTGCGCGATCCATGTGGTTCTCCACTGGGGCGCACCGGTCCTCGCCACCACCGACGCCATCCGCGACGCCGTCCGGCCGTACGTGTCGGGCCCCGTGGACGTCACGGTGGAGGACATCCTCCCGCCCGACCGCACCGGCTCGGCCGCGGCGCCGCTGCGACCCTCAGAAGGAGAAACGTCATGACCAACTCGACACTCGGCCTGCTCGCCGGACTGTTGCTCACGATCGCCATCGTCACCGGTGGACTGGTCGGCCTGCTGCTGGCCATCGTGCTCGGCGGTGCCGGCTACCTCATCGGCGGCCACGTCGACGGTGAGCTCGACGTCCGCAGTCTGCTGCGAGGACGCCGTGGTTGAGGCCCCGCTGCGTCCGATGCACCTCGTCGACGCAGACACCGAGACCGCCGACCCGGCGGAGGACCACGGGACCCTGGACGTCCGCAACAAGGCCCTCCAGCGGATCATCGAGCGCGTCGCTCTGAAGGTCCCGGGCACGGTGGCGCATCGCAGCGCCCTCGGCCGTGTCACCGGGTCGGCGTTCCCGAAGGCCGACATCACGGCCGAGGGGCGCGCCGTCCGGGTGAAGCTCGACGTCGCGATGGCCTGGCCCGGCGACGTGTCCCGCATCGCCACGGCAGCCCGGGACGCCGTACGCCACGAGGCGTTCCGGCTCTCGGGCATCGAGATCCGCAGTGTGGACGTCACCGTGCACGCGGTCGACCCGTCGGCCGCCGAGGACACCGGCAGGAGGGTGGAATGAGCACGCACACGATCGAACCACCGGCCGAACAGGTCGCCCGCCCCGCGGCGCCACGCGCTCAGCCGCGCCGAGCACCGGTGGTGGTTCCCACCGCCATCGTGCTCGCCCTGGTCCTGATCGGGGTCGCCGTGCTCGCGGTCCGTGAGCTCCTGGTCAGCCAGGGGTGGGCAGCCGGGTCTCCGGTCGTCCCCGACCTGGTCGCCGGCCTCGACGGGATCGGCCCGTCGGTCGGACTGGCGGCGGCCGGCGGAGGGATCGCCCTCGTCGGGCTGCTGATGCTCTGGCTCGCGCTCCGGCCCGGGCGGCGTACGCACCTGCGGGTTGCGGGCGATGCCGATCTGTGGCTCGAGCCCGGCGCCGTCGCGGCCGTCGCCCAGGAGACCGCCGACCGGCTCCCCGGGGTGATGTCGGCCGACTCCTCGCGCAGCTCCCGGCGTCGCGTCGTCGTGGACGTCGTCGTCGCCGCGCGCAACACCCCCGATGGTCCCCAGGAGGCTGCCGCCGTGACCGAGCACGTGAGAGCCGTCCTCGACGACGAGGTCGGCCGACTGACCGGAACCCGCATCAAGGTGCGAGCCACGGAGGTGCCCCGATGACTCCCCGCGTGATCAGGTACGACCGTGTGATGACCCTGCTCGTGGCGGTGCTCGTGATCGCCCTGGGTCTGCTGATCGTCGACTGGCACTACCAGTGGGTCCTCCGGAGCTACCCGGCCGAGCTGTCCACCGGTCCGGCGAGTGACGTCGTCACGTCCGACTGGTTCCCGTGGGCGTTCGCCGCGGCGGGCGTCCTGCTCGGCCTGATCGGCCTGGTGTGGCTGCTGTCGCACCTGGGCCGGCGCGGACCCTCGACGCTGCGACTCGACGCGAGCGACCAGACCGGGCGCGTCCAGGCCGACCTCCGCTCGATCGCGGATGCGGCCGCCACCAGGCTGGAGAGCCTCGCGCCGCTGACCGGGGTCACCGGCACGGTGGTCACCATCCGGTCGCGGCCGGTGATCCTGCTGCGGGGTCGCATCGACCCCGCCGCCGCGGTCGCGCCGGTCGCCGACGCCGCCGAGACCTGCGCCCGGGACGTCGCCGCGGCGTTCCCCGACGACTCGATCACCTGCCGGGTCCTCATCGACCCGCCACGGCGAGGACGGGGCCGGCAGCAGTCGCACGTACGCGTGCAGTGACCGCCATCCGCTCGATGCCCCTGATGACGTCGCGACCCCGCGCGGGGGCGAGGTCGCGCCGTCGCCAGGGGCATCGAGCGGACTTGTCGACGAGCAGCGCTCAGCGCTTGGCCAGCACGAGCGCGTACGCCTCGTCCGGATCGGTCCACCAGCGGAGGTCGCCGAAGCCCGCCGCGGTGAGCTCGTCAGCGGCGCTGTCTCGGCGGAACTTGCAGGACAGCTCGGTGAGGAGCTCCTCGCCCTCGTCGAACTTGATGACGAGGTCGAGCTCATTCAGCTCCACGCGGGCGGACTCCTGCGCGACGAGTCGCATCTCGATCCGTTCCTCCTCGGTGTTCCAGCGCGCCAGGTGCCGGAAGCTGTCGGTGTCGAAGTCGGCACGCAGACTCCGGTTGAGGACGTGCAGCGCGTTCAGGTTGAACTCGGCGGTCACGCCGGCCGCATCGTCGTAGGCCGCGACCAGCTGGCCGGGGTCCTTGACCAGGTCCAGCCCGAGCAGCAGGCCCTCACCCGGCTGCATGGCCGCGGCCACCGAACGCAGGAACCGAGCTCGCCCCGGACGGTCGTAGTTGCCCAGGGTGCTGCCGAGGAGCGCGATCAGCCGTCGTCCCGGGGCCGGCAGCTGCCCGAGATGCTGGTCGAAGTCGGCGACGGCACCCTCCAGCTCGAGCCCCGGCCTCTCCTCGGCCAGTGCGTCCATCGCCTGGGTGAGCGCGCTGGCGCTCACGTCGACCGGGACGTACGTCGTCAGCCGGCCGGTCCGGGTCAGCGCATCGAGCAGCAGCCGGGTCTTCTCCGAGGAGCCGGACCCGAGCTCGACGAGCACCTCGGCGTCGGAGTCCTCGGCGATCTCCTGCGAATACTCGGTCAGCAGCGCCCGCTCGGTGCGCGTCGGGTAGTACTCGGGCAGCCGGGTGATCTCCTCGAACAGCTCCGAACCACGCTGGTCGTAGAAGTACTTCGGTGGAAGCCATTTCGGCGACGCGCTCAAGCCGGTGCGGGCGTCCTCGGCGAGGCTCTGCCGCAGGTCCTCGGCGGTCAGCAGGGTGGTGATCCTGCTCCGGGCTGGTGCGCTGGTGCCGGTCCGGCCGTCGATGTCGAGGGTCACGCGAGGTTCTCCTTCGGGTTGCGGTGGGGCATGTCGAGCCGCCACCAGGTGGGTCCGCAGGGGCTGAGCACGCCGACGGTGCGCGGCGGGATCGAGGTGGATGGAGAGTCTGGGAGCGGATGGTCGGTGACGACGTACTCCCAGGCGGCCGGCTCGGTCAGGTGGCCGCCCTCGTCACCGGTCAGCAGGGCGAGGTCGTCCCCGTCACTGAGGAGAACCGAGAAGCCGCCGATTTCCATCTCGTTGGCGATCCGGATCAGGGCGGAGCCGACCGGCAGGCGCTCCTGCTGCGCCTTGTCGAGGATGAGCGTCCACGAGGCATCGAGGGTGCCGCTGACCGAGGCGGCCCAGGAACCGAGCCGCACCGGGGCCGGGCAGTCGTCGCGCGGGCAGGCCCACTCGGCGTGCGTCCGGGGCGGTCCGAGGATGCCGCGATGGGCACAGGTGATCGCAGCCGACCAGGTCACGCACGGCGCCCGTCGTCGGCCAGCCGGAGCCCGGTGACGGGCCAGCGTGCGCCAGGCGGGAAGAAGTTGCGGTAGGAGGCCCGGGTGTGTCCCGGCGGGGTGAGCGCGCAGCCGCCGCGGAGCACCATCTGGCTCGACATGAACTTGCCGTTGTACTCACCGATGGCGCCGGCGGCGGGATGGAAGCCCGGGTAGGGCAGGTAGGCCGAGGAGGTCCACTCCCAGCAGTCTCCGAAGAGCTGTCGCAGGCCGCCGGTCGCGGGGCCCGCCGCACGTGGGTGGAAGCTGTCCCGGTCGGCGAGGTTGCCGGACACCTCGTAGGTCCGGGCAGCGTGCTCCCACTCGGCCTCGGTGGGGAGGCGCTTGCCGGCCCAGGTGGCGTACGCGTCGGCCTCGTAGTGGCTCAGGTGGCAGACCGGCAGCCCCGGGTCGAGCGGCGTGGTGCCGTGCAGGGTGTGCTCGAACCACACCCCGTCGGCCTCTCGCCAGTAGAAGGGTGCGTCCCAGCCTTCGGCGTTGACCCGTGCCCACCCGTCCGAGAGCCACAGCTCGGGACGCCGGTAGCCACCGTCGGCGATGAACTCCAGCCACTCGCCGTTGGTGATCAACCGGTCGGCGAGCCGGTAGGGCTCCAGCCACTGCTGGTGGCGTGGCAGCTCGTTGTCGAAGCAGAACCCACCGCCTTCCGAGCCGATCTCGACCAGGCCGCCCTCGATGTCGACCCACCCCAGCCGGTCGGTCCCGGCGCCCGCGACCGGGCTCCCGGCGTACGTCGGCTGCAACGGGTTGAGCGACAGCACGTGCTTGATGTCCATGAGCAGCAGCTCCTGGTGCTGCTGCTCATGGTGGAAGCCGAGCTCGATGGTCGGGGCGAGCTTGGCGAAGGTGCCCTCGTCCATGCTGTCGAGCAGGTCCCTGATCCGGTCGTCGACGTTGCGCCGGTAGTCGCCCACCTCGTACGCGCCGGGGCGGCTGATCACGCCACGCATCGGCCGCGCGTACCGTGGCCCGACCTGCTCGTAGTAACTGTTGAAGAGGAACCAGTACTGGTCCTGGAACGGTGTGAAGCCGGCCTCGTTCTCGGCCAGCACGAAGGTCTCGAAGAACCAGGTCACGTGCGCGCGATGCCATTTGGTGGGGGAGACATCCGGCATCGACTGGACCGTCTGGTCCTCGGGTGAGAGGGGTGCTGCGAGGCGTTCGGTGTCGGCTCGGACTTCGTCGAAGCGGGCGATCGCGGTGGTCGGGTCCATCTCACGTCTCCTGTCGGGTCGTGCGGGGAGTACCAAGCAGCAGCACGGCGATCGCGCCGCTTGCTACGAACTACTCTGCCTGGTCGCCCAACCCGCGATCCGAACTCCGGGTGTCGGCACAGCACGACGCAGCCCGACGGCAGGCGGTGCCGGTGAGAGCGAACGGGCTGGCCTGTAAGCCGGGTTCTGTGATCGGCGACCATCCATCTCGGACCATCGTTGCCGATGGCCTCTAGCAACCTACCCGCATGCTCGGGCGGACAGCCCTCGAGCGCATGCTGTCTGGTCTTGCTCCGGGTGGGGTTTACCTAGCTCCTCGTGTCACCACGAGGACTGGTGGGCTCTTACCCCACCGTTTCACCCTTACCGCTACCTGGAGGGTAGAGGCGGTCTGTTCTCTGTGGCACTGTCCCGCGGGTCACCCCGGGTGGCCGTTAGCCACCACCCTGTCCTGTGGAGCCCGGACTTTCCTCGACGCCCCCGAAGGAACGACGCGATCGCCCGGCCAGCCCGTCCGCGTGTAAAAGTCTAGTGCGAGGCGGGCTCGATGTGGGCATCCGGACCGGGGAAGACGAGCGACTCGTGGTCGCTGTCGCTCCAGCGTACGAGGTAGGGCGGGCTGCCGTCGGGGTGGCTGACCTCGATGATCTCGGCCTCCCGAACGTGGTCGCCGACGTGCTGGCCCATGACGACGAGGTGGTCACCGACTGATGCGTGCATGCGCGTTCACCTCCTAACCGTCACCATGGTGCTCCCATCGCTGGCGTGGTGGAATACCGTGGTGGGGTATCACGTTCGGAGGGTGTGATGACAGAGAACGAAGACTTCGAGTACGTAGCCCCGGCTGTCGTCTTTCCGAGCCAGACCTCGCACGAGGTGGCCTACCGGACGGCTCACGACCTGCTCTCGCGGCGCTTCCCCGTGGAGGCGCTGGAGATCCTGGAGCCGGCGCTCGCCGACGACCCCGACAACATCGGGCTGCGGAGCATGCGGGCGTGGGCCTACATGCTCCGGGCCCAGCTCGCCAAGGCCGAGGCCGAGCTGCGCTGGCTGGTCGAGCGCGACCCGAGCGACGCCTGGAGCCAGCACTCGCTCGGCCGCGTGCTGGAGCGCCAGGACCGCCTCGAGGATGCCCTCGGCCCGCTGCGCCTGGCGGCCGTGATGAGCGACGACTACGACCATCACGCAGCCGTCTACCGCGTACGCAACCGGCTGGCCCAGCGCGAGGAGTGAGCGTGGGGTGAGAGGGTGGTGGCATGGAACCTGACACCACGACTCTCACCGCCGAGCAGGTCGCCCAGGAGCAGCTCGAGGGCTGGACGTTCGACTCCTCCGGCGATGCCGACAGCATCGTCGCCCGCGTGGAGACCGGTGACTTCATCACCGGTCTCTCCCTGGTCAACGCGATCGGGGCGAAGGCCGAGGAGGCCAACCACCACCCCGACATCGACCTGCGTTACCCCTATGTCGAGATCCGGCTCACCAGCCACGACGCCGGCGGGGTCACCAGCCGTGACCTCGCCCTGGCGAAGGTGATCAACGCGCTCGCGGCGGAGTCCTCGCTCTGAGCCAGCTCAGGCCAGCCGCGTCATCTCGACGCTGACCTCGACGGCCGGCTCGGCGGGACCCGAGTAGATCCCGCCCAGCGGCTTGACGTCGGTGTGGTCGCGCCCCGTGGCCACACCGACGTAGGTGTCGCCGGGTTCGGTGCCGGTGGCCGGGTCGATCCCGTGCCATCCGTTGTCCCACCACTCCACCCAGGAGTGCGCGCCGCCGGGGTAGACGTAGCCGGAGACGTAGCGCGCCGGGATCCCGACGGTCCGCAGCGCACCGAGCAGCTGGTGGGCGGCATCGGACGGTGCGGCAGAAGCGACCGCTCTGGCGATCTCGAACGCAGCCTCGCCGGGAAGCGCCGCCGAGGACGCAATGCCCTTGGCCGCCGTGGCGAGCTCCTCGTCGGGCGCCACGTGTGCGGGCAGGCCCAGGAACTCGACGAACCGGTCCGCGACCCCGGGCAGCGCGGCCTCCTCCCAGGTGAGCACCGGCGCGGCGCCCGGCTCGCGGGAGACCTGGACGGTGCTGGTCGCGGAGACCTTCAGGGCCCGGTGCGCCTCGAGCACCTCGATGGCGGTGACCTCGTTGCCGAAGTAGTCCTTGTACTCGTACGTCCACGGCTTGGGCGAGACGTCGAGCCGGTGATGGACCACGATCTGGTTGGGCGTGGTCAGCGGGGTCAGCCGCGCCTGGTTGTAGGAGGCGACCGCCGGGCCGTCGTAGCTGAACGTCGTGGTGTGCACGATCCGGAACTGCATGCTCATCTCGATCAGACTCCTCAGACCGGCTGCCAGGCCAGCGCCTCGGCACCGGCGAAGTAGCGCTTGGTGACCGCCTCGGTGGCCTCCGCGCAGGTGACCTGGAGCCGCTCCATCTCGGCGGGCAGGTCCGCCAGGAGGTCGTGGAGCGAGCGGTACTCCAGCGACGCCCGCATCCGGCCGATCAGCCGGTGGGCCTCGTCGGAGAAGCCGGCTCGCCGGGTCGTGCCCTCCAGCGTGTCCAGTGCCCCTTCAGCCCGCTGCAGCGCGTGCACCACCGAGCGCGGGAAGATCCGGTCCAGCAGCAGGAACTCGGCCGCCGCCTGCTCGGTCTCGACCCCCTTGTTGACCCGCAGGAACGCGTCGTACGCACCACAGGCACGCAGCGTCGAGTTCCACTGCGACGCCCCGCCGGCCGAGGTCAGCGACGTGGTCGCGACCAGCCGCGAGGTCATGTCGGCGCGCTCGACGTAGCGCCCCAGCATCAGGAACTGCCAGGACTCGTCGCGCATCATTGTGGCGTCGGCGGTGCCGTTGATCTGGGCCACCCGGTCGCGTACCCAGCCGAAGATGAAGGGCGCGCGCATGTGCTTGAACTGCCCGGCCGGGATCGCCCGGTAGGTGGTGTTCAGCGCCTCCCACAGCGGCACCGAGAGCGTCTCCCGGGCCCCGCGGGCCGACTCCCGGGCTGCCCCGAGCGCATAGGCCATCGAGGTCGGTGCGGTGGTGTCGTACGCCAGCATGTCCAGGATCTGCGGCAGGCCGACCTTCTCGGTGGGCGGGATCTCGACGCCCATCACCGCGAGCAGCGAGCGGCAGGCCGTCTCCTCGTCGGTGGCGGCGTCCTCGAGGATGTGCTGGGTCTGCACGTCGAGTATCCGTGCGGTGTCCTCGGCGCGCTCGACATAGCGTCCGATCCAGAACATCGACTCGGCGATGCGACTCAGCATCACGCAACCCCCTGCGCTTGAGACTGACCCTGACTCTGACCCCGGCCGGTCGGCCGGGACGACGTCGGTCCGGCGAGCACCCAGGTGTCCTTCGAGCCGCCGCCACGGGAGCTGTTCACGATCAGCTCGCCTTCGGCGAGCGCCACCCGAGTCAGGCCACCGGGAAGAACCCAGACCTTGTCGCCATCATTGACCGCGAACGGCCTCAGGTCCACATGCCGCGCCCCGAGCTGCTCGTCGATGAAGGTCGGGACCGTCGAGAGCTGCACCACCGGCTGCGCGATCCAGGAGCGGGGGTCCTCCAGGATCTTGCCGCGCAGCACCTCCAGCTCGCGTGCCGAGGCCGCCGGTCCGATCACGATGCCCTTGCCGCCCGAGCCGTCGACCGGCTTGAGCACCAGCTCGTCGAGCCGGTCGAGGACCTCCTCGCGCGAGGACGCGTCGCCCATCCGCCAGGTGTCGACGTTCTTGATGATCGGATCCTCCGCCAGGTAGTAGCGGATGATGTCGGGCATGTAGGTGTAGACGAGCTTGTCGTCGGCGACCCCGTTGCCGACCGCGTTGGCCAGGGTCACGTTGCCCATCCGGGCGGCGTCGATCAGCCCGACGCAGCCGAGCATCGAGTCGGGCCGGAAGTGCACCGGATCGAGGAACTCGTCGTCGATGCGCCGGTAGATCACGTGGACCGGGGCCAGCCCCTTGGTCGTACGCATCAGCACCTGCCCGTTGCGGCAGACCAGGTCGCGCCCCTCGACGAGCTCGACGCCCATCGTCCGGGCCAGCAGCGCGTGCTCGAAGTAGGCGCCGTTGTAGACACCCGGTGTCAGCACGACCACCGTCGGGTCGGCAACACCGGCCGGAGCGGCCGCGCGCAGCGCTGCCAGGAGCTTCTGCGGGTAGTTGGCCACCGGCCGGATCCGGTGCTCGGCGATCGCCTCCGGGAGCGCGGCCGAGATCGCGCGGCGGTTGGTCATGACGTACGAGACGCCTGAGGGGACGCGCACGTTGTCCTCCAGCACGCGGAACTCGCCGGCGTTGTCCCGGACCAGGTCGATGCCGGAGACCTGCACACGTACGCCGTTGGGCGGGTGCACCCCCGCGGCGGCGCGGTGATAGTGGCTGGAGGTCGTGATCACCTCGCGCGGGATCACCCCGTCGTCGAAGACCTTGCCCTCGTCGTAGACATCGGCGAGGAACAGCTCCAGCGCCTTGACACGCTGCTGGACGCCCTTGTCGATCGTGGTCCAGGTGTCGCGCTCGATGACCCGCGGGACGATGTCGAGGGGGAAGGCCCGCTCCTCGCCGCCGATGTCGAAGGTGACGCCCTGGTCGAGATAGCTGGCCTGCATCGCCTCGACCCGGCTGATCAGCTCGGAGGCGCTGAGCCTGCGCAGGGAGTCGCCGAGCCGCTGGTAGGGAGGCCGCAGCTCGCTGCCGGAGAACATCTCGTCGAAGGCCGGATCTCGAGTCTCGTAGGCGTCGAACATCTGGCTCATGGTGGCAACCTACTGAAATCCGTGTAACAGCGCTGTTGCCCACGCGAACATCTCGCACAACGGTAGGTTGGCCACATGAGCGACGAGCACGCGGGCGAGTTCTACTACTGCCTCAAGCACCAGACCGTCGAGCCGTACGAGGGCTGCAAGGCCAAGGATCGTCTCGGTCCCTACGCCTCCCACGCCGAGGCCTCCCTGGCCCTGCAGAAGGTCCAGGAGAACAACGAGCGCTGGGACAAGGAGGACAAGGCCTGGGAAGGCGACGCGGGCAACGAGGACAGGTGATCCTCGGCTTCGGGTGACCCTCAGCGCGGGGTGACCCGAAGCAGGACGTCCTCGCCGCCGCCGTTGTCGGTGGTGACGAGGAGGTCCCCGTCGGCGGCCAGCGAGACCGTACGCAGCCGCCCATAGTCGTGCATGACCTCGGGCGACCGGTCGTCGGTCAGCTTCCCGGACTCGTCGAAGGAGACGACCCGCAGCTCCTGGTCCTTGAGCACGGCGACCGCGAGCGCCCCGCCGAAGGCACCCCAGCGCTTCTGCACCGGGATGAAGGTGCCGCCACCCGTCGCGACGGTCGGGTTGCCGGAGCTCCAGGCCGCCTCGATCTGCTCCCCGGGCAGATCCTGGTCGGTCATCGGCACCGACTCGTCGTAGCCGGAGCCCGGGTTCCAGCCGTAGTCGCCGCCGAGCGTGATCTCGTTGATCTCGTCGTCGCGGTCGGGGCCGTGCTCGACCGACCAGACGGTGCCGTCGGCACGCTGCGCCAGCCCCTGCACGTTGCGGTGGCCGAAGCTCGTGATGAATCGTCGTGGCCCCTCGTCACCGCCCCACGGGTTGCCCGGCCAGGGGTCTCCGGTCTCCGGGTCGAGGCGGAGCGTCTTCCCGCCCAGGGAGTCGAGGCTGCGCGGGTTCTCCTCGTTCGCGGCGTCGCCGGTGCCGACCCACAGCGCACCGTCGGCGCTGATCAGCAGCCGACAGCCACCGTGTCTCCCGGAGCTCGTGGGGAAGCCGTCGATCAGGGTCCGCTCCTGGGTGGCCCGGGTCAGTCCGGCGTCGAGGGTCCAGGAGATGACGCGTACGTCCTCGCCTCCGTTCCACCCCTGACAGGTGTAGATGCGCCGGTTCTCGGCGAAGCCGGGATCGACCTCCAGGCCCATCAGGCCGGTCTCGCCGGAGACCCAGATGTCGTTGTCCTCGAGCGAGATCTCGCGCCGCTCCCCGTTCTCGATCAGGGACAGGACCGCCCGGTCGCGCTCGGTGACCAGGAACCGGTCCTCGCCGAGGTCGGCGACGTCCCACGGGTGGTCCAGCCCCTCGCCCGCCACCTCGACGTCGAGCTCGGGCACCCGGCCGGAGGTCGGCAGCACGGCCGGGGGAGCGGACGAGGAGGCGCTCGGCGGCGCACTGGCCGAACCCGACGGGTTCAGCGGCGGCGGGGTGGTGGCCGGGGAGGGATCCCCGGAGCAGGCGGCGGTCGAGAGCCCGAGAGCGACCACGGAGGCGAGGGCTAGGGCAGCGCGCATGGTGCCGACGGTACTGGCCCGAGGGGCCCTAGGGTGGGCTGTTGTGACGAACGTGATCAGGGCGATGCGTGACCACCCCTCCGCCGTGCTCCTCCTCGGCCAGGTCGTGGCGATCCTGGCCTACCCGTTCCTCGACGGGTCCACGGCCGGCCGAGCTGGCCTCGGCGTCCTCCAGCTGCTGCTTCTGCTGGCGGCGGTCGCGGCCGTACGTCTCACCCCCGCCTTCTCCTGGGCCGCCTGCCTCTTCGGTGGTCCGGCGACGATCTTCGCCGTGTGGGAGTCGGTCGCGCCCAACGAGGGCTGGGTCGTGCTGACCTCGGCCTTCTTCCACGTGCCGTTCTACCTGTTCGTCTCCTACGCGATGATCCGCTATCTCTTCCACGACGACGTGGTGACCCGCGACGAGCTCTTCGCGACCGGAGCCGCGTTCACGGTGGTGGCCTGGGCCTTCGCCTACCTCTACGCCGCGGTGCAGGTGATCTGGCCCGGCTCGTTCGGCGACCACCGGCAGTGGTTCGACCTGCTCTACCTCTCGTTCACCACCCTGACCTCCGTCGGTCTCTCCGACATCGTCCCCGTGCTCCCTCACGCCCGCTCGGTCGTCATGATCGAGCAGGTCGCCGGAGTCTTCTACGTCGCCCTGGTCGTCGCCCGCCTCGTCGGGCTGGCGGCCGCCAGGGCTCGCCGCAGCGAGGTCTAGGACCCGACCACGTCGCGAAGCGGGTTGTCCACAGGTCGGCGGGAATGCGCCCCGAGACCGTGGGCAGTACGCCCGCGACCGCCGTCGCGACTCGCGTCTGGCGGACGCGGGCTACGTTCGCCATGGGTAGGTGGCGCCGGACGTCAGGTTTCCGTGCCGCGATGATCCTGCGGGAGGCCGACGAGGCGCTCGGCCGGACCTACGATCCCACCCGCCTGGACGCCTGGTACGGCCTGTGGCGAGGCTCCCTGTGGGAGCAGGACCCGAGAAGTGGTCAAAATGGGCCCGGCGAAGAGCCGGCGGACGGCCCAGATTGACCACTTCGTCGGAAGAGCCTCAGAAGGTGTGCTCGGGGCCGGGGAAGGTCGAGCCCTTGACGTCGGAGATGTAGGCCTCGGCGCCGTCGGAGAGGACCGACTTCACGTCGGCGTACTGCTTCACGAAGCGGGCCATCTTGCCGCCGCGCATGCCGAAGGCGTCCTGCCAGACCAGCACCTGGCCGTCGCAGTCGGGGCCGGCGCCGATGCCGATCGTGGGGATGTCGAGCTCCTTGGTGATCTGCGCGGCGACCTCGCCGGGGACCATCTCCATGACGACCGCGAACGCGCCCGCCTCCTGAACGGCCTTGGCGTCGTCGATGATCCGGTCGGAGGTGTCGCCGCGGCCCTGGACGCGGTAGCCGCCGAGAACGTGCTCGGACTGCGGGGTGAAGCCGATGTGGGCGATGACCGGGACGCCGCCCTCGGTCAGCTTCTTGATCACCGGGGCCATCTCGGCGCCGCCCTCGAGCTTCACGCAGTGGGCGCCGCCCTCCTTCATGAACCGCACCGCGGTCAGGTAGCCCTGCTCGGGCGAGGCCTGGTAGGAGCCGAAGGGGAGGTCGCCGACGACCATCGCCCGCTTCGCGCTGCGCGATACCGCGCGGGTCAGCGGCAGCAGCTCGTCCACGGTCACCGGAAGCGACGTCTCGTTGCCGAGGACGTTGTTGGAGGCGGAGTCACCGACGAGCAGCAGGTCGACCCCGGCCTCGTCGAAGATCTGGGCGGTGTACATGTCGTAGGAGGTGAGCATCGTGATCTTGTCGCCACGCTGCTTCATCTCGCGAAGATGATGCGTGCGCACCTTGCGTACGGGCTTGGCCGGCGCGCCGGCAGTCGTGCTGGCGGCGGCACCGTTCCCGTAGGGCGCGGTCTCCTCGGCAGAGGGGTTCGTGCTCATCATCGAGCCTTTCTGGTGTCATCTCGCAGCTCCCTGATGGAGTCCACGGACTACCTCCAGCGTAGGTCCAGATGAACCTGATGGCGCTGTGGTGGTGATCACAGCCTGTCGAACGGAGCGGCATAGCTGAACTGGCCCCGAAGACCCGGTTCGTACGCCGCCAGCGGCCGTGCCTGGAAGTAGTCGCCCCACGCCGGATCGGGCGCCTCGATGCCGAGGGACGAGGCGGGCACGAAGCCGAAGCGTCCGTAGTAGTCCGGTGAGCCGAGGAGCACCACGACCGGCTCGCCCATCGCGTCGGCGCCGCCGAGGACGGCGTGCATCAGTGCCGACCCGACTCCGTCGCGCTGACGTGCGGGGCAGACGCTCACCGGTCCGAGACCGAGCGCGGGCCGGCCGGCGAGGTCGCCGCGAGTCGCCACGACGTGGCCGACGACCTCGGCGTCCACCTCCGCGACCAGCGAGAGCTCCGGGATCCAGCCCGGGTCCTCGCGCAGCCACCCCACCAGCGTCGCCTCCCCTGGCGCGCCGTCGGGCTCGATCGGTGGGGCGGAGTGCTCCACCCCGGAGAAGGCGGCGGCGGTGACCGCCCGGATGTCGGCCACGTCCTCGGGACGTTCACGTCGGATCAGCACGCTCCGACGCTAAACCGAACGACAGCCCCGGCGCTCCTGGTTATCGTCACGTCCATGCGGGTGCGAGAGGCGACGACGGAGGACCCCGACGCGGTGATCCACGTCGGCGTGACGACCTGGCGAGCGACGTACCCGCCGATCACCGGACAGGCGTACGTCGAGGACGGCATCAACAAGTGGTGGGCGCCGGACGCGGTGCTCCCCGGGATCAGGGCCGGCACGGTGCTCGTCGCCGAGGTCGACGACCGAGTCATCGCGATGGCCTCCTACTCGCTCTTCGAGGACCATCTGATGCTCTGGAAGCTCTATGTCCTCCCCGAGGTCCAAGGATCCGGCGCCGGTAGCGCGCTGCTGGGCGAGGTGATCGCCCGCGCCGGCGACCTGCCCGTGCGCCTCACCCACCTCGTCGGCAACGACCGCGCCCACGCCGTCTACGAGCGGCTCGGTTTCGTCGAGGCGGCCGACACCGTTCCCAGCCCCATCGACGGTGGTCCGGAGGAGATCGTGATGGAGCGCTCGCCGGGCTGAGTTCGGCCGTCCACCAGGGACTTTCGCAGGCAGTCCGCGAAAGTCGTTCGGAAACGGTTGAAAGTCGGACGCAGTCGCCACTAGCATCCTGCGTGACGCCCATCACATCCCCCTTCGGCGTCCCGACGTTCGGAGTCTCGATGTCTCACCTCCTCCCCGCACGCCGCACCCGGACCCGACTCGCCGTCGGGTCGGCCGTCCTCGGGATCACCGCCCTGTGCCTGGGTGGTCCGGTCGCAGCCGCCACCGCGACTTCGGCCGAGGCGACCGCGACGGCCGCGAGCTGCCCGGCACCCGATGCCCGCCCGAGCGTGGTCTTCCTCGATCTCGACACCGGTGTCGACAACAGCACCCTGCGCTCCGGCTGCACCGTCAACGACGTCATCGACGACGAGCGGACGTGGCCGACGCACGGCGCCTTCGTGACGCACGTGCGCAGCGTCACCGCCGGCCTGGTCGCCACCGGTGAGGTGACCCGGGCCGAGGCGAGCCGGCTGCAGTCCGCCGCGGCCCGCTCGGAGGTGGGGAAGGTCGAGGGATACGACCAGATCTTCGACGGCTCGGCCGCATCCTTCGCCACGTGGGCCTACGCCGGTGACGGCGGGTTCGACCTGCTGCCCGACGGCACCATCCGCAGCCGCGCCGGAGCGGGCGGCGGCTTCGGGACACTGTGGTACCCCGAGCGGGAGTACGGCGACTTCTCCCTGCGCCTGCAGTTCCGCGACGACGCACCCGGAGAGGCCCGCGGAAACAGCGGCGTCCAGGTGCGCTTCCCCGAGCTGTGGGGCCCGGTCGACGGCTGCCCGACCACGTTCAACGGCAGCGAGACCGGAAACCTCTCCTGGATCGCGGTCAACTGTGGCCACGAGATCCAGGTCAACGACTCGCCCGAGAGTGGCAGCAACGACCCCCGCAAGACCGGGTCGATCTACGGCTTCGCCGACCTCACCCTGGCCGAGGCGCGACCGACCCCGAAGGGCACCTGGAACGATCTCGAGATCCGCGTCGTAGGGCAGCACTACACCGTGATCCGCAACGGCGTGGTGATCAACGAGTTCGAGAACCTGCCCGGGCTGCCGTTCCCCGGTCGTCCGAACGACCCCGACTCCAGCAGCCGGGGCCTGACCGGCCATGTCGGGGTGCAGGCGCACGGCAGCACCCCGGACGTGGTGTCCTACCGGAACATCCGGATCCGCGAGCTGTCCTGAGGTCGTACGCGGCCGGCGACGGGCATCGCGTGGCCGGGTAGCCGGTCGCGCCTAGACTCCCAGGTGTGGACTTCTACTCCGCCTACTCCCATGGCTTCGCGCGGGTCGCGGCGTGCACCATCCCGATCTCCGTCGCCGACCCGGCGGCCAACGCGCGCGAGGTGATCGCGCAGGCCCGTGAGTGCAGCGAGGAGGGCGTGGCGGTCGCGCTCTTCCCGGAGCTGTGCCTCTCGGGCTACTCGATCGACGACCTCGTCCTGCAGCGGACCCTCCTCGACGCGGTCCATGCCGCGATCAGTGCGATCGTGGTGGCCTCCGAGGAGCTGCTGCCGGTGATCGTCGTCGGCGCCCCGCTGCGCCACGGCGACCGGGTGCTCAACACCGCGGTCGTGATCCACGGCGGCGAGGTGCTGGGCGTGGTGCCCAAGTCCTACCTCCCCAACTACCGGGAGTTCTACGAGAAGCGCTGGTACAGCACCGGCGACGATGCAGACGGCACCATCATGCTCGGTGGCGAGGAGGTGCCGCTCAGCAATGGCCTGCTCTTCCGCTGCACCGACGTCAAGGATCTCGTCTTCCACGTCGAGATCTGCGAGGACATGTGGGTCCCGGTGCCGCCGAGCGCGAAGGCGGCACTGGCCGGGGCGACCGTCCTGCTCAACCTCTCGGCGAGCCCGGTCACCGTGGGGCGCTCCGAAGCGCGCCGCCTGCTGGTGCAGTCGGCGAGCGCGCGGTGCGCGGCAGCGTACGTCTACACCGCCGCAGGGCCGGGCGAATCGACGACCGACCTGTCGTGGGACGGGCAGACGATGGTGTACGAGCTCGGCGAGTTGCTGGGGGAGACCGAGCGGTTCCCCGACAGCGCCAGAAGGACCGTGGTCGACGTCGATCTGGAACGGATCCGCGCGGAGCGGATCCGGCAGAGCACTTTCGACGACAACCGTCGGGCAGAGGGCGGATATCACTCCGAGATCGAGTTCGAGCTCGCCCCGCCGCTCACCGGCGACGGGCTGCGGCGCAAGGTCGACCGGTTCCCGTTCGTCCCCGACGACCCGGAGAAGCTCGCGCTGGACTGCTACGAGGCCTACAACATCCAGGTCTCCGGGCTGGAGAAGCGGCTGCAGTCGATCGGCCCGGACACGAAGATCGTCATCGGCGTCTCCGGCGGGCTCGACTCGACCCACGCGCTGATCGTCGCCGCGAAGGCGATGGAGCGGCTCGGCCGTCCGGCGAGCGACATCCTGGCGTTCACGATGCCCGGGTTCGCCACGTCCGACGACACCAAGTCCAACGCGATCCATCTGATGGAGGCGCTCGGGACGACCTACGAGACGCTCGACATCCGGCCCACCGCCACCCAGATGCTCAAGGAGATCGGCCACCCGGCCGGCAACGGTGAGCCGGTCTACGACGTCACGTTCGAGAACGTCCAGGCGGGGCTGCGTACGGACTTCCTCTTCCGCATCGCCAACCAGCGCGGCGGCATCGTGCTCGGCACCGGAGACCTCTCCGAGCTGGCGCTCGGCTGGGCGACCTACGGCGTCGGCGACCAGATGTCGCACTACAACGTCAACGCCGGCGTGCCGAAGACCCTGATCCAGCACCTGATCCGCTGGGTGATCACCACCGAGCAGTTCGACGGCACCGCCGACGAGGTGCTCCAGGCGATCCTCGACCAGGAGATCTCGCCCGAGCTCGTGCCGGGGGAGGAGCTGCAGTCGACGGAGCAGAAGATCGGTCCGTACGCCCTGCAGGACTTCACCCTCTTCCACACCGTCCGCAACGGCTTCACGCCCTCCAAGATCGCCTTCCTGGCGTGGAACGCCTGGCACGACGTCGAGGCCGGCGAGTGGCCCCCGGGCTTCCCGGAGGGGAAGCGGGCGGCGTACGAGATGAAGGAGATCCGGTCCTGGCTCGAGGTCTTCGTGAAGCGCTTCTTCGCCAACCAGTTCAAGCGTTCGGCGCTGCCCAACGGTCCCAAGGTCTCCAACGGCGGCACCATGTCGCCCCGCGGCGACTGGCGGATGCCCTCGGACGCCTCGCCGGCGGCCTGGCTCGCCGAGATCGAGGCCCGGGTTCCCGTGGAGTGAGGTGGCCGTCGCTTTATGCTGGGGCGGCGAGGGCGGAGTGGCGGTAGCGTCCGGGACCATGTCGTCCAAGAGCGCGATCTGGTCCGTGGTGCACACCGAGCGCGAGGCGCTGATCCGCGATCTCGAGACCCTCGCCCCGGCACGCTGGACGACCCCGTCGCTGTGCACGGGCTGGACCGTCCACGACGTGCTCGCCCACATGATCGATGTCGCCACGACCACCCGGCTGGGGTTCGTACGCCGCATGATCGCCGCCCGCGGCGACTTCGACCGGGACAACCAGACCGGCGTCGACCGGGAGCGGGCCGAGGATCCGGCCGCGACCTTGGCGTCGTTCCGTCGCGTCGCCGGCCGAACGGCGACCCCACCTGCCCCGCTCGCCACCCGCCTCGTCGAGGAGTTCGCGCACGGCGAGGACATCCGGCGGCCGCTCGGGATCCGGCGCGATTACCCGGTCGAGCACGTCGTCACGGCGCTGCGCTACCTGGCCGACACCTCGCAGAAGTGGGGCGGCGGCAAGGAGCGAGCCCAACGCGTGCGCCTCGTGGCCACCGACGCCGACGTGGCGATCGGGACCGGTCCCGAGGTCCGTGGCAGCGCGATCGCGCTCGCGCTGGCCCTGTCGGGCCGTTCGACAGAACCAGGCGAGCTCACCGGACCCGGGCGCTGGTGACTCACTCGAGCTTCAGGACGTACCTCTTCAGCAGCGGGCCGAAGAAGCCTTCCGTCTCGACCTCGACGACCGCCCGGCCCGGGATCCCGTCGGCCTGCTCGACGATGTCATACGTCGCCCGGGGATCGGCCGTCTCGACCTCGGTGATCCTCGGCGAGGTCCCGTCGGGCACGTCGAGCGTGTACTCGTCCAGCGACAGGTCGAAGCCGTCGTACGTCCTCCCGTCGATCTCGACCGCGATGGAGGTCGGTCCGTCGTCGGTGGGCATCTCGCGGCCGGAGAAGGTCTGCCAGTAGGAGACGCACTCGTCGCGCCACATCTCGGCGTCGGCCTCGTGCCGGGCGAGCTTGGCCTTCACCTCGCCGAACCGTCGTGCATCGAGAGAGGGCTCGAGGGAGTCCCAGGTGCGGCGCATCCAGGTGACGTACTGGACGCCCATCTGGTAGCGGTAGACCAGCTCGTCCCAGAACGGCCGGCCGCTGTCCATCTCGTGGCCCCACGGGACGTGGTGGAACCACATGAGCAGGTTCTCCGGGGTCGTCTCGATGTCGTCGAAGCGCTCGGCCAGCGTGGGGAAGTACTGCCCCGAGTAGCCGCTGCCGCCTGCCGAGCGGTCGTAGCCGAGCCCGACGGAGTCGGCCCGGTTGTAGTAGGTCGGGCTCCAGTCCGGGCGGCCCAGAGTCTCCTCCGGTCCCGGCTCGTAGTGGATGTCGGCGCCGAACTGGTGGCCGATGCCGAGCGGGGTCTGGTAGCTGACCACCGACTCCCACGAACCCATCATCATCGCGACGATCTTGTTGACGGTCCTGCTGTCACCGCTCCAGGTCATCCGGGTCCAGTCATCCGCGATCCCGCGCGAGTCCAGGGTCCAGTCCCACGCCATCCGTCCGAAGGCGAACAGGTTGGACTGGGAGAAGTGGTGACCGGTGAGGTTGTCGGCGTTGCCGAGGTTGCCGACGCCGACGATCGCGGTCCGCTCCTGGCCCTGGGCGGTGCCGTCGACGATGTGCCCGACCTTCCGCTTCGGCAGCAGCCGGCCGGACTCGTCGGTCGCACCGGTGTCGGCGTTGAACACCTCCTGCCACATCGGGCCGAGGTAGGCGAGCATCGTCGACTGACCGGTGTATTCCTGCGTGATCTGCAGCTCGATGGCCTGATTGGTGTTCTCCATCCGCCCGAACATCGGGTTGACCGGCTCGCGCGCCTGGAAGTCCAACGGCCCGTTCTTCGTCTGCAGGAAGACGTTGTCGGCGATCCGTCCGCGGGACCCGTCCGGCTGCACCTCGTCGTCGATCGGCCCGAACTCGAGGTAGGCGCGCTTCAGCCGGTCCTCGTCGACGTCGGCGTTGTAGACGAACGTACGCCACTTGATCTGCATCCCCAGCGGCTCGACGGCCGCGGCCATGCCGTTGGCGCCGTCGCCGTGGTCGAACCCGAAGTCCTGCGGGCCGGGCTGCCCCTCGGAGTTGGCCTTGACGGTGAACCCGGCGAAGTCCGGGATCGCCTCCTTGATCATGGTGGCCCTGCGGGTCCACCAGTCCCGGAACGGCGCCTGGGTCGGGTCGAGCTGGTCACGGGTGAGCGTGTCCGGGGCGAATCGCTGGTCGGTCGGTGCGTCGTAACGGATCGAGAGGGCGAGCTTGATCCCGTAGGGCCGCAGGGCGTCGGCCAGCGCCGCCTCCTGCTCGATGTACTCCGGGGTGATGTAGGCGTTCCTGGCGTTGACGTTGTTGATGTTGAAGCCGTTGATCCCGACCGACGCCAGCGCCCGGGCCACGGTCACGTAGCGGTCCAGGATCACCGGCAGGTTCCTGTCGGCGCTCTCGCCGGTCGCCGCGAAGTTGAAGATCGAGCCGTCCTCGCCGGCCAGCCCGCCGGTGTTGGGGCCCTTCGCGGTGTCGGCGTTGCCGGCGTAGAGCCGCTCGACGTCCCAGTTGTCGATCCACCGGTCCTGGACCCTGGGCACCTCGACGTCGTTCACCCGGCTGATCGGCCTGCCGGTCTGCATCAGCCGGAGGAAGCCGTAGGTTCCGTACAGTGCGGCCACCTCGGTGTTGCCTGCGATGACGGTGTGGCCGCCGACCGAACGGATCAGATAGCCCTCGGACCCCAGACGGCCGAGGTCGCGGGCCGGGATCTCGCTGCGTACGACCTGGGATGAGGTCGGGGTGCCGACGACGACCGCGCCGGGGGAGACGTCCTCGGCGACGGGGATGTCGGTGCCAAGCATGCCGCCGAGCCCGCGGATCAGCTCCTCGCGAGCCGCCTCCAGGCTCGAGGTGACCAGCTTCTCGCTTCCGCCAGGCTCGATCCCCAGATCGTCGGTGTGCCGGTGGACGGGGTCGGCGGTGGCGTTCTCGACGACGATCGAGCTGGCCAGCGATCGGTACTCCGCCAGCCGCCGCTCGTCCTCGACGGGCCGGTAGCCCAGCCACATCTGGGAGCCGTCGTAGTCATCGGGATAAGGGGCAGGGCCGCCGGCAGCCTTCGCGGGGGACGCCGAGGCGACCGCGAGCATGGTGAGAGCCAGGGCGAGAACGGTGAGAAGTGCCAGCGGACGTGCCGGCCGGATGGGGAGTACGCGCATCGTCGCTCCGTAGGGGTTGGGGGATACCTGTCGGACGAGTGTGACGAAGATCATACGAGTTGGCGCCCGGCGAGCGGCGGTTAGCGGTTAAGTTCTCACCTTTCGAAACCGATATCTAAAGCAAATGCCTTAATTTATCGGGAGTGAAGGTATAACCTTCATACATGGCAGCTGTAGCAACTGTGATCGGCGACCTCGTCGGCTCGCGGCACAAGCCCGACCGCGCCCAGGTCCACGAGGCGTTCTCGGACGCCATCGAGACGATCAACAGCGAGTGGCAGCCGGTCACGCCCCTGCGGATCACGGTCGGCGACGAGTTCCAGGGAGCGTTCGAGACCGTGGGCACCGCCATCCGGGCCGCGTTCCGCGTGCGGATCGCGCTGGCCACCGTCGTCGACGTACGCCACGGCATCAGCTGGGGCGAGACGCGGGTGCTCCGCGAGGAGCCGAGGGTCGAGGACGGACCGGGCTGGTGGTCGGCGCGGGCGGCGATCGAGGCGGCGGAGGCCGCTGAGAACAAGGCGGCCTCGCGCAGCGTACGGACCTGGTACCAGCCGGTGGCCGGCGCGGGCGGTCCCGCTCCCGCCGCGGTCAACGCCGCTCTGATCGCGCGCGACGAGCTGTTCTCCCGGCTGGATGACTCCTCGGTGTCGGTGCTTTCTGGCATGCTCTCCGGCATGTCTCAGAAGGCGATGGCCGCCGAGCTCGACATCACCCCCTCCGCGGTCTCCCAGCGGGTGCGCCGCGACGGCATCGCCGTGATCGTGCGCGCCGACGAGCTGTTGGGGGAGGTGCGATGAGCGAGCGCCAGCGAGCGAGCGATCGGGTCATCATGCCGCCGCGTCCGTATCCTGGCGCTCGCGCTACGGAGGCGGCGGCATGAGCTGGATCGCGCTGCTCCTGATCGGGATCGGCACCGTCGACTTCGCGCACGCGCTCGTCGACCCGATCCGGCGGATCCGCTGGGTCCCCGAGGCGATCGGGGCCGCGGTGGTGATCGCCTTCGGCCTGCTCTCGGCCCTCTTCGGAGGCGACCTGGCGGCCGTGATCGTCATCGCCGGGATCGCGGTGCTGTGGGGCTTCCTGGCCCACCAGCCTCAGGGGGCGGAGAGGAATCCTCACCCCGGCGTGCCTCTGGCCCTGCTGAGCGGGACGATCTTCCTCGGCATCCTGCTGGCGCCGGTGGCAGGCGAGGTCGCCGGACCGGTCGCCGCCTGGGCGGACGGTGCTCCCTGGGCCTGGGTCGAGGCGGCGCGCCCCGAGGCCGTGCTGCTCGCCTTCGGTGGCCTGCTGGTCCAGATCTCGACCGGCAACGTCGTGGTGCAGCTCGTCCTCGACGTCGCCAAGGTGGCCAACCCGCTCGACGGGGTCGACGGCAACAATCTCAAGGGCGGCAGGCTCCTCGGCCCGCTCGAGCGGCTGACGATCTTCGGCCTCGGCCTCACCGGCAGCCTCGCCGCCGCCGGCCTGGTGGTGGCGGCCAAGAGCCTGATCCGCTGGCCGGAGCTGCAGTCGTTCCGCGGTGAGAACAGCGGTGACGGCGAAGGGCCGAGCATCAACGACGTGACCGAATACTTCCTGGTCGGCAGCTTCGTGTCCTGGATGACCTCGCTGGTGACCCTCGCCCTCGTCATCACCTAGCCCGGGACTAGATTCGGTGTCATGACTGTGGGTAAGGCTCTCGGACTCGTGGTGGCCGCGGTGCTCCTCGTGGCCGGTGGAGCGCTGGCGCTGACCGGCATGGGCTATCTCGGCGGAGGCGGCACGAGCACCGCCTGGTCGGTCATCGGCGCGGCGCTGGCCGGGTTCGGCGTGGCGCTCGTGATCTCGATCTTCAAGGGTCCCGGCCGCTGACGCTGGCGCGGAGGTCCCAGCCGTAACGTCGGACCGTTAGTGTTCACGCATGGGCAAGCAACAGGACTTCGTGCTCCGGGCACTCGAAGAGCGAGACGTACGTTTCGTGCGGCTGTGGTTCACCGACGTGCTCGGCTATCTGAAGTCGGTCGCGGTGGCGCCGGCCGAGCTGGAGAGCGCCTTCGCGGAGGGCATCGGCTTCGACGGCAGCGCGATCGAGGGGTTCGCCCGGGTGACCGAGGCCGACATGCTGGCCCTGCCGGATCCGAGCACGTTCCAGATCCTGCCGTGGCGTACGGACGGCCCGTCCACGGGCAGGATGTTCTGCGACATCGTGATGCCCGACGGGTCACCGTCCTACGCGGACCCGCGCTACGTGCTGAAGCGCACCCTGTCCAACGCCGCGGAGAAGGGCTTCACCTTCTACACGCATCCCGAGATCGAGTTCTACCTCTTCAAGGACAACCCGCGCGACGGCAGCGAGCCGACCCCGGTCGACTCCAGCGGCTACTTCGACCACACCGCCCAGTCGATGGGTGCCGACTTCCGGCGTGAGGCGATCACGATGCTCGAAGCCATGGGCATCAGCGTCGAATACAGCCACCACGAGGGCGGTCCGGGCCAGAACGAGATCGACCTGCGCTACGCCGACGCGCTGAGCACGGCCGACAACATCATGACCTTCCGCACGGTCATCCGTGAGGTCGCGCTGAGCCAGGGCATCTGGGCGAGCTTCATGCCGAAGCCGTTCACCGAGCACCCGGGCTCGGGCATGCACACCCACCTCAGCCTGTTCGAGGGCGACGCCAACGCCTTCTACGAGCCGGGGGCCGAATACCAGCTCTCCAAGACGGGCCGCAGCTTCATCGGCGGCGTGCTCCGGCACGCCCCCGAGATCACCGCGGTCACCAACCAGTGGGTCAACTCCTACAAGCGGCTGATCGGCGGGGGAGAGGCGCCGGCTCACGTCGCCTGGGGCCACAACAACCGCTCGGCGCTGGTTCGGGTGCCGATGTACAAGCCGTTGAAGGGGCAGTCGACCCGCATCGAGGTGCGCAGCCTCGACGCCGCCTGCAACCCCTACCTGGCCTTCGCCGTGATCCTGGCGGCGGGCATGAAGGGCATCGAGGAGGGCTACGAGCTGCCGCGTGAGGCCGAGGACGACGTGTGGGCGCTGACCGAGCGCGAGCGCAAGAGTCTCGGCATCGACCCGTTGCCGGAGAACCTCGACGAGGCGATCGGGATGGCGGAGGACTCCGAGCTGCTCGCCGAGACCCTCGGCGAGCACGTCTTCGACTTCTTCCTGCGCAACAAGCGCGCCGAGTGGGCCGCCTACCGCGAGCAGGTGACCGCGTACGAGCGCTCCCGGATGCTCCCCGTCATCTGAGGCAGCAAACTGGTTGTCGAGGAAACTCAAGCCCGATTCCACACTTCCGATCCGGTGCTGCCACACTGGATCGAACGGGAGAGTGGGAGTGATGTCGTTGAGTCTTCCCCGAGTGCTTGTGATCCAGCACGAGGAGACAGTTCCGCCGGCGTTGTTCGGTCATTGGCTGGCTGAGGCGGGCATGTGTGTCGACGTCTCGCGGGCGTACGCCGACCCGATCCCGCCGCTCTCGTCGCTGGACGCCTCCTACTCGGGGCTGCTCGTCATGGGCGGCTCGATGGACGCCGACTCCGACGCCGAGCACCCCTGGCTGCAGGTCACCCGCGAGCGGATCGCCCAGGCCGCCGAGGCCGGCATCCCGACGCTCGGGATCTGCCTGGGACACCAGCTCGCGGCGATGGCGCTGGGTGGCACCGTGGAGCGCAGCCCGTTCGGGCTCACCGTGGGCGTCCACCAGGTGACCTGGGAGCCCGAGGTGCTCTTCGACCCGCTGATGCGTCTGCTGGCCGGCGACGACCGCGCCATGCACTGGCACCGCGACGTCGTCGGTGAGCTGCCCGAGGGCACCGTGAAGCTGGCCAGCTCGATCGACGGGCAGGTCCAGGCGGCGCGGTTCGCCCCGACGGTGTGGGGCGTGCAGTTCCACCCCGAGGTCGACGCCGCCGCGGTCGCCGTCTGGGCGAACGAGTCCGTCGAGGAGCTCGAGCAGATCGGGCGCAGCGTCGACGACGTGGTCGCGACCGCCACCTTCGCCGAGAACGAGCTGATCAAGACCTGGCAGCCGCTGGCCTTCGGGTTCGCCCGCCTGGTCCGCGAGCGTGCCGCCGCCGTCGCCCCGGGTGGCACCCGTGGCGGTGTCATCCCGACCCCTAGGCCCTGGAGCGCCTGACCCGGCCCGGGTGACAGAATCGGGGTCATGACGTTGCCAGGCAAGGGCGAGCTGCTCCGGCTCGGGTTCAACGATCCGGACACCGCCCTGGGGGATCTGGCAGCTCTCGGCCCGGGCACCCAGGAGCTGCTGGCGATCCTCGGTCAGGCTGCCGACCCCGACGCCGCGCTCACCGGCCTGGTCACGCTCACCGAGTCCGAGGGGGACAGCTTCGTCGAGGAGCTCGCCGACGACGAGGGCACCGCGATGCGGCTGGTCTCGGTGCTCGGCGCCTCGCCGGCGCTGGCCGATCATCTGGCCCGCCATCCCGCTCACTGGCGGGAGCTGGCCGACCCGACGCTCGGCACGACCAGGCCCGCGGCGTACGTCTTCCGGGCATCGCTGCTCGAGGCGGTCGGTGCGCAGCCGGGTGACGAGAGCCCGGTGGCCACGGTCGCGGACGCGGAGGCGGTCGACGCGCTCCGGGTCGAGTACCGCCGCTGGCTGCTCCGGCTCGCCGCCCGCGACCTGGCCCACCAGCTCCCTGTCGACGATGTCGCCGCCGAGCTCTCCGACCTGGCCTGTGCGACGCTCGAGGCGGCCCTGGCGGTTGCCCGCGCGCGGGTGGGGGCCGATGCCGGCAGGGTCCGCCTGGCGGTCGTCGCGATGGGCAAGTGCGGGGGCCACGAGCTCAACTACGTCTCCGACGTCGACGTGATCTTCGTCCACGAGGCCGCCGACGGTGTCGGCGACGACGTCTCGCTGCGGGTCGCCACCCAGCTGGCCAGCAACCTGATCCAGGTCTGCTCCGCCCACACCGGCGAAGGCACCATCTGGCCGGTCGACGCCGCGCTGCGCCCCGAGGGCAAGGCGGGCGCACTCTCGCGCACGATCACCGGCCACGTCGGCTACTACGAGCGCTGGGCGAGCACCTGGGAGTTCCAGGCGCTCCTCAAGGCCCGTCCGGCCGCCGGCGACCTCGAGCTCGGCCGAGCCTATGTCGACGCCGTCAACCCGTTCGTGTGGAAGGCAGCCGATCGCGACGGCTTCGTCTCCGACACCCAGAAGATGCGGCGCCGGGTCATCGCCCACATCCCGTCCAGGGAGGCCGACCGCGAGCTCAAGCTCGGCGCCGGCGGGCTGCGCGACGTCGAGTTCGCCGTACAGCTGCTGCAGCTCGTCCACGGCCGCACCGACACCGGGATCCGCCAGCCCACCACGCTCTCCGCGCTGGCGGCGCTGACCCGGGCCGGCTACGTCGGTCGCGAGGACGGCGAGGCGATGCACGAGGCCTACGCGTTCCTGCGGCGGATGGAGCACCGGCTCCAGCTCCACCGGCTCCGGCGCACCCACGTCGTTCCCGACGACGAGGAGTCCCTGCGCTGGCTGGCGCGCTCGCTCGGTTACCTGCGCGACCCGGTGGTGCGGCTGGAGAAGGAGTGGAGCCACCAGCGGATCGAGGTACGCCGCCTCCACGAGAAGCTCTTCTACCGCCCGCTCCTCGACGCCGTCGCCCGGATTCCGTCCGGTCAGGCCCATCTGTCCGCGAAGGCCGCCGAGGAGCGGCTGACCGCGCTGGGCTACGCCGACCCGAAGGCCGCGCTGCGGCACCTGGAGGCGCTCACCACGGGCGTCTCGCGGCGTGCCGCGCTGCAGCGTGCGCTGCTGCCGGTGATGCTGCAGTGGCTCTCCGAGGGCTCCGACCCCGACGCCGGGCTCTTCGGGTTCCGCCGGATCTCCGACGCGCTCGGCGCCACGCCCTGGTATCTCCGCTCGCTGCGCGACGAGGGCAGCGTCGCCCAGTACTTCGCCACGATCCTGTCCACCTCGCGCTACACCACCGCGCTGCTCGAGCGGGAGCCCGAGGCGCTGCGCCTGCTCGGCCACGACCTGACCCCGCTGTCCGCGGAGGCGCTGACCGACGAGATGGTCGCCCGCGCCGCGCGCCGGCGCACCACCACCTCCGCCGAGGAGGCCGTACGCCACATCCGGGCCATCCGCCGTCGCGAGCTGTTCCGGATCTCCGCCGCCGAGCTCCTCGGCGAGGCCGAGATCGACACCGTCGGCGCTGCCCTGTCCCGGCTGACCGACGCCACCTTGGAGGCCTCGCTGCGCACGGTCGTGGCCGAGGAGGTCGCCCGCCGCGAGCTGGGGGAGGCGCCCACCCGGATCGCGATCATCGCGATGGGCCGCTACGGCGGCTTCGAGCTCTCCTACGCCTCCGACGCCGACGTGCTCTTCGTCCACCAGCCCGTCGAGGGCGCCGATCAGGGCGAGGCGACCCAGTTCGCGCTCAAGGTCATCGCCGACCTGCGTCGGCTGCTCGCCCTTCCCGGTGCCGACCCGCCCCTGGAGATCGACGCCGACCTGCGCCCCGAGGGGCGGCAGGGTGCGTTGGTGCGGACGCTGCCTGCGTACGCCTCCTACTACGCGAAGTGGTCGGGCATCTGGGAGTCGCAGGCGCTGCTGCGTGCCGACGCGGTCGTCGGCGACCCGCAGGTGCGAGAGGCGTTCACCGAGATGATCGATCCGCTGCGCTACCCCGAGGGCGGTCTGAGCGAGGACGAGATCATCGAGGTGCGCCGGATCAAGGGCCGCGTCGACCACGAGCGGCTGCCGCGCGGGGCCGACCCCAACACCCATCTCAAGCTCGGCCGCGGCGGGCTCGCCGACATCGAGTGGACGGCGCAGCTGCTGCAGATGCGGCATGCGTACGCCGTCCCCGGGCTGCGCACGCCCCGCACGGTCGAGGCGCTGCAGGCCGCCCGTGACGCCTCGCTGATCGACGCCGACGACGCCCAGACCCTCATCGAGGCCTGGCGGATGGTCAGTCGGGTGCGCAACGCGGTCACGCTCGCCCGCGGCCGACCGGCGGACTCGCTGCCCGCCGGGCCCGTGGAGCAGCACGCCGTCGCGGCCATCCTCGGCTATCCGGCCGGTGCCACCGACGAGTTGGTCAACGACTACCTGCGGATGACCCGGCTCGCCCACGGCGTGGTCGAGCGCGTCTTCTGGGAATGAGCAGACCGCGGGGGTGGGGGCGCTCGCCCCTACCCCCGCGGCGCTCTACAGGTTGTTGTTGCGCGGCGGCAGCCAGCCCGGGGTGCGCTGGGGCCGGGGCTGCTGCGGCTGGGCCGGCGGCTCGTTGCCGGCCTCGTCGGGCCGACCACCCTGGGGCTTGAAGAAGTCCGGCTGCTGCTCCGGGGCTCCGTTGCCGTTGGCGGGCTGCTGTGCGTACGGCCGCGGCGTCCAGCGTCCGTTCTGCGGCCGCAGCTGGGTCGGACGCTGAGGGCGCTGGGCGAACATGTTGCCGATGCCCTCGCCCGCGGGATGGCCCGCCTGCGGGCTGCCGGAGGCCGCCGGCTGGCGCGTCGGGAGCGGCTGCAGCGGCTGCTGCGGGTCGGGCTGCTGGCCGAACCGAGCGTGCTGGCCGGAATGACCGAGCTGACCGAGCTGACCGGGCTGACCGGCGAAGGGCGACTGCCCCATGCCCGGATGCTGCGGAAGCATGGCGTGGGCGCCGGAGTCGGACATCCTGCGCTGGTCGGGGGTCCAGGGGTCGTCGAGGTCGTCGTTGATGCCGGCGAACATGGTGCCGAAGCCGATGACGATCAGCATGCCCGCCGAGATCGCGAAGATCGGCATCGCCAGGTAGACCGGGTCGGCGCCGCTGACGTGGCCGAGCTTGTCGTCGGGGGAGCTGTGGATCTCGAGGGCGAGCATGCCGGTGTAGTGCATCACGCACACGCCGACGCCCATGATGAAGGCCGCGCCCACGCGCATCAGCCGCGTGGTGATGTTGAAGGCGAAGAAGAGGGCGAGCGCCGAGGCGGCCAGCGCGATGACGATGGAGAGGGCCACGACCCCCGGCTTCCAGGCCATCTTGGCGCTCATGTCCATGGCGTACATGCCGGTGTAGTGCATCGCACCGACGCCGGCGCCGGTCACCAGGCCACCGACGATGTAGCCCATCTTGCCTCGCATCGCGGTGGCGATGAGCATGCCGACCATCGCGGCGATGATGGCGACCGCGAGCGAGATCAGGGTGGTGCCGATGTCGAGGGCGTACGCCACGTGGCTGTCGAAGGCCAGCATGCCGATGAAGTGCATGGACCAGATCGCGCCGCCGCCGATCGAGGCCGCCGCGCCGAAGAGCCAGAGCCAGGAGCTCGAGCCCGCGCCCGGCCGGAGTGCGCGGCTCGCACAGGTCAGCCCGACCCATGATCCGAGAACCGAGATGATGAATGACATCCCGACCAGGGGCTGGCTGAACGCCCCGATGGTGACCTCTTCAATGGTTGTCACGCGCTTCGACTTCCTCTCGTTCCTCGCCGGACGGGGTGTGGGGGATCGGCGGGGTAGATATGGAAACATGATGGATGCCCCTAGGGGTATCCGGGATGCATCCGTAACGGGCCATAGTTCCGCTGTCGCGCAGGTCACAATAGAGGAACAGGTCCCCCATTTCCATGCAGGGGTAGGGTGTCTGCGCTATGCCCGGTGATGTATATGTGCTCGAGCTCGACGACATGCAGCAGTCGGCCGTCGACATGGGGGACCCGACCCGCCTCGTCTTCGACTACATGAGGCGTGTCGGCGATGTTATCGACCGGATGCCGCCAGGGCCAGTGCGGATCGTGCATGTGGGAGGTGCCGCGATGACGCTCCCGCGCTACGTGCACGCCACCCGGCCGCGCTCCGCGCAGATCGTCCTCGAGCCGTCGGTCGAGATCATCGAGCGCGTACGCAGCGAGGCGCCGCTCCCGCCGCGCAGCGGGATCAAGGTGCGTCCCGTCGACGGCAAGGCGGGCATCAGCGGCGTACGCGACGACTTCGCCGACATGGTGATCCTCGACGCCTTCGACGGCGGACTCACCCCTGCGGAGCTCACCTCCGCCGCCTTCGTCGAGGACGTACGCCGCGTGCTCGCGCCGTCCGGAATCTTCGTCGCCAACCTCGTCGACCGGGCGCCGTTCGCCCGGGTGCGTGACTTCGTGGCGGTGGCCAAGGACCTCGGCGACGTGGTCGTCGGCGTCGAGCCGGCGACGCTGAAGGGTCGCCGGTCCGGCAACCTGGTGATCGTGTGCGGCGCGACGCCCGAGTCTCCGTTCGGGTCGCCGGCACCGATGGAGTACCGCATCTTCACCGGCCGAGCCGTCGCCGACTCCTTCGGCGGCGGGACGCGCCGTTAGGCTGCGAGCATGTCGATCGAGCTCGCCCGCACCCATCTGGACCGATTCGGACGTGGTGGGGACATCATCGAGTCGCAGGAGTCGAAGGCGACCGTCGAGCTCGCCGCGGTGGCGCTCGGCGTATCCCCGGCGGAGATCGCCAAGACGATCAGCCTCTACACCGAGGACCGCACCGCGGCGATCCTCGTCGTCGCCGCCGGCGACGCCAAGATCGCCAATGCGAAGTTCAAGGCCCACTTCGGCACCAAGGCGCGGATGCTCGCGGCCGAGGACGTGGAACCGATGACGGGGCATGCGATCGGCGGCGTGTGCCCGTTCGGCAACCCGACGTCGGCCGAGGTCTGGCTCGACGCCTCGCTCAAGCGCTTCGATGTGGTCTACCCCGCCGCGGGCGGCGCCAACACGACCATCGCGCTCACGCTGGGCGATCTGGAGACGATCAGCGAGGCGCGCGGCTGGGTCGACGTCACCAAGCTTCCCGAGACCGACTGACCGGACCGCTCCCAAAAGGGGGACAGCCCCGCCCTGCCGAAGCAGGAGCGGGGCTGCCGTGGAAGCCAGAGTCAGACCGGACGGACGTTCTCGGCCTGCGGGCCCTTCGGGCCCTGGGTGACGTCGAACTCGACGCGCTGGTTCTCGTCCAGGGTCTTGTAGCCCTGGGTCTGGATCGCGGAGAAGTGCACGAAGACGTCGTCGCCCCCGTTGTCCTGGGCGATGAAGCCGAAGCCCTTGTCGCCGTTGAACCACTTCACGGTTCCCTGAGTCATGAATCTAATCCTTGTGTACACAGGGCGACTCCGTGCCGCCCTTTGGGCGTTGAATCCACGAGTACTGATTTCTGCTTCTGCGGAAGACCAAGTGCTGCACGAACGGTCACCGAGAGCAACCGCGAAGCGTGTGGGGACGCCTCCTTCAACGCCGGTAAGCCTACATGCCACGAGCCGACTTCGGATATCCCCGAATTTTCGGCGTTTCCATCGCGGGATCCACCCGGAAACAGGTGTCGTATTGGTGACCTGGTTTGACAGCCCCGAGCATTGCATCGACAAGATCGGGGTACCGGCGATCTACCGAACGAGATAGGGGCATGCGTGGACCAGCCATGGTGGCGCGAAGCAGTCGCGTATCAGATCTACCCGCGTTCTTTCGCGGACTCGAACGGCGACGGCCTCGGGGATCTGCCTGGCATCACCGATCATCTCGACTATCTCGCCGCGCTGGGTGTCGACGCGATCTGGATCTGCCCGTTCTACACCTCGCCGCAGAACGACCATGGCTATGACGTAGCCGACTACTGCGACGTCGACCCCATCTTCGGCACGCTCGAGGACGCGGACCGACTGATCGCGCGGGCGCACGAGCTCGCGCTGAAGGTGATCGTCGACCTGGTGCCCAACCACACGTCCTCGGCGCACCCCTGGTTCGTCGAGGCGCTCGGGGAAGCGCCCGACTCGCCGGCTCGCGACCGCTACATCTTCCGAGACGGCCGCGGCGAGGCGGGCGAGGAGCCTCCCACCAACTGGCGCTCGGTCTTCGGGGGTCCGGCCTGGACCCGGGTCGCGGACGGGCAGTGGTACCTGCACCTCTTCGACGACGACCAGCCCGACCTCAACTGGCACAACCCCGAGGTGGTCGAGGAGTTCACCAAGATCCTCACCTTCTGGCTCGACCGTGGCGTCGACGGCTTCCGGGTCGACATCGCCCACGGGCTCTTCAAGGACCTGCGCGACCAGGTGGTCCCCGAGGGGCTCGCGCTCACCTCCGACGCCGCGGTGATGTACCAGCGCGGGGTCACCGACGCGCCGATGTGGGACAACCCAGAGGTCCACGAGATCTACCGCGCCTGGCGCAAGCTGATCGACTCCTTCGACGGTGACCGGATGATGGTCGCCGAGGCCTGGACGCCGGGCCCGGCCGAGCTGCGGCGCTACGTACGTGCCGACGAGTTCAACCAGGCGTTCAACTTCTCCTGGCTGCAGGCGCCCTGGTCCGCCGAGGCCTTCACCGAGGTCATCGAGTCGACGCTGAAGGCGCTCGGTCCGTCGCGGGCGGCGCCGACCTGGGTCCTCTCCAACCACGACGTCGTCCGCCACCGCTCGCGCTACGGCGACGGCCTGCAGGCGCTCCACCGGGCGAGGGCCGCGACGCTGACGATGCTGGCGCTGCCCGGGTCTGCCTACCTCTACCAGGGCGAGGAGCTGGGTCTGCCCCAGGTCTACCTGCCGCCCGAGTACCAGGAGGACCCCTGGTCGGAGACCGGTGAGGGTGGTCGCGACGGCTGCCGGGTGCCGCTGCCGTGGAGCGGGTTCGAGCCGCCCTTCGGGTTCAGCATCGTGCCCGACGAGGACCTGCCGACGCAGCCGTGGCTTCCGCAGCCCGCCGAGTGGGTGGACCTCACCGTGGCCGCCCAGAACGGCGTCCGCGACTCGACGCTGGAGTTCTACCGGGCGGCGCTGGCGGCGCGGCGTACCTTCGCGCTCGGAGCCGACGAGGAGGTGGAGATCCTCGACGCGCCAGAGGGTGTCGTCTCGTTCCGGCGGGGTGGAGTCGGCGGAACCGAGGACACGCGGAGCGACCTGATCGTCATCCTCAACTGCGGGATGGAGCCGACGCCGCTGCCCGAGGGAGAGATCGTGATGTACAGCGGCGACCCGGTCGTGGGTGACCTGCCCACCGACTCAGCGGTCTGGATCCTTGCACCCGCGGTCGGGTGATCGAGAACCCAGACGGCGATCGGCTCGGGGTCGGCGACGCTCATGGAAGCAGGGCGTCGATGTCCGGGTCCTTCTCGAACAGGCCGTCGGCCTCGGAGAGGTCTGCCAGCTTCTGGACCGACTCGGTGTCGATCTCGGAGGTCCACCGCGGCATGTTGAGCTCGGCGAGGACTGATGCATCGATGTCGGTGTAGGTCGGCAGGATCTTCTTGACCTCGCCCGGGTGCTGCTGGGCGTAGTCGAGCGACTCGTTCATCGCGGCGGTGAAGGCCTCCACGGTGTCGGCGTCGGAGTCGGCGTAGGCCGTCGAGGTGAAGTACTCCGCGACCGCGAGACCCGGGTCGGCGGCGACGAAGTTGGAGCCGAGGTCGGTCATCCCGGCCTGGGTGCCGATGGTGAGGAACGGCTCGACGACCTGGCCGGCGTCGACGTCACCCTTCTCGACGGCCGGGCCGATCTCGGGGAAGGCCAGCTCGACGTACTCGATCGTGGTCGGGTCGCCGCCGTCCTGACGGACGAGCTCGTTGGTGGTGGTCGTGTTGATGTTCTTGAGGGTGTTGACCGCGACCTTCTTGCCCTCCAGGTCCTTGGGCGACTCGATGTCGCTCTCGGCCGCGACCAGGACACCGGCCATGTCGGCGGCCGGGTCCTCGGTCGCGTTCACCCCGGCGGTGACGACCTCGACCGGCACGTCCTGGGTCTGGGCCAGGAGCAGGGAGGTCGTGTTGGAGAAGCCGAACTGGTACTGGCTGCTGGCCACCGCGGGGATGATCGCCGCGCCACCCTGGGCGAGCTCGAGCGTGACGTCGAGGCCCTCCTCCTTGAAGAAGCCCTTCTCCACCCCCAGATAGATGGGGGCGACGTCGACGATCGGGATCACGCCGACCGTGATCTCGGTGGTGCCGTCGGCGGCGTCGTCGGCGGAGTCGCCACCGCCGCAGGCGCCGAGCGCGAGCGGCAGGGCGAGAACGAGGGCGGCTGCCAGGCCGGGGCGCACGGTGGGGGCAGGGGAGCGGTTCATGGGGGACTCCTCGTGGGCTGTGGGGTGGCGGCCGCCGCAGCGACCGCGGCACAACCTAGTGATGAGCCCGGGGCGAGACCATGAAATACCGGATTCAGTGCACGGAACGATGGGAATGCCGGTGGTGGTGCCCGTGGTGGTGCCCGTGGTGGCGGCCGTTGCGGAAGACGAGCGCGCCGACCGCGGTCGCGGCGAAGACCCACCACGGCACGCCCATCACCATCAGCCCGATCGCCACGAGCAGGAAGCAGGCGATCAGCGGGAAGGGACGCGGCCCGCCTCGGCGCGGGCGGTGGACGACCTGTGGCGGCTGCGGTGCACTCTTCGGCAGGTCGGTGAAGAGCATCTCCAGGTCGGCGCGGACGCGCGCGGACCAGACCGCGTCGAGGCGCTCGTAGTAGTCGTCGTCGGAGAGCCGGCCGGTCGAGTAGTGCTCGGCGAGCCTCGCCGACGCCTCCTCCCGATCGGCCTCGCTCACCCGCAGGTTGTCGAGGTTGCTCATGCCGCCGCCTCCGTAGCGCAAGCGCCGTCATACGGACGCGGCGGCCTGAGGCTTGTTGTCGCTCGCTTGCGCTCGCTCATGTCGTCTCCCTTGTGAAAGCTGCATCGACTGTCGGCGTAGTGTCCCGATATATCGCGAGGGTACGCCTGAAGGGATGTGGTCGCAAGGGACTTTCGTCGGGGCTCGAGGCCTCAGGTCAGCAGCACGACGACCAGCAGGATCGCCGGCACGGTGGCCAGAGTGCTGACGAAGATGACGTCGCGGGCCAGCAGCACCGCCCGGTTGTAGCGCTGCGCGACCACGAACACGTTCTGGGCGGTCGGCAGTGCGGAGAGCACCGTCACCGCCAGCAGCGCCTCGGCGTCGAGCCCGAGCAGGAACCGCCCGATGACGTACGCCGCCACCGGCTGCACCACCTGCTTCGTCGCGACGACGGCGGCCAGGTCCAGCGGCGGCACCCCGCGCCCGGGCAGCGGGCCGAGCCGGAGCGCGACCCCGTAGGCGATCAGCATCGACGGAACCGCCATCCCGGCGACCAGGTCCAGCGGGTCGGAGACCGGAGTCGGCAGGTCGAGGTCGGTGACCGAGAGCGCCACCCCGATCAGGGAGGCCACCGTGATCGGGTTGGTCAGCGGGCGGCGCAGGACCGCCCAGAACGAGAGCCTCGTCGTGCTCGCGTCGGCGTCGAGGATCACCAGCGCGAGCGGCTGGAGCACGAGCATCTGCAGCAGCAGCGTGGGTGCGACCAGGACCGGGTCGCCCAGGACGTACGACGCGATCGGGAGGCCGAGGTTGCCGGCGTTGGCGTAGCAGCCGCACAGCGTCGCGACCACCGTGGTGCCCAGGTCGCGGCGGCGCAGGCGTGCGACGACGACGATCAGCGTGCCCGAGACCAGCACCGCGCCGGCGACGGCGACCAGGTTGCCGGAGAAGACGAAGCCGAGATCGCTGTCGTCCATCACCGTGATCAGCAGGGCGGGGCTGGCGACGTAGAACGCGAGTGTCGAGAGGGTGCGCTGGCCGTGCTGGTCGAGGATCTTCAGCTGGGCGAGCAGGGCGCCGAGAGCGATGAGGACACTGATCGTGGCGAAGCCGGTGAAGACTCCCGCCATCTACTGCTCGCGGCGCAGGTCGAGGAGTCCGCGGGCGGCGTGCTCGGTGACGATGCGCTCGGCCTCGACGGCGTCGCGGGCGCGCAGGGCGAGCACGAGGGCGCGGTGCTCGGCGTAGCGGTCGGCGCCGAACTCGTCGCCGGCGAGCAGGTGCGCCCGGGAGATCTCCCGCTGGCGCGACCGGGTCAGCGAGCGGGACTGCTCCAGGAGGCGTACGAGAACCGGGTTGTGGGCCGCGGCGTTGACCTGCTCGTTGAACCGGCCGAGCACGTCGAGGAAGCGGTCGGCGTGCTTGTCGACCGGCCGGCCGTCGCGGTGGCGTGCCCGGATCAGGATCACCAGGTCGTCGGCCTCGTCGAGCAGCAGGTCGAGCTCGTCGAGCTCCTCGTCGGTGGCGTGTCTCGCGGCGAACCGGGCGGCCAGGCCACGCAGCGCGACCTCCACCTCGGCCAGGTCGTGACTGGCGTCCTCCTCGATCCGGGCCACCAGGGTCGTACGCGGCCCCACCCGCTCCACGAGGCCGTCGAGCTCGAGCCGCCGGATCGCCTCGCGGACCGGGGTCGGACTGACGCCGAGACGCTCGGCCATCCCGCGCTCGGTCACCTTGGCGCCCGGCTCGAGCTCACCGGAGCCGATCTGGCTGCGTAACGCCTGGTAGACGCGCTCGGCGATGGTCGTGGTCTCCGGGGTGGTCTCGGGGGAGGAGAGCGACATGGTCCTGATACTAGGACACTTTTCCAGCGGTGCCACCTCTTGACTGTTTTGCTGTAGCAAAACTACTGTGAGCGCCGCCACAGACCAGAGATCACGGAGGTCCCTCACGTGAGCACCACCATCCCCACCGCAGCACCACGGCAGCTCGGGCCTCGCCGGATCACCCTCCTCGTCGCGCTGGCGGTCTTCGCCCAGGAGTCGATGTGGAACTTCTACGACAGTCAGGTGCCGCCGCTGCTGCGCGAGCACCTGGCCAGCGCCGCCCTGGTCGGCTTCATCATGGGCATGGACAACCTGCTCGGCATCTTCATCCAGCCGTGGATGGCCAACCGGTCCGACCGGACGCGGACACGCTGGGGACGGCGGATGCCCTACCTCGCCGTCGGGATGCCGCTCGCGGCGCTGTTGTTCGTGATCCTGCCGCACACCGCGGACGCACTGCCGCTGCTGATCGTCGTGATCGTCGCGTTCGCGCTGGTGTCGAACTCGTTCAAGCCGATCGGAGAGGCGCTGGTTCCGGACTTCATCGCTCCGGAACGCCGCAGCCGGGCCAACGCCGCGGTCAAGATCGCCTCCAGCCTCACCGTGATCGTGGCCGCGCTGGTCAGCATCCTGCTGGTCGACGACCACCCGGCGCTCGCCTTCGCCGTCGTCGCGCTGATCACCCTCGTCTCGGTCACCGTGCTGTGCCTCTCGATCCGGGACAGCTCCTCGCCCGGCTACCGGGCAGCGGTGGCCGAGGACGCGGCCGAGGTCGCTGCAGAGGAGTCGACCGCCGTCGGACAGGCGCGCATCCGCGACACCGTCCGCGAGATCGTGCGCGACCCCGACCGCAGCCGGCTGCTGCTGATCGTGGCGATCCTGGTCTTCGGCAGCGCCTGGGCCGGCTCGCGTGCGCTGGTCACGCCCTACGGCATGGAGACTCTCGGGATGTCGCGCGGTGACGCCGGCGGGCTCACCCTGCCGAGCGGGGTCGCGTTCCTGCTCGCCGCCTATCCGACGGCCCTGTTCGCCGAGCGCTTCGGCCGGCTGCGCACCATGATCGCCGGGATGGCGGTCTTCGCGGCCGCCATGCTTCTCGGCACCCTGGTGCAGACCCCGACCGGCACCGTCGTGGCCTTCTGCATCGGCGCGGCCGGTGCCTCGGCGTTCCTGGTCAACGCCGTCGTCGTGCTGTGGAACCTGGCGCCCTCGGCACGGGTCTTCGGGACGTACGCGGCGCTCTATGCGGTGGGCTGGCAGGCCGGCGCCTTCCTCGGGCCGGCGCTGATCGGCGGGGCCGTGGACGTGCTGGGCTGGCCGACGATGCTGCTCGACATCGCCGTCGTCGCCGCGGTCGCGGTCGTCATCGTGGTGCGGATCGACCGGCTCCAGCGGCGCAGCGACGCCGAGAAGGTGGTGTGATCGCCGTGCCCCGGATCCTGATCACGACCGACTACCTGCGTCCCGGCGACGAGGTCGACGAGCTCCTCCGCTCCCGGGGTCATCAGACCCGCTACCCGTCCGGGGACCTGGTCGCGGACCTGGCCGGGGTCGAGGGCGCCCTGGTCGGCCACGACCGGTTGACCGCCGAGGTCCTCGCCTCCGCGGACCGTCTGCGAGCGGTCGTACGCACCGGGGTCGGCTACGACGCGATCGATGTCGAGGCGGCCGCGCGCGCCGGGATCACGGTCAGCAACCTGCCCGGGATCAACGCCAACGCCGTCGCCGAGTACACGATGGGGCTGCTCCTCGCCTCCGCCCGGCGCTTGGTCGAGAGCGCGGCCGGCGTCGCCGCCGGCGGCTGGCCGCGCGGGGACGGCCGCGAGCTGCGCGGCTCGACCCTGGGACTGATCGGCTACGGCGCGGCCGCCCGCGCGGTGATGCCGCTGGCCCGGGCGTTCGGGATGCGCGTGCTGTGCACGACGGGTGTCCCGGCCGCCGAGCGCGCCGACGCCGATGTCGGCTTCGTGGAGCTGCCCGAGCTGCTGGCCGAGGCCGACTTCGTGTCGGTCCACACCGCACTCACCCCGCGGACCCGCGGGCTGCTCGACGGCGCCGCGTTCGCGCTGATGAAGCCCGGCGCGGTGCTCGTGAACACCGCCCGGGGCGCGATCGTCGACGAGGACGCGCTCGCCGCCGCCGTACGGGAGGGTCGGATCGCGGGGGCCGCGCTCGACGTGGTCGGCGAGGAGCCGCTCCCGGCCGAGAGCCCGCTGCGCGGGGTGCCCGGGATCTACGTCCACTCCCACCTCGCCGGGCAGACCGCCGAGGCCCGTCGGGCCGCCGGCATCGAGGGAGCCCGTGAGCTCCTCGACGCGCTGGCCGGCCGCCCGCAACACGCTGTCAACGCCCACCTGATCGAGAAGAGAGACAACAGATGACCAGCGACAACGCTGACTCCGTCAGCATCCTGGTGCCCAGCGGGATGCTCGGCGCCGGATTCCCGGAGTCGACGATCACGCGCGGGATCGCCCTGGGCGCCGACGTGATCGCCGTCGACGGCGGCTCCACCGACTCCGGCCCCTACTACCTGGGCGCCTCGAAGCCGAAGACCACCGCCGCGGCGGTCGCCCGGGATCTACGCATCCTGCTCCGTGCCGCCTCGGGGGCCGGGATCCCGCTCGTCGTCGGCTCCTGCGGCACCAGCGGCACCGACGACGGCGTCGACTGGGTCGCCGGCATCGTCGCCGACCTGCTCGCCGAGGAGGGCCTGTCGATGAAGGTCGCCAGGATCTACAGCGAGCAGCGCGCGGCCGAGCTGAAGGAGCCGCTCGAGGCCGGGCGGATCCATCCGCTCCCACCGCTGGGCGACCTCGACGGGGCGACCCTCGAGGACTGCACCCACATCGTCGCGATGATGGGCCACGAGCCGATCGCCGAGGCACTCTCCGCCGGAGCTCAGGTGGTGCTGGCCGGGCGGGCGACCGACACGGCCAACGCGGCTGCGTACGCGCTGCTGAAGGGGATGCCCGCCGGGCCCAGCTGGCACGCGGCCAAGATCGTCGAGTGCGGCGGTCAGTGCACGACCAATCCACGCGCGGGCGGGGTCTTCGCGACCGTCGACCGCACCGGGTTCACCATCGAGCCGCTCGACGAGAGCGCCGCGTGCACGCCGATCTCGGTGGCCGCCCACATGCTGTACGAGACCGCCAACCCGTATCTGATGAGAGAGCCGGACGGCACCCTGGATGTCCGCGACGCCGTCTACACCGCGCTCGACGAGCGCCGCGTGCGGGTCGAGGGCTCGCTGTTCCACCACGCCGAGCAGCACACGATCAAGCTCGAGGGCGCCCGGATCACCGGTTACGAGACGATGTCCTTCTCAGCGATCCGGGACCCGCTGATCCTGAAGGACATCGAGGGCTGGGCCACGCTGATGCACGCCGTGTTCACCCAACGGGTCGAGCAGACCCTGGGCCTGACCAGGGACGACTACGACTACGACCTGCGTCTCTACGGCTACAACGCCGTCCTCGGGGATCTCGACCCGGCCACCGAGCCGCCGCGCGAGGTCGGCGTGATGCTCCTCGTCCGCGCCGCCGACCAGGCGCTGGCCACCGCCGTGGCCAAGGTCGCCAACCCGTTGATGCTGCACCTGCCGGCGCAGGACATGGACTACCTGCCCAGCCTGGCGTTCCCCGGGTCGCCGGCCGAGGTCGAGCGGGGTGCTGCGTACGAGTTCGTGCTCAACCACGCCGTGGACAGCCTCACCCCGACCGCGATGTTCCGCACCGAGATCGATGACGACATGGGAGACGAGCACGATGCCTGAGACCACCCTGGGAGACCTCGCGATCGAGGTCCGCTCCAAGAACGCCGGGCCGTTCTGGATCACGATGGAGCTGTTCATGCGCGATGCCGACGGCTACCGGATCGCCGCCGACGAGACCTTCCTCCACGAGGGCGTCGTCGCCGATCTCTACCGGGTCGATCCCGGGGCGGTCCAGATCTTCCGGATCCCGTCGCTCAACGTCGTCAAGATCTCCTATCCGCGCCCGGTCTCGCAGGGCTCGCTGCGCGACCGCGACGTCCACGCCGGGCAGCACCACGTGCCGCTGGCCCAGCTCGTGGTCCCGGTGACCTAGAGATCGACGTGGTCGCAGATCGCCTGCGCCCACCGCTCATAGCCCGCCGGTGAGGCGTGGAACCCGTCGGCGGCGAAGAAGGACGGCTCGGCGGGGCCGAGGTCGGCCGAGCTGACCCACTGCACCGACGTACGCCCTGCGCAGACCAGCCGCGCTGCCACGTCGAGCGCCTTCCCGCGCTCGGCGAGGTAGCGCCGCAGGGTCCGGGGGAGCGACGGGAACGCGCCGAACTCCGGGATCCCGGGGAGCACGGTGTGGGCGGCGTGCTCCTGGAGGGTCTCGACGATCGCGGTCAGATCCTGCGTCCAGGCCTCGACCGAGCGGCGCGCGAGGATGTCGTTGACGCCGACGAGGAGCACCGCGAGATCCCACTGGCCGGCGACCTTCGTGAGGACGCCGTGCCGGATCCGCTCGCTGGTCGCGCCGTACTTTCCCAGCGCCCGCCACTCGACCGGACGCTCGGTCCGCGTCGCGATCGCACGTGCCATCGACCCGGCGAAGGCGAGGTCGTGCGTCGGCGCGCCGCGGCCCGACGCGGACGAGTCGCCGATCACCAGCAGACGCAGCGGGACGGCTCCTTCCTCGGTCGCCGGGCCCGGCACGAGACCCTTCGTCGGACCCTCCGGACGGGGCTCCTTGCCGATGGTCCGGTGGACGTACGCGGCCTGCGCGGCGACCAGTGGGAGCAGCAGTGGATTCATCGTCTCTCCCGGCTCGAGATGTCGTGACGTACGTGCTCTTCCGTCGTTCTACAGCGCGTGCTCCGGCGGGTCTCCGACGTTGGCTGAACGGTGGGCGAATCTCCCCGGAAGGTTTGACACAGACGCTCCTCATCCCGGTCACCGTTGGGGTACAAGACATGGGAATCCAAGGCACGTGACCCGACTCACCGCGTGCCAGCCCTAGCATCACGCCCAGCTGTGAGCGCTCGACCGAATCCCCTCCCTCCACTCGAAGGAATGCGACGCCATGTCCGACTTCATCAGCGGCATCTTCAACCGTCACAAGAACGAGCAGCCAAAGGCCGGGGAGGGCGAGTCGATCGCCGCCTCCGCCCCTGTCTACGGCGAGAATCTGGCCGCCCCCGAGGCCAGCGCGTACGTCACCGAGCCTCCCGCGGCGCCGGTCGCCGAGCCGGTCGCCGAGCCGGTCGCCGAGCCTGTCGCCGAGGCCGTGATCGAGCCGATCGCCGAGGTTCCGGCGATCGACCCGCTCTCCGACCCCGAGCACGTCGTCACCGACGTCGAGGAGTCCCCGGCAGCCAAGGTGGCCGAGCTCGCCGTCGAGGTCGGTAGCGAGGTCGTCGGCGAGGTCGCCCCGGCCGAGACCGTCGCGACCGAGACCGAGGCCACCGACGAGGTCGCGACCGAGGTGGTCGAGACCGAGGGCACGTACGAGGCGCCGCTCGAGGGCGCCGACGCCGAAGCCCCCGTTGCCGAGACCAGCGACGAGGTCGAGGAGGACGCTGTCGAGGAGACGGTTGCCGAGACCGCCGTCGAGGAGACCGCTGTCGAGGAGGCCATCGTTGAGGAGGCGCCGGTCGAGACCGACGTGGCAGCTGAGGGTGCGATCGAGGAGGCTCCCGAGGCGATCGAGACGGGCGAGGCGACCGAGGTCGAGGTCGACGCCGAGGACACCTTCGTCGCCGGCGCGATCGTTTCCGACGAGTCCGACGCCGAGGCGGCCGAGGTCGTCGAGAACGGTTCCGAGGACGCCGCAACCGAGACCGCGGAGACCGTCGTCGAGCCGGAGGGTGAACTGCTCGCCGAGGAGGCCGTGATCGAGGGGGCGGACGAGATCGAGGCCGCCGTGGTGGCGACGGAGGACGGCGAGACCTCCGAGGTGGAGGTCGTGGAGGTCACCGAGTCGACTGACATCGCCGGAGCGGTCGAGCCGGACGCGGAGGTAGTCGAGGAGGTAGCCGAGGAGGTAGCTGAGGAGGTCGCTGAGGAGGCCGTCGTCGAGGCAGTGGACGAGCTGAGCGACGCCGAGGCCGAGGAGGCGTTCGAGCCGGCTGACCTGACCGAGTCGGGCGAGGTCGCCGAGGCTCCGGTCGAGCCCGCCGAGGAGCCCGTCGAGGAGGCTGCCGAGGAGGCCGCCGACGTCACCGAGACCGTCGACGTCATCGAGCCCGTCGACGTCACCGAGCCTGTCGAGGCCGACGCGGAGTCCGTCTACGTCGTCGAGGACGAGGACCAGCCGGAGACCGAGGATGTCCTCGTGGCTCCCGAGACCGGCGAGGCGACCGAGGTGGAGGTCGGCGCCGAGGACTCCGACGCGACCGTCGAGGAGACCGAGGCGCCCGCACCGGGCTTCGCGCCGGAGCCGATCGTCGAGGCCGAGCCGAGCGCCGAGTCGACGCTGACCGGTGTGCTCCGCGTCGCTCGTGAGCAGCGCGGCAAGTCGACGGTGAGCGAGGGTCTCGTCGAGCGCCTGGTCCACCACATCGCGGCCAAGGTCGAGGGCGTGCACGCGATCGACGACGAGGGCACCGTGGTCGACATCGCCGGCGGCGTCGCCAAGATCACCGTGTCCTACGTGATCGCGTACGGCACCCCGGCCAAGGCCAACGCCGTCGCCATCCGTACCCAGGTGATCGAGGCGGTCGAGGACTACTTCGACATCGACGTCGAGGCCGTGGACGTCAACGTGAGCGACTTCCACATCGCCTGACCCTGCTGGCGGCGCCTCGGCCCGGGTGAGCGATCACCCAGGCCGAGGCGCCGTACGTCGTGACTGCCGAGCGCGCCTGCGGGCGTCCGCCCCGTCGAGGGCTGCGGCGATCGCGCGCATCTGATCGTCCTCCCGCCCGCCCGTCGTGGCGAGCGGGATCTCGGCGATGAATCGCCGCTCGCTCTCCGGGACCCGTGCGGCCACGAGATCGGGATTCGTCGCCGCCGTGCCGGCACCTGACCGGTCGGTTCCGCATCGCGGTAGAAGGCCGTGTTGTAGGCCCCGGCCGGATCGAACGGGCTGATCCGGGCCGCTGTGCGTCCGTCCGGCGAGCTCAGCGCGACGGCCCAGTCGCCTGCTCCGCATCGTCTCCATCCCGCCTCGAGGAGCGCGGCTTCCGCCTCCGTGTGGTCGGCGTCCGGGTGGATCAACGTCAGGCTTTCGTCACCCGAACCGGCCTCGGTGATCATCGCGGACGACTCTAGTGACCCGCCTCGATCGGCCGCCGTCGATTTTTCGGGACCCCGCCCCGCGGGCCATGAGAGAATGTCATCAGGCCTCGGAGCGCACCGCGCTTCGAGGCTTTCGCGTATGACCACTCTTCACACCGACCTCGACGACATCCCGCACCCCGTCATCGCCCGCCTCGCTCGGCCCGAGGACCATCTCGCCCTCCGCCATCTCTGGCTGCTCTTCCGCCACGACATGTCGGGCTTCAGCTCGACCCTCCCGTTCGCCGACGGCACCTTCCGCACCGAGCGCCTCGACGCCTCCCTCCGCTCCGATCCCGGCTGGCGCACCTGGATCCTCACCGCTGGTGTCCATCCGATCGGGTTCGCGCTCGTCCGGGACGCCGATCAGCCCGTACGCGTCCTGAACAGCTTCTTCGTCGTCGCCGGTGCCCGCCGAGGTGGGCTCGGGCTCCAGTTCGCTCGGGCTGTCGTCTCTGATGCGCCGGGGGAGTGGAAGGTCGCCTATCAGGAGCAAAATCGTGCCGCAGCGCGGTTCTGGGAGCGGGTCACCGCGGGGTGTGATCGGTCGTGGTCTGAGACCGTGGGGGTTGGGGGAGTGGTCGATACGTGGCTCTCGTTCTCTGTGGGTGTCGAGGCGTGGCACACCGGTGGTCGAGCTTGTCGAGACCATCCGTGAGGAAACCTCGCTTAGCGACTGTTTCTTCGTTTCAGGGTTTCGCCGCCGACCCGTTCTCTAGTGTTTCTCGATCGCGCGCCGCGTCAAGGACGCCCTTCGGGCGCCGCTTCGCGGTGGCCTTCGGCCATCCTTGACCCGGCACCCGATCGAGAAAGATTTCGCCTATATCGGGGCGGCGGCGAGAGTGTGGCGCAGCACTCACGTGACTTGTTCGCGGACTGCGTAACTGGCCTTTGACCAGCAGAAATGAGTGGCTATATGGTGATCGGTCGCATATAATAAAGCACATGTACGAGACGATCGACCGCCTCCTTGACGGGCCACCTCCGGGTGCGTCCGAGCGGGAGCTGGTTGATTGGATCGCTCGCCTCGAAGAGGTCAAGTGCACCGCCGAGGCCGTCCAGGCAGAAGCGTCGGTACGCCTCGAGGAGGCTGCCCGCGTCCGGCAGGCCGAGGCCGGGGTCCCTGCCCGCAAGCTCGGTGAAGGCGTGGCCTCCCAGATCGCGCTGGCGCGACGGGTCTCGCCCGATCGGGGTGCCAAGTTGCTCGGGCTGGCGAAGATCCTGATCACCGAGATGCCGCACACCTTCGCGTTGATGAAGGCAGGGTCGTTCTCGCAGTGGCAGGCCACGATCCTGGCCCGCGAGACCGCGTGCCTCTCATTGGAGGACCGCCGCGTCATCGACTACGAACTGTGCGCGACCGGGCCCGCAGGTGAACCCGCCCGGGCGGTGGCGATGGGGCTACGGCAGCTCGAGAACGCCGCCAAGAAACTCGCCATCACCCTCGACCAAGCAGCCGTCGTCAGCCGAGCCGCCAACGCGACCAAAGACCGCCGGGTCAGCCTCCGACCGGCACCGGACACCATGACCTGGCTCGGAGCGCTACTCCCGGTCAAGGACGGGGTCGCCGTGTTCGCCGCACTCGACCAGGCCGCCAACGCCGCCCGTGCCGCCGGGGACGAGCGAAGTCGGGGTCAGGTCATGGCAGACACCCTGGTCGACCGGGTCACCGGCCGCAGCAGCGCCGGGGCGAAGCCGCGGATCGAGGTCAAGATCGTCATGACCGCCGACGCCCTCGCGAGCGCCAGTGATCAGCCCGCCCGGGTGGAGGGCTACGGCCCCGTCCCTGCCGGCTGGGCCCGCGACGCCCTCAGCGACGCCGAGGTGTTCGTGCGCCGGTTGTTCACCGATCCTGCCGGTCAACTGGTGGCGATGGAATCCCGGTCAAGGAAGGCACCCGACGGGCTGGCCGAGTTCATCACCACTCGTGACGGCGGGACCTGCCGAACCGTCGGCTGCGACGCCCCGATCCGCAACATCGACCACATCCAACGCCACGCCGACGGTGGCGAAACCAGCGCCGAGAACCTCCAAGGGCTGTGCGAACGGTGCAATCAAGCCAAGGAAGCGATCGGCTGGCAGGCCAGACCAGGGCCCGACGGCAGCATCACCACCATCACACCCACCGGCCACACCTACACCAGCCCACCACCCGACACCTGGGGCCAAGCCCCACCGCCCCTGTCCCGGGCAGAGTTCACGCTGCGCGACGTACTGCTCGACCATGCCTTCGCCGCCTGACGCACGATGGCGATCAGGCGCGCGAGGCACACTAGGACGCGTACGCGATCTGCTCCTGGATCTCGAAGCGGAGGCCGTCGGCGGCGGCGATGTAGACGTCCTGGTCGACGAGGTTGCCGTGCATGCGCATGAGGCCGCGGGGGCTGGAGTAGCTGTGGCGTTCGGCGAGGTGCAGCGCGGGCTCGACCTCGAGGGAGCCGCAGGCGTCACCGACCTGGCGCAGGAACATCAGCGACTCGTAGCAGGACTCGCCGACCGCGTTGAGGGAGGGCGCGTACTCGCCGAAGCGGCGGTAGTAGCGCTCGGCCAGTCCGGCCGACTCGGGGGTGGTGAGGCCATCGAAGTAGGCAGCGGCGGCGAAGACGTTGGCGTTGGCGCCGACACCGCCGGCGAGCAGGGTGTTCTCCTCGACCGCGGGGCTCAGCCGGGTCAGCGAGGAGCTCAGCCCGGCGGCGGCGAACTGGCGGTTGAAGTGCACTGCGTCCTGCCCCATCAGCAGCATGATCACGCCGTCCTGCTCGCTGCCCTCGAGCCCGCGCAGCACGCCGGCGAAGTCGCGCGTCCCCAACGGGACGTACGTCTCGCTCACGACCTGCGAGGGCGAGCCGTGCAGTGCCGCGCGCGCCGTCGATCCGGTGACCCGCGGGAAGACGTAGTCGTTGCCGACCACGGCCCAGCGGGAGACGCCGTGGTTGGCCCGCATCCAGGCGGCGGCGGGGAGCAGCTGGTTGACCGGGCGCTCGCCGATCATGAAGACGCCTGGGGTGTCGTCGCCGCCCTCGTGCATGGCGGCGAAGGCGTAGAGGGCTCGGCCGCCGACGCGGGCGGTGATCGCCTGGCGTACGGCGGAGATGTGCCAGCCGGCGATGGCGTCGACCCGGCCGAGCTCGACGAGCCGGGCCACCTCGGCGGCCACCTCCTCAGGTGTGCGCCCGGCGTCGACCGCCACCAGTTCGACCGGTCGGCCGGCGATCCCACCTCCGGTGTTGAGCTCGTCGGCTGCCAGCTCGCCGCAGGCCAGGCAGCCGGGACCGTAGATGCCGGTCGGGCCCTGCATCGGCACCACGAAGGCGATCGAGACCGCCCCGTGCGGGCGGGGTGCGAGACCCAGGAGGGCATGGGAGGACGGGGTGAACGACGGTGGGGTCATCGACACCTGCTCCCGAACGGAATGTTGTCCTGATGACTCACCATTGAGCCGTTGGGTGGTTAGGGTACGGCAGACAGCGATCTTGGGGAGGACTCATGGAGGTTGCCGAGACGGCCGGCACGGATCTGGCCGTGCTGCTCGCCCGGGCGCAGCGCCGGATCGAACGCGCGCTCGCCGAGGCGTACGCCGACTTCGACCTCACCGCGGAGCAGTGGCGCATCCTCAGCGTGCTGCTCGACGAGCCCGGCCAGACGATGTCGCGGCTGGCCGACGGCGCCGCGCTCCCGGCAGGCACGCTGACCCGCCACGTCGACCGGCTCGCCGAGCGCGGGCTGGTGCTGCGCAAGGTGCACGCCGAGGACAAGCGTCGCGCGGTCGTCGCACTCTCACCGGTGGGCGCCTCGGTCGCCCGCGAGATCCGTTCCCGGCAGCAGGCCGAGCCCGTCGCCGAAGTCGTCCGCGACCTCAAGGCCGCCTTCGACCGGCTCGACTGAGCCCGACGGCCTGAGAAGACGTTTCCGTCTGGAAACAAATCGTCGCCGGGCCTGACACATCGGCGAAACAACCCGTCCCTAGATTCCTTCCATTCGAGAGCAATTGTCCGATGGAAGGACCCCCATCCCGTGCGTACGAAATTCTCGAGCCGCGTCCTCGCGGCCAGCTCGGTGCTCGCCCTGGGCATGACCGCGACCGCGTGCGGCGGCGCGAAGACCGGTGACGCGGCGACCAGCGAGAGCTGCGTCGACACCAGCGGCGACACCGTCAAGATCGGCTTCCTCAACTCCCTGTCCGGCACGATGGCGATCAGCGAGACGACCGTCTTCAAGTCCCTGTCCATGGCCGCCGAGGAGATCAACGCCGACGGCGGAGTGCTCGGCAAGAAGCTCGAGATCGTCAGCGAGGACGGCCAGTCCGAGCCGACCGTCTTCGCCGAGAAGGCGACCAAGCTGATCCAGGACGACTGCGTCGCGGCCGTCTTCGGCGGCTGGACCTCCAGCTCGCGCAAGGCGATGCTGCCGGTCTTCGAGGGCAACGACGCGCTGCTCTTCTACCCGGTCCAGTACGAGGGCCTGGAGTCCTCGCACAACATCTTCTACACCGGCGCGACCACCAACCAGCAGATCATCCCCGCTCTCGACTTCCTCAAGCAGGAGAAGAAGATCGAGTCGATCTTCCTGGTCGGCTCCGACTACGTCTTCCCGCGCACGGCCAACAAGATCATCAAGCAGTACGCAGCAGCCAACGGCATCGAGGTCCTCGGTGAGGAGTACCAGCCCCTGGGCTCGACCGACTTCGGCACGGTCGTCGACAAGGTCAAGGCCGCCGGCGCGGACGCGGTCTTCAACACCCTCAACGGCGACTCCAACGTGGCCTTCTTCAAGGAGTACAAGGGCAAGGGCCTGACCGCCTCGGCGATGCCGGTACTCTCGGTCTCGATCGCCGAGGAGGAGGTCCCGGGCGTCGGCGTGGGCAACCTCGAGGGGCAGTACACGGCCTGGAACTACTACCAGACCATCGACAGCCCGGCGAACCAGAAGTTCGTCACCGACTTCAAGGCGGCCAACGGCGCCAAGGCGGTCACCTCCGACCCGATGGAGGCGGCCTACACCTCGCTGCACCTGTGGAAGGGCATGGTCGAGAAGGCGGACTCGTTCGCGGTCGAGGACGTCATCGACGCCTCCGACGGCGTCACCTACGACGCGCCCGAAGGCACTGTCGAGGTGAACGGCGAGAACCACCACATCGCCAAGACCGCGCTCATCGGGCAGGTGAACTCCGAGGGCCTGATCGACGCGGTCTGGTCCAGCGACGAGCCGATCGAGCCGGACCCCTACCTGAAGTCCTACGACTGGTGGAAGAACTAGTCCGTTGGACGCGCTGCTCGCCCAGGTCTTCACCGGCGTCTCCGCCGGTGCGGTCCTGCTCCTCATCGCTCTCGGGCTCACCCTGACCTTCGGTCAGATGGGTGTGATCAACATGGCCCACGGCGAGTTCATCATGGCCGGCGCGTACACCGCCTACGTCGTCTCGACGATCGTCGCCAGCACCGAGCTGAGCCTGCTGATCGCGCTCCCCGCGGGGTTCGTGATCGGCGGCCTGCTCGGGCTGGCGCTCGAGGCGAGCGTGCTGCGGTGGATGTACGCCCGTCCGCTGGACACGCTGCTGGTCACCTACGGCGTCGGGCTCGTCCTGCAACAGGTCGCGCGCGACATCTTCGGGGCTCCGGCCAAGGAGGTACCCGCGCCGGGCTGGCTCGACGGCTCGATCCCGATCCTCGGCTACGACTTCCCGCTGACCAGGCTCTTCATCCTGATCCTCGCCGGGCTCTGCGTGGCGGCGCTGCTGGCCGTGCTCCGGTTCACCGCGCTCGGGCGGCAGATCCGGGCGACCGTCGGCAACCGGGACCTCGCCGAGACCATCGGCATCTCGACCCGCCGCACCGACCAGGCCACCTTCTTCATCGGCTCCGGCCTGGCCGGCGTCGCCGGGGTGGCGCTCACGCTGCTCGGCTCGACCGGCCCCAACCTCGGCACGTCCTACATCGTGCAGGCGTTCCTGGTGGTCGTGGTCGGTGGCATCGGGCACCTCAAGGGCACCATCGTGGCGGCTCTCGGGATCGGTCTCCTCCAGGCCTTCCTCGCCCACGCCCTGACCGGGTCGGTCGCCCAGGTGATCGTCTTCCTCGCGATCGTCGCGTTCCTGCAGTTGCGTCCGCAGGGCATCCTCTCGGTCCGGACCAGGAGCCTGGCATGAGCATGAAGAAGCTCTATCCGTACGTCGGCTGGCTGCTGCTCGCGGTCGCCCTGCTCGTCCTCGCCCCGGCCGTGCTGTCGGACTTCCGGCTCGGTCTGCTGGCCAAGTACTGCTGCTACGCCATCGCCGCGGTCGGCATCGGCCTGGCCTGGGGCCGTGGCGGGATGCTGGTGCTCGGGCAGGGGCTCTACTTCGGCATCGGCGCCTACGCGATGGCGATGCACCTCAAGCTCGCCGACGCCGGCCCGGGCGGGGTGCCGGACTTCATGGCGCTCTACGGCGACGCCACGGTGCCGGGCTGGTGGGAGCCGCTGCGCAGCGGCGCTCTCGCGCTCGCCGTCATCCTCGTCCTGCCGGCACTCGTCGCGGGCCTGCTGGGCCTCGCCGTGTTCAAGCGACGGATCAAGGGGGCGTACTTCGCCATCCTGTCGCAGGCACTGGCCGCCGCCTTCGCGATCCTGCTCGTCGGTCAGGTCAAGACCACCGGCGGCGCCAACGGGCTCAACAACTTCCAGGGTTTCTTCGGGTACGCCCTGTTCGACCCGGCCAACAAGCGGATGCTCTACTTCATCGCCGCCGGGATCCTGCTGGTCTCGATCCTGGCGATGGCCTGGCTCTACCGCACCCGCTTCGGCGAGCTGCTGGTTGCCGTCCGCGACGGCGAGGAGCGGGTCCGCTTCCTCGGCACCGACCCGGCCAACGTGAAGCTGGCGGCGTACGTCATCGCGGCCGTCCTGGCCTCGATCGGCGGCGCGCTCTTCGTGCCGATCGCCGGGATCGTCTCGCCCGACGACGTCGGCGTGGTCGCCTCCATCGGGCTGCTCGCCGGGGTCGCGCTGGGCGGGCGGGCCTCGCTGCTCGGCCCCGCCGTCGGCGCGCTCCTGGTCGGCTATGCCGAGACCTCGCTCTCCGAGGCGTTCCCGGGGTCGTGGTCCTACTTCCAGGGAGCGCTGTTCGTGCTCGTCATCCTGCTGTTGCCGGGTGGGCTGGCGCAGCTGTTGGGGCTGGTCGGCCGGCTGAATGCTCACCGAGGTGACTCGGCGAGCGATCACTCTCCTCGCGGAGTTCCACGAGGGAAGCAGGCGCCGACCGAGGTTGCTCGGTCAGCATCCGAGGAGGCGGCAGCACGATGACCCTGACGGTGAGCGACCTGCGGGTCGAGTTCGACGGGTTCGTCGCGATCGACGGGGTGTCCCTGACCCTCGAGCCCGGCCGGCTGCACTTCCTGATCGGCCCCAACGGAGCCGGAAAGACGACCCTGGTCGACGCCCTGACCGGCCTGGCGAAGGGGAGTGGTGAAGCGCGTTATCGCACACGCGATCTGCTCTCGCTGGCATCGCACCGGATCACCCGCCTCGGGGTGGGACGTACGTTCCAGACCGCGACGGTCTTCGAGGAGCTGAGCGTGCTGCAGAACCTCGACATCGCCGCGGGCGTGCACCGGGCGCGGTGGCGGTTGATGCTGCCGCGGCGGGGTACGCCCGAGCGGGTCGCCGAGGTGCTGGAGACGGTGGGGCTCACCGAGCTGGCGGAGCGGCAGGCCGGGGTGCTCTCGCACGGGCAGAAGCAGTGGCTGGAGATCGGCATGCTCCTGGTGCAGGACTCGTCGGTGATGCTGCTCGACGAGCCCGTCGCCGGGATGTCGGCCGAGGAACGCGAGGAGACCGGTGAGCTGCTCCGCCGGATCAGCCCGGGGCGCACCGTCGTGGTGATCGAGCACGACATGGACTTCGTCCGCCGGTTCGCCGACGTCGTCACCGTCCTGCACGCCGGGAAGGTGATCGCCGAGGGCACCGCCGCCGAGATCCGCGAGGACGCCGAGGTGCAGCGGGTCTACCTGGGAGACACCGTCGCCGCGGTCACCGAAACCACGGAGGAGGACGCCTGATGCTGAGGATCGAGTCGGTCACCGGCGGCTACGGCCGCACCACGGTGCTCCACGAGGTCAGCCTCGAGGTCCCGACCGGCGCCGCGGTGGCGCTGATGGGGCACAACGGCGCCGGCAAGACGACGCTGCTCAAGGCTGCGGCCGGACTCGTCCGGCCGAAGAGCGGCCGGGTGCTGCTCGACGGCGAGGACGTCACCGTGCTGCGGCCGAGCGCACGCGTCAAGCGCGGTCTGGGCTACGTCCCGCAGGGGCAGCAGAGCTTCGGCGACATGACGGCGCTGGAGAACCTCCAGCTGGTCGGCGACCGGGCCGGGATCAGCGAGATGCTCGACCTGTTCCCGGCCCTCAAGGAGCTTCTCGGGCGACGCGCCGGGCTGCTCTCCGGCGGTCAGCGCCAGCAGCTCTCGATCGCGCGTACGCTGCTGACCAGGCCGAGGCTGCTCATCCTCGACGAGCCGACCGAGGGCATCCAGCCCAACGTGGTCGCCGAGATCGAGCGGGTGATCTCCGAGCTCACCGGGCGCGGCGACCTCACCGTGCTGCTGGTCGAGCAGCATGTCGGGTTCGCGCTGCGTACGGCCTCTGCCTATTACATCCTCGAGTCCGGCCGGATCACCGCCCGCGGTGACGGCGGCTCCGGGGCCCACGAGCACGTCCGATCCCAGCTGGCCGTCTAGAAGGATCCACAGATGCATCTGACCCCGTCCGACACCGAGAAGCTGCTGCTGTCCGTGGCCGGGATGGTCGCGCGTGACCGCCTGGCCCGAGGGGTGCTGCTCAACTACCCCGAGTCGGTCGCGCTGCTGTCCACCTGGGTGATCGAGCGGGCCCGCGAGGGCGCCTCGGTCTCCGACCTGATGACGCAGGGGCGTGCCGTGCTGAACCGCGAGCAGGTCATGCCCGACGTGGTCGACATGCTCGTCGAGGTGCAGGTCGAGGCGACCTTCCCCGACGGGCGCAAGCTCGTCACCATCCACCAGCCCATCGCCTGAGGCGGCCCCATGTCTGTGCAGTCCAGAGGACCCGGAGCCGTACGCGTCGCCGAGGGCACCATCCACCTCAACGCCGATCGGGGCGAGTCGGAGCGGCGCACCCTGGTCGTCCTCAACACCGGTGACCGGCCGGTCCAGATCGGCTCCCACATCCACCTCCCCGAGGTGAACTCGGCTCTCTCCTTCGACCGGGAGGCCGCCGAAGGGTTCCGGCTCGACATCCCCGCCGGCACCTCGCGCAGGTTCGAGCCGGGGGCGTCCCGCGAGGTCGCGATCGTCGCGCTCAAGGGCGCGCGTCGCGTGCCCGGCCTGCAGATCAAGCACAGCCAGACCAAGGAGGCGTGACGGTGGAGATCAGCAGGACCGAGTACGCCGCGCTCTACGGCCCCACCACCGGCGACCAGGTGCGGCTCGGTGACACCGATCTGTGGATCGAGGTCGAGGACGACCTGACCGCCGGCGGCGAGGAGTCGGTCTTCGGCGGTGGCAAGTCGATCCGTGAGTCGATGAACCAGTCCACGGTGCCTCGGGCGGAGGGTGCTCTCGACACGGTGATCACCAACGCTCTCGTGCTCGACCACTGGGGCATCGTCCGGGCCGACGTGGGGATCCGCGGCGGCCGGATCGTCGCCCTGGGCCGCTCCGGCAACCCCGACATCGCCGACGGCGTCCACCCCGACCTGGTCATCGGGCCGGGCACCGACGTGGTCAGCGGCGAGGGAAAGATCCTCACCGCCGGGGCGATCGACATCCACGTACATCTCCTCTCCCGGTCCCAGATCGTCGAGGCGATCTCGACCGGGATCACCACGATCGGAGGCGGGGGCACCGGGCCCTCGGAGGGCTCCAAGGCCACCACGGTCACCCCCGGGCCGTGGCACCTCGAGACCATCCACCGGGCCCTCGACGACCTGCCGGTCAACCTCCTGCTGATGGGCAAGGGCAACACCGTCTCTGCCGCCGGGCTGGCCGAGCAGGCGCTGGCGGGCGCCGCCGCCTACAAGGTCCACGAGGACTGGGGCTCGACCCCGGCAGCGATCGATGCCGCTCTCAAGGCCGCCGACGAGCACGGCCTGCAGGTGGCGCTGCACTCCGACTCGCTCAACGAGGCGGGCTACCTGGAGTCGACCGTGGCGGCGATCGCCGGCCGCTCGATCCACGCCTTCCACGCCGAGGGCGCCGGGGGAGGGCACGCGCCCGACATCCTCTCGGTCGCCTCGCTGCCCTACGTCATCCCGGGCTCGACCAACCCGACCCTGCCGCACACCGTCAACACCGTCGCCGAGCACCTCGACATGCTGATGGTCTGCCACCACCTCAACCCGCGGGTGCCCGAGGACCTGGCCTTCGCCGAGTCCCGGATCCGGGCGACCACGATCGCCGCCGAGGACGTGCTCCACGATCTCGGAGCACTGTCGGTCACCTCCTCCGACGCCCAGGCGATGGGCCGCGTCGGCGAGGTCATCTGCCGCACCTGGCAGGTCGCCCACGCGATGAAGGCCCGGCTCGGCTCGCTGGGCGGTGCCGCGGACAACATCCGAGCGAAGAGGTACGTCGCGAAGTACACGATCAACCCCGCGATCGCTCACGGGATCGCCGCCGAGGTGGGCTCCGTGGAGCCCGGCAAGATGGCCGACCTGGTCCTGTGGGACCCGCGGTTCTTCGGCATCCGTCCCGAGGTCGTGATGAAGGCCGGCGTCCTGGTCTGGGGCGCTCTCGGCGACCCGAACGCCTCGATCCCGACCCCGCAGCCGGTGCTCATGCGGCCGACGCTGGTCGGGCCGGGCGCTGACCACGCGATCTCGTTCGTCTCCCCGGCGGCTCTCGACGCCGGGCTGGCCGAGCGGCTCGGCCTGCGCCGCCGCCTCGTCGGCATCGAGCCGACCCGGGAGATCGGGAAGGCGCAGATGATCAACAACTCCGCGACCCCGGACATCCGGGTCGAGCCGGAGACGTTCCGCATCCACGTCGACGGCGAGCTGATCGAGCCCGCCCCCGCGACCGAGCTGCCGCTGACGCAGCTCTACTCGATGTTCTGAGCGCGATGTCCGAGAACCTGCTCATGATGCTGCTGGCCGACGCCCGCCTCCCGGTCGCCGGCCACACCCAGTCGGGCCAGCTGGAGGCGGCCGTACGCTCCGGCCTCACCGCCGAGCAGGTGCCGGTCTTCATGCGGTCGCGACTGGCCAGCGTCGTACGGGTCGAGGCCGGGACGGCCGCGGTGGCGCTGCACCGGCTGCGCGCCGGTCTGCCCTTGGAGGCGGTCCTGGACGCCTGGGCGGCCCGCACCCCGGCGGCGCCGATGCGGGACACCTCGCGCACCCTCGGTCGGGCGCTGTTGCGGCTGGTCAGGCGGCTGTTCCCGGACTCGGCGCACGTCGCCGAGGTGGCCGCTCTCGAGCGGCCGTGCCGTCCGCTCGTCCTGGCCGCGGCGGCCGCCGAGGGTGGCCTCGCGCCGGCGTCGCTGGGCCGGCTGGTGGCGTACGACGACCTGCAGACCGTCGCCTCGGCAGCCCTCAAGCTGCTGCCCCTCGACCCGCTCGACGCCACCTCGTGGGTGCACGACCTGCTCCCCGAGGCCGAGCGGGTCGCCGCCGAGGTCGCGCCGCTCACCGACCCTCACCAGATCCCGGCGCCCAGCGCGCCCCAGCTCGACCTGTGGGCCCTCGCCCACGCCGACACGACCAGGAGGTTGTTCAGTGCCTGAAACTGTGAAGAAGGATGGGACGACGAACGGCAGGGGACTGCGCGTCGGGGTGTGCGGCCCCGTCGGGACCGGCAAGAGCTCGCTGATCGCGCTGCTGTGCCGCGAGCTCTCCGCCGACCTGGAGATCGGCGTGGTCACCAACGACATCTACACAGACGAGGACGCCCGCTTCCTCCGCTCCGCCGGTGTGCTCGACCCGGCCCGCATCCGGGCCGTCGAGACGGGCGCCTGCCCGCACACCGCGATCCGTGACGACGTCACCGCCAACCTGATCGCCGTCGAGGAGCTCGAGGAGGAGTTCGCGCCGCTGGACGTGGTCCTGGTCGAGTCGGGCGGCGACAACCTCACCGCGACGTTCTCCCCGGCCCTGGTCGACACCCAGATCTTCCTGATCGACGTCGCCGGCGGCGGCGACGTCGCCCGCAAGGGTGGCCCCGGCATCGAGCGCGCCGACCTGCTGGTGGTCAACAAGACCGACCTGGCCCCGTACGTCGGTGTCGACCCGGCCGCGATGGTCTCCGACGCGGGGTCGGTGCGCGAGGGCCGTCCGGTCATCGCCCTCTCCCGCACCGACCCGGCCTCCGTCGAGGAGCTGATCGCCTGGGTGAGGTCGGAGCTGACCCGACACCGTGGCGGGTCCCTCGTCCCCGCCGACCCGGGTCCGATGGCGCCGCACTTCCACGCCGACGGGACCAGCCACGCCCACGAGCACGACGCCGAGCATGTCCACGACCATCAGCACGCCTGAGCTGGCCAACGGCTCCCTGACCCGGGTGCGGGTCGGGGCGGTCGACGGCGGCCGGGTGCGGGTGCAGACCGAGGTCGCCGGCCCGGCGACCGCGCCGGCGCTGCGCCCGATGCTGATCGCCAGCGACGACCGGTCGGCGCGGATCTCGCTGGTCCCCGACGGCGCGATGCTGCTGGCCGGCGACCACGTCACGATCGAGGTCGAGGTGGGGGAGGGCGCGCGCCTGACCCTGGTCGAGCCAGCCGGGACGGTGGCGTACGACATGGACGGCGGCCACGCGTCCTGGTCGGTCCGGATCACCCTCGCGGCGGGCGCCGGCCTGGTCTGGGCCGGCGAGCCGTTCGTCGTCTCCGCCGGTGCGGATGTCACCCGTGACACCCGGGTCACCCTCGCTCACGGTGCGAGGCTCGCCCTCCGCGAGACCCTGGTCCTCGGCCGCCACGGCGAGCGCCCGGGTCGGGCGAGCACCACCTGGGAGGCCTACGACCATGACGGTCGCCCGTTCCTGGTCGAATCCCTCGACCTGGACGCGGACTCGCTGGCCCCCGGGCTCCTCGGGCCGCACCGGGTGCTCGCGTCGGTCACGGCGCTCGGGTGCGAGGTACCGCCCGACGCCTGCCCGGACGGCAGGCTCGACCTCGAGCACGGCGGGACGCTGTGGCGCCATCTGGCGAGCCAGACCCACGAGATCCCGGAACACCCCTGGGAATGCGCCAGGACTGGTTGAGGTTTCAACGGCGTGACTGAGATCGAGTTCGGCCTGGATACCTTCGGCGGGGTCACCCGCGACGCCGAGGGCAAGCCGCAGCACCACGCGCAGGTGATCCGCAACATCGTCGAGGAGGGCGTGCTCGCCGACCGGGTCGGGCTCGACTTCTTCGGGGTGGGGGAGCACCACCGCCGTGATTTCGCCGTCTCCAGCCCGGAGATGGTGCTCGCCGCGGTCGCCTCCCGCACCGAGCGGCTGCGTCTCGGCTCCGCGGTGACCGTGCTCAGCTCCGACGACCCGGTGCGGGTCTTCGAGCGGTTCGCCACCCTCGACGCGGTCTCGAACGGCCGTGCCGAGATCGTCGCCGGGCGCGGCTCGTTCACCGAGTCGTTCCCGCTGTTCGGCTTCGACCTCGCCGACTACGAGGAGCTCTTCGAGGAGCGCCTCGAGCTGCTCGCCGCGCTCCTGAAGGAGGAGAAGGTCACCTGGGAGGGCCGCACCCGTGCGGCGCTCACCGACCAGGAGGTCTTCCCGCGCACCGAGAACGGCCTGACCGCCTGGGTCGGCGTCGGCGGCAGCCCGGAGTCGGTCGTACGCACCGCCCGTCACGGCTTCGGCCTCTTCCTGGCCATCATCGGCGGACCGGCCGACCGGTTCGCGCCCTACATCGACCTCTTCGAGCGCGCCCAGGACGAGTTCGGCGAGCCGCGGAAACGCGTCGCCGTCCACTCGCCCGGGTTCATCGCCGAGACCGACGAGCAGGCCCGCGAGACGGTCTACGAGGGCTGGCTGGCGATGCGCACCCAGATCGGCCGCGAGCGCGGCTGGCCGCCGCCGCGGCCCGGCGACTTCGAGCGCGAGATCGAGGGCGGGTCCCTCTACGTCGGCTCGCCCGAGACGGTCGCCCGGAAGCTGGCCGGCACCATCAAGGTGCTCGGCGTCGACCGGTTCGACCTGAAGTACGACCAGGGCCAGGTGCGCCACGAGGACCTGATGGGCTCGATCGAGCTCTACGGCACCCGGGTCGTGCCGCTCGTCAAGGACATGCTGGGCTGATCTGACCCGATCAGCCCAGCCCGTCAGCCCAGCCAGCTCGAGATCGGGTGGATCGCGAAGTAGACGGCGAACATGACCGCGACCAGCCACATCAGCGGGTGCACGGTCTTCGCCTTGCCACGGACGATCTTGATGAGCACGTAGGCCAGGAAGCCCGCGCCGATGCCGACCGAGATCGAGTAGGTGAACGGCATCAGCGCGATCGTCAGGAACGCGGGGAGGGCGATGTCCGGGTCGGCCCAGTTGATGTCCTTGACCTGCTGCATCATCAGGAAGCCGACCAGCACCAGGGCGGGCACCGCCGCCTCCGACGGGATCACGGTCACCAGCGGAGCCAGGAACGTGGTGAGCAGGAACAGCACACCGGTGACCACCGCAGCCAGACCGGTCCGGGCGCCCTCGCCGACGCCCGAGGCGGACTCGACGTAGGAGGTGTTGGAGGAGACACCACCGGCGCCACCGGCGGCAGCGGCCAGCGAGTCGACGACCAGGATCGAGCGCGTACGCGGCGGGGTGCCGTCCGGCCGCAGCAGCCCGGCCTCGGAGCCGATCGCGGTCATCGTGCCCATCGTGTCGAAGAAGTCGGCGAGCATGAGCGTGAAGATCAGCAGCACGGCGGTCACGATGCCGACGTTCTCGAAGGAGCCGAGCAGGTTGAACTCGCCCAGCGTCGCGAACGAGGGCCAGTCGATGATCCTGTCCGGGATCGCCGGCACGTTGAGCGCCCAGCCGGTCGGGTTCTCGGCGCTGCCCCTGCCGAGGTCCGCGATGGCCTCGACGATGATCGCCAGCGCCGTGGTCGCCGCGATCGAGATCAGGATCGAGCCGCGCACCTTGCGCACCCACAGGGTGATGAGCAGGACGAGACCGATCACGAAGACCAGCACCGGCCAGCCCGCGAGCTGCCCGGTCGGGCCCAGCTGCACCGGAACGGTGGTGTTCGCGGCGTCGGGGATGCGGCGTACGAACCCGGCGTCGACGAAGCCGATCACCGCGATGAACAGGCCGATACCGACCGAGATCGCGGTCTTGAGCTCGCGCGGGACAGCGTGGAAGACGGCCTCCCGGAACCCGGTCAGCACCAGCACCAGGATCACCAGACCCTCGATCACCACCAGGCCCATCGCGTCGGCCCAGGTCATCTGCCCGGCGATCGAGAACGCCACGAACGCGTTGAGCCCGAGCCCGGTCGCCAGCGCCAGCGGGTAGTTGGCGACGACGCCCATCAGGATCGTCATCACGCCCGCCACCAGCGCGGTCCCGGCCGCGATCGCGGCCAGGTTGTCGCCGCTCGTGCCGCCCAGGAGGTCGCCGTTCATGTCCTCCGCGAACCCGAGGATCAGGGGGTTGAGGGCGACGATGTAGGCCATCGTGAAGAAGGTGACCACACCACCCCGCACCTCGCGCCCGACCGTCGAGCCGCGAGCGCTGATCTGGAAGAACCGGTCAAGAGCATGGGGACGTGCCGGGGTCGAAGTGCTCACGCCCCGCATCTTCGCAGATGCGGGGCGCTCGCTCGGGGAAGGGCGCTGGTCAGTCGGTGTGGTAGACCGGCAGGTCGGCCTCGGCGGTGCCCCAGGCCCGGTCGGGCTGGGCACCGACGTCGATACGGACGGTGCCGCCGCGGGTCATCACCGACTCGGGCAGCCAGGACCGGGTGAGGGGCTTGCCGTCGAGGGTGACCGCCCGGACGTAGATGTTCTCGGCGCTCGCCTGCGGTGACTCGATGACGATGTCGACGCCGTTGCCGCGGTGGATGGTGACGCGCTCGAAGACCGGGCTGGAGAGGAGCATCTCGGCGCGGGTGGGGTCCTGCGGGTAGATGCCCATCGTCGAGAAGACGTACCACGCCGACATCGTGCCGAGGTCGTCGTTGCCGGGCAGACCCCGCGGTCCCGTGCCGTAGGCGAGCGAGGCCATCGCGCGGACCGTCTCCTGGGTCTTCCAGGGTGCGCCGAGGGCGTTGTACATCCAGGGCACGTGGATGCCGGGCTCGTTGGTCGGGTCGTAGCGCAACGCGTCGCCGCCGGTGTACTGCCAGGAGCCGTCGGCCTTGTGGAAGAACGAGTCCAGCCGCTGGATCGCCCGCTCGCGCCCGCCGACGGCCACGGCCAGCCGGGCCACGTCGTGCGGCACCATCCAGGTGTACGTCGCGCTGCTCCCTTGCGCGAATCCGGTCTGGGTCGACGGGCTGAAGCCGGCGACCCAGCTCCCGTCGGCGTTGCGGGCCTGCTGGTAGCCGGCCGTCCCGGTGGCGGGGTCGGTGGCGGCCGGGTTGAAGGTGTGCTGCCACCAGCCGGCCCGGTCCATCAGCGCATCCGTCTCGGCCGAGGGGGCGCCGAGCCGGCGGCCCCAGTCGGCGAGCGAGTAGTCGGCGACGGAGTCCTCGAGGGTCTCCGCGGCACCGCCCCAGCAGCGGCAGGTGTCCTGGGGCGCATACCCCTTGGCGAGGTAGTCGGCCAGGTTCGGCCGCTGGCCGATGCACTGCCCGGGGCAGCCGTAGCTGGAGAGCCCGTCGGGGTGCGGTACCGTCGCCTGACGGACGAGCGACCGATAGGCGCCGGCGGCGTCGAAGTTGCGGACGCCCAGGGCGTAGAACCCGGCCAGAGTCGGGGCAGAAGGGTCGCCGGTCATCACGTGCGTCCAGCCGCTCAGGTGGATCCAGCGGTCCCAGACTCCGCCGTGCTGGCGGGAGTAGGCGTGCAGCGAGCGGGCGAAGTCGCCGGCCACGCGCGGCTCCAGGAGGGCGAGCAGCTGGGTGTGGGCGCGGTACTGGTCCCACCCGGAGAAGTTGCCGTACTGCGCCTGCTGGCCTCGCTCGATCCGGTGCACCTCCTGGTCGCTGCCCCAGTAGGTGCCGGCCACGTCCGAGATGACGTTGGGCTGCAGGTAGGAGTGGTAGAGCCCGGTGTAGAACGCGGTCCGCTCCGCCGAGGTGCCGCCGGCGACCTCGATCGAGGAGAGCGCCCGGCGCCACTCCGCGCGAGCGTCCGAGGCGACCGTCGAGACGGTGTCGCGCCGGCCGATCTCGGCGGCGAGATTGGCCTCTGCGGCCGACTGGCTGGTGTAGGAGATCCCGATCCGCATCCGCACACTCTGGTCGCGGCTGGGGTCGAAGGAGACGTAGCCGCCCGAGCCCTGCCCCTGGCGGGCCGCGCCGGTCTCGTAGCCCTCACCACCCCGCGCCTCGGTCGAGCCCGGCTGGAGCTCGCCGTTGACCCAGGTGCCGTGGCCGGAGAAGGCGCGGTCGAACTGCGCGGTGAAGTAGAGGCGGTAGTAGGAGCGCTTGTTGCTCCCGCCGCCGTTGCCGCGCCGGCCGCAGAACGCGCCGGTGAGCACCGAGCCGCTCACCGTCCGCCGCGCCTCGTCGATCCGCGTCACCGCGGTCTCGCTGCCGTTGAGGGAGTTGGAGGTCCGGAAGAGCAGGTTCGCGGGCTTGTCGGCCGGGAAGGTCAGATCGCTGACCGCCGCCCGGGTCGTCACCGCGGTGTCGACCTCGGCCCCGTTGGCCAGTCCCAGCCGGTAGCGCCCCGGCTCGGCCAGCTCGTCGGCGTGGCTGAAGTCCGAGGCGTACGTCGCATCGGTCACGTCCGCGGTCGGCGACCCGGTCATCGCACCGGTGTGCGGGAAGATCGGCACGTCGCCGGCGGCGCCCGGGTGACAGCCGGCCCCGTTGACGTGGGTCAGCGAGAAGCCGCGCAGCCGGGTGGTGTCGTAGGAGTAGCCGTTCGACGCGGCGGTGTTGGTCTGGTCGCCCGCCGTGGAGGTCGGGCTGAAGGAGAGCATCCCGAAGGGACGTACCGCTCCGGGGTAGGTGTTGCCGCCGTTCGCCGAGCCGATCAGCGGGTCGACGAGCGCGACCGGGTCACCGACCGGGGGTGCGGCGGCCTGAGCCGCGGTGAGCGAGGTGAGCGCGCTGCCGAGGAGCGCGAGGGACAGGGCACAAGTCGCGAGAACCCGCATGGCGGAGGACGATTCCAGAAGAAGGCCCTCCGCCGTGCGGGTTCGGGTGAGAAGCAGTTGAACTCAGGCGGTCCACTCGGGGTAGTCGGTGTAGCCGGCCTCGCCGCCGCCGTAGAAGGTCGCCAGGTCGGGCTCGTTGAGTGGCAGGCTCTGCTCCAGGCGTCGGGGCAGGTCCGGGTTGGCGATGAAGGTGCGTCCGAACGCGGCGGCGTCGATCAGCTCGGCCTCGAGCAGGCGCGCGGCCTTCTCCGAGGTGTAGGCGCCGGCGGCCACGATCGGACCGGGGTGCGCGGCGCGCAGCTGCTTGCGGTAGTCGTCGGTCAGCTCCGGGCCACCGGCCCAGTCGGGCTCGGACAGGTGCAGGAAGGCGATGTCGCGCTTGCCGATCTCCTCGGCCAGGTAGAGGCCCATCTCGGCGCCCTCGGGGTCCTCGAGGCCGTTGAACGAGCCGATCGGGGAGATCCGGATGGCGACGTGCTCGGCGTCCCACTCGGCGATGACCGCGTCGAGCACCTCGAGGGTGAGCCGGGCGCGGTTGGCCAGGGAGCCGCCGTAGGAGTCGGTGCGCTCGTTGCTGCTCGCGCTGGCGAACTGGTGGAGCAGGTAGCCGTGGGCGGCGTGGATCTCGACCAGGTCGAAGCCGGCCTCGCGGGCGTTGCGGGTGGCGCGACGGTAGTCGTCGATCACGTCCGCGATCTCGGCGGTCTCCAGGGCACGGGGCGTGGGGCAGTTGACCCGGGTCGGGGTGCCGTCCTCGCCGCGTACGGTCGTGCGGTTGCGGTAGGGGAGCGCGGAGGCGCTGACCGGGAGGTCGCCGTCGTGGAAGGACTCGTGGGAGACCCGGCCGGTGTGCCACAGCTGCGCCGCGATCCGGCCGCCCGCCTCGTGGACGGTGTCGGTGACGTGACGCCAGCCCTCGACCTGCTCGGCCGAGTAGATGCCGGGGGTGTCCATGTAGCCCTTGCCCTGCGGCGAGATTTGGGTCCCCTCGGAGACGATGAGGCCTGCCGAGGCGCGCTGGCGGTAGTAGTCGGCCATCAGCGGGTTGGGTACGTCGCCCGGGCGGCTGGCGCGCATTCGGGTCAGCGGCGCCATCAGGACGCGGTTGGGGAGGGTCGTCGAACCCAGGCTCAGCGGCGAGAACAGTGAGGTCATGTGGCGCTGAACTGAGCGCTCGCTCATATTGTTCCCGACTCCGGTGCCGGAGCGACCGAGCCTGCGATCACCAGCGCCCCCATCACGCCCGCCTTGTCGCCGAGCTCGCTCGGGACGACGTCGAGCGCGGCGGCGGTGTCGGGCTGGGTGAAACGGTCGATGGAGTCCTTGATCCCGAGGACGAAGGACTCCGAGTGGCGCATCGTGTCGCCCACCACGATCAGGGCCGGGTTGAGGTGGTTGCAGAGGTCGGCCAGCACCCGGCCGACGGCGCGGCCGGCGTCGTCGAGGATCCGGTTGACCCGGATGTCGCCCTCCTGGGCGAGCTCGAGCAGCCGCTCGACGCTGAGCGTCTCGTCGTAGGCCGGCTGCAACAGCTCGACCAGCCGGGAGCCGCCGAACGCCTTCTCCAGGCAGCCGCGGTTGCCGCACCGGCAGATCGGGCCGTTGTCCTCGAAACGTACGTGGCCGATCTCGCCGGCGATCCCGGTGATGCCCCGGTAGAGCTTGCCGGCGAGCACCAGCCCGGCGCCGATGCCGCTCGAGGCCTTGACGTAGATGACGTCGTCGACGTCGCGCGCCGCGCCGTACTCGATCTCGGCGAGGGCACCGAGGTTGGCGTCGTTCTCGATCTGGACGGGCAGCCCGATGCGCCGGGCGAGCTCCTCGCCCGGGGCGAGGTCCATCCAGTTGCCGAGGATGGGGGAGACCACGATGCCGCTGTGCGGGTCGACGGGGCCCGGGATCCCCATGCCCACGCCGAGGACCCGGTCGTTCCTCGGGTCGACACCCGCCTGGGCCAGGCAGTCGCGCACGAGCGCCGCCGCGCGGTCGATGGTCTCGACCGCGGAGTTGTCCACGTCGAGACGGATCTCCTGCTCGACCAGCGGATTCGTGGCGAGGTCGGCGACCGCGACCCGGACGTGACGATGGCCGATGTCGACCCCGATGAGCGTGCCGGGAGCGCCGCTGACGGTGAGGAGCGAGGGCGGGCGGCCGCCACCACGGGCCAGGCCCGCGCCGGTGGTCTCCACGATCTGCTCGGAGGCGAGCAGCTCCTGGACGATGCTCGACACCGTGCTGCGGGAGAGCCCGGTGCGCCGGGCGAGCTCGGCGCGGCTGACCGGCGCCGACCGTCCCAGGAGGTCCAGAACCTGGGATCGATTGGTGGCGCGCAACCGCGACTCCGGAGTGGTCATGCCGTGACTGTAGGGGATTATGTCGATTTGCGACAGATCTCAGGTTGAAAACGTCCTGCGTTATGCGTTGACTCGACAGAATGGAGAGGCGTACGTTGTCCCGGCACGCGACCGCGAGTAACCCAGATCACACCGACGTGGCGGTCGCGCAACCGGAGGACAAAGATGAACGCAACGCGTAAGGCCCTGGCCGCCGGCCTGGCCGCCCTGAGCCTGCTGGCGGTCTCCGCTTGCGGGAGCGACAGCGAGAGCGGCAGCACCGATGAGGTGGAGGTCTTCACCTGGTGGGCCGAGGGTAGTGAGAAGGCCGGGCTCGACGCCCTGGTCAAGGTGTTCGACGAGCAGAACCCCGACCTGAAGTTCGTCAACGGGGCCGTCGCCGGTGGCGCCGGTAGCGACGCGAAGAACGTGCTTCAGTCCCGCCTGCAGAACGGTGAGCCCCCGGCCACCTTCCAGGCGCACGCGGGTGCTGAGCTGACCGACTACATCAACGCCGGCCAGATCGAGGACCTCACCGACCTCTACGAGGAGAAGGGCTGGAACGAGCAGTTCCCCGAGGGCCTCCTCGAGCGGCTCACCCAGGACGGCGGCATCTACTCCGTCCCCTCGAACATCCACCGCGCCAACGTGATGTGGGCCAACCCGGCAGTCCTGGAGAAGGCCGGCATCGAGGCCAACAAGACCTACGACTCGCTCGACGCCTGGATCGCCGACCTGAAGAAGATCAAGGCCAAGGGCATCATCCCGCTCTCGATCGCGACCGACTGGACCCAGGTCCACCTGCTCGAGACCGTGCTCCTCGCCGATCTGGGCGCCGAGGCGTACAACGGGCTCTGGGACGGCACGACCGACTGGGGCGGCAGCGAGGTCGAGGCCGCTCTCGAGGACTACAGCACGCTCCTCTCGCTGACCAACACCGACCGCCAGGGTCTCGACTGGCCGGACGCGACCCAGCTGGTCATCGACGGCCAGGCCGCGTACAACGTGATGGGTGACTGGGCTGAGGCGGCCTTCCAGGAGCAGAAGAAGACGCTCAACACCGACTACACCGCGGTCCCGGTCCCGGGCACCGACGGCGTCTTCGACTTCCTCGCGGACTCGTTCACGATGCCCGTCGACGGCCCGAACGCCGCCGGCACCGAGGCCTGGCTCGAGACCATCGCCAGCGACGAGGGCCAGGTCGCCTTCAACAAGGCGAAGGGCTCGATCCCGGCCAGCACCACGGCCGACACCGCCGACTTCGGTGAGTACCAGCAGACCGCGATCAAGTCGTGGAGCGAGGACGAGATCGTCTCCTCGCTCGCCCACGGTGCCGCGACCTCGGTCAACTGGCTGACCGACGTCACCGCCGCGGTCGCGAAGTTCGGCAGCAACAACGACGTCGCCGAGCTCCAGGAGGGCCTCGTCGAGGCCGCCGAGGACAACAAGCCCGAGTAAGCGATTCATCATCTGGGCCGAGGGACTGCGGCTGCCCCCATGGGTCGCAGCCCCTCGGCCGCCCTTTGTGAAAGGACGGACACATGTCCTCCACGGTGCCCAGCGCCGTCAGGCGACCCAGACGGGCAAGGGGCCGCATCGGCGGCCACGGGTGGGTCGCCCCGGTACTCCTGATCCTGCCGACCGTCATCGTCATCGGCGTCTTCGTCTACGGCCTCATCGGGTCCAACATCCACACCTCCCTGCAGGACCGCCACAACATCGGTCCGTCCCAGGGCTTCGCGGGTCTGGAGAACTACCGCGACCTGTTCACCGACGACGACTTCATCTACTCCCTGCGCAACCTGCTGCTCTACACCGCGACGTTCCTCGTCGGCACCCTGTGCCTGGGGTTCCTGTGGGCGTGGCTGCTCGAGCGCAAGGCCCGCGGCGAGTCGCTGTTCCGGGCCATCTACCTGTTCCCGATGGCGGTCTCGTTCGTCGCCTCCGGTGTGGTGTGGCGCTGGCTGCTCAACAACGCCGAGGGCGACCGTGCCTCCGGCCTGAACCGGCTCTTCGGGACCCTCCACCTCGACTTCCTGCAGAACCCGTGGTGGACCAACGAGCGGTGGGGCATCCTGGCGATCGCCGTCCCCGCCATCTGGCAGCTGAGCGGCTACGTGATGGCGCTCTTCCTGGCCGGCTTCCGCGGGATCCCCGAGGAGCTGCGCGAGGCGGCCCGGATGGACGGCGCCTCGGAGTGGCAGCTCTACCGCCACGTCATCTTCCCGCAGCTGAGCCCGGTCGCCCTCTCCGCGATCATCATCATCGGCCACATGTCGCTGAAGGTCTTCGACCTGATCATGGCGATCGCGGGCCAGACGAACTACACGACCCAGGTGCCCGCCACCCAGATGTGGATCGAGTTCACCCGTGGCGACTACGCCAAGTCGGCCGCCATCGGGACGATCCTCCTCGTCATCGTGGCCATCCTGATCGTTCCCTACCTCGTCTCCACCTACCGTCAGGAGCGTCGCCGATGACCACCGATGCCATCCCGGCAGCCGTCGCGAGCAGGATCCCGGGCGAGCGCTCGCGCGGAATCTGGCGCACCGTCAAGTATGTCCTGCTGATCGTCTTCGCCCTGGTCATCCTGCTCCCGGCGTACGTCCTGTTCGTGACCAGCTTCAAGGGGCTCGGCGACGCGACGCCCGCCAACGCCTGGAAGCTTCCCGAGTCCTGGGAGACGGCCGGCTGGTCGCGTGCCTGGGAGCAGCTCGGGCCGGCGCTGGGGCGCACCTTCGCGATGGTCATCCCGGCCTCGATCATCTCCTCGGTGCTCGGGTCGATGAACGGGTTCGTGCTCTCCAAGTGGCGCTTCCCGGGCGCCGACGTGGTGTTCACGCTGATCCTGTTCGGGATGTTCATCCCCTACCAGGCGGTGATGGTGCCGCTGGTCCAGCTGATGGGCAACCTCGGTGTCCCGAACGGCGTGCCGAGCCTGATCGTGCTGCACGTGGTCTACGGCCTGCCGATCACCACGCTGATCTTCCGCAACTACTACGCCGCTGTCCCGGTCGAGCTCGTCGAGGCCGCTCGGGTCGACGGCGCCGGCATGCTCCGGACGTACGCCTCGATCATCCTGCCGATCTCGGCGCCGGCGTTCGTGGTGGTGCTGATGTGGCAGTTCACCTCCGCCTGGAACGACTACCTGTTCGCGCTGTTCTTCTCGACCTCGCGCAACGGGCCGGTCACGATCGCGCTCAACTTCCTGGCGAGCGGTCAGCTGCAGGACTACTCCGCCAGCATGGCGGGTGCACTGATCGCGTCCGTCCCGACGCTGATCATCTACATCCTGCTCGGCCGCTACTTCGTCGGTGGCCTGATGGCAGGCTCGGTCAAGGGATGATCGACCGATGATCGATCCGGATGGCGAGTGCCGCCGGCTGGCCGGGTTCGCCCGGGCGTCGGCGGCCTCGCCCGCCGGGTTCTGGTGGCTGGACGAGTCCGGCCGCCCGGACCCGGCCGAGCCGGTGCACACCTGGATCACCGCCCGGATGACCCATGTCTTCGCGCTCGCTCACCTGCGAGGGGATCTCCCGGGCGACACGGCGGTCGAGCTCGCCGAGCACGGCGTCCGCGCGCTGAACGGCGCGCTGTGCGACGCCGAGTTCGGCGGCTGGTTCGCCTCGGTGTCGGGGGAGGGAGAGCCGGTCGGCACCCTCAAGGAGGCCTACGCCCATGCCTTCGTCGTCCTGGCCGCGAGCAGCGGTGTCGCGGCCGGGGTGCCGGGCGCGGACGCGCTGCTCGACGAGGCGCTGGGCGTGATGCAGCAGCACTTCCTCGACGACTCCGGCCGGGTGGTCGACAGCCTCGAGCGCGACCTGCGTACGGGGGAGGCCTACCGTGGGGCCAACTCGAGCATGCACACCGTCGAGGCGTTCCTGGCCGCGGGCGACGTCACCGGCGACACCGCCTGGCACCGGCGCGCGCTGGCGATCGCCGAGCACCTGATCCACGGCGTCGCCCGCGCGCACGGCTACGACCTGCCCGAGCACTTCGACCTGAACTGGTCGCCCCTGCTCGACTACAACGCGGACCGTCCCGGCGACCCGTTCCGCCCCTTCGGCTGCACCCCGGGACATCTGCTGGAGTGGTCGCGGCTGCTGCTGCACCTCGAGGCGACCGTGCCGGACGCGCCGGCGTGGCTGGTCGAGGACGCCCGGGCGCTCTTCGAGCGCGCGGTCGAGGTCGGCTGGTCCGCCGACGGCGAGACCGGCTTCGTCTACACCACCTCGTGGGACGGCACCCCGGTCACCCGGCTGCGGCTGCACTGGGTGGCCGCGGAGGCGCTGGCCGCGGCCGGCGCGCTGCACACCCGCACCGGCGAGGCCGTCTATGCGCAGTGGGGTGAGCGGTTCGAGACCTACATCGAGACCCACCTCGTCGACCGCGAGCTCGGCAGCTGGCACCACGAGCTGGACGAGCACAACCGTCCCTCGCACGTGATCTGGCACGGCAAGCCCGACGTCTACCACGCCTACCAGGCCCTGCTGCTCGCCCGGATGCCGCTGGCCCCGGTGCTGTCGGTGCAGCTGCGCGACGAGGCTCAGGCCGCCTGGAACGAGCGCCGCGAGAGCCCGAGGCCGTAGCCGTCCAGGGTCGTGGTGACCGGGGCCGTCGGGTCCGTGGCCGCGCCCAGGGTGACGAAGAGTGGGGTGAAGTGCTCGACGGTCGGGTGGGCGTACGGCATCCCGGGGGCGGCGGTGCGGAACCGGGCCAGCTCGGCGACGTCGCCGCGGTCCAGGGCCTCGGCGGCCCAGGAGTCGAAGTCGGAGGACCAGCCGGCGGGCTTGTTCTCGGTCATCATCTCGCGGGTGATGAACGGGAGCCCGTGGGTCATGTGGCCCGAGCCGACCACGAGCACGCCCTCCTCGCGCAGCGGCCGCAGGCGCTCGCCGAGGGCGAGCAGCCTGTCCGGGTCCTCGGTGGGCAGCGAGAGCTGCACGACCGGGATGTCGGCGGCCGGGTACATGATCTTCAGCGGCACCCAGGCGCCGTGGTCCAGGCCGCGACGGGTGTGCTGATGGGCGGTCTCGGTGTCGGGCATCAGCGCCGCGGTGGTGCGAGCGAGCTCGCTCGCGTCCGGGGTGTCGTAGCGCACCGAGTGGTAGATCGGGTCGAAGCCGCCGAAGTCGTAGACCAGCTCGTCGGGGCGGGTCGCGCTGATCGAGAGCGGCGCCGACTCCCAGTGCGCGGAGATCACCAGGATCGCCTTCGGTCGCGGCAGCGAGCGGGCCCAGGCGTGCAGCGGGTCGAGCCACTCGGGACTCTGCAGCGGCAGCGGGCCGCCGCCGTGGGACAGATAGAGGCTCGGCAGCGGCCCGTCCGCCGGCGTCCAGACACGATGCGGGTCGGCCGCCTCGCGAGCCTCGACCGCGCGCAGGTGCTGGGCGAACGGATGCGTCTCGGGGAGGCGGGCGTCCGCGGCGGCGGTCGTGCTCTCGGGTGCGGTGGTCATGGCGGTCTCCTGCGGCTCAGGCCAATAGTTGTTGCTTGAACTAACTCTAGGCGACCGGTGTTTGTTCCGTGCAACTTTCTACGGCAAACTCCGTGGGCGTGGAGGGCAACTGGCTGTCGCCGGCGGAGCGGGCGGCATGGGTGCGCCTGATCGCCGTGCTCGAGCTGCTCCCGGGCGCTCTCGACTCCCAGCTGCGTCGCGACGCCGGGATGACCCACTTCGACTACGGGGTGCTGGCCATGCTCTCCGAGGCGCCCGAGCAGACCCTGCGGATGACCGAGCTGGCGGGCTACACCAACGCGACGCTGCCGCGGCTCTCCAACGTCGTCAAGCGCCTGGCCGACCGTGGCCTCATCGAGCGACTCACCTGTCCGGGCGACCGTCGGGCGACCAACGTACGTCTCACCGAGGTCGGCCACCAGAAGATGGTCGCCTCGGCTCCCGGTCACGTCGACGCGGTGCGGGAGTACGTCTTCGACGCGCTGAGTCCCGAGCAGGTCGACCAGCTCTCCGAGATCGCCGGGAACATGCTCGAGCGACTCGATCCGACCGGCGCGAAGAGGCCGCCGCTCGACCCCGAGGCGGGGTGAGGCTCGGTTCCCGGGATGGTGTCCGACGGTGAAATCGGTTTAGGTTACCCTAACCTTGGTTGGCGGCTCGGCGCCGACCGACGACCTGAGCCAAACTGAAGGAACTGCCGTGAACCGTCGCCTCCGCATGGCCCCACTCGCGGCCGCCGCAGCCGCCGCCACCCTTGCTCTCGCCGCGTGCGGTGCCTCCACCGACGCCTCCGAGGGGGAGGACACCGGATCCGGCTTCGTGCACGAGGACGCCCGCGGCAAGACGATCGAGGTCGAGGGCACCCCGAAGACCGTGGTCGCCCAGGCGAGCGCCGCCGCGGCGCTGTGGGACAACGGCTACCGGGTCGCCGGCGTCTACGGCGACCTGCCCGAGCCGCCGAACTACCTGACCGGCGACCTCGACGTCTCCGAGACGAAGGTCCTGGGCAAGGCCTTCGGCGAGTTCAACGTGGAGGAGTACGCCGCGATGAACCCCGACCTGCTGATCGACATGACCTTCGACGGCAAGACCCTCTGGTACGCCGGCGAGGTCGAGAAGCAGGTCGACAAGCTCGCTCCGACGCTCGCCATGCAGCTCACCGGGCTCTCGGTGACCGAGCAGATCGAGGCGTTCCACGAGCTGGCCGAGGATCTCGGCGCCGATCCGGAGATCGACGAGGCCAAGGCGGAGTTCGAGGACGCCGTCGCCCGGATCGAGGCGGCGGTGAAGAAGAACCCCGACCTCACCGTCCTCGCGGTGTCGAGCTACGGCGAGGAGATCTACTTCGCCAACGCGCCCGAGCACCCCGACCTCGCCTACCTCGCCGAGCTCGGTGTGAAGTTCCCCGAGGTGACCCCTGACGAGCAGGGCATCTTCGAGCCGGTCAGCCTGGAGAACATCAGCAAGTACCACGCCGACGTGCTCCTGGTCGATGCTCGCGACACCGGCGGCCTCGACGAGCTGAAGACGAAGGACATCTTCAAGCGCCTGCCCGCCGTCGCCGCCGGCCAGCAGGATCTCTGGTACCCCGCCGCGCCCTACAGCTACCAGGCCTACGCCGAGGTCCTCAGCGGCTACGCCGACCAGCTCGAGGCCGCCCAGGTCCTCGAGCAGGGCTGACGGGCACGTCGTGCGTCTCAGTGACCTCGCCTCGGGCGAGGCCGTCTCGGCGCGCGCGGATCACACCAGGGTGCAGGTCCCGCGCGGGCCGGCGCCGCTCGGGCTCCGTGCGGCAGCGGCGATCGTCGACCTGGCTCTGGTGGCGCTGCCGCTGGCCGTCGGCGCGCTGGTCGTCCACTCGCTGCGCGACGCCAACGGCGGCGGCACGGTGGACCGCGTGGTCTTCGGCGGCTTCGCACTCGCCGTCGCCGCGGCCGTCCTCGTCTGGAACCGCGGCCTCGCCCAAGGTCGACGCGGAGCCTCGACGGGCATGGCCTGGCTCGGGCTGATCGCCCGAGGCCACGACGGCCGGCCCCTCGGCGTACGCCGCAGCCTGCTGTTCGCGCCGCGACAGGTCGTGCGCCGGGTGACCGCCATGGACGAGGGCTTCGCTGCCATCGAGGTCGATCTCCCTCCGGCGAAGCTGCGGCTGCGCCGGGTCACCGGCCTGCTCGCGCTGCTGGTCCTCCTCGTCGTCCTGCTCCTGGCGAGCGTGGCCGTCGGTTCGCGGCCGCTGAGCTTCGGCGAGATCTGGCACGGCCTGATCCCGCCCTACGACACGATCCCGACCGAGGCCGACCTGATCGTCCGCGACCTGCGTACGCCTCGAACCCTCCTCGGCCTCGTCACCGGCATCGCGCTCGGGCTCGCCGGCGGGCTCATCCAGGGGCACACCCGCAACCCGCTCGCCGACCCGGGCATCCTCGGCGTCAGCGCCGGTGCCGCCTGTGCCGTCGTCCTGGCGATCACGTTCCTCGGCGTGACGAGCGCGGTCGGCTACATCTGGTTCGCGCTCGCCGGTGCGCTGATCACCAGCCTCGTGGTCTTCGGGCTCTCCGCGGCCGGTGGCGGCAGCCCCTCACCGGTCTCGCTCGTCCTCGGCGGTGCGGCGGTGGCCGCCTTCCTCTCGGCCGTCACCTCGGCCGTGGTGCTGCTCGACCAGACGACGCTCGACGCGTACCGCTTCTGGATCGTCGGTTCCGTCGCCGGCCGGGGACTCGAGATCCTGCTGCCGCTGCTGCCCTTCTTCGCCCTCGGCTTCGTGCTCGCCCTGGTCAACGCGCCCGGCCTGAACGTCCTCAGCCTCGGCGAGGAGGTCGCCCGCTCCCTCGGCACGAGCGTCGCACTCAACCGGATCGTCGGTGTCGCCGCGATCACCCTGCTCGCCGGCGCGGCCACCGCGGCCTGCGGCCCGATCGCCTTCATCGGCCTCGCCGTACCCCACATCGCCCGCGCCTTCACCGGCCCGGACTACCGGTGGCTGCTGCCGTGCTCGGCGCTGGTCGGCGCCATCATGCTCATCACCTGCGACATCCTCGGCCGCGTCGCCGCGCGACCCGGCGAGCTGCAGGTCGGCATCGTGCTGGCGCTGGTGGGCTCGCCCTTCTTCATCGCTCTCGTACGCCGCCGGAAGCTGGTGACCCTGTGACGACGACACTCGTGCCCGGGCGCCCGCGCTTCGGGCGTGGCCCGCTGACGCTGGTCTGGCGGCCGCGCCTGGTCGCGGTCGACCTGGGCCTGCTGGCGCTGGTCTTCCTGCTGGTGTGCCTCAACGTCGGCCAGGGGGACTACCCGATCAGCCTGCCCGACGCGGCCGCGGTGATCCTCGGCGGTGGGACCGACGCCGAGCACTTCATCGTCTGGGACCTGCGCCTGCCACGCTCCGTGGTCGGCCTCCTGGTCGGTGCCGGCTTCGGCATGTCCGGGGCGATCTGGCAGTCGATCACCCGCAACCCGCTCGCCAGTCCCGACCTGCTCGGTATCACCGCGGGCGCCAGCGCCGGCGCGGTCGCCGTGATCGTCCTCGGTGGCACCGCCTTCCTGGGCGGCACCATCGGGGTGCCGGCGGCGGCGATGGCGGGCGGCCTGCTCACCGGGATGGTGATCTACCTGCTCGCCTGGCGGCGGGGGATCGAGGGCTTCCGGCTCGTGCTGATCGGGGTGGCGGTCAACGGCATCCTCCTGGCGCTGACCAACTGGATGCTCGTCGTCGGCGAGATCTGGGACGCCCAGGAGGCGACGGTCTGGCTCAACGGGTCGCTCAACGGCCGGGGCTGGAGCGATGCGCTTCCCGCCGCGATCGCTCTCGGCGCCATCGGCGCGGTCGCCCTGGCCTCGACCTTCCAGCTCTCCGCGCTCAAGCTGGGCGACGACACCGCTCGTGCGCTCGGGGTGCGGGTGCAGCTGAGCCAGTCCGTGCTGCTGATCGCCTCGGTCCTGCTGGCCGCCATGTGCGTCACCGCGGCGGGCCCGATCGGGTTCATCGCCTTCGTCGCGCCCCAGGTCGCGCTCCGCGTCGCCCGCACCGCCGGGCCGCCGCTGCTCGCCTCGGCGCTCACCGGCGCCGCTCTCGTCGTCGGCAGTGACTACGTCGCGCGCGTGCTGCTGCCCGTCGAGCTCCCGGTCGGGATCGTCACCACCGCCATCGGAGGCCCCTTCCTGATGTATCTGATCATCCGCACCAACCGGAGGCTGTCGCGATGAGCGATCACCAGATCACGGCCGAGGACCTGGTGCTCGCCTATGGCGACCGGGTCGTCGCCGACGGTCTCACCACCGAGATCCCCTCGGGCAAGGTCACCACGATCATCGGCCCCAACGGCTGCGGCAAGTCGACCTTCCTGCGCGCGGTCGCGCGGCTGCTCAGGCCCAGGTCCGGGCAGGTGCTGCTCGACGGCAAGGCGATCACCTCGATGCGTACGCGTGAGGTGGCGAAGGTGCTCGGCATGCTGCCGCAGTCGCCGACCGCCCCCGAGGGCCTGACCGTCGCCGACCTCGTGGCCAAGGGCCGTCACCCGCACCAGTCGTGGCTGCGGCAGTGGTCCAGCGACGACGAGACCGAGGTGGAGGCGGCGCTGCGGCTGACCGGGATGCACGAGCTCGCGGCGCGCCCCGTGGACGAGCTCTCCGGTGGTCAGCGCCAGCGGGCGTGGATCTCGATGGCGCTGGCGCAGGAGACCGACATCCTGCTGCTCGACGAGCCCACGACGTACCTCGATCTGGCCCACCAGGTCGAGGTGCTCGATCTCGTCGACAAGCTCCACGCCGACCTGGACCGCACCGTCGTGATGGTCCTCCACGACCTCAACCTCGCGGTCCGCTACAGCGACCACCTGATCGTCATGCGCGAGGGGCGCATCGTCACCTCCGGTCCGCCGGAGGAGCTCATCACCGCCGAGCTGCTCCGTGACGTCTTCGGGCTCGACAGCCAGGTGCTCGCCGACCCGGTCTCGGGTCGCCCGATGATCGTGCCGATCGGCGTACGCCGCTCGGCGCCCACCGTCCAGCACTGAAGCTCCAGCGCTGAACGGCCCCCGGCGTCCGGGGGAACTCCACCATGAAAGGAAACATCGTGCGCAAGCACCTGTCCGGCGTCGCCGCCATGCTCGCCGCCGCCCTCGTCCTCACCGCCTGTGGCGGCAGCTCCTCGGACTCGGAGGCCACCGCCGAGACCCGCGAGGTCGAGCACGCCAAGGGTGTGGCCGACGTCCCCGTCGCTCCGAAGCGGGTCGTGGTCCTGGACACCGGCGAGCTCGACGACGCCCTCGCACTCGGTGTGAAGCCGGTCGGTGCCGTACGCGTCGACGTGGCCACCGACTTCCTCAGCTACCTCGGCGACCAGACCGAGGGGATCGAGGAGGTGGGCACCATCTCCGAGCCCAACCTGGAGAAGATCGCGGGGCTCGACCCCGACCTCATCCTGTCCAGCACCGTACGTCACGAGGCGATCTACGAGCAGCTGAACGCGATCGCCCCGACCGTGCTCGCCCCCGACCTCGGCGACACCTGGAAGGACAACTTCCTGCTCTACGCCGACGCGCTCAACAAGACCGCCGAGGCGAAGAAGATGCTCGCCGACTTCGAGAGCGACGCGGCCGCCCTCGGCGAGACCGTCGGCACCGGCAAGACCCTCTCGATCGTCCGGTTCCTCCCCGGCCAGATCCGGCTCTACTCCGACAAGTCGTTCAGCGGCGTCATCCTCGACGACATGGGCCTGACCGTCCCCGAGCAGGCTGTCGGCGAGGACACCTACCTGGAGATCTCACCCGAGCAGGTCACGACCGCCGACGCGGACCACGTCTACGTCAGCACCTACGGCCCCGAGGGTGACACCGACAAGGCCAAGGTGCTGGGCGGGCCGCTGTGGCAGCGCATCCCCGCGGTCGAGGCAGGTCAGGTCCACGACATCAACGACGACCTGCTCAGCGGCATCGGCATCCAGGCCGCCCAGCAGATCCTCGCCCAGTTCGAGAAGGAGCTCAGCTGAGGTGTAGTCCTCAGCCGTCCTCGTGCGGCCGGTGCAGCGACACCTCGCCGTTGAGCTCGAGCGCGATCACGGTGCACAGCGGGTCGAGGTCGTCGTCGGTGGTGAAGACGTACTCCCAGCCGGGGACCTCGTGGAGCCCGCCGATGCGCTGGTGCTCGAGCTCGGTGCCGGTCCCGAGGACGTAGGCCTTCAGGACCTGGTTGCGCAGGCCACGGACCACGACGTAGTCGTTGGGCCGGTCCAGGACGTAGAGGAACAGGGTCCGGCCGTCGTCGGAGACGGCGGTCGGACCGTAGAAATGGCCGTGCGGGAGACCGCGGCGGATGCCGCGGACCGCGGGGGAGTGGCGGGCGACCCAGTCGCCGAGCGCCTCGAGACGCTCGGTCTGCTCGGGCGTGATCGTGCCGTCCTCGCGCGGGCCGACGTCGAGGAGCAGGTTGCCACCACCGCCGATCGTCTCCACGAAGGTGCGCACGATCTGGCGCGGTGACTTGTGGTTGTCGTCCTGCGGCTGCCAGCCCCAGGAGTCGTTGATCGTCAGGCACAGCTCCCACGGACCCTCCGGCGGCTCCACCGGAACACCCTGTTCCGGTGTCACGTAGTCGCCGTGGCCCAGCATCCGGCCGTTGACGACCATCTCCGGCGCGAGCTCGCGCAGCTCCGCCCGCAGCTCACGCATCCGCCACTGCCGCTCGTCGCGCTCCCACTCGCCGTCGAACCAGAGCAGGTCCGGTGCGAAGCGGGTCACCAGCTCGCGGATCTGGGCGCGGTGGAACTCGAGGTAGCGCTCCCAGCGCTCGGGCTCCTCCTCGCCCGGGCGCGGGACCGCGTAGGGATTGTCTTGGACCGAGGGGTGCTGCACGGCCGGGCGCACGGTCGCGTAGTCCGGGTGCGTCCAGTCGAGGTGGGAGAAGTAGATGCCGACCTTGAGCCCCCGGCGGCGTACGGCCTCGACGAACTCGGCGACGAGGTCGCGCCCGGCGGGAGCGCGACGGACCACGGAGAGGTCGTTGGCGGCGGTGTCGTAGAGGGCGACGCCGTCGTGGTGCTTGGCGGTGAGCACGGCGTAGGTCGCCCCGGCCCGCTCGAAGAGCTCCGCCCAGGCGTCGGCGTCGAACTCGGCGGCGGTGAAGCGGTCGATCTGGGCCATGTAGTCGGCGTAGGGGACCCGGCCGTCGTAGAACGACCAGGACTCGGCGACGCCGTCGACGCTGTAGATGCCCCAGTGGACGAAGATCCCCAGCTGCGCCTCGGGGAACCAGGAGGCGATCGGCACGTCCCTCACCCCACGTGTCCCGCGACGGCGGCGCGGGTGTGCTCGAGGGCGCGCTCGCGCAGCGTGGTGCCGCCGCCGGTGACGATGCCGATGCTGAAGCCGTCCCACATCGCCCGCAGCCGCTCGGAGACGGCCTCGCGGTCGGGCACCTGCGGGAGCGCGGCGGCGAAGAGCCGGACCAGGTCGGCGTGCCACTCGTCGTCCATCGCGCGCTGCGCCGCGGCGAGCTCGGCGTCGTACGGCGCCCGTGCCCACAGCTCGAGCCAGAGGAGCCAACGCGGGTCGCGCTCGTCGAGGGCGAGGTAGACGTCGACGAAGGACAGCAGCGCCTCGATCCCTCCTGAGCGGTCCTTCTCGACCTTCTCCAGGATCGGGGCCCGCTGGGCGGCGTACTCGTTCTCGCTCCAGCGCAGGGTCTCCAGGAGCAGGCCGTTGCGGGTGCCGAAGTAGTACAGGAGATGCCCGCCGCTGGTGCCGAGCCGGGCTGCGAGCGAGGCCATCGTCACCTTGGCGAGCCCCTCCTCGGCCACCATCTCGAGGGTGGTCGCGAGCACCTGCTCGCGCGGTCGTTCCAGGCGTCTGTTGGAGCGTGTGCGCGTCACCTCGACAGTGTCTCCTTGTGCTCGCGGGGTGAAATCTTCGGTCCCACCCCTTGACTCTAGCGGTGATGTGGGTCACTTTGAATGCCGTTCAAAGTTTTGTACGGCGTTCAAAACTCGCTGTACCCTCATCCCCAAGGAGAACCGCGATGATCGAATCCATGAAGGTGAGCCCGGAAGAGGTGGCGCCGACGCACGAGCGGCGCCGGCTCGCACGGGTGCTCGGACCCGGTGCGGCGGTTCTGCTGGTGCTCTCGTGCATCACGCCCGCCTCGAGCCTCTTCATCATCGTCCCGGAGCTGTTCGCGACCCAGGGGAGCGGCGCGGTGCTGGCCGTCGTGGCCGGCTTCGCGGTCTCGGTCGCCATCGCCGCTTGCTACGCCGAGCTCGGTACCCGTACGGCCAGCTCCGGCGGTGAGTACGCGATGGTCACCCAGACGCTCGGCAAGTCGATGGGCTGGCTGACGTTCTCCCTGGCGGGCGTACTGCTCTGGCTCATCCCGCCGATCTTCGCCCTCGGCACCGCCGACTACCTGGCCGACCTGGTGGAGCTGCCGCGAGCGGCGACCGGCGCGATCGTGATGCTCCTCTCGACCGCCACCGCGATCCTCAACATCAAGGCCAACGCGGTCGTCACCGGCACCTTCCTCGCACTCGAGATCGTCGCCGCCGTCGTCGTCACCGTGCTCGGCCTCGGCCACGTCCAGCGCGGACCCGGCGAGCTGGTGACCCCGCACGTCATCGGCGAGAACGGCCTGGAGCCCTTCACCCTGGCGATCCTCGTCTCCGGCCTCGCCGTCAGCACGTTCCTGGTCAGCGGCTTCGGCACCACCGTCTACCTCTCCGAGGAGATCGTCGACCCGCGTCGCAACGTCGCCCGCGTGGTCTTCTGGACCCTCGGCCTGGGCGGCCTGGTCATCCTCGTCCCGACCGTGACCACGGTCCTGGCGGTCGACGACCTGAGCGACCTCGCCTCCGGCAACTTCTCCCAGTGGGTCGCCGCCTGGGGCGGTGAGCGCGTCGCCGTCGCGGTCAACGTCGCCATCGCGATCGCGATCCTCAACGCCGTCATCGTGATGGTGCTGCAGAACGCCCGGGTCGTCTACGCTTCCGCGCGCGACCGCTCCTGGCCTTCGCCGGTCAACGCGGTGCTCACCAAGCTGCACCCCCGCTACGCCACCCCGTGGCTGGCCACCCTCGTCATCGGCATCCCCGGAGCGATCCTCGCCGGCGCCGTCGAGATCGAGGCGCTCCTCGGGGTGACCTCGGTGGTCATCTCCACGATGTACGTCGTCGTCGCGATCGCCGCACTCCGTGCCCGCCGGCAGGGCCCGGCCGCCGAAGGCTGGCGGATGCCGCTGTGGCCGCTGCCGCCGCTGGTCGTGATCGGCGCGATCGGCTACGCGCTGGCCGGCTCCGCGCGGACCGACATCCTGATCACGGTGGCCATCGTGGTCGCCGCCCTCGCCTACTACTACGTCTACCTCGCCCGCCGGCCGGGCGAGCGGTTCCTGGTCGTCGACCCGACCGAGGACTGAGCACATCACCCGAACCCGGCTCGACCCGACGAATCGAACGAGAGAGAAGAACGCCATGGCTCGCTACGGAACCCAGTTCGGCCCCGACATCACCTTCCTGGGTGTCGACCGGTGTGACTGGGCCGACCCCGCGACGTACGAGGGTGCCGACGTGGTCATCCTCGGTGCCCCCTTCGACGGAGGTACGTCGCACCGGTCGGGCACCCGGTTCGGCCCGCAGTTCATCCGGCAGACGTGCTACCTGGCTCACGACGGCTCACGGCCGTCGCTGGCGATGCGGGTCGACGCGCTGCAGGACATCCGCGTGCTGGACGCGGGTGACGTGGAGATGTTCTCCGGCGACGCCGAACGCTCGGTGCGCGACCTGCAGGAGGCCGTCCACGCCGTGACGAGCAACGGCGCCATCCCGCTGGTGCTGGGCGGCGACCACACGATCGCCTGGCCCGACGCCGCCGGCGTCGCCCAGCACATCGGCCAGGGACGCGTCTCGATGATCCACTTCGACGCACACGCCGACACCGGGGACATCGAGTTCGGCTCGCTGATCGGCCACGGCCAGCCGATGCGCCGGCTCATCGAGTCCGGGGCGCTGCGCGGCGACCGGTTCCTGCAGATGGGGCTGCGTGGCTACTGGCCCGAGCCCGAGACGCTGGACTGGATGGCCGAGCAGGGCATGCGCTCCTACGAGATGACCGAGATCGTGCACCGTGGCCTGGAGGAGTGCCTGACCGAGGCCTTCACCATCGCCACCGACGAGTGCGACGGCGTCTTCCTCTCGGTCGACATCGACGTCTGCGACCCCGGGCACGCCCCCGGCACCGGCACCCCCGAGCCGGGCGGACTGACCGCCCGCCAGCTGCTCGACTCGGTCCGCCGGATCGCCTACGAGCTGCCCGTGGTCGGCATCGACGTGGTCGAGGTCTCGCCGCCCTACGACCACGCCGACATCACCTCGTTCCTCGCCAACCGAGTCGTCCTCGAGGCGCTCTCGGGCATCGCCCGGCGCAAGCGCGACCAGGCCGACGGGACCCGCTGGGACCCGAGCCTCCCGCTGCTCGCCCAGCGCCCCGACCGGCGCCCCACCGACACCGACAACCAGGAGAACTGACATGACCACCCACGACGTGATCGTGGTCGGCGCCGGCGTGACCGGCCTGACCGCGGCCTGGCGACTGGCCCAGGCGGGCCAGGACGTGCTCGTCCTGGAGGCGCGCGACCGCGTCGGCGGCCGCCTGCGCACCGAGGCGCACGGCGCCCCCGGAGCCGAGGCCGACTTCGAGATCGGCGGCCAGTGGGTCTCGCCGGACCAGGACGCCCTGCTCGGGATCCTCGACGAGCTCGAGCTGCCGACCTACCCGCGCTTCCGCGAGGGGGAGTCCCTCTACGTCGACAGCACTGGTGTCGCACACCGCTTCGGTGACGAGCTCCCGGTCGGGGAGTCCACCTCGGCCGCGATCGCGCAGCTGACCAAGACGCTCGACGCGCTGGCCGGCGCGATGGACCCGGCCCGGCCGTGGGAGCTCGACGACGCCGACCACCTCGACAGCGTCTCCTTCCGTGCCTGGCTCGAGCAGCAGTGCGACGACCCGGTCGCCATCGACAACATCGCCCTCTACATCGGGCCGGCGATGCTGACGAAGCCCGCGCACTCGTTCTCCGCGCTCCAGGCGGTGCAGATGGCCGCCAGCGCGGGGTCCTTCAGCAACCTGGTCGACGCCGACGTGATCCTGGACCGCCGGGTCGTCGGTGGCCTGCAGCGGGTCCCGCTCGCCCTCGCGGAGCGGCTGGGAGACCGGGTCCGGCTCGGCCAGGACGTCACGCACATCGAGTGGGACGAGGACGGTGCCGTCGTCCACGTCGGCACCGAGATCCACGCCGCGCGCCGGCTGGTCCTCGCGGTCCCGCCGACCCTGGTCAAGCGGATCCGGTTCAGCCCGGAGCTCCCCGCCGAGCACCGGATCGCCCGCGAGCACCAGTCCTTCGGTCTGGTGATCAAGGTCCAGGCGCAGTACGCCACGCCCTTCTGGCGTGCCGACGGCCTCAGCGGCACCGGCTTCGCGCCGTGGCAGCTGGTCCATGAGGTCTACGACAACACCCCCGAGGGCGAGCCGAGGGGCACCCTGGTCGGCTTCGTCTCCGACGAGCGCGCCGACGCCGTCGGCCGGCTCTCCGAGGAGGAGCGGCGTCGCCGCGTGCTGGAGTCGCTGGCGTCCTACTTCGGGGACGCCGCGCTGCAGCCGCTCACCTACGTCGAGAGTGACTGGCAGCACCAGGAGCTGACCGGCGGTGCGTACGGGACGAGCTTCGACCTCGGCGGGCTGACGCGCTGGGGCGCCGTGCTGCGCGAGCCGCTCGGGCCGATCGAGTTCGGCAGCAGCGACGTCGCCGGTCACGGCTTCCAGCACGTCGACGGGGCCGTACGTGTCGGGGACGAGATCGCGGGACGCATCCTCACGGTTGCAACGTGATCGCAGCGGGGCCGGGCCTAGCGTCACACCGGGCGCGCTCATCGTGGGGATGAGCGCGCCAACCTCGAGAAAGGTCCACCCCCGTATGCGCCTCCTCCTCATGGGACCGCCCGGTGCCGGCAAGGGCACCCAGGCTGCCGTCATCGCCGAACGCTTCGCCGTACCGGCGATCTCGACCGGCGACATCTTCCGGGCCAACGTCGCCGAGCAGACCGCGTTGGGGGTGGCGGCACAGGCCTACATGGACGCGGGCGAGTACGTGCCGGACGAGATCACCAACGCCATGGTCGCCGACCGGCTCGCCGGCGGTGACTGCGCCGACGGTTTCCTCCTCGACGGCTACCCGCGCACGCCGCAGCAGGTGGCCGAGCTCGACGCGATCCTGGACCGCGTCGGCGTCGGACTCGACGCGGTGGTGCTGCTCGAGGCCGACACCGACGAGCTGGTCGGCCGCCTGCTCGCCCGGTCCCAGGAGCAGGGTCGCGCCGACGACACCGAGTCGGTGGTCCGCCGGCGGCTCGAGGTGTACGCCGCCGAGACCGGTCCGCTCGCCGACCACTACGCCGAGCGCGACCTGCTCGCACGGGTGGACGGCCTCGGCCAGGTCCACGAGGTCACCGAGCGGATCCTGACCGTGCTGACGTCGGCGGCCGCTCAGCGGACGGCGACCTCGGCGCCGTAGCGCTCGACGCAGAAGGCCGAGAGGCGCTCGGCCAGGGCGGCGATGGCCTCGGCGGCATGGTGCTGGGGGTCCCAGGCCGCGTACAGCCTGATCCGGACACGCCCGGCCGGCGCCTCGATGTGCAGCGGCACGAGCCCGAAGCGCGGGTCGTCGGAGACGACCGCGACCCCGCGGCCCGACGCAGCGAGCGCCTGCGCGACCTGGGCGTTGGACACCTCGAGGACGTCGCCGTAGCCCACGGCGGCGTCCTCGGTCGCTGCGTCCAGCAAGGGCCGGGGCCGCAGGTCCTCGGTGAGCAGCACGAGCGGTCGGGTCACCAGATCGCGTACGTCCACGGCGCCTCGCGCCGCCCACGGGTCGTCGGGCCGGACGTAGGCCCACACCGGCAGCACGGCGAGGGCGTGGGAGGCCAGGGACCGGCCCGGCGGCCGGGTGACGATCGCCAGGTCTGCGCCGGCCCGGACGGCGGCAGCCGCGCCGCGCGGGTCGATCTCACGGACCATCGCGACCGGGTCGTCGGGTCCCAGGGTCGCCAGGAACGGCGCGAGCACGTCGGTGAGCGTCGTGGACGGGACCGCGAGATGCAGCTCGTCGAGCCGCCCGGAGGCGAGCACGCCGACGGCTCGTTCGAGGTCGTCCGCGTGCGCGAGCAGGTCGCGGGCGCGGGGGAGGAGGTCCTCGGCCGTGCGGGTGAGCCGCAGCCGTCGCCCCTCCCGGGCGAACAGCGGCACGCCCAGGCCGGCCTCGAGCTGGCGCAGCTGTCGGGACAGGACCGGCTGGGTCACGTGCAGCACCTCGGCGGCGCGGGTCGCGGAGCCCGCGTCGGCAGTGGCGACGAAGTAGCGCAGCAGGCGCAGATCCATGCTCACGAGACATGATTCTAGTAGTCAAAAGGTCTTGGACGACATGTGTCGCGGAGGCTCATGCTGAACCCATGACCGAGCTCTCCACCCTCGAACAGTCCCGCCTCCTGCGTACGCCCCTGCCCGGCCCGCGCTCCCAGGAGCTCATGGCCCGCAAGGTCGCGGCCGTGAGCCAGGGCGTGGCCACCACCATGCCCGTCTTCGCCGCCCGCGCGGCAGGCGGGATCGTCGAGGACGTCGACGGCAATCGCTTCATCGACCTCGGCTCCGGCATCGCGGTGACCACCGTCGGCTCCAGCGCCGCCCGGGTCGTCGACGCGGTCTCGGAGCAGGTCGCCGCCTTCACCCACACCTGCTTCATGGTCACGCCCTACGAGGGCTACGTGGCCGTCGCCGAGCAGCTCGCCCGGCTCACCCCCGGCGACCACGACAAGCGCACCGCGCTGTTCAACTCCGGCTCCGAGGCCATCGAGAACGCGGTCAAGATCGCCCGCTCGTTCACCGGCAAGGACGCCGTCGTGGTCTTCGACCACGCCTACCACGGGCGCACCAACCTCACCATGGCCATGACCGCGAAGAACATGCCCTACAAGCACGGCTTCGGGCCGTTCGCCGGCGAGGTCTACCGGGCCCCGATGTCCTACCCGTTCCGCGACGCCGACGAGATCGACGGCAAGCTCGCCGCGGCCCGGGCGACCTCCCTGATCGAGACGCAGGTCGGGGCCGAGAACCTCGCGGCCGTCGTGATCGAGCCGGTCCAGGGCGAGGGCGGCTTCATCGTCCCGGCCCCCGGCTTCCTCGCCGCGCTGGCGGAGTGGTGCCGCGCCAACGACGTGATCTTCGTGGCCGACGAGGTGCAGTCCGGCTTCGGCCGCACCGGCACCTGGTTCGCCGTCGAGCACGACGGCGTCGTCCCCGACCTCGTGGTCAGTGCCAAGGGCATCGCCGGCGGCCTGCCGCTCTCCGCGGTGACCGGTCGCGCCGATGTCATGGACGCCGTCCACCCCGGCGGCCTGGGCGGCACCTACGGCGGCAACCCGCTGGCCTGCGCCGCCGCGCTCGCCGTGATCGAGACCATCGAGGCCGAGGACCTGCTCACCCGGGCCCGCCAGATCGAGACGCGCCTGCTGGGCAGACTCCGCGACCTGCAGAAGAACGACCCGCGCATCGGTGACGTACGTGGCCGGGGAGCGATGATCGCCGCCGAGTTCGTCGACCCGGCCACCGGCGACCCCGACGGCGCGGTCGCCAAGGCGGTCGCCGCCTACGCCCACAGCCAGGGCGTCATCACCCTGACCTGCGGCACCTGGGGCAACGTCATCCGCTTCCTGCCGCCGCTGAGCATCTCCGACGAGCTGCTCGACGACGCCCTGGACGTACTCACGACCGCACTGGAGGAGACCAAGTGACCACGAGCACCGAGCCTGTGAAGACCGGCTACCTCGACGCCCTCGAGCCCGGCAGCGGCGTGCTGGTCGGCGGCCGGTGGCGTCCGGGCGCGGCCGGCGTCTTCGCGGTCGAGAACCCCGCGACCCGCGAGCACGTCGCCGACGTCGCCGACGGCACCACCGAGGACGCGACGGCCGCCGTCGACGCGGCCGCCGCGGCGCTCCCCGCGTGGTCGGCGCTGCCGCCCCGCACCCGCAGCGACCTCCTCGGCCGCGTACGCGACCTGATGCTGCGCGACGCCGACGAGCTGGCCGCCCTGATCGCGCTCGAGAACGGCAAGTCCCTCACCGACGCCCGCGGCGAGGTCGGCTACGCCGCCGAGTTCTTCCGCTGGTACGCCGAGGAGGCCGTCCGCCCGCACGGCGACTTCGGTCCCTCGCCGGCCGGCGGCACCCGCACCATCGTCACCCACAAGCCGGTCGGCGTGGCCGCGCTCGTGACGCCGTGGAACTTCCCGGCCGCGATGGCCACCCGCAAGATCGCCCCCGCCCTCGCGGCAGGCTGCACGGTCGTGCTCAAGCCGGCTTCCGAGACGCCGCTGACGGCGCTCGCGGTCGCCCGGCTGATGGCCGAGGCGGGCGTGCCCGACGGCGTCGTCAACGTCGTCCCCGGCCAGGACGCCGCCGGCATCGTCAGCACCTGGCTCGCCGACCCGCGGGTCCGCAAGATCTCCTTCACCGGCTCGACCGGCGTCGGCCGCGTCCTGCTCCGCCAGGCCGCCGACCGCGTCGTGAACACCTCGATGGAGCTCGGCGGCAACGCGCCGTTCGTGGTGACGTCCTCCGCGGATGTCGAGGCCGCGGTCGAGGGCGCCATGGTCGCCAAGTTCCGCAACGGGGGACAGGCCTGCACCGCCGCCAACCGGCTCTACGTCCACGCCGACGTCGCTTCGGAGTTCACCAAGCGTCTCGGTGCCGCCGTCGAGGCGCTGAAGGTCGGTCCCGCCGATCAGGGCAGCGACATCGGCCCGCTCATCTCCGCGAAGGCGTACGCCACCGTCACCGGCCTGGTCGACGCCGCCGTGGCGGCAGGGGCCGTGATCGCCCACCGCGCCGAGGTGCCCGCCTCGGAGGGCTACTTCTACGCGCCGACGGTCCTCACCGGCGTACCTGCCGACTCCCCGCTGCTGCGCGAGGAGATCTTCGGACCGGTGGCCCCGATCGTGGTCTGGAACGACACCGAGGAGCTGCTGGCGGCCGTCAACGACACCGAGTTCGGCCTGGCGGCGTACGTCTACGGTGAGCTGGGCGAGGCGCTGCACGTGGCGGAGCGGATCGACGCCGGGATGGTCGGGGTCAACCGCGGCCTCGTCTCCGACCCGTCGGCGCCGTTCGGTGGCGTGAAGCAGAGCGGCATCGGGCGCGAGGGGGCTCGGGCCGGTTTGGAGGAGTATCTCGAGACGCAGTACCTCAGCGTCGCCTGGTGACGGTGCCGCTGGTGATTGGCATCACGTAGGCACCATCCATGATGATGTGACCCAGGCCACCCGCACACCCTGCGGGTGGTTCCTCGGGACAGCCTCACCCCGGCGGTCCCGGCAAACACTCCAGACGGACCACCAGTGCCGCCCGGCAGATTGAGGAGTCACCCTATGACCGCAGTGTTCGAGCCTGGGACATCGTTCGAGGCCTACGACCTGGCAGACCGCTACCGCGTCGGGGCCGGCCCCGTACTGCTGACCGGGATCCAGGCGATCGCGCGGATGCTCGTCGAGCAGCGAGCACTGGACCAGCGCCGCGGCCTGCGGACCGGCACCTTCATCTCCGGTTACCCGGGCAGCCCGCTCGGCGGTCTCGACCAGCTCCTGCTGGGGCTGCCGAAGGAGATGGCCGACGCCGACATCACCGTCGTTCCCGGCCTCAACGAGGAGCTCGCCGCCACCGCCGTGTGGGGCTCGCAGTCCGCGGTCACCCTCGACACCGAGCGCTACGACGGCGTCACCGGCGTCTGGTACGGCAAGGGTCCCGGCGTCGACCGGGCGCTGGACGCGATGCGCCACGCCAACATGTACGGGGCCCACCCCAGCGGCGGCATGCTGATGCTGGTCGGCGACGACCCGGCCGCGAAGTCCTCGACCGTGCCTGCGGTGAGCGAGCGGACCCTGGCGAGCCTCGGCATCCCGGTGCTGTTCCCGCGCAACGCTTCCGAGATCGTCGAGTACGGGATGGAGGGCATCGCCCTCTCCCGTGCCTCCGGCTGTGTCGTCGCGCTCAAGATCGTGGCCGACGTCGCCGACGGCGCCTGGGTGGTCAACCCGGAGATCGGCGTCCTCGACCCGGTCATGCCGAAGACGCAGTGGGACGGCGTCCCCTACACCTACGAGCCGACCAAGATCGAGCTCTTCCCCGACCGGATCGTCGGCGCCGAGGCCAAGCTCTACGGCCCCCGGATGAACGTCGTCAAGGCGTACGCCGCGGAGAACCACCTCAACCGGATCGAGGTCAAGGCACCCGACGCCAAGATCGGCATCGTCGCCTCCGGCTCCTGCTACGACTCGATGCGCCAGGGTCTGAAGGACCTCGGCCTCGGCCACGACGAGCTGATGGCCGCCGGCATCCGGGTGCTGCGGCTGGGCATGATGTGGCCGGTCGAGCCGACCATCGTGGAGACCTTCGCCGAGGGGCTCGACGAGATCGTCGTCGTCGAGGACAAGACCTCCTTCATCGAGCAGGGCATCCGCGAGATCCTCTACGGCGAGCCCACCGCCGCCGTCATCATCGGCAAGAAGGACCGCGCCGGTGTCCCGCTGGTGCCGCTCGACGGCGAGCTGACCGCCGGTCGCCTGCTCGCGCCGCTGCGCCGTGCGCTGAAGGGGTACGCCGACCTCAAGCCCGCCGGCCCGGCCCGGATCGACCTGCCGCTGCTGTCGACCTCGCGCACGCCGTACTTCTGCTCCGGCTGCCCGCACAACCGCTCCACCGCGCTCCCGGAGGGGAGCCTGGGCGGCGGCGGCATCGGCTGCCACACCCTGGTCACCGCCTCGCAGCGCGAGGACAGCGCGGTCGTCGGCATCACCCAGATGGGTGGCGAGGGCTCGCAGTGGATCGGACAGGCGCCCTACAGCCACGCCGGCCACACCTTCCAGAACGTCGGTGACGGCACGTTCTTCCACTCCGCGCAGCTCGCCATCCAGGCGTGCGTCGCGGCGGGGGTCAACATCACCTACAAGCTGCTCCACAACGACGTCGTCGCGATGACCGGTGCCCAGAAGCGCCAGGGCGAGGTCGAGATGGCCCAGCTGACCCACAAGCTGATGAACGAGGGCGTCAAGGCGATCATCGTGGTCGCCGACGAGCCGAAGCGCTACCGTCGTGCTCACTTCCCCGCAGGCGTACGCCTCTGGCACCGCGACCGCCTCGACGAGGCCCAGCGCGAGCTGCGCGAGATCTCCGGGGTGACCGTGCTGATCTACGACCAGCACTGTGCCGCCGACGCGCGCCGCCAGCGCAAGCGCGGCAAGCTCGAGCCCCGCAACACCCGGATCGTGATCAACGAGGCCGTCTGCGAGGGCTGCGGCGACTGCGGCGTGAAGTCCAACTGCCTCTCCGTCCAGCCGGTCGAGACCGAGCTGGGCCGCAAGACCCGCATCGACCAGACCTCCTGCAACACCGACTACACCTGCGTCGAGGGCGAGTGCCCCTCGTTCATGGCCGTCGAGACCGACCCGAAGGTCAAGACCGCGAAGAAGAAGACGCCGGAGCCGCCGACGGTCGCGGACCCGGGCTACGCCGAGCTCGACCGCACCTACGGCGTCTTCATGGCCGGCATCGGCGGCACCGGCATCGTCACCGTCAACCAGGTGCTGGCGACCGCGGCGCTCCGCGCCGGCTACGGCGTCGAGTCGCTCGACCAGGTCGGGATGAGCCAGAAGGCGGGTCCGGTGACCGGCCACCTGCGGTTCGGTCCGGGCGCGATCGATCCCTCCAACCGGGTCACTCCGGGCTCGGCCGACGCGCTGCTCGGCTTCGACCTGCTCACCCTCGCCGAGGGCAAGAACCTCGCCTATGGCGACCCGTCACGCACCCGCGCGGTCGTGTCGACGTCGAAGACGCCGACAGGCCCGATGGTCTACGACAAGGACATCGCCTACCCGGCCGACGACGAGCTGCTCACCCGGGTGAACGGCGCGACGTCCTCGCTGCGCGCCTTCGACGCGCTCTCGGCCGCCGACGCCCTCTTCGGCAACACCGCCGCGGCCAACTTCCTGCTGGTCGGCGCCGCCTACCAGGCCGGCGCCCTCCCGATCCCGGCCGAGGCCATCGAGGAGGCCATCGGCATCAACGGTGTCGCGGTCAGCGCCAACGTCGCCGCGTTCCGCTGGGGCCGTGCCTCGGTCGCCGCGCCGGAGGAGTTCGCCAAGGTCACCGGAACGGCCACCGCTCCGGTCGAGGAGATCGCCGTCCCCGCCCTCGACGAGGCCGAGTTCGACGGTGAGGTCCGCCGCCTCGCGGAGTTCCGCGCCCCGAAGCTGGTCGCCTTCCAGAACCAGCAGACCGCCCGCGACTACGTCGAGGTCGTCGACCGGATCTGGAACGCCGAGCGCACGGTGACCGAGGACACCCGCTTCTCCGAGGCGGTCGCCCGCTACCTGTTCAAGCTCACCGCCTACAAGGACGAGTACGAGGTCGCCCGGCTGCTCACCGCTCCGGCCGCCCTCGACGGCGTCCGTGCCGAGGTCCAGGGCACGATCAGCTTCAAGCTCTCCCCGCCGGTGTTCGGGGCGTTCCTGAAGGGTCGCAAGATGACCTTCGGCCCGCGCTCCCACTTCATGCTCCGCCTCCTGGCGACCATGAAGTTCCTCCGTGGCACGGCCCTCGACCCGTTCGGTCGTGCCCACGTACGCCGCACCGAGCGCGCCCTCCTCGCGCACTACACCGAGCTCGTCACCGGCCTGGCCGCGGACCTCACCGAGGAGTCGTACGCCCGGGCCGTCCGCCTCGCGGAGCTCCCGGACATGGTGCGGGGCTACGAGAACGTGAAGATGCGCAACGTCGAGGCCTACCGCGAGGCGCTCGCCGCCGAGGGGATCGACCTGACGGTCTAGAGCACGCCGAACGTCTCTGCCAGCCTCGACCGCGCTCCGGCGCTGTCGAGGCTGGCGTCTGTCCGGGGGATGTTGCCGGCCGAGACGCAGCCCTGCCGAAGGAGACGCGCGGACCCCTGACCGGCACGAAAATGTTGACGTTCACATCGGCAGGTCACTAGCGTCCAGTGCCGATGTGATGTCGTTCACACCGCATGGCCGGTCACTGCCGAAGGAGCTCCTATGCGCACCTCGATCACCCGCCGTTCCGTTCTCGTCTCCGGTGCCGCAGCCGGGGCCTCGGCACTGCTGGGCACGCCCGCGGCCAGGGCCGCCGTGAACGCCTCGAGCGCCGGGGGCGGGGCATGGGTGACGCCGGTCGCCGAGGTGCTCGACGGCGGAGAGCAGGTGACGTCGCTGCGGATCTCGTCGGCAGCCTTGGCCCGTGCCGAGCGGTCGTCGCTCACGGCGAACACGTTCGCGGTGCACGTCGCGGCCACCAACCCGCTGACCGGCGAGATCGCCTACGAGCAGGACCGGGTGGTCAGAGCTGCAGGATGGTCCCGCCGCGACGAGGTCACCCTGGAGCTCGAGCACGGCTGGGGCGTCGCCGGCGGGGGCACGCTGAGCTATATGGGGGCGTACTTGCGGAACGTCCTCCTGGACCTCGACTACACGGTCACCCAGGTCGAGCCTCTGCAGGGCGTCCGGGGAAGTGGTCGGATCGTGATCGACTCCTTCCGGCAGGGCCGGCTGTCCGACCCAGAAGTCGACGCGTTCGGCCATCACGCGACCGCGTCGGGCCTGAACTACCGGTTGTTCTCGCCTGCCGGGGCCGGCGGCCCCGAAGGTGCGGCGCTCGTCGTCTGGCTGCACGGTGGCGGTGAGGGCGGCCTGCTCACCGACGGCTACGACTACTACGACAACGAGACACAGCTGCGTGCCAACCGGGGTGCGCTCGGGTTCGCCACACCGGAGGCGCAGTCTCACTTCGGCGGAGCGTACGTGCTCGCGCCGCAGTCGACGTCCGCCTGGATGCTGGACGGTGACCGATTCGCACCGCTCGTCATGGAAGCGATCGAGGAGGTCGTCGCCACCCGCCGGATCGACCGGCGACGGATCCACGTGGTCGGCTGCTCCAACGGTGGCTACATGTCGCTGAAGATGGTCGCCGAGCATCCGGAGGTGTTCGCGACCTCGACGCCGATCTGCTGTGGCATCGGCGCGCGCGACGGGTCGAGCACCTACTTCATCTCCGACGCCGAGCTCGAGGCGATGACAACCCCGACCTGGTTGGTCGCCTCAGCCGACGACACCACGCTGGACCCGCAGGCGAACACCGTCTACGCCCACGAGCGGATCGACGGCTCGATCATGAGCCTCTACGACGGGGTGACCTGGGACGGCAACACCTTCCCCGGCCACTGGTCGTGGATCTACGTCGCGCGCAACGACCCGAGCCACGACGGCCGGAGCATCTGGGAGTGGATGGCGACGACGAAGCGGTGACCGGCGGTGTCCCGGGCGAGCTCGCCGCCGAGGGGATCGACCTGACGTCTAGAGCACGCCGAACGTGTCTGCCAGCCTCGACTGCGCTCCTGCGCTGTCGAGGCTGGCCTCCACGCGGCGGATGTTGCCGGCCGATGGGTAGGCGAACAAGGCCATCAGTGCCAGCGAGATGACCCCGCCGATGACGTACGTCATCACCTGGCCCTCGGTGAGGACGAACGCGAGGGCGAGAGAGACGAGCGCGACCAGCTCGCTGAGCACGAGCCGGAGGATCACCGACATCTGGTGCCTCTGCAGCGCCTCGCCCTTCGCCTTCTCCGGGTCCGTGCCCGGGGTGATCGGGGCGACCCGGAACCCGATCGTCGACAGGATCAGGCCGACGACGACCCCGGCCACGACCTGACCGCCGATGACGTACGTCGAGGGCAGTGCCAGGTCGGCGTCGGGGACGCTGAGGTAGACGACCAACCCCAGCACCACGATCATGCTCATGAAGGCGAGTGCCAGCATCTGAACCGAGCGCAGGACGGGTGTGGGCATCTGAGACTCCTCATCGACAGGTGACGACACGCAACCTAGCGGACGCGGGATCGTCAGGTCGTGACGTCATGAGGCTCGGCCGGCCGGGTCACTCGCGAGCGGGTGATCAGGAAGCCGAAGGCGGTCGCGAGGACGTACATCACGATGCTGTAGACCGCGGCCGGGATGGCCACGGTCGTGTTGTCGAGCACGCTGAGCGCGATCGTGAGGGCGATGGTGGTGTTGTGGATCCCCACCTCCATCGAGGTGGCGATCGCCTGCTCCTGGCTGAGCCGGAGCACCCGCGCGCCGAGGTAGCCCAGGGAGAGGCTCGCGCAGCAGAACAATGTCACGACCACGCCGATCTCGCGGAGGTAGTCGGCGATGTTCTCCCGTTCACCGAGGATCGCGCCGACCGAGACCATGACCAGCACCACGATCGAGAAGATCCGGACCGGACGGTCCGCTCGGGCGGCGAAGGTGGCGGACCGCTGCCGCACCAGCATCCCGATCCCGACCGGGACCAGCACGATCGCGATGACCTGGACGACCTTGCCGAACTGCAGCCCCAGCGTGTCTCCGGCGCCGAAGTAGCCGATCGCCGCGTTCGTGATCAGCGGGATCGAGACGGCCGCGAGCACCGAGTTGACGGCCGTGAGGGTCACGTTGAGGGCGACGTCGCCGCGGAACAGATGGCTGAACAGGTTCGCCGTCGTCCCACCAGGTGAGGCCGCCAGCAGCATGACCCCGACGGCGATCAGCGGGTCCACGTCCGCGACCACCACGAGTCCGAACGCGATCAGCGGCAGGACCAGGATCTGAAGGGTGAGCGCGACCACGACGGCTCGCGGCGTGCGTACGACGCGGCGGAAGTCGCCGGGCGTCAGGCTCAGGCCCAGGCCGAACATGATGATGGCCAGGGCGATGGGGAGGCCGACCGAGAGCAGGGCCGAGTCATTCACTGTGTTCCTCCGATGTGCGGGACGGCCGCCGCGATCGGCCAAGGAGACGTGCGTCACAGTGGACCATGCCGAGGGCCCGGACTACAGCCATATCCGGACAATCGTCTCGACCCATGAAGTCTTTGGTTACGGCATGGGCACGGGCGACTCGGATGGTGCGGCCGTCTCGGGCCCGTCTTGCGAGGAGATCGCCGTCGAGGTCAGCGCGGGTCGTTCATCTGGCACCGGGGCTGGCTCGCGAAGCTTCGGTGCTGCCGGCGACCATGCTTTGAGGTGCTGGACAACGTCGCCGTAGAAGGTGTCCAAGAGGTCGATCACCGAGTCAATGAAAGCTCCGCGGCCACGCCCGCGCTTGGTGCCCATCGGTGCTGACAATGCAACGCGGAAGGTTCTGATCTCCTTCTTCGGATCTGTGATGAGGCAGGTCGGTTCTTCCCGGACCTTTCCTAGGAGCTCCGCCGCCCCCGTGCCTCGGGAGTTGGCGACGAACGACTCGACTCGCGTTGAGTCTGGAGCATGCTTGAGTTGCCGGGCAATCCAGTTGATCCGCGTCGTCGGGCGACCTTCGCGAGGTGCGTCGAGGTCGATGAAGCAAGTGACTCGCCCTGCTCTAAGATCGGCAAGAATGTTGATCGGGCCAACTGCGTTCGGAATACGGATTGATCCAGCGAGCTCGGCTCCGTTGACCATTCGCGTGAGGACCGCTTGTGCGCGGAGTGACGGGATCTGCCTGCTCCTTTCTGGTCAGGATCGGGAGCACATCGGTGCCGAGCTTCTGGCCGAGCCGAAGGCTGACGTACTGAAGCAGCGCGTCGAACCGAGCCGCGACCTCCGGTGCGCTCTTGTCAGATGCACGAAGGGTGCCGGCAATTACTGCGTCCCGAACTGCGACCCAGTTCGCCCCCATGTCCTCGAGCTCCATGGCTCCGGAGCGAGGGTGCTCGAGGTACCGGATCAGCTCGCCCAGTATCCACGCCTGCTCGGGATCGGAAACTCCTCGGTGTTCCTTCTGCATCACGGCTGTCGAGAGGACGTAGGACCATGACCAATGGTGAAGCGCGACTTTCTTCAGCTTGCGCTTGTCCACCTTGGTGGGATGTTGGCCAGCAATGCCCGGGATCTCGTTGCTGATCGTAATCAGTGCATCGAAACCCTCGTCCCGCGCGATATCGAGGTAGCTCTCCAATTGCTCTGGTTGGAGTTCGTTCTTGCCTGTCTTCACTTCAACCAGTGCCGTCCAAGACTTCGTTCCACGGGTTGCGCGAATGAGGCCATCTGGATAGCAGCGTTTGTCGCCAATCATGAATGGGACCTCGATGTAAGTTTCGATCTGTCCGGCTGGTGCGCCGAGATGGCCAACTAAGGCCTTTCCGAACTCCTTCACGACGCTCATCACTGCCAGGACCGCGGAGGTGGCTCGTCTTTCTTGTTCTTCCGTGCCGCTGATTCCAGAGGTCGGGATCAAGCGTGCTTCATGCCAGGTTTCCTCGGACATAGGTCATGACGCTACGCCGACCCGAAGGTCAATGTGAGTCAAATGAATGAAGAGCTCTGCAAGTTCATTGGAATGGGCCAGATGTTCCGAGAATTGCAGACAAGGAAGCACGCCAACGCATAGCGGCTGATCCTCTGTGCTGCTTCGCAGATGCGTTCGGTGTACCGGTCAATGATGAGTCGCCGGGCTTGCGCCCTGTGGCGTTGCACCAGGATCACGCCACCGCTGGACGACATATCCCCGCCGCGAAACGGTCAGCCCGGCTCGCGGCGAGAACATGTCGGCCTTTGAACCCAGTCGGCTGGTCGTGAGCATCGCCGGGCTCAGGCGAGCTTGTCGGCGACCTTGTTGAGGTTCGCGCGCAGCTTGGCGCGGTAGATGTCCTGCTGTTCGGGCAGCCTGGCGTCGCAGAACGCGGCCAGGTCGGGCCCGGTGACCTCGACGACGCTGCGGCCGGCGGCGGCCTCGGTGTCGAACAGATCCAGGATGTCGCGCAGGATGGCGACGATGTCCATGCCGTCGCTGGTGGTGAAGCGCCACATGTAGTTCTTCATCTCCGTGTAGACGGTGCGGTAGTCGGCGGGGAGTGCGGCGGCGCGGGCTTCCATGCGCTTCCAGTCCTTCTTGTCGCCGATGAGGCGGGTGAGGATGTTGTTCATGGTGGTGCTCCTTCTTCGATGCTTGTTCTGGGCCCTCGGTTTGGGGCTGTGGAAGAAGCGTGCAGGGCTGACGTAGCGTCAGGGTCAAGCACCGATCCGAAGAAAGTTCTCGGCGGCTTGGAATCTCAGGCCGCGAGGGTGTGGTCCAGGAGCACGTCGCGCAGCGTGAACTCTGCCCGGGACAGGGGTGGTGGGTCCGGTGCCCAGGTGTCGGGTGGTGGGCTGGTGTAGACGTGGCCCGTCGGTGTGATCGTGGTGATGCTGCCGTCGGGTCCGGGTCTGGCCTGCCAGCCGATCGCTTCCTTGGCCTGATTGCAGCGTTCGCAGAGACCTTGGAGGTTCTGGGCACTGGTTTCGCCACCGTCGGCGTGGCGTTGGATGTGGTCGATGTTGCGGATGGGGGCGTCACACCCGACGGTCCGACAGATCCCGCCGTCGCGGGTGGTGATGAACTCGGCCAGGCCGTCGGGGGCCTTGCGGGAGCGGGCTTCCATCGCGACCAGGTGCCCGGCGGGGTCGGCGAACAGACGGCGCACGAACACCTCGGCCTCAGCCAGCGCCTCCCGAGCCCAGCCGGCGGGAACGGGGCCGTAGCCCTCGACCAACGCAGGCTGGTCGCTGGTGTTGGCGAGCGAGTCGGCGGTCATCACGATCTTGACCTCGATCCGCGGCTTCCCACCGGCCGCGCGGCCGGTGACCCGGTCGACCAGGGTGTCGGCCATGACCTGACCCCGGGTCCGTTCGTCCCCGGCGGCACGGGCGGCATTGGCGGCCTGATCCAATGCGGCGAACACGGCGACGCCGTCCTTGACCGGAAGCAGGGCGCCGAGCCAGGTCATCGTGTCGGGTGCCGGCCGGACGCTGACTCGCCGGTCTTTCTCGGCGTTCGCGGCGCGCGCAACGACGGAGGCCTGGTCGAGGCTGATCGCAAGCTTCTTCGCGGCGTTCTCGAGCTGCCGTAGCCCCATCGAGACCGCCCGGGCGGGTTCACCGTTCGTCCCGGTGGCGCAGAGTTCGTGGTCGATGACCCGACGGTTTTCCAGGGACAAGCAGGCGGTCTCGCGGGCGAGGATGGTGGCCTGCCACTGCGAGAACACCCCGGCCTTCATCAGAGCGAAGGTGTGGGGCATCTCGGTGAGGAGGATTTTCGCCAGCCCGAGCAGCTTCGCACCCTTGGCTGGTGAGACCCGCCGCGCGAGCGCGACCTGCGAGGCCACCCCTTCGCCGAGCTTCCGGGCAGGAACCCCGGCCTTGGTCTGTCGTGCCCGAACAGCTTCCTCGAGACGTACCGAGACCTCTGCCTGGACCGCCTCGGCGCGGCACTTGACCGCTTCGAGGCGGGAGATCCAGTCGACCAGCTCACCCTCGGGCGCACCGGGTGGTGGCCCGTCGAGGAGGCGGTCGATGGTCTCGTACATAGTGCTTATTATATGCTATCGAGCACCATAGTGCCACCTATTTTTGCTGGTCAGTAGCCAGTTAAGCAGTCTGCGAACAAGTCACGTGAGTGCTGCGCCACACTCTCGCCGCCGCCCCGATATAGGCGAAATCTTTCTCGATCGGGTGCCGGGTCAAGGATGGCCGCAGGCCACCGGCGAAGCCGGCGGGCGAAGCCCGTCCTTGACGCGGCGCGCGATCGAGAAACACTCAAAGCAAGGGTCGGCGGCGAACCCTGAATCGAAGAAGCAGTCGCTAAGCGAGGTTTCCTCACGGGTGGTCTCGACAAGCTCGACCACCGGTGGGCCGGGTCTCGACAAGCTCGACCACCGGTGGGCCGGGTCTCGACAAGCTCGACCACCGGTGGGCCGGGTCTCGACAAGCTCGACCACCGGTGGGCCGGGTCTCGACAAGCTCGACCACCGGTGGGCCGGGTCTCGACAAGCTCGACCACCGGTGTGCCGGGTCTCGACACGCCTCCGCCCAGCGGCTCCGGCGTCGACCAGCGCGGCGAGCGGCCCCCGAGGCAGACGCAACAGCCCACCGAAGCGCCTTGAACCGGCCTGTCCGGACCAACCCCCGAGACAACCACCAACCCCGTTGATTCGACCATTTATAGTAAATCGAGTTACATGACTATCTCACGATCTTCGACCCTACACAGGAGGTTCGCATGGAGCGGCTGATCATCTTCGCGCTCGTCGGTCTCGCGGCCCAGGCGGTCGACGGGTCGCTGGGAATGGCTTACGGCGTCACCTCGAGCACGCTGCTGGTCGCGACCGGGGTCGCGCCGGCGGTCGCGTCGGCATCGGTGCATCTGGCCGAGGTGGGCACGACGCTCGCCTCGGGCGTCTCGCACTGGCGGCTCGGCAACGTCGACTGGAAGGTCGTGGCGAAGATCGCGGTCCCCGGCGGGATCGGCGCCTTCACCGGCGCGACCGTCCTCTCCAGCATCTCGACGGAGAGCGCGACGCCCTGGGTGGCCGGGATCCTGCTCCTCCTGGGCGTCTACATCATCGCCCGTTTCGTCTTCGGCAAGCCGCCGGTCTTCATCCCGGGCCGGCGCCCGGGCCTCGGCCTGCTCGCCCCGCTGGGTCTCTTCGGCGGCTTCATCGACGCCACCGGTGGCGGCGGCTGGGGCCCCGTGACCACGCCGACCCTGATCTCCAGCGGGACCCTGCACCCGCGCAAGGTGATCGGCTCGGTCTCCACCGCCGAGTTCGTCACCACCCTCTCGGCGAGCGTCGGCTTCCTGGTCGGGCTGGCAGGGGAGGCGCTCGACTGGCGGATCATCGGCGGCCTCCTCGTCGGTGGCGTGATCGCGGCCCCGTTCGCCGCCTACCTCGTCAAGCACCTCTCGCTGCCCATCCTCGGCGGCCTGGTCGGCAGCATCATCCTGATCACCAACGGACGTACGTTGCTGCGCAACTTCGACGCCGAGTCCGTCGCCGCCTACGGCGTCCTCTTCGCCCTCGCCGCCGTCATCGTCACCATCGCCGTGCGCAAGACCGGCGGCAGGCTCACCGACGCCCAGGAACCGGAGCCGACGACGGCGCCGACGTCCGAGCCCACGTCCGAGTCCGCCAACGCCTGACAGGGCCGCCGCCCGCCGCGCCACCGCGCGCCCGCCGCGCTACCGCGCGTCGGCGGCGCTACCGCGCGTCGGCGGCGCCGCGCAGCTGCCAGGTCAGCGCACCAGCAGGCGCCTCCAGCCGCCACGGTGGAGGCTGGGTCGGGTAGACCCGCGCCGTGGCCACCCGGCCGGCACTCGTGAACGCCTCGATGACCGAGCCGTCCAGGAACAACCGGAGCGCGGGCGGCGCCCCGGCAGAGGTGTCGTACGCATCGTCGACCACGATCCGCCAGGGCTCGGCACGATCGTCGCGACTGGCGTGGCGCCCGTCGAGGACGAGCGTCCCGGCGCCGGTGTCGACCGTGATCTCGACCGACTCTGCCTCGCCGAACTCGAGAAGCACCGTGCCGTTCACGTGCGGGACCGAGATCTCGGCCTGAGCGCCGATCTCCACACCGCCACCGTCGACCGCCACGGCAGAGCCGGCGCGTAGGCCGTCGACCGTCGGCACCGGCGCGAACCGGAGCCCGCCGTCGGGGCCGAGCGCGACGGTGCGGGCCAGCGAGATCGTCCCGGCCCAGCCGTCCTCGTCCCACCAGTCCGGCGAGCGCCGCTCGGTGATCCAGCCGAACATCAGCGGACCGTAGGGGCTGGTCCGCATCGCCGAGGCGGCGTAGAAGCTCGGGCCGTCGTCGACCCGGACGGCGCGCTCGGGCTGGTCGGCGAAGAAGGCGAGCACGTTCCCCGGGCCGTCGGCATGCGACCAGGACGACACGACGGCGAGGGCGCGCCCGCCGAGATGGTAGACCTGCGGGCACTCCCAGCCCTCGCCGGTGTCGTTGCCGTCGACGTCCTGCCGGGGCAGGGACGCCAGGTCACCGACATAGGTCCAGCCGGCCTCGGTCCGGCGGTAGTGCCGGATCGACGCCGTCCGGTCCGGGCCAGCCGCCCCGACCACGAGGTGGAGGCCGTCGTCGTCCTGCCAGGCGAAGGGATCGCGGAACATCGTGATGCCCTCCTCCGGTTCGGGGTCGAGCCCGATCAGCTGCGGGGCGTCGAAGGTCGCGCCGCCGTCGCGGGAGAGGGAGGTGATCACGGGCTGGAACTCCAGGTCGTTGCGGCGGCCGGAGTAGAAGGCGCGTACGTTCCCGTCCTCGAGGATCGTGTTGCCGGACCAGCAGCCGTCGGTGTCGGGGCCACCCGGCTCGGGTGCCATCGCCGGCCGGTGCAGCCGCCACCTGACGAGGTCTGTGCTGCTGGCGTGGCCCCACTCGACCGGCACCTCGGTGTCCGTGCTGGGGCGGTACTGGAAGTAGAGGTGGGTGGTGTCGCCGACCTGGATCGGTCCGTTCGGGTCGTTGAGGTAGCCGCGCGGCGGGCGGATGTGGAATCGCGGAAGCAGGTGGTCCGTGGGCAAGGCGCACTCATTTCTGGGGTCGGTGAAGCGAGACGAGGAGGGAGAGGAGAAGGGTCAGCGGAACGAACCCGCGGTGACGCCTTCGATGAAGTAGCGCTGGGCGAACACGAAGAGCAGGACGCTGGGCACCATCGCCAGCACGACGCCGGCGAGGACCACCGAGATCGACCCGGTGCCGAGGTTTCCCTGCAGGCCGACCAGGCCGAGCGGCAGGGTGAAGGTGTCCTGCGACTGCAGGAAGATCAGCGGTCGGTAGAACTCCGCCCAGAAGGCCGAGAAGTTGAGGATGGCCAGGGTTGCCACGGCGGGTGCGGCCATCCGGGCGTACACCATGGTGAAGATCTGGAACTGCGAGGCGCCGTCGATCCGGGCCGCCTCGCCCAGCTCGAGCGGCATCTGCATGAAGTACTGCCGCATCAGGAAGGTGCCGAACGCGCTGCCCAGCGCCGGGATCACCAGCGCGCCGAGACTGTCGGTGAGGCCCAGCGTCTTCACGATCACGAAGACCGGGATGATGATCGTCTGCAGCGGCACCATCATCGTGGCCAGGAAGATCCCGAAGATGGCGTTGCGGCCCGGGAACCGGATCATCGCGAACGCGTAGCCCGACAGCGTGCAGGTGATCGTCTGGCCGACCACGATCAGCATCGTGACGATCGTGCTGTTGAGAAGGAAGGTGCCGATCGGCACCTGCTGGAAGACGGCCGAGTAGTTCCCGAAGTCGGGGTTCACCGGCAGCCACTTGGGCGGGTTGGTGAACGCCTCGGCAGGAGTACGCAGCGACGTGGTGAGCGTCCACAGCAGGGGACCGAGGGCGACGACCGCCGCCAGCAGGAGTACGACGAGGCCCACGCCCCGCCAGAACCGGCCGGCGAGCCCGCCGCCGTTGAGGATCAGTTGATTGCTCATCGGTAGAACGCCCACTTTCGCGCGGCGAGGAACTGGAGCCCGGTGATGGCCAGGATGATCACGAGCAGCACGGTCGCGATCGCCGAGGCGTAGCCGAACTGGAGGTTCTGGAATCCGGTCTGGTACATCACGATCGTCGCGGTCGTGGTCGCCGTGCCAGGCCCGCCCTTGGTCATGATGAACGGCTGGTCGAAGAGCTGGAGGGCGTTGATCATCGCGACCACGGCGGCGAACAGGATCGTCGGGCTGATCAGCGGGATCTTGACCCCGAACAGCGTGCGGACGGGCCCGGCGCCGTCGATCGCGGCCGCCTCCAGGACGTCGGTCGGCAGTGAGGTCAGCGCCGCCACGAACATCACGAACGTGAACCCGACCTGCTGCCAGGCGGCGATCAGGATGATCGTCACGATCGCGCCCCACGTACTCGTCAGCCAGGGGACCGACGGCAGGCCGACCGCGTTCAGGTAGTAGTTGATGACCCCGAACTTCATGTCGAACATGTAGCCCATGAAGATCGAGACGGCCGCCGTCGAGGCGAGCAGGGGCAGGTAGAACGTCGTCCGGAAGAACGTCTTGGCGGCCGGCCGGCGGCGCTGGTTCACCAGGACGGCGAGCCCGAGTCCCACCACGAGCTGCACGACGACGATCCCGAACGCGAGCAGCAGGGTGGTCCCGAACGAGCTCACGACCGCGTCGTCGCCGACGATGCGCTCGAAGTTGTCGAGCCCGACGAACCTCGGCGGGGTGATGACGTCCCAGGAGAAGAACGACAGTGCGACCGAGGCGACCATCGGGGCCAGGGTGAACACCGCGACGAACAGCACCGCCGGCGAGATCATCAGGAACCCGAACCCCGCCTCCCGCCGGGCGAGCCGGCGGGTGCCGCGGCGCGGACGGCGCTCCGGATCGGTACGAGGCGGGCGCGAGTGCCCGCTCCGGGGAGGAGCCAACGTCGACATCAGACGCCCTTCACGGCCTTCTCGAAGTCGGCCTGCATGCCGTCGAGCGCCGCCTTCGCGTTCCCGGACGAGATCGCCTTGGTGGTGCGCTGGTTGAGCGAGGTCGCGAGCGCGTTGTAGTAGGGCGGCGCCGAGATCGGGACCGATCCGTCGAGCTGGTCGTAGAAGACCGACCAGTTGGCCGGTCCGGTGCTCGCATACCGCTCGGCGGTCATCAGCGACTTGCGGCCCGGCGTGGTGACGTTGCCCGGGAACATGATGTCGAAGCTCTCGGGCTGGACCATCATCTTCACGATCTCCCAGGCGAGGTCCTTCTTCTCCGAGGAGTTGAAGATGCCGTAGCCGCCGGCGCCGAACAGCGACTTGTTGCTCTTCCAGGTGGGGAAGCGCTGTACGTCGAAGCTGCCGTCCTTCATGCCGGCGTTGTGCAGACCACCTGCCCAGAACCCGCCGCCGATGGTCATCCCGATCCGGCCCGAGGAGAACAGCCCTTGCAGGGTGCCGCCACCGCCGACGTCGGGGGAGGGCGAGAGGTTGGAGCGCTGCAGGTCGATGAGGTAGTCCAACGCCTCGACCGCGGCCGCCGAGTTCGCCGTCGGCTGGCCCCACTTCCAGCCGCCGCCCCGGCCCGCGGCAGCGGCGGGGTTGTTCTTGTAGGCGCTCTTCCACAGCCAGTCGCCACCGGTGTACTTGCCCTCCTCCAGGAGGTTGCCGCCGTTGGCGTAGAGGAACGAGGTCCAGCTGCCCCACAACCGCACCACCCAGTCGAACGCGTAGACCTTCGGTCCGGTCGCGGCGATCTTCGTGGCGTACGTGTGGAAGTCGTCCATCGTCCACGACTCAGCCGGGGCCTCCAGGCCCGCCTTCTTCAGCAGGTCGGTGCTGTAGAACATGCTGCCGGCGTTGAAGCTGTCGGGGAGCTCGTAGAGGTGGCCCTCGTACATCATCGACTCGACCAGCGCCGGATGGATGTCGTCGAAGTAGCTCTGCAGCGAGTCGAGGTCCTTGGTCACGTAGCTGTCCAGCGGGACCAGGAGCTCCTTGGAGGCCATCAGCTGCAGACCTTCGGTCGCGACGCTGACGAGGTCGGGCGCCGAACCGGAGGCGATCTGGGTGAGCACCTTGGCGAGGAAGTCGTTCCAGTCGGTGCCGTTGATGCCGGTGACCTCGAGCTTCATCGCCTTGTCGAGCTTGGTCACCTGGGGCTGGAGCTTCTTCTGCAGGGCCGTGGCGGCACTCTGCTGGCCGAAGTAGAGCATCTTGATCGTGTCGGATCCCGAGCCGCTGCCCGAACAGGCTGAGAGCGGTCCCAGTCCGAGCGCGGCGATGCCGGCTCCACCGAGCTTGAGCAGTGCGCGACGATCCATCCCGGCGCCGATGATGTGGGTCATCTTCGCCCCTTCCTCATGTGTGGGTGGCGGCAGCTCGACCGGCACCCAATACGTATTGGTGTGACGACGGTAACACCGGCAGAATGTGATAGCAATACGTATTGGTAAAGTGTCATCATGAGCTTGTGGAGGATCCTGTGACGTCAGCTGCCGGCCCGCGCCCCGAAGGACGCAGGGTGACGATGAAGGACGTGGCGAAGCGAGCCGGGGTCTCGCAGCCGACCGTCTCGTTCGTGCTCAACGACCGCCGCGACGTCTCGGTCGCGGAGGAGACCCGCGCTCGCGTTCTGGAGGCCGCGGCCGAGCTGAACTTCCGTCCGAACCGGGCCGCCCAGTCGCTGCGCTCCAACCGGCCCTACACGATCGGCGTCATCACCGACCAGATCGTGTCGCAGCCCTACGCGGGTCAGATCCTGCTCGGCATCCAGCAGGCCGTCCAGCCCTCCGGCTACGTCTGCTACGTCGTCGAGCGTGCCGGCACGGCGGAGACCCGCGACGACGCGGTGAGCAATCTGCTGGCCCAGGGGGTCGCCGGCGTCATCTACGCGTCGCACGGCGCGAACCCGATCCGCGCCAGCCGTGGGGCGCGCGACACCCGCTCGGTCTACGTCAACTGCTGGCCCCACGTCGACGGCGAGCAGGCTTGCGTCGTGCTCGCCGACGAGTACGCAGGTGGTGCGCTGGCGGCGACCGCCGCGTTCGAGGCGGGCCACCGCGACGTGGTCTTCCTCGGTGGGTTCCGCGACGACTACGCCTGTCACGAACGCGAGCGTGGCTTCGTCGACGCGGCGACCCGAGCCGGTCTCGACCCGAACAAGCTGCGGCGGGTGTACGGGGGCTACCAGATCGGCTCCGGCTATCAGCTCGCGCTCGCCATCCTGCGCGAGAGCGCGCCGACCGCCCTCGTCTGCGGCAACGACCGGATGGCGGTGGGCGCTCTGCTCGCCGTCCATTCGCTGGGCCTGGAGTGTCCGCGCGACGTGAGCATCATCGGCTACGACGACCAGCCCGACATCGCCGACCAGGTGCACCCTGCCCTGACCACGGTCAGGCTGCCCCACCTGGAGATGGGCGCGCTGGCCGGACGACTGATGCTCGCCGACGGAGACCCCGACCCCGGCCGCCACCTGGTCGACTGCGAGCTGGTCGTGCGCAACTCCCTGGCCGCACCGCGAGCAGGTGCCTGATGGGGGAGGAGGCCACGGTCCACTTCCGTCCCGAGGGGGCCTACGTCGGCGACGTGATCCCGTTCGCGCACGAGGGGGTCGTGTGGCTCTACTACCTCCTGGACGGCCGTGACCCCGCTGTCGACGACGAAGGCGTGCGGCGGACCGGGATGCCCTGGGCCGCGGTGACCACCACCGACTTCGTCCACTTCGAGGACCGCGGCGTGGTGCTGCCCTCGGGTGGTGCCGACGCGGAGGACTTCGACTGCTACACCGGCAGCGTCGTCACCGACGAGGACGGCACACTCCATCTCTTCTACACCGGCCACAACCCCCGCGTACGCTCCGCCGACGGCGACCTCCAGATCGTCTGCCACGCGACCAGCGAGGGCGATCCGGCACGCTGGACGAGGCACCCGGAGTGGTCCTTCGGTGCGCCGCCCGGTCATCTGCCCGAGGACTGGCGAGACCCGTTCGTCCACCGGCCCGATCCGGACGGGCCCTGGCAGATGCTGCTCGCGGCCCGTCGCGACGGCGGCCCGGACCGCCGCCGCGGCGTGGTTGCCACGCTGACCTCCGACGACCTGGTCACCTGGCGTCCGGATGCCCCGGTCTGGGACCCGCGCCGGTTCATCACCCAGGAGTGCCCAGACGTGTTCCGGATGGGGGAGCACTGGTACCTGGTCTACTCGGAGTTCTCCGACGCGTTCCAGACGCGCTACCGGATCGCGGCCTCGCCCGAGGGGCCGTGGCTGGCGCCCGCCGACGACACGGTCGAGGGTCGTGCGTTCTACGCCGCCAAGACCGTCGAGCACGACGGGCGGCGCTACTTCATCGGCTGGATCGCCTCGCGTGAGCACGAGAGCGACTCCGGAGCCTGGCAGTGGGCCGGGGACATGGCCGTCCTGGAGGCCGGCCAGCGGCCCGACGGGAGCCTGACCTTCGACCTGCCGCACCAGACCGCGGCGCTCTTCCCCGACGTGGCCGATGTCGCCGGGGCGCTGGAGCCCGTCGACGGCGCCGACGCCGTGCCCGGGGCCGGCGCCCGGACCAGGCACAGCGCCTGGCTCGGCCCGGAGACATCCGCCCGGGCGCTGGTCACCGCAGAGCTCGAGATCGCGCCCGGCACCCAGGCGTGCGGGCTGCTGCTCCGGGCGAGCGAGGAGTCGGGATACGAGATCCGGCTCGAGCCGCAGCGGGGCCGGATGGTCTTCGACCGCTGGCCACGTACCCGCACCGGCGGCGAGCAGTGGCAGATCCAGGGCGACGTACCGCACGCGGTCGAGCTGGAGCGGTTCGCCGACCTCGCGCCCGGTCGGCACACGGTGCGCGTTCTCCTCGACGGCTCGCTGTGCACGGCGGTGCTCGACGGGAGCGTCACGATGAGTGCGCGGATGTACGACCTCACCACCGGGCGGGTCGGCGTCTTCGTGACCGACGGGGAGATCACCCTGGAACGGCTGGAGATCCGGCGCCCTCGCCCAGACGCAGGGATGCGTACGTCTCCTTGACGAACCGGAGGTGGCTCCACGTCTCGGCCTCGCGGACGCCGTCGAGCTCGCGGATGTGGTCGAGCACGCCGACGAGGTCACCGGAGGTGGCGGTGGTGACCGTGAGCAGGGCGTCGTAGCGCCCCAGGGTCCGGGCCACGAAGGTGACCGACGGGAGGGTGGCGAGCTGTTCGGCGATCGGGCGGTGGGCGGCACCGTCGAGCCGGAGACCGATCCCGGTCGCCGTACGCCGCTCCTGGCCCGAGTGGCGCACGACCGCGCCGACCCGGACGACGTTGCCGTCGAACAGGCGGACCACGCGCCGGCGGGTGCCGGCGGGGGAGAGGCCCACGCTCGCGGCGAGGTCGACGAAGGACGCGCGACCGTTGGCCTGCAGCGCGCGCAGCAGTGCGTAGTCGGTCTCGTCGAGCGACCCGGCGGCGGGTGCGGGGCCGACCGGGGCGGCGACGTCGCGGATGACCTCGGTGTAGAGCAGCGTCTCGGTGGTGACGATGCCGTCGATCGCGCGCACCTCCGCGAGGGCGTCGTCGATCCGGCCGATGTCCTTCGCCCGGATCTCCAGGACCAGGGCGTGGTGGCCGCTGGTCATCGAGACCAGCGTCGTGTCCTCGCGCGCGGCCGCCGCCTGCGCGACGTGGCTCGCGGAGCCGTTCACCGTGACCGAGACGTGCGCGAGCACGTCGTGGCCTAGGACCGCGGGATGAACGACTCCCCGGACGTCGATGTGGCCCTCCGTCAGGAGCCGCTGGACCCGGGTGGCCGCCGCTGATCGGGAGAGGCCGACCTGGGCGGCGATCTCACGGTGGGTGAGGCGACCGTCCTCCTCGAGCAGGACGAGGATCGCCTCATCGGTGCCGTCGAGGACGGCGGACGTGAATTCGTTCGACATTTTTTGGGAGCGTCTCCAAGGTCGGATCGATCCTCTGGGCCAGGGATCTGGTGCCATTATGACGGATCTGTCGGACTTCACCGGTATATCGATACCTATTACGGCCAGGTTAAGAACGAAACGATTGCCGAGGCTCTCGGGATGCTCTTAGAGTGACGCAGATCTCGGCCGACCCACAGACCCAGGAGGCCCGGTGTCCACGGAACCGATCACCATCCCATCAGGCACGCTGACCCCGCCCAGGGTCACCGAGGTCGAGCAGCACGGCGTGGAGCCGATCCCCGACCCCGAGCGCAGCGCCCGGCCGCTCGACCTGTTCCGGCTCACCTTCGGCGGCGCCAACACCATCGCCACCGTGGTGCTCGGCAGCTTCCCGATCCTGTTCGGGCTCTCCTTCGTCCACGGCCTGATGGCCACCCTGCTCGGCCTGCTGCTAGGCGCCGTGGTCCTCGCCCCGATGGCCCTGTTCGGCCCGCGCAACGGCACCAGCAACTCGGTCAGCTCCTCGGCCCACCTCGGCGTGCACGGCCGGATCGTCGGCTCGTTCCTCTCCCTGCTCACCGCGCTCGCGTTCTTCTCGATCTCGGTGTGGAGCTCTGGCGACGTACTCGTCGGCGGCGCCCACCGTGCGGTCGGGCTGCCGGAGAACGACCTCACCCTGGCGCTGGCCTACGGGCTGTTCGCGGTGCTCGTGCTGATCGTGTGCATCTATGGCTTCCGGTTCATGCTGCTGGTCAACAAGATCGCCGTCATCGCGGCGACGCTGCTCTTCCTGCTCGGCATCCTCGCCTTCGCCGGCGACTTCGACCCGGGCTACGCCGGCGTGTTCGGCTCCGGCTCGGGGGCGTTCGGCCAGCCCGGCTTCTGGGCGGCCTTCGTCGGCTCGGCGCTGATCGTGATGTCCAACCCGGTCAGCTTCGGTGCGTTCCTGGGTGACTGGGCCCGCTACATCCCGCGCGAGACGTCCGGGTGGTCCTCGATGGCGGCCGCCTTCCTGGCGCAGATCGCCACTCTCGTACCGTTCTGCTTCGGCCTGGTCACGATGACGATCATCGCCATCCGCGAGCCGGAGATCTTCGAGAGCGGCGCGTACGCCTCGGGGCTGCTCGCGATCGCTCCGGGCTGGTACTTCGCCCCGGTCGCGCTGATCGCGCTCATCGGCGGCATGTCGACCGGCACCACGGCGCTCTACGGGACCGGGCTCGACTTCTCCAGCGTCTTCCCGCGCTTCAACCGGGTGCAGTCCACGGTGCTGATCGGCGTCTTCGCGATCGGGGTCATCTTCATCGGCAGGTTCGTCTTCGACGTCGTCTCCAGCATCTCCGCCTTCGCCGTCCTGATCATCAGCTGCACCGTCCCCTGGATGATGGTGATGATGATCGGCTGGTACGTCCGGCGCGGCTGGTACGACTCCGACTCGCTGCAGGTCTTCAACCGCCGCCAGCGCGGTGGCCGCTACTGGTTCGCCCATGGCTGGAACTGGCGCGGCCTGGCCGCCTGGCTGATCGCGGCCGCGGTCGCACTGACCTTCGTGAACCTGCCCGGTCAGTTCGTCGGCCCGCTCGCCTCGCTCGTCCCGGGTGGCGTCGACGTCTCGATCCCTCTCGGTATGGGGCTCGGTGCGCTGCTCTACCTCGGCCTGCTCTTCGCCTTCCCCGAGCCGCGCGACGCCTACGGCCCCGAGGGAGCCCGGCTGGTGCCGACCGGCCCACCGGCGAACACCCCGGTGACCTCGGTCGACGACGGGCCCACCCCTGCGGCCGCCGTCATCGGCTGAGGCCGACCACCTCGCACCATCCGCACCATCCGCACCATCCGCATCACCAAGGAGAACCACCCCATGCCCATCGGGCCCATCGACGCCTCCAAGAACCCCCGCTACGCCGGCTTCGCCACGTTCGCGCGCCTGCCCCGCCTCGACCAGGTGAAGCACGCCGACATCGCGGTCGTCGGGGTTCCGTTCGACACCGGCGTCTCCTACCGGCCGGGCGCCCGGTTCGGTCCGGCGCACGTGCGGGAGTCCTCGCGCCTGCTGCGGCCCTACAATCCGGCGCTGGACGTCGCTCCGTTCGACTCGGCCCAGGTGGTCGACGCCGGTGACATCGCGGCCAACCCGTTCCACATCGACGAGGCGATCGACACCGTCCACGCCTCGGCGCTCGACCTGACCGCCGACGGCGCCCGGCTGGTGACGATCGGCGGTGACCACACCATCGCGCTGCCGCTGCTGCGGGCCGCCGCCGAGCAGCACGGCCCGGTCGCGCTGATCCATTTCGATGCCCATCTGGACACCTGGGACACCTACTTCGGCGCCGAGTACACCCACGGCACCCCGTTCCGACGGGCGGTCGAGGAGGGCATCCTCGACACCGAGGCGCTGAGCCACGTCGGCACCCGCGGCCCGCTCTACGGCAAGAAGGACCTCGAGGACGACCGCCGCTTCGGCTTCGGGATCGTCACCTCCTCCGACGTCTTCCGCCAGGGCGTCGACGAGGTCGTCGACAAGCTCCGGCAGCGGGTCGGCAACCGTCCGGTCTACGTCTCGGTCGATATCGACGTCCTCGACCCGGCGCACGCACCCGGCACCGGCACCCCCGAGGCCGGCGGGCTCACCTCCCGGGAGCTGCTGGAGATCCTGCGCGGCTTCGCCGGCCTGAACCTGATCGGCGCCGACGTGGTCGAAGTCGCTCCGGCGTACGACCACGCCGAGCTGACCGGGGTCGCCGCCTCGCACGTCGCCTACGACCTGGTGTCGCTGCTCGCGATGCGGCACGCGGAGCAGGCATGACCGGACGCAACGGCGGCGACGTCACCGTCGAGAGCCTGGCGGCGCTCGGCGCGACCCACGTCTTCGGGATCCCGGGGCAGCACGCCCTGGGCCTCTTCGACGCCATCCGCCGCAGCGACCTGACCTTCGTCTCCTCCCGGGTGGAGAACAACTCGGTCTTCGCCGCCGACGGGTACGCCCGCACGACCGGCCAGGTCGGGGTCGTGTTCTGCTCCACCGGGCCCGGGGCGCTCACCGCGCTGGGCGCGCTCCAGGAGGCGTACGCCGCGTGCGTCCCGATCCTGATGATCACCAGCCAGATCCCGCGCGACGGGCTCGGCGGGGCCCGCAAGGGCTACCTGCACCAGCTGGACGACCAGCAGGCCAGTGCGCGCAACGTCACGAAGTCGACCGTCGTGGTCCGGGACGCGGCGGCCATCCCGGGGGTCCTCGCCGACGCGTGGGCCACCGCCCAGGAGGCGCCGGCCGGTCCGGTCTGGGTCGAGATCCCGCAGGACGTCCTCCTCGAGGAGGTCACCGTGCCGCCGGTGACGGGACTGGAGGCCGAGGTGCGCGCACCCCGGCGGCCCCGGCCGGAGGTCACCGCCGAGGCGGTCCGGCTGCTCGCCGCCGCCGAGCGCCCGGTGATCCTCGCCGGAGGAGGCGTACGCCGCTCCGCCGGCGCCCCGCAGGCCCTGCTCGCCGTCGCCGATCTCCTCGACGCGCCGGTGGTCTCGACCTCCGGTGGCAACGGGGCGATCCCGCTCGCGCACCCGCTGAGCGCCGGTGCCTGGATCGAGGACCGGCACACCACCGACCTGCTGGAGGACGCCGATGTCCTGCTCGCGATCGGCACCTCGTTCGGCGAGGTGACCAGCAACTACGGCACCTTCGCCCCGCGCGGCCGGGTCATCCAGGTCGACGCCGAGGCCCGCGTGCTCGGCTCCAACCACGACGTCCTCGGCGTCCACGCCGACGCCGCCGCGGCCCTGGCCGACCTCGCCGACGTGCTCGGCGAGGCCGGCCCACCGTCCGGGGGCAGGCGGTCCGGCGCCGAGGTCGCCCGCGCCCTGCGAGGCCGGGTCGAGAAGCGGCTCGACGAACAGGACCTCGCCGCGGAGCGGCGGCTGCTCGCCGACCTGCGCGCGGCGGTGCCCGACGACGCCGACACGTTCTGGGACATGACCATCGCGGCGTACTGGGCGTGGTCGGCCTGGGACCCGCGCTCCGGCGGCTTCCACACGGCCCAGGCCTCCGGCGGCCTCGGGCTCGGGTTCCCGGCGGCGATCGGCGCCGCGGTCGGGACCGGTCGGCGTACGTTCGCGGTCTCGGGGGACGGCGGCGCGATGTACTCCATCGCCGAGCTCGCCACCGCCCGCCAGCACGACGCCGACGTCACCTGGCTGGTGATCGACGACGGCGGTTACGGGATCCTGCGCGAGTACATGACCGACGCGTTCGGTGCCGCCACCGCCACCGAGCTCGCCCGGCCGGACTTCGTCCGCCTCGCCGAGGCGTTCGGCATCGCTGTGCATGCCGCGACCCCCGAGACCGTCGGCCAGATCGTCGCCGGCACCTTCGCCACCGGCGGCCCCGCAGTCGTGGTCCTCCCGACAACCCTCCGCATGTTCGCCCCCACATAAGCAGGAGCCCCTCATGGATCTCACGATCATCGTCATCTACCTCGCCGCCATGGTCGCCTTCGGCTGGTGGGGCAAGTCCCGCACCAGCGACAGCGCCGACTTCCTCGTCGCCGGCCGCCGGCTCGGCCCGGTGCTCTACACCGGCACCATGTCCGCACTCGTCCTCGGAGGCGCCTCGACCGTCGGCGGCGTCGCGCTCGGCTACGAGTACGGCATCTCCGGAGCGTGGCTCGTGGCCGCGATCGCCCTCGGTGTGCTCGCGCTGAGCCTGTTCTTCGCCGGCCGGATCCAGCGCCTGCGGATCTACACCGTGGCCCAGATGCTGAAGCTGCGCTACGGCGTCGGCGCGACCGCCGCCTCGGGTCTGGTCATGGTCGCCTACACGCTGATGCTCGCGGTCACCTCCACGATGGCGTACGCGACGGTGTTCAACGTGCTCTTCGGCACCGACCGCATCGTCTCGGTCCTGATCGGCGGCGTGATCGTGGTGCTCTACTCGACCATCGGCGGGATGTGGTCGATCACCCTGACCGACATGGTGCAGTTCACGCTGCAGACCATCGGCATCTTTTTCCTGCTCCTGCCCTTCACCTGGAACCACGCCGGCGGCCTGGACGGGATCAGGGCGCGCGCCGCCGACTCGGTCTTCGACCTCGGCGCGATCGGCACCGGCACCGTCATCACCTACATCGTCGTCTACACCTTCGGCATGCTGATCGGGCAGGACATCTGGCAGCGCGTCTTCACCGCCCGCTCCCCGCAGGTCGCCCGTTGGGGTGGCACCGCGTCCGGCGTCTACTGCCTGGTCTACGGCGTGGCCGGTGCGCTGATCGGGGCGGCGGCCTCCACCTTCGTCACCGTCGAGGACCGCAACGACGTCTACGCCACCATCGCCGAGTCGATCCTCCCGGCGGGGATCAGCGGCCTGGTTCTCGCCGCCGCGGTGGCCGCGATGATGTCGACCGCCTCGGGCGCCCTGATCGCCACCGCGACGGTGGCTCGCACCGATGTGCAGCCGCTCCTGGCCCGGTTGGTCGGGCGTACGCCGGCGCGGGTCCAGGACGAGGCCGAGGACCCCGAGCACGACGTGCTCGCCAACCGGATCTACGTCGTCGCCATCGGCATCGCCGTCGTGGTCATCGCCTCCCTGCTGACCGACGTCGTCTCCGCGCTGACCATCGCCTACGACATCCTCGTCGGTGGCCTGCTCGTCCCGATCCTGGGTGGGTTCCTGTGGCGCCGCGCGACCGGGGCCGGCGCGGTGGTCGCGATGGCCGCCGGCACCCTCGCCACGCTGGGGACGATGGCGGTCGTCGGTGACGTGCTCGCCAACGAGCCCGTCTACGCGGGGCTGGCCGTCAGCGCCGTCGCGTACGTCCTGGTCAGCCTGCTCACCCGGCCGACCGACCCCGCGGTGATGCGGGAGTGGACCAGCCGGCTCGCGGACGAGAAGCCGCAGGCCAGGACCGTCGACGCCATCTGAAAATGAGCATTGTCAAATTGATGACCTCGTCCTAAGGTCGGTCTATCCGTTCGCCGGGAGAGAGAGTGGTCTGTCATGGTTCTGCGCTCCGCTGTCATCTGTGTTGCCGTGCTGCTGTCGACGGCCACGACCCTGCTGGCCGCGGCGCCGGCGCACGCGGCAGGAGGCGTCAACGACGCCTCCTGCCGACCATCGGCCGATCACCCCAACCCGGTCGTCTTCCTGCACGGGCTGGGGGCGAACAAGGACGAGGACCTCAACCTCCTCCAGGCCGACGTCGCGGCGCAGGGCTACTGCACCTACAGCCTGACCTACGGGGCCGGGGCGTACGGCCCGTTCGTCGGCGGGGTGGGTGACATCGCCAGGTCCGCGGTGCAGATCAAGGCCTTCGTGCAGGATGTCCTGGCCCGGACCGGCGCGGCGAAGGTCGATCTGGTCGGCCACTCCGAGGGCGGGTTCCAGACGCTCTACGTCACCAAGACGCAGGGCATCTCCGACCGGATCGACAAGGTCGTCGCGATCGCGCCGCCCACGCACGGCACGACCTTCGCCGGCCTCTACCGCCTCGGCATGACGCTGGGCGCCGACGAGCTCGCCGGGCAGGTCCTGACCGCCTTCGGGTGCATCGCCTGCACCCAGCTGGTCACCGACGGTAGCGCCGTGCGCACCCTGACGAGCGGGCCGATCGCGCAGCCCGGCGTGACGTACACGATCATCCAGTCGAGGTACGACGAGCTGGTCACGCCCACCGAGACCTCGTTCGTACGCGAGCCGGGCGTCACCAACACCTACGTGCAGGACGTGTGTCCCTACGACCCGGTCGGTCACATCGGCGAGGCCTACGACACCAACGTCTGGCACCTGGTGAAGAACGCGCTCGACCCGGCCGACGCCACGACGTTCGCCTGCTCGGTCGGGTCGCCCGGCTGATGGCACCGGAGGGGCGCTCCTACGGCGGACTGACCCGAGAGGAGCGTGACGCCCAGCGGCGCCAACGGCTCCTCGGGGCCGCCACGGAGATCATCGGCACCCAGGGCTATGCGGCGACCACGATCCCGGGGGTCTGCGCCGCCTCGAAGGTGTCGACGCGGCACTTCTACGAGATCTATCCCGGCAAGGAGGATCTCTTCGTCGACCTCTACGACCGGATCACCGCCGACTCCTACGAGCGGGTGGCGGAGTCGCTGAAGGCGACCGCCGGCGAGCCGATCTCGCGCCGGGTGCAGGCAGCGGTTCTGGCCTATCTCGACCCGATGCTCGAGGACACCCGCGTCGCCCGGATCGCCTTCGTCGAGATCATGGGTGCGAGCCCGCGGATCGAGAAGCTCCGCCTCGACTATCGCGAGACCCTCGTCGAGGTCGTACGCACCGAGTGCTCCGCCTCCGTGGCCAGAGGCGAGATCGTCGACCGCGACTGGCGCTTCGCCGCGCTGGCGCTGGTGGGCGCGGTGACCGCCATCGTCTACGACTGGGCGCTGCACCAGCCTCGTTCCAGCCGCGAGGCGCTCGAGGCCCAGCTGGCCCAGCTCGCGCTCGTCCTGCTGACCTCCGACCCCGTGGATCGGGGCGAGGCGCCCTAGCGAGAGGCGACGGGAAGCGCGACGGGTCGCACCTCTCGCGGGCCGCCGAGCCGGTGGCCGTCCTCGCAGGTCAGCGTCAGGTGCACCTCGCCTCCGCAGTCGCGGTGCTCGAGCGTGAGGGCAGATCCGCGGGCGTCGGCGACGTAGCGGTCTCCCCACTCCATCATGGCCACCAGTGTCGGGTAGAGGTCCAGGCCCTTCTGGGTCAGCCGGTACTCATGCCGCTGTCGCTGCCCCTCGGCGTGGTACGGCACGCGGGCGAGGACGCCCTGGTCGACCAAGGTGTTCAGCCGGTCGGTGAGCACTGCGCGGGAGACGTCGAGGTTCTGCTGGAGGTCGGCGAAGCGGCGTACGCCCAAGAAGGCCTCGCGGAGCACGAGCAGGCTCCACTTCTCGCCGACGACCGCCAGGGTGCCGGCGACCGAGCATCGGGTGCGGTCGATCTCATCGGTGATCACGGCACCAGCGTACGGCGCTGAATTCGTTTGACGAACTCAGAGTGCCGAGAGGAGAGTTCGAAATATGAACTCAGAACGCCTTGTCGTGATGCCGGCGGTTGCCACGCGGCCGGTGCGATCCGAGGACCTGGCCGCCTTCGAGCGGATGTGGGGGCGCCTGTCCGAGGAGACCATCTACCGACGATTCCACGCCCCGATCCAGCGGCTCTCGCTCAAGCTGCGGCGCTACCTGGTCGACGTCGACCACCGTGACCACGAGGCCCTGGTCGCGGTCGCCGACGGTGAGGTGATCGCCGTGGCCCGCTATCACCGGTGCGCCGACGACCCCGCCTCCGCGGAGGTCGCGGTGCTCGTGGAGGACGCCTGGCAGGGCCGGGGGCTGGGAGCGCGGATGCTGCGCGAGCTGGCCGGCCTGGCGAGCCGGCGCGGCATCGATGTCCTCACCGGCGACGTGCAGGCCGACAACCTCCGGATGCTGGAGGTCGCGCGATCCCTCCTGGGCATCGCGGCCCTCGAGCCGCAGGGGGATCTCGTCCACGTCCGCGGGAGCTATCAGGAGCCGTTCCGAGCGGGAGCCTCCGCCCCCTGTGCATGAGCCCTGTCTAACTTCGCGTCGCGTGGGTACCGGCCAGTTGTACGCGACGAGGAGGAGCACATGTTCAAGAAACCAGCATTGATGACTGCCTTCGGCATCGGCTACGTCCTCGGCGCCCGCGCGGGACGCGAGCGCTACGACGCCATCGTGGGCAAGGCACAGGAGCTGTGGCACGACCCGCGGGTGCAGGACAAGGCGCACCGTGCCGGATTCGTGGCCAAGGAGAAGGCGGCGTCCGCCAAGCACACCGTCCAGGACAAGATGCCCGGCGACACCACACCGTCCTCGGCATCGACCCCCACACCCCAGACGACGCCGGGAGGACCGCACCCCACCACCACCGACCCGGTGACGACCATGCCGAAGGGGTGGGAGTCGTGACGGTTCATCACACCGACGCATCGATGGGTGAGCTGGTCTCACGGCTCTCGGAGGAGATGTCCAGCCTCGTCCGCGGCGAGTTGGAGCTCGCCCGGCTCGAGCTGACCGAGAAGGCCAAGCACACCGGCAAGGGGGCCGGGGCGTTCGGCGCCGCCGGACTGGTGGCGCTGTACGGCGTCGGGGCACTGATCGCCACCGCGATCCTCGCCCTGGCACTGGTCATGGACGCCTGGCTGGCCGCGCTGCTGGTCGGAGTCGTGCTCCTGGCCATCGCCGGCGGCATCGCCCTGTTCGGGAAGAAGCAGGTCTCCGAGGGGGTCCCGATGAAGCCCGAACGCGCCACCGAGAACATCCGGCGAGACGTGGAGGCCGTCCGGCACCACCGAGCCGAGGACCGCATCGTGAGGAGGACGCCATGACGCACAACACCTCCCGGCCCGTCGAGGCCGGTGACCACACGATCGCCGACGTGGAGGCCGATCTGGACACCACGCGTCACGAGCTGGCCGACACCCTGGACGAGCTCGCCGCTCGGCTGGACGTGAAGACGCGCGGCAAGGAGAAGGCCCACGAGGTCAAGCAGCGTACGCAGGTGGCGGCCCGCTCACGGGACGTGCAGATCCGAGGCGGCATCATCGCCGCCGTCGTGGTCGGCATGATCCTGATGCTGGCCCGCCGCAAGCGCCGGCTCAAGTCCGGCTAGGCCGGGTCAACCGGTCCAGGAAGGCGACGAGCAGCGCCTCACGCAGCGCAGGGGTGGCCAGGTCGAGCATCGCGTTGACCTCGGCCATCCGCTGCGGGAGGGCCAGGTCGCCCTGCTCGCTGTCGGCGCCGATGAGCCCGGCGGCGAGCAGCAGGCCGTCGAAGTCGTCCTCGGAGAGGGCGAGCGGGTCGAGCTCTTCGATGAAGGCCGCGACCCCGGGGTCGACGGCGACCGGACCCGAGGCGACCGCCGCCGCCACCGCCTCGGCCAGAGCCTCGAGCAGGTCCTCGACGTGGGGGAGCGTCGCGGCGCTCACGGACAGGTGGATCGTGGCGGGGGAGCCGGCGTAGGACATCTGCGGCTGGACGTACCAGCCCCTTGCCGCCATCTCGTCGCAGACCGTGAACGGGTCGCAGGTCTCGTCGGTGGTGAGGGCGAGGAGCGTGGAGTCTGGCGTGCTGACCACGGCGAGCTCCTTCATGTCTCCGACGCCGGCGCGGATCAGGTCCACCGCGTCGAAGACGTCGCGGGCGAGCCGCTCGTAACCGGCATCGCCCAGCGACCGCATCACCGCCCAGGCGCCGGCCAGCGGACCGCCCGACTTCGTCGACTGCATCGTGGAGTTGAGCATGGTGTAGCCCGGCCAGGCGGCCGAGGCGAAGAACTGAGGCCGCCGCAGCTCCCGGGTGCGGTGCAGCAGCACCGAGGTGCCCTTAGGGGCGTAGGCGTACTTGTGCAGGTCGACGGAGATCGAGGTGACACCGTCGACCGCGAACGTCCAGGCCGGTACGTCGCGCCCCAGCCGTGCGGCATAGGGCAGCACCCAACCCCCGATGCACGCGTCGACATGGCAGCGGATCCCGCGCTCGGCCGCGGCCGCCGCGATCGCGGTGACCGGATCGACGACCCCGTGCGCGTAGGAGGGGGCCGAGACGACCACCAGCACGGTGCGCTCGTCCATCGCGGCGGCCATCTCGGCCGGGTCCGCCCGGAGGTCGGGACCGACCGGCACCAGCACCGGCTCGACCCCGAAGTAGTGCGCGGCCTTGTGGAACGCGGCGTGCGCGGTCGTCGGCAGCACCATCCGCGGCCGCTCGATGTCCGGTCGCGCGTCACGTGCGGTCTGCACCGCCAGCAGCACCGACTCGGTGCCGCCGGAGGTGACCGTGCCGACGACGGTCTCGGGTGCGTCGAGCAGGTCGGCGGCCATCCCGACCACCTCGTTCTCCATCCGGAGCAGGCTCGGGAAGGCGGTCGGGTCCAGGCCGTTGGAGCCAGCGTAGGCCGCGACCGCCTCGCGGCCGATCCGGTCGATGTCGGGCAGGCCGGAGTCGTAGACGTAGGCCAGTGTGCGGCCTCCGTGCACGGGCAGGTCGGCGGACCGCATCTCGCGGAGTCGGGTCAGGGCGTCGGTCATACGGTCACGGTTCCTTCCACGTCGTCGGCAGTGAGCGAGTAGCGCCGCAGCCACAGCAGGCTGAGGAGGACCAGGACCGCCGGAAGCACCGAGAAGCCGAGCGTGATCGCCGTCAGGGCCGACTCGGGCTGAATGATGTCGGTGACGACCGAGGAGCGGTAGCCCCCGAGCGCGAGCACCACGGCGAAGACACCGGGACCCAGTGCCAGTCCCAGGGTCTCACCGGCCGTCCAGACGCCGGTGTAGACGCCGATCCGGCTCGAGCCGCTGCGCCGGGCGTCGACGGCGGCCGCGTCGGGGAGCATCGCCATCGGGAAGACCTGGCACCCGGCGTACCCGACCCCGACCAGCACGACCGCGGCGTAGACCAGGGCCACCGGCGCGATCTGGGCGGTCGCGGCGAGGAGAGCGCCGACGGCGAGGACGAGGGACGCCGCGACGTACCCGGCCTTCTTGCCGATCCTGGCGCCCAGGGCTGCCCACGCGGGCGTGAGCAGCAGCGCGGGACCGACGAAGCAGACGAACAGCACCGTCGCCGCGCCCGCGCGACCGAGCACGTCGCCGGCCAGGTAGTCGACCCCGGCGAGCATCGCGCCGAAGGCGACGGCCTGGATCACGAACGTGATGAGCAGCCGCCGGAAGTCCGGCGCCGCCGCCACGATCCGGAGCTGGTCGCGCAGGCTGCCCGCGCCCGGCTGGACGGTGCGGACCGGAGCCCGGCGCGTGCCGGCGTACGCACTGAGCACCCCGATCAGGATGAGCACCGCCATCACGACGCCCATGACGCGGTAGCCGTCGCGACCGCCGACGGCGTCACGGATCATCGGCGCGGTGGCGCCGGCGAGCAGGATGGTCAGCGCAAGGATCGCGACCCGCCAGGTCATCAGCCGGGTGCGCTCGTCGTAGGACTCGGTCAGCTCGGCGGGCATCGCGACGTAGGGAACCTGGAAGAACGCGTAGGCCGTCGCGCAGGCCAGGAACATCGCCAGCACCCAGAGCGCCTCGAGCCCGGTCGCCATCGACGGTGCCGCGAACAGCAACGCGAACGTCACCGCCAGCGCGATCCCGGCGCGACGCAGCCAGGGCCGCCGCGGGCCCCGCGGATCCACCGTCCGGTCACTGATCCGGCCGGCGATCGGGTTGAGCACGACGTCCCACGCCTTCGGCGCGAACACGATGAACCCGGCCGCGAGCGCGGCGATCCCGAGGCTGTCGGTCAGGTAGGGGAGCAGCATCAGACCCGGGATCGTGCCGAACGTCCCGGTGGCCACGGACCCGGAGCCGTAGCCGATGCGCACCCCGAGCGGAAGCGTCGGGCTGGCTGGCATGCCCGCCATAGTGCCGTGGCCCGCCTTTCGGCGCCTGGGAACGCCGGAATTCGGCCGAACGGCTCATACCCCGCGTTGGGTACGTCTTTGCCGAACCGCGCCATGGGGGCAAGCAAGGTAAAGAAACTGCTCACGGTCGATGGGTGGTCCGATGCCGGTCGACGCACTCGCCCCTCGGGCCGGCGAGACCCGAACCAACATCATGAAAGCCGGAGCTCCCTATGAGAAGAATTCTCGGTGGACTCATCGCCATCACCGCACTACTCATCGCCTCGTTCGCGACCCCCGGTCTCGTGCCTGCAGCGTCGGCCGCGACGATCGGAACCGTCACCGTGTCGGCGCCCTCGTTCAAGTTCCCCTCCTACGGGACGGGCTGCTACTACGGCAAGGATTACAAGGTCACGGTCCCGGTGAGCGGCCTTGGCGTCGAGGGCGGCGCGATCGACGTCGAGCTCCGTATCACCGCCCCTGACACGTCGGTGTTCGACTCCGACTACGACTTCCGCGACGGCGGCAACGGCACCTACACCTTCACGTTCGACGGCTCCCTCTTCTGCCATTACTCCGACAGGCGCGGCACCTACACCGCCACGGCCATCGTGACCGTCCTCGACTGGGAGACGTTCGGCGAGACGAAACGGACCGCCACCAAGAGGTTTACCGTTTCGAACACCCGCCTCGCGTCGCAGATTGCCTACACCGGCAAGTCCGCGTACGGCAACCACTCGTGGAAGGTCACCGGCACCCTCACCCGCAACGGTGTCCGGCAGGTAGGCAAGACCGTCAAGCTGCAGGTGAGGAAGGACGGCGCCTGGCGCACCGTGAAGTCGGCGAAGACCTCGGGCCAGGCCGGCAGGCGTGGCACGGTCGCGATCGTCTGGGACCCGCCGAGCTCGCGCAACTACCGCCTGTACTACGCGGGTGACGCGTACACGTACGCGGACGCCTCGGGCACGTTCTGGCTCCGAAACCGCTAGCTCGATCGGGGCGACCTGGGAGTCTTGGGGTTACCTGTTGACCTCGGGACTCCCAGGTCCGTCGTCGGCGGGCTCCGCCTGCGGGCGTGGAGGTGCCGAGTAGGTTGACGCCATGCCGCTCGAGACCGGTGCCCTCGCGCCCGACTTCACGCTCCCCGCCCAGGACGGTACGTCCGTCTCCCTCGCCCCGCTCCTCGAGAAGGGTCCGGTGGTGCTGTTCTTCTACCCGGCCGCCGAGACGCCGGTGTGCACGAAGGAGGCCTGCCACTTCCGCGATCTCGCGGGGGAGTTCGAGGCGCTCGGCGCGCAACGGCTCGGGATCAGCAAGGACAGCGTGGAGGCCCAGGCCGGGTTCGCCGCCAACCACGACCTCGACTACCCCGTCCTCTCCGACCCAACCGGGTCGGTCGCCGGGCTCTACGGCGTCAAGCCCAGCATCCTCGGCAAGCTCGGCCCGCTGCAGCGTACGACCTTCGCCATCGGTGCCGACGGCCGGATCAAGGCCGTCGTCGAGGGGATGCTCAAGGCGGAGATCCATGCCGACGAGGCTCTTGCCGCGCTCAGGGACGACATGGAATGACGACCACCATCGCCGTCACCGGCGCCACCGGCTTCATCGGAGGTGCCGTCGCCCAGGCGCTGGGCGGCTCCGGCGCCACCCTCCGTCTTCTCGTACGTGACACCGCCAGGGCTCCGGAGATCCCCGGAGCCGATGCGTTCGCGGTGACCTACGGCGACAGAGAGGCTGCGTTGGCGGCCCTCGACGGTGTTCAGACCGTGCTCATGGTCTCGGCCTCCGAGTCGGCGGACCGCCTGGAACAGCACCTCACCTTCGTCGACGCCGCCGCCTCGGCCGGGGTCGAGCACATCGTCTACACGTCCTTCTTCGGTGCCGCGCCGGATGCTGTCTTCACGCTCGCGCGCGACCACTTCGCGACCGAGGAGCGGATCAAGGCGAGCGGGATGGGCTACACCCTGCTGCGCGACAACTTCTACCTCGACTTCCTCCCCTCCTTGGTCGGTGAGGACGGCGTCATCCGGGGTCCGGCCGCCGATGGACGCTTCGCACCGGTCGCCCGGGCCGACGTGGCGCGCTCCGCCGTGGCGACGCTCACCGCCCCACAGCGCCACCGAGGACTCACCTACGACCTCACCGGGCCCGAGGCGCTCACGATGAGCGAGGTCGCCGACATCCTCGCCGAGCATCGTGGGCACGAGGTGCGCTACCACGACGAGACGATCGAGGAGGCCTACGCCTCGCGTCGCCGATGGGAGGCGCCCGACTGGCAGTACGACGCCTGGGTCTCCACCTACACCGCGATCGCCGCCGGGGAGCTCGACGGAGTGAGCAGCGCGGTCGCGACGCTCACCGGCCGGGAGCCCCTCGGGCTTCGCGACTATCTCGCGGCGAGCGAGTAGGTCCAGGCGCCGGGGTCGGCCCGACGTTCTCATTCCTGGTGGTGTCTCGACAACGGATGGCACGTTGTGCAGGCACGAAGCCCGGCCCCAATGGCGGGACTCACGACGGATCAGGCGTCGTGGGTCATGGTCACGCAGCCGCCCGACTTCTTGGCCTCACGCATCGCACGGTCTGCGAGGTCCAACAGGAGAGGCAACCCAGGGCGCGCCGCAGAGGACCACACTGCGACGCCGATAGACGCCGTCGGGATGACCGTCTTCGGAGTCGGGTCAAGGGGCGTTGTGATCATCATCGGTTTGCACAGTTGCCCCGAGAACTGCTCGAGATCTGCCGCCGCAGGCTCGTACGGGAGGAGAACGACGAACTCGTCGCCTCCGAACCGACCGGCGAGACTGCCGTCGTCTCGCGTCCGCAGTCGCTTGCCGATCTCCGCGAGGACTGCGTTTCCGGCCAGATGCCCGAACGTCGAGTTCACATCCTTGAATCGATCGAGGTCGATCAACAGCATCGCTTGCGGCTCCCCTGTGGCCAGCCGTACGGCGGCCTCCGCGCCCCAACGATCGCGCGTCAGGAGACCGGTGAGGCTGTCGCGGTGCGAAGCCTCGACCTGCGCGATGAGCTTGCCGACCTCGGCTTGGAACTCGAGAGTCCGTTCTCTCGCCTCGTTCATCTTGCGGGTCTCGAGGTGTCGGCGCTGCCTCTGCCAGAGTCCGTAGCCGATTGCGCCGGCGGTTGCTGCGAGCAAGGCGATCGGGAGCCTTGCCATCGGGCATCATCCCTCGCGCGTGTCGTTGTCAGGACCGACTGGAAGGGACACTCGACCACCCGCCAGCGGCGTCGCAGCGTACCGATGAGATCGCTGTGGTTGGCGTCCTTCTGACCGGACGGCAGCACGGTTTACGACGACGTTGGAGCATGGTTTCGGTGCCGTTGCCGTCGTGTTGGCGTCATGAGTCGACGGGGGTTGCAGCACCACCCCGGAACCTTGCGGTCGAAGCCGTCGCGCTCGTCCGCGCCAGCTCACGCTTGAGGATCTTGCCGGTGGCGGTCATCGGCAGACTGCGAACGAACTCGACGAGGCGCGGGTACTTGTAGGAGGCCATCTGGGTCTTGGCCCAGGAGACGAGGTCGGCTGCGGTGAGGGTGGAACCCGGCTGAAGGATCACGAATGCCTTGATCTCCTCGCCGTGGCTCTCGTGCGGTACGCCGATGACCGCGGCCAGGCCGACGTCCGGGTGCGTCACGAGGATCTCTTCGACCTCGCGGGGATAGACGTTGAACCCGCCCCTGATGATGAGGTCCTTGGACCGGTCGACGATGTAGTAGAAGCCGTCCTCGTCGCGTCGGGCGAGGTCGCCGGTGCGGAACCAGCCGTCCTGATCGATCACCTCGGCGGTCGCCTTCTCGCGCTGGTGGTATCCCTTCATCACGTTGTGACCCTTGATCGCGATCTCGCCGATCGCATCCGGGGTCCACTCGATCTCCGCCCAGGTGGCCGGGTCGATCAGCTTCATCGAGACGCCGGGGATCGGCTTGCCGATGGAGCCGGGGCGCGGCGCCTCGCCGTACGGTGCGAACGACGCCACCGGGGACGTCTCGGACAGGCCGTACCCCTCTGCGACCGTCACGCCGAGCCGCTTCTCGACCTCGCGGTGGATCTCGACCGGAAGCGCGGCGCCTCCGGAGACAGCCATGCGGAGGTTCTTCGCCAGGGTCTTCACCTCGGTGCCGCTGTCGAGGGCTCCGAGCAACCCCCAGTACATCGTCGGCACTCCTGCGAAGACGGTCACCGACTCCCTCAGCATCGTCTCGATCACGGGAGCCGGCTCGAACCGGGGCAGCATCACGACGGTTCCGCCGAAGGCGAAGCCACCGTTCTGGATGACCGTCTGGCCGAAGGAGTGGAACAGCGGCAGTACGCACAGGTAGGTGTCCGGCCGGGTCACGTCGCAGCCGAACAGATCCTTGCTCGCCAGCGCGTTGTCACGCATGTTGCGGTGCCGCAGCTCGGCACCCTTCGGCTGCCCGGTCGTTCCGGAGGTGTAGAGGATCACGGCGGTGTCGTCCTCGTCCGTGGCCACTGTCTCGAAGGCGGTCGGCCGGCCGGCCACGGCCTGGGCGAAGGTGTCCGCGATCGGCGAGGACGCGGCCGGGTCGGCGGTGATGACGAAGAGCTCCCGACAGGCGTCGACCTGATCGAAACCGGCCTTGGCCTCGCTGCCGATGGGCAGCTCCGCGGTGCCCTCGAAGGCGAACAACGCCTTCGCGTCGGAGTCGTCGAGGTGGTAGGCGACCTCGCGTGCCTTGAGCAGTACGTTCAGCGGGACGACCACGGCGCCGGACTTGAGGATGCCGTAGTAGACGATCGAGAAGTACGGCAGGTTCGGACACATCAGGGCGACCTTGTCGCCGGGCTCGACCCCGCGTTCCACGAGCAGGTTCGCGACCTGGTTGGCCGCGGCGTCCACCTGGCTGTACGTCAGGCGCGTGGCGCCCAGGACCAGGGCGTCGCGGTCGGGATACGTGCGGGCCGATTCCTCGAGCAGGATCGACAGATTCAGCATGGTGACTTCCTAGGTGGCTTCGGGTGGGTGACGGGGGCGATGCTGGGCGGCGCGAGTCAGTGCGGCCGGTCGACGAAGATGTCGTACTCGAGGTCGCCGGTCCCGCCGTAGGGCGAGAGGTCGGTGACTCCGGCGTCGCGGAGCACCTCGACGTCGAGGAACGTGTTGCCCGAGCACTCGCCGGCCCGCCGCTCGAGGATCGCCATGGCGGCATCCGCCACGATCTGTGGTGAGCGCGACCGATCCACGGCGGCGTCGCCACCGAGGATGTTGCGCACGGCGTCGGTGGCGATGTAGGTCTCCGGCCACAGGCAGTTGGCGGCTACGCCGTGCTCCGCGAGCTCCGCCGCCCACCCGAGGGTCAGCAGCGTCATCCCGTACTTGGCCATCGTGTACGCCGGGTGGGCGCCGAGCCAGGCGGGGGAGAGGTTGAGCGGCGGGCTGAGCGAGAGGATGTGCGGGTCGGTGCCCTTGCGCAGGTACGGCAGTGCCTTGCTGGTCAGCAGATAGGTGCCGCGCAGCTGGATGCCCGTCATCAGGTCGAACCGCTTCATGGTCAGGGTGTCGGTGCCGTCGACGGCGAGTGCGGAGGCGTTGTTGACCACGATGTCGATGCCGCCGAACCGCTCGACGGTCTTGGCGACGGCCGCTTCGACCGATCCCTCATCGCGTACGTCGCCCACGACCGCGAGCGCGCCGCCTCCGGCGGCCTCGATCTCCGCGGCGGCGGTGTGGATGGTGCCCGACAGGCGGGGATCGGGGGTGTCGGTCTTGGCCAGCAGGGCCACATCGGCGCCGCGCCGTGCGGCTGCGACGGCGATCGCCAGACCGATGCCACGGCTGCCGCCCGACATGAGCAGGGTGCGTCCGGCGAGGCTCATCCGGTGATCTCCTTGCCGAAGATGGTGCGGGCGACGACCCACTTGAGGATCTCGTTGGTGCCCTCGTAGATCTCGCCGATCTTGCTGTCGCGGTAGATCGCCTCGACCGGTCCCGGTGTCGCGTCAGCGCTGAGCTCGCGGGCGAAGCCGAGGCCCCCGAAGGCCTGGATGGCGTCGCGGGCCATGTCGACCGCGAGGCGGCTGCCGTAGAACTTGGCCATCGAGGCCTCCGGCTCGGGGAAGATCTCGCCGGCGTCTCGGCGCAGCGCTGCCTTGAGGTAGAGGGTGCGGGCGTTCTCGATCTCGGTGGCGCGCTCGGCCATCAGGAACTGCCAGTGCTGGTTGGCGCCCAGCTTGCGGCCGAACGCCTCCCGCGACTTGAGGTGCCCGACGGCGTGGTCGAAGGCCGCCTGTGCCATCCCGACACCGGCCGCGGCGATGCCGATGCGGCCGAGGGTCAGGGTGGCGAGGGCGTGGCGAAGGCCCTGTCCGGGCGCGCCGCCGAGGAGGTCGTCGTCGGTCAGCTCGACGTCCTCGAACCAGACGTCGGCGGTGAGCTGGCCACGGTTGCCCATCTTCTGGTCCGGCTCGCCCACCCGTACGCCGGGCAGCGAGGTGTCGACGATGAACATCGAGAGTCGGTCCTCGGTGCGGGCGAGGGTGACGATGAACCCGGCGACGGGGGAGTTGGAGATCCAGCGCTTGCGACCGTTGAGCACCCAGGTGTCGCCGTGCCGGACCGCGACGGTCTGCACCGCCTGCGGGCTCAGGTCGGAGGAGGCGGCGGGCTCGGTGGTCGCGAAGGCGCCGACGAGGCTGCCGTCGGCGACCGGTCGCAGCCACCGCTGCTGCTGATCCGGCGTGCCGTGGGTGAGCACGTTGCCCGCGAGGATGCAGTGGACGTCGAAGACGGCCGCGATGCTGCTGGAGTGGTAGGCGAGCTCCTCGATCGCCACCGCCGTCGCGGTGACGGGGTGCTCCAGCCCCTCGCCGCCGACCTCGGCGGAGAAGGGCACCCGGAAGAGGTCGGCGGCGGCGAGGCCGTCGAAGACCTCGCGGGGGAAGCCGTCGACGCGCTCGTCGCCGTTGGCGATCTGACGTGCGGCCGGCGCCACCACGTCAGCGGCGATCTTCCGCACGCGGTCGCGGACCTCGAGGGTCTCGGAGGGGGAGAGCAGGTCGCGGTAGAGCCGGTCCGCCTGGCGGACGGGGTTCTGGGTGGTGGGCATCATCGTCTTTCGGTGTGGTTCGTCGGAGATGGCTGGAGGTCGTCTAGAGGCTCGCCAGCACCTTGTGCGCGGCCTGCTCGCCGGAGGCGGCGGCGTCGGCCAGCGAGGGCATGTCGAGGGCGTAGTCGCCGGCGAGATGGACCGGCCCGAGGTTCTGCTTGAGGGTCTCGAGCGACGCCCGGCCGCCGGGTCCCCAGAACGGCACGACCCGCGGATGCCGACGGAGGATGCCCGCGTCGACCTTGCCCTCGAGCTCGGGGTAGACCGCGAGGAGGTCCGCGGTGAACCGCGCGACGATCTCCTCGTCGGTGAGCTCGAAGAGCTTGTCGGCCTCGGCTCCGCCCGCGAAGCACGCCAGCGCGCCGCCGGGCTTGCGGACGTCCCCGCGGCGTACGGCGGCGGCGTGGTTGAAGATCGCCTGGAACGAGCGACCCGGGGTCGAGACGGCGAGGAAGTCGTCCCAGCGCTGTGGCTCGCCGTCCTCGTGGGTGAAGAAGCCCACCACCACGTAGCGGCCGTAGTGGATCGACTCGAAGGCTCTCCGGTACGCCGCCGGCAGCCCGGGCATGATCTTGACCGCGACGTCCGCGGGCACCGCCACGACCGCCCGGCGCGCCCGCAGGCGGGCGGGCCCGTCCGCGTCCTGGTAGTCGACGACCACACCGTCACCGGTCCACTCCACGGTGTTCACCGGTGAGCTGAGCCGGATCCTGTCGCCGAGGTCCTCGGCGAGGATGTCGGTCAGCGTCTGGTTGCCGCCCTCCGGCAGTGTCAGGTTCGGCACCTTCTCCGGGTCGGTGAGCAGGATGCCCATGGAGAAGACGAACTGCCGGGCGGCGGTCTCCTCGGGCTCGCAGCCCATCCACTGACCCGACCAGGACCGCACCATCTCGCGGGTGAGGTCGGAGGAGACGCCCCGCAGGACGAAGTCCGCGCGCCGGCGGTCGAGCCTGGCGCGGACGCGGTTGGCCCAGCGGTTGTGCTCGCTCATCTCGAGGAACGGCACGTTCGCCAGGATGCGCGTACCGACCATGGCGAGACCGCAGCGGTCGGGCCAGGTCATCTTCGACCGGAACATCAGGGCGAAGGGGTTGGAGGTGTCGACCTGCTTGCCGCCCAGGTGCAGGGCGACCGACTTGCCCTCCAGGGTCCCGAGCGGGACCCGGTGCCGGTGGAGGGCTTCGATCAGCGGACCTGTGCCCTCGGTGAACTGGGTGCCGACGTTGATCCAGTAGTCGCCCTTGCGGACGGTGTCGACGCGGCCGCCCGCACGGTCGGACGCCTCGAGGACGACGACGTCATGGTCGGCGAGCGTGGTCGCGGCCATCAGGCCGGCGATGCCGGCGCCGATCACGACGACCTCATGGGTCTCCTCGCGGAGCTCAGGTGATGCGGACATGTCGTCAGCTCGCTTTCGTAGCGGTGTGTTCGGCGCGGTCGAGCGCCGCCGCGACCGAGGCGACGAGTCGCTCGGTTGCCTTCCGGCAGGTCGGGCTGACCGCGGTGTAGGAGATGTAGCCGTGCACCAGACCGGCCTCGCGCGTGACCTCGACCGGTACGCCGGCCTCGAGCAGCGCGGTCGCATATGCCGTTCCGTCGTCGTGGAGCGGGTCGAACCCGGCCAGGTTGACGATCGCTGGCGGAAGCCCGGCCAGGCTGGCGGCCCGGTACGGCGAGACCCGCGGGTCCGCAGGGTCGGTCCCCTCCGGCAGGTAGTTCTGGACGAACCAGGCGACCTGCTTGGCAGACAGGGCGGGCGATCCGGCGAACTCGTCCTGCGAGGGTCGGTGCTCCACCAGGTCTGTCACCGGCTGGATGAGCACCTGGGCCATGGGCTGCACCGTCTCGCCGCGCACCTGCTGGCACAGGACGGCGGCGATGTTGCCACCGGCGCTCTCACCGGCGACGACGATGCGGTGCGGGTCCACGCCCCAGGCCGCAGCGTGCTCGACGACGTGGCGCCAGGCCACGACCGCGTCGTCCTGCGCGGCCGGGAACGGGGCGTCCGGCGCCAGGCGGTACTCGACCGACACGACGTCGGCCCCGGTGCCGTGCGCCAGCATGCGCGCCGGCGCGGTGTAGCTCGCGCGGCTGCCGATCACGAAGCCACCACCGTGGAAGAAGAGGATCAGCCCTCGCGACGGGGTGCCGTTGCTGTAGCGGGTGAGCTGGACCTCGTCCGAGACCGCGATCTCCTCCTCGACGGCGCAGGGCTCGATACGGGACGCGAAGAGCATCAGGTCGCGCTCCGTCGTGGCCCGGGCCTCGGCGGGAGGAAGGTCGCTGTAGTCCGGCCCGGACTCGCCGAGCTTCATCAACAGGGCGACGTCGGGCGCCATGCTGTCGCCCGACGTGTTGATCGCCGGTCGCGCCAGCATCCGCTGCAGGCTCGCGGGCAGACGGCTCAGGAAGACGAGGAAGGCTCTCTGGAAGCGCTGGCTCGACGTGAAGTGTTCTGCGCTCATGAGGCCACCTCGACGCTGGTCAGATACGGGGCCGAGGCCTTCTCGGAGAAGTGGATGTCCTCGTGGAGCAGGTTCCCCTTGAAGAGTCGGTTGTCCTTGACGAAGGTCGTGTGCATCTGCCACGGGAGGCCGGTGCCCTGACGCGGGAGCTCGGCCCGGGCCCGCTGCATGTAACCGGCCGAGAGGTCGAACAGGCCCTGTGTGGGCATGCCCTCCGGCGCGACGGGCAGGGCGATGTCGTAGCCCTTCTCGTCCATCTCGCGGATCACCTCGATGGCGAGGCGGGCGACGTTGCGGATGCGCAGGGTCCAGGTCGCCTTCGTGAAGCCGAGCATCATCGCCCAGTTGGGCACGCCGGAGATCAGGGACCCGCGGTAGAGCACCCGCTCCGCCATCGTGACCGGGGCGCCGTCCACGGTCGGCTGGATGCCGCCCAGCATCTGCATGACCAGTCCGGTCGCCGTGACGATGATGTCGGCCTCGAGCTTCTTGCCCGACACCAGCTCGATGCCCTCGGGGACGAACCGCTCGATCTGGTCGGTCACGACATCGGCGCTCCCGTCGCGGATCGCCTTGAAGAAGTCGCCGTCGGGACAAGCGCACAGGCGCTGCTCCCACGGGTTATAAGGCGGCGCGAAGTGGGTGTCGACGTCGAATCCCTTCGGCAGCTCCTTGGCGGTCATGCTGCGCAGGAGCTTGCGTCCGAATCGCGGGTACCTGACGAGCACCGTCACGAGGAGGTGGTCGCGCCAGATGTTCTTGAAGCGGGTGAGGGCGTAGCCGACCTTGTTGCCGAAGACCTTCAAGAGCCACTGGGCGATCTTGTCCACCTTGGGCATCGAGGCGACGTAGCTCGGGGTGCGCTGCAGCATGGTGACGTGGGCGGCTGCGCCATCACCGGTCAGCATCGCGGGCAGCATCGTCACGGCGGTCGCGCCGCTGCCGATGATCACCACGCGCTTGCCGCTGTAGTCGTAGTCCTCGGGCCAGTGCTGCGGGTGGAGGATGTCGCCCCGGAAGTCATCGCGGCCCTCGAACCGCGGCTCGAAGCCCTCGTCGTGGTTGTAGTAGCCCGTGCCGCTGAAGACGAACTTGGTCCGCACGACCTTCCCGGACTCATTGCCCGCGTCGTCGGTCACGGTCACGTGCAGGGTCCACTCCGCGTCCTCGCTGGACCAGTCGGCGGCCGTCACCTTGTGACCGAGGCGAAGGATCTTGTCGAGGCCGAACTCGTCGACCGTCTCCTCCATGTACTCACGGATCAGGTCGCCCCCGGCGATCGCCTCCTTGTGCAGCCACGGCTTGAAGTCGTAGCCGTAGGTGTGCACCGAGTCGTCCGAGCGGATGCCCGGATACCGGAAGAGGTCCCAGGTGCCGCCGACCGAGGCGCGGGCCTCGAGCAGGAGGAAGTCCTTGTCGGGAAAGGCCTCGGTCAGGTGCTTGGCCACGCCGATGCCGGAGAGGCCGGCGCCGATGACGACGATGTCGGCGTACTCCGTCGCGATGGTCTGGTTCATTGCTGCACTTCCTTCTCAGTGATGGGTCTGCTGATGGGCGGCACGACGGCGGCGGCCGAGTCGGTCGACGGCGAGGAACGCCACGAACACCACGGCGACGGCCACGACCGCGACGTACGACATCGCGTCGAGCGGCGGGGCGGGCGGATTGACGAGCCCGTTGAGGTACATCCAGGCCATGGCCGCCGCGCCCAGGGCCGCGCCGACGACGGCGATCGGACCGAGCCGTCCCTCGCGGCTGAGCAGCCGAAGCGCGCCCGCGCTGATGAGCAGGTAGGGGACGACCCAGAAGTAGACGATGAGCGTCGCGACCGAGTTGTAGACGCCGACGATGTTGTCGGGGTTGAGGGCGACCATGACCAGGATCGCCCCCAGCCCGAGGACGCAGATCGTGACGACGGCGGCCGCGGGGCTGCGGTGGCGTGAGTGGATCCGGCCGGCGCGCGCGGGAAGGAGGCCGTCGGCTGCGAGGGTCGCGACGAAGCGCGAGCCGTAGTTGACGAACCCGATGAGGGCCGCGAACGTCGCGACCGCGAGCACCAGGTCGGTCGCGCTGGCCACCGTGCTGCCGAGCCCGCCCTCGACGGCCAGGGCGGCAGCGGGAGAGGTGCCGGCCGCCAGTGCGTCGCTCGCGGCGACGAGGGCGGGCACCTGAAGCAGGGTTGCCACCACGTACAGCGCACCCAGGCCGACCGGCACGCACATCACGGCGAGCGGCACGGAGCGTCGGGCATCGCGGGTCTCGGCGGCGAGCGCCGTGCTGCTCTCGAAGCCGACGAGAAACACGGCGCCGGCGGCGACCCCTTGGAAGATGCCGCTCGGGGTGGCTCCCTCGAGGGACAGTTGGGCACCGAGGTCGAGGCCCGCGCGCGCGGCCGCGGCCATGGTGATGACCAGCATCAGCGGCACGGAGACGACGGCCAGCGTGACCGCGGTGCGGACCGAGGTGTCCAGACCCCGGTAGGCGATGGTGCCGGCGATCAGCACGGCGGCGCTGTAGATCAGCATCTGTACGCCGATGTCGAAGCTCGCCTCGAAGCCGAGGGAGAGCAGGAAGCTGCCGGAGAAGAGGCCGACCAGGAACGCGATCGCGCCGATCTGCGCGACGTAGCCGAGGAAGAGAGTCGCACCCACCAGGATGCGTGCCCAAGCGCCGAAGACGTGCGGGATGTAGGAGTAGAGCGATCCGGTGACGACGTAGCGCCGGGCGAAGGTGATGACCGAGAGGCCGACGAGACTCGTCGCGACAGCGGCGATCAGCGCCCCGAGCCAGCTGCCGTTGCCGGCGGTGACCAACACCAGAGCCGGGACCGAGGCCAGCCCGACGGGCGGGACGTACGAAGCCAGCGCCAGCCCGACGAGCTGGTTGCGGCTGAGGTGGCCCCGGTCGAGGCCGGCGACCGGAGGAGCGTCCACCGGTGCGACCGGCCCGCCGGGGGTTGGGCTGCTGGTCGTCATGGCTGTCCCTTCTGGCGAAAGCAAAGTTAGTCATTTGATTGGGTCGGATGACTAAGTGTGTGCCAGGTCTCATGCCGCGTCAAGAGGTGTCCGGGAGATGTCTCGGTGGTTTCGCGGATCTGGACGGGGCGGTTGACAAGCCGTGATCTGGGTCGCACTATCGTTGGTCAAACGATTCAGTCAAATGACTAAGAACGATCAGAACCCCACCCCGGAGGGCCGAAGAATGACTGAGAGCACGACGATCGAGGCGCCGCCCGCGGGCCTCAGGGCGGCTGGCATCGCCGTCGAGGACGATCCGATCCCGATCGTCCGCCTCCTCGCGCGGACCCTGCGCGACGCCTCAGTCCACGCCCCGGAGGAGGCGGAAGGCCTTGTGGGCACCGTGGTGGTTCGCTCCCACGCCACCCCGCAGGCGGCGACGCTGGCCTTCGCGCCGGACGTCGTGAGCGTCACCGCCGGCGCCCTCGCCGAGCCCGATGCGACGGTCGTCGTCGACCTCGACGCCCGCTTCGCGCCCAGGCAGGAGATGACCGGCGACGTCGAGCTGGCGGCCCGCGTGCTGCGAGCGCTGCGCCCGCCACTGCCCGGCTGGCGCGAGGCTGCCGCCCGGTTCTGGGAGGTCACCCGAGACATCCCGGGCATCCCCGACGTTCTCGTGGTGGAAGCCGACGCACCCGAGGGCACCGAGCACGGTCGCTTCGGCGCAGGTCCGACCAGCTATCGGATCGCAGGCCCCGCCGACATCCTGGCCGGCGTCTTCAGCGGCGCCGACGACTTCCTCGCCTCCCTGGCCGCCGGCGTGCAGGTTCAGGGCACCTTGTCCCAGCTGTCCGTCATGACGGCAGCCTCCTGGAGGGTCCGATTCGATGTCTGAGCTCGCCCAAGCCCGCAAGGCCGTACGCCTCGAGGCCACCAACCACGAGGGCAGCCTCCTGGGCAAGAACGTCTCGCCGCAGAAGTTCGAGGCCGGCAAGAAGACCGGCTTCGCCTTCGCCGACATCCTGTTCGCCATCGACCTCAACAACGAGATCGTCCTCGGCGACGCCTTTCCGGACTGGCGGGGCAACATCTACGACATCCAGATGGTCCCGGACATGTCGACCCTCGTGGAGTGGAAGCCCGGCCTGGACTCGGTGATCGGGGACTACTGGCTCAAGGACGGCACGCCCGTACCGATCTGTCCGCGCAACCTCGTGCGGAAGCTGGTGACCCGGCTGGCAGGCCACGGGTACGCAGCCACCGTCGCCGTCGAGATCGAGGCGACCCTTTTCGAGGAGTCGGTCCAGGAGGCGCGTGCGCGCGGCTACCGCGACCTCACGCCGCTCGGCGGCAGCACCGGGGCGACGTACCACCTCGCCCGGTCGAGCGACTGGGTCGCCTACATGGAGGCTGTCGTGGAGCGGCTCGACCACGTCGGTATCGGATGGGAGGCATGGACCGACGAGGCGGCGCCCGGCCAGACCGAGCTCAACCTCGCGCCGACCGACCCGGTCCGGCTCGCCGACAGCTGGGCCCGCACCCGGCAGGTGATGCGCGAGGTGGCCCACGAGCTGGGTCACACCGTCTCGTTCATGGCCAAGCCCACCGCGGGCTTCGGCCAGGGCGCGCACATCAACATCTCGCTCCAGAGCGACGGCGTGAACCAGTTCTTCGCCGAGGACGGCCCATCGCCGCTGATGCGGCACGCGGTCGGCGGGTTGCTCGCCACCATGGAGGGCAACACCTCGATCGCGTTCCCCCAGATCACCTCCTACCGCCGGCTCGTCGATCTCACCGGGCCGCCGACCACGGTCAGCTGGGGAGTCAACAACAAGACCGCGGCGGTGCGTGCGATCACCTGCCACCCCAGGTACTCCCGGCTCGAGTACCGGCTGCCGGGCGCCGACGTGAACCCCTACCTCGCCCTGGCCGGCGTGCTGGCGGGCGTGCTCGCCGGCATCGAGCGACGCATCGATCCGCCGGAGGAGGTCACGGACATGGCCTGGTGTCTGCCCGAGAGCTGTGGCGTACGCCGGATCCCCGACACCATGTCGAAAGCCGGGGCCGCGCTCGACGCCGATCCGCTGCTGCGGGAGTACCTCGGCGACGAGTTCGTGGACTTCTGGGTCGCTTCGCGCCGATGGGAGTGGATGGAGTTCCACACCAAGGGTGGCGATCCGTTCGTCGAGCTCTCCGCGTGGGAGTCCCAGCGATACTTCGAGTTCCCGTGAGCGCGCGCGACAAGGCCGAAGCGATGCGGCCGTTGGTCGGCATCACCGGACGCCGTTTCCAGCTGTCGGTGCTGACCGGAGCCGACCCACGCTACGGCGACCGCTGCATCGACGCCTCCATGTCCGACTTCGCGACCCGGATCGCCGAGGCCGGCGGACTCCCAGTGCACCTGTCGTACGACACCGACGCCGAGGCGGTCTGCGCCTGGCTCTCCGGCGTCGTGATCACCGGAGGCCAGGACGTCCACCCTGCCTGCTGGGGCGGTGACACTTCGGTGGTGCGCGACATCGACCCGCGGACGAACCCGATGGTGCACGACACCGAGCGGGATGCGTACGAGATCGCGCTCGTCCGCGCGTCGATCGAGCGGGGGATCCCGGTGCTCGGTGTGTGCCGGGGGATGCAGGTGCTCAACGTCGCCCTCGGCGGCACCCTCGTGCCCCATCTTGCAGACGGCCCGGTGAGCCACCTCTCGGACGAGATCGCGCCCACCGACGGGACCGTCGACCACGTCGTCACCTTCGAGCAGGGCTCGGTCGCTGCCGACCTGTTCAGCACCGACGCGCTCACCAACTCCTGGCACCACCAAGCCGTCGCCAGATGCGGTGCGGGGTTGGTCGTGACCGGACGTACCTCTGACGGGGTCGTCGAGGCGATCGAGCTGCCCGGGCAACCGGTCCTGGGCGTGCAATGGCACCCGGAATGGATGAAGAGCAACGACCCGGCGCTGATGTGGATCGTCGAGCAGGCGATGCAGCGGCTCACGAGCCAGGTACCTGTCGGGCAAGAGCAGAGGAGCCCCCGGTGAGCACGCGTGTCACGGCCGGACCCGCCGTCCCGGCCGAACGGATGATGGACGATCCCGACGTCTCGACGCTGAGCCAGCTCCTGGCGCAGCGCGCACAGGACTCGGGAGATCGGGAGTTCCTTCGTTTCGGCGAGTGGTCGTGGACCTACGCCGAGATCGATGCCTGGACCTCCAGGCTGGCCCACCGGCTCATCGAGGTCGACGGCATCCGCCCGGGCGACCGGGTCGCGATCATGCTCCCGAACGTCGTGCACTGGCCGGTGACCTGGCTGGCGGTGCTGAAGGCCGGGGCGGTCGCGGTCCCGATCAACTGTGGGTACCAGCGTGCCGACCTCGCCTTCGTCCTGACGGACTCGGGGGCCCGGGTCGTCTTCACCGATGCCGAGCGCGCCGGCCTGGTCGCCGAGGTGCTGGCGGACGAGCCCGGCCTGACCGGCGTCCGTATCGTCGAGGTCCCCGACGACGGGTCGGAGCCGTTCCCGGTCACGGCCCCGGGTGTCCCGGTCGTGGGGGAGACCCTCGCGAACCTGCAGTACACCTCGGGCACGACCGGCTTTCCGAAGGCATGCATGCTCAGCCACGACTACTGGGCCCGGCTGGGGTGGATCTGCGCTGCCGCCACCGGTCTCGGGGCCGAGGACGTACTCCTCACCTCGCAACCGTTCTCCTACATGGACCCGCAGTGGAACACGGCGCTCGCCCTGACGCTCGGCGCTCCTCTCGTGGTGCTGCCGCGCTTCTCCGCGTCGACCTTCATGAGTGACGTACGCCGCCACCAGGCGACCTTCTTCTACGTCCTCGGCTCGATGCCGACCCTGCTGTTCAAGCAGCCGCCGACGGCCGAGGACCGGGAGAACGACCTCCGCATGGTGCTCTGCTCGGGGATCCCGGTCGCGCTCCATGCCCAGCTCGAGGAACGGTGGGGTGCGCCGTGGCGTGAGGTCTACGGGATGACCGAGTCGGGGATCGACCTGTTCAGCCCGTTCGCAGACACCGCCGCTGTCGGCAGCGGGAGCCTGGGCCTACCGGTGCCGTCCAAGCAGGTACGCGTCGAGGATCCCGCCACTCCGGGGGAGGAGGTCCCGCCCGGTGAGCCGGGTGAGCTCGTCATCTCGGGAGTGCCGATGATGAACGGCTACTGGAATCGCCCCGACGCCACGGCCGACGTGCTGCGTGAGGGGTGGCTGCACACGGGCGACCTCGTCGTCCGCCGTCCCGACGGCGGCATCCAGCTGGTCGGCCGGATCAAGGACATGGTGCGGCGCGGCGGCGAGAACATCGCCTGTGCCGAGGTCGAGGCGGTTCTCGAACGAGACGATCGGATCGTCGCTGCGGCCGTCGTCGCCGTACCCGACGAGCTCATGGGTGAGGAGGTCAAGGCCTTCGTCCAGCTCAGGGAGGGCGTGCCGGACGACAGGGCCACCGCCCAGGACCTCCTCGAAAGCGCCGGTGCTCAACTCGCGCGGTTCAAGGTGCCCCGCTACGTCGAGTTCGTCGCCGACTTCCCGCGCACCCCCTCTGAGCGGGTCTCCAAGCCCGCGCTCAAGGCCCGGGCCGCTGCCGAGCCCGGCACCACCTACGACTTCGCCCGACCGAGGAGCTGACCATGACCACCCCTACCGGCCCTACGACGGGTGAGGACCGCATCGACGTCGCCGTTGTGCGCGACGTCGCGGTCCTCACGATCGACCGTCCCGACAAGCTCAACGCACTCACCGTGGCCATGCGGCTGCGCCTGGCTGCCCTGATTCGGGAGCTCGGCACCGGCGAGGCCGTTCGTGGCATCGTCCTCACCGGACGTGGCCGTGCCTTCTCCGCCGGCGAGGACCTGAAGCAGGCGCCGACCACCGAGGCCGAGGTCCACAAGGCCTTCGAGAGCTTCCACGACGTCACCCGCGCGATCCTGCAGACCCGGGTCCCTGTGGTCGCGGCGGTCAACGGCATCGCCGTCGGCGGTGCCTCCGAGATCACGCTGTGCTGCGACACCCGGATCGGCATGCCCGCGACCGAGTACTTCCAGCCGGAGAACGCCCGCGGCCTCACCATCTCCAACGCGACCAGCCTGCTGCTCCGGCGGCTGGTCGGCAACCACGCGACGCGCATGGTGCTGGGGTCCCCGCGGGTCTCTTCTGCGGAGGCCCTGCGGATCGGCCTGCTCGACGAGGTGGTCGAGCCCGACCAGCTCCTCGAGCGCGCCGTCGACACCGTGCACGCGTGGACCCCCGAGGGGAACACCACGGCGCTGCATCTCGCGCTGCTGCGGCCCCTGGTCGCTGAGGTCGAGGCCGCCTTCGAGCGCGAGGACCACGCCGCCCACGAGGCCTGGGCGAGCGGACTGCTCACTGCCGGCGTCGCCGGCTTCTGGACCAACAAGGAGACGACCGCATGATCGAGACCCAGGCGGCGGTTCTGACCGCCATCAACGAGCCGCTCGAGCTCACCACCATCCGGGTGGACGACCCGGAGCCGTACGAGGTGCGCGTCGCGGTCACCAACGTCGGCCTTTGCCACAGCGACCTCCACTACATGACCGGCACGGTGCCACCGGACCATCTTCCGGTCGTCGTGGGGCACGAGGTGGCCGGCGTCGTCGAGGCGGTCGGCTCGGCGGTGACCCAGCTGAGGCCTGGTGATCGCGTGACGGGGGCGCTGACCCCCTCCTGCGGCCTGTGCGCCAACTGCTCGGCCGGCAGGTCGACCCAGTGCCAGCGCGTCCAGGAGATCCGGCAGCGTCCACGGTCGGCCTACCAGACCACTGACGGTGACCCCATCGACAGGCTCGGCGCCGTCGGCGCGTTCTCCCGGCATGCCCTCCTCCGCGAGAACGCGCTGGTGAAGTTGCCTGAGGACGTGCCGCTGCACGTCGGCTGCCTGCTCTCCTGCTGCATCGTCACGGGCGTGGGTGCGGTGTTCCGTGGCGCGGAGGTGCGGCCGGGCAGCACCGTCGCGGTGATCGGCTGCGGTGGCGTGGGGTCGGCCATCATCCAGGGGGCGCGGCTCGCCGGCGCCTCGGCCATCGTCGCGATCGATCTCGACGAGGACCGGCTCAAGGCCGCGCGCACGTACGGTGCCACCCATGTGATCAACGGCGGAGAGGGTGACACGGTCGAGGAGCTGCACCGCCTGCTGGGTGACGGGGTGGACTACGCCTTCGAGGCGGTCGGCTCGGCGCGCACGGCACAGACGGCCCTGGCCCTGGTGCGCCCGACGGGCACCGCCTGCCTGGTCGGCATCGCGCCGGCGGGCTCGGAGATCAGTGTCCCTGCGCACGACTTCTTCTTCCTCGAGAAGCGCCTGATCGGCTCCTACATGGGATCGGGCCAGGCCCGCGAGGACATCGCCCAGTTCGCCCGGCTCTACCAGCAGGGACGCCTCCTGCTCGACGAGATGGTGACCCGGGTCGTCCCCTTCGCCGAGATCAACGAGGGCTTCGAGGCGATGAAGTCCGGGGACGTCACGCGCATCGTCGTCGACCTCCAGTCCTGACCCACGAATCCGTAGAGGAAGCCTGATGTCCAGCAACGAGATCACGATCGCCCAGCCGGTCAACTACGTCGCCGACGAGTGGAGCGAGTGCGCCACGGTCGACGCCTGGAACCTCGACCCCAACACCCTCGAGCCCGTCCACCGGACCGTCACCACCCCGCCCGACGACGTCGAGCGCGCCCTGCGGCATGCGGAGCAGACGTACGACGTCGGCCGCTGGGACGAGGAGGCCCGGATCGAGCGGGCCGAGATGCTCGAGCGTGTCGCCGATCTCCTCGAGAGCCGGACGGAGGACATCGCGCGCACCGACGCGCTCACCAGCGGCACACCCATCAGTGCCACCCGCACGGTGGCGTCCTTCCTGCCCTTCCGCATCCGGGCCACGGCGGCCGACCTTCGCGAGATCCAGCGGGTCACCGCCCTGGAGGCCGGTGGCCGGGACGTACGCCTCTACAAGGTGCCGTGGGGGCCGGCGGCGATCCTCACCCCCTGGAACGGGCCGAGCTTCATCCCGGCCGCGAAGGTCGTCAGCGCGGTCGCGGCCGGATGTCCGGTGATCCTCAAACCCTCGGAGCACGCGCCGGGCAGCGCCCAGATCGTGGTCGAGTGCTTCGTGGAGGCGGGTCTCCCGTCCGGTGCGCTGCAGCTGGTCCACGGCGCCGGTGAGGTCGGCGCGCGACTCACCGCCGATCCGAGGATCAAGATCGTCTCGTTCACCGGCGGACCCGGGGCGGGGCGCGCGATCGCCCGTGCCGCGGCGGAGGACTTCAAGGTGCTGCAGCTCGAGCTCGGTGGCAACAACCCGGTGATCGTGCTCGACGACGCCGACCTCGACGTCACCGCCGACGGCATTCTCGACGGGATGACCAAGCTCAACGGTCAGTGGTGTGAGGGGCCCGGCAAGATCCTCGCCCACCGCAACCTGGTCGACCCCCTGCTCGACGCGCTGGCCGAGCGGGTCTCCAAGCTCACCGTCGGTCACTCCCTGGACGAGGACACCCACGTCGGACCCATCTCCAACGGGCCGCACTTCCAGACGCTCCGGAGCCGCATCGAGGGACTGCGTGAGCTCGGAGCGTCGATCCATCAGCCGGCGGCTCTCCCAGAACTGGGCGGCTACTTCCTCTCACCCACGATCGCCTCTGGTGCCGACCCGCGCCGGGCGACCGCCGAGCTGTTCGGTCCGCTCGTCTCGCTGCACGCCGTGGATTCCCAGGAGGAGGCGCTGCGGATCGCGAACGCCCATCCCTCCGGACTCGACGCGTACGTGTTCGGCACCGACACCGACCGCGCGATCGACGTCGGTGCCCGCATCGTGGCGGGGGAGGTGCGGGTCAACGGCGCCAAGGTCGCCGATCTCGGCGACGACTCGGCGCAGAGCTTCTGGGGCCCGGCCGGCATCGGCGGCCACGGGCCGGCCGAGTCCGTGCGCGTCTTCTGCGGCGACCGGGTCGTCGGTGTGGACTCCCCGGACCTGCCGCTGTGACACCGGCGCGGCGGCGCTCAGGCCTCGGCCGGCGCCGCCGCGAGCCGCGTCGTGAGCCAGGTGTCGAGGACGGAGCAGTTGATCTCCATCTGCGCCCGCGCGACAGCGGCGTCGCCGTAGGTCAGCCAGTTGACGCCGAAGCCGTCGGCGAGGGTGGCAAGGACGTAGGCGACCTCGTCGATCACCTCCAGCGTGACAGGGTCGGCGGCGGATGCCTCCCGCAGCGCCTTGCGCACCGTGTCGAAGGCCTGGTCGTACACCTCGATGCCGCGGTCGCCGTGCTGACGCCGGGCCCAGCTGACGAGCTCGAAGGTCGCGGCGGTGAAGCTCGGGGACTCGAGATAGCACGCCATGACGCCGCGCAAGATCTCCCGGGCTGCCTCGGGCAGCGTTGTGTGCGGGTCGCTGCCCTCGATGACCTCGCGGTACTTGCCGGACACGAAGGTGTAGACGTCGGCAAAGAGGTCCTCCTTCGAGTCGTAGCAGTAGTGCAGCATCGCCACGTTCGCCTTGGCCTGCTCGGCGATGCGCCGCGTCGTCGCGCCGTCGATCCCGTGGGCTGCGATGACCTCGACCGCGGCCTCGATGAAGTCGCGACGTCGCTGTGCGACGGGGATCCGTGCCATCAGGTCCTCCCAAGGAGCGGGCACGCCCAGCTTAGTTGGGCGCTTGATTAAGTCATGGCGACTATATCAGTGCTTGGCATAGACGTTTCGCCTGTGAAAACTTAGCCAAACATCTAAGTCATCGATCTTGATCATATGACTAACTCTGGCTTAGCGTATGAGCCAGATCACATCGCCCCGGATCGGAGACGACGCATGGCACAGACCAACCAGGAAGCGGGAGCAGCCCGCCGGACGAGAGCAGGACGCCGACCCGGCCGAGGTCCGCTCATCGGCATCGGCGCGCTGATGGTCGTACTGACCAACGCCGTCATCTTCATCCTTCCGCCGCTCCTGCCGGTGATCCAGGCGCAGTACGGGCTCGCCACGGTCGCCGAGACGACGTGGCTCTACACCGCCCTGACCCTCGGTGGGGGAGCGGGTTTCATCCTGCTGCCGCGCCTCGCCGATCTGCACGGCGACCGGAACGCCTCCGTCGCCGCGTCCGTCTTCCTCACGGTCGGTGCGGCGGTCCCGGCGGTCGGCGACTCCTACCCGACGCTCCTCGCCGGGTGTGCCCTGATGGGCTTCGGCTGCGCGGCCCAGCTGCTGCCGCTGGGCTTCCTCCGGCGCAACCTCGGCGAGTCCGGCATCACCATCGGCGTCGCCGTTCTGGTGATCGCCACAGGTGCCGGCATCGTCGCCGGCATGATCGGCGGCGGCCTGATCGTCGAGAACCTCTCCCTGCGCAGCTTCTTCGTCGTTCTCACCGCCGCCTGCGCAGCAACCACCCTCGCGACGTACCTCATGGTCCCGCACGCCCCGCCGGCCGAGCGATCCGGTCGGCTCGGCGTGGTCGGCACGGTGTGGATGGTCGGCTGGGTCGCGGCGATCCTGCTGACCCTGACCCAGGGGCTGGTCTGGGGCAACGCAGCGCTCATCCCGCTGGTGGTCGGTGTCGTCGGCGGCGTCGCCTGGGCGCGCTCCCAGCGCCGGTCGTCGACGGCCGTCTTCGACGTGGCGTTGATGCGTACGCCGCTGGTCACCGCCTCCTGCCTGTGCATCGCGCTGTTCGCGGCGGTGAACTCGGCGTTCCTGCTCCTGCTCAGCACCTACGCTCAGATCGTTCCCGAGGCGCTCCGACCGGTCGACGCGTACGGCCTCGGGCTCTCCGCCCTCCAGACCGGCTGGCTGATGGTGCCCTTCGCGGTGACGTTCCTGGTCGGCGGCGCGGTGGTGGATCGTCCGGTGGCCAATGGTCGCGGTGTGCCCGTCTTCATCCTCGGCGCCCTGATCAGCGCCGCCGGCCTGGCCTGGCTGGCGATGATGCACGAGCAGCAGTGGCACTACCTGGTCGGCGCCGCGGTCATGGGGCTGGGCTGCAGCATCGGGTACGCAGCCGGCTTCACGGTGGTCCAGGCCGCCGTCCCCGAGGAGAAGGCCGGCATGGCAGCAGGTGTCGCCGGCACCTTCATGGCGGTCGGCTTCGCGTTCGGCACGGCGCTCGTCAGCGCAGACCTCAGTGCCTCCATGGTCCCGGTGCCCGGCACGACGCTCGAGGTCGCCGCCGAGGGCCTCTACGGCACCGGCTACTGGATCTCCGGAGCTCTTGCCCTGCTCGTCGTCGTGACCGTCCTGGTCTCGAGCGCCCGCTCGCGTCGGCGGCACGGAGCCATCGGGTCCTAGCCCGGAGCGGCATGAGCCGAATCGAACAAGCACGTCCGCATGAGTGAAAGAAGACAGACATGAGAGACGACATCTACGCCCTGGCATTCCTGATCGGGGACGTGATCATGATCGCCGGCGGTTACTGGGCCGGCTGGAAGTTCATCAGGCAGTACCGCAACTACCTGCTCGGCATCGAGTGGTTCATCATCGCCACCTCAGGCGTGAACTTCCTGATCTGGGCGCTCCGCTTCCCCGAGGACAAGAAGGCCGGCGAGGCCAGCCTGCAGTACTCGTTCGCCTTCTTCCTCGATGCCTTCTCACGCTCGGTCGGCGTCACGCTGTTGCTGGTGGTCGGATTCCTCGCGGTGACCCACCGCCACAGGTCGAGCAAGGCGGTCGACGTGGCGATCTTCGCCATCGGCATCGGCGCAGGGCTCTACCTGGGGCAACCGAAGTTCCAGGACCACGTCGACGACGCCGGCCACCACATCCTCTACCCCGGCCCGGCGACGATCTATCTCGTCGTGAACCTGCTGACGCTCGTCTTCCTGGCGTACGTCACCAAGCGACTGTGGAACATCGGCGCGACGAAGGTCGCCGTCGCCACCCTGCTGGTCAGCCTGGCCGCGACAGGCATCGCCCTGGGCTACGACTTCTTCCCGTTCCCGGCCACCGTCGACCCGCTGCAGGACCGTGCGCTGTTCTACGCGCTCGCGCTCACGGTGTGGGGCCTGCAGCTGTTCATCTACCTCTTCGCCTATCGCGCACTGCACGAGCACAACGAGCGCACCGACCAGCGCGAGGTGACCCATGCCCGCGCCCACTGACAACGTCGAGTACGCGGCCTTCAGCGGCTGGGTCGACCCGCCCACCGACGTACGCCCGGCCCTGGACGCCGACCTGGAGTGCCGGGTCGCCGTCATCGGCGGCGGCATCAACGGCATGTCGACCGCGTTGCGGCTCGCCGAGCGCGGCCAGGACGTGGTCCTGCTGGAGGCCGAGTTCTGCGGCCACGGCGCCAGCTCGCGCAACGCGGGCCAGCTGGCGGGTGCCCCCGGCGGCGACATCCAGCTGCTCGACCTGCTCTCGCGCAAGAAGATGCCGGGGATGATGCGGTTGGCCGAGCGTGCCGCGCACCATGTCGAGGACTTCATCGCCAAGCACGACATCGACTGCGAGTACGAGGCCACCGGCAACGCGTTCGCCGCGGTCTCGCGTGGTCAGATGGGCCGGGTTCGCCGGGTCGCCAAGATCATCACCCGAGCCGGCGGCCACGTGGAGGTCGGCACGGCTGCTGAGCTGGGGATCCCACGCGGGTTCGTCGGCGGCATGCGGGAGGTCGTCGGAGGGAGGATGAACCCCGGCGAGTTCAGCCTCGGCATGCGCGAGGTCCTGCTCGACTCGTCCGCGCGAGTCTTCGAGCAGACGAAGGTCACCGATGTCCGCCGCGAGGGCGGCCGGGTCGTCCTGACGACCCCGCGCGGCAGGCTCCGGGCAGACCGGGTGGTGCTGGCCACGAACGCCTTCGCGGGGGAGTGGGACATCACCCCGAAGCACCTCTCCGTGCCCATCTACGTCATCGAGGTGGAGACCGAGCCGATCGCTCCCGAGCGTCTGGCCGCGCTGGGCTGGACCAGCGGCATGGGTCTGGTCACGCAGCACGCGATCATGGAGAACTACCGGCTGACGCCGCGCAACACCATCGTCTTCGGCGTACGCCGCCTCGAACGCGGCACGAGCTACCCGCTCCCGGAGAAGGTGCCGGACCCCGGCCTGGTCGAGGAGCTGGCCGGCGCATTCGCCACCCGGTTCCCGTCGTTGGCCGACGTCGCGATCGACCGCGCCTGGGGCGGATGGATCGCGATCACCTCGTCCTGGCTTCCTCTCGCCGGCCGGATGCGGGACGACATCTACTACTCGATCGCCTGCAACGGTCATGGCCTGGCCCAGGCGCCCTACATCGGGACGCTCATCGCCGACGCGATCGTCGACGGGGAGCTGCACGAGGACCTCCGCACCGTATGGCAGGAGAGGCCCCGGTTCCCGCGACCGATGATGATGAGCCGCGCCGGACTCAGGACGATCTGGGCCGTGGACCGCTTCAACGACATGGTCAACGGCAGCAGGCGCAAGGCCCGGGTCAGGGGTTGAAGACGACCTTGACCATCCCGTCGGCCTTCTCCTGGAAGGACTTGTAGGTCTCCGGAGCCTCGCTGAGGGGGAGGTGGTGGGTGGCGAAGGAGTCGACACCGAGCGGGTCGTCCTCGCCCACGAGGAACGGCAGCAGGTCCTCGGTCCAGGCGTGTACGTTGGCCTGGCCCATCCGGATGCTGACCTGCTTGTCGAAGAGCTGCATCATCGGGAACGGGTCCAGCGCGCCGCCATAGACGCCGGAGATGGAGACGTTGCCCCCGCGGCGTACGGCGTCGAAGGCGGTGTGGAGTGCGGCCATCCGGTCGACCCCGGCCGTCTGCATCACCGCACGGCCGGCGGCTGCGGGCATCCGGGACACCATCTTGGTCATCCCCTCGATGATCGGCGAGCCGTGGGCCTCCATGCCCACGGCGTCGATCACGGCGTCGGCCCCGCGTCCGTCGGTCAGGTCGCGCACCTGCTCGGCGATGTCGCCGGACTCGAGGGCGATCGTCTCCGCCCCACGCTGCCGCACCCGGGCGAGGCGCTCGGGGACTCGATCCACGCTGATGACCCGGTGGCCGGCGGCGAGGGCGAAGCGGCTCGCCATGTCGCCGATGGGACCGGCTCCGAGCACCAGCACGGTGCTGTGCGGGTCGGGATCGGCGTACTGCAGCGCCTGCCAGGCGGTCGGCAGGACGTCGGAGAGGAACAGGAACCGGTCGTCGGGAGGACCGTCGGGCACCTTGATCGGCAGCTGGTTGCCGAAAGGAACGCGCAGATACTCCGCCTGTCCGCCGGGGACCTGGCCGTAGAGCGAGCTGTAGCCGAAGAGGCTGGCGCCGGTGCCCTGGTCTCGGTTCTGGGTGGTCTCGCACTGCGAGTGCAGGCGGTGCTGACACATCCAGCACGTGCCGCAGCTGATGTTGAACGGCACCACGACCCGGTCGCCGACGCTCACCTCGCTGACCCCGGGGCCTGCCTCCGCGACGACGCCCATCGGCTCGTGCCCGACCACGTCGCCGGGCGTCATGAAGCCGGTGAGCACCTCGTAGAGGTGGAGGTCGGAACCGCACAGTCCGGTCGAGGTGATCTCGACGATGATGTCGTCGTCCTCGACGATGTGCGGGTCCGGGACCTCCTCCACTCGGATGTCGCGCTTGCCTTGCCAGGTGACCGCCTTCATGGATGTGCCTCCTCGGTTTCGGGTCACCCCTGCGGTACCCCGATCCGGCCTGTCCAGCCTGTCGGGCAGTGCTGAACCCGGCGGAGGTGGGTACCGGTGGGGCACATCGCAGATCAGGCCGCAGGGAGGGCGTGGACAACATGAAGGTGGTCGTCATCGGCGCGTCGGGGAACCTCGGCACCGCCGCGATCCGGGCGCTGACCGCAGACGGCGCCGCCATGGTCGTGGGGGTCGCGCGCCGAGCCCCGCGAGGCCCACGGTCCAACGTCCATGCGTCCGTCGAGTGGCGTCAGGCCGATGTCTCTACCGACGACCTGGAGCCGCTGGTCGAGGGCGCCGACGCGGTGGTCCACCTCGCCTGGAAGTTCCAGCCGACCCATCGTCCCGAGGAGACCTGGGCCACCAACGCCGTCGGAACCCGCAGGGTGCTCGAGGCCGTGGCGCGGGCAGGAGTGCCGGCGCTCGTGTGCGTCTCCTCGGTGGCGGCCTACTCGCCGGCGCATCACGACGACCCGGTCGACGAGACCTGGGAGACCGACGGCGCCTCGGCCGCTGCGTACTGCCGGGAGAAGGCGTACGTCGAGCGTGCCCTGGACGCCTTCGCCTGCAACCATCCCGAGGTCCGCCTGGTCCGGGTCCGGCCCGCCTTCGTCTTCCAGCGCTCCGCGGCGAGCGAGCAGCGGCGTATCTTCGGCGGCCCGCTGCTCCGGCCCGCCTTCGTGGACCGCCGGCGGATTCCCGTGGTCCCGCTGCCCGCCGGGCTGCGGTTCCAGGCGGTGCATGCCGGCGATGTCGGCCGGGCCCTTGCCGCCGCGGCGACCACCGACGTGACGGGCGCGTTCAACCTGGCCGGAGCCGGTGTCATCGGCCGCGAGCAGATCGGCGAGCTGCTGGATGCTCGGACGGTCGAGATCCCACCGAATCTTGCCCGCCACGGCCTGGACACGGCCTGGCACGCCCGGCTGGCGCCGGTCCCCGGCAACCTGCTCGACGCGGTCATGCAGCTGCCGCTGATGTCGACCGCCCGCGCCGAGCTGGAGCTGGGCTGGCAGCCACGCCACTCGGCCGTGGACGCTCTCGAGGCGGTCATCTCCGGGATCCCGGAGAAGGCCGGCAGCGACCTCCCGCCGCTACGTCCCTGACGGCCACGAGAAGGAGCACCGATGAACGACGAGATGTTGCACGCCTACCTGCAGCACCATTGGGTTGGTTCCAGCGCGGGGGCTGCGCTGTTCCAGCGTGTCGGACGCTCGCACTCCGATCCTGACGTCGCCGCTCGGGTACGACGGCTGTCCATCGAGGTGAACGACGATCGGGAGGCTTTGCGTCAGATCATCGTCGCGACCGGGGCAGCCCCGTCGCGCGTCGCCGCCACGACGGGGCGTGCCATGGAGCTCGCCGGCCGGTTGAAGCCCAACGGCCGCGTGGTGCGGCGCTCACCGCTCTCGGACCTGCTCGAGCTGGAAGCCCTGCGCGATGCGGTGTTCGGGAAGCGGGCCGGGTGGCAGCTGCTGCGGGCGGTCAGCGAGGACGACGTACGCCTGGACCCACAGCAGCTGGACGAGCTCGTGCGTCGCGCCGACGATCAGCTCGCCCGCCTCGAGGACCTGCACCTGCGCGTGGCCCGTGCGGTCATCGACGCCTGACCGGGTCAGATCCTGGAGACGTGGTAGTGGCTCAACGCCCATCCGCTGCGTCCACGTTGGGCGATCACGGTGAGGTGGACCGTCACGTTCCCGTCGGGCCGCACGAACAGCACACGGGCATATCCCGCGACGACGTCCGGGGCGATCTCGCGTGTGGAGAGCAGCTCGTACTCCGCCCGGAGGCCGATCGGCTGCTTGGCGTAGTAGGCGTTGATGTAGTCGCGCCCGAAGCCGGGGGTGGGGTCGAAGCCCTGGAAGAGGGCGTTCTCGGTGAAGAGGGCGGCGACATCGGCCGGTCGGTGCTCGGCGATGGCAGTGGCCCACTGGTCGAGTACGGTGCGCAGCTCCTGCTCCACACTGATGGTCTCGTTGGTCATGGAAGTTCTCCTTCGGGTGAGATGGGATGAGTCAGTGGCCGGCGCTCTGGCCGCCGTCGATGTGGAGGAACTCGCCCGTGACGAAGGGGGACTGCTCCAGGTAGAGCACGCCGCGGGTCACGTCTTCGACCTCGCCCAGCGTCTCCATGGGGTGGAGCGCAGCGAGGAAGTCATGCGTCTCCGGAGCGTGCATGGGTGTCTTGATGATGCCGGGCGAGACCGCGTTCACCCGGATGCCTCGGCCGGCGTACTCGACGGCGAGCGACTTGGTCGCCGCCGCGACCCCACCCTTGCTGAGTGAGGCCAGGACCGAGGGCACCGCTGCAGATGCGCTCTCGACCAGCGTCGTGGTCACACTGACGACATGGCCGCCCTCGCCCTGCTCGAGGAACTGTCCGAGCGCCGCCTGCGTGACGTGGAAGAAGCCGTCGAGGTTGGTGCTCTTGATCGCCTCGTAGTCCTCGACGGTGTAGTCGGTGAACGGCTTGGCGACGAAGATGCCCGCATTGTTGACCAGCGTGTCGACCCGGCCGAACCGGTCGAGTGCCGTGGCGATCACGCGCCGTGCGACCGTGGCATCGCCGATGTCGCCGGCGACGGTCTGGATGGTCTCGGACGAGGCTGGCTCGATGGATCGAGAGTTGGCGACGACGGCGTAGCCGAGGTCCTGATAGGCCGCGACGAGCGCGGCTCCGATTCCCTGTGAAGCGCCGGTGATGACGGCGACCTTTCGTGTGCTCATGCCGTTGGGAACATAGACGGTCGGTCAACTATTCCGCTGGGCGATCGGTCTACAATCGAGACCGTGGGACGGACTTCAGATGCGCGCGAGCGGCTTGTCGCCGCCGGCACCGAGCTGTTCAGTGAGCGGGCCTACAGCTCGGTCGGCGTGGCGGAGATCGCCGCCCGTGCCGGGGTGCAGAAGGGCTCGTTCTACTACTTCTTCCCGTCGAAGGAGGCCTTGGCGCTGGCTGTCATCGACGCCCACTGGGTGTGGCAGCGTGGCGAATGGACGGCGATCCTGGCGAGGCCGGGCACGGCTCTCGAGCGCCTTCGAGGGATCTTCGATGCAACCGCACAGATGCAGACGTCGGCGCTGCGCGGCACCGGAGCGGTCACCGGGTGCCTGTTCGGCAACCTCGCCCTCGAAGTCAGCTCGATCAACCCGTCGTTGCAGACGAGGCTCCAGGAGATCTTCGAGGAGCAGGTCCAGATCATCGCCGAGCACCTGACCGCGGCGGTCGACGACGGCGAGATCGAGCTCGTGGACGCGCGGATGGCCGCGAAGTCGATCGTGGCTCAGCTCGAGGGACTCGTTCTCTTCGCCAAGTTGTTCAACGACCCCGGCGAGCTGGACGCCCTCTGGGGCAACAGCCTGCGACTGATGGGCATTGCCCTGCCGGCCGGGCAGCCGGCGCCGCTGTAAAGGGTCGCCCCTCTGGTCCTCGCTCGGTTGCCGCCGAGGGAGCGTGGTGGGAATAGGTGCGTCTCTCCGGTGTTTAGTAGACGGTCGGTCAACTATGAACCGGCCTCAAGAGAAGGGACTCACCCCATGTCTGAGAACGTGAAGGTCACGATCGTCTACTACTCCTCGACCGGCACCACGGCTGAGGTTGCACGCGAGCTCGAGAAGGGAGTGCTGGCCACCGGCGCCGAGGTTCGCCTGACCAAGGCTCCGGAGCTTGCTCCGGTCTCCGCCATCGAGTCGAATCCGGCGTGGGCAGCGAACCACGCCACCACCTCCGACGTCCCGGAGGCGTCGCCGGATGACGTCGCCTGGGCCGACGTCATCCTCTTCGGCACGCCGACGAGGTTCGGGAACGTCTCCGCCCAGCTCAAGCAGTTCATCGACACGCTCGGTGGGCTGTGGGCAGAGGGCAAGCTGGTCGACAAGGTCTACAGCGGTTTCGTGTCGTCCTCCAGCCTCCATGGCGGCCAGGAGACGACGCTGCAGTCGCTCTACACCTCGGTGCACCACTTCGGGGGGATCCTCGTCGCGCCCGGTTTCACCGACCCGGTCAAGTACGACGACGGCAACCCGTACGGAACCTCGCACGTCGACGCCCAGGGGGCCAACCCGGTCGGCGACGTCACCCGGGCCTCGGCCAAGCACCAGGCCCAGCGTGTGGTCGAGATCGCCCGGCGCCTCAAGGCCGGACAGGCAGCCTGAGGAAGGAGTGGACCGATGGCTGAATTCATCGTTGAGATCACGACCGTGATCCCTGACGGGACCCCGCAGGCCGAGGTCGATCGACGTCGGACCGCAGAGGCGGTTCGGGCTGCGGAGCTGGCGGCGGGCGGTCACCTCGTTCGTCTCTGGCGCCCGATCGGCGAGATGCGGAGCATCGGCCTGTGGGTCGCCGCCGATGAGGCGGCCCTGCGGGCGGACGTCCTGGAGACCTTGCCGCTGTCCCCGTGGATGACCTTCGACGTCACCGCGGTGGCATCGCATCCGAACGACCCGGCCGCTCGCGGCCGCTGAACCAGACGCGTCCGTCGCCGCGCTGCACCTCGTCGCGCCCTCACCGTTCTCCACGACGGCGATGACGAGGCAGGCGCGGCGACGGCGTCTGCGGGTGGTGCACACCGTGGTCAGGGCATGAGGGTGATGCACGCGGGTTACCGGTTGGCATGACGCCACTGACCTGTCTGATCCTGAACTGCACCCTCAAGAGCTCGCCCGACGAGTCCAGCTCCGCGCTGTTGGGATCCCAGATCCTCTCGGCGCTCATGGACCATGACATGAAGGGCGAGATGGTCCGCGTCGTCGACCATGACGTCCGCTTCGGGGTGAGCACCGACGAGGGCGACGGTGATGCCTGGCCGGAGCTGCGCGAGCGGATGCTCGCCGCTGACGCCCTCGTGCTGGTCACCCCGATCTGGCTGGGCCAACCGTCCTCGGTGTGCAAGATGGTGCTCGAGCGGCTCGACGCGGAGCTCAGCGAGACCGACGAGGACGGCCGGATGCTGACCTACGACAAGGTCGCCGGCATCGGCGTCGTGGGCAACGAGGACGGCGCCCACCACGTCACCGCCGAGCTCTGCCAGGCCCTCAGCGACGTCGGCTTCACCATCCCCGCCGGCGGGTCGACGTACTGGGTCGGCGAGGCAATGCAGGGCGTGGATTACAAGGACAAGACGCCGACCCCGGAGGCGACCGCCGGAACCACGAAGACTCTGGCCCGCAACCTGGCCCACCTCGCGGGCCTGCTGGCCAGCTCGCCGTATCCGGCAGGCGGGTGAAGCTGCCTCAGCCCACGTCCTCGCCTCGCGTCGCCCGGGCGAGGAGCCGCTTCTGGGCGCGGCGTCCCTGCGCCACGACGACGGGCGCCGCGCTCAGCCCGAGCCGGGGGATCGCATCGGCCAGACGCGCCTGGATCCCGCGCCACCCGGGCACCGTCTTGACCGGCCGTGGCTTGTCGAGCACAGCGCCGACCGCGGCCACGACCTCCTCGGGCCGGAGCAGCCTGCCGGAGAACGAGAGTGCCGCCGCGGGGTCGTCGAGCTTGTCGTAGAGCATCGGGGTCCAGATGCCGTCGGGGCAGACGCAGGAGATGTCGACGTTCTCGACGCCGGCGAGCCGCAGGTCCGCGAGCGTGCTGAGGCTGAAGCCGATGGCTGCGTGCTTCGAGGCGGCGTAGACGGCTTCGCCGGGGACCGCGGTGATGCCGGCCAGCGAGACGATGTTGACGATGTGGCCGCCGGCCCCGGTACGCATGGTGTCGATCGCGCTGACGGTGCCGTTGATCGTGCCGAGGGCGTTGACCTCGAGCATCAGCCGGCGCGTGTCGGGTGCCTGCGTCCAGGCCGGGCCGCTCACGAGCACGCCGGCGTTGTTGACCCAGACGTCGAGCCGGTCGGCGTGGGTGAGCAGGGCGTCCCGGGCGGCGTCGACCGCGTCGGCGTCGCGTACGTCGAGCGCCCGCGGGATCGCGTTGGGGCCGAGCTCCTCGGCGGCGGTCCGTGCGGCGGCCTCGTCGAGGTCGGTGACCAGCACGGTATGACCACGCTCGACGAGCAGGCCGGCGATCTGCCTGCCGAGACCTCGGCCCGCGCCGGTGACGACGGCGCCGGAAGCTGGGCGGGTCACGAGCGGCTGCCCTTCAGCGTGCCGTACTCGATCCCGCCGTGGAGGTAGGTGGGTACGACGGGCCAGAACCGCTTCCAGGCGACGAGCTCGGTCGACGGCAGGATCTGCAGCCAACGGGGGTCGTCCTTGCACGGGTCGGCGAGCGTCTTCTCTTTGACCATCGAGTCGTACTGGTCCAGGGAGTCCTCCAGGGTGTTGGCGTTCGGGCAGATCTCCCGCCCGAGCTGCTCGGCGTAGCGGCGCACCCCGGGGATCTTGGAGAGCTCCGGTTGCCAGTTGTCCAGGGAGATGCCGTTCTCGCTGGAGACCCACACGCCGTCGGGAGTGTTGATCACGAGGGAGTGGTTGCCGTCGGTATGACCCGGCGTCCACAGCAGCGCGATACCCGGGCCGAGCTCGATGTCGCCGTCGAACGTCACGAACTTGTCCGGGTCGACGCCGTCCAGGCCGCCCTCGACGTACCAGGCCCACTGCATCGGGTGCAGCGACTGCAGCGTCGCGAGCTCCCGCGCGTGGACCAGCATGCGGGCGCCTGCGAAGAGGGGTTCGCGCGGCTCGGTCTCACCCTCGACCACCGCGGTCGATCCCAGGATCATCCGTGGGTCCTGCACGTGCAGGTGGTCGAAGGTGCAGAAGTCGATGTCCTCGGGCGCGAGGCCGAGCTGCTCGAGCACGTCGCCGGGCTCGTTGTAGTACCTCACGATGGCCTTCTCGATCAGGCGGCCGCCGGGAAGCCTGTTCGTCAGCCTCTGCAGGTTGCGGTAGAACGGCGCCTCGGCGGAGCCGTCCGGCACCGTCGGCTCGAAGACGAGTGTGCGGGCGCGGCCGTCCCAGTCGGCGTACTGCACCACGATCATGCGATTGATCATGGAGATCAGCGGCAGCGTCGGCACCGACACGGCGTCGTGGAAGGCGTAGTGGACCGGGTAGGGCGCGGCGGCGATGTCGACCGACTTCACCGCATGGATCTGGCCCTGGGCCTTGAAGCGCGTCTTGTACGCCGCCGCAGCCTCGCGCACGGCAGCGAGCCGGGCACCGCGTGGCCAGACGTCGTGCACCCCCTCGAACTCGGGGATCGTGCGGGCTCCGATGGCGGCGAGGCCACCGCTGTCGGGTCGCGTGTCGGTGCCGGTCATGATGCTCTCCTTCTCGTCGGTGACTCGACGAGTGTGACGCGCTGGTGACGCAAGAACTTGTCCCAGCGCGACAGGGGAGGCGGTCAGCCGATCGCCGCTGTCGCGGCGCCTTGGCGGCGCAGGTGGCGGGGGCTGGTGCCGTACCAGCGTCGCACCGCGCGGCTGAGCGAGGACTGCTCGCTGAACCCGGACAGCGCCGCCACCTGGGTCAGCGACATCTCTGTCGTGGTGATGTAGCGATGGGCGGCGTCCCGCCGCACCAGGTCGAGCAACGCCTCGAAGGTCGTGTCCTCGCGGGCGAGGCGTCGCTGCAGCGTGCGCGGGTGCACCCCGAGGAGCCTGGCGACCTGGGCGATGCCGGGCGATCCGTACGCCAGCAGCTCGGCGATGACGCCGCGTACCCGCGGGGCGGTCGCCGATCCGGGATCGGGATAGTGGGCGGCGAGATGCTCGAGCGCGATCCGCCGGATCGTCTCGTCGGCGCTGTCGAAGCCCCGGTCGAGCGCGGACCGCTCGAGACGCAGCGATCCGAACGCGGCCCCGAACCTCACCTCGACCCCGAAGAAGTCGAGGTAGCGCTGGACCGGCGACAGCGGAGCGTGGGGGATCTCGACGGAGCGCAGCCCGGTCACGCCGCCGAGGAGCAGGTCGGCCACGTGGTGGAACAGGCCCAGGCCCAGCTCCATCGCCTGGGCGGAGTAGGGCGACTCGCGCAGATCCTTGCGGTAGGTGGCGGCCACGACCCCACGGACCCCGCGCGGGTCCGGCTCGACGCCGATCTGGAGCGCCGGGCTGTGCACGAACATGAACCGCGACGCGCACTCCAGCGCATCGGCGACCGTCGCGGAGGACTCGACGGCGATCGCCAGCGGACCCAGGATGCTCAGGTCCTGGCGCTCGGCCAGCCGCAGGCCGAGGTCCGGACAGTCGAGCGCGGCGGCCGCCGCGTCGAGCATCAGGTCGTGAGCGGTGATCGAGATCAGGCCCTCGTCGGAGGCCAGCGTGGCGGGGGAGATGCCGAAGCGGCGCAGCAGCGGGCCGGCCTCCCCGCCGAGCTCCTCGACCAGCGGCGAGAACCCGCGGAGGCTGGCCGCGCGAATCCGGGTCACGCGGATTCTGGCTGCGGCAGGTGCGGGAGGTCGGGCATAGCCTTGGCGATCAGGTCGACGACGCTCGGCAGCGGCGCCCGGCAGATGGCGGCGGCGTCATCGGTCGGCACCCCGAACATGCGCAGGAGGTCCTCGGTGACCTGGTCGGTCAGCTCGGCGTCGTCGAGCTCGGGCTGGTCGTGGATGGCCTGGCCCAGAGCCAGGGCGGCCCCGCCGGCGATGAGCAGAGCGGGGTAGGGCGCGTCGAGGGTGAACCTGCCGGACTCGCAGCCGCGGGTGATGTCGCGCAGGGCACGGGGGGCCAACCCGTTCTCGGAAGACAGCAGCGCCATGCCGCGAGACAGGATGACGCGACTCAGCTGCGGCTCGACGCGGTGGATGCGTCCGGTGAGTCGGTAGCTCCGCGCGAACACCTCGGCCGGGTCCTCGATGTCCTCGGTCCAGGCATCCAGGACCGCCCCCTGGAGCTCGAGGGCGGACTCGACCGCAGCCTGGAAGAGCTCTTCCTTGGTCTGGAAGTGGTTGTAGAACGACCCCATCCCGACATCGGCGAGCTCGGTGATCTCCAGGACCGGGACGCTCGTGCGGTCCTCGGCCAACAGTCGCTGAGCGGCGCTGATCAACGCCGCACGGGTCTGCGCCTTACGGCGCTCACCACGCTTGCGGGCCGCAGCCGCAACTGCTTCGGACATCGTGCTCCTCCTCGTCGGCCATCGGATCCTAACACCGCCTCTGCCGACGATGACGATTTCGTCAGAGAGGGTTGACGGCTTCGCGCATCGTGAGTGACGATATCGTCAAGTACGAAGACGAGGCGGCGATGAGCACTCACCACACCCACAACGACCTGCACAGCGAGCAGGGTCCGCTGGCCGGCGAACATCCCGGCCGGGCGACCAACCCGGTCATCAAGGCACGCGACCTGGCCTGGCTGGAGTTCGAGAAGCCCGATCTCGCGGGAGCCGAGATCTTCGGCCACGCCTTCGGGTTCGCCACGAGCTACAAGGACGCCGACGAGCTGCACCTGCGCGGCACGCGGGCCGGCCTCCCGGCCGTCATCGTGCGTAGAGGAGCCAGGTCCCGGTTCACCGGTCCCGCGTTCCTCGCCGCCGACGACTCCGACCTCCCGCGGCTCGCCAGCCATCTCGGCGTCCCCATGACCCCGCTTCCCGAGAACCTCGGCGGCCTCACCGTCGACTCGCTCGACCCCAGCGGCGCCCGTGTCCGGGTCGTCGCGGGCTGCCACCAGCTTCCCGCGCTGCCCGGCCAGACCCCGCTGGTCCTCAACGTCGGCGCCGAGATCGCCCGGGAGAACCTCACCCAGCGTCCGCTGCGCGAACCGGCCAAGGTGGAGCGCCTCGGGCACGTCGTCCTCCAGACGACGCGTTACCGGGCAGCGCTCGACTGGTATCTGGAGACGCTCGGCCTCATTGTCAGCGACTTCCTCTACTACGAGGGACAGCGGTCCAAGGGCCCGATCATGAGCTTCATCCGGTGCGACCGCGGCAGTGAACCGGCCGACCATCACACCCTCGCGATGACGCTGGGCCCCCGCACCCGGTACGTGCATTCGGCCTATCAGGTGGCTGATCTCGACGCGCTCGCCGCCGGCGGCCAGTTCCTCCAGGACGCCGGGTACCACCGTTCCTGGGGCATCGGCCGACACATCCAGGGCAGCCAGATCTTCGACTACTGGCGCGACGACAAGGGCTTCCTCGTCGAGCACTTCACCGACGGCGACATGTTCGACAACACCCTCGATCCCGGATGGGCCCCCATGACCGCCTCCGGCCTCGCCCAGTGGGGCCCGCCTGCATCGGCGGACTTCCTGGGCATCAAGCCCGGAAGAGAGTCTCTCGCCGAAGCCCGCTCCATCCTTTCCGCGTTGCGGAAGCCCGACAACGAATTCGACATCGCCCGCCTGCGCGGACTCCTGAAGGTGGCCAGCTCATGAGCATCGACATCATCCGAATCCACGACCGGTGGTACGTCCAGAAGTCCGACACCAGCGGCACGCTCGTCCTCACCGACGCCGCCACGACGGGTGAGCTTCTCGCGGACCGGGCGGCCGTCGATGCCGCCGTCGCCGGTCAGGAGAGCACGCTGCCCGCCGGCGACCTGCAGTCGCCGGTCACCTCGCCGTGCCGGGTCGTCGCGCAGATGACCAACTTCGTCAGTCACATCAAGGACTCCGGCATGAACCCGGAGACCGTCCCGTTGACGTTCTTCCGCAAGACCTCGCACTCCATCAGCGGCCCGACCGCGGACATCATCAAGCCGGCTCACGTCCGCTTCCTCGACTACGAGGTCGAGGTCGGCCTGGTCATCGGCAAGGACATCCCGGTCGGCACCGACATCACCCGCGACAACATCGCCGACCACGTCGCGGCACTGGTCGTCACCAACGACATCTCGGCCCGCGACCTGCAGCTGCCGAAGACCCAGTTCTTCGAGGCCAAGTCCTACCCGACCTTCACTCCGACCGGCCCGAGGCTCGTCGTGCTCGAGCCCGGCGACTGGGAACGGTTCGAGGACCTCCGCCTCGAGCTGTGGGTCAACGGGGAGATCCGCCAGGATGCACTGGTGGGCGACGACATGCTCTTCAAGCCGCTGCAGGCACTTCAGGGCCTCGCCCGGTTCCAGCCTCTGGCCGCCGGCGACCTCGTCCTCACCGGCACGCCCGGTGGTACAGCCCTCAAGGCGCCGCCCAAGCCGGTCGAGCTGATCGGGGCCCTGCTGCCCCCGGCGACCAAGTGGAAGGCCTTCTTCAAGGCCCAGGCCAGGAACGACGACTACCTCGCCGACGGCGACCTCGTCGAGGTGCACATCCACACCGAGGACGGCAAGCTGGACCTGGGCCGCCAGCGCACCACCGTCCGCCACGCCGCGGAGGTCTCCCGATGAGCACGACCACCGACAGCACCACCGGATGGCCCACGTTCAATGTGCCGGGGGACGTCGAGCGCATCGAGACCGTGCCGCTGGAAGAACGCGACCTGCCCGCCACCACCTACCAGGTGCTCGAGAGGGCGGCCGAGCAATGGCCGGACCGAGTCGCGATCAGCGTCATGCCCGACGCCTCTCGTTGGGCCGAGGCCGTCAGTGTCACCTACGCCGAGCTGCTCGCCACGACCGAGAAGATCGCCAAGGCACTCGCACGCCGGGGCGTCACGCCGACCACGCCGGTCGGCATCATCGCGCCCAACTCCCTCCAGCTCGTCCCCGCGATGATCGGGGCCCAGGCCGCGGGTGTCGCGGTCCCGCTCAACGGCGGTCTCAGCAGTGAGAACCTGGCCAAGCTGATCGAGCGCAGCGGGGTCAGGCATCTCATCGTGGCCTCCCCGGACCTGGACGAGGCCATCTGGGCCAAGGTCGCCGAGCTCGCCGGCCGCGGGTGTCTGGACCACCTCTACCTCCTCGATCCCACCGAGGGCACGCGTGCCACCGACGTGACCCTCGACGGTGTCGCCACCGCGTACCTCCTCGACGCGGCCCGGGCCGAGGCACCCGGATTCGAGGACCCGCACGGGCCCGGCGACATCGCGGCCGTGTTCCACACCGGCGGCACCACGGGCACTCCGAAGCTCGCGGCCCACACCCACGCCAACCAGGTCGTCGACGCCTGGCTCATCGCCGCGGACTCCACCGCCGACAGCGACGAGCAGGCCACCGTCCTCGCCGCGCTGCCGCTGTTCCACGTGAACGCGCTGCACGTCACGATGCTCGCCCCGATGCTCAAGGGCCAGCGCGTGGTCTGGGCGGGCCCGCTCGGGTTCCGTGACCCGTTCCTGTACGGCGAGATCTGGAAGATCATCGAGCACTTCGAGGTCGCCACCATGAGCGCGGTCCCGACGGTGTACGCCGTCATGGCCGCCTGCCCGGTCGATGCCGACATCTCGTCGATGAAGTTCGCGGTCGTGGGCGCCTCCGCGCTCCCGGTCGCCGTCCGTACGTCGTTCGAGCAGCACACCGGCGTCCCGCTGCTGGAGGGATACGGCCTGACCGAGGGCACGTGCGCCAGCGCCCGCTCGTTCGTCTCCGACCCGCGGCCCGGCTCGGTCGGCAAGCGCCTGCCCTACCAGCCGATGCGGGTCGTCGACGTCGCCGCGGACGGCACTTGGCGCGACGTACCCGCCGGCGGTGTCGGAACTCTCCTCATCGGAGGTCCGACCGTGTTCGCGGGCTATGTGACCGGCCGCGCCGAGGACGGCTTCGTGCTCGACCACCTGGACAAGGTTCGCGACGGATGGCTCGACACCGGTGACCTCGCCCGCATCGAGGACGGCTTCGTCTACCTGACCGGCCGGGCCAAGGACCTGATCATCCGCGGCGGTCACAACATCGACCCCGTCGCCATCGAGGACGCGCTCCGCGACCATCCGGCCGTCGCCGACGCCGCCGCGGTCGGCTGCCCCGACCCGCGGGCCGGTGAGGTGCCTGTCGCGTACGTGACGCTCACGCCCGGGGCCGATTGCAGCGAGGCAGAGCTCGAGACGTTCGTCGCGGCCTCCGGCCTCGAGCGAGCGGCCACGCCGAAGAGCGTCACGATCGTCGATGCGCTCCCGGTCACCGACGTCGGGAAGCCGTACAAGCTCGCCCTCCGTGCCGATGCGGCGAAACGGGCCGTCCAGGACGCGCTTGCCGACCTCGAGGGGATCGTCGAGGTGGCAGGAGTCGTCGCCGACGGGTCGGTGCGAGTCGTCGTGCGGACCGACCACGTGGCTGACGTGGTGGCGGTCCGCGGACGGCTGGACACGTACGCGATCGGCAGCGAGGTCATCGAGCCGTGAACGACGGCACGACGCCACAGCCCGATGTCGTGGTCATCGGCGCCGGCCCGACCGGCGTCACAGCCGCGGTCCTGCTGGCCCAGGCCGGGGTGCGGACCCTGGTCCTGGACCGCTGGACCGACGTCTTCCCGCAGCCGCGAGCAGTCCACCTCGACGACGAGGTCTACCGCATCCTCGGCGCGCTCGGGGTCGCGAAGGAGTTCGAGGACATCTCCATCCCCGGCGCGGGCCTCCGGCTGCTCTCGCCGCAGCACCGGACGCTGGCGCAGTTCGACCGGACCGAACCCCGGACCACCAACGGCTACCCGCAGGCCAACATGTTCGACCAGCCCGACCTCGAGGTGATCCTGCGTAGACGCATGCACGAGATGGACCTGGTCACCTTCCGGGGGAACGTCGAAGTGACCGCCGTCAGACCCGAGGCCGAGTCCGGGCCCGAGGTCGAGTACGTCGACCGGGCCACCCGGGAGAGCCACACGGTCCGGCCTCGCTTCGTGTTCGGTGCCGACGGCGCCAACAGCCTCACCCGCGCATGCATCGGTTCGACCATGAAGGACCTCGGGTTTCGCGAGCAGCGGTGGCTCGTCGTCGACGTCGCGACGCCCCGCGACCTCGGCCACTGGGGTGGGGTTCACCAGGTGTGCGACAGCCGGCGTGCCGCGACCTACATGCGCATCGGCCAGACCCGGCACCGGTGGGAGTTCGAGCTGCTGGAGAACGAGACCACCGCGACGTACGAGACGCTCGAGGCTCTCGCACCGCTGCTGGCTCCGTGGGAGACCGACACGAGCGACCTCGAGGTGATCCGGCTCGCGGAATACACGTTTCGCGCCCAGCTGGCCGACACGTGGCGCCGAGGTGGGGTGTTTCTCCTCGGCGATGCCGCCCACCTCACCCCGCCGTTCATCGGGCAGGGGATGGGTGCCGGAATCCGCGACGCGGCCAACCTGTCCTGGAAGGTGGCGGCGGTCATCGACGACGCCCTACCGCCCAGCGTCCTGGACAGCTACGAGACCGAGCGCCACCCGCACGCTCGATCCATGATCCAGCTCGCCACGCTCGTGGGCCGTTCCATGACGGGAGGTGGGCCCGCCGGGGATCGGCTGCGCCGGGTGCTCCTACCTCTTCTCGTGCATCTTCCGGGCCTGCGCCGGCGCGTTCTCGACAGTGCCACTCCGACCTTGACCGGCTCGGCGCTGAATCACAAGAGACGCCTCGCGGGCGGCCTGCCCGGCACGCTGTGCCCGAACGTCCGTCTGGACTCCGGAGAGAGACTCGACGACGTCATCGGCCACCGTTTCATGCTGGTCGCTCGGGAGGAACCGATCGGCCCGGCCACACAGAAGCTGGTTGATCTCGACATCACGGTCGTGGCCGCCGCCGAGAGCGTCGATCTCGACCGATGGCTCGGCCCCGCGACGGCCGCTCTCGTACGCCCCGACCGCACCGTTCTCGCCGCAGGAAGGCTCGACACCGTTCTGCGGCGCGTCCCGCTGACGCGCTCCGCCCACTCCGCTCGCCGGTGATGATGCTCGGGCAGGGCCGAGTCAGGTCAGAGAAGCGCAGGCAGCGCCTGGGCGGCTGTGTAGACGGCGACGCCGAGGACCAGGACGGCAAAGGCGGTCTGAAGCCAGGCGGCGCCGACACGGTCGGCGAGGCGAGCCCCGGCGACGGCTGCTGCCGCTGACGTCACGGTGAGGACTGCGACGGGCACCCAGTCCGGCTGGACGCCGGCGCCTGCCCGGACCGCCAGAGCCGCCGCACTTGTGATCGTGATGACGACCAGCGACGTGCCGGCGGCGTACTCCATCGGCAGCGCGAGGGCGAGAAGAAGGGCGGGGACGACGAGGAAACCACCGCCCACGCCCAGGAAGCCGGTCAGCGCCCCGACGACCGTCGCGGTCGCCAGGACCTTGAGCGCCCGGGGGCACTGGCACGCGAGCGTCGGGCTGAACGTGATGATCGGGTCGTCCAGCGCGGGCTTCGTGGCACGCCGAGGGCCACCTCTCCGGCTGTGACCTGCCTGGCGCCATGCCAGCATCCCGCCGACCAGCAGCATCAGGGCGGCGAAGGCAGCCAGCAGGACGTCCTCGGAGACCCGGCTGGAGGCCTCGGCGCCCGCGACCGCCCCGCCGATCGCAACCAGGCCGAAGACGAGGCCACGGCCGAGCAGCACGTTGCCCGCGCGGTGTGCGGCGATCGCCCCGATGAGCGACGTGAGGCCGACGACCACCAGCGACCCGGTGGTCGCCTGAGCGGGAGACTGGTCGAGCAGGTACACCAGCACGGGCACAGCCAGGATCGAGCCACCGCCACCGAGTGCCCCCAGGGACAGGCCGATGAGGGCACCGGCGGCGACGGCGAGGACCAGTGTCATCTCAGGCGTCGGCCCCGTCGGCGAGACCGCGGGAGCTCACCAGGTGCAGCCCGACCTTCTCGGCGTTCTCGAAGGAGTCGTCGATCGCGACCGGAGTGCGGCCGGCCGCGCTGACGAACGAGGCGGCGACCGAGGCACGATAGCCGCCGGCGCAGTGCACCCACACCTCGCCGACCGGCACCTCGCCGAGGCGTCGGGGCAGCTCGTGGATCGGGATGTTGACCGCCCCTTCGACCGCCGCAGCGTCGTACTCCTCCGAGCGGCGCACGTCGAGCACGACGACGTCGCGGTGGTGACGCACCTGCGCCAGGTCGGCGAAGGTGGCGGTCGGGAAGCTGCCGAGCTCGCCGTCGGTCCAGTCCTTCGGGCCGCCGGTGGCCTGGGCCGCGGGCCGGTCGATGCCGATCCGGACCAGCTCGCGCTGGGCGGTGGCCACGTCCTCGGCGGTCTCGCCCAGCAAGGTCACCGGGGTGCCCCACTCGATCAGCCAGCCCAGGTAGGTCGAGAAAGCACCGTCGAGCCCGAAGTTGAAGGTGCCGGGGGAGTGCCCGGCGGCGAAGGCCTGGCGGTTGCGCAGGTCCACCACCCACTCGCCCGCCTCGATCCGGCGCCGCAGCTCGGTCGCATCGGCCTCCTGCACCGGGGAGAGGTCGGGCGCGGACGGGCCGGCGGCGTTGGCGGGTCCCATGTGCGCGTAGTACGCCGGCCAGGCACCGAGGCCGCCCAGCAGCTCGCGGACGTAGGTCTCCTCGTCCTGGGTCAGCACCGGATTCGAGCGCTTCTCGTCGCCGATCGTCGAGGCGGTGGCGTCTGACTGCGTCGCCGAGCAGAAAGAGCCGAACCCATGGGTCGGGTAGACCTCCGCACCGTCGGGCAACCGCTCGGCCAGCTTGTGGGCCGAGGCGTGCTGGTGGCGCACCAAGGCGTCGGTGTGTGCCTCGCCGAGCAGGTCGGGTCGGCCGGTGGCGCCGTAGAGCAGCGAGCCGCCGGTGAACACGCCGTACGGCGCCTCGTGATCAGGCTCCTCGACGGAGAGCTCGTACGACAGGTGGGTGAAGGTGTGACCGGGCGTGGCGATCGCGCGGACTCGCATTCGGCCACCGACCTCCACGACCTGGTCGTCGGCGATCGGGGTCCGGTCGAAGGTCACCTCATCCGCGCCGTTGACCAGGTAGGCCGCGCCGGTCGCCTGCGCGAGCGCCAGACCACCGGTGACGTAGTCGTTGTGGATGTGGGTCTCGAAGACGTGGGTCAGTCGGACGCCATCGGTTTCGAGCACCTCCAGCACCCGGTCGATGTCGCGCTGAGGGTCGACCACGAAGGCGACCTCGCCGTCGTGCACCACGTAGGTGCGATCGCCGAGCGATGGCGTCTCGAGACTGCGGACGGTCAGCCCTACGGCCGGCCGCTGCTGCGCGTCGTCGGTCGCCGGGGCCGGCGCGGTGGATTCGGTGGCGGTGTGGTCGGTCATGGTCGCCTCACTTCTCGATCGGTCGCCCGGAGCGGATCCAGGCATTGGTGCCGCCTGCGACGTTGATCGCGTCGAAGCCGCTCGCGATCAGGGCGTCGGTCATCGCACTGCTGCGGTTGCCCGAGGCGCACACCATGTGCACGGAACGATTCCGGTCGATCTCGCCCAGTCGGGCGAACAGTTGACTCATCGGGATGTTGATCGCGCCGGGCACGTGGCCCTCGCGGAACTCCGCGGGCTCGCGAACGTCGATGACAGCCGCGCCCCGATCGAGTGCGGCGGCGAGCTGGTCGATGGTGGTCTCACGCATGAGAGGGGACTCCTTTGCTGGCTTGTCGATGTAACCCCCCGGGGGGTTGTGTTCTCGACGTTAGCACATCCCCCTAGGGGGTTGTATGGTTGTCGGTGCACCCCCCGCGCAGACCTAGTGATCGGTACCCAGGAGGGACATACCCATGACGCAGTACACGCTCGAAGCCACGGTGCGCCGCCCCTATGACGAGACCGTCGAGGCAGTGCGCGGAGAACTCGCGACTGCCGGATTCGGCATCCTCACCGAGATCGATCTGAAGGCGACGCTGAAGGCGAAGCTCGACGTCGACGTCCCGCCCCAGGTCATCCTGGGGGCCTGCCGTCCCCAGTTGGCTCATCAGGCTCTGCAGGCAGATCCGTCGATCGCCGCGCTGTTGCCCTGCAACGTCGTCGTCCGGGCCGTCGACGACACCACCACCGTTGTCGAGGCCTTCGACCCCGACACGATGATGTCCATCGCTGGCGAGGCCGGCGACACCCTTCGCGCCGTCGCGACCGACGCACGGCAGCGGCTGACCGCGGCCCTGGCCGCACTGGAGGACAACTGATGGACCTCGAACCCGCCGAGATCAAGGCGATCATCACCCGTATGAAGCGCGCCAACGGCCATCTCGCCAGCGTGATCCGCATGCTGGAAGAGGGATCGGACTGCGAGTCCGTCCTCACCCAGCTGGCTGCCGTGAACAAGGCGCTCTCCCGCGCGGGTTACGCGATCGTCGCCACCGGCCTGCAGCAGTGCCTCACCGAGTCCGACGAGGGTCTTGACGGCGTGGACGTCAAGAAGATGGAGAAGCTCTTCCTCGCCTTGGCGTGACGCGGTCGTCGGGCCGCGATGGCCTTGCTGATCATCGCCTGCAGGTGATGTACGCCCGGGTGTCAGGCAGTTCGTCAGCGGTGCGCAGGACCAACGGCACTGAGACCGGGGCGAACGCGCGGACTACGTTGGCTGCGGGGTGAATCCTGTGACCGAGCCGATGCCTTCCAGCAAGCCGGGTGAGTCCGTGCGTACCAGCCGCCGGTGGCTGTGGGTGATGACCGCCGCCGCAGCGGCGCTCGCGGTTGCGGTTGCCGTGCTCATCGTCATCGTCGTGCGCTCGGAGAACGGCGACCGTGGTGCCGCGCCGACACCGTCTGCGAGCAGCGCTGCGACGCCGTCCATGAGCACGACCCCTTCGGAGTCAGCCACCCCGAGTCCGACGCCCACGGAGTCGACGACCACACCGACGCCACCCTCGCGGTTCCGCTTTCAGCCGCTGTGGCCGTTCGCAGACATCGAGGAGGCGGCGGTGTGGCAGCGGGCATATCGCGACGGCGGGCACCAGCCGTGGCATCTCGATGCCGGCCTGGTCGCGCGGCGGTTCACCCAGAGCTACCTCGGCTACCAGGAGGTCGACCGGGTGGTTCGGGTGGCGATCTCCGACGACCAGGCGTGGGTCGATGTCGGCTTCCGGCTGCCCGACGGCAAGGACGCCACGGCGGCTGTCGTGCACCTGGCGAAGATCGGAAGCGGTTCGTACGCTCCGTGGGAGGTCGTCGGCACGAAGGACAGCACCCTGTCGCTGACCACGCCGCGCTACGGCGCGACGGTCACGTCCCCGATGGTCGTCGGCGGCAGGATCACCGGGGTGGACGAGAGTCTGGTGATCCGGGTCCTGCGCCTGGGCACCGGCGAGGTCGGCCGGTCCCCGGGCATTCCCGCCGGCGGGCAGAACAGTCCCTGGTCGACCACGATGCCGTTCAGTGCTCCCGCGGGCAGCGTGCTGACCATCGCGGTGTCGACCGGTGGCCATGTCGCTGGCGTCGAGCGGTTCGCCATCACTGGCGTCCGCGTCCGGTCGTAGCACCGTTGGCCAGCGGGACGGGTGCGGTGCGGGGCCAGGTCCAGGCGCACCGCATGATGAAGCCGAGAAGGATCAGTTCCAGGACGACGCCGAGGCCGTAGAAGTAGAGCCAGGACGCGCCCGCCAGGTTGAATGCCGTGACGGGGACGTAGAGCGCGGCCACGACGAGGTTCGTGATGCGGTTCGCCCGGGCGGGCAGCGCCATCGACAGCACGACCATGAGGCTCGGGACGGACACCAGGGTCAGCGCCGCGGTCGAGAAGGTCTGGGAGAGGTCGAACTCGAAGACCTTGCCGTCGAGGATGTCTTCGACAACGCCGGGCGTGAAGAAGTTGAGGATGTCCACGTAGACGTACAGGAACATGAAGCTGGTCCATGCCGCGGCGAGCTTGGCTCTGACCGGGATCGGCCGGTCGTCCGGCGTGGTGATGGTTTGACGTGTGCTCATCGTGGCCTCCGTTTGTCGTGTGAGGATCGGTGGGTCCACGCTCGCTGAGTCCGGCAGCAGGCACATCGGGCCGGAGGCCGGATCGTGCCCGGCCGATGGAACGGTCTCCGTCTCGTACTTTCGGCCGGTACGCGGCGGCGCCCCGATCCCTAGGCTGGAGCCGTGAACACTGTCCGGCGCTCCCTCTGGCACGAGCCGCGGCCTGCCGACGCCCTGCCCGTCGGTCGCCTGGACTGGCTGCTCGTGGGCGTCTTCGCCGCCGCCACCCTGGTCGAGGGCATCGTGCGGCCGGGCCTGGCCTGGCGACCCCTGGTGACGGTGCTCGCCCTCGCGCTGGTGCCTGCTCTGCTCTGGCGGCGGAGACGTCCGCTCATGGCCGCCCTTTTCGGGTGGGGCGTCGCCGGGCTGCTCTCGGTCCTCCAGCTGGCTGTGAACGGCGGGGACCTCGGCCTCTACTCCATGATGGCCGACCTGATCCTGCTCTACTCCCTGGTGCGGTGGGGCTCGGGACGGGAGATCGTCCTGGGGACGACGTCCGTGGCGATCGTCGTCGTGCTGGGGATGTACGCCACCTCTGCGGGCCGGGCCGACGTCTTCGGTGGCAGCGTCCTGCTGCTGTTGATCGTCGCGCTGGCGGCGGTGTTCCGCTACCGCGCAGACCTCTGGCATCGCCAGCAGCTCGAGATCCGCAACCAGGAGCGCGTGGCCCTGGCACGCGAGCTGCACGACACCGTGGCCCACCACGTCTCGGCCATCGCGGTGCAGGCGCAGGCCGGTGGCGTGGTCGCCGGCATCCAGCCCGAGAAGGCTGCCGAGGTCCTGGCCGCGATCGAGGACGAGGCGTCGCGGACCCTGGCGGAGATGAGATCCATGGTGCGGGTGCTGCGGGAGGAGGAAGCCGTCGCGTACTCACCGCAGCCGGGCGTCGCGGACCTGCCTGCTCTGGCACGCGCTGACGCGACCCCTGTCGTCGAGGTCTCGCTGACCGGTTCGTTGACCCGGCTGGCCCGCCCCGTGGACGCCGCGCTCTACCGGCTCGCCCAGGAGTCGCTGACCAACGCCGTACGGCACGCCCGGAGCGCGACCCGTGTCGGGATCGACGTACGCCGGGAGGGCGAGATCGTCAGGCTGCGCGTCATCGACGACGGCCAGCCCGGGCCCGGGCCGACCCCGGAGCCCGGGTTCGGCCTGCTGGGCATGGCCGAACGCACCCAGCTCCTCGGCGGATCGCTCTCTGCCGGGCCGGGGCCCGACGGTGGCTGGGTGATCGAGGCCGTGCTGCCGGTGGAGACGCCGGCATGAGCATCCGTGTCGTCGTGGCCGACGACCAGGACCTGGTCCGGACCGGACTGGTGATGATCCTCGGCGCGCAACCAGACCTCGAGGTCGTGGGGGAGGCGGCGGACGGGCTCGCTGCGCTCGACCTGGCGACCCGGCTGCGTCCCGATGTCCTCCTCGTCGACATCCGGATGCCTGGGCTCGACGGTGTCGAGGTGACGCGGCGCCTGGCCGGGCCGGACGTGACGGACCCGATGGCGGTCGTCGTGATCACCACCTTCGACCTCGACGAGTACGTCCTCGGCGCCCTACGCGCCGGCGCTCGTGGCTTCCTGCTCAAGGACGCCGGACCGGAGCTTCTCGTCCAGGCCATCCACGCGGCGGCAGACGGGGACGCGCTGATCGCCCCCAACGTCACCCGCCGGCTGTTGGCGACCTTCGCCGACCAGGCGCCGGCCGTGCCTGTCCAGCCCGTCGACCCGCTCACCGAGCGCGAGGAGGAGGTGCTCGCCCTGGTGGCGCGGGGCCGGACCAACGCCGAGATCTCCACCGAGCTCTTCGTCAGCCTGAGCACGGTCAAGACCCACGTCGCCTCGTTGATGACCAAGCTCGGCACCCGCAACCGCGTCGAGATCGCGATGTGGGCCTACGACACCAGACGGGTGCGACCCGACTAGTGGCAACCGAGCGGGGTCGGCGCCACAGTCGGCCGCTGTTCAGGGCTCCTGGCGTGTCCTCTGCTGGGCCAGCCCGGTCAAGAGGAGGTCGAGGCCGAAGCTGAACTCGTCCTCCAGGGGAACCGGGCCGAAGTCCGCCACCGCGGCTGTGGCCGCGAGGCTGTTCTCGCCGGAGTTCCGATAGGCCTCGGCGAGCGCTGCGTCCTCTGTTTCCACTCCGTTGAGCTGGATGGCAAAGCCCAGGACGAACCGCGCGAGCGTGGCGTAGCAGCGGATCGCGATGGGCGGCGAGAAACCGGCGTCCAGGAGCACCTGGAGAGCCACCTCCCGCACGGCCATCGCATTCGGACCAGTGGGCGCTTGGGCGAGCAGCAGCGGTGCGACGTTCGGATGGCTCCGGAGGTTCTCGAACATCCAGGTGGCCATGGCCCGGCACGCGTCCTCCCAGCCGAGGCTTCGTAGGTCATCGGCCTGAACGGGCACCCCGCCGAAGGTGTGGTCGATCACGTGGTTGATCAGTTCGGCCCGATTGGAGAAGTGTCGATACAGGGTCGCGGTGCTGGAGTCCAGACGTTGCGCCAGAACGCGGAGCGAGAGCGCATCGGCCCCCTCTTCGTCGACGATCTTCAGCGCTGTCGCCACGATGCGTTCCTTGGGGACAGGTGGGCGGCCGCGCGTGCGGCTGGTGCTGACGGAGTCGGAGCGCGCGTTCATATCGGTTACATCGTAGCCGATAGGTGTTGACAAGCGTCAGAAATAACGACAACACTGTAGCCGTTATGAAATCTTCCCTCGTCGGTCCGGACCCGGACTCTCAGTTCGCCGTCGTCGGCGACATGAGCCTGCACTTCAAGCGCTCCGGCAGCGGACGCGCACTTCTGCTGCTGCACGGGAGTGGTTCGTCGAATCACGGTTTCGAGCGCGTCGCGGCGAACCTGTCCACATCGTTCGACGTCATCGCCCTCGACCTCCCCGGGTTCGGGTTCACCGGGCCACGCCCCGACCGGGACTACCGGGTGTCGACGTATGTCGACACGGTCGCTGGGTTCATGACAGAGCTCGGCCTGGAACGTTTCTCCGTCGTCGGCAACTCGCTCGGCGGGAACATCGGCTGGAACCTGGCTCTGGCCGAACCCTCCCGTGTGGAGAACCTCGTGCTCATCAACGCCACCGGCTATCCCGAGAAGTCGCTCCCGATGGGCATACGGTTGGCCCGCAACCCGATCCTCCGACCGCTGCTGCGGCGCTGGCTTCCCAAGCGTGCAACGGAACGGAACCTACGCGCGCTCGTCGGTCGGCCGTCGACCGTGGACGAGGCGATGGTCGACCGCGTCCACGCGATGATGAGCCTTCCCGGCAACCGGTCTGCCTTCGTCGACCTCGCGAACACGGCCCAGGAGGACCGCAGCAACCTGATTCCTCTGGTCGCCGTACCGACGCTCGTGCTGCGCAGCGCGTCGATCGATGGTCAGCACTTCGGCCGGGACATCCCGGGGACGGTCGAGCGGACCCACCCGACCGGTGGCCACCTGCTGCCCGAGGAGGACCCGGAGTGGGTCGCCGCGCGGGTCCGCGACTTCCTGGGAGGCGACCCGGACCCCCACGGCGGACGTACGAGGCAGGACGGGGCGCGACCATGAAGTACTTCGCCGGTCGGGGAGAGGATCTCCTCCTGGACGAGCGGGCGAGGCGTGACCTGCGCGGAAGCTTCGTCGAGCTTTCTCACGGCGTGACCCACTATGAGTTGACCGGCCCGGAGGACGGCGAGACCGTCGTCCTCACCGGAGGGTTGACCGTTCCCTTGTTCTACTGGGACGGTCTGGCCGAGCGCTTGCACGGCATGGGATTCCGAACACTCGCGTACAGCGCTTACGGACGTGGGTATTCGCAGCGACTCACGTGCGACTACGACGAGACACTCTTCGTCGGCCAGCTCGAGGAGCTCGTGGACGCGCTTCGACTACCACGTCACCACGTCGTCGGGACCTCGATGGGCGCGGTCATCGCCATGGCGTACGTGGCGGGACGCTCGGACATCAAGAGTCTGACTCTTGCCGGGCCGGCCGGGCTGTCCGCCCCGCCGGCCGGCCGCTGGCTCTTCAAGAGCGATCACGCTGCCGCATTCGTCGGCAGAAGGCTCGGACGGCGACTCCTGGAGAGCCACCTGGACCACAACGTGCGGGACGACGCAAGTGCGGCGGCCCTGACACGCATGGTGCATGACGCGTTCCGCTACCGAGGCTCGATGTACGCGTTGTTCTCGACGCTGCAGAATCTGCCCTTGCACGGACGGGCCGAGCTCTTCCGCAGCACCGGCCACTCGGGCATTCCCACCATGCTCCTCTGGGGCGAGGACGACCACGTCACCCCCATCACCAGCCTCGACGAGGCTCGCACACTCCTGCAGCCCCAGCAGTGTCACGTGATCAGGCAGTGCGGACACATGACGCCACTCGAACGACCCGACGAGGTCGCGCACCTGGTTGCGTCTTTCACCACCAACCCCACAGAACGGCTCGAGCGATGACGACAGAGGACACGGTGATCGACGTACTCATAGCTGGTGCCGGCCCGAGCGGCTCGGCGCTGGCGATCGACCTGGTCCGTCGGGGCCTTGACGTCCGGATCGTCGACAAGGCGCCGCACTCTTTCGAAGGCTCCCGAGCGAAGGGACTGCAGCCCCGAACACTCGAGGTGCTCGACGATCTCGGCGTCCTCTCGGCCGTCCTCGAACAGGGGAGCTTGTATCCCAAGCTCGGCATCCACCTCGGCCGCGCTGTGATCCCGTGGCGCATGATGAAGAACCGCGCAGCCACCGCCGACGTGCCGTATCCCAACACGTGGCTCATTCCTCAGTTCGCCACCGACGCGGCGTTGCACGCTCGGCTCGTCGAGCTGGGCGGCAAGGTCGAGTACGGCACCGAGATCACCGGATTCACCCAGGACGACACGGCGGTCACCGCGACCCTCGCCACGGCGGCTGGCGTCGAGCGCGTCACTGCCCGGTACCTGGTCGGCACCGACGGTGGTGCGAGCACGACTCGTTCCGCGCTGGGCATCGACTTCATCGGGTCGACCGACGAGCAGGACCGCATCCTCATCGTCGACGCCACCACCACGGGTCTGTCGCGAAACCGGTGGCACATGTGGCCCCGGATCCGTGGAGGCTTCGTCGCGGCGTGCCCACTGCCCGACAGCGATCTCTTCCAATGGATGGTCCGGCTCTCGCCGGACGAGAACCCACCCACCGATCTCGACGAGATCAACACCCGGATCCGTGCCCACACCCACGCAACGGGCGTCGAGCTCCAAGACATTCGCTGGAGGTCGGTGTTCCGCCCCAACATCCGGCTCGCCGGCGCCTATCGCCAGGGCCGGGTCTTCATCGCCGGGGACGCAGCGCACGTGCACACGCCCGCAGGCGCTCAAGGCCTCAACACCGGCATCCAGGACGCCTACAACCTCGGATGGAAGCTCGGCCAAGTCCTCGCGGGAGCTGACGACGCCCTTCTCGACTCCTATGAGGGTGAGCGACAGCCCATCGCAGCCGGAGTCCTCGGCCTGTCGACGAAGAAGTACGAGGCCATCGGCAAGCTCGATCCGACGAGCATCCGTCGTGGCAAGGACGAACAGCAGCTCGGGATCACTTACCGAGGCGGTCGACTGGCGGCCGCCGGTGCACAGACGACCAGTCGGCTCAACGTCGGTGATCGTGCTCCAGATGCTGTCATGGTTGATGCCGAGGGGAACCCCGTCAGGATGTTCGATGCCTACCGAGGCCCCCATTTCACCGCGGTCGCGTTCGGCGATGGGGCGGCTCGTGCCTTGAGCGAGATCCAGTGGCCAATGGCCGGCGCGGCCCTGAGGACGGTGGCGATCGACGCACACTCCTCGACCGCCGATCTCGATCTGACCGATGGCAACAGAAGCTTCAGCGACTCGTACGGAGTCAGCCACGACACATTGTTCCTGGTCCGCCCAGACGGCTATCTCGCCTCGATCGCCTCCGGAGACATGGTCAGCAAGACGGAAGCAGCGCTCGCCCTGTTGACCCCTCTGTCGCGTGGAAGCCGCACACTGTCCGAGGTGGATCCATGTCCCGACGTGTACTGATCACCAACGCCAACCTGCTGACCATGGCCGAGCCGGCCGCGCCTGGGCTCAACCAGCTGTTGGTCGAGGACGGCCGGATCGCCGCGATCGGGCAGGACCTCGGAGTCACCGATGCCGAGGTGATCGACGCGCGCACGGGCATCGTCATGCCCGGTATGGTCGACACACACCGGCACACCTGGCAGTCGATTCTGCGAGCCACCTTGGCCGACGGGACCCTCTACGACTACATGGCTCTGGTGCGGTACGGCTATGCGCCGCACTTCACCGCTGGTGACGCGGAGCTGGGCAACTACGCCGGTGCGCTGGATGCGCTGAACGCCGGAGTGACAACGGTGGTCGACAATGCCCACCTGGTCGCCACCCCGGATCATGCCGACGCGTTGCTCACCGGTCTGGAGAGCGCGGGCATCCGGGCTGTCTACTGCTACGGCCTGCCCGACGTGGCTGACCCGGACGTACCCATCGAGACCGAACGTACCTTCACCTCCCGTTGGCGCCACCAGGACGCGGAGAGGCTCCGCGCCGAGCGGCTGTCCGCCGACGATGGTCTGATCCGGTTCGGGATCAGCGGCAGCGACTTCCTCTTCGCTCCGCTGCACTACACCGTCCCGGAGGTGGAGCTTGCCCGGCGTCTGGACGCGCATCGGTTCTCGGTGCACGTGGCCAACGGGCCGTTCGCCCGCGGCACCCGCTATGTCTCTCGACTGCTGGCGAAGGGGCTGGTCGACGAGCGCACACTCCTCGTGCACGGCAACGTGCTCAGTCACCGCGACCTGGCACGGATCGCGAGCGTCGGAGCGTCGATCTCGGTGACCCCGGAGAGCGAGATGCAGATGGGCATGGGGACGCCGATCTGGGCCAGCGCACGGACCGCAGGAGTGGTCTGTGGCCTGGGGGTCGACATCGTCTCGGGAGGTTCGGGGGACCTGTTCACCCAGATGCGCCTGGCGCTTGCCGCCGGGCGGATGGCCGCCCATGACAGGCTCGGCGAGCACAGGGTCATGCCGGAGAGGCTGCAGCTGACCACGGAGCACGCCTTGCGAGCAGCCACCATCGACGGCGCCCGCGCGGCCGGCCTCGACGGCGAGGTGGGCACGTTGGAGATCGGGAAGCGGGCCGATCTGATCATGGTGCGGACCGCCGAAAACCACCTGTCGCCTCTCCTCGATCCGGTCAAGACCGTCGTCGTGCAGGCCGGAGCGGGCGACGTCGAGCTGGTCATGGTCGACGGCCGGATCCTCAAACGCGACGGGAAACTGGTCGGCGCCGACTGGCACGGGATCGAGGCACGTCTTCAGCAGGCCGCCGATCGGATCTTCACGGCTGCGACCCAGCAGAGCCTCGACCAGGCATACACCTACGTCCGGGCAGCGTTCCCGCTGGACAGAGCCTCTGCGATCGGGGCTCGGGTCATGGGGAAGGCCCTGCAGGTCCGTGGCCTGGACGACAAGATGTTCAGGGTCATGCTCGCCCACTCCGCCAAGCGGCGCTGACCTGACCTATGAGGCTGATCCGATGACGCGGGCGACCTCCAGGGCCAGAGCCACCTGGAGGGTCCGGCCGGTGAGCTCTTGGGGCAGAAGGTCTCTCGCTCGCTCCAGGCGGGTGGCGACCGTGTTGCGATGCGCGAACTCGACCTGAGCGGTCCGGGTCAGGTTGCACTCCTGGCGTAAATAGGTCCGCAGGGTCTCGCGGACCTCTGCGGGTGCGTCCGCGAGCGGGCCCAGTGTGCGAGCCACGAACTCGCGAGCCTGGTCCTCGTCGCTGCTGGCCAGCGCCACGACCTCGACGTGGTCGTACGAGGTGATGTTGCTGTGCAGGGGAAGCCTCCGCGCCAGCCGCTGTGTGACTGCCGCCTCCTGGTGACTCCTGCGGAAGCCGGGCAGGCCCGTGCCGGAGAGGCCAAGGGCGACATGCACCTCGGCGAGGGTTTTCAGGGGGTGGTGTTGCAGCTTGGTGGCGAGGTCCTTGATGTGGCCGCCTCCGGAGAGCCAGACCCACAGGGTCGATCGTCCGACCGGGAGGATGAGTGGGCGTGCCGTGCCACCCGCACGGGCCAGCTCGCTGGCCGCGGCCTCGAGCGCGCCCTCGGGCGGCGTCTCGTCGGACCAGACGATCGCGGCCGTGTGTGCCCGAGCGACCTCATAGCCGAGCAGTTGCGTCGCCCGTCGCTCGGAGATCGGTCCTCCCTCGAGGATGAGCGCCACTGCTTCGGCCCTGGCGGCCGTGGTCGCGTCGCGCAGCTGGGAGCGTTCGGCGCGGATCATCGTGCTGATCCCCTCGAGCGTCTCCTCGACGTAGGCGAAGATCGACCGCGACACCAACGCCAGCAGTTCGCGGAGGTCGCCGTGGTCGTCGGTGACCCGGAAGGCCACATCGGTTGCCGCCTGCATGGCCAGGTTCTGCCCCACGCGGAACCCGCTGAGGATCGTCTCGTCGAAGCCGTGGCGTACGACGTCCCGGGCGAAGTCGATGTTCTCCGGGCTCAGGTTGGCGGGCACGGGAAGGCCCGGCTTGCGAAGGTTGGCCGTGGCCCAGACCGTCACGTTGGAGCGGCCCGCGGCCCGCAGCGGGTCCGCGAGTCCTGGCGCCAGCTCGAGCAGCTCGCGGTTCACCTCGAAGCTTGCCGTGTCGATCGCGTCGAGCAGTTCCTCGGCATGGTCGAGAAATTCCAGGACCGCTCGCCGAAACAGGTCGGCCAGACGAGGAGACGGCGGATCCCATTCCCTGACCAGTGCCGAACTCATGACCGGTCACCTCCATGGGCTGTGCATTCTGCTGAACAACCCGGTTAGTTTACGACATTCCGCCCTTCAGGTTGCGGGTTCTGGCGGCCGACACTGGTGCGGAGCCAGCACCAAGTCGAGGAGCGAACATGCCGCAGAGATTCGTGCCCAGCGACGCCGGGGACCTGTACTCCCGCTCGGCGATCCTGGATCCCTATCCCCACTACTCCCGGCTTCGCGCCCAGGGGTCCGTGGTGTGGCTGGAGCGCCACAAGGTGTACGCCCTGCCGCGGTACGCAGAGTGCAAGGCCGCGCTCCTGGCCGACTCGACCTTCGTGTCGGGCGCGGGCGTGGCGCTCAACCCGGTCACCAATCGGCTGGCTCTCGGCACGACGCTGAACAGCGACGGAGCCCAGCACGACGAGCGACGCAAGCTGGTTGCGCACCGACTCACCCCCCGCGCGCTTCGTGAGATGCACGACCAGGTGGACGCCCAGGCCGAACGCGTCGTGGTCTCGGCCATCGAACGCGGCCGAGTGGACGGCGTCGAGGACCTGGCGATGGCGCTGCCGATGTCCATCGTCCCCGACCTGGTCGGCTGGCCCGATGAAGGTCGTGACCGCCTGCTGGCGTGGGGCGCGGCGACGTTCGACGCACTCGGCCCGATGAACGGCCAGGCGATCCGCAGCATCCGGCCGAGCGTGCAGATGCTTCGTTACGCGCGTGACGTCGCCAAGGACCGCCGGCTGCGTGAAGGCAGCCTGGGCGGCGACCTGTTGCAGGCCGTCGACGAGGGCCGTCTGGACGCCGCCGAGTGCCCGAAGCTCCTGGTCGACTACCTGGCACCCTCGATCGACACCACCCTCAGTGCCATCGCCAGCGCGCTTCACCTGTTCGCTCTGCACCCTGACCAGTGGCAGGCGCTCCGCGCGGACCGCAGCCTGCTGCCCAACGCGATCAATGAGGTCGTGCGTCTGGAATCACCGCTACGAGCGTTCAGCCGCAAGGTCGCCACCGACACGACCCTCGCTGACGTGGAGCTGCCCGCGGGCAGCCGGGTGCTGGTCATGTACGCCTCCGCGAACCGGGACGAGCTGGTGTGGGAATCGCCGGAGGCCTTCGACATCACCCGGGACGCGACGCAGCAGCTCGGCTTCGGCCACGGCACCCATGGATGTGCCGGCCAGGGGCTGGCCCGGCTCGAGACGCGGACGATCCTCGGACACCTACTCGACCGGGTCGAACGAATCGAGCTCACCGGACGGCCGGTGTGGGCCGTCAACAACATCATCCACCGCCTCGAGCACCTTCCGCTCGAGCTGATCCCCGCGAGGTGACCGCCATGAAGATCGACGTCGACTACGCCCGGTGCGAGGGCCACGGTCTCTGCGCCGAACAGGCCCCCGGCATCTTCTCCCTCGATGACGACGCCGAGCTGATCTACCACGCCGAGGGGGCCGAGGTGGCGTCCGACGAGGTGGCCCGGGCGCGGGCGGCCATCGCCTCATGTCCGGTGGCAGCCTTGCGGGAGGTCCCGTGACACGCCCCGACGCCGTTGTCATCGTCGGTGAGTCGATCGCCGGGCTGACCGCTGCGCGGGAGCTTCGCAACCGCGGTTACGCGGGCAGCCTGACCATGATCGGACGTGAGCCCGACGGCGCCTACGCGCGACCGCCCTTGTCGAAGGAGGTGCTGCGCGACGCGAAGAAAGAGGCACATCTCGCCTACCCCCACGCAGACCTCGACCTGGCGCACGTCAGATCCGCAGCCGTGGAACTCGGCACCTCGTCGAGGATCGTGACCACGGCCGACGGACGGTTCGTCCCCTACGATGCGCTGCTCATCGCGACCGGTGCAGATGCTCGCCGCCTGGCGCGCCCGGCCCAGACAGGAGAGCTGGTCCTGCGAACACTCGCGGATGCGCGCCTGATCCGTCGGCGCATCGAGCGCGCCCGATCGGCGATCGTCGTGGGCGCGGGCTTCCTCGGCCTGGAAGTTGCCAGCGCGTGCGTAGCGCGCGGAGTCGAGGTCACCGTGGTCGACAGCGAATCCCCGCTGCTCCGGCACCTCGGCCCCTTCATGTCCGGGCACGTTGGTGCTCACCTGACCCGACATGGAGTCCGGCTGATCCAGGCAGCCAGACGCGTTCATCTGGTCGGCGATCCGGTGACCGGGGTGGCACTGCCGGACGGAGGCGTGCTGTCCGCAGACCTGGTCGTCACCTGCGCCGGTGACGTACCGGCCGTGACCTGGCTGTCCGGGACCGGCCTCGCGGGCTCCTGGGGAGTAGCCATCGACGAGCGATGCTCCACGTCGATTCCTGGCGTGTACGCCGCGGGGGACGTCGCCTACCTGACTCCTGGGACGGGTGAGCGAGCCAGCCGGGCACCGTTCTGGTCCAACGCGGTGGCTCAGGGCAAGGTGGCTGCTGCCTCGATCCTGGGTGAGCCGCGGCCACATCCCCCGAAGGACGACTACTTCTGGACCGAGATCCTCGGCCTTCCGATCAAGGTGGTCGGGCCCCTGCCGTTGCACGGCGATCCCGTGTCGATCGAGGGAGACGTCGACGAGGGTGATGCGATCCTGCGCTGGGAGTCGCCCGGCGCGGCCAGGACCGTGGTCGCCTACGGTCGCAAGATCCCGGTCGGCCGTCTGAGAACGATGACCAACCCGTCAGGACCCCGATGAACCCGACTACCGTCCTGGCCGCAACCCTCGCTGCGGTCTTCGTCGCATTCGGCACGGCCAAGTTGCTCGCCGTCGCGTCGATGCAGACACGAGCTGCCCACGTCGGATTCAGCGTCGGCGCCTTTCGGCGAATCGGCGCGCTCGAGGTTGCCGGCGCCGTCGGGCTCCTGGCCGGTGCGTACGTGCCCCTGCTGCGTGCGGTCGCCGCCATCGGCCTGCTGCTCCTGCTCACCGGTGCCGTGATCACGCATCTACGCAACGGCGACGGCATCAAGGCAGCGGCACCGGCTCTCTTCCTCGCGATCCTGCTGAGCATCCTCGTGGTGATCGAGATCCGCGTTTGGGATGACGTGGTGTCAGGGTTCCTTCAGGACCGGCTGCTAACTTGGGCGGCGCCGGACTGTTGAGGATGACGACGCAAGGGGGCGTATGGGCTCGGGGGCCAACGCGGCGATCTCCTGCCGTTTTCGTCGCGCCCCGTTCTCCGGGCGCCAACCGCGTGTCGTGGTGGCCTTGCTGGCTGCGATCGTATTTGCGGTGCACCTGCTGAGCATGCACAGCGCACACCACGGCGACTCCGGCCATGCTCCTGAGTCGGTGCGCGAGGCGGCGGCGCAGGGCGCAGGCGATGTCGTCGACACTGATCGCCGGACGGTCCACCAGGGTCCCGAGGGCGCCCACGCCCACGATCTCGGCGGTGCCGCCGGTAGCGCGGCTGTGCTGACGATCGACCATCCCCACGGCGAGGTCGACTGCGGCGAGATCACCCAGTCGCGCCTCGGAGTCGCTGCCTCGGTGCTGGTGCCCGCGCTGGGGTGTCTGTGGGTCGTCCCTCCCGCCGCGGGATATCTCCGCGCTCAAGGGGCTGTAGATCTGCCTCGGTCGACCCCTCATCTCGTTCGTGAACTAGGCGTGCAGCGGGTGTAGGAGCCGGTGTCGTTTCGACACCTCCTACCTCACCTCAAGCACTTTTTCGACTTCATGAACGAGGAACTTTGGCGTGCCCGAAAACATCCATGACTCCCTGACCACATGCGTCGGTGATACCCCGCTGCTGCGGCTGGCGCGCTGCTTCCCAGACCCTGACCGGGAGGTGATCGCGAAGCTCGAGATGCTCAACCCGGCCGGGAGCATGAAGGACAGGCCGGCGCGCTTCATCATCGAATCCGGTCTGGCTTCCGGTGAACTGCGCCCTGGGATGCGGCTCGTGGAGAGCACCTCGGGAAATCTCGGCGTCGCACTCGCAACGATGGCCAAGCTCCACGGATTGGCCTTCACCGCGGTGGTCGATCCCAAGACGACCCCGACCAACCTTCGACTTCTCCAGACCGTAGGGGCGGAGGTGGAGCTGGTGACGGAGCGCGACGACAGCGGTGGCTACCTGCACACCCGGGTCCGCCGGGCACAGGAGCTTGCCGAGTCCAGCCCGGACAGCGTGTGGGTCAACCAGTACGCCAACGACCTCAACTGGCGCGCCTACTACGAGACCAGCGGTCGCGAGGTCCTCGACGCGATCCAGACCCCGGTGGACTACCTGGTGGCGGCCGTCTCGACCACGGGGTCGCTCCTGGGGCTGTCCAGGCGGCTTCGTGAGCGTTATCCCGCGATGCAGGTCGTGGCCGTCGACGCCGTCGGGTCGGTCATCTTCGGTACGTCCGCGGGACCCCGCGAGATCCCCGGCTACGGCGCGAGCCGTGTCCCCGAGCTGCTCAGTCGCTCGGAGATCGACCACGTGATCCACATCGACGACGCTCGAGCGGCGCTGGGCTGCCGGCACCTGGTTGCGACCGAAGGTGTCCTGGGCGGTGGGTCATCGGGCGCGGTGGTCGCCGCCATCGCGCAGTTTCTGCCGACCACGCCGGCGGGCAGCCGTGTGCTGACGGTGCTACCGGACCGGGGGGAGCGGTACCTCGACCTGGTCTACGACGACCAGTGGCTCGAGACGGTCTCCACGGTCGGCGGGCTGGCTGATCAGCGGCCGGACGTTGCCACGCGGTCATGAGAGATCAGATGACCCTGCGGCGTACGGACATGGGGCTGCTGTGGATCGCACAGTTCGTCAACACCGCCGGGTTGATGGCGCTGGTGCCGATCATGCCGCTGTACATGGCATTGCTCGGCGCCCCCGACGCCACCGTCGGGCTCTGGGCAGGGGCCGCGATCGCGGCCCCCGCCCTCCCGCTGGCGATCACGACACCGCTGTGGGGCCGACTGGGTGACCGCATCGGTCCCAAGTGGATGGTGGTCCGCGCCCTGATGGGCTTGTGCGCGGCGATGGCCCTGATGGCTGCCGCTGGCAGCCCTCTGAGCCTCCTGGTCGCGCGGGTCGTACAGGGAACGTTCGGAGGAGTGGTCGAGGCGGCTGCGGCGTACGTGGGATCGACCGCATCTGAAAGCAGCCGCGGACGAGCCCTTGGCCGCTCCTACAGCGCCACCGCGGCCGGAGCCCTCGCGGGCCCGGTCGCGGGTGGTGCGCTGGTGGCCACGGGCGACCTGCGACCGCTTCTGATCGGGATCGCCCTCGTGGCCATGCTGCTCGGGTGTGTCTGTACGGTCCGGCTGCGGAACCCGCACGACGCACGGCGTCTGCCGGCCGAAGCAGAACCGGCGCGATCCGCCCTCCTGTCCGTGTGCGCCCGCATCGGCTGGGTCCCGCTGGCCGGTGGCTTCCTGGCCTTCTTCGGTGTCTACGGCCTGATCCCGATCTACGCGGCCTTCGTCACGGACATGGTCGCCGAGCCCGGTCAGACGGGTCCGTGGGTGGGAGGGCTGCATGCGGTGATGTGGGCCGGCACCCTCGTGGGTTCCCTGTGGTGGGGCAGGTTCAACGACAGAACCGGTCTTCCGCTGCGCACCCTGGTCATCGCGAGCGGCATCACAGCCGCTACCGTGCTCGTCCAGGCGGCTGTGGGTTGGCTGCCGCTGTTGGTGCCGCTGCGGTTCGTCCAGGGCTTCTGCTTCGCGGCCCTGGCGCAGTCACTGATGCTCTACGCGTCCCAGAGGGCCGGGCAGCACGAACGCGCTGGATATCTCGGCGTCGCCAACAGCTTCCTCCTAGCGGGCCAGTTCCTCGGCCCCCTCCTGGCGGGCAGCGCGATGGCCGTGCTCGCCCCGGCCGTCGGCGTCCTGATCACCGGCATCAGCGTGGCCTCCACGGCCCTGCTGCTCTCGCTGTCGGCCATCACGACGTCACGTGGCCCACGTCGCACCGCATCCCGCGGATGGTCGGTGCCTTTCATGGTGGGACGGCGGTCCCGGCAGACCGGTCGGCATGCTGCCGCTCGTAAGCCGCGTCACCGCTCCTCGCCTCGACCCGCTGGAAGGTGGGCGGACAGACCGGGGACAGCGACGCGGGACAAGGTCCCCGTCGAATGAACGACGCCAGGACGAGGAAGCGGCCTGGCTCGAGGAAGGGTGAGAGCCATGGCATTGTTCGCGATCCGGGACTACCGGCGCCTGTTCGGCGCGCAGGTGATCGCACTGTTCGGAACCGGTCTGGCCACAGTTGCGCTGGGTCTGCTCGCCTATGACCTGGCCGGCCCTCGCGCCGGCGCGGTGCTCGCGACCGCGTTGACCATCAAGATGGTGGCCTACGTCGTGGTCGCGCCGTTGGCAGCGGCGTACGTCGATCGGTTGCCTCGGCGCTTGTTTCTCACCGTCCTCGACGTGGTCCGGGCGTTGGTGGTCCTTGCCCTGCCGTTCGTCACCGAGGTCTGGCAGATCTATGTGCTGATCGGCGTTCTTCAGACCGCGTCTGCGGCGTTCACCCCGACCTTCCAGGCGGTGATCCCGGACATCGTCACCGAAGAAGCCGACTACACGCGAGCGCTGTCCGCCTCCCAGGTGGCCTACACGATGGAGAGCCTGCTGAGCCCGGTGCTCGCAGCGGTCGCGCTCTCGGTCATGTCCTTCAACCTGCTGTTCCTCGGCACCGCGTTCGGGTTCGCCGCCTCCGCGTTGCTCGTGCTCTCCTCCCGTGTTCCCAACGCCCGCCCCAGCCGGCGTGCCGGGCCTGTGGATCGGGTCGTCTCGGGGATCCGGACCTTCGCTGCCGTTCCCAGCCTGCGCGCCGTCATGGCCCTCAATCTCGTGGTTGCGGCCGCTGGATCCATCGTCGTGGTCAACACCGTGAACTACGTCCGCGACGTCCTCGGCGGAACCCAGTCCGACGTGGCCTGGATGCTCGCGGCCTCGGGATCAGGCACGCTGGTGGCGGCTCTCGTCCTCCCGCGAGTCCTGGACCGCATCGGGGAACGGGTCGTGATGCTCACCGGGGCGACGGTTCTGGTGGTAGCGGTCGCCGCAGCCTTGGCGACGGCGACCACGGGCGTCGCCATCTCCTCGCTCACCGCGATCATCTGGGTCGCGATCGGCGGCGGGATGGCGCTCATCATCACCCCGACCGGCCAGGTGCTTCGGCGCTCGGTCGAGCCGGATGCCATTCCCGAGGTCTTCGCGGCCCAGTTCTCGCTCTCGCACCTCGCCTGGCTGGTCACCTACCCCATCGCGGGATGGGTTGCCACCAACGCCGGCTTCGCGCCCACCTGGACCGTGCTCGCCACTCTCGCCGTCATCGGCGCGGTCGCCGCGCCGGCGCTGTGGACACGCGAGGAGGCGGCGACGGAGAGCGGACTGGTCGTCGAAGCCGCCGGGGCGGCGGGCCCTGGGAGAGTCGAAGTGCTCGTTCGTACGGCGGCGGAGACCGCCGAGGGCACCCTCGCTGCGTGCCAGTGCTCGTGCGTGCACGCCGTGTGAGCCTGTCAGGAGCCTGTGGCGGTCTACAGCCAGAGCGCTGTCGGCTGCTGCAGGCTCCAGGCCGGAGGGCGATCGCTCATCCAGCCCGACGGCACGCGGCGGGGTTCTGTCGCAGTTCCACGTTGTCCCTCACGATCTTGCGCTCCACCCAGCTGTTGCGAGCCACCGAGAAGTTGCCGGCGTAGGAGTTCCTGAGCACACGCAGGGAACGCACGTGATTGTCGACGACGCGGAGGTTGTTGCATGCCTTGTTGTCCCGGACCATCAAGGTTCCCCGGTTGTCGCGGACCACGAGATTGTTGGCGATCGACATCTCGCAGATCGCCACGTTGCGGGAGTTGCGGACCATGAGGTTTCGTCCGGCGACGGGGTCCACGCGGCACCCGGCGGCCCCGATGGTGACGCGCTCGACCACGTTGCGGACGTGGATGTTCTTGCCGACATGTGTATCCGTGATGCTGACCACCCTCGGTGCACCGGTGGTGCGGACATTGCCGGTGATCCTGGAATTGGTGATCACGCAGCGGGCGTCGTCCGGGATGACTACGTGGCGGAACGTCCGGTGGTCGTAGCTGCCGTCGCAGACGAGATCGGGCGGCAGCGCCTGGGCGCTGAGGACCGGCCCCACCACGGGTGCGAGCGCGCCGATGAGAAGGAAGACGACGAGCTGCTTCATGTGAACCCTCCGAGTTCGGGCGATGTGTGTCTTCATGACGCGCCAACCTGGACATGTGTTGCACGCACTCGACGAACAACGCGACTGAGCCCCTCTCCCGATGAAACGGGGGAGGGGCTCACGTCAGTCCGCGCTCTACGGCCTAGATGTCGTAGTAGAGCTCGAACTCGTGCGGGTGCGGGCGGAGCTGGATCGGGAGGATCTCGTCGTTGGTCTTGTAGTCGATCCAGGTCTCGATCAGGTCGGGGGTGAAGACGTCGCCCACGGTGAGGAAGTCGTGGTCGTTCTCCAGGGCCGACAGGACGGCGCCGAGGGAGGTCGGCACCTGGTTGATCTCGGCCATCTCGTCCGGCGGCAGCTCGTAGATGTCCTTGTCGATCGGCGCGGGCGGCTCGATCTTGTTCTGGATACCGTCGATGCCGGCGAGGAGCAGGGCCGAGAAGGCGAGGTACGGGTTCGAGGACGGGTCCGGGAACCGGGTCTCGACGCGCTTGGCCTTCGGGTTGGTGCCCGTGATCGGGATGCGGACCGCGGCGGAGCGGTTGCGCGAGGAGTAGACCAGCGAGATCGGAGCCTCGAAGCCCGGCACCAGGCGGTGGTAGGAGTTCACGGTCGGGTTGGTGAACGCGAGCACCGACGGGGCGTGCTTCAGGATGCCGCCGATGTACCAACGGGCCATGTCGGAGAGGCCGCCGTAACCGGTCTCGTCGTAGAACAGCGGCTCGCCGGCGTTCCAGATCGACTGGTGGACGTGCATGCCCGAGCCGTTGTCACCGAAGACGGGCTTCGGCATGAAGGTGACCGTCTTGCCGGCCTCCCAGGCGGTGTTCTTGACGATGTACTTGAACTTCATGACATCGTCGGCCGCCTTGAGCAGCGTGTCGAACTTGTAGTTGATCTCCGCCTGGCCGGCGGTGCCGACCTCGTGGTGGGCGCGCTCGACGAGCAGGCCGGAGGCCTCGAGGTTCTTGACCATGACGTCGCGCAGGTCGGCGAAGTGGTCGGTGGGGGAGACCGGGAAGTAGCCGCCCTTGTAACGGGTCTTGTAGCCCAGGTTGTCCGACCCGTCGGGGTTCTTGTCGGCACCCGAGTTCCACCAGGCCTCGACGGAGTCGATCTTGTAGAACGACTCGCCCTCGGAGGTGTTGTAGGCGACCTTGTCGAAGATGAAGAACTCCGCCTCGGGGGCGAAGAAGGCGGTGTCACCGATGCCGGTCGAGGCGAGGTACGCCAGCGCCTTGCGCGCGATGTTGCGCGGGTCGCGCGAGTAGGCCTCGCCGGTGATCGGGTCGTGCACGAAGTACATCAGCGCGAGGGTCTTCGCCGTACGGAACGGGTCGATGTAGGCAGTCGTGACGTCCGGGTACAGCGCCATGTCGGACTCGTTGATCGCCTGGAAGCCGCGGATCGACGAACCGTCGAAGGCCATCGGCTCCAGGTTGAACGACGACACCGGCACCGTGAAGTGCTGCTGAACGCCGGGTAGGTCGACGAAACGGATGTCGACGAACTCGACCCCCTCGTCAGAGATGAACTTCAAGAGCTCGTCGTCAGTGCTGAACATCAATCCTCCTTGGCTCACCCGGGCGGGAAGAGCCAGATAGGTCTCTCGCGATCGAGGCCGGGTCCTCGTGGGCCCGACCGTGCCACGCAAATTACGAAGGGACGGTTGCACAGGAGTGTCGCAAATGTTTCAGGCATGTAACAGGTTGTGTGATTTGATCGGCAACCATCCCGATCTCATCCTTCAAGACGTTGCCGCCTACGCTTGCCGGTGTGACCAGTTCCGCCACCCCTGTGACGCCCACTCTGCCTTATCCGACCGCGAGCTGGGGCAGGCGCGTCCTGGCGCTCTTCATCGACTGGCTCGCATCGTCGCTGGTGGCGTCGGTCTTCCTCGGCGTGCGCGCGCTGCCGTTCGGGTCGCTGCTCGCCGGCGTCGACCCGCGGCCGACCGACAACCTGTGGATCCTGGTCGTCTTCGTCGTGCAGACGGCGGTCTTCACCACGCTCGGTGGCGGCTCCTTCGGCAAGCTCGTCACCCGGCTGCGCACGGTGCGGGTGTCGCAGGGGGAGCCGGACGTACGCCCGCCCGACCCGCTGCGGAGCATCGCCCGCCAGATCCTGGTCGTCCTCGTCGTACCTCCGCTGGTGTTCCGGCCCGACCGGCGTGGTCTGCACGACCTGGCGGCGGCAACGGCGACCGTCACGCTTCAGACCTATCGACACGTGTTTCGCCGCGTGAGTTGAGTCCTCTCCGAGGGTAGGTTGGAGCGGTCCGCCGCAGGAGCGGAAACACGAAGGGAAGCTCAATGACGCACAACCGTACTCTCGGGCCACGTGGCCTCTGGCGCCGTGCCGCTGCGGCGGGCGTGCTGGCCGTATCGCTCTCGGGCCTGGTGGCCTGTGGTGGCGGTGGTGGGGCCGGCGGCGCCAGCGAGGGTGAGACGGTCTCGGCCGGGGACATGACCGAGGTCATGAAGAAGGCCACCGACATCGACACGGCCCACTTCACCACGAAGATGGACGTCAAGGCCTCCGGCCAGGCGGTCTCGATGACCGGTGAGGGCGACATCCGCAAGGAGCCGCCGGCCCAGCACTCCACCATGAAGATGAGTGGTGGCTCGATGGACATGGACCTCGAGACGATCCTCGTCGACGAGAAGATCTACATCAAGGGCATGATGGGCGACTCGTGGATGACCGCGAGCGCCGACGATCTCGCCAAGATGGGCGGCACCAGCCTGGAGTCGATGAGCAACCCGCTCGCCTTCTTCGAGGGCATGGAGGACTCGATCAAGTCTTCCAAGTTCGAGGGCGAGGAGAAGCTCGACGGCACCGACACCAAGCACTACAGCTTCACCGTCGACTCCGCGAGCCTGGCCAAGAGCCTCGGTTCGGACAGCGCCAGCGGCATGCCCGAGACGATCGAGCAGGACATCTGGGTCGACGGCGACGGCCTGCTCCGCAAGGCCGTGGTCGGCATGGGTGACATGGGCACCGTCGAGATGGTGCTCACCAAGCACGGTGAGGACGTGACCATCGAGGCGCCGCCCGCCGACCAGGTCACCGACATGCCGAGCATGGCCGGCTGACAGCCAGATCTCGTACGCAGCAGGGCCGGTCCCGTTGGCGGATTCTAGGGGTCCTTGCAACACCTGATGACCTAAGTGGCTGTCAGTAGATCACGCAGACGCTCGGCTGGGGTATCCCAGTCGAGCGTTTTGCGTGGTCGGGCGTTGAGTTCCTGGGCGACGTGCTCGAGGTCTTCGGCCCCGTGGATGGATAGGTCGGTGCCCTTGGGAAAGTACTGACGTAGCAGGCCGTTGGTGTTCTCGTTCGACCCGCGCTGCCACGGCGAGTGGGGGTCGCAGAAGTAGACCGGTACGTTCGTGGCGACCGTGAACTGTTTGTGGGCGGCCATCTCGCAGCCTTGGTCCCAGGTCAACGAGCCACGCAGGTGGGCGGGAAGCGACCCGATCAACGGAACCAGCACGTCACGGACTTCCTCGGCGGTGTGCCCGCCCGGGAGGTGTCCGAGCATCACGTATCGGGTGCTGCGCTCGACCAGGGTCACGATCGCGGACTCGCTGCGGGTGCCGACGATCAGATCGCCTTCCCAATGACCGGGCACAGCACGGTCCTCGACCTCTGGTGGCCGCTCAGAGATCATCACCATCGGGTCGATGAACCGCGGTGTGCGCTGGTCGGGCTGCTTGCGTGGTTTGCGGCGGGTGCGGCCAGTCCGCAGCGCTGCGGCCACCTCGCGCCGTAGACCGCCACGGGCCTGGACGTAGATGGCTTGGTAGATCGTCTCGGCGCTCACACGCATGCTCTCGTCGTCGGGGAACTCTTTGACCAGAGCGTGGCAGATCTGCTCGGGCGACCAGTGCACCGCGAGCTTGCCGGTGACGAAATCGCGCAACCGACCGCCCGCAGCGAGCTTGCTGTGCTTCGGCCTGGCACGGTCTGTGGCCCAGCCCCGCTGAGCAGCGTAGGGACGGTAGACACCATCGACTGACCGGTTGTCCAGCTCCCGCTTGATCGTCGAGGCCGGCCGACCTAGCTGCCGCCCGATCTCGCGCAGCGAGGCCTTGTGCTGACGCAGGTCTGCGATCGTCTCGCGCTCTGCCAGTGTCAAGAACCGCGGATGCAGATCTGCTTCCAACACCGTCATCGCCGGCGCTCGCCGCGCATCCACGTGGGTGGTCATCCCCGTGTTGTAAACCACCCGACGCCCATCAGGACGAAGGCGCGAGCCGTTGCTCTTCCGGATCCCCTTGTCCCAGTCCTCAGCGGTCCGCTCGTGGATCCCAACCTGGGCAGCAGCTTCCCGCCGCCGAACCCCTGAGGAGCGAAGCCGGTCATACTCCGCACGCCCTGGATGCCCGCCCCTGCCGCCAGGCGTGCCCTGAGCACGCATCCCGGCCTTCCGCGCCCACGCATAGGCCGTGTTCCGGTTCATCCCGACCACACGCGCAGCCGCCGAGACACTGCCACCCTCACGATCCAGCGCCTCGAAGAACCGAACCTTCAACTCCGCAGACAACACGATCCCCGCAACTCCTGAAACTCAGGGTGTTGCGGGGATCGCTAGAGCCCGTCGTTCGGGGCCGGCCCTGTGTCGTCTCGTGGGACCGTGGTCGCATGACTCTCGACCCCGAAATCACGCGCCAGATCGAGGCCAACCGCGCCAACTGGGACGCGCGCACCCCGATCCACGTCGCCAGCGACTTCTACGGCATCGACGGCTCTCGTCCCGCCGAGTCCTGGTTCGCCGACTACGAGTGGACCGACCTCGGCGACCTCACTGGCCGCGAGGTCGTGCACCTGCAGTGTCATCTCGGCACCGAGACGGTCGCCTTCGCGCAGCGTGGTGCGGTGACGTACGGGCTGGACATCTCGGCCGAGGCGGTCGCGGCGGCCCGCCGGATCGCGGAGCAGCGGGGGTTGGCCGTCGACTACCACGAGGCCGACGTCCACGACGCCGTCGAGGTGCTGGGGGCGGGCAGGTTCGACGTCGTCTACACCGGCAAGGGCGCGGTCTGCTACTTGCCCGACATCGACCTGTGGGCGCGGGTCGTGCACGACCTGCTCAAACCCGGCGGGTTCGTCTACCTCGCCGAGTTCCACCCGCTCCTCGACGCCCTCGGCGAGGTGCCCGAGCCGGGCCGCGAGGACTCCCTTGAGCTGCGCCACGACTATCTCTCGGGCCGCGGCGCGATCGCGAAGGACTCGACCCACACCTACACCGATGGCCCGGCGCTGGGCACCGCCACGACGGCGTTCGAATGGCGTCACGGGGTCGGCGAGGTCGTCACCGCCCTCGCGGGCGTGGGCCTGCGGATCGAGCTCGTGCGCGAGGACGAACGGCTGCCGTGGCCTCGCTTCCCGTCGATGGTGACGGGGGAGGACGGCTGGTTCAGGCTGCCCGAGCAGGCGCCCCGGATCCCGTTGCTCTACGCGATCCGGGCACGCCGGGCGGGGTGATCAGCGGCCGCGGAGGTTGCCGCGCATGCCCTTCATCGAGGTCGGGACGGGGCCCTTCGGGATCGGCATGGTGCCGCGGGTGGCGTCGACGGCCTTGAGGCGGTTGATGATGTCGGTGATCTCCGGACCGGCGACCTGGCGGCCGAGCTTGGTGACGTGCTTGGTCAGCTGCGGCAGTGGCACCTCGTCCTCGCCGTTGCCGGCGACGACGGTCGTGATCGGCACCTCGCCGAGGACCCGGGCGTGGTTGCGCTTGGTGCTGGCCAGCAGCGAGCGGACCTTGCTCGGGCTGTTGCCCTCGCCGACGAGGACGACTCCCGGAGGGCCGACCACGCGGTGCACCAGCGTCTGGCTGCGCGGCTCGACACCGACCGCCTGGGTGACCGTCCAGCCGCGGCGAAGCATGGTCAGGGCTGCGTACCCGCCGCCGATCTGGCCCTCGAGCCGGGAGTACATCACCTTCTGCGCACGCCGCGAGAAGACCACCATGGCGGCGAGGAGGCCGGCCAGGAGGGCGCCGACGATCGTGAAGATCCAGGAGAAGATGCCCTCACCGGGCAGGAGCCAGAAGATCACGCCGGCGACCGCGGCGACGACCACGAAGATCGAGACCAGGATCAGGCCGATCTTGGGGTCTGACTGCTTGGTGAGCTTGTAGGTCTCCACCATCTGCTGGCGGCGACTCATGCTGCTCGGATCGGTCTGGGACATCTTCCTCTTTCAGTTCTTGTACGCAGGGACTCAGGCCACGGAGGAGGCGTCACGCGCCTCGATCGCCTGACGGTACAGCCGACCGGCGCGGTAGGACGAACGAACGAGCGGTCCGGACATGACGCCGGAGAAGCCGATCTCCTCGGCCTCGGCCTGGAGCTCGATGAACTCCTCGGGCTTGACCCAGCGCTCGACGGGGTGGTGACGCACGCTGGGGCGCAGGTACTGCGTGATCGTGATCAGCTCGCAGCCGGCCGCGTGCAGGTCGCGCAGCGCCTCGGAGACCTCTTCACGGGTCTCGCCCATGCCGAGGATCAGGTTGGACTTGGTGACCAGGCCGAAGTCGCGGGCCTGGGTGATCACGTCGAGGCTGCGCTCGTAGCGGAAGGCCGGGCGGATCCGCTTGAAGATCCGCGGGACGGTCTCGACGTTGTGGGCGAGCACCTCGGGACGGGACTCGAAGACCTCCGCGAGCAGCTCGGGGATGCCGTTGAAGTCGGGGATCAGGTTCTCGACGCCGGTCTCGGGGTTGAGCTCGTGGATCTGCTTGACCGTCTCGGCGTAGAGCCAGGCGCCGCCGTCGGCGAGGTCGTCGCGGGCGACGCCGGTGATCGTGGCGTACTTCAGTCCCATGGTCTGCACGGACTCGGCCACGCGGCGCGGCTCGTCGCGGTCGAGGTCGGTGGGCTTGCCGGTGTCGATCTGGCAGAAGTCGCAGCGGCGGGTGCACTGGTCACCGCCGATGAGGAAGGTGGCCTCGCGGTCCTCCCAGCACTCGAAGATGTTGGGGCAGCCGGCCTCCTGGCACACCGTGTGCAGGCCCTCGGACTTCACCAGCGCGGTGAGCTCCTTGTATTCCGGCCCCATCTTCGCTTTGGTCTTGATCCACTCCGGTTTGCGTTCGATCGGAGTCTGCGCGTTGCGGACCTCGAGACGGAGGAGCTTGCGACCTTCTGGGGCAGGAGCTTGAGTCACCCCACCAGCCTACGCCGGGGGAGGGTGGAACCCCGAAGCCAGGCGGTTACTGGACGGTCACTCCGCTTCAGTGCGCGATCGAGCGCCCGCTCAGCCCAGGCTGGGGGTGAGCAGCGGGACTCGCGGGGTCTTGGCCGGGTCGGGCTTGGGCTCCAGGCTCGGGCCCTGCTCGTAGTCGCGCCAGGAGAGCATCTCGGCGATCTGCGCGTGGAGCACCGGCATCGCCTCGGCGTTGCCGATCTGCTGGCCCGCCTCGATCGAGAGGGTGGTCACCCCGGCGTCGGAGATCCCGCACGGCACGAACCGCTCGTACCACCCCAGGTCGACGTCACAGTTGAGCGCGATGCCGTGCATCGTCACGTGCTGGCTGACCCGCAGCCCGATCGCGCCGACCTTGCGCTCCAGGCGGCGTACGCCGTCCGGGGTCTCGCCCGCGGGCAGCCACACGCCGCTACGGCCCGGGACCCGGTAGGCGGTGACGCCGAACTCGGCGCAGGTGCGGATCATCGCCTGCTCCAGGCGGCGTACGAAGTCGACGACCTTGACCTTCTCGGGCAGCCGCACGATCGGGTAGGCCACGATCTGGCCGGGCCCGTGGAAGGTCACCTCGCCGCCGCGGTCGACGTCGATCACGGGCGCGCCGCCCGGGTCCGCGGGGCGGTCCTCCGGCTTCGTACGCTTCCCGGCGGTGTAGGTCGGCGGGTGCTCGAGCAGCAGCACGGTGTCGGGCTCTTCGCGGTCCACGACGCGCTGGTGGATCTGCTTCTGCAGCTCCCAGGCGTCCAGGTAGTCGATCGTCCCGACCTCAACGAAGCGCAGCTCAGTCACACCCGAGATCGTACGCCGGGCCGGATAACGGTTTGGCGATAACCCCACGGGGGTAAAGACATTGTGCACAGAATGCGCTTGTTTCGACTGGCCGCGCTCGGGAGCGATCGGTCATCGGATCAGTCTTGAAAGGCACACCAGACGTGCGTACCACCCAGAACCGGCGCCGCCTCGCGGCCGCCGTCCTCGTCCTGGCCACGACCGGCGCTCTCGCCGCGTGCGGAGCCAGCGACGAGGGAGACAAGAGCACCAGCAAGGCTTCGGCGTCCGATGCGACGCCGGACTTCGAGCAGGGTGCCAAGCTGACGGCTGACGAAGCTCACAAGGTGCTCGATGACGTCATCAAGGGCACGAGCACGGCACGCTACGCCGTCTCCATCGAACCAGCCGGCGGCAGCGAGGCGATCGAGGGGAGCGGGAGCGGTGAGATCCAGATGGATCCGCTCTCGGTTCGGGCCACCGGGACGGTGACTCAGGACGGGGAGACGATGGATCTCGACTACGTCGTTCTCGGTGAGGACGAGATCTACTCCAAGGTCGAGGGGGAGTGGGCCAAGAACGGACTCGCGGCATTGACTGTCCTTGCGCTTCCGCCGGCGAGCACGGTCATCGAAGCGACGCGAGCAGCGATCGAGCCGAGCAGCACGGTCTATGTCGGTCAGGAGTCGATCGACGGCGTCGACGCGGCCCATTACACCTTCACCTCCGGTGAAGAGTCCGAGGCCGGCACCGAGGAGCCGGTCGATTTCTATGTCGGCTCGGGTGACCGGCTCATGCGCGTGTTCATGAACCTCGAGGACATCGCGACCATCACGTACGACCTGTCCCACCACGGCGAGAAGGTGACGATCGAGAAGCCCGATGGCGAGATCACGGACATGACCGACATGGATCTCGGCTGATCCGACCCTCTGTCATGGCCGGGATGGGCACCCGGCGTCGCAGATGCGTCGCGGCGCGGTCCGGACTGGACCGCGCCGCGACGTACTGATTGTTGGTCTAGCCTGCTCAGATCTCGAACTGAGCAGCCTCGAGGCGCTTCTTCACGTCCTGGAGGAAGCGGCCGGCGTCGGCGCCGTCGACCAGGCGGTGGTCGTAGGTCAGCGCGACGTTGACCATGTAGCGCACCGCGATGGTCTCGCCCAGGTCCGGGTCGTCGATGACGACCGGACGCTTCACCACAGCACCGGGGCCGAGGATGGCGACCTGCGGCTGGTTGATGATCGGGGTGTCGAAGAGCGCGCCGAACGAGCCCAGGTTGGTGATCGTGAAGGTGCCACCGGAGAGCTCGTCCGGGGTGATCTTGTTGTTGCGCGTGCGGTCGGCGACATCGGCGATCTTCTTCGCGATGCCCGCGATCGACAGGTCGCCGGCGTCCTTGACGACCGGGGTCAACAGGCCGCGCTCGGTGTCGACGGCGAAGGCGATGTTCTCGCGGTCGTAGTAGGTGACCGTGCCGGCCTCGACGTCGATCCCGGCGTTGAGCTTCGGGTGCACCTTGAGCGCGTCGATCGCAGCCTTGGCGAAGAACGGCAGGTAGGTCAGCTTGACGCCCTCACGCTGCAGGAAGCCGGCCTTGTTGGCGTCACGGAGGCGGGCGATGTTGGTGACATCGACCTCCATGACCTGGGTCAGCTGGGCCGCGGTGTGCAGCGACTCGGTCATCCGCTCGGCGATCACCTTGCGCAGGCGCGAGATCTTCTCGGTGGTGCCACGCAGTGGCGACGGGGCGGCCGGGGCCGCCGCGGGGGCAGCGGGGGCCGCGGAGGCTGCCGGAGCCGGGGCTGCCGGAGCAGCGGCAGGAGCCGACTTGGCGGCGGCCGCCTGGAGGATGTCCTCCTTGCGGATACGGCCACCGACGCCGGAACCCTCGACGGTGTTGAGGTCGACGTTGTGCTGAGCGGCGAGCTTACGCACCAGCGGGGTGACGTAGCCACCGGGCTGGATCGCCGGGGAGCTGTCGGTCGCCGGGGCGGCGTGAGCCGGCGCCGCCGGAGCCGGGGCGGGAGCGGCCGGAGCCGGAGCGGGTGCGGCAGGCGCGGGTGCAGCAGCGGCCGGAGCGGGCTCGGGGGCCGGAGCAGGAGTCGGCTCGGCGGCAGGCTCCGGGGCGGGCTCGGGGGCGGGCTCGGGGGCGGGCTCGGGAGCCGGCGCGGCGGGAGCGGGCGCGGCAGCCGGGGCGGCGCCGGCGTCACCGACCAGCGCGAGCACGGCGCCGACCTCGACGGTCTCGTCCTCGGCGACCTTGATCTCGAGCAGGGTGCCGGCCACCGGCGAGGGGATCTCGGTGTCGACCTTGTCGGTGGAGACCTCGAGCAGCGCGTCGTCCACGGCCACCGCGTCGCCGACCTGCTTGAGCCAGCGGGTGACGGTGCCCTCGGTGACCGACTCGCCCAGCGCGGGGAGGGGGACCTCGGTGGCGTTGCCGCCGGCGGCGGGCGCCGCAGCGGCAGGTGCGGCCGGAGCGGCGGGCTCGGCAGGCGCCTCGGGCTCGGCCGGAGCAGCAGGGGCGGCCGGAGCCTCAGGCTCGGCGGCAGGAGCGGGAGCGGCGGCCTCGGCGGGCTCGTCCGCGGGAGCGGCAGGAGCGGCCGGCGCGGCGGCCGCCTCGTCGTCGGCACCGATGACGGCGAGCAGGCCACCGACCTCGACGGTGTCGTCCTCGGCGGCCTTGATCTCGAGCACGGTGCCCGCGACCGGGGAGGGGATCTCGGTGTCGACCTTGTCGGTGGAGACCTCCAGCAGGGCCTCGTCGACCGCAACGGTGTCGCCGACCTGCTTGAGCCAGCGGGTGACGGTGCCCTCGGTGACGGACTCGCCGAGTGCCGGGAGAGTTACTTCGGTGGCCATGGGTTCCTTCGTTCTACGTCTGTTCGTTGCTCTACTTGTATGTCCGGAAACGCGCGCCGTCACCACCGAGGCCGAAGGCTCGGTGAGGAGAGAGACGCATCGGTCTGGGCCGACACCTGCCCGACGCACGCATGATGCCGCCGGAAGGGCGGCCAAGGGCGTCGATCACGGGCCCATCTTGTCACTACCCCCGCAGCGCTGTGTCAACCGGACCACTACTGATCGGTAGCCATCTCGCGTACGTAGTCCACCAGTGTTGCCACCGCCACACCCGTGCCTCCGGGAGTCTGATGGCCCGAGGCGCCCCCGCTGTTGAAGGAGGGGCCGGCGATGTCGAGATGGGCCCAGGGAAGGCCTCCGGTGAACTCGCGCAGGAACGCCGCTGCGTAGAGGCCACCACCCCAGCGGATCCAGTCGTGCTGGTTGAGGTCGGCCACCTTGGAGGAACGGATTCGCTCGTCCATCCATTCCGGGATGGGCATCGGCCACATCTGCTCCCCGGCGACGTCGGCGGCGGCGAGGACGCGCTCGACGATCTCCTCGGAGCCGAGCACGCCGCTCACCTTGTCGCCCAGCGCCGCCACCATGTGGCCGGTGAGCGTGGCCACGTCGATGATCACGTCGGGGGAGACCTCGGTCGCGCGCGCCAGCGCGTCGGCGAGGATCATCCGTCCCTCGGCGTCCATGTTGGAGACCTCGACGGTCGTGCCGCCGTAGTGGGTGACGACGTCGCCGGGCCGGTAGGAGGAGCCGGAGACCATGTTCTCCGCCATCGGCACGAACGCGGAGACCTTCACCGGAAGCCCGAGGCGGGCGATCGCGAAGGTGGCCTGGGCCACCGCGGCCGCCCCGGCCATGTCCGACTTCATCGTGGACATCGAGTTGCCCGGCTTGATCGTGAGGCCGCCGGAGTCGAAGGTGATGCCCTTGCCGACCAGCGCGATGTGGCCACGGGCGTCGTCGGGGGAGTAGGTCAGCTCGACCAGGCGCGGCCTGGCCTCCGAGCCCATGCCCACCGCGAGGATGCCGCCGCAGCCGAGCTCGGCGAGCTGCTTTTCGTCGTAGACGGTCGTCTCAACGCCGTCGACCAGGCCGGCCACGTGCTCGATGGCGTCGGCGAACACCGGGGGAGTCAGGTCGGCGGGCGGGACGTTGACCCATTCGCGGGTGCCGGCGACCGCCTGCGCCAGGATCTGCGCCTCCTCGAAGGCGGTGACCGCGTCCGTACGCCGGGCGATCGCGCTCAGGATCGCGACGTCGCTCGGGCCCTTGCTCTCGCCGCCCGACTTGCCCGACTTGTAGGCGGTGTAGGTGTAACCGCCGAGGAGATAGCCCTCGGTGACCGCCCGGACCAGCTCGGGGGTGTCGGCCGGCAGCGCCACCGCGACGGAGGTCGCGTTGGGCACGGAGCGGGCGGCGGCACCGGCGGCGCGGCGTACGGCATCGGCCGAGTAGGTCCCGTCGGCATCGGCCTTGCCGAGACCGACCAGCACCAGGAGCTGGGCGCCGATCTCCCCGCCGGCGGGCAGGCGGGTGACCTCGCCGGCCTTGCCGCTGACGCCCAGGGTGGCCAGCATTCCGCGCCACTTGCGGCCGTAGGCGGCCTTGACGTCCTCCGCGCCGATCGTCACCTCGACGTCCTTCGCGCCCGTGCCGACGCCGACGACGACCGCCTCGGCACGGGTCTTGGCGGGAGAGGCGGTACGCAGCGTATAGCTGATGTCAGGCAGGGTCACGCCGTGCAGTCTAGGTGTGGCACGCCGGAGGAGGGGCCACGGACCGGGCTGTGTCGACCAGGTGCGATAGGTTCGCAGCATGGCTGATGAGACCTCCACGGGGGGCGGGTCGGAGCTGCTCCAGTCCCCTCTGCACACAAAGCACCAGGAGCTCGGTGCGAAGTTCGGTGAGTTCGGCGGCTGGTCGATGCCGCTGGAGTACTCCGGGGTCGTCAAGGAGCACACCGCCGTACGCGAGGCCGTCGGTGTCTTCGACGTCAGCCATCTCGGCAAGGTCATGATCAGCGGTCAGGGCGCGGCCGACTTCGTCAACGCCTCGTTCACCAACGACCTCGGCCGGATCAAGCCCGGCAAGGCGCAGTACACGCTGTGCTGTGACGAGGAGACCGGCGGCATCGTCGACGACCTGATCGCCTACTACCGCGACGACGAGCACGTCCTGATCGTCCCCAACGCCGCCAACACCCCCGAGGTCGTGAGCCGGCTGCGGGCCGCCGCACCCGAGGGCATCACCCTCACCGACCACCACCGCGACTACGCGGTGCTCGCCGTCCAGGGCCCGAAGTCCGACGAGCTGCTCGAGGCCGTCGGGCTGCCGGCCGGCCACGAATACATGTCCTTCGTGGAGGCCGCCGCCCGCGACGTGCTCGGTGACGAGATCGGCGTGGTCGTGTGCCGGTCGGGCTACTCCGGCGAGCGCGGCTACGAGCTGATCGTCGCCAACGAGGCCGCCGGGGCGCTGTGGGACGCGCTGCTCTCCCGCGGTGAGGCGCTCGGCGTGCTGCCGTGCGGCCTCGGTGCCCGCGACACCCTGCGCACGGAGATGGGCTACCCGCTCCACGGTCAGGACATCGCCCTCGACGTCACCCCCAACGAGGCCGGGCTCGGCTGGGCCGTCGGCTGGAAGAAGGACGCCTTCTGGGGCCGCGACAAGCTCATCGCCGAGAAGGAGGCCGGCCCCAAGCGCGCCCTGCGCGGCATCGTCGCGGTGGGCCGCGGCATCCCGCGCCCGCACATGACGGCGTCGCTGACCGCCGACGTACCGGTCGGCGAGGTCACCTCCGGCACCTTCTCGCCCACGTTGAAGAAGGGCGTCGGCCTGGTGCTCGTCTCGACCACGGTCAACCCCGAGGCCGAGATCGGCATCGACGTACGCGGCCGCCGCGAGATCTTCCAGCTCACCAAGCCGCCGTTCGTCCCCTCGCACGTGAGGGAGGGTTGAGCGACATGAGCATTCCTGACGTGCCGTCCGTGTTCAAGCAGCCGACCGCGGCCGAGCGGCCGTGGTGGTGGCAGTTCGTCGACGCCTCGGGTGCCGAGGTGCCGGTCGACGGGGACCTCGCCGGCCAGCGCTTCGCCAACCAGAGCGACGCCGAGTCGTGGGTGGGCGAGGTCTGGCAGGACCTCCTGGACGCGGGCGTGGCCGCGGTGGTGCTGTTCGAGCACGACCGCCAGGTCTACGGCCCGATGAAGCTGACCGCCTGAGCCTGCGCCACCGATAGGGTCGGCGGCGTGAGTGCCTATGAGTTCCGCCAGGTCGACGTCTTCACCGACGAGCCGCTGCTGGGCAACCCGGTAGCCGTCGTGCACGGGGCCGACGGCCTCACCGACGAGCAGATGGCCGCCTTCGCGCGGTGGACGAACCTGTCCGAGACCACCTTCCTGCTGAGCCCCACGGACCCGGCCGCCGACTACCGGCTGCGGATCTTCACGGTCAGCGGTGAGCTGCCGTTCGCCGGCCACCCGACGCTCGGGTCCGCGCACGCGTGGCTGGAGGCCGGCGGTAGCCCCAAGGGGGAGAGCCTGGTGCAGGAGTGCGGGGTGGGGCTGGTCGCGCTGCGCCGCGACGAGCGGATCGCCTTCGCCGCGCCCGAGCTGCTCCGCGGCGGCGAGGTCGACGAGGAGACCCTCGGCGCCATCGCGAAGGGCCTTCAGATCGACCGGAGCGACATCCTGGACGCGCGGTGGTGCGACAACGGGCCGGGCTGGGTCGGCCTGATGCTCGCCGACGCGGAGGCTGTCCTGGCCGTCACCCCCGACCACGCCGCCCTGGGCGATCACAAGGTCGGGCTGGTCGGGCGCTACCCGGAGGGCAGCGAGTGCACGGTCGAGGTCCGGGCGTTCTACCCGGCCGACGGCGTGGCCTTCGAGGACCCGGTCACCGGCTCGCTCAACGCCGCCCTCGGGCAGTGGCTGGCGGGGTCCCGGCTCCCCGATGCGTACGTCTCGTCCCAGGGGACCGTCATGAAGCGGAGGGGACGGGTCTACGTCGAGCGGACGCAGGACCAGGTGTGGGTGGGCGGAGACACACTGACCACCATCCGCGGGACCGTCGAGCTCTGACCTAGGCTGGAGCCGTGCAGTCCTACCTTGACCTGTTGACCCGCATCCTCGACGAGGGCGTGGAGAAGTCCGACCGCACCGGGACGGGCACGATCAGCGTCTTCGGTCACCAGACCCGCTACGACCTGGCCGAGGGATTCCCGCTGCTGACCACGAAGAAGGTCCACACCCGGTCCGTCTTCGGTGAGCTGCTGTGGTTCCTGCGTGGCGACACCAACGTGCGCTGGCTCCAGGAGCGCGGCATCACGATCTGGGACGAGTGGGCCGACGAGAACGGCGACCTGGGCCCGGTCTACGGCTACCAGTGGCGCTCCTGGCCGACGCCCGACGGCCGTCACGTCGACCAGATCGCCCGGATCATCGACCAGATCAAGCAGGACCCGGACAGCCGCCGCCACGTCGTCACCGCCTGGAACCCGGCCGACATCGACGACATGGCGCTGCCGCCGTGCCACACGCTGTGCCAGTTCTACGTCGCCGACGGCAAGCTGAGCCTGCAGCTCTACCAGCGCTCGGCGGACGTCTTCCTGGGGGTTCCGTTCAACATCGCCTCCTATGCCCTGCTGACCCACATGGTCGCCCAGGTGACCGGCCTGGAGCCGGGCGAGTTCGTGCACACGCTCGGTGACGCCCACCTCTACAGCAACCACATCGAGCAGGCGCGTCTCCAGCTCACCCGCACCCCGCGGCCGCTACCGACGCTGCGCCTCAACCCGGACGTCAAGGACATCGACGCCTTCGACCTCGACGACATCACCCTCGAGGGCTACGACCCGGCTCCTGGCATCAAGGCCCCCGTTGCCGTCTGAGGCGGCCTCGACGCGGGTTGTGATGGTCGCGGCCGTCGCCGACAACGGCGTCATCGGCAACGGCCCCGACATCCCCTGGAAGATCCCCGGCGAGCAGGCCGAGTTCAAGGCGATCACGATGGGTCACACGCTGGTCATGGGCCGCACCACCTTCGAGTCCATCGGCCGCCCCCTCCCGGGCCGCACGACGGTCGTCCTGACCACCGACGAGAACTGGGCCTACGACGGTGTCCTGGTCGCCCACGACATCGACTCCGCCCTCGCCCTGGCCGCGGCGGAGCAGGGCGACACGGTCATCGCCGGGGGAGCGCAGGTCTATGCGGCGGCCCTGCCCTACGCCACCGAGCAGGTGATCACCCGGGTCCATCTGTCCCCTGAGGGCGACGTGCTCTACCCGCCGTTCGACGAGACCGAGTGGGTCGAGACGAGGCGTGAGCCGCACGAGGCGTACGACCGGGTGTTCCTCACCCGTGCTCCCTGACGCGCGAGTAGCCTCCTGGTCCCTCTAAGGTAAACCGCATGGAGCTGCGCATCTTCACCGAACCCCAGCAGGGGGCGTCCTACGCCGACATCCTCGCCGTCGCCCAGAAGGCCGAGGAGCTCGGGTTCGGAGCGTTCTTCCGCTCCGACCACTACCTGAAGATGGGGTCGGTCGACGGGCTGCCGGGACCCAGCGACGCCTGGACGACGCTGGCCGGCCTGGCCCGCGACACGAGCACGATCCGGCTCGGCACGCTGGTCACCTCCGCGACCTTCCGCCTCCCGGGCGTCCTGGCCATCCAGGCGGCCAACGTGGACGACATGTCCGAGGGCCGGGTCGAGCTCGGCCTGGGTGCGGGCTGGTTCGAGGAGGAGCACGCTGCGTACGGCATTCCGTTCCCGGCGCTCGGGGAGCGGTTCGACCGCCTCGAGGAGCAGCTCGAGATCATCACCGGCCTGTGGGCGACCGAGCCGGGGGAGACGTTCAGCTTCACGGGGAAGCATTACACGATCACGGAGAGCCCGGGCCTGCCCAAGCCGGTCCAGACCGGCGGTCACGCCGGCTCGATCCCGGTGATCGTGGGTGGCGGCGGCAAGAAGCGTACGCCGACGCTGGCCGCGACCTTCGCGGACGAGTTCAACGCCGCCTTCGTCTCCGTCGAGGAGTCCCAGGCGCTGTTCGAGAACGTGGGACGCTTCGTCGAGGCGGCCGGTCGTGACGACTCGATGATCCACTCGGCCGCCCAGGTGCTCTGCGTCGGGCGCGACGAGGACGAGATCGCCCGCCGCGCCCAGGCGATCGGCCGCGAGCCCGCCGAGCTGCGTGAGAACGGCCTGGCCGGGACTCCGGACGAGCTGGTCGCCAAGATCAAGAGGTTCGAGGACGTCGGCGCCAGCCGGATCTACCTGCAGGTGCTCGATCTGAGCGACCTCGACCATCTCGCCCTCGTAGCCGACGAGGTCATGCAGCGCGTCTGACGATAGTCTGTACGCCATGACTGATGCTCCGTTCGGCACCGTGCTCTCAGCACTCGTCACGATCTTCAACGACGACGGCTCGGTCGATCTGGAGCAGACCCAGAAAGTCGCCAAGCACCTGGTCGACCACGGCCACGACGGCATCGTCGTCTCCGGCACCACCGGTGAGTCGCCGACCACCACCCCGGCCGAGGACGGCGAGATCCTGGCGGCGGTCAAGGACGCCGTCGGCGACCGCGCCAAGGTCGTGGCCGGCATCGGCACCAACGACACCCGCACCACCGTCGAGCTCGCCAAGCAGGCCGCGTCGGTCGGCGCCGACGGCCTGCTGTTGGTGACGCCCTACTACAACAAGCCGGGCGAGCGCGGCATCCGCGAGCACTTCCGCACCGTCGTCTCCGCGACCGACACCCCCGTCATCCTCTACGACGTCCCCGGCCGCACCGGGTCCCCGATCACCCTCGACACCTACCGTGAGGCGATCACCTGGGACACCGTCGTCGCGGTCAAGGAGGCCGCCGGCGACTTCCCGCGCGGCACCCGGCTGCTCGACCTGGGCTACTCGATCTACTCCGGCGACGACGCGCTCACCCTCGCCTGGCTGGCGCACGGCGCCGTCGGCGTGATCAGCGTCGCCGCCCACGTGCTCGGCGACCAGACGCGGACGATGATCGACGCCTTCGCGGCGAGCGACATCGAGACCGCCCGTAAGACCTATGCGCGGATGCTCCCCGCGATCGACGCCATCATGGGCGTCCCGAACTACGGAGCCACCACTGCCAAGGCCGCTCTCGAGCTGACCGGCGTGATCGACAACCGCAATGTGCGAGGGCCGCTGGTGGCGCTCGACGACGACGAGGTCGAGGCGCTGCGAGCCGGGCTGGAGGCCTCTGGCCTTCTCTAGAAGGAATGCCTTTGTCTCACCCACACCCGGAGCTGACCGAACCCGGCAAGCTCCCCAAGGGCGGCCTGCGGGTCACCCCGCTCGGCGGTCTCGGCGAGGTCGGCCGCAACATGACCGTCTTCGAATACGACGGCCGGCTGCTGATCGTCGACTGCGGCGTGCTCTTCCCCGAGGAGCAGCAGCCCGGCGTCGACCTGATCCTGCCCGACTTCGGTCCGATCCGTGACCGGCTCGGCGACGTCGAGGCGCTGGTCCTGACCCACGGTCACGAGGACCACATCGGCGCGACCCCTTACCTGCTGCGCGAGCGCCAGAACATCCCGCTGGTCGGCTCCGAGCTGACCCTGGCCCTGCTCGGCTCCAAGCTGCGCGAGCACCGCCTGCGCGAGACCGTCCAGCACAAGGTACGCGAGGGCGACACGATCACCTTCGGGCCGTTCGAGCTCGAGTTCGTCGCCGTGAACCACTCCATCCCGGACGCGCTCGCGGTCGCGATCCGCACCGGCGCCGGACTGGTGCTGCACACCGGCGACTTCAAGATGGACCAGCTGCCCCTCGACGGCCGCATCACCGACCTGCGTGCCTTCGCCAGGCTCGGCGAGGAGGGCGTGGACCTGTTCCTCACCGACTCCACCAACGCCGAGGTCCCCGGCTTCACCACGGCCGAGAAGAAGATCGCGCCCGCGATCGAGCAGGTCTTCCGCGAGTCCGACCAGCGCATCATCGTGGCCTGCTTCGCCTCCCACGTGCACCGTGTCCAGCAGGTGCTGGACAGCGCCGTCGCGCACGGGCGCAAGGTGGCGTACGTCGGTCGCTCGATGGTCCGCAACATGCAGATCGCCGCCGACCTGGGCTACCTGCACGTGCCCGAGGACGTCATCGTCGACGCCAAGGAGCTCGCCGAGCTGCCGCCGGAGCGCGTCGTGATGGTCTCGACCGGCTCGCAGGGCGAGCCGATGTCGGCGCTGTCGCGGATCGCCAACGGCACCCACAATTTCGTGCACATCGAGCCGGGCGACACCGTCCTGCTCGCCTCCTCGCTGATCCCGGGCAACGAGAACTCGGTCTACCGGGTGATCAACGGCCTCGCCCGCCTCGGTGCCAACGTGGTCCACAAGGGCAACGCCCTGGTGCACGTCTCCGGCCACGCCAGCGCCGGCGAGCTGCTCTACTGCTACAACATCGTCCGCCCGCGCAACGTGATGCCCGTCCACGGTGAGGTGCGCCACCTGCTCGCGAACGGCGACCTGGCCCGCCAGACCGGCGTGGAGAGCGTCGTCTACGCCGAGGACGGCGTCGTCGTCGACCTGATCGACGGCAAGGCCGAGATCGCGGGCAAGGTCGAGTGCGGCTACGTCTTCGTCGACGGCACCACCGTCGGCGACGTCACCGAGTCCGAGCTCAAGGACCGCCGGATCCTCTCCGAGGAGGGCTTCGTCTCGATCATCGTCGTGGTCGACTCCGTCAACGGGGTGGTCTCGAGCGGACCCGAGATCCACGCCCGCGGCCACGTCTGGCCCGACAACGCGTTCGACCCGATCAAGCAGCCGATCGTCAAGGCGGTCAACCGCGCCATCTCCGAGGGCGCCACCGACACCTACCAGCTGCAGCAGGCCATCCGGCGTACGTTCGGACGCTGGGTCTCCAGCACCCACCGTCGCCGCCCGATGATCATCCCGGTGGTCATCGAGGCCTGAGCCTGGTCCTGCGAGCGAAGCTCGCAGGACCAACGCGAAGGGATCGAGCGAGCGCAGCGGGTGAGCTTGCGAACCCGCGAAGCGGGTCGAGATCCACGCGGCGGCGGATGTTCACCGAGGTGACTCGGTGAACGCCCGCCGTCCTCGTGGAACTCCACGAGGGAACCGATGCTCGACCGAGTCACCTCGGTCGGCATTCACAGCGCCAGCAGCACGCCAGCCGTGATCAGCGCCTGGCCGACGTGGTAGGTCGTCATGATCGCCACGTCGGTCAGGCGTGGCGGCTCGTTGCCGTGCTCGGCGAGGTTGAGCCCGATCAGGGTGTCGCTGATGGCGAAGACGAGCGCACCCGCGGCGATCCACACGCTCCCGGTCAGCCAGGCGAGCACGAGCATGCTGGCGATCACGAGCGAGTACGCAGCCAGCGCCGCCGCCACCGGCGTACCGCCCATCTGGCGGGCGCCCCGGAGCACCCGCCCCATCGGGATCGCGAGCGCGACCGCGGCGGCGAAGCCGGCCCAGGACCACGCGGGGGCGTCGAGCCCGAGGGTGAGGAAGGTCACGGCGTACGCCAGATGGCCGACGAAGAAGAACCCCACCCCGCCGAGGAAACGCCGGGTCGAGGACCCGATCATCGAGATGTCCCCGAGCATCCCGAAGAAGAGCGCGACGAGCAGCCACCAGGCGGCGGGCTCCCCGCCGCTGACCAGCCCCAACAGCACTGTCAGCCCCATCAGTCCCACCATCACCAGCGGCTTGGTGACGTAGTGGAGCCGTCGCCAGCCGGACCACACGCAGGCCCAGTCGGTGACGGCATCGACGGCGGTGAGGAGGGCGACCAGGACTGTCAGGCTCTGCATGGCGGCAAACTACACCGCTGCAACACACCCCCATGGGGGTCCCGGAGCCCGGGCGCCTGGTCGAATACGCTGCTTGCATGGCGACCCGTACGTCTTCCCCGCCGGGTTCGCGGAGCTCGACCACCACCAAGAGCACCCGTCCCCGGAGTACGACCACGACAAAGCGAGCAACGGCCACGAGCCGGGCCCGCTCCAAGGCAGCGCCTCAAAAAGGACAGAGCAAGCGCCGTCCCGCCGCAAAGTCAACCAACCGGAAGACGACGAACCGTACGCCACCGCGTGCCGTCCGCAACGGGCCGAGCCCGATCGCGGTCCTCTTCGACGCCATCTTCTCGACCATCGCGAGCCTGTGGCTGGCGATCGCCGGGGGAGTGGCAGCCATCTTCCGTGTCGGCGGCCAGGCCGCCAGCGACCTCGAGCCGGAGCACCGGCGCGACGGCGCCGGCCTGTTCCTGATCGGCCTCTCCGTCCTCGTCGCCGCCGGCGTCTGGTTCCAGCTCGGCGGGCAGTTCTTCGACGTCGTCCGCATCGCCGTGGCCGGTGTGGTCGGCAAGGTCGGCTGGCTGGTGCCGGTCGGACTCGTCTTCGCCGGCGCCCGGCTGATGCGCGACCCGGTCAACGCCGCCCCGGTCGGCCGCCTCGCGATCGGCTGGTCCGCCTTCCTGATGGCGACGCTCGGCATCATCCAGATCGCCAACGGCAACCCGCAGCCCACCTCGGGCGACAGCAGCGACCTGCAGTGGGCCGGGGGCGCCATCGGTTACGTCGTGGCCAGCCTGCTGCTCGACGTCCTGCGCTCGACGGCCGTGGTCGTCGTACTCCTGTCTCTTCTCGTCGTCTTCGGGGTGCTGGTCATCACCGGGACCCCGCTCTACCAGGTGCCGAGCCGCCTGGTAGAGCTGCGCGACCGGGCCCTGGGGCTGACCCCGCCCGAGGAGCTGAGCGAGAGCGGCACCAACATCCGGCGGGTGCGCCGGGGCGGGAAGCTCTTCGCCGACGACGACACCTTCGACCGGGAGGGCTTCGAACCCTACGAGACGCCTCTCCTCGAGGAGGAGAAGCCGAAGAAGAAGCGCAAGAAGGACGGGCTCGACATCGCGCTCGCCCTCGACGAGGAATCGGACGCCGACACCCAGCCCGACGAGGCCGTGCCGAGCGACGCGGCGGGTCTCATGCCAGCGGTCTCGGACAGCGGACCGAGGCCGGGGGCGAAGCGCGACCTCGAGCCGCCGCCGCACGCGGAGCTGCCGCAGCGCGTCGAGCAGCTGATGCTCGCCGGCGACGTCGCCTACACCCTCCCGGCCAGCGACCTGCTCAAGCCCGGTTCGCCGCACAAGGCCCGCTCGAAGGCCTCCGACGACATCGTCAACCGGCTCCAGGCGGTGCTGGAGGAGTTCAACATCGACGCCGCGGTCACCGGCTACACGCGGGGCCCGACGGTCACCCGCTACGTCGTCGAGCTCGGCGCCGGCGTGAAGGTCGAGAAGATCACCGGGATCCAGAAGAACATCGCCTACGCGGTGGCCTCTGCCGACGTACGCATCCTCTCGCCGATCCCCGGCAAGTCCGCCGTCGGCGTCGAGATTCCCAACTCCGACAAGGAGATCGTCACCCTCGGCGACGTGCTCCGCTCCAACGCGGCCCGCGGCGACCACCACCCGATGATCACCGGTGTCGGCAAGGACGTCGAGGGCGGCTTCGTGGTCGCCAACCTCGCCAAGATGCCCCACCTGCTGGTCGCCGGTGCGACGGGCTCGGGTAAGTCGTCCTTCATCAACTCGATGATCACCTCGGTGCTGATGCGCGCCACGCCCGACGAGGTGCGGATGATCATGGTCGACCCCAAGCGGGTCGAGCTGAACTCCTACGAGGGCGTGCCCCACCTGATCACGCCGATCATCACCAACCCGAAGAAGGCCGCCGAGGCGCTGGCCTGGGTCGTACGCGAGATGGACATGCGCTACGACGACCTGGCCAACTTCGGCTTCCGTCACGTCGACGACTTCAACAAGGCCGTCCGCGCCGGGAAGGTGCAGGTCCCGCCCGACTCCGAGCGTGTCCTGTCGCCCTACCCCTACCTGCTGGTCATCGTCGACGAGCTCGCCGACCTGATGATGGTCGCCCCGCGCGACGTCGAGGATGCGGTCGTACGCATCACCCAGCTCGCGCGTGCGGCCGGTATCCACCTGGTGTTGGCCACGCAGCGACCTTCGGTCGACGTCGTCACGGGTCTGATCAAGGCCAACGTGCCCTCGCGGCTCGCCTTCGCGACCTCGTCGCTGGCCGACTCCCGCGTCATCCTGGACCAGCCGGGTGCGGAGAAGCTGGTCGGCCAGGGTGACGGGCTGTTCCTGCCGATGGGCTCGTCCAAGCCGATCCGTGTGCAGGGCTCGTGGGTCTCCGAGTCGGAGATCAACGCGGTCGTGAAGTCGGTCAAGGGTCAGCTCGAGCCGTCCTACCGCGACGACGTGACCGCCCCGGCGGAGTCGAAGCGGGTGCTGGACGATGACATCGGCGACGACATGGACCTGGTCATCCAGGCGATCGAGCTGATCGTCTCCACCCAGTTCGGGTCGACCTCGATGCTGCAGCGCAAGCTGCGCGTCGGGTTCGCCAAGGCCGGCCGCCTCATGGACATCCTCGAGTCGCGCGGCGTGGTCGGTCCCTCCGAGGGCTCCAAGGCACGCGACGTACTCGTCAAGCCGGACGAGATCGACGGCGTCATCGCAACGATCCAGGGGGAGATGTGAGCGAGAACCCAGTGACGGCCGAGACCGTCGACCCTGAAGAGACCGTCGAGGCTCCCGACGTCGATGTCGATGTGGACGTCGTCGAGGTACGCCGCAACGGCCGGCTCGCACTGGTCGTGGCGCTCACGTCGCTGCTGGTCGGCCTCGCCTTCGTGCTGCGCGGCGGCATCGAGGGCTACCTGGTCGGCCTGATCCTGCTCGCCGTCGCGGCGGTGCAGGGCTGGACCGCCTGGGACTCCCGGATGCCGCTGCTGCTCGTGGACGAGCAGGGCGTACGCCTCCGCTTCGGCCAGACCTGGCAGGGCATCCCGTGGTCGAAGATCGAGTCCGTCGAGCACACCCCGCGTCCGGAGGGGATCGAGCGGTTCTGGAAGGACGGCCGCATCGGCGTCCTGCTGCACGACGAGGACGAGGTGCTCGAGGAGCTCTCGCCGACCGCCCGGCGCCAGGCGATGCTGACCGAGCGTCTCTACGGTCTGCCGTTCTCGCTGCCCCTGGGGCTCTCCACGCGCGTCCTGGGGGCCGGCGACGACGTCACCGAGGCGATCGCGATCGTCGCCGCCGAGGGTGTCGAGGTCGTCGAGATCGATCCCGGCCTCGAGGCCGAGCCGGAGTCCGGCAGCGTCGAGGGCAGCGCGGAGGACAGCCGTGACGATCCCGGTGATGCCGTCTCCGAGGACGTCGACGGCGTCGTCGGCGAGGCTCCGGTCGAGGACGATGACACCGCTATCCGACCGCCCCTCGCCGCGGGCGCCGGAGACACCAACCCCCGAATGCTCCGGGTCTTGGACGAGCCTGATATCAATGCCGCGGACGTGGCGGACGAGGCGGGGCAGGACCAGGTGGATCGGGACACAACGCAGGACGAGACGACGCCGACGACCGACCCCGAGCCCGAGGTGAAGGCCGAGGCGGAGGCGAAGGCGGAGCCGGTCGCGCCGCTGCGCGAGCCTTCGACGGCGGTCCGGGTCGACGTACGCTACGTGCCCGAGGAGCCTCAGGAGACCATCGCGGTCCACGGGGCGAACGCGCTCCAGCTGGACCCCGTGGAGTCCGGCGCCGTGGACGTCGACGTCGATGCGGAACCCGACGAGGAGACCGAGGTCTTCGTGATCGAGCAGGGCGAGGAGGACTCCGAGCCCGAAGGTGTTCGGACGCTCGCCGCGCCTGAGGAGGGCGTCAAGACGCTCGCCCATTCGACGAGCTCAGGACTCCGGATCGACGGTGTCGATGACGAACCCACCGAGGTGGTCTCGACCAAGGTCCCGGAGATCGGAGCCGAGATCGCCGCTGCCCGCCGCCGGCTGGCCCTCGACGTCGAGGGTCTGGCGGAGTGGACGCGCATCCGTCCGCACGTGATCGAGGCGATCGAGGTCGACGAGTTCGGCCCCTGTGGCGGTGACTTCTACGCCCGCGGCCACCTGCGTACCCTGGCCCGCGTCCTCGGCATCGAGGTCGCACCGCTGCTGCGCACCTACGACGAGAAGTACGCCTCCGGACCCGTCAGCCCGCGCGCCATCTTCGAGGCCGAGCTCGCGCACAGTGCCGCGATCCGCCCGGTCCGGCGGATGCGTGGCGGTCCGTCCTGGTCGGTCCTGGTCGCCGCCGTGATGGCGGTCATCCTGGTCTGGTCGGTCGCCCGCCTGGTCATCGACGGCACTCAGCACGAGCCCCAGGCCGGAGCGATCCAGCTCGACGGCTCCGCCGGCACCGACAGCCCCTACGGCAAGTCCTCGCCCGTACCGGTGACGATCTCGGCCGCCGGTGGCGGTGCTCATGTGGTCGTACGCGACTCGCGCGGCAAGGTCGTCTTCAGCGGCGACCTCGCCTTCGGTGAGTCGAAGCAGCTCCAGGTCACCCCGCCGCTGCGCGTCCAGACCTCCGACGGCTCGCTCAAGGTCGCCGTCGGCGAGAGCAAGGCCCGCGCCCTCGGCAAGACCGGCGAGGCTGCCCAGCGCACCTACACCGCCAACTGACACCATCCGCCGACTCGGCGCGTCTGTCCCGATGCAGCGCGCCGAGTCGGCGCCTCTGTCTCGCCTGACTTGCTCGAGTCGGCGCAACTGTCCCAAACCCGCGGGACATCTGCGCCGACTCGACGGTTGTGAGCGGGACAGTTGCGCCGGGTGGGCGGGATCTTAAAGAGTTCCGCGTTTGGTGACGCACGTCACACCACTTTGGGACCATGGCATCCGGGAGAGCGCTCTCACGAGTCATCGGGGCTCGACGCTCGTTCATTCGGAAAGCGAGTCATCATGAGAAGTCTCAAGGCATTGGGGGCCGCCGTCGTGGCGGCCGGCGTGGTCGCGGTGGCGATCCCGCTGTCATCGTTCGGGCAGCCGTCCGAGGCGTCGGAGCCGGGCACTCCGGCCGGCTGGACCAAGGTGTGGAGCGACGACTTCACCGGTGTGGCCGGGTCGCGCATCAACACGAACAACTGGATCTACGACATCGGTCACTCCTATCCCGGCGGCGCCGCCAACTGGGGCACCGGGGAGATCGCGTACCACACCGACAGCACTCAGAACGTCTACCAGGACGGCGGCGGCAACCTCGTCATCAAGCCGATCCGCGACGGTGCCGGCAACTGGACCTCGGGCCGTATCGAGACCACCAGGTCCGACTTCCAGCCGCCCGCTGGCGGCGTGCTCCGCGTCGAGAGCCGCATCCAGATGCCGAACGTCACCGGCGCGGCGGCGCAGGGCATCTGGCCGGCGTTCTGGATGCTCGGCGAGCCGTTCCGCGGCAACTACTGGAACTGGCCGGGCATCGGCGAGATCGACATCATGGAGAACGTCAACGGCGCCAACCAGGTCTGGGGCACCCTGCACTGCGGCACCTCGCCCGGCGGCCCGTGCAACGAGACCACCGGCCTCGGCGGGAACCTCCAGGGTTGCCCCGGCTCGACCTGCCAGTCCTCCTTCCACACCTACGCGATGGAGTGGGACCGCAGCACCAGCCCGCAGCAGATCCGGTTCTACGTCGACAACACGCACTACCACACCGTCCGCTCCGACCAGGTCGACGCGACCACCTGGAACAACGCGACCAACCACGGCTTCTTCATCATCCTCAACGTCGCGATCGGCGGTGGCTGGCCCGGCAACCCGACCGCGGCGACCGCGTCCGGGGTGCCGATGCTGGTCGACTACGTCGCGGTCTACTCCAAGGGCGGCGGCACCACCGAGCCGACCGACCCGCCCGCCCCGGGCAGCCGGGACGCCTACTCGACCATCCAGGCCGAGTCCTACAACGCCCAGAGCGGCACCCAGACCGAAGCGACCACCGACACCGGCGGCGGTCAGAACGTCGGCTACCTCAGCAACGGCGACTGGCTCCGCTACGACGGTGTGAACTTCGGCTCGAGCGCGGCGCGCACGTTCTCGGCCCGGGTCGCCTCCGGTGCTCCCGCCGGGGTCAGCGGCCTGGTGGAGGTACGTCTCGACAACGTGAACAACGCCCCGATCGGCAGCTTCTCGGTGGCCAACACCGGAGGCTGGCAGAGCTGGCGTACGGTCCCGGGCAGCATCAGCGGGGTGACCGGAACGCACACGGTCTTCCTCCGGTTCACCAGCGGCCAGCCGGCCGATTTCGTCAACCTCAACTGGTTCACGTTCTCCCGGTGACCGGCGAGGCCGGGAGGCGATAGGTTCCACTCATGAACGAGACCCCGGCCGGCCGGCCGACGCTGGAGACGGTGGCCCGGGCGGCCGGGGCCTCGCGAGCGACCGTCTCCCGCGTCGTCAACGGCTCCACGACCGTGCGTCCCGACATCGCCGAGAGCATCCGCCGGGCCATCGCCGACCTGGGCTACGTGCCGAACCCGGCCGCGCGGAGCCTGGTGACGCAGCGTACGGACTCCATCGCGCTGATCCTGCCCGAGTCCGCCACCCGGGTCTTCTCCGACGACGCCTTCTTCCCGGGCGTCATCCGGGGCGTCGGCGAGGCGCTGGAGAAGGCCGACAAGCAGCTCGTGCTGCTGCTCGCCTCGACGCGGTCGAGCCATGACCGGATCCTGCGCTACGTGCACGGCCGCACCGTCGACGGTGTCGTGCTGGCCTCGATGCACGGCGCAGACACCCTGCCCGAGGAGCTGCGGGCGGCGGGCGTTCCGGTCGTGACCAGCGGGCGGCCGCTGGGAGAGGCCACCGTCCCCTACATCGACGTCGAGCACGCCAGCGGCGTGAAGGCGGCGATGCGCCACCTGATCGGACTGGGCTGCAGCCGGATCGCGACCATCGCCGGGCCGCAGGACATGGTCGCCGGCCGCGAACGGCTGGCGGGTTACCTCGCCGGGCTGGAGGCGGGAGCGGTGCCGCTGGTCGAGGAGGGCGACTTCATGCGTCAGTCCGGCATGGACGCCATGGAGCGGCTGCTGGAGCGCGATCCCGACATCGACGGCGTCTTCGCCGCCTCCGACCTGATGGCCGACGGCGCCCTGCGTACGCTGCGACGGCTCGGCCGCCGGGTGCCCGACGACGTCGCGGTGATCGGGTTCGACGACGTCGACGCCGCCCGGTTCACCGACCCGCCGCTGACCACGGTTCACCAGCCGATCCACGAGATCGGCACCCGCCTCGCCGAGCAGATCCTCCGCCTGGTGGCGGGGGAGGAAGTCGAGGCCTCCGTCGTGCTCCCGACGCGGCTGGTGATCCGCGAGTCCGCCTGAGCCGGTCCGCCTGAGCCGGTACGCCTGAGCCGGTCCCACTGAGCCGGTCCGGCTGGGCCGGTCTGATCAGGACAGTGCGCGGTAGCGGCGCTCGGGCCGCCCGGCGGTGCCGTAGTTGAGACGTACGCCGATCCGGCCCGTGCTCGCGAAGTGCTCCAGGTAGCGGCGCGCGCTCACCCGGGAGACGCCGATCGCGTCGGCACACTCGGTGGCGCTCAGCTCACCGGCCGCCTGCAGCGCGGCCAGCACGGCCCGGGCGGTCTCCGCGCTGAGCCCCTTCGGAAGCCGCTCACGGGCCTCGCGAGCGCCCTGGTGGCTGAAGACCTCGTCGATGCCGGCCTGGACCTCGTCGCGGTGCTCGGCGCCCTCGGCCCCCTCGGCACGCTGCCCGATCCGGGCGAGCGCCTCGCGGGAGCGGCGTACGTCGTCGAGCCGGGCGGCGAGGTCCTCGAACGGGAACGGCTTGACCACGTAGTGGGCCGCGCCGCCGGCCGCGGCCGCGCGGACGGTGTCGGCCTCGCGGGCGGCGGTGATGACGATGACGTCGGTGTCGTCACCGCGGCCGCGCAGGCGGCGCAGCAGCTCGATGCCGCTGAAGTCGGGAAGGTGCACGTCGAGCAGCAGCACGTCGGGGGAGAGGCGCGCGGTCTCCTCGAGCGCCTGCGCGCCGGTGGCGGCCACGCCGACGACCCGGAAACCCTCGACGCGCTCCACGAAGCGGGTGTGGATCGAGGCCACCATGAAGTCGTCCTCGACCACGAGCACGGTGAGCTCCGGTGTGGACGTCATCGGTTCTCCTCGGGGGCATCGGTGGTGGGTGGTGCGAGCGGGACGGCGCCGGGCAGGGTCGCGACGAAGACCGCGCCGGGGCGTTCCGCCGACCCGGTATTCTCCACCTCGACCTCGCCGCCGCGCGTGCGGCACACCAGCTGGACCAGCGCGAGCCCCACCCCGCGGCCGCTGGCGTCGCGTGGTTTCGTGCTGAAGCCGCGCCGGAAGATCTCCGGCAGCCGCTCGACGGGGACGCCGCCGCCGGTGTCGGAGACACGGACCGTCACGGTCTCCCCCTCGGCCCTGAGGAGTACGCCGACCCGACCGTCGACCGGCCCGACCAGTGCGGCCGCGTCGACGGCGTTGTCGACCAGGTTGCCGAGGACGGTGACCACGTCGGCGGAGCCGTCGGGGGTGAGCCGGGGGAGCGAGCTGGCGGCGTCCAGGTCGATGCTCACCCGCCGCTCGGCGGCCAGGCTGGCCTTGGCGATGAGCAGGGCGGCCACCGCGGGGTCGTCGATCCGGGAGGTGATGTGGTCGCTCAGTGCCGCCCGCCGTGCGGTCAGCCCGGTGACGAACTGGCCCACCTCGGCGTACTCCTCCAGCTGCAGCAGACCGGTGATGGTGTGCAGCTGGTTGCTGAACTCGTGGGTCTGGGCCCGCAGCGTCTCGGTGACGCTCTCGCGCGCGTTGAGCTCGCTCTGCAGCGCGACCAGCTCGGTGCGGTCGCGCAGCGTGGTGACGGTGCCGGCGGGGCGGCCGTCGTGGTGGACCCGGTTGCGGTTGAGCACGAGCACGCGGTCGCCGGCGACCAGCGGGGCGTCGTGCACCTCCTCGGGGCCGCTGAGCAGGGCGAGCGTCTCGGCGGGCAGGCCGAGCGTGTCGAGACGGCGCCCGGTCGGGTCCTCGCTCAGCCCGAGCAGCTCGCGGGCGCTGTCGCTCATCAGGCTGACCCGGCCGTCGGCACCGACGGCCAGCACCCCCTCGCGGATCGAGCGCAGCAGGCCCTCACGGTGGTCGGCCAGGGCGGCGATGTCGCGGGGCTCGAGCCCACGCGTACGCCGCTTGATCAGCCGCGCCAGCAGCCACGATCCCAGCACCCCGAGCGCAAGGCCGCCCAGCAGGACGGTCAACGCGTCGGCCCAGGTGCGGGCGAGCCGCTCGGTCAGCGGCGGGTAGTCCTCGGTCACCACGACCACGCCGACCGGGCGCGGGGCCTGGGCGTCCGGGCCGGTCGACCCGCCGCCGTAGACCGGCACCTGGGCGGCGATCGCGCGCCGGCCTGCGTCCTCGATGTCACCGGACCAGGCCCGGCTCGTCTCGCGGCCACCGAGCTGGAGCGTCTCGCCGATCCGGGTCGGATCGGTAGCGACGAGCACCTCGCCGTCCAGGCTGGTGAGGTAGGCGGTGTCGGCGCCCGCGTCCGCGGCCCGGGTCTGGAGGTAGAAGGCCAGCGCCAGCCGGTCGGGGGTGCCGGTCAGGCCGTCCTGCACGGCAGCGGTGCCGGCCAGGCTCTCCGCGGCGGCTCGCAGCCGGTCCTCGCGGGAGTCACGGAAGTCGGCGTCGCTCTGCCGCAGCGACACGATGCTGGTCGCCGCGACGACGAGAAGCAGCACCGAGAGCTGCAGCACCAGCACCTGTCCGGCCAGCGTCAGGTGGCGGCGCGAACCCCGTGACCACAAGTTCCACAACCTCCTTTGGTTGCCCAATCGTGACGGCGGTCACCGCGGCCTGTGACCATCGCCACTGAACGTATTCATCCCCTGAGTCTGGAGGCCAGCCGTTGTCGACCGCGACATCGCAGTCCCCGCCCCGACCACCGCTGCCCGCGCAGCGGGGTCGGGCAGCGAGCATACGCCGTACTCGCGCCCTCACCGTCGTGCTCGTGACCTGCCTGCTCGCCGTGGCGTCCGCCTGCGGCGTGACCCGTGGCGAGGAGTCCCGTGACCTCGACATGTGGATCCCGAACAGCCCCGGTGGCGGCTACGACCAGACCGGCCGCGCGGCCGTGGGTGTGCTCGACCGCGACAACCTGACCGGCGGCGACATCCAGGTGACCAACATCCTGGGCGCCGGCGGCTCGGTCGCGATGTCGCGCCTGATGAGCGAGGAGGGCAACGGCAACCTGCTCATGACCATCGGGCTGGGCGTGGTCGGCTCGACGTACTCCTTCGGCGTGGACGCCCGTCCCCAGGACGCCACCCCGATCGCGCAGCTCATCGAGGAGCAGGAGGGCGTGCTGGTCCCGGCCGACTCGCCGTTCAAGACCATCGACGACCTGGTGAAGGCCTGGGCCGAGGACCCCGAGTCCGTCGTCGTCGGCGGCGGCTCCTCGCCGGGCGGCCCCGACCACCTCTTCCCGATGCAGCTGGCCGAGGCCGCCGGCATCGACCCCAAGGAGGTCAAGTACGTCACGTACGACGGTGGTGGCCCGCTCACCAGCGCGCTGCTCGGCAACAAGATCGACGTCGGTTTCTCCGGTCTCGCCGAGTTCGAGGGCCAGGTGAAGGCCGGCGAGCTCCGGGTCCTGGCCACCTCCGGCGACGAGCGCGCCACGGGCGTCTTCGCCGACGCACCCACGCTGACCGAGAGCGGCATCGACCTGGTCTTCCTCAACTGGCGCGGCATCCTCGCCCCGCCGGGGATCAGCGACGAGCGCCGCCAGGAGCTCATCGACCTGCTCACCCGCATGCACGACTCCAAGCAGTGGCAGCAGGCGCTGAAGGACAACGGCTGGACCGACGCGTTCGTCACCGGCGACGACTTCGACAAGCTGCTCGTCGAGCAGGACCAGCGCGTCGCCTCGACCCTGAAGGAGCTGGATCTGCTGTGAGCGCCCACGCGACCCAACCCGACACCCAGCCGGCTCAGCGCCGGGTCGACGTCGGCCAGTTCGGTCTGGCCGCGTTCATGGTCGTCGTCGGGATCTACACGATCGTCGACGCCGCCGGCCTCGACGTGGGCTTCGCCGACCCGGTCGGCCCCCGCGTCTTCCCGTACGTCATCGGCACCGGCCTCGTCCTGGTCGGCGTGCTGCTGGTGGTCGCCACCGCCCGCGGCTCGCAGCCGGAGCCCGAGGAGGGCGAGGACGTCGACCTGAGCTCCTCGGCCGACTGGCTGACGGTCCTCAAGCTGGTCGCGGTCCTGCTGTTCACGGTCGCGACCGTGAACCTGCTGGGCTGGGCCATCTCCGGTGCGGTGCTGTTCGCCGGCGCCGCCTGGTCCCTCGGCAGCCGCACGCTCGTGCGCGACGTGATCGTCGGGCTCGTCCTGGCGATCGGCAGCTGGTACGCCTTCTACGTCGGTCTGGGCATCCCGCTCACCCCTGGCGTACTCGACGGGATCCTGTGAGGACTGACTGATGGAGAACTTCGAACTGCTCATGGGCGGACTCGAGTCCGCCCTGACCCCGATGAACCTGCTCTACGCCGCCATCGGCGTGCTGCTGGGCACCTTCGTCGGCGTCCTCCCCGGCATCGGGCCGGCGATGGCCATCGCGCTGCTGCTGCCCGTGACGTACCGGCTCGAGCCGACCAGCGCGTTCATCATGTTCGCCGGGCTCTACTACGGCGGCATGTACGGCGGCTCCACCACCTCGATCCTGCTCAACACACCGGGGGAGTCCGCCTCGGTGATGACGGCGCTGGAGGGCAACCGGATGGCCAGGGCGGGGCGTGGTGCGCAGGCGCTGGCGACCGCCGCGGTCGGCTCGTTCGTCGCCGGCACCATCGGGACGATCTTGGTGGCGTTCTTCTCGCCGGCCCTGGCCGACGTGGCCGTCGAGCTGGGTGCGCCCTCCTACTTCGCGCTGATGGTCCTGGCCCTGGTCATGACCACGACGGTGCTCGGCACCTCGGCCCTGCGTGGGTTCGCCGCGCTGTTCCTCGGCCTGACGATCGGCCTGGTCGGCCTCGACCTCAACACCGGTCAGCCGCGGCTCACCTTCGGCGTGACCCAGCTCGTCGACCGGCTCGACATCGTGGTCGTCGCGGTCGGCATCTTCGCCCTCGGTGAGGCCCTGTGGGTGGCTGCCCACCTGCGCCGGCGTCCGGCGCACGTGATCCCCGTCGGCCGTCCCTGGATGGGACGCGACGACTGGGGCCGCTCCTGGAAGCCGTGGCTGCGCGGCACCGCCTTCGGGTTCCCGTTCGGCGCGCTCCCGGCCGGTGGCGCCGAGATCCCGACCTTCCTCTCCTACCTGACCGAGCGGAAGCTCTCGAAGCACAACGAGTTCGGCAAGGGTGCCATCGAGGGCGTCGCCGGGCCGGAGGCGGCCAACAACGCCTCGGCCGCGGGCATGTTCGTGCCGATGCTGGCCCTCGGGCTGCCGGTGACGGCCACCGCCGCGGTGATGCTCTCCGCGCTCCAGGGCTACGGCATCACCCCGGGTCCGCAGCTGATGACCGACCACGCCGACCTGGTGTGGACGCTGCTGGCCAGCCTGCTGATCGGCAACACCCTGCTGCTGGTGCTCAACCTGCCGCTGGCGCCGCTGTGGGCCCGGCTGCTGCGGATCCCGCGCCCGCAGCTCTACGCAGGCATCCTGTTCTTCGCCTGCCTGGGGGCGTACGCCACGAACCTGGACCCGTTCGACATCGGGCTGCTGGTCGCGTTCGGTCTGCTCGGCCTGATGATGCGCCGCTTCGGCCTGCCGGTGCTGCCGCTCATCCTGGGCGTCATCCTGGGGCCGCTGATGGAGACCAAGCTGCGTGAGGCGCTGACGATCTCGGGCGGTGACTACGGTGGGCTCCTGAGCGAGCCGCTGGCGGTGGTCGTCTACGTTCTGATCGCGTTGTTCATCCTGGGCCGGCCGTTCATCGCCCGGGTCCGGGCACGGGCCGACGAGTCGGCCACCGACGAGGACGACAAGGAGCTGGTGAACCGATGAGTGAGACTCCCGCAGGTGGCTGGGTGGTCGTGGCGTGGGCGCCCGACGTCTACGGATCGGTCGCGCTGGACTGGGCGCTGGCCGACGCCGAGCGTCGCGACCGTGGCGTCGTGGTGGTCAACGCCTCCCGGGGCGACGCCCTGGTCGACAACCGCTACGCCTTCGACGAGCAGCTCGCGGAGCTGGAGCGCCGGCTGTCCGAGTCGGGCCGGCCGCACGAGATCCGGCAGTCCATCGACCCGGACGTCGGCGGCGCCGTACTCGACGCCGCCGAACAGCTCGACGCCCGGCTGATCGTGGTCGGGCTGCGGCGGCGTACGCCGGTGGGCAAGCTGCTCATGGGCAGCGTGGCCCAGCGGATCCTGCTGGGTGCGGCCTGCCCGGTTCTCTCCGTGAAGCCGGGCTCGGTCCCGGACTGATCGACACCGCGATCGACCTAGGTCCGGCGCGAGGGTTCGGTGTCCGGGGCGTGCGCCCGTCATACTTCACGGTGATGAGCACTGCCACCGAACCCTCCGCCGAGACCGCCCCGACCGACCAGCAGGCTGACCAGAAGGTCGTGTCGGTCGCCATGGTCACCCTCGGATGCACCCGCAACGAGGTGGACTCCGAGGAGCTCGCCGGGCGCCTCACCGCCGGCGGGTTCCGGCTGGTCGCCGACCCGGACGAGGCCGACACCGTGGTGGTCAACACCTGCGGGTTCGTCGAGCAGGCGAAGAAGGACTCGGTCGACACGCTTCTCGAGGCCGCCGACCTCAAGGAGACGGGTCGCGCTCAGGCGGTCGTGGCGGTCGGCTGCATGGCCGAGCGTTACGGCAAAGATCTGGCCGCCGAGCTCCCGGAGGCCGACGCGGTGCTCGGGTTCGACGACTACCCCGACATCGCCGCCAAGCTCCGCTCCATCCTCAGCGGCGAGACCCACCACCCGCACACGCCCCAGGACCGGCGCCTGCTGCTCCCGATCTCCCCGGTCGAGCGGGACGCCTCCGCCATCTCGGTCCCCGGCATGGCTGCGGTCGACCAGGTGCCCGGCTTTGCGGGACGTACGCGGCTCGACGACGCCCCGTGGGCGCCGCTGAAGCTCGCCTCGGGCTGCGACCGGCGCTGCACATTCTGCGCGATCCCGCAGTTTCGCGGCTCCTTCGTCTCCCGTCGCCCGAGCGACGTGCTCCACGAGGCCCAGTGGCTGGCCGAGCAGCGCGTCAAGGAGCTCTTCCTGGTCTCGGAGAACTCCACCTCCTACGGCAAGGACCTCGGCGACATCCGGCTGCTCGAGACGCTGCTGCCGGAGCTGGCCGGCATCGACGGCATCGAGCGCGTACGCGTCTCCTACCTGCAGCCCGCCGAGACCCGCCCCGACCTGCTGAAGGTCATCGCCACCACGCCCGGCGTGACGCCCTACTTCGACCTGAGCTTCCAGCACGCCTCCAACGCCGTGCTGCGGCGGATGAAGCGGTTCGGCGACCCGGAGAGCTTCCTGGGCCTGCTCGAGCAGATCCGCGGCTACGCGCCCGAGGCCGGGGTCCGGTCCAACGTCATCGTCGGTTTCCCCGGCGAGACCGAGGAGGACCTCGAGATCCTCACCGACTTCCTGGTCGCCGCGCGCATGGACGTCACCGGCGTCTTCGGCTACTCCGACGAGGAGGGCACCGAGGCCGCCGGCTTCGACGCCTCGCTCAAGCTGGACGAGGACGAGATCCGGGCTCGCGTCGAGCACGTCAACGAGCTCGTCGAGGAGCTCACCGCCCAGCGCGCCGAGGAGCGGATCGGGGAGCAGGTCGTCGTGCTCGTCGAGGAGACCTCGGACGGGGAGATCTGGGGCCGGGCCGCCCACCAGGGCCCTGAGGTCGACGGGATGACCTCGCTCGAAGGCGACGTCGAGGACGTACGTCCGGGTGATCTCGTGACTGCCACCGTCATCGCCTCCGAAGGCGTTGACCTGGTCGCGACGGTGAACGGTTAGGGTGCAGCCCGTGGACGAGACGACCGTCGAGAAGACCAGCAACTGGAACATCCCCAACGCGCTGACCACGCTGCGGATCCTCGCGGTGCCGTTCTTCGCGTGGGCGCTGCTCGCCGACGGCGGTGACAACCCGACCCTGCGCTGGATCGCCTTCGTGATCTTCGCCCTGGCGATGATCACCGACAAGATCGACGGCGACCTGGCCCGCAAGCACAACCTGATCACCGACTTCGGCAAGATCGCCGACCCGATCGCCGACAAGGCGGTCACCGGGATGGCCTTCATCGGCCTCTCGATTGTCGGCGACATCTGGTGGTGGGTCACCATCATCGTGCTGCTGCGCGAGTGGAGCGTCACGCTGCTGCGGCTCTCGGTGCTGAAGAGGATCGTGATCGCTGCCGACCAGCTCGGCAAGATCAAGACCACCGTGCAGGCGGTCGCGCTCGGCGGACTGCTGCTTCCGCTGCCGCACGGCTCGGCCCATGGAGGGGCCTTCGGCGACGCGTTGGTCTGGGAGCTGCTCTTCTACGCCTTCCAGGTCTGCCTCGCGGTCGCGGTCGCGCTGACGATGTGGTCGGGAGCGCAGTTCTTCCACGGCGTGTGGAAGCAGCGCGCGTCCCTCCGGTCCTCGTAGATCTCCAATTTCGGGTAGTTGTAACTCCGTTACCGGACGTTCATCGAAGATCCCCGCGAAGAAGGCGTACGCGGCGTTATCGTCGCGTTTCGGTCGGTGCTGAATCGGGCAGACCGCCCATCGCCTTCTACCTTCCACACGCGGGGAGTCATCCATGTTCACAGCACGTCAGGTGCTCGGTTCGATGGTCGGCCTGACGGCCGCCGTCGCCGGCATCGGCGCGGTCGCCATCCCGACCGCGCGCGCCACCACGACGGCCGAGCCCGTCGCGATCGCCGACATCCAGGGCACCGGCACCACCAGCCCGCTCGCCGGCCAGACGGTCACCACCAGCGGCATCGTCACCGCCGCCTACCCCTCGGGCGGCTTCTTCGGGTTCTACCTCCAGACCCCCGGCACCGGCGGCTCGGTCGACCTCGGGTCCCACGACGCCTCCGACGCGGTCTTCGTCTACCAGCCCCGCTCGGCCGGTGCGGTCACCGTCAAGCCGGGCGACGCGGTGACGGTGACCGGTGAGGTGACCGAGTACGCCGGCATGACTCAGGTGTCGGTGCCCACCGCCACCGGCATCGTCACCGACGGCACCGGCAGCATCGACGCCGTCATCTCGCAGTGGCCCGCCACCGACGCGCAGAAGGAGTCGCTGGAAGGGATGCTCTTCGCTCCCCAGGGCGACATCACGGTGAGCAACACCTACGGGGTGGAGAACTTCGGCGAGCTCGGCCTCGCCCACGGCGACCGCCCGCTGATCCAGCCGACCGAGGTGGCCCGTCCCGGGTCCGACGAGGCCGCTGCCGTCGCCGCCGACAACGCCGCCCGCGGGATCGTGCTCGACGACGGCTCCTCGACGACGCTGCGCCCGCCGACCAGCCGCACCATCCCCTACGTCTCCAACACCTCGCCCGTCGTGGTCGGCGCCTCCGTCGACTTCCGCGGCCCGGTGATCCTCTCCCAGGGCGGCTCGCCCTCGGCGCCCACCTACCGCCTCCAGCCCACCCAGGTCGCGACCGCCGACCCGGCGTCGTGGCCGGCGGACTTCGGTGACGTACGCAGCGACGCCCCCGACGAGCGCAAGATCGGCCGCCGCGCCGACGTGAAGATCGCCTCCTTCAACGTGCTCAACTACTTCACCACGCTCGGCGACGCCGACGACGACAACGTCGGTGACGGTGGCTGCACGGCCTACAAGGATCGCGCCGGCGACGGCAACAACGTCAGCGGCGGCTGCGACCAGCGCGGCGCCTGGGACCCGGCCGACTTCGGTCGCCAGCAGTCGAAGATCGTCTCCGCGATCAACGCGCTCGACGCCGACGTCGTCGGTCTGATGGAGATCGAGAACTCCGCGCGCCTCGGCGAGACCCCCGACGAGGCGACCAACTCGCTGGTCGCCGCGCTCAACGCGGCCGCCGGCCGCAAGGTCTGGACCGCCAACCCGTCCTCGGCGGAGCTGCCCGACGCCGCCGGCGCCGACGTGATCACCAACGCGATCATCTACAAGCGCTCGGCCGTACGCCGCCTCGGTGAGGCCCGCGCACTCGGTGACCAGAGCGGCGACGACCAGGCCTTCGGCAACGCCCGCGAGCCGATCGGTCAGGTCTTCAAGCCCGCCGACGGCGGCGCCCCGTTCCTCTTCGTCGTCAACCACTTCAAGTCGAAGGGCTCGCCCGGTCCGTGGCCGGGCGACGGCGACACCGGCGACGGCCAGGGCGCCTCCAACGAGTCGCGGGTCCGCCAGGCCACCGCGCTGGTCTCGTGGGTCTCCTCGATCCGGTCCGAGACGGGCGTCACCGACGTCGCGCTCGCCGGTGACTTCAACTCCTACACCCAGGAGGACCCGATGCAGGTCCTCTACCGGGCGGGCTTCGCCGACTCCGAGACCCTCAGCGGCAACGAGGAGTACAGCTACTCCTTCTCGGGCCTGTCGGGCTCGCTCGACCACGTGCTGCTCAACCGGCACGCCCAGCGCCGCTTCACCGGCTCCGACATCTGGTCGATCAACTCCGGGGAGTCCCTGCTGCTGGAGTACAGCCGCTACAACTACACCGGCATCGACCTGCACACCGACTCGCCGTTCCGCTCCTCCGACCACGACCCGGTCATCGTCGGGCTGACGCGCAACGCCGGCTAGACACCCACCGCTCGCGCGGCCCGGTCACCGTTGTGGTGACCGGGCCGCTACGTTTGCTCTATGGCAGCAGTCGATGACCTTCATGCCGCGCTGCGGGACGCCGGCGCGACCCTGGCGACCGCCGAGTCGCTGACCGCCGGACGCCTGGCCGCGATGCTCACCGACCCGCCCGGGGCGTCGAAGACGTTCCGCGGGGGCTTCGTGACGTACGCGACGGAGCTGAAGCACCTCCTGCTGGGCGTCCCCGTCTCGGTGATCGAGACCGTCGGGGTGGTCTCCGCGGAGTGCGCGGCGGCGATGGCAGCGGGTGCGCGGGAGCGGTCGGGGTCGACGTACGGGCTCGCGACCACGGGCGTGGCCGGACCGGAGGAGCAGGAGGGAAAGCCCGTCGGGACGGTCTTTCTGGGTGTTTCCGGTCCGCACGGTGAAACAACGGCGCAACTTGGGCTGTCGGGCTCGCGTGCGGAGATCCAGCGTGATACGTGTTTGTTCGCTGTTGATGAACTACTCGGACTACTTCGGCGGGAACATCGAAGGGTCAGGTAGCGTTGGAGCCAGACGTCACCCAGATGTCGGTGACTTGTGACCTGTAGGAGGCTGACCGCAATGGTGCTCTTCCGTCGACTTCTCGGCGAGGTGCTGCGTGCCCAGCGGCTCGAGCGTGGGATGACCCTGCGCGAGGTCTCCGCAGAGGCGCGAGTCAGCCTCGGCTACATCTCCGAGGTCGAGCGCGGCCAGAAGGAAGCCTCCTCCGAGCTCCTCGCCTCGCTCTGCAGCGCCCTCGACGTGGCTCTCTCCGATGTGCTGCGCGACGTCTCCGACGCGGTCGCCCTCGAAGAGGCCACCATTCTGCGGATGCCCGTTCGCGCCGCGGCCGACGCTGCCGCCGCCTGATCGTCCCGCCCGGGAGTTTTTCCGTTCGGCGTGTCTCAAAGCGAGCGCGACCGTCTCCTTGCTGACGTGGGCCCACCACGGGCCCGCGCATTCATGGGGAGATGGTGCGATGCGCATGGCAGTCGAGAACGAGCTTCCGGACCTGACGGCCCCGGCACCGCGGGGCGAGGGCGACCCGGTTTCCCCCGACCTGCTCGAGGCCGAGCTCTTCGGTCTGGAGGAGACCCTGAACATCCTTCGCGACGAGTTCACCTCGGTCGCGCCCGGTGAGCGCGCGCACGTCGCCCGCCACATGCGCGACACCCGGGTTCGGATCGCCCAGATCCGGCTGCGGCTGCTGCACGGCTGCTAGTGGCGCGTCGCAGAAGTTCCTAGGCGCTTCGCGCCGCCATGGCACGCACCTGGCTGCGTTGGCGCCGCTTGGAAGACGCCCGGTATGACTTCGCGACGCCGCCTTGCCATGCACGCACCCTGACGACGCCAAGCATCCAGGAACTTCCACGACGCACCACTAGGTGTACTCGGCCATCACGTTGGTGACAGTCGGCTGATCGGTGGGAGTCCTGCGAGTGCGCTGTGGCGTCGAACAGTGTTGTAGCACTCGAGCCATGGGGAAAGCGCGGCGGCTCGGTCGGTGTTGGTGAGGTAGACCTGGCGGTAGGCCCACTCGGTCGCCAGGGTGCGGTTGTATCTTTCGACCTTGCCGTTCTGCCAGGGGCAATGGGGCTTGATGAACTTGTGCTTGGCTCCCAGCGTGGTGATCGCCTCAGCCACGTCGTTGGATCTGCGGTAGGAGAAGTGGTTGTCGGTGATGACCCGCTCGATGCGGGTGATGCCGTGGGCCGCGAAGTAGTCGGCGGCCCGGCGGATGAACCCTGCGCAGGTGGGGCCTTTCTCGTCGGGCAGGATTTCGGAGTAGGCCACTCGGGAGTGGTCATCGACCATCGAGTGCACGTAGTCGTAGCCGATCCGGGCCTGTTTCTTGGCCCAGGTTGACCCCATCTGACGGCCGTGGGCCTTCCAGCCGCCGCCGTCGGGGATCTTGCCGATCTTCTTGACGTCGACATGGACCAGCTCACCGGGCCGGTCGCGTTCGTAGCGCACCGTGGTGGTCTTCGAGGCCCGGATGACCTCCCCGGTCAACGGGTCACACTCACGCAGGTACGGGACGCGGTGGCGGCGTAGGACCCGGCCCACGGTCCGTGCTGGGACACCGAGTTCGGGCCCGAGCCAGTCCTGGCCGCGGCGCTCTTGGTGGCGCTTGACCACGATCGCTTCCTCGACTTCGGCCGGTGTCTGATTCGGGCAGTGGTGGGGACGCGAGGACCGGTCGTGTAGACCGGCTTCGCCTTCGGCACGGAACCGGGCGATCCAGCGGTGCGCGCACTGGCGCGAGACGCCTTGGGCCTTGGCTGCGTGCGCGACGGCCCAGTCGTCCTCGACGACTCGCTGGACCAAGAGTTGCCGGCCACGAAAGTTCAGCCGGGCATTACGGTGGGACACGAAGACCTCCGGACGGTGGATGACCTAGACAGCAACCACCGCACCCGGAGGTCTTCGCTACGTCAACAACCGACCCGGAGTGTCACCAACCTCATGGCCGAGTACAACTAGGCCTGGCAGCTCGCGCAGTAGTAGGCCGGGCGCTCCTTGCCGGGCGGCCCGACCCTGGCCACGGTGACGGTGCCGCCGCAGCGGCGACAGGCCCGGCGGCCGTAGACCCACATCTGGCGGGAGCGGGACCAGTCGGCCTGCATCAGCTCACGGGTGCGCTGGAGGATCCGGGGGAGCCTGTCGCCGGCGTCCTCGACGGTACGTAGCGGGTTGATCCCGGCGATGAAGCACGTCTCCGCGGCGTAGATCGTGCCGATCCCGGCGAGGTTGGTCTGGTCGCGCAGGGCCTCGAAGAGCGACCGGTCCGGCTGGCGGCGGAGGCGCGCGAGGGCCGTGTCGGGGTCCCAGTCGCCGGCGAGGATGTCCGGGCCGAGGTGGGCGACCAGCCGCTCCTCCTGATCGCGGGGGACCAGTTCGACGATGCCGAGGAGGAAGCCGACCGCCTCGATCCGCTCGGTGCGGAGCACCACCCGAGCCTGGAAGCCGGGCTTCGGCCAACGCCGGCCGGCCTCGAGGATCCGCCAGGACCCTTCCATCTTCAGGTGGGTGTGCAGCGTCCACTCGCCGGTGCGGTGGTCGATCCGGGTCAGCAGGTGCTTGCCGCGCGTCACCGTGCCCTGAACGGTGCCGCCGGCCAGGTCGGCCGTGGCCAGCTGCGGCACCCGGAAGTCCGTACGCGTCAGCACCTGCCCCGCCAGCCCCTTGTCGAGGGAACGGGCGGTGCGGAGCACGGCGTCGCCTTCCGGCACGTCCTCACCTGATCTGCGACGTCAGGCGCAGGCCGCGCGGGGTGGCGATGAAGCCGGCGTACTGCAGCGCCTGGCGCAGCGGGGTCTCGCCGGACCCGAGCAGCGGGGCGCCGTCGGCCTTCTCGACCGTGAGGCGTCCCAGCGCGCCCCGGCGCACGGCGTCGGCCAGTGCCTCGGCGGCGGGCTCGAGGAGGTTGGGGTCCTCGGACCAGGTCAGCAGCGTGCGGCCGCCGCGCTCGACGTACAGCGCCAGCTCGCCGTCGACCAGCACCACGATCGCGCCCGCCTTGCGACCGGGCCGGTGGCCCTCCTCCGAGACCGGCCAGGGGAGCGCCGCGCCGTAGGGGTTGGCCGGGTCGGTCGCGGCGAGTGCGAGGGCGACCGGCTTGTCGCTCGGCTCGACCCGGGAGAACGTACGCAGCCGGTCGACCGAGCCCGCCGTGCCGAACTGGGCGGCGCCCAGGCCCTCGACGAAGTAACCCCGCCTGGCTCTTCCGGATTCCTCGAAGGCGCTGAGCACCTTGTAGACCGCGGCGAACCCACCGGGTGTGCGCTCGGACTGGACCGCGCCGCGGGTGACCACGCCGTGGCGGTCCAGCAGCCGCTCGGCGGCGGCATGGGCGCGCTTGGTCGGATCGGGGTCCGGCTCGGGCAGGATCGTCCAGCGCCCGGCCGTCTCCGGAAGACTGGCCCGGGCGGGCATCCGCGCGCCGCCGGTGTAGCGGCCACCGCGAGCGCGCGGCGGTGGGCGCCGGGAGCGGTGCGAGGGCGTGCCGGAGCGGGTCAGCGCCCGCAGCGGCAGCAGCGTGTCGTTGCTGACCCGGCCCGACCAGACCAGCTCCCACAGTGCCGCGCTCAGGTCGGCGTCGCTCGGGGTCTTCTCGTCGCCCGCCGCGACGGTCCGGGCGAGCTGGTGGAAGAACCAGGCGCCGCCGGGCTCGAGGGCTTCGAGGATGCGCTCGGCGAGCGGGCCGGGCGGCATCTCGGTGGGTGGTGGCAGGGTCAGTTCGGCGGTGTCGGCCGGGTGCAGCGAGACCCAGCCGTCGGTGCCGGGTAGGGTGCCGTGACCGGCCCAGAGCACCTCGCCACCGGAGGTCAGCTCGTCGAGGAACGCAGGCTCGTAGTCGACCACCCGGGCGGGCAGGATCAGGCTCTCCAGCGCGCTGGCCGGGACCGGGCAGCCCGCGAGCTGGTCGACGACGGTCAGCACCCCGTCGACGCCACGCAGCGCCCCCTTGCGTACGGACGTCTTCTGCCATGCCGGCAGGAACCTGCCCAGTGCTGCCGGCTCGACCGGCTCGACCTCCTTGCGCAGCCGGGCCAGCGAGCGCCGGCGCAGCATCCGCAGCACCTCGGCATCACACCACTCCAGGCCGCTGCCGCCCGGCCGGAACTCCCCGTCGAGCACCCGACCTCGGGCCGAGAGCCGCGCCAGGGTGTGCCGGACCACCGCCTCGCCCAGCCCCAGCCTGGAGGCCACGTCGGCGGCCGTGAACGGCCCGTGCGAACGTGCGTAGCGCGAGACCAGGTCGCCGACCGGGTCCTCGACGGGCTCGGTGAACGCGGACGGTACGCCCGGAGGAACCGCCACCCCCAGCCCGTCCCTGAGCCTGGCCACATCCTCGACCACCGCCCACCGGGCCTCCCCGGCGACCCGCACCTCGACCACCCGCCGCGCTGTGGCCAGGCTGTCCAGCACCGCCGAGACCTCAGCTGTGGCGGCCGAGTCGGTAGTTATGGCGCGCGAGTCTGTAGTTGTGGGCGCCGAAGCTCTACTTCCGTCACCCACAACTACAGACTCGTCGTCCGTATCTACGGTTTCGTCCGCCACAACTGCAGATTCGGCTGGGGGCAGGGTGGCGCGGGCGGTGATCTCGTCGAGGGTGAGAGGGCCGATGGTGCGGATGAGGTCGGTGATGCCTTCGGCGCCGCGGGCCTGCCGGCCGGGGGCGAGGCGCTGGAGCTCGGACTCGACCTCGGCCAGGACCTCGGGGTCGAGGAGCTCGCGGAGCTCGGCTCGGCCCAGGAGCTCGGCGAGGAGACCCTGGTCGAGGGTGAGCGCGGCGGCACGGCGCTCGGCGAGCGGGGAGTCGCCCTCGTAGAGGAACTGGGCGACGTAGCCGAACAGCAGCGACTGGGCGTAGGGAGACGGGGTCGGGGTGGCGACGTCGACGATGGAGATCTCGCGGCGCTCGATCCGCTGGAGGAGGCCGACGAGAGAGGGGAGGTCGTAGACGTCGCGGAGACACTCGCGCACGGCTTCGAGGATGATCGGGAAGCTCGGGTACTGCGAGGCGACCTCGAGCAGCGCGGCCGAGCGCTGGCGCTGCTGCCACAGCGGCGAGCGGCGGCCGGGGTCGCGGCGGGGGAGCAGCAGCGCTCGCGCCGCGCACTCGCGGAACCTGCTGGCGAAGAGCGCAGACCCGCCGACCTCGGTGGTGACCAGATCCTCGATCTCGTCGGGCTCGAAGACGATGAGCTCGCCGGTCGGCGCCTCGGCGTCGGTGTCGGGCAGCCGGATCACGATGCCGTCGTCGCTGTCGATCGCCTGGCCGTCGACCCCGTAGCGCTCCCGGATCCGGGCGTTGATCGCCAGCGCCCACGGCGCATGGACCGGGCGGCCGTAGGGGGAGTGGACCACCAGCCGCCAGTCGCCGAGCTCGTCACGGAACCGCTCGACGACGATGGTGCTGTCGGAGGGGAGGACGTTGGTGGCCTCGGCCTGCTCGTGCAGGTAGGTGACCAGGTTGGCGGCCGCATAGGCGTCGAGGCCGTCCTCCTGCGCCCGCGCTTCCGCCTTCTTCGCGGGCATCGCGGCGAGCTCGCGGGTGTAGGCGCCGACGGCCTCGCCGAGCTCGGCGGGCCGGCCCAGCGAGTCGCCCTTCCAGAAGGGCAGCCGGCCGGGGATCCCGGGCGCCGGGGTCACCAGCACGCGGTCGTGGGTGATGTCCTCGATCCGCCAGGATGTCGCGCCCAGCGCGAAGACGTCACCGACTCGTGACTCGTAGACCATCTCCTCGTCGAGCTCGCCGACCCGTCGGCCCACCCCCTCACCCACCAGGTAGACGCCGAAGAGACCGCGGTCGGGGATGGTGCCGCCGCTTGTGACGGCCAGCCGCTGCGCCCCAGGGCGCCCGGTCACGGTGCCGGCGACGCGGTCCCACACGATCCGCGGTCGCAGCTCGGCGAACTCCTCGCTCGGGTAGCGCCCGGCGAGCAGGTCGAGGGTCGCATCGTAGGCGGAGCGGGGGAGCGTTGCGTACGACGCCGTCCTCCGGACCAGCGCGAACAGCTCGTCGACGTCCCAGGTGTCCAGCGCCGTGGCGGCCACGATCTGCTGGGCGAGCACATCGAGCGGGTTGGCCGGCAGGCTCATCGACTCGATCAGCCCGGCGCGCATCCGCCGCACCGAGACCGCCGTCTGGGCCAGGTCGCCGCGGTGCTTCGGGAAGAGCACCCCGCGGGACACCTCGCCGACCTGGTGGCCGGCCCGCCCGACGCGCTGGAGCGCGGAGGCGACGCTGGGTGGTGACTCGATCTGGACGACGAGGTCGACCGCCCCCATGTCGATGCCGAGCTCGAGGCTCGATGTCGCGACCACCGCCGGCAGCCGGCCGGACTTGAGGTCGTCCTCGATCAGCGCCCGCTGCTCCTTCGACACGCTGCCGTGGTGGGCCTTGGCGATCACCGGAGCCGCTCCGTGGGACTGCCCCGACTGCGCCATCACCTGCGCGGGCGGCGGACCGGTCTCGAAGACCCGGTCGGAGGCGATCTCGTTCAGGCGAGCGGTCAGCCGTTCCGCGATCCGGCGGGAGTTGGCGAAGACGATCGTGGAGCGGTGGGCGGTGACCAGGTCGGCGACGTGCTCCTCGACGTGAGGCCAGATCGAGGAGGCCCGTTGCGGGTCGTCGTCCTCCTCCTCGCCGTACGGGCTCGGCGCGGTCATGTCCTCGACCGGGACGACCACGCTCAGGTCCCACCGCTTCTCCGCCGGGGGCGCCACGATGTCGACCGGCTGGGAGCCGCCGAGGTAGCGCGCGACCTCCTCCAGGGGCCGCACGGTCGCGGAGAGCCCGATCCGCTGGGCCGACCTCTCCAGGAGAGCGTCGAGGCGCTCCAGGGTCAGCGCCAGGTGGGAGCCGCGCTTGGTGGCCGCCACCGCGTGCACCTCGTCGACGATCACCGTCTCGACGCTGCGCAAGGTCTCGCGGGCCTGGCTGGTCAGCATCAGGAACAGCGACTCGGGCGTGGTGATCAGGATGTCGGGAGGAGTCGTGGTCAGGCGCCGCCGGTCGGCCGCGGTCGTGTCGCCCGAGCGCACGCCGACGCGCACCTCGGGCGCGTCGGCGCCCAGCCGCTCGGCCGTCTGCCGGATCCCGACCAGCGGACTGCGCAGGTTGCGCTCGACGTCGACGCCGAGCGCCTTGAGCGGGGAGATGTAGAGGACGCGGCAGCGCTCCTTCTTCTCCGGCACCGGCTCGGTCAGCAGCTTGTCGATCGACCACAGGAAGGCACTGAGCGTCTTTCCCGACCCGGTGGGCGCCACCACCAGCGCGTTGCGCCCCGCCCCGATCGCCTCCCAGGCACCGGCCTGAGCCGCGGTCGGCGCCGCGAAGGCAGCCTGGAACCACGTACGTGTCGGGTCGCTGAACCGCGCCAGCGCCTCAGACGTGTCGCTCATGAGGACAAACCTAGTCGCGACCACCGACACTCAGCGGCCACACTGGCCTCATGCACCTCGTCGTCCTCTTCGGCCCGCAGGCGGTCGGCAAGATGAGCGTCGGCCGGGAGATCGCGTCCCGGACGACCTACCGCCTCCTCCACAACCACGCCACGATCGAGCCGCTGCTGGAGGTCTTCGACTGGGGGACCGAGCCGTTCAACAGGCTGAAGAGGGAGTTCCGCAGGCGGGTGATCGAGGAGGCGGTGGCCAACGACCTCCCGGGGTTGATCCTGACCTTCGCCTGGGCGCTGGATGTCCCCGCGGACACAGCGGAGGTCGAGTGGATGATCGCGCCCGCGGTCGAGGCGGGTGCGCGGATCGACTTCGTCGAGCTGTACGCCGACGTGACGGTCCGGCTCGCCCGTGAGGGCACGCCCGAGCGGCTGGCCGCGAAGCCGTCCAAACGCGACACCGAATGGGCACGCGGAGACGTCATCGGGTCGAACGAGCGCTGGGAGCTCTCGACAGGCCCCGAGGTGCCGTTCCCGCTCGACCTCCCGCACTTCGTCATCGACAACACCGATCTGTCGGCAGCCGAGGTGGCCGAGAAGATCATCGCGCGTCTGGGGCTGCCGGGCTGAAAGCCCCCACCACCGACAGGGATGTGGTCCAATCCCGCTGTGGACCTCGCGCTTGACCTGACCGACCGCGCCGTACGATCCGCGTCGCTCTACAGCGCGCTGCGCGACGCCCTGGCCGACGGGCGACTGAAGGTGGGCGACCGGCTGCCGGCGAGCCGCGCGCTCGCGTCCGATCTGGGGATCTCGCGCAACACCGTCGCCACGGTCTACGAGCGCCTGGTCGCCGAAGGGTTCCTGGAGTCACGCGTGGGCGCGGGGACGTACGTCGCGGCAGCCGCGGGACGCCCACGCCCCAGCGTGCCCGGATCCCTGAGGCCCCGCCCGGGCTGGCAGTGGGCACCGCGGCCGACGAGCGCGGAGGCGGCGGTCCCGGCGTACGACCTGCGGGTGGGGATCCCCGACGCCGAGCTCTTCCCGTTCGACACCTGGCGGCGGATCCTCGCGGCGGAGTCGCGGCTGCGCGGCCACAACCCCGGGACGTACGCCTCGCCGGCCGGGCTGCCGAGACTGCGCGAGGCGCTGGCGCACACGGTGGCCTACCACCGCGGCGTGCGGGCCGACCCGGGGCAGATCGTCGTCACCAGCGGCACCCAGCAGGCGCTCGACCTGGTCGCGCGGGTGCTCCTCGAGCCGGGCGACGTCGTCGCCGTCGAGGACCCGGGCTACCCGTCCGCGATCGACCTGTTCGCCTCCCACGGCGCCCGCGTCGTGCCCGTCCCGGTGGACGAGGAGGGCCTGGTCGTCGAGCAGATCCCCGAGGAGGCCCGGCTCGTCTACACGACCCCGAGCCATCAGTTCCCGCTCGGCGTACGCCTCTCCCTCCCACGCCGCCGAGCGCTCCTCGCCTTCGCCGACACTCACGGCGCGGGCATCGTCGAGGACGACTACGACAGCGAGTTCCGGTTCACCGAGCGACCCCTCGAGCCGCTGCACGCCCTCGACGACCAGGGCCGGGTGATCTACGTCGGCACGTTCTCCAAGTCGCTGCTGCCGAGCCTGCGCACCGGCTACCTGGTGGCCCCCGGCTCCCTCGTCGACAGCCTCCTGGCGGCCAAGCAGCTCGGCGACGGCTTCGGCCCCGTCCAGCCGCAGGCAGCCCTGGCGCGCTTCCTGGAGGAGGGCCTGCTCGCCCGCCACGTGCGCAAGGCGTCCAAGGCGTACGCCGAGCGCCGCTCTATCCTCCTCGAGCATCTCGGCACCTGGCCGGTCGAGGTGCTCCCGTCGGCGGCCGGTCTGCACCTCTCGGCCTACGCGGAGATTCCCGACGGCCTGCCCGAACGCGCCGCGGCCGAAGGGCTGGCGCTGGACACGATCGGCGCCCACCGCCTGCTGGCCGGCCGCGACGGGCTCTTCCTAGGCTACGGAGCCGTCCGGACACAGACCCTCCCGCGCGGGCTCGAGCGCCTGGGCGAGCTCGCGGGCTGGGCGTGATGCGACCCGGCGGGAGCGGGCCAGCGACCACACCAGCCCGGCGCCGCCGCAGATGACCGGGCCGAGCAGGTGGGCTCCGGTGAGACCCAGCAGCACCAGCGCCGCGACCATCGAGCAGACCGCCGCCCACCAGGACCCGCTGCCACGAGGAAGCAGCCGCAGCGCGGCCGCCGCCCCCACCACGTACAGCAGGGAGAAGGTGCCCGAAGCCATCAGCAGGAGGGCATCGGTGGATGTGCCGGCGGCCCAGATGACCGCGAGGGAGCCCAGCGCCACGGCACAGATGGCGAGCAAGGAGCGGCGCGGGATGACGGTCGCGGGGTCGGCCAGGAACGTGGGCAAGGCACCCTCGCGAGCCAGTGACGCTCCCAGCCGTGAGCCGCCGGCGAAGTAGGCGTTGATGGCCCCGATGGTCAGCAGCACGGCGACGACGGCGGTCACCGGTCGTGCGGGCTCCCCGAAGCCGAGGACGAGCAGGTCCGCGAGCGGCGCCGCACCGGTGGTGGAGCCGAGCGACGCGACCGTCGCGAACGCGATCCCGAGGTAGAGCACCGTCACGACGCCGAGCGCGAGGAACGTCGCCCGCCGGATGTCGCGCGCCGGGTCGCGATACTCGGCCGAGAGCGAGGAGAGGATCTCCCACCCCGCGAACGCCCACACCAGCATCGCCGCGGCGGTCCCGACCGAGCCCCACCCGTGCGGCGCGAACGGCGTCAGTCGTCCGAGCTCGGCATGCGGCAGCGCGACCAGGACCGCCACCGCGAGCAGGACCGCGATGGCGCCGGCGATCGCCAGCTGCACGCCCCCGGACACCTTGATCCCGAACCAGTTCATGACGGTGACCAGCAGGATGATCCCCGCCGTCGCGGCCAGCGACATGCTCCGGCCGCCACCGAAGGCGTCGGCGACGTACGCCCCGCCGAACCCCGCCGCGACCGGCGCCCCCACGCCGATCGTCAGGTAGAAGGCCCAGCCGACCATCGTGGCGACGTGCGGGTTGAAGGCGAGCCGGGCGTACGTCGCCACCCCGCCCCCGTCCGGGTGCCGAGCCCCCAGTGCGGCGAAGGTGGCCGCCAGCGGCACCGAGAGCAGGATCAGGGCCAGCCAGGCCACGAGCGAGGCCGGTCCGGCCTCGTTCGCCGCCAGCGCGGGCAGGGAGATGACACCGGTGCCGAGCACCGCACCGAGGGTGAGAGCCGCGCCCTGGGGCACGGAGAGTCCGTCGTTCTTCACGACGAGAACGCTAGTGAGAGCGGGGCCTCGGGCGCCCGGCCAATCGAGCCTTCGTCTCCTGGGCCAATCGTCCTAACGTACGTTCCTTCGCACCCGCTCCTCATAGGCCGCTCGCGCCGCCGGGTCGACGCCGGCGAGCAGCTGCGAGGCGTTGGTGGCCCGGTCGACGAAGTCCTGGAACCGGCGCGGCATCGCCTGGGTGATCTTGGTCAGGGTCTGGGTCCAGTTGGGCACCCAGACCTCCGGCCGCGGCTCGCGGATGACCGACTCGATCGCCTCCGCGACGTCCTCGGCGGTGACCGGCTTCATCCCCTTGGCCGGCGGCACCCCGTCGGCGAGCTCGGTCTGCACCACCGTCGGCAGGACGATGGAGACGTCGACCCCCGCGGGTGCCAGCTCGAGACGCAGCGCCTCGGAGAAGCCGACGACGGCGAACTTCGAGGCCGAGTAGGTCGCCGCGTCCGGCACCGGTACCCGGCCGACGGCGGAGGCGACGTTGACGATGTGGCCTCGGCCGCGCTCGACCATCGCCGGGGCGACCGCCTTGATCCCGTTGATCGGCCCGTGCACATTGACCTCGAAGATGGCCCGGGTGAGCGCGTCCTCCTCCTTGAGGACCGACCCGAGCGGCATGATCCCGGCGTTGTTGACCAGCACGTCCCACGGCCCCAGGTCTGCGACCGTGTCGAGGAAGCTGCGCCACGAGGCGGGGTCGGTGACGTCGAGACGAGCCGCGGTGACGCGTGGCCCGAACGAGTCCACCACGTCGGCGAGCAGGTCCGGGTCCAGGTCGCCCACGGCCACCTTCGCTCCGGCGCGCGCGAGCCGCTCGACGGTGGCGCGGCCGATGCCCCGTGCGCCTCCGGTGACGATGACGGCGGATCCCTCGATCTGGCGTGTCATGACTCTCCTTCGGTGGTGCGGACCATGCTGCGTACGGCTTTCCTGTCGGTCTTGCCCACGCTGGTGACCGGGACGGCGTCGAGGATCCGGACCTCGCGGGGGTACTTGTGGGCGGCGAGGCGCGTCTTCGCGAACGCGATCAGCTCCTCGGGCGTGGTGCGGGCGCCGGGATGGAGGGCGACGACCGCGACCACCTCCTCGCCGCGCTGGTCGTCGGGGCGGCCGACGACCGCGGCGGCGGTGACCGCCTCGTGGGCGAGGAGGGCGTCCTCGACGTCACGCGGGAAGACGTTGAACCCGCCACGGATGATCAGGTCCTTGATCCGGTCGTCGACGTAGAGGTAGCCGTCGGCGTCGAAGTGGCCGATGTCGCCGGTGTGCAGCCAGCCGTCGACGACGGTCGCGGCGGTCTGCTCGGGGTCGTTCCAGTAGCCCTGCATCACCCCGGGACCACGCACCCAGATCTCGCCCTCCTCGCCGGTCGCGACCGGTGTCCCGTCGGGGCCGGCGATGACGACCTCGGCGTGGGAGAGCGGCTTGCCGACGCTGCCCGGCCGCGACTCCTCCAGCGTCGAAGCGGCGATCACCGCGCTCGACTCGGTGCAGCCGTAGCCTTCCAGGATCGTCACCCCGAAGGCCTCCTCGGCCTTCTCCCGCAGCGCCGGCAGCAGCGGTGCGCCGCCGCTGCCGAAGGAGCGCAGCGAGCCCAGGTCGTAGTCCTGGTAGGGCTGGTCGAGCAGCATCTGCAGCATCGACGGCACCACCGTGCTCGACTCCACCCGGTGCTCCTGGGCGAGCTCGAGCCACCCCTTGGCGTCGAACCACCGCTGCAGCACCGAGCTCTGCGGGCGCGAGGAGTGCAGGCCGCTGATGACCACGATCAGGCCGTACGCATGGGAGAGCGGCAGCGGCAGCAGCCACCGGGTCGTACCCTGGCTCTCCCCGACCCGGTGGAGGGCGTGCCCGGACTCCCACAGGCCGCGGTGGCTCAGCATGACGCCCTTGGCCCGCCCGGTCGTGCCGCCGGTGTAGAGCAGCGCCGCCAGGTCGTCGTCGCCGCGAGGCGCGATCTCGATCGGCTCGGCGCTCTCCAGGCTCTCGTACGCCACCACCCCCGCGCCCTCCTCGACGCCTCCGGCCACGATGACGGTGAGCTCGAGGCCTTCGGAGGCCGCCTGGATCAGCGGCAGCAGCTCGGGCGTGACGATCGCGGCCCTGGCGCCGGAGTCCTCCAGAATGTGGCGCAGCTCCGGCGGGGTCTGCAGGAAGATCACCGGCGTCACCACGGCGCCTGCGCGCCACAGAGCGCGATAGCTGACGAAGACCTCCGGGGTGTTCATGGTGAGCACCATGACCCGGTCGCCCGGCTCGATCCCGAGCGCACGTAGGCCGCCGGCGACCCGGGCGGACCGCTCGGCGATCTCGCCCGAGGAGTGCCAGGTGCCCTCGAAGAAGACCATCGGGTGGTCGCCGTGGCGGGCGTAGGACTCCTCGGCCAGCACCGCCAGGTTGTGCTTCCCCGGCCCCGTCGGCGCGCTCATCGTGCCCCCAGCTTCCGCAGGGCCTTGAGCTGCCCGTTGCCGAGCTGCACGAACTTCTCGACCGCCTGCCCCTTGAGCGGACCGACCGGGCCCATCCGTGAGGCGGCGAGGGTCTGGGCGTCGGTGAACTTCCGGATCCCGTCCGCGCCGTGGCGGCGACCGAGCCCGCTCGACCCCATGCCGCCCATCCCGGCCTCGATGCTGCCGGCCGCCAGCGCGGCGCCGTCGTTGATGTTCACCGCGCCCGCGCGGATGCGGCGGGCGATCATGTCGGCCTCGCGCACGTTCTTGCTGAACACGCTCGCCGAGAGCCCGGCCTCGCCCTGGTTGGCGATCCGGACCGCCTCCTCGTCGCTGTCCGCGCGGTAGAGCGCCACCACCGGGCCGAAGGTCTCGCCCAGGCAGAGATCCATCTCGTCGGTGACGCCCTCCAGGACGGTCGGTGCGAAGGCGAACGGGCCCACCTCGGCGAGCGGCTCGCCGCCGGCGAGCACCGTCGCGCCCTTGGCGACCGCGTCGGCGACATGGGCGGTGACCTTGTCAAGCTGGGCCTGGGAGGCCAGCGACCCGACGTCGACCGAGTAGTCGAAGGCCTGCCCGACCACCTGACCCTCGGTCTCGGCGACCAGCGCCTGACGGAAGGCGTCGTAGACGTCGGTGTGCACGACCACGCGCTCGATGTGGACGCACATCTGGCCGGTGTTGGCGAAGGCCGCCATCACCGTGCCGCGGGCGGCCTGGGCGAGATCGGCGTCGCGGCGGACGATGAGCGGGTTCTTCCCGCCGAGCTCGAGGGAGGCGCCGATCAGCCGGCCCGCCGCGCGCTGGGCGACGATCCGTCCGGTGGCGGTCGAGCCGGTGAAGGCGACGTAGTCGACGTTGTCGATGACCGCCTCGCCGGTCGCGGCGCCCGGTCCGGTGACGACCTGCCACACGTGCTCGGGCAGGCCGGCTTCGGCCATCAGCGCTCGCGCCCACAGCAGCGTCAGCGGGGCCTGTGGGTCGGCCTTGCTGATCACGGCCGCCCCGGCGATCAGGGCCGGGATCGCGTCGCCGACCCCGAGATAGAGCGGGTAGTTCCACGGCGAGATGATCCCGACGACCTTCTTCGGCACCCGCACCTCCTTCACCGAGGTGAGGCCAGGGATGGCGCCGCGGACCCGCTTGTCGGCCAGATAGGTGGAGGCGCGCCTGGCGTAGTGGCGGGCGATGGTGCCGACCTGCAGGATCTCCTGCCAGGCATGGAAGCGGGCCTTGCCCATCTCCCACTGGATCAGGTCGAGCACCTCGTCCTGGCGCTCGACCAGCAGGTCGTGGAAGCGGAGCATGACCTCGGCGCGGTCGCGGAGGTCCAGCGTGGCCCAGTCCGGCTGGGCCGCCCGCGCGGCAGCCGCCGCCTCGGCGACGTCCGCGGCGGTGACCGAGGGCACCGGGGCGGTCGGCCGGGCGTCGTAGGGCGCGATCGCGGTCAGCGCGCCGTCGCCGCCGGAGACCGGAGCCGACACCCACCGGGTCCAGGAGGCGAGCCGGGACTCGTCGATCCAGCCCGGACGTACGCTCGGGGCCTCGGTTGTCTTCGTCGTCATCGGTCTCCTCAGATCCGGGTCAGGTGGATGGGGTTGCCGTCCTTGGGGAACGGCAGCGAGCTGTTGTCGAGGGGCGCGCGGTAGCCGGGGGAGACGCTCCACCGGTAGTCGCGCAGGAGCCGGTGCAGGATGGACTTGACCTCGAGGCCGGCGAAGTAGAGGCCGATGCACTTGTGCACCCCGCCGCCGAACGGCTCCCACGCCATCCGGTGGCTCTTGTCCTCGCGCCGCTGCGGTGCGAACCGCTCCGGATCGAAGACGGTCGGGTTGGTCCAGTAGTCCTCCATCATGTGGCTGAACTGGACCCCGACCATCACCGCGGTGTCGACGGGGATGCGTACGCCGAGGAGCCGGGTCTCCTTGACCGTACGCCGGATCAGCGCCGGCACCGGGGCCCGCAGCCGCAGCGCCTCCTTCATCACCAGGTCCAGGCTGGTGAGGCTCTCGATCTCGGCCATCGTGGGGGCAGGGCCGAGGGCGAGGGACTCCTCACGGCAGCGCTGCTGCCACTGCGGATGCTGGCCCAGGTACTGCAGCATCGTCGAGGTCGTGATGGTCGAGGTGTCGTGGGCGGCCATCATCAGGAAGATCATGTGGTTGACGACGTCCTCGTCGCTGAACCGCTCGCCGTCGTCGGTCTCGATGTGGCACAGCACCGAGAAGATGTCGTCGGTCTGCTGCGCTCGTTTGGCCGGGAGATAGTGGCGCAGGAAGCCCTCCAGCACCTTCCGCCCGCGGAACGCCCGGCCCCAGCGGGTCATCGGCACATCGGCGCGTACGACGCCGGCGGCCGCCTGCACGCAGGCGATGAACGCCCGGTTGACCCGGTCCATCTCGGCCCGGCTGGTTTCGGCCGCACCGCCCATGAAGATGTCCGCGGCGATGTCAAGGGTGAGTTGCTTGAGCCGCGGATAGGACTGGAAAGCCGGGGCGTTGGCCCAGCCGCGCATGCCCTGCGCGATCGCCGGGTGCATCGCGGTGGTGTAGGCGGCGAGCCGATCCCGGGTGAAGGCCTCCTGCATGATGCGGCGATGGGCGTGGTGCTCCTCGAAGTCGAGCAGCATCAGGCCCCGGTCGAAGAACGGGCCGACGATCTGCCCCCACGCCGGCCCGTTGGCGTACGCCTTGTCCTTGTTGCGCAGCACCGCCTCGCAGGCGTCCGGCCCGAGCACGACCACCCCGGTCTCGCCGGCCCGGAAGAACGGCGAGACCGGGCCGTACGTCTCCCACTGGTGCCGGTAGAAGCCGACCGGGTCGCGGGAGTAGTCCAGCAATCGGCCGACCCAGGGGAGGCCGCGGTCGCCGGGCACGAGTCGTGGCACCTCGCGAATCGTCTCGGCGGCTGTCATGGTGTCTGATCCATCGTGTCCGACCTCCCGATCCGAGTCTCAGTCGAGGGTAGTCAAGTAGAACGTGTTCCCGCAGCATTCCGTGGGTATGGAATTTATTCGGTGCGTTGTTGATGTGTCTGTGGAGAGCTACGAATCAGTGGTGATCGGTGCCGGTCAGGCCGGGCTGTCGGCGTCCTACCACCTCAGCCGGCTGGGCGTACGCCACGTCGTGCTCGACGCCGAGCGGCGCCCCGGTGGCGCCTGGCAGCACCGCTGGGACTCGCTGACCATGCATGACGTCCACGGAGTGGCCGACCTCCCCGACGGGCGGGCGCCGGGGGACTCCGGCGAGCGGGCCAACGCGGCTGTGCCGGCATGGTTCGGGACCTATGAGATTCTGCACGACCTGCCGGTGGAGCGCCCCGTCTCGGTGACGTCGGTGACCTCCGTCGGAGATCTGCTCGCGGTGCACTCTGCCGACGGGCGGACGTGGTTCACCCGCACGCTGGTCAACGCGACCGGCACCTGGACCCGGCCGTTCGTCCCGCACTACCCGGGAGCCTCGACGTTCCTGGGGGAGCAGGTGCACACCCACGACTATCCGGGTGCTGCTCACTTCGCCGGGAAGCGGGTCGCGGTGGTCGGCGGGGGAGCTTCGGCGGTGCAGTTCCTCGGCGAGCTCGCGCCGCTGACGTCGGTGCTCTGGATCACCCGGCGCGAGCCGGTCTGGCGCACGGACTTCGACGCCGATCGTGGGCGCGAGGCGGTGACGCTGGTCGCCGAGCGGGTCGAGGCCGGGCTGCCGCCGGCCAGCGTCGTCAGCGTCACCGGGCTCTCGCTGCGCCCGCAGGAGCAGGAGGCCGCACGCCTCGGGGTCTACGAGCGCCGGCTGCCGATGTTCTCGCGGATCGAGCCGTCCGGGCTGCGGTGGGAGTCGGGCGCGTTCGAGCCCGTCGACGCGATCCTGTGGGCCACCGGGTTCCGGCCCGCGATCACCCACCTCGCGCTGCTCCACCTGCGCAGCTCTCACGGTGGGATCCCGCTGCTGCGCGAGTCAGCCGACGTCCAGACCGCGGTCACCGCGGCGTACGACCCGCGCGTCCAGCTCGTCGGCTACGGACCCTCCGCAAGCACCATCGGGGCCAGTCGGGCCGGCCGGGCCGCCGCGCGGGCTGTTCGGCGGCAGCTGGCTGATCCTCAGGTGGCGGAGTCTCAGAAGGCGCCGAGGTCGGCGGAGAGCCAGTTCTCCGGTGACAGCCGTACGGTCACCTCGGGCGGGAAGTTCGCCGCCTCTGCCAGGTAGGGTCCGACCGCCTCCGGCGGCAGGTACCGTCGCGCCATCGCCTCTGACTCTCCTTCGGCGGCATCGGCGATCCGCACCGGCCCCTCGACCGACACGTAGCGCACCGTCGGGTCCACCCGCTCCACCATCAGCGTGCAGCGTCCCGCGGCCTTGATCAGCCGGGTCTTCAGCGAGTCCTTCCCGGTCACGAACCACACGTCGCCGCCGGGGGTGTAGTCGTACCAGATCGGCACTGTCAGTGGCCCCTGTCTGTTCTCTCTGTTCACCGAGAGTGCTGCGATCAGGGGCTGTGTCAGGAGCTCTTGTCGGTCTGCGAGTGGGATTCCCATGCTTGTGACCGTACGTCGGGGGCTGTGGGGGGTGCTCGGTGTCGACTGATTGTTCCGGTGGTCGAGCTTGTCGAGACCATGTTCCGGTGGTCGAGCTTGTCGAGACCATGTTCCGGTGGTCGAGCTTGTCGAGACCATGTTCCGGTGGTCGAGCTTGTCGAGACCACCCTGCGCGTAACCGTTCTTCGTGGCCGGTATGGGCCGCCGACCCTTTCCTGAGGGTCTTCTCGATCTGCTCCGGCGTCAAGGACGGGCCTGCGGCCCGCCGGCTTCGCCGGCCGCTTCGCGGTCCTGGACTCCGGACCAGATCGAGAAAAGATTTGGCTGGCTATCGGGGCGGCGGCCCGGGTGTGGCGCAGCGAGATTCTTGCCTGTTTGGGTCGATGTTTGAAGGGGTGGAAGGGTGGCCCTTCGGGCCACTTATCATCCACATGGACGATGCCGTTCGCTGACCGCGAAATAGCCTTTGACCTGGGAGAATATGTGGATATGTTGGACTGTAGAAGGTAGAATCAGACCCATCACAGCACACCTCTGAAGGAGGATAGTGATGAGTCTCGGGCGCGAGATCGACCACTGGGGTACCAACCCCGGCGATGCGATCGACGCTGCCCTGAGTGCCATCGAATCCTCCCTCCACGACCTCCTCGCGAGTGACCCTGTCTATTGGCGGACCGGGCAGAAGAAAGATCTGCTCGAACGGCTGGAGAGACTCCAGGCCCAGCAGGCGGCGTTGAAGCTGCGGGTGCTCGCATCGGCTGGTGACATCGCCGTGGAGAGCGGTGCCAAGGACGCCTCGGGGTGGATGCGGACCGAGCTGTTGGTCGACACGGCGGTCGCCCGCTCGCAGATCAAGGTCGCCGCCAGTGTCGCGAAGTACGAGTGCGTCGCGGCCGGGCTGGCTGAGGGTGTGGTGTCCCTGGACAAGGCTCGGGTGATCACTACGGCGCTGGACAAGATCGACGCCGATCCGGTCGCCAGTGCCGAGGACCTGATCCTGGCCGAGAAGCTCCTGGTCGATTACGCCACCCGGTTGACCGCCAACGAGCTCAGGATCGTCGGCAAACGCATCCTGGCCGAGATCGACCCCGCCCGGTTCGACGACGCCGAAGCCAAGGCACTGTTGGCGGAGGAGGAGCGTGCCCAGCAGAAGACCGCGCTGCGGGTGTGGGACAACCACGACGGCACGATCGGGTTCGACGGTGTTCTGCCGGTCTCGGTCGGGATGCGGTTCAAGCGGCTCGTCGAGGCCTACGCCCAACCCCGCAAACAACAACTCCTCGACAAGCAGGCCCCGTTGCCGCCGTGGGAACGACTCATGGGACAAGGATTCGCCCGGCTTTTGGAGACCATCGACCCTGCTGTCCTGCCTCGCCATGGTGGCGATGCGACCACCATCAACGTGGTGATCTCCCTGGAGGAGCTCCGCAAAGACCTCGGGATCGCGACCCTGGGCTACGACGAGACCAACGGCACCGCCATCAGCGCGGCCGAGGCCCGCAAGCTGGCGTGCAACGCCACCATCATCCCCTGGGTGCTGGGCAGCGACGGCGAGGTCCTCGACGCAGGTAGGGCGAGCAGGTTTTTCCAGCCGATCCAGCGCAAGGCGCTGCGGCTGCAGCAGAAGTGCTGCCAGGCCGAGGGCTGCGACATGCCGCCGGAATGGTGCGACGCCCACCACCTCAACCCGTGGGCAACCGGCGGAAAGACAGACTTGAAGGATGGGGCCTTGTTGTGCCCACACCATCACCGCCTCGCGCACAACCCGGCCTATGTCCATGAACGACTACCGGATGGAACCATCAAATTCACCCGCCGTCCCTGAGACGCAGCGCGGGAACAGTCTGCGCCGAAAAATGAGTATCGGCGCTCACGCCAGGCCCGACGAGGCCGTCGAGACTGGCTGACGTGAAGACCTTGTGGGCCGTGCTTGCCGTCGTGGCGCTGACCCTCGTCGCAGGTGTCGGCGCGTTCTGGGTGTGGGCTGAGGGATCGCCGGCGGAAGCGCGGACGCGCACGCGCGCGGTGGCGATCTTCAACGCGATGGAGACCTATCCCGGCAGGACTGCCTATGACCAGGCGCGGGAGGGGGAGCGGCAGGGAGACGTGGAGATCCTGGTGGCGTCCGACAGCCCCGAGGACGGCAGACGGATCGTGCTGGCGATCACGGCGCACCACGAGTGCCGGACGAACTGGGAGTGTGCCACCCGGATCTGGCCCGACTCCTCGAACACCTACTCTGCCACCCGCTGCTTCGAGTGGTCCGAGCCGCGCGAGTGGGACACCGCCGACGAGGTCGACTGTCCGAGCGAGACGGAGATCGACACGACGACCGCGCAGTCCGTCGACCTGCCGAAGGATGCCGAGGTCCGGCTCGAGGCGGCCCTGGGCGCGGACGACGCGGCGGCGAGCGTACGCGCCCTCACCGATCTCCCGGGGCTCGAGGTGCAGTCGGAGGGGACGCGGGTCTACGTCGCCTCCGGTGGGATCACCGGCTACTGGACCGGGCGGATGTCCACCGACTGCGTGCTCGGGTGGAAGGTCGGCGGCGAGGTCGAGGTCGTACGTCTCTCCGCAGGTCCTCATGAGGATCCGGTGAGCTGTGGCTGGGAGGACGCTCGAGCCCACGCGGAGGTGTGACGCCCGCGGTGTTGGCCGCCCGGGCAGACTGAGGGCATGCGACGGATCGGTGTGCTGGGTGGGATGAGCTGGGAGTCGACGGCGGAGTACTACCGCCTGCTGAACGAGATCACCGCGAAGCGGCTCGGCGGGCTGCACTCGGCCGACCTGCTCGTACGCTCGGTGGACTTCGCGGAGATCGAGGAGATGCAGGTCGCCGGCGAGTGGGAGCGGGCCGGGACGCGTCTGGCCGAGGAGGCGGCGACGCTGAGCGACGCCGGGGCGGAGGTGATCGTGCTCGCCACCAACACGATGCACAAGGTGGCCGGGGCGCTGGAGGAGACGTACGGGGATCGTTTCCTGCACCTGGGCGACACGACCGCGGCCGCGGTGCGCGCGGCGGGGGTCGGACGGGTGGGGCTCCTCGGCACCGGCTTCACGATGTCGCAGCCGTTCTACGCCGATCGGCTCCGGAGCCACGGTCTCGAGGTCGTCGTCCCCACCGAGCCGGACCAGGAGACCGTGCACCGGATCATCTACGAGGAGCTGTGTCTGGGGACGTTCCTGGACAGCTCCCGCCAGGCCTACCTCGAGGTCGTCGACCGGCTGGTCGCCGCCGGCTGCCAGGGCGTCATCCTCGGCTGTACCGAGATCGAGCTGCTGCTGCCGATGGAGGCGTACGCAGGTGTGCCGCTGTTCCCGACGACCCGGCTGCACTGCGAGGCGGCGGTCGAGGCGGCCCTCAGGCTCTAGCGGCCCACTCCTCGGCCAGGATCGCGTAGGAGAGCCCGTCGAGCCAGCCGCGGGTGCGGTGCAGGGAGTCCTTGACCGTGTGGGACTCGCGGCGCATCCCGAGGCGCTCCATGAGCCGCCAAGAGGCCTCGTTGTCGGCGAAGCACTCGGCGACGACGCGCCGCAGTGCGAGAGGGCCGAAGCAGACGTCCAGCACGGCGCGTACGGCCTCGGTCGCGTAGCCGTTGCCCTGGTGGGCGGGGTCGATCGTCCAGCCGAGCTCGGCCTGGGTGCCGTCGGCCTGGTTGCGCACCTCGGTCTGCGACCACGGGTCGGTGATCCGCAGCATGAGGTCGCCGACGATGACGCCCTCGCGCTCGATCACCAGGGCGGGTCCGATGACGTCGGGGCGCTCGAAGATCCTGCGGTAGGCGTCGATGTCCGGGAACGCGCTCGTCACCCACTCCGCCACCTCGGGGAGACCCCGGAAGGCCCAGGTCGGCTCGATGTCGGCCGGCGTCATCCGCCGGATCACGAGTCGTTCGGTGCGCAGCGGCCACTCGGCCTTCACCAACGGATCGGGGCGGGTCTCGATCATGCGTCCACCTTCGCATCATCGCTCTGCGGGACGCCAGTGAGTTCTTCGGGTCCGAGCTCCTCGGGGAGGCCGTCGTGGCGCACCACCAGGGACGTGACCGCACGGGTGAGGCAGACGTAGAGGCGGCGCAGGCCGGTCTCGCGGTCGGGCTCGCCGGCCACGATCGCCGTGGGGTCGGAGACGACGACGTGGTCGAACTCGAGACCCTTCGCCAGCGAGGCGGGGACCAGGTCCAGATGGGCGTCGAACTCGGTCTCCTCGTCGGCCGCGCTGAGCTCACCGAGGGCGACCTCGGCGAATGCGAGCCCCGCCTCGGTCAGCTCGGCGCGCACCGTCGCCAGCGCGGCGTCGGGCACGATCAGCCCCACCGACCCGGGCCGGTCCAACGCGGTCTCGAGCGCCTCCACGACGGTCGCGGAGGTGAAGGTGAGGTCGCCGCGCGCCCGGCGCACCGCGACCGGCGGCTCCAGGTCCGGAGCGATGTGGGGCAGGAGGCGGGCGGCGTAGGCGATCACGTCGGCCGGCACCCGGAACCCACGGGTCAGCTGCTCGACATGGCCGTCGGGCTTGCCGAGATGGGCCAGGGCGTCGGCCCAGGAGGACGAGGCCCACGGCGTGGTCGCCTGGGCGAGGTCGCCCAGGATCGTCAGCGACCCCGTCGTCGAGCGGCGGCCGAGGGCACGCAGCATCATCGCGGAGAGATCCTGTGCCTCGTCGGCGACGATGTGGGCCACCGACGGCGTACGGTCGAGCAGGTCGGCGATCTCGTCGAGCAGCACCAGGTCGGCCAGCGACCAGCGGGCCGCGCCGGCCGACCGCGGCGGCTTCTCCCACAGCAGCGTCTCCCGCTCCGCCTCGTCGAGCACGCCGGCGGCCACCTCCGCCAGCCACGCCGCGTCGGTGAACAGCCGGAACAGCACCCGGGCCGGCTTGAGGTCCGGCCACAGCGCGGTCGCATAGTCCTTGACCGGCTTCGTCCGCGCCACCGCGTCGTGCACCCGGTCGTCGGGGGAGTCGCCGGATCGCTCCATCTGCACGAGCACCCGGTGGGCCAGGGCGCGCGGGAGCAGGGCCCGGCCCGCTGCGTACCGGAGATCGTTGGCACGCAGCCCCTCCACCGCCTCGCGCGCCTCCGAGGCCGGCACCCGCCAGCGTCGCGACCCGCGCGGGACGACCAAGGCCTCGTCGGGCTCGCCGACATGGGACCAGACCGCCCGGCGGAGCAGCTCGGCCATGCGTACGTCACCCTTGAGCGTGGCAGCGGCAGCGCTCTCCTCGGTGCGGACCGTGCCGTGGATGGCGACCAGCTCGGCGATCGTCGCCTGCTTGGCCTCGATCTCGCCGAGCGCCGGGAGCACGTCGCGGATGTAGCGCAGGAACGAGGCGTTGGGGCCGACGATCAGGACCCCGCGCCGGGTCAGCTGGTCGCGGTGCGCGTAGAGGAGGTACGCCGCCCGGTGCAGCCCCACCGCCGTCTTCCCGGTGCCCGGCGCACCCTGCACGACGATCGTCCGCGACAGGTCGGCGCGGACCAGGACGTCCTGCTCGGGCTGGATGGTGGCCACGATGTCGCGCATCGGCCCGACGCGCGGCCGTTCGATCTCCGCCTCGAGGATCGCCGAGTGCTCCTGGGTGGGTCCCGCGTCGGTCAACGACTCGTCCTCGAAGGCGGTCAGCTCCCCGTGGGAGAACCCGTAGCGCCGCCTCCGCGCCAGCCCCATCGGCTCGGTCCGCGACGCCCGGTAGAACGGGACGCTGACCGGTGCCCGCCAGTCGACCACCATCGGGTCGCCGGCACTGTCGGTGATGTGGCGGCGCCCGACGTGGAACGACTCGGCTCCCGCGGCCGCGGTCCGGTCGATCCGGCCGAAGAAGAGCGGCACCTCCGGGTCGTCCGCGAGCTGCTCGAGCCGGTGCGCGAGCGTCGCGTCGAGGATCTCGGCGCTGACCCAGTTGCCGGCGTCGGAGGAGTCCAGGGACTCGACCCTCCGGCGCATCCGGGCCAGGTCCTGCCGGGAGGCGTCCAGATGGGCTCGTTCCGCGTCGAGCTCGCCGAGGTGGTCGGGGTTGGCTTTCTCGTCAGTTGTCCCGTCTATGGGCATGGCTGGTTCATCGCTTCTCCGTGGCGGCCGGGTGATCGATCGGGCGTGGGGTCAAAGGCTCCAAGATAGGCGAGCGCGGAGCGGCCGCCCAACAGGTTTATCGAGGCGCGTGTTGGGAACCGGGAGGCACAATAAATGCGTGAGCCTGTTCGATCGTCTTCGGCGCCGCGGGACGCGGATGAGCCGTCCCACCGGCGAGAGCTACACCGGATCCACCCGGGTACGCGCCTCGGATTCCACCGACCAGAAGCATCTCGAGCAGTTCATCGAGACCCGACGGGGTGTCGAGGGGTTCGTCGAGCCGCGCACCGTCGTCAGCGAGGTCACCCTGCTGCTGGTCGCCCATGACGGTGAGTGGACCAGGCGGCGGGTGCCGTCGGCGCAGTGGGCGCACAAGTTCGCCAACAAGCACGGGGTCCCGTCCTACGACGCGGCCGTGGTCGGCGTACCGCAGCGGATGCGCGACTACAACCGGCGCCAGAAGCAGCAGGACCGGTAGCCACCGACCCGAACTCGCTCGAAACTGTCGGCGCCCGCATCTAGTCTTTGCCGACGTGGGTGAAGAGCTGATGATCTCGGCGCGTGGGCTGCGCAAGTCGTTCGGCGACTTCGAGGCGGTGCGCGGCATCGACGTCTCGGTGCGCCCCGGGGTGGCCTTCGGCTTCCTGGGGCCCAACGGCGCCGGCAAGTCCTCGACGATGCGGATGATCTGCTGCGTCTCGCCGCCGTCAGGGGGAGAGCTGCGGGTCTTCGGGATGGACCCGGCCAAGGACGGGCCGAAGATCAAGGCGCGGCTCGGGGTGTGCCCGCAGGAGGACACCCTCGACGTCGAGCTCAACGTCTACGACAACCTCTACGTCTACGGCCGCTACTTCGGGCTGCCGCGAGCCGAGGTCAAGGGCAGGATCGAGGAGCTGCTCGACTTCGTCCAGCTCACCGAGAAGGCCAAGGCGAAGGTCGACGACCTCTCCGGCGGGATGAAGCGGCGGCTGACCATCGCCCGGAGCCTGATCAACCGGCCCGAGATCCTGGTGCTCGACGAGCCGACCACCGGCCTGGACCCGCAGGCCCGCCACGTCATCTGGGACCGGCTCTTCCGTCTCAAGCAGGCGGGCGTGACCCTGTTGCTGACCACCCACTACATGGACGAGGCCGAGCAGCTGTGCGATGAGCTCGTGGTGATGGACCAGGGCCGGATCGTGGCCCACGGCACGCCGCTGGGGCTGATCCAGGAGCACTCCACCCGCGAGGTCGCCGAGCTGCGCTTCGGCGTCGGCGAGCACGAGGCGCTCGCCGCCAAGGTCGAGGACCTCGCCGAGCGGGTCGAGGTGCTGCCCGACCGGCTGCTGCTCTACAGCGACGACGGCGAGGCAGTCATCGAGGCCGTCCACAGCCGCGACCTCGCTCCGGTGGCCACTCTGGTGCGGCGCTCCTCGCTGGAGGACGTCTTCCTGCACCTGACCGGCCGGACGCTGGTGGACTGATGGCCGACTACGCCGACACGGGCCCGGCCACCGCGCCGACGGCGCCCTCGGGGCTGGTCGCCGGTGCCCTGCGGATGGGCGACTACTGGCTCACGGTCCTGGCGCGCACCTGGAAGGGCGGGGTGATCACCACCTTCGTGACCCCCTTCTTCTACGTCCTGGCGCTGGGGGTGCTGCTGGGCGGGTTCATCGACGCCGACCCGGCCACGCTCGAGGGTGCCTCGACCTACCTGGCGTTCGTGGCGCCCGGCATGGTCGCCGCCCACGCGATGACCATCGCCTTCTCCGACCTCACCTATCCCGTCATGGGCATGCTCAAGTGGCAGCGGATCTACTACTCGATGATCGCCGCCCCGCTCGCTCCGTCCCACATCGTCTTGGCCCAGCTCGGCTGGGTGGTGCTGCGCTCGCTGTTCGCCTGCGGGGTGTTCCTGCTGGTTCTGGCTCCTTTCGGGGTCTTCGAGTCGGCTTGGGGAGTGCTGGCCGCGTGGCTGGTGCAGGGGCTGGTGGCGCTGGGCTTCGCCACGCCGGTGCTGCTGTTCTCGCTCTCGATCAAGGGCGAGGAGTCCTTCGCGCTGATCTTCCGGCTGGGGATGATCCCGCTGACCCTGTTCAGCGGCACCTTCTTCCCGATCGGCAACCTCGGCCCGGTGCTGGAAGGGGTCGCGATGGCCTCGCCCCTGTGGCACGGCGTCGACCTGACCCGGATGCTCACCCTCGGCCGGCTCGACTGGGGGATGGTCGCGATCCACGTCGCCTACCTCGGCATCCTGGCCGCCGTGTGCTGGTGGCTGGCCGTCCGCAAGCTCGCCGAAAGGCTGGTCTCCTGAGATGGCGATCCTCAACGCCGCGGTGAGCACCGCCGTCGCCCGTCCGCTGCGCGGCGGCGAGGCCGCCCGGCTGCTGCTGTGGCGCAACATCCTCGTCTACCGGCGGGCGTGGCTCGTGTTCGTCACCGGCTTCCTGGAGCCGGTCTTCTACCTCTTCTCGATCGGCATCGGCGTCGGCGCGATCGTCACCGGGTTCACCTACGCCGGCGAGCCGATCGAGTATCGCGACTTCGTCGCACCCGGGATGATCGCGGCCTCGGCGATGAACGGGGCGCTGCTGGACGCGACGTTCAACTTCTTCTTCAAGCTGAAATACAACAAGCTCTACGACCAGATGCTGGCCACGCCGCTGCGCACGGTCGACATCGCCGTCGGCGAGATCCTCTGGAACCAGCTGCGCAGCGGGATCTACGTCGCGGCTTTCCTGGTGATCATGCTCGCGATGGACCTGGTGCACTCCTGGTGGGCGATCCTGGTCGTGCCCGCAGCGCTGCTGATCGGCTCGGCCTTCGGGGCCGTGGGCATGGCCCTGACCACCTACATGACCTCCTGGCAGGACTTCGAGAAGATCACCCTCGCGATGATGCCGATGTTCCTGTTCAGCGCCACCTTCTTCCCGGTCACCGCCTACCCGGACTGGCTCCGCTGGGTCGTGGAGGTCACGCCCCTCTACCGCGGCGTCGTGCTCTGCCGCGAGCTGACCCTCGGGGTGCCGTCGTGGGGGTCGCTGGTCTCGGTCGTCTACCTGCTGGCCTTCGGCGCGATCGGGCTCGCGGTCGTCCGGCGGCGGCTCGACTCCCTACTCCTCACCTGAGGGGCAGCATCTCGCGTCTCATAGGCAGGATCTCCCTCGTGGCGGCCGGGGCGGACCGTCAGGATTGACCCATGACCCATGACGCGATCACACCCGACACCAAGGACTGGACCTGGGTCCTCGACCGGCCCTGCCCGGAGTGTGGCTTCGTCGCCGGTGCCGTGACCGCCGACCAGCTCCCCGAGATCGTGCGTGACAACGCGACCTACTGGGAGGTCTACCTCGCCGCCGAGAACGCGCGCGAGCGACCACGGCCGGGCGTGTGGTCGGCCCTGGAGTACGGAGCGCACGTACGCGACGTCCACCGCGTCTTCGGCGAGCGGCTGCGGCTGATGCTGGCCGAGGACGAGCCACGGTTCGCCAACTGGGACCAGGACGTGACCGCCCGCGAGGACGACTACGCGAGCCAGGACCCGGCGGTCGTGGCCGAGGAGCTGATGGACGCCGCGGACGCGGTGGCCACGATCTACGAGAAGGTCCCGCCGGACGCCTGGGGCCGCCGCGGGATCCGGTCCAACGGCGACGCGTTCAGCGTCGAGTCGCTGGGCCGCTACCACCTCCACGACGTCGTCCACCACCTGTGGGACGTACGCTCGGCCGCCAAGCAGGCGACCGTCGCCGCCTACGACGCCAGCGTCGCGACGTACGTCGAGGCCACCTCGTTCTCCGAGGAGAACCGCTCGATCCTCGACCGGTTCCTGGCCGAGCTCGAGCCCGGCGACCACGTGCTCGAGATCGGCACCGGGCCGGGCCACGACGCGAAGGCGCTGGAGGCCGGGGGAGTGCGGGTGCGGCGCACCGACATCAGCGAGGGGTTCGTGGCGCACCTGCGGAAGCAGGGGTACGCCGCGGCCTGCCTCGACCCGCTGACCGACGACCTGCGCGACCCGGTCCACCCCGACGTCCCCTACGCCGCGGTCTGGGCCTCGGCGACGCTGCTGCACGTGGCCCGCGACGACTTCGCGACGGTGCTGGGCCGGCTCGCGGAGGTCACCCGCCCCGGCGGCGCGCTGCACGTGTCGATGAAGCAGGGCGACAGCGAGGAGTGGACCAACCGCGGCCACGTCGAGGCGCCCCGGCTCTTCGTCTACTGGCGCGAGCCCGCGCTGCGGGCGGCGCTGGACGAGGCCGGCTGGGAGGTGCTCGAGGTCGGGCACGCCGATGGCCGGCTCGGTGACGTCTGGCTCGACGTGCTCGCCCGTCGGCGCGGCTGAGCCCGGCTGAGTAGCATTCGGGGCGATGAGACACACGGAGTTCTGGTCGCGGATGGACGATGCGCTCGGCGAGGGCTACTCGCGGGCGTGGGCACGCCAGTTCGTGATGGGCGACCTGGGCGGGCGCACCGCTCAGGAGGCGCTCGACGAGGGTGTGCCGCCGAAGGAGGTCTGGGCCGCGGTCTGGAAGGCCCTGGAGCTGCCGGCGCGTGAGCGGTGACGCTGGTGGCCCCGACCGCGGTGGCCGCGGTCCAGAAGCGCACCATCCTCACCCTGGTCGCCACCCAGGCGGTCGGTGCGATGGGGATCACCATCGGCATCGCGACCGCATCCCTGCTGGCTCGCGACCTGTCCGGCTCGGAGTCCATGGCGGGCCTCTCCCAGACGACCCAGGTGCTGGGCGCGGCGGTGGCTGCGTACGTCCTGGGGCGGGTGATGGACGCCCGCGGGCGCCGCTTCGGGCTGCTGGCGGGCTACCTGCTCGGGGCGGCCGGCGGACTGCTGGCGGTCCTGGCCGGCGTGGTGGGCTCGATGACGTTGCTGCTGGTCGGCGCGGTGCTGCTGGGCGCGACCACCGCGGCGAACAACGGAGCGCGCTACGCGGCCACCGACCTGGCACCTGCGACGAGCCGGGCGCGGGCGCTCTCGCTCGTGGTCTGGGCGACCACCTTCGGCGCGGTGCTCGGCCCCAATCTGACCGGTGTGGCCGAGGCCTTTTCCGACGCCGTCGGGATCCCGGTGCTCACCGGGCCGTTCGCGCTCGGGTCGATCGGGATGCTGGCCGCCGCGCTCGTGGTCGGGGTCTTCCTGCGGCCTGACCCGCTGCTGGTCGCCCGAGAAAGTGCACCGGTCGCCGAGTCCTCACCGGTGGTCGAGTCCTCACCGGTGGTCGAGCCTGTCGAGACCACCAGCTGGCGCCGGGCGCTCGCCGTGATCCGGGCGCGGCCCGCGCTCGCCGCGGCCGTGGCCGGGCAGGCTGCGGCGCACGCCACCATGGTGGCGGTGATGGTGATGACGCCGCTCCACATGGAGCACGGCGGGGCCGGGCTCGAGATCATCGGGCTGGTGATCAGCGGGCACGTCCTGGGCATGTTCGCCTTCGCGCCGGTCGCCGGCTGGCTCGCCGACCGCGTCGGCCGGGCCGACGTGATGGCGCTCGGTGGCGGGGTGCTCCTGGTGGCCCTGGTGCTGTGCGCCGCGGCGCCGCAGGGGAGCTCGGGGCGGATCTTCGCCGGGCTCTTCCTGCTCGGTCTCGGCTGGTCGCTGGCCACGATCGCGGCCGCCACCTCCGTCGCCGACCACACCCCGCTCGAGGTGCGTGCCGACGTCCAGGGCAGCGCCGACCTGATCATGGGCGTCGCCGCGGCGGCCGCCGGGGCGGTCTCGGGTGTCGTCGTCGACGTGGCCGGGTATCCGGCACTCGCGCTCGGCACGATCCTGCTGGTCGCGGTGCTGTTCGGGGCTGCGTACGTGGCCCGTCGGGCTGATCGCGCGGCCTGACCGCGCGGGCAGGGCCTCAGGCGACCCTGCCCGCTGGCCGGGCCTCAGCCGAGGATCTTCTCCATCGTGTCGATCTCGGTCGACTGGGTCTCGATGATGGTGCCGGCGAGGTCGACGGCCGGCTTGAACCGGCCCTCGTCCTGCTGGGACTCGGACATCTCGACCGCACCCTCGTGGTGCTCGATCATCATCTCCAGCCACATGTCCTGGAACTCGGCGTCAGAAGCGCTCTCCAGGGCGTCCATGTCCTCGGCGGACATCATCCCGGGCATGTCGGCGTCCATGCCCTCCATCGAGTCGGACATGCTGCTGTCCTCGTCGCCGTGGCCCTCGTGACCGCCGTTGACGTGGTCGCGCATCGTCGAGGGCACCTCCTCGCCCCACTCCTGGAGCCAGGACGACATGGTCTCGATCTCGGGGCTCTGGGCTGCCCGGATCTCATCGGCCAGCTCCTGGACCTCGGGGTCGAGCTTACGATCCATGGTCAGGTCGACCATCGCCATCGCCTGGGCGTGATGCTGGATCATGTCGGTCGCGAAGGCGACGTCGGCCTTGTTGTGCTCGGTCTCCGAGAGCTTCTGCGGGGCCTCGGCCTCCTCGCCGCCGCCGCAGCCGGACAGGGTCAGAAGCACGGCCAGGCCGGTGGCGACCCAGGTCGCGCGGATGAGAGGACGTTGCGTACGCATCTGTTGTTTCTCCTTGTCATGTGCTGTTTCCGGGCGTCGTCGACCCACCTGCCGAACCGGGTGCGTCCCGGTCGCGGGTGGATCAGGGCCCGCTCAGCACCTGATGACGGAGAACTCCCACTCCGGCGGTGGCCCGGTCGCCGAACGGCTGACGAGGAGCACGGGCCCGGCCGTACGGGCCCGGCGGCGTGCCCGGGGGGACCACCAGGCCGCCGTACGTCGCCACAGCCCGCTCAGGAGCAGCGCGCCGGCAGCGAGCAGGAACGCCGCGCAGAGCATCATCGCGGTGTGCCCGTCGTCGCCGGGCTGCCCGGTGTGGCCGGCGGCTCCGTGGTCGGCATGGTCGAGGGCGTGCGTGTGCCCCACGTGGGCGGCGGGCAGGCGCAGCGTGGCGTGCTCGCCGTCGGTGCGGGTGCCGTGCAGACTCAGCGCATGCATGCCCAGCAGGCCGGCAACCGTGATCAGCACCGCCGCCAGCAGACCGGTGCGTGCGGCCGACCGGGTCGTCCGCTGTCGTCGTGCTGCCGTCCACACAACGCACACCCTAAGGAGTCGCGTGCGGTTGGACAAAGCGGGCGTGCGGGGTGGATATCGCTTGCGACCGTATACCCCCATGGGGTATGAATTGCCTGTAGGCAGACGAACGATCGAGCAAGGGAGCGACATGAAGTCGCATGACGAGCACGTGCAGGCCGGACATGAGCACTCGATGCACGAGGGTCACGGCGAGCACGCCGAGCACGCCGACCACTCGGCACACTCCGGGCACGGCGGCCACGGTGGGGGCGGCGTGAACGCGATGGCCGCCAGCGCGACGCTGCACTGCCTCACCGGGTGCGCGATCGGCGAGATCGCCGGCCTGATGATCGGCACCGCGATCGGCCTCAGCGCGGGGTGGACGATCGCCCTGGCCGTCACCCTGGCGTTCTTCTTCGGCTACGCCCTCTCGACCCTGCCGCTGCTGAAGTCGGGCCTGGCCCTCGGCGCGGCGCTCAGTGTCGTGCTCGCGGCCGACACGCTCTCGATCGCGACCATGGAGCTGGTCGACAACCTGGTCATGGCACTCATCCCGGGGGCGATGGAGGCCGGGCTGGTCAACGTCGTGTTCTGGGTCGGGATGATGATCGCGCTGACGGTCGCCTTCGTGGCCGCTTTCCCGGTCAACCGTTACCTGCTGCAGCGGGGCAAGGGGCACGCGCTGACGCACGAGTACCACGGCGCCGAGCCGGTCCAGCAGGGCTTCCGTCGCTTCATCCCGGCGTTCTCGAGCGGCGCCCTGGCGGCCGCGATCTTCACCTTCATGCTCGGCGGTCTCTCGGTCTCCATCGCCGACGAGCTCGGCAGCGACCCGGCTCCCGCCGAGCAGATGGAGATGCAGGGCCACTGAGGGTCCGGCGGCCCCGACACGCCCGAACAGGTGTTCACATCGAACGCTTGTTCGGGCTAGTGTGGGTTCCAGGTGGAGCGTGGTTCGTGCTTTGCGAGGGGTCGTGAAACACCGTGCCGGAGGGTCCCGTTCAGAAACTGTCGGTGGTCCCGTCTAGCGTCTGCCTTGATGACGACGAAGACACGTGGACAAGCGGCAGGCAGGGGCAAGAAATCTGCTCCTCAGGAAGGAAAGAACATGGCGGCAGGTGATCGCGAGAAGGCATTGGATGCCGCTCTCGCCAACATCGAAAGGCAGTTCGGCAAGGGCTCGGTCATGCGGCTGGGCGACGAGACCCGGGCTCCCCTGGAGGTGATCCCGACCGGCTCGATCGCGCTCGACGTGGCGCTGGGCCTGGGTGGTCTGCCTCGCGGCCGGGTCGTGGAGATCTACGGTCCGGAGTCGTCGGGTAAGACGACGGTGGCCCTCCACTCGGTCGCCAGCGCGCAGCGCGCCGGTGGCATCGTGGCCTTCATCGACGCCGAGCACGCCCTCGACCCGGAATACGCGAAGAACCTCGGCGTCGACACCGACGCCCTGCTGGTCTCCCAGCCCGACTCCGGTGAGCAGGCCCTGGAGATCGCCGACATGCTGATCCGCTCGGGTGCGCTCGACCTGATCGTCATCGACTCCGTCGCGGCGCTGGTGCCGCGGGCCGAGATCGAGGGCGAGATGGGCGACAGCCACGTCGGTCTGCAGGCGCGACTGATGAGCCAGGCGCTGCGGAAGATGACCTCGGCGCTCAACAACTCGGGCACGACGGCGATCTTCATCAACCAGCTGCGCGAGAAGATCGGCGTGATGTTCGGCTCGCCCGAGACCACGACCGGTGGTCGCGCGCTGAAGTTCTACTCCTCGGTGCGACTCGACGTGCGCCGGATCGAGACGCTCAAGGACGGCACCGACATGGTCGGCAACCGCACCCGCGTCAAGGTCGTGAAGAACAAGGTGGCCCCGCCGTTCAAGCAGGCCGAGTTCGACATCATGTACGGGAAGGGCATCTCCCGCGAGGGCGGCCTGATCGACGTCGGTGTCGAGGCGGGCCTGGTCCGCAAGGCCGGCGCTTGGTACACCTACGAGGGCGACCAGCTCGGCCAGGGCAAGGAGAACTCCCGCAACTTCCTCAAGGACAACCCCGACCTGGCCAACGAGCTGGAGAAGCGGATCCTGGAGAAGCTCGGTGTCGTTCCGACCGTCGAGGCAGAGGCCACGCCCGCGGCCGAGCCCGCCGGTGTCGAGGACTTCTAGGCCCCTGAGCTCCCGTGGCTTCGTCCAAGCGTGACCGCTCGTCCACCCAGGACCCCTGGGTGGACGAGCGACCCGCGCCCGACTGGCTGGGCGACGTCACCCTCGGAGTCGAGGCCTGGGCAGGCAAAGCCCCCTCGGCCGAACCGTCGCCCCCGTCGGACGACGGATCGAGCGTTGGATCGAGCCTGTCGAGATCACCAACACGGTCGCGTCGGCGACAGAGCCGCCCCGCGGACCCCGCGGACCCCAAGAACGATCCCGAGCCCGACCACGAGGCGATCGCCCGCAAGATCCTCCTCGACGCCCTGACGGGCCAGGCGCGCAGCCGCAAGGAGCTCGCCGACAAGCTCGAGAAGAAGGAGGTCCCGGCCGCCCTCGCGACGCGGCTGCTGGACCGCTTCGAAGAGGTCGGCCTGATCGACGACGAGGCCTTCGCCAAGGCCTGGATCGCCAGCCGGCAGCCCGGAAAGGGCCTGGCGCGCCGGGCGCTCGCCCAGGAGCTCCGCCGCAAGGGGATCGATGACGACGTGGCCCGTGAGGCGCTCGACGAGATCGACCCGAACGACGAGCGTGAGGCCGGCCGGCGGATGGTCCGGCGCAAGCTGCGCTCGCTGGAGCGCTTCGACGACCAGACCAAGACCCGGCGCCTGGTCGGGATGCTCGCCCGCAAGGGATACGGCGCCGGTGTGGCCTACGGCATCGTTCGCGAGGAGCTCGCTCTCGCCGATGAAGATGACGCTGGTGGTCTCGTGTCAGAATCCGATCTGTGAGTGAGCAGCAAGAGCGCGAGATCCTGACCTACGAACTCTTCGGCACCGCGGTGCGCGAGATCGCCCAGAAGGTGGTCGACAGCGGCTACGAGCCCGACATCGTGCTCTCCATCGCCCGCGGTGGCCTGGCCCTCGGGATGGGCCTGGGCTACGCCCTCGACGTGAAGAACCTGTCCGCCGTCAACGTGGAGTTCTACACCGGCGTCAACGAGCGTCTCGACGTCCCGATCATGCTCCCGCCGACCCCGGCCGCGGTCGACCTGACCGGCATGAAGGTGCTCATCGCCGACGATGTCGCCGACACCGGCAAGACCCTGGAGATCGTGCACGACTTCTGCGAGGGCCACGTGGCCGAGGCTCGCACCGCGGTGATCTTCGAGAAGCCGTGGACGGTGATCAACGCCGACTACGTCTACAAGAAGACCGACCGCTGGATCGACTTCCCCTGGTCCTCCCAGCCGCCGCTGGTTGACCGCCGTGGCGGTCAGGCCCACTGACCCCTCGGCGCTAGCCTGAGGTCATGTTCACACCGGTCGCCGTCCACACCGGGACACAACGTCTCGGCGGGGTGACGCGCCCGGGGGAGAGCTGGGCCTCGGCGGCGACGAGGATCGCCGGACGGCCTGCGTACGCCGTGGACCTCTCGGGGGAGGTGAAGGAGTTCTCCTCCGATCCGATGCCGGTGGTGGCGCTGCGGCCGATGACCCGCGGGGACCTTCCGCACCTGATCCGCTGGCTCAACGCCGAGCACGTGCACCGTTGGTACGCCGTCGACGGCGAGCCCACACCCGAGTGGGTGACGGAGAACTACGGGCCCGACATCGATGGCAAGACACCCGTGACCTTCTGGGTCATCGAGGTCAACGGGCGCTCGGTCGGCTTCTGCCAGGACTACCGGATCAGCGACGAGCCCGACTACGCGCTGCTCACGCCCGACCCGGACGCGATCGGCTTCGACTACGCGATCGGGGAGCCGGCCTTCGTCGGCCGCGGGATCGGGCCGCGGATGGCGTGGGTCTGGCTCACCTCGATCCCGCGCCGCTATCCCGGCGCGACGGCCTGCTTCGCCGCTCCCGACCACCGCAACGCCGCCTCGCTGCGGATGCTCGAGAAGGTGGGCTTCGAGCAGGGCACCTGGTTCGACGAGCTCCAGCCCGACGGTTCGACGACCACGATGGTCGGCTGCTCGCTCGATCTACGCCGCGTTCTCGGCTGAGCCGCCCCGTTCGATCGCTCGCGGGCCTATCGTCGTGGCATGAGCCTCCTCGACGAGCTGCGACTTCCGGCCGGACCGGTGGACCTGCGGAAGTACGACACCAACTCCGCCCCCGGCGTCGGCGCCGACAAGGAGACCGGCAAGCAGGTGCTCGCCGAGCTCGGCCCGACGCTGATCGAGCTGCAGACCAAGCTGTTCGCCTCCAAGGAGAGCGACACCCCGAGGCGGGTGCTGCTCGTCCTGCAGGGGATGGACACCTCCGGCAAGGGCGGGGTGCTGAAGCACACCGTCGGGCTCGTCGACCCCGTCGGCGTGAAGATCACCAGCTTCAAGGCGCCGACCGAGGAGGAGCGGGCCCAGGACTTCCTGTGGCGGATCGAGAAGGCGGTGCCAGGCCTCGGCTATCTCGGTGTCTTCGACCGCTCGCACTACGAGGACGTGCTGATCGGACGCGTCCGCGCCCTCGCCGCCCCGGAGGAGGTCGAGCGGCGCTACGCCGCGATCAACGACTTCGAGAAGCGGCTGGCCGATGACGGCACCGTCATCCTCAAGTGCATGCTGCACATCTCGCCCAAGGAGCAGAAGAAGCGGCTGCTGGCGCGGCTCGAGGACCCGACGAAGCACTGGAAGTACAGCCCAGGAGACGTCGACGAGCGCCAGCTGTGGGAGAGCTACCAGGAGGCGTACGAGATTGCGCTGGAGCGCACCAACACCGAGTACGCTCCGTGGTACCTCGTGCCGAGCGACAAGAAGTGGTATCGCAACCTGGCCATCGGCGAGCTGCTCCTGGAGACCCTGGACGGGCTCGATCTCGACTGGCCCGCGCCCAGCTTCGACGTCGCCGAGGAGAAGAGACGACTGGAAGAGGACACCATCTCGTGACTTTGGAGACGGTGCGGGTGACGCGGTATGTCACCCCGCTCCGGGAGGGCGGCAGCCTGCCCGGGATCGTGGAGGCCGATGACCTCGGCACCTATGTGTGCAAGTTCCGTGGCGCCGGGCAGGGGCTGCGGGTGCTGGTCGCGGAGGTGATCGTCACCGGCCTGTGCCGGGCGCTCGACATCCCGACCCCCGAACAGGTCGTGCTCGACCTGGACCCCGAGATCGCGCGCTACGAGGCCGACGAGGAGGTCCAGGACCTCCTCAACGTGAGCGCCGGCCTCAACCTCGGCATCGACTTCCTGGCGGGTGCGTTCGGCTACGACGCCGCCTACTCGCCCGAGCCGGCGCTGGCGGGGCGGATCCTGTGGATGGATGCGCTGATCGCCAACGTCGACCGCTCCTGGCGCAATCCCAACATGCTGCTGTGGAACGGTGCGCTCTACGTCATCGACCACGGCGCCTCGCTCTACTTCCACCACGTCTGGCCCGGCGGGGGCGGCGACCCGGCGCGCTACGCGGCGCAGCCCTTCGACACCTCCGAGCACATCCTGCGCGCCTTCGGCGCCGAGGCGCTCGCCCAGAACGAGGACCTCGCCGCTCGCCTCGACGACGCGGTGCTGGAGAAGGTGCTCGCCGACGTACCCGACGAGTGGCTCGAGCCGGTCCCCGGCTACGACACCGCGGAGTCGCTGCGCGAACGCTACGTCGCGTTCCTGCGTGCCCGCCTCGACGGCGGGCGCCCGTGGCTGCCCGCGGCCGAACCCTCCCAGGGGGCGTGATGGACGCCTACCAGTACGTCGTGCTCCGCTGCGTACCCCGGCCCGAGCGCGAGGAGTTCCTCAACGTCGGCGTCGTCCTCTACTGCCCCGAGCAGAAGTTCCTCGCCGCCCGGTGGACGCTCGACGAGCAGCGCCTCGCCACGTTCGCCCCGCGCCTCGACCTCTCCCTGGTCCGGGCGGCCCTGGAGTCGGTCGACCTGATCTGCGCCGGCGCGGCTCACGCCGGCTTCGGCGCGGGCGTCCGGGCCACGGCGTACGGCAACCGGGCACTCTCGGACAACGAGTCGGCCCGCTTCGGCCTCCTCAAGGCCCCGAAGAGCACCGTCCTGCAGCCCGGACCCGTCCACGGTGGCGTGACCACCGACGCCGCCGCCGAGCTCGACCGCATCTTCGCCCACCAGATCGCCTGACAGCCGAGACCGCAGTTCTGGCGGCCGAGAATGTAGTTGTGGGCGACGAAACCACAGTTTCGTCGCCCACAACTACTTATTCGGCAGAGGTCAGACCGGGACGAGCTCCACGGCGCCGACGGCGTAGCGGGCCAGGATGGTGCGGGCGACCTCGGGGTGGGCGCCCATCGGGTCGCTGACCGCGACGGCGCCGGCCTCGAGCGCGAGCTCCTTGGCCCGGTCGGGCAGCTGCCCGGGAGCCAGGAAGAGCATGCCGACCGCGATGTGGCGGCGGCCCTCGGCGCGGAAGGCGCGGACGGCCTCGCCGGTGGCGGGCGGAGCAGCCGAGGCGTACGCAGCCACGACCGGCAGCTTGTGGTGGGCACCCCAGATCCGGGCCAGGCGAGCCACGGACTGGTTGGCCAGCGAGTCCGAGGAGCCGGCGGCGGCCAGGACGAGGGCGTCGAGCTCGCGCACCCGGGCGGCCTTCAGCGACGCCCGCAGGCGCTCGTCGAGCACCTGCAGGAAGACGCTCTCGAGGCCGAGGATCGCGCTGGTGTGGATCCGCAGGCCGGCGTGGCGGGCGGTGGCCTCGGCGATGACCGAGGGTACGTCGACGCGGGCGTGGAACGCCTCGGTCAGCAGGAGCGGCACGACGACGATCTCGTCGTGGCCGGCCTTGACCAGCTTGTCGATGACGGCCTGGAAACGCGGCCGGGAGTGGTCGAGGAAGGCGGCTTCGATGCGGAGGTCGGGGCGCAGGGCGCGTACCTCGGCCACGAGGGCGTTGATGGTCGCGGCGGACTGCGGATCGCGGCTGCCGTGAGCCAGGGCTACCAGAGCGGGAGCTGCCATTGTCTTCATCCTTCGGGTGTTGCAGGGAAAGTCGGAAAGTCTGTGTTTGTTCGCGCCCTTCGGGCGGCGCTGCCGGTCAGGCGTGGATGCCGCACTCGGTCTTGCCGGTGCCGGCCCATCGCCCGCTGCGCGGGTCCTCGCCGGGGGCGACCCGGCGGGTGCACGGCGCGCAGCCGATGGAGGGATACCCGTCATAGACGAGCGGGTTCACGAGCACTCCGTTGTCCTCGATGTATCGCTCGACCTGCTCGTCGGACCATCGCGCCATCGGCGAGACCTTGACCTTCTGGCGTTTGGCGTCCCAGCCGATGACCGGGGCGATGACCCGGTTCTTCGTCTCCGCACGGCGCAGGCCGGTGGCCCAGGCGTCGTAGGAGGCGAGCGAGTCGGCCAGGGGCTTGACCTTGCGCAGTGCGCAGCACAGGTCGGGGTCGGTCCGGTAGAGGTCCTTGCCGTACTCCGCGTCCTGCTCCGCGACGCTCTGCACAGGGGTGATCGTCAGCAGGTTGACCGGCATCGTCGCCGCGACCGCGTCGCGGGTGCCGATCGTCTCGATGAAGTGGTAGCCGGTGTCGAGGAAGACCACGTCGATCCCGGGCACGACCTTCGAGGCGAGATGCGCCAGGACCGCGTCACCCATCGAGGACGTGATCGCGAACCGCTCGCCGAAGGTGGCGGCGGCCCACTCGATGATCGTCTCGGCCGGGGCGAGCTCGAGCTCGGCTCCCCAGTGGGAGACGATCTCGCGCAGCTCCTCGGGCGTACGTCCCTCGGTGTCCACCGCGCGGTTGGCCCGGGCGGCTGCTGTGCTGACGCTCATGCCGCCACCTCCGTAACGGAATGCGAAGAATACGGAACCGGCGGCCTGAGGCCCATTGTCGCTCGCTTGCGCTCGCTCATGCGTGCGCCTCCTTCGTGACGGTCCGAGAGATCTGTCCCAACGACTTCAGCTGGAAGGCCCGCAGGCAGGCGCGGCACTCCCAGGACCCGTGCGTCGCCTCGTGCGGCCACAGGTCGGTCTCCCCGCAGAAGGGGCAGTGGAACGGGGTGCCGGCGCGCTCGCTCATGCGGGCACCTCCGTGAGGGTCTTCTCGCCGCGCAGCAGCACCTCGTCGGCGCGTGCGGTCCAAGCCGAGAACGTCTCGCCCTCGGTCCGGTCGGCCAGGTAGTTGACCACCAGCGCGGAGATGTAGTCGTCGAGCCCGGCCGAGGTGACCTTGTGGGCCCGCAGCTTGCGGCCGAAGTTGGCGGTCAGACCGGTCGCGCCGCCCAGGTGCACCTGGAAGCCCTCGACCTGGTTGCCGTCGTCGTCGAGGACCAGCTGGCCCTTGAGCCCGATGTCGGCGACCTGGGTGCGGGCGCAGGCGTTGGGGCAGCCGTTGACGTTGACGGTGATGGAGGCGTCGAGCTCGGGGAACCGCGACTCGAGCGAGGCGATCAGGTCGCGGGCGCGGTCCTTGGTGTCCACGATCGCGAGCTTGCAGAACTCGATGCCGGTGCAGGCCATCGTGTTCTGCCGCCAGTTGGAGGGCCGGGCCGAGAAGCCGATGGCGTCGAGCTCGGTGACCAGGTCCTCGACCACCTCCGGGGAGACCCCGATCAGCACGATCTTCTGGTACGGAGTGAGCCGGGCGCCCTCGACGGCGAACTTCTCCATGACGCCGGCGAGCTCGACCAGGTGGGTGCCGGAGATGCGGCCGGCGATCGGGGCCAGCCCGACGTACTTCTTGCCGTCCTTCTGGTCGTGGATGCCGACGTGGTCGCGGTGGCCCAGCGGCGACTCGGGGGAGGGGTTGGAGACCAGCTCGCGGTCGAGGTACTCGTTCTCGAGCACCTCGCGGAACTTCTCCTTGCCCCAGTCGGCGACGAGGAACTTCAGCCGCGCCCGCGAGCGCAGCCGGCGGTAGCCGTAGTCGCGGAAGATGCCGGCGACTCCGGCCCACACGTCGGCGACCTCCTCGAGCGGCACCCACACGCCGAGCTTCTCGGCCAGGCGCGGGTTGGTGGACAGGCCGCCACCGACCCAGACGTCGAAGCCGGGGCCGTACTCGGGGTGGACGGTGCCGACGAAGGCGATGTCATTGATCTCGGGCGCCACGTCGTGGGAGGGGTGGCCGGTCAGCGCGGTCTTGAACTTGCGCGGGAAGTTCGAGAAGGCGGGGTCGCCCAGGTAGCGCGACTCGATCTCGCGCAGCGCCGAGGTGCCGTCGATGATCTCGTCGGCGGCGACGCCGGCGACCGGCGAGCCGAGGAACGGACGCGGCGAGTCGCCGCAGGCCTCGGTCGAGTGCAGCCCGACCTCCTCCAGGCGCGACCAGATCTCCGGGACGTTCTCGATCTCGATCCAGTGGTACTGGATGTTCTCGCGGTCGGTGATGTCGGCGGTGTCCCGGGCGAAGTCGACGCCGATCTGACCGAGGGTGCGCACCGCGGCGGGGGAGAGGAGCTTGCCGTCGGAGCGGACCCGCATCATGAAGTAGCGGTCGTCGAGCTCCTCTTCCTCGAGGATGGCGGTCTTGCCGCCGTCGATCCCGGGCTTGCGCTGGGTGTAGAGACCGAACCAGCGGAAGCGGCCGCGCATGTCGGCCGGGTCGATCGAGTCGAACCCACGCTTGGAATAGGTGTAGAGGATCCGGTCGCGAACGTTGAGCGGGTCGTCGTTCTTCTTCGACTCCTCGTTCTTGTTCAGCGGCTCGGTGTAGCCGAGGGCCCACTGACCCTCGCCCTTCTTGGGTCGGGGGATCTCGGTCCGGGTGGCGCGCTTGGCCTGAAACCGGTTGTCGCTCATGTCAGAGAAACCTTTGCGTCGGTCGTGGACGCACGGCGGAGCAGGGACGTGCTCGCGGCGGGCGCCCGGGATGTCTGTCGGGCGGCGGGCCAGCGGCTCGACGCGGGGGGATGCGGAGCGCTGGGCGTCAGTGGCGCCAACAGATCGAGCTGCGGATGCGGCAATAGTCCACGTGGCGTCGAACCACGAGGTGCGCATGTGTTGCAGCAGTGACCATGTCAAGGAGTCTCAGGGAGCGGACGGCCTCCACGCAATCTGGAATCCCGATATATGAGACATCCGTCCGTTATGTGGGACATTCCCGCTCGTCCACGCGGGCGGTGTGGCCGAGGTCACCATCTGGTCACGGTCTCTTAACTCGGTTGAGTGGCATCTCATTCCCGCGGGCGGTGATAGGGGACGTACGCAACCCACCGGGCGACCACGATGCTGCTCTCGTCCGCGCGGCTGACTACGCTGTGACCCATGAGCGATCTGTCCGCCTTGACGAGTTCTGCCTACAACCAAGCCCTCGAGGTCATCGCCTCCGTGGAGCCCCGCATCGCCGAGGCGACCAAGCAGGAGCTCGCTGACCAGCGCGCCAGCCTCAAGCTGATCGCGAGCGAGAACTACGCGAGCCCCGCCACGCTGATGACGATGGGCACCTGGTTCTCCGACAAGTACGCCGAGGGCACCGTCGGCCACCGCTTCTACGCCGGCTGCCAGAACGTCGACACCGTCGAGCAGATCGCCGCCGACCACGCCAAGGAGCTGTTCGGCGCCGAGTACGCCTACGTGCAGCCCCACTCCGGCATCGACGCCAACCTCACCGCCTACTGGGCCATCCTCGCCCACCGGGTCGAGGGCCCGTGGCTGGAGAAGATGGCCGTCAAGAACATGAACGAGCTCTCCGAGGCCGACTGGGAGACGCTGCGTGCCGAGCTCGGCAACCAGCGCCTGCTCGGCATGAGCCTCGACGCCGGTGGCCACCTCACCCACGGCTTCCGCCCCAACATCTCGGGCAAGATGTTCCACCAGAACCAGTACGGCACCGACCCCGAGACCGGGCTGCTCGACTACGACGCGCTGCGTGCCAAGGCACGCGAGTTCCAGCCGCTGGTCATCGTGGCCGGCTACTCCGCCTACCCGCGCCGGGTGAACTTCGCCAAGATGCGCGAGATCGCCGACGAGGTCGGCGCCACCCTGATGGTCGACATGGCCCACTTCGCCGGGCTCGTCGCCGGCAAGGTCTTCCAGGGCGAGGAGAACCCGGTTCCCTACGCTCACGTCGTCACCTCGACCTCCCACAAGTCGCTGCGCGGCCCGCGCGGCGGGTTCATCCTGGCCACGGAGGAGTACGCGCCGAGCGTCGACCGCGGCTGCCCGATGGTCCTCGGTGGCCCGCTCAGCCATGTCATGGCAGCGAAGGCCGTCGCCTTCGCCGAGGCGAAGCAGGAGAGCTTCCAGACCTACGCGCAGCAGGTCGCCGACAACGCCAAGTCGCTCGCCGAGGGCTTCCTCAAGCGCGGCGCCAAGCTCGTCACCGGCGGCACCGACAACCACCTCGTCCTGCTCGACGTGACGAGCTTCGGCCTCACCGGCCGCCAGGCCGAGTCGGCGCTGCTCGACTCCGGCGTGGTCACCAACCGCAACTCGGTCCCGGCGGACCCCAACGGCGCCTGGTACACCTCGGGCATCCGCCTCGGCACCCCGGCGCTGACGACCCGCGGCTTCGGCGCCGAGGAGTTCGACCGCGTCGCCGAGCTCATCGTCGACGTCCTCGCCAAGACGACCCCCGGCACCACCAAGGCCGGCGGTCCGTCCAAGGCCTCCTACGCCATCGAGGACGGCGTCGCCGACAACACCAAGGCCGCCGCGGCGGAGCTGCTCGCGAAGTTCCCGCTGTACCCCGGTCTCGACCTGGCGTGACGGCATGAGCGAGCGTCAGCGAGCGACAACAGGCCTCAGGCCGCCGCGTCCGTATCCTTGCGCTTGCGCTACGGAGGCGGCGGCATGAGTGCCCCCAGGAGGCCCAGCTCACTTCCCGGCGTCGGGACCCCTGACAAGGTGGTCCCGACGGCGGAGGTGCGTGTCGTCGTCGAGGACGAGTGGCCGGCGCTCAAGCAGGTGCGCCTGGCCGCTCTGCAGGACACCCCGGAGGCCTACTGGGCCTCCTACGACGAGGTCGCTGCCTGGCCCGACGAGCGCTGGCGGCTCTGGGCCGCGTCCGGAGCCGCCGTGATCGCCTGGGTCGGCGACAAGCCGTCCGGGCTCGCGGCCGGGATCATCCACGACGACGAGCACCACATGATCTCGATGTGGCTGGCGCCCGACGCCCGTGGCCATGGGCTCGCCGAGGCGCTCGTCCACGGTGTCGCCGACTGGGCTCGCCGCGACGGCGCCACCGTGCTGACGCTGTGGGTCGTCGACGGCAACGAGTCGGGCCGCCGCCTCTACGAGCGGATCGGCTTCGAGCCCACCGGCGACCAGCAGCCCTTCCCCGAGGGCGACCCGCGCACCGAGTCGAAGATGGCCCTGCGCCTCACCTGAGACCCGATGGCCGATCCCCGAGAGGGCGTGACCCCCGACGGTCTGATCGTCACGGGAGCGCGCCGCGACAGAGTGCGGTCCAGGTATGATCCGGTCCTTGCGTACGTCCTGGAGCGGGTCACGCCCGAGGTGTCGGTCCATGCCTACGGCTCGGTCGCCAACGGCACGGCCGCCGCCCCCGCCTCAGACGTCGATCTGCTGACGATCGGTCTCCCGCCGGCGGACGCCGCCACGCTCGGAGCCGAGGCGTCGGCGAGGTTCGCCGAACTCTGCCGCGGCGTCGAGATCGCCGCGATGGCCTCGGACGACTACGTCGGCGAGGGCGCCGAGGCGTACGGCAACCGGGTCTTCCTGCGCCACTACTGTGTCCACCTCGCCGGCCCCGATCGCGGCGCCGACCTGCCCGAGTTCCCGGCGGACGCCCGTGCCGCCCGCGGCTTCAACGGCGATATCGCGCGCGCCCTGGCCAGGTGGCGCGCCGCGCTCGGCCGCGACGACGCGGGCGACCTGTCCCGCCGGGTGGCGCGCAAGTCACTCCTCGCCGTGGCCGGCCTGGTCAGCGTCCACGACAGCATCTGGACGACTGATCGCGCGCTCGCGGCGGCCCGCTGGGGCGAGATCGAGCCGACCCTCGCACCCGACCTGGCGCGGCTCGTGGCGCTGTGCGACCGCGGTGGCGCCTCGGAGGACGAGACCGCTGCGCTGCTCGCCGCGGGTGGCGTGGTCGAGTCGATCATCGCCCGCTTCTCGGCTGATATCGGACTCTGGGCGACCTGACCCATACGCCTCTCGAGAACTGGTCATTGTGGGCTCGCCCGTCGTGAGGAAGCAGGCCCAAATCGACCACTTCTGAACGGGAGAACCTAGGGTGGGCCTGTGAGTCATGAGGTTGAGGTCAGCGCCCTCCAGCGCGACGCGGATCAGCCGAGAAGAGCGTCGACGTCGACCGGGACTTTGACGTCGCCGTAGGTCAGCGTCGCCGTCCCGTCCGTGTATCGGCCGGTCTCCACGAAATAGCCGTCCTCGAGGCGGTGGGTGAGGATGACGTGGTCGCGTGGGTCGACGATCCAGTACGCAGGAGCACCCCACTGGGCGTAGCGGTTGAGCTTGCCGACGAGATCGTCGCGACGGTTGCTGGAGAGGATCTCGACAATCAGGTGCGGAGTGGTTCGCAGTGTGCGCTGCTCGTCGGTCTTGTCATGGACCATGAGGTCCAGGATGAGTTCCTCGCGTACGCCGTCCGGGCTCCAGCCCCATGCTTGGGTCACCGAGGTTCCGGGAGCGAGATGCTGACTGATGTGCATCTGGAGTTCGAACATGATGCGCTGGTGGTCTTGTCCTGGTGGTGCCATGGTGACGAGTGCTCCTCCGTAGTACTCGCCTGGGGTGTCGTCGAGGGCGAGATACTCGTCCCACGACATCGGCACGCGTGTCAGATCATCGGTGCTGCTGGCGATGCTCATCACATGCTCCCTTCGGGTGGCGATCGGAGGTGGATTCGTCGTCCACCTCCAGTCTCTCTGATCCGTGGGAACCGGTCCAGCACTAGGCTGGCTTGCGCCACACGGAGACGTGACTCGTGGACTCGCTGGTGAACGCGGAGCGGTCCCAGCCGGCGTACCTCGCCTCCAGGCTCATCCCGGCCAGCCGAGCCATCAGGTCCAGCTCGGCGGGCCAGACGAAGCGGAAGTTGTGCTGCCCGTAGCGGAAGCGACCGTCGGCCTCGCGGGTGTAGTGGTGTGAGATCGCCTGCTGGGTGACCAGGTCGTAGGTGTCGAACCCGAGGTGCGCGGCGGAGACGTCGAACGGGATCGCCGGGCTTCCCGGCGGAAGTCGCCGCAGTCCCGGCACGCCGACCTCGACCAGGAAGCGGCCTCCCGGGGCCAGATGGCGAGCGGCGTTGGCGAAGCAGGCGACCTGCTCCTCCTGCGTACGCAGGTTCCCGATGGTGTTGAAGACCAGATAGACCAAGGCGTACGTCCCGGCCCCGGGCGCCTCGGCCGTGGCCATGTCGCCGACCACGACGGGGATCTCGTCAGCGGTGACCTTGCGCCGCAGGACGTCGACCATCGGCTGGGAGAGCTCGATGCCGGTGACCGGCACCCCCAGCTCCCGCAGAGGTACGCCGATCCGGCCCGTCCCGATGGCGAGCTCGAGCGCCGGGCCACCGTCGGCGACCTCGGCGAGGAAGCGGGCGACCGGCCCGGTCACCTCGGGCGAGTTGACCCAGTCGTCGGGGTCGTCGTAGCGCTCGGCCGTCTCCCGGGTCCACAGATCGCTGCTCGTCATGGGCATCGACTCTGCCCGGCGCCAGGCCCCGCGCGCGAACCATTTACCGCGCCGGCCTAGCTCCAGGAGTAGCTGACCTCGGGCCGGCCGCCGCTGGGACCGTAACGGACCCCGCGCGCGGCCAGGCCCTTGTCGGCGAGATGCTCGAGGTAGCGTCGCGCGGTCACCCGTGACGCACCGACCACCGCCGCGACCTCGCTCGCGGACAGGTCGCCCTCGGCCTCGCGCAGTGCGGCCGTCACGGCCCGCAGCGTCTCCGCGCTCATGCCCTTGGGCAGGGGCGTGCTTCCGGTGGGCCGCAGCGACCCCAGCAGCTGGTCGACCTCGTCCTGGACGACCTCCTCCGGGGCCGCCTCGAGCCGCGCCCGGTAGTCGGCGTACTGCTCGAGCTTGGCCCGGAAGGTCGCGAACGTGAACGGCTTGAGCAGGTAGAGCACGACCCCCTGCACCACGGCCTGCCGCACCACCTTCGTGTCCCGGGCGGCCGTCACCGCGATCACGTCGCACAGGTGCCCGGCGGTGCGGAGCCTGCTGAGCAGCCCGAGCCCGTGACCGTCGGGAAGGTTCATGTCGAGCAGGATCAGGTCGACCGGCGCACCGGCGTCGCGGGCCGCATCGAGCGCCCGGACCGCCTCGCGCGCCGACCGCGCGATCCCGGCGAGGGCGAAGCCCGGAACCCTCCCGACGTACGCCGCATGGGCCTCGGCGGCCAGCGCCTCGTCCTCGACGACCAGGACCCGCACACTCATCCCGAGACCTCCGCGTCGAGGGTGACCGTGAACTCGGCTCCGCCGAGGTGGGAGCGGCCGACGAGGACCTCGCCGCCGTGGCGCCGGGCGACCTGGCCGACCAGCGCGAGGCCGAGACCGCGACCGGTGCCGGGCTCGGCCTTGGTCGTCCATCCGCGGTCGAGGACGCGCGCCGCGGCGGTGTCGTCCAGACCGGGACCGCTGTCGCCCACGCGGACCGTAAGGGTGTGATCGTCACCGGTGAGGTGCACCTCGACCTGACGGGACTCGAAGCCGGAGACGGCGTCGAAGGCGTTGTCGACCAGGTTGCCCAGCACCGTCACCAGGTCGCGGGGCGGGATGCCCGTGCCCGGCGGCAGCTCTCCGACGATCCGGAAATCGACGCCCTGCTCGGCCGCCTCGGCCGACTTCCCGAGCAGGAGCGCCGCGACGACAGGGTCCTCGACCGCGCCGACGACCTGGTCGGTGAGGAGCTGGGCGACCTGCAGCTCCTCGGTGGCGAACTCCACCGCCTCCGACGACCGGCCCATCTCGATGAGGGACACCACGGTGTGCAGCCGGTTGGCCGCCTCGTGGTTCTGCGACCGGAGGGACTCGGTGAGGCGGCGTACGACGTCGAGCTCGCCGGTCACCGAGCGCAGCTCGGTGTGGTCGCGCAGGGTCACCACGGAGCCGACGTCTCGGCCGTCCCATCGGGCCGGTGCCGCGGAGACCACGAGGATCCGCTCGCCGGCCAGGTAGAGGTCGTCGGACTCGGCGGTGCGGCCGCGGGCGGCGGCGACCAGGCCAGGCGCCAGGCCGAGCTCCTCGATCCGGGTGCCGACGACCTCGTCGGGCAGGGCCAGCAGCCGCCGGGCCTCGTCGTTGACGAGCTGCACGCGTCCCTCGCCGTCGAGCAGGAGGAGCCCCTCGCGTACGGAATGGAGGACGGCGGAGTAGTACTCGTACATCCGGGCCAGCTCGCGCTCACCCAGGCCGTGGGTCAGCCGGTGCAGGCGTCGGCTCAGCAGCCAGGCGCCGATGAGCCCGGCGATCAGCACGAGCCCGCCGAAGAGCAGCACGATCCGGACGTCGCGCTTGAGGCCGCGGTTGATGTCGCTGACCGTGATGCCGACGGAGACGAGCGCGATGATCTCGTCGCCGTCCGCGACCGGGACCACCGCACGGACCGACGGGCCGAGCGTCCCGGTGTACTGCTGTGTGAAGACCTCGCCCTCGGGCGCACTGCCGAGGTCGCCGACGAACTTCCCGCCGATCTGATCCGGGTCGGTGTGGGTGTAGCGGGTGCGGTCCAGGTCCATCACCACGACGAAGTCGGTGTCGGTGTCGCGGCGGACCTCCTCGGTCCAGGGCTGGAGGGTCGCCGTCGGGTCCTCGCCGCGCAGGGCCGTGCGCACGGTGGGGGAGTCGGCGACGGTCTGGGCCACGGCGACCGCGCGTTGGGTGGCTCGGCTGTAGGAGTCGCGACGGGCGTCGTAGGAGGCCATCAGGATGCCGGTGACGACGAGCAGCAGCACCGTGCCGAACTGCAGGAGCAGCACCTGCTGAGCCACCGGACGATCCCGGATGGCGCGGGAGCGGAGCGGGCGGACGCGGGGCACCACCTCATTCTGACCCACCCCGGCCGCGTGGTTGTGACGGCGGCCACGAACACAACGAACACAACAGTGACGGTCGTCACTTTCTGCCGCAGAGTTGCCGAGGTTGCCCCAGACGGGCGCGGACACACACCGGACCAGGAGGAACGATGAGTACGACCACCACAGGGACACCACCCACGAAGGACCGGACCCACTATCTCTACATCGCGGTGATCGCCGCGGTGGTCCTCGGCATCCTGGTCGGGCTGATCGCTCCGGGCTTCGCGGTGGAGCTGAAGCCGATCGGGACCGCGTTCGTGAACCTGATCAAGATGATGATCCAGCCGATCATCTTCTGCACCCTGGTGATCGGCGTCGGCTCGGTCGCCAATGCGGCCAAGGTCGGCAAGGTCGGCGGGCTGGCACTGGTCTACTTCATCGTGATGTCCACGGTCGCCCTGGCGATCGGTGTCATCGTCGGCAACATCATCGACCCGGGCACCGGCCTCCAGCTGAGCTCGGACGCGTCCAGCGCGGGCCAGGAGGCGGCCTCGGAGGGACACGCGAGCACGACCGACTTCCTGCTCAGCATCATCCCGACCTCGCTCTTCTCGGCGCTGACCTCCGGTGTCGTGCTGCAGACGCTGCTCGTCGCGCTGCTGGTCGGCTTCGCGCTGCAGCGGATGGGGGAGTCGGGCAAGCCGATCCTCAACGCGATCACCTGGATCCAGAAGCTGATCTTCCGGGTGCTCGCGATGATCATGTGGGCCGCCCCGGTCGGTGCCTTCGGTGCCATCGCCGGTGTCGTGGGCGAGACCGGCATCGACGCGCTCAAGAGCCTCGCGGTCATCATGATCGCCTTCTACATCACGTGCGCGATCTTCGTCTTCGTCATCCTGGGCGTGCTCCTCAAGCTGGCCACCGGGGTGAACCTGTTCAAGCTGCTCAAGTACCTCGGCCGCGAGTTCCTGCTCATCCTCTCGACCAGCTCCTCGGAGTCCGCTCTCCCGCGCCTGATCGCGAAGATGGAGCACGCCGGCGTCGAGAAGGCGACCGTCGGTGTGGTCGTCCCGACCGGCTACTCGTTCAACCTGGACGGCACCGCGATCTACCTGACGATGGCCTCGATCTTCATCGCGGACGCGATGGGGGACCCGCTGAGCATCGGTGAGCAGATCGGTCTGCTGCTGTTCATGATGATCGCCTCCAAGGGCGCCGCCGGTGTCACCGGCGCCGGCCTGGCGACCCTGGCCGGCGGACTCCAGTCGCACCGCCCGGAGATGGTGGACGGCGTGGGCCTGATCGTGGGCATCGACCGGTTCATGTCCGAGGCCCGTGCGCTGACCAACTTCGCCGGCAACTCGGTCGCCACCGTGCTGGTCGGTCACTGGACCAAGACCGTCGACCACAGTCAGCTCGGCCGTGTTCTGGCTGGTCAGGACCCGTTCGACGAGACCACGATGGTCGACGACCACGCTGCCACCCCGCCCGCGGCAGAGGGTGAGAAGGCGCTCGTCTAGACCCCACGACAACAGGCCGTACGTCGCGCATGCGCGCGCGACGTACGGCCTGTTGTCGACCTGTCATCGGTTCCGGTAGAGGATCCGGGCCAGCTCGAACGGCGCGGTGCGCCAGGACCCGATCGGCTCGTCGTCGAGTCCGATCCGGCCGAGCGCGGCGACGATCCAGGAGAAAGCGAGGCAGCCGATGCCGGCGACGGTCCAGATCCCGACCGAACGCCACGTCAGGTCTCCGCCGAAGGTCCGGAAGATGCCGATCACGGCCGCGATCAGGGCGATCGCCCCGATCAGCCAGAAGAGGATCGAGCAGATGGCGGCGGCCAGGCGGCCGGCCATGGCCAGCGGGTCGCGGGGAGGCTGGTGATGGGGCCCCGGGGGCCCGTGCTGGGGAGAGCGGGGATAGTTCATTTGGGCGCTGATTCTGGCTTACCTCGGCCTTTGGAGCCACTCCGCGCTGGCGGGTCTCCGTGGCGCCCGAGTGTCTGACAGGTATGGTCCTGCGCGTTCTCGGGTGAATGTTCGACAATTTGTCCGGGACATCGATGGACCGTAGCGACTAGTGTTACGGAGATCACATAACGAGGCGCTGCCTCGTGGACCCGACGCGGCCTGCGTGGCACGACTCCGTGGATCAAACGATGATGGAGGGTGCAATTCCAATGCACGTGCGCAAGTGGCAAATCGGAGCAGTAACCGCAGGTCTGCTCGTCGCGACCGGCTGTGGTGTGCCGGGTGGCGGCGGCAGCAACGATGCCGGCGATACCGAAGAGGGAGACGGCAGCATCCAGATCCTCGGTGCGATCCCCGAGGGCGAGGCCGTGGGCCTCAACGCGGCGCTCAAGACGTTCACCGACGAGACGGGGATCAAGGTCACCTACACCCCGTCCACCGACTTCACGACCGAGATCCGCACCAAGGTCAACGGAAACGATGCCCCTGACATCGCGCTCTTCCCGCAGCCCGGTCTGGTCGGCGACCTGACCGAGTCGGGCGACACGCTTCCGCTCGACGATCTCATCGACGTCGACAAGCTCGACGACGCGATGATCCCGGGCCTGATGGACTCGGTCGAGATCGACGACAAGACCTACGGGGTCCCGATCCGGGTCTCGATGAAGTCGCTGGTCTGGACCCCGAAGAACTTCGAGGAGTCCGGCTACAAGACGCCGACGACCTGGGACGAGCTGATGTCGCTCCAGGACGACATCATCGCGAAGGGTCAGACCCCGTGGTGCTTCGGTGCCGAGGCCGGCGCCGACACCGGCTGGGTCTACACCGACTGGGTCGAGGAGATCGTCCTGCGCCAGGAGGGCCCGGAGTTCTACGACGACTGGGTCAACCACGAGGTCCCGTTCAACGACCCGAAGATCGTCCAGGCGATCGAGACCATGGGCGAGATCATCAACAAGCCGAAGAACGTACGCGGCGGGGCCGACGGCACGCTGAGCGAGCCCTTCGGTGACTCGCCCCTGCCGCTGTTCACCGACCCGCCGGGCTGCGAGATGCACCGCCAGGCCAACTTCATCACGACCTTCTTCCCGAAGGACGTCCAGCAGGATCTGGCCGGCAACGTCGACGTCTTCGCGCTCCCGGGCGACATGGAGGGCGGCTTCGAGGGCACTCCGGTGCTCGGTGGCGGTGACATGGCGACCGCCTTCACCAACGACACCGACGTGGTCGAGCTGATGGAGTTCTTCGCGTCTCCCGACTTCGGTGCCGAGTGGGCCAAGGCCGGCGGCTGGCTCTCGCCGAGCACGGAGTTCGACAACTCCAACTATGCCGACCCGATGTTCGGGGAGATCGCGACCCTGCTGCAGGACGCCGACACCTTCCGCTTCGACGGTTCTGACCTGATGCCCGCGCAGGTCGGCGCCGGCACGTTCTGGAGCGAGATGAACGCCTACGTCGGAGGTGAGAAGAGCGCTCAGGAGGCTGCCGACGCGATCGAGGAGAGCTGGCGAGGATGAGCGATGATCCTTTCCTGAAGATCGTCAACGGCCTGGTCGCGATCGTCCTGGGGGTCGGCGGCACCGCCGCTCTCTACTGGGTGCTCAACTTCCTGGTGGGGCTGCTCCCCGGCAAGTGGGACAGGCGGATCAAGCCGTACGTCTTCGTCGGCCCGGCCGTCCTGGTGGTCACCGTCTTCCTGATCTACCCGGCTCTGATGACGGTGATCTTCAGCTTCGCCGATGCCAACAGCATCAACTGGGTGGGCTTCCAGAACTACGTCGACCTGTTCCAGGACAAGGAGTTCCTCGGCACGTTGTTCAACAACCTGCTCTGGATCCTCATCGTCCCGGCCGGCAGCGTCATCGTCGGCCTGCTCGTGGCGGTGCTGGCCGACCGGCTCAAGGCGCTGCCGGAGCGGATCGCGAAGTCGGTCATCTTCATGCCGATGGCGATCAGCTTCGTCGGGGCGAGCACGATCTGGGGCTTCGTCTACGCGACCCGGTTCGCGCAGGGGGACAAGCAGATCGGGCTCCTCTCGGCGATCTCGACCAGCCTCGGTTTCGAGCCGGTCGCCTGGCTCCGGATCCAGACCGGCAGCCTCAACGACCTGCTCCTGATCGTCATCATGGTCTGGCTGCAGGCCGGGTTCGCGATGGTGCTGCTCTCCTCGGCGATCAAGGGCGTCCCCGACGACACCGTCGAGGCTGCCCGCATCGACGGGGCCAGCGAGGTGCAGATCTTCTTCAAGGTCGTCGTGCCGCAGATCTGGCCGACGGTGATCGTGGTCTTCGTGACCATCCTCATCCTGGTCCTGAAGGTCTTCGACATCGTCTACGTCATGACCGGTGGTCGGTCCGGCACCTCGGTGCTGGCCAACACCTTCTTCGTCGAGCTCTTCGAGTTCGGTGATGCCGGCCGGGCGGCGGCGGTCGTGGTCGTCCTGATGATCGCCGTGATCCCGGTGATGATCTACCAGATGCGCCAGTTCAAGAAGCAGGAGGCCCGCTGATGAAGCAGCTCACCATGGGCGGCCTCGCTGTCCGCGTCGCCATCATCCTGCTGTGCGTCCTCTGGTTCATCCCGACCCTCGGGCTGCTGGTCTCGTCGTTCCGCGACGAGGCCGACGTCAAGACGTCGGGCTGGTGGACGGTCATCACCGACCCGTTCTCCCAGTGGACGCTGGACAGCTACTCCCAGGTCCTCGAGAGCGGGATGGGCAACGCGTTCGTGAACTCGATCGTCGTCTCGGTTCCGGCGACGCTGCTGCCGATCATGATCGCTGCGTTCGCTGCGTACGCGTTCACGTTCATGCGGTTCTGGGGACGGAACGTGCTGTTCATGCTGATCGTCGGGCTGCTGGTCGTGCCCTTGCAGGTGGCCTTCGTGCCCCTGCTCAACCTGTTCAGCGACTACGACCTCAACGGCACCTTCCTCGCGGTGTGGCTTGCCCACACCGGGTTCGGGATGCCGCTGGCGGTCTACATCCTGCGCAACTACATGTCGAGCCTGCCGCACGAGATCATCGAGTCGGCCGAGATCGACGGGGCGTCCCACTTCCAGACCTTCTGGAGACTGATCGTGCCGATGTCGGTGCCCGCGCTGGCGGCGTTCGCGATCTTCCAGTTCCTCTGGGTGTGGAACGACCTCCTCGTCGCTCTCATCTTCCTCGGGGCGGGTGACAACGAGGTCGTCACGATCACGCTGCGTGACCTGATCGGCGACAAGGGCCAGGAGTGGCACCTGCTCACCGCGGGTGCGTTCATCACCATGACGGTGCCGCTGCTCGTGTTCTTCTCGCTGCAGCGCTACTTCGTCCGTGGACTGACCGCTGGTTCCGTGAAGGGCTGAGGTTCGTCCGCACACGGCGGGCGTCATGTCTCCTCGGGGGCATGGCGCCCGCCGCGTCGTAGGCCGACGCGATCGCTACAGGGTCGGTGTCGCCCGCTGCACGACGGCCTTCTGGTCCCCACCGGCGAGCATGCCGTACGTCCCACCGTGCCCGGACAGCCGGCTGGCGCAGAAGATGTCGGCGACCTCCTCGGGCCCGTAGCGGACCAGGAGGCTTCCCTGGAGAAGCGTGGCCATGCTGCCGGCCAGTCGCCTGGCAGAGCGCTCCAGCTCCTCGGGGCTGCCCATCGACTCGCCCAGCAGGGCAAGGGTGGAGTCGACGGCCCGGTCATAGCGCCGGTCGGCGCCCTTGGCGCCGCCCACCTCGGTGATCCAGGCGTCGAGGACCGAGGGCTCGCGCTGGATCGCGCGCAGGACATCGAGGGCGTTGACGTTGCCGGAGCCCTCCCAGACCGAGTTGAGAGGGGACTCGCGGAAGAGCAGCGGCATCACCGACTCCTCGACGTAGCCGTTGCCGCCCAGGCACTCCAGCGCCTCCGCGACGTGGGCGGGGGTGCGCTTGCAGACCCAGAACTTCGCCAACGGCAGGCCGATGCGGCGCAGTGCCTGCTCGTGCAGGTCCTCAGGTCGGTCGACCGCCGCGGCCAGGCGCATCGCCAGCGCGGTGGCCGCCTCGGACTCGACGGCCAGATCGGCGACCACGTTCTGCATCAGTGGCTTGTCCGCCAGGGCGCCGCCGAAGGCGGAGCGGTGGGCGACGTGCCAGCTCGCCTCGGCCACGGCACGGCGCATCAGCGAGGCCGAGCCCAGCACGCAGTCGAGACGGGTGGCGGCGACCATCTCGATGATGGTGCGTACGCCGCGTCCCTCCGCGCCGAGCCGGTAGGCCGTCGTGCCGCGGAACTCGAGCTCCGAGCTCGCGTTCGATCGGTTGCCGAGCTTGTCCTTGAGCCGCACCACGTCCAGGCGGTTGCGCTCGCCGCCGGGCAGGACCCGGGGGAGCAGGAAGCAGGTCAGTCCCTCCGGCGCCTGGGCCAGCACCAGGAAGACGTCGTTCATCGGGGCCGAGGTGAACCACTTGTGCCCGTGCAGCTCGTAGGTGTCGCCGCCCAGGGGATGGGCCTCGGTGATGTTCTGGCGTACGTCCGAGCCACCCTGCTTCTCGGTCATCCCCATGCCCGCCAGGGCGCCGAGCTTCTCGGCCGGGTCGCGCAGGCCGAAGTCGTAGATCGTGGAGGCGAGCCTGGGCACCCACTCCGCGGCGAGGGAATCGCTGGCGCGCAGCGCGGGGACGGCTGCGTACGTCATGGAGATGGGGCACAGGTGGCCCGGCTCGGTCTGGGACCACGCCAGGAACCCCGCGGCGCGGCGTACGTGGGCGTGCCTCGCCCCATGGCCGGCACCCGTCTCCGCCGGCGTCCACGGCGCCGCGGCCAGGCCGTGGCCGACGGCCCGCTCCATCAGCCAGTGCCAGGAGGGATGGAAGGAGACCTCGTCGACGCGGTTGCCGTAGCGGTCGTAGGGGACCAGCTCGGGGTGGAAGCGGTTGGCGAGGCGGCCGTGCTCCTGCGCCTCGGCGCTGCCGGCCTCTGCGCCCAGCGGGACCAGCGAGTCGAGGGTCTCCTCATCGGCATGGCGCACGACCGCCGCGGAGAGGGCGGCGTCGCCGGTGACGACGTTGTGACCCGCGAGCGGCGGAGCCTGGTTGGTGACACGACGGATGTCGGAGGCACTCATACGAGAGACGATAGAGGCTTGCCTATAGGGTCGGGACGTGTCCGAGACAAGCGCATACGCCCCCAAGTGGGCCGGGGTCGAGCAGGTCGCTCTTCCGGAGACGGTGCGGTCGCCGTGGTGGCAGCTCGGACGCCGGCTGCTGGCCGCGATGGCGATCCTGGTCGGCACGGTCCTGCTGGTCTACTTCGACCGCGACGCCTATGCCGACAACAACGACCCCACGGGCCAGATCAGCCTGATGGACGCGATCTACTACACGACGGTCACGCTGAGCACGACCGGCTACGGCGACATCGCGCCGGTCGCCGACCACGCGCGGATGATCAACGCGTTCATCATCACGCCGGCTCGCATCGCGTTCCTGGTGCTGCTGATCGGCACCACCCTCGAGGTCCTCACCAAGCAGGGCCGTGACCTCATCCGAGTCGCTCGCTGGAGGAAGAAGATGTCCCAGCACATCGTCGTCGTGGGATACGGCACCAAGGGCCGCAGCGCTGTCGAGACGCTGCTCAGCAACGGTGCCGACCCCGAGGAGTTCGTCGTTGTCGACCCCGACCCGGTGGCGCGCTCGGACGCCCACTCCGACGGGATCGCGGTGGTCACCGGCGATGCGACCCGGCGCGAAGTGCTGATGCGGGCGGGGGTCAAGGACGCGGAGCAGGTCATCATCACCACCAACCGCGACGACTCCAACGTGCTCACGATCCTGACCGTGCGACAGATCAACCCCGAGGCCTGGATCGTCGCCGCCGCGCGGGAGCGGGAGAACGCCCCGCTGATGAAGCAGTCGGGCGCCGACTCGGTGATCACCTCCGCCGACGCGGTTGGCCGGCTGATGGGTCTGTCCACCATCTCCCCGACCCTCGGCTCGGTCATGGAGGACCTGCTCAACTCCGGAATCGGACTGGAGGTCGCCGAGCGCGACCTGCTGGTCAACGAGGTCGGCAAACAGCCGCAGCAGCTCGCCGACCAGGTGATCGCGGTCGTACGCGACGAGAAGGTCTTCCGCTACTTCGACCCGGTCGTCGGCACGCTGTCGCGAGGGGACCGGCTGATCGTGGTGCGGGCGGCGAAGGAACTGCCCTGGGCGCCGCGGCCGGGCACGCACGGCGAAGACACGGCTGAGGCGTAGTCGCCAGCAGAAGACCCGGCAAAACAGAAGTCAGCCGCTGGCGTCTCGGGTCACCAGCGGCTGACATGGAAAACATTAGCCGACGATCCGGCGTGCTTCAAAGAGTCGATCTGCAGTTTTATGAAGATGGCCCGGATGGGCTATGCCGGATAGTCCGAGGCGGTGGCGCGTGGCGGTTTCGGCGGCGACCGGCGCGCCTGGGATGATGGACGCATGACCGAGGCGCCCCACAGCCCCGGGCCTGCCGACGAGCAGCCGGGCCTGTCCGAGAACGAGAAGCGACTGCTCGACTTCGAGCGCTCCTGGTGGTCGGCCGGCACCGGCCGCGACGAGGCCGTCCGGGAGCAGCTGGGGATGAGCGCTGCCGACTACCACCGCGCCGTCAACGACCTGATCGACAAGCCCGAGGCGCTCGCCTACGACGGCGTCCTCGTGCGCCGCCTGCGTCGCCAGCGTGACGCGCGGCGTACGCAACGTTCGAAGAGTCCGCGGCAGTAGCTCTGCCGGACTACTTTCCATGGTCCGTCGGAATCATTTGCACACTTTTGCATTGCAGGTGCTTGCATAGTCGCCGATCTGTCGGCTAACGTTCTTCTTGTCAGCCGCTGGTGACCCGAGACGCCAGCGGCTGACTTCTATTTCGGCCCAGTTCCCGACGCGCCGTGGCAGGCGAACGCCTCCGGCAAGGCCTTGGCTGAACGGCCACGGCATCACCGGCCCCGGCTCGCTCTGGCAGTCGGTCACCCTCGCCTCACCCTGTCGTGGGCGTGAAAGCACGGCGCCCCGCTCCCGATCGGGAGCGGGGCGCCGTCGCGTGCGTCGTGGATCAGTCGCTGTCGCGCGCGGTGAGGATGAGCGGGCCGTCCTCGGTGATCGCGACGGTGTGCTCCATGTGGGCGCCGCGGGACCCGTCGGCGCTGCGCAGGGTCCAGCCGTCGGGGTCGGTGAAGATCTCGTCGGTGGTGTGCAGGAACCACGGCTCGATCGCGATGACGAGACCGGGCTGCAGCTTGAAGCCGCGGCCGGGGCGGCCGTCGTTGGCGATGTGCGGGTCGCCGTGCATCGTGCGGCCGACGCCGTGGCCACCGAACTGGGTGTTGATCTTGAGGCCCTTGGCGCGGGCGACGCCGGCGATCGCGTGGGAGATGTCGCCGACCTTGTTGCCGACCCGCGCGGCGTCGATGCCCGCGGCGAGCGCCTGGGTGGTGGTCTCGATCAGGTCGAGGTCCTCCTGGCGGGGCGTGCCGACGACGACGGAGAGGGCCGAGTCGGAGACCCAGCCGTCGACGCTGGCGGCGAAGTCGACGCTGAGCAGGTCGCCGTCCTGGAGCTTGTAGTCGAAGGGCAGGCCGTGCAGCACGCCGTCGTTGACGGAGGTGCAGAGCACCTTGCCGAACGGCATCGCGCCGAAGCTCGGGTGGTAGTCGATGTAGCACGACTCCGCGCCGCGGTCCTTGATCATCTTGTGCGCCAGCTCGTCGAGCTCGAGCAGGTTCACACCCACGGCGGCGTGCTCGCGGAGTGCGGTCAGGACATCGGCCACGAATCGGCCGGCGGGCTTCATCTGCTCGATCTGGGTCGGCGTGCGCAGTTCGATCACAGGCACAGACTATCCTGAGAACGGTTCTCAGTAGAACTCAGCAGCGTGCATCGCGGAGCGCGGCCGCCTTCGAGGTCAGGAAACGCCGTTCGGCGAGGTTGGTGGCGCGCACCGAGGCCAGCTCGTACGCCGCCGCGGCACCGTCCAGGTCGCCGGCGAGCTCCAGCAGATGAGCGCGCACGGCGGGCACGCGAGGATGGTCCGCGAAGCCGTCGGGTGCGCCGCGCAGGAGGTCGTCGAGCAGTGCGAGCGCGGGGCCCGGGCCGTCGGCGTACCCGACCGCGACGGCCTTGTTGAGCGTCACGATCGGGCCGGGGGCGACTTTCTCGAGCAGTCCGTAGAGCGCGGTGATCTGCAGCCAGTCGGTCTCCTCCGCAGAGGGTGCGCGGTTGTGGAGCGCGGCGATGGCGGCCTGGATCTGGTAGGGGCCGGGGCGGCCGGTGCCGATGACGGCGTCGACCAGCGCGACGCCCTCGCGGGTGGCCTCGGGCCGCCACAGGCTCCGGTCCTGGTCGGCCAGCGGCACCACCGCGCCGTGGGCGTCCACGCGGGCGGGCCGGCGGGCATCGAGGAGCAGCATCAGCGCCAGCAGCCCGCCGAGCTCGCCGTGGCCGGTCCCGGTCATCCGGGTGAGCGCGGTGCGGGCGAGCCGGGTCAGCCGGATCGCCTCTGCACACAGGTCGACCCGCTGCAGTCGGTCACCCTCGGTCGCGACGTACCCCTCGTTGAAGAGCAGGTAGAGCACCTTCAGCATCGCCGGGATCCGCGCGGCGAGGTCGGCGGTGCCGTCGATCCCGAGCGACCGGCTCTTGATCGTGGCCTTCGCCCGGGAGATCCGCTGCGCCATCGTCTTCTCCGGGACGAGGTAGGCGTGCGCGATCTCCCGGGTGGTGAGCCCGCCGACCGCCCGCAGGGTCAGCGCCACCGCCGAGGCCGGGGTGAGGCTGGGATGGCAGCAGAGCAGGAGTACGTCCAGGGAGTCGTCGACCGCGGAGGTCTCCTGCCCCTCGGGCTCGGCGAGGTGGTCGGCGTGCTCCCGGTCGCGCCGGCGCGCCTCGCTGCGCTTGGCGTCGACGAGACGGCGCATCGCGGTGGTGACCAGCCAGCCCCGCGGCTGCTCCGGCACGCCGCGCTCAGGCCAGGTGCGTACGGCCTCGATCAACGCCTCCTGGACGGCGTCCTCGGCGGCGTCGAAGTCGCCGGATCGCCGGGTGACGATGGCGACGACCTGCGGCGTGAGGTCACGCAGCAGGTCGGCGGGCAGCGCCTCGGTCACTCGATGCTCGACTCGCCGAAGGCGATGGTGTCGTCGACCGAGGAGCCGTCGGTGCCGTGGTACATCCGGCGCACCTGGATCGGCTGCTCGATCGGCCGCCCGCCCGGGCCCGGAGCGGCGGAGTAGAGACCGGCGATCTCGAGCGCGCGCTCCTGGGTCTCGGCGTCGATGATCATGTAGCCGGCGACCCACTCCTTGAACTCCTGGAACGGCCCGTCGGTGACGGTGCTGTCGGCGCCGTCGGAGGTCACCACGAACGCCTGGTCCGGCGGTGTCAGGGCCTCGACGTGCACCAGTTCGCCGGACTCGGTCAGGGCCTTGTTGAGAGCCTCGTAATAGCTCATGTGGCCCTGCACCTCCTCCGGCTTCCAGCCGGCCATCCCACCGGGAGTCTCGTCGTTGCCGGCTTGGTAGTCGAGGATCATCAGGTAGCGAGGCATGTGCTCACCCTTCCATTTCGGGCGCTCCTTGTAAGCGCCATTCACGAGGGGAACGGAGCCGGCCGCCGGATAACTACATGCTTCGGCGAATCCTTTCGGCGTAGGTTTCTCGCCGTGCTGAAGGCCTATGACGAACAGTTGCGAACCGATGCCGAGACGCCCGGGGCGGTGTCGGTGACCAGGTACGGGCCGCTGCGGCTGATCACCTTCGACGGCGGCCGCGGATTCATCTCCTACCAGGACCTCGGCGGGGCGGACGAGGCCGGGATCGAGGCTCTGGTCGCGGCGGCGGTGGCCCACTTCGAGGCCGACCCGGCGATCGACGAGGTCGAGTGGAAGACCCGCGGCCACGATGCCGCTCCCGGGCTGCACGAGACCCTGCTCCGGCACGGCTTCGCGCCGGAGGATCCCGAGTCGATCATGATCGGTGAGGCCAAGCTGCTCGCCGTGGACGTGCCACTGCCCGACGGGGTCGTCCTGCGCTCGATCACGAGCGCGGAGGACGTACGCGCCGCCGGCATCATGCAGGACGGCGTCTTCGGGTCACCGACCTCCGAGGGACGGTTGGGCGAGGTGGTGCGCCGGATCGCGGCGGGGGAGTGCGAGATGTGGGTCGCCGAGGCGGACGGCGAGATCGTCAGCGCCGGCAGGATCGACCCGGTCCCGAACACCGAGTTCGCCGGCATCTGGGGCGGCGCCACGCTGGAGGAGTGGCGCGGTCGCGGCATCTACCGCGCCCTGACCGCCGCCCGCGCCCGCACCGCCATCGCGCTGGGCAAGCGCTACATCCACAGCGACTCGACCGAGTTCTCCCGGCCGATCCTGGAGCGCTCGGGGCTGGTCAAGGTCGGCACCACCACGCCGTACGTCCGCCGGTTCGACTGATCAGTCGTCCTTCGGGGCCAGCAGGCGGATCGGGTCGCCGGCCAGCCAGGCGGCGATGCCCTCGACCGCGCCGCCGTAGAAGCGGCGGTAGTTGTCCTCGGTGACGTAGCCGAGGTGCGGGGTGGCGACCACGTTCGGCAGGTGCCGCAGCACGTCGTCGGCGGGAAGCGGCTCGACGTCGTAGACGTCCAGGCCGGCACCGGCGATCGTGCCGGAGCCGAGATGGGCGACCAGCGCCTCGGTGTCGACCAGCCCGGCCCGGGAGGTGTTCACCAGGTAGGCGGTCGGCTTCATCGAGGCCAGGTCGGCGTGCCCGACGATGTGCCGGGTGGCCCCGGAGAGGACGAGGTGGAGCGAGACAACGTCGCTGGTCTCGAAGAGCGTGTGTTTCTCAACGGCCTGCACCCCGAGCGGCTCGGCCCGCTCGGCGGTGAGGTGAGGGCTCCAGGCGACCACGTCCATCCCGAACGCCTGCCCGACGGCCGCGACCCGGGAGCCGATCTTGCCGAGCCCGAGCAGCCCGAGGGTCCGGCCGTGGAGGTCGCTCCCGACGGTCCGCTGCCAGGTGTGGCCCGTCGCCTCGGTCACGATGTGGCGGGTCAGCGCATGGATGAGCGCCCAGGTGAGCTCGACCGGAGGATGCGGGCTCGACGGGGTGCCGCACACGGCGATGCCCAGCCGGGCCGCCGCCGTCAGGTCGATCGAGGCGTTACGCATACCGGTCGTGACCAGCAGCCTCAGGGTCGGCAGCCGTTCGAGGAGCGCGGCCGGGAAGGGCGTGCGTTCCCGCATCGCCACCACGATCTCGGCCCCGGCGAGCGCCCGGACCAGCGCGTCCGGTGCGAGATGCTCGGTCACCGAGGTGACCTCGACGCCGTCGAGGGAGTCCCACGCGGCGTACGTCCTGGCCACGTCCTGATAGTCGTCGAGAATCACGCAGCGCACGACCGCAACCTATCGGGTGGGTGGAGTTCTGCTGTGGGCAGATCTGCCTGCGGCTGATTCGCTTTCGCAGGGCCTCGGGCTCGGTCAGAGTCGAGGACATGACCCAGACACCCATCAGCGCCGGGCCGCTCGACGAGCAGCTGACGGCGCGGCTGCAGAACCAGCGGATCATCGTGCTCGGCCAGGAGGTGGACGACGCGATCGCCAACCGGATCTGCGCCCAGCTGCTCCTGCTCAGTGCTGAGGACCCGCACCGCGACATCTCCCTCTACATCAACTCGCCCGGCGGCTCGGTGACGGCCGGGATGGCGATCTACGACGTGATGCACCTGATCCCCAACGACGTCTCCACGCTCGGCATGGGGATGGCGGCCAGCATGGGGCAGTTCCTGCTCACCGCGGGCACCCCGGGGAAGCGCTACGTGCTGCCGCACACCGAGGTGCTGCTGCACAAGGGCTCCGCCGGGATCGGCGGGTCCGCGGCCGACATCGAGGTGCAGGCCGCGCGGCTGGCGCGGATGACCCAGCAGATGCTCGAGATCACCGCCGCCCACACCGGTCAGAGCGTTGAGCAGATCGACCAGGACTCGCTGCGCGACCGCTGGTTCACCGCCGAGGAGGCCCGCGACTACGGCTTCGTGGACGAGGTGCTCAACGACGTGCAGTCGGTGACGCCGGTCCAGCAGCGGTCGGCCGCCTTCGGGCTCGCCGCCGGGGGTGCCCGATGAGCTCCTACACGATCCCCTCGGTCGTCGAGAAGACCCCGCGGGGCGAGCGTGCGCTCGATGTCTACAGCCGCCTGCTCTCCGACCGGATCGTCTATCTCGGTACGCCGATCGACGACGGTGTCGCCAACGTGGTGATCGCGCAGCTCATCCACCTGGAGTCGGACGCACCGGACACCCAGATCGAGCTCTATCTCAACTCGCCGGGCGGCGACCCGACCGCGATGTTCGGCATCTACGACACGATGCAGTTCCTGCGGTCGCCGGTCGCGACCACGTGCGTGGGTCAGGCGGCCGGTTCGGCAGCGGTGCTGCTGGCCGCGGGGGATCCGGGGCGGCGTACGGTCCTCCCGCACGCGCGGGTCGTGCTGCAGCAGCCGGGCCAGGACGGTCAGCGGGGCGATGTCACCGACCTGCAGGTCGCCGCGAAGGAGATCGGTCGGCTACGGGCTGAGATGGACACCCTGCTGGCGCGCCACACCGGGCGGAGCGTCGAGGAGATCCACGCCGGCACCGAGCGCGACCTCGTCCTGGGTGCCGAGGACGCGGTGGCGTACGGGCTCGCGGACGCCGTGCTGGAGAGCCGCAAGCTCGCCTCGGTCTGAGAGACGGTCGGGTCTCGGTCGGGTCAGGCGGCGAGGGCCATCGGTCCGGTCGGGCGGGCGCCCGCGCGCAGCGTGCGGGTGACCCGCTCGGTCAGGTCGACGAGACCCAGGCCCAGCGCGCCTCCGACGGCCTCGAGGACCTCGGAGCTGGGCTCCTTGCGGCCGCGCTCGATCTCGGAGAGATATTGCGTCGAGACCCCGGCGTCGCCGGCGACGTCGGCGAGCGTACGTTCCTGGCGGGACCGCTCCTCGCGGATCACCTGGCCGGCGGCCTCACGCCACAGCGGCGCCGGTTTGTCGTCGTCCGGCAGCGGGTGGCCGGGGAACCTGATCACTTCGCCCATGGAAACACCCTAGCGCTGCATGCGAGGCCCGAGGGGGCCGTTCGCGCCGGGCGAACACGCCCCTTACCAGGGGTTATATCGGTCGAACGATAGATGATGGGGACTTGCCAGCGAGCTCCGACACCCCGATAGTGGTCGCACAGTTTCGATCTTTGTGGGTCTACTGTGCACGACCAGAGAACTTGTCGAGTCGTTGGTATCACGGGGGAATCGTGTTGCATCGCAAGCAGATCGCCTTGGCCGGAATGGCAACAGGGCTGGCCATGACGAGCATCGGGATCGGTGGCCTGATCGTCGGCAACGCCGGAGCAGAAGAGCCAGGACACAGTTACGCCACGGATGAGTCCGGGATCAGCCTGATCTCGCCGATCTCCCCGGTGGCACCTTTGGAGAAGAAGCCCACCGCGCCCACGGAGAGCGAGCCGCAGAGCTCGGCTCCGAACAGCGAGGCACCCGAGGTCGCCGAGTCGGCGGTCCCGGCGAGCCCTCGGTCGGTCGAGGAGTCCACCGGGGAGTCGACGTCGCCGCTTCCGGCGCGTCCCACGCAGATTCCTTCGGAGCCGCGTCCTACCGGTCGTCCGAGCCCGACGGCGTCGCCGAGCGAGACGCCGAGCGAGACGCCGAGCGAGAGCCCCAGCGAGACGCCGAGCGACACCGCCTCGCCGACGCCGAGCGAGCCGGCGACCGAGGAGCCGGACCCCTCGGACACGCCCACCGACTGATCCCGGCTCCCGACTGTTGGTCGGCGATGCCCCCGGGAGGGTAACGCCCGAGGCATCGCTGCCCTACGCTGTGCGCCACACCATGCGCGGGGCGGGTACAGGGAGTCGAGTTGCAGAGCAAGCAGGTCGCCGTGGCAGGCATCCTGACCGGCGCGGTCATGACCGGACTCGGGGTGGTGGTCCTCCTCGCCGGGCTCGCGGAGGCCGAACGGCCAGATCGCGACCCGGTCACCGGCTACGAGGACGTCGGCAACACCTATCCCGACGTGGATCCGTTGCCGCCGCGGCCTTCGGCGCAGCTGTCCCAGGGGCCGTCGACGGGCCACTCCGCCGGTCCGGGCGCGGTGGGAGACGCGGACGGCGAGCCGGTCGGGCCGAGGAGGCCCGGGCCGACAACGGCTGAGGACCCGCGCGTCCCGACGGCATCGCGTGAGCCGGGCGAGCCCGCCGAGACCGGAGGCTCGACGCCCACCTCCGGCCCCACGGGCACGGCCGAGCCGGAGCCGACCACCGAGCCGACCGAGTCCGCGGAACCGACGTCGGAGCCGACGCCGACCGAGACGGCGACGCCGACCACAGAGCCGTAGCCGTCAGGCCGGGCCGGCGATCACCATCCCCGTTCGCGCCATTCGGCGAGGTGCGGCCGCTCGGCGCCGAGCGTGGAGTCGTCGCCGTGGCCCGGGTAGAACCAGGTGTCGTCGGGGAGGGTGGCGAAGATGCGCTGCTCGACGTCGTCGATCAGCTGGGTGAAACGTACGGGATCCTGCTGGGTGTTCCCGACCCCGCCGGGGAAGAGGCTGTCACCCGTCCACAGGTGCGGCGTGCCCTCGGGGTCGCGGTAGAGCAGCGCGACCGACCCGGGGGTGTGCCCGCGAAGCGCGATCACCTCGAGGGTGCAGTCGCCGACGGCGACGGTGTCGCCGTGGGAGAGCGTGCGAGCGATGGGTACGCCGGTGGCCTCGGTGATCGCGGCCGCGTCGGGCTCTCCGGCGAGTGTCGCCGCGCCGGTCGCTTCGACGATGTCCGCGAGGGCGCGATGGTGGTCCCAGTGCTGGTGGGTGGTGACGACGGTGGCCAGGTTCTCGCCGACGAGGGGGAGCAGGGTCTCCGGCTCGGCCGCGGCGTCGACGAGCAGCTGCTCGCCGGTCGAGCGGCAGCGCAGCAGGTAGCAGTTGTTGGACATCTGCGCGTCGACGGCGACCTTCGTGACGGTCAGCCCGTCGAGCTCGCGTACGTCGGCCGGGCCGCCCGGTTTCACCGCGCCTGTATAAGTGGTAGGGGCATCGCTCATGCGTCTATGCAAGCACGTCGGACACGACCAGAAGTAAAATGTCGGTGCTCCGTGAGAGGGTGCCGTCTGGGAGTCTTCCCAGCGTCGTATGATGCGAACATCTGTTCGACGCGGTAGCGCGATGCGATAGCACTGGACGAGGAAAGAACGTGGCGGAGCAGCAGCTGATCATCCGGGGAGCCCGGGAGCACAACCTGAAGGACGTCTCCCTCGACCTGCCTCGGGACTCGATGATCGTGTTCACCGGCCTGTCCGGGAGCGGGAAGTCGAGCCTCGCGTTCGACACCATCTTCGCCGAGGGCCAGCGTCGCTACGTCGAGTCCCTGTCTGCGTACGCCCGCCAGTTCCTCGGTCAGATGGACAAGCCCGACGTCGACTTCATCGAGGGGCTCTCGCCGGCGGTGTCGATCGACCAGAAGTCGACCTCGAAGAACCCGCGCTCGACCGTCGGCACCATCACCGAGGTCTACGACTACCTGCGCCTGCTCTACGCCCGGGCCGGACGTCCGCACTGCCCGACCTGTGGAGCCCCGATCGAGCGGCAGACGCCCCAGCAGATCGTCGACCACGTGCTCACCCTCGAGGAGGGACGCCGCTTCCAGGTGCTCAGCCCGGTGATCCGGGCGCGCAAGGGCGAATACGTCGAGCTCTTCAGCCAGCTGCAGCAGCAGGGCTACTCCCGGGTGCGGGTCGACGGCGAGACCCATCAGCTCGACGCGCCGCCCAAGCTGGAGAAGCAGAAGAAGCACACCATCGAGGTGGTCATCGACCGGCTCGCGGTCAAGGAGTCCGCCAAGCGGCGGCTGACCGACTCGGTCGAGACCGCGCTGGAGCTGGCCGGCGGTCTGGTCGTCTTCGACTTCGTCGACACCGGCGAGCAGATGAAGTTCTCCGAGCGCATGTCGTGCCCCAACGACCACCTGCTCGACACCGACGAGCTCGAGCCGCGGTCGTTCTCGTTCAACTCGCCGTTCGGTGCCTGCCCGGCCTGCACCGGCCTCGGCACGCGGATGGAGGTCGACCCAGAGCTGGTCGTCCCCAACCCGGCGGCCACCCTCGCCGAAGGCGCGCTGCAGCCCTGGTCCCAGGCCCACGTCGCCGAATACTTCCTGCGCCTCCTGGAGGCGCTCGGCGGTGAGCTCGGCTTCGACCTGGACACCCCCTGGGACGACATCCCGGCCGCCGGCCAGAAGGCGATCCTCGACGGTCACGGACGCAAGGTGCACGTGGTCTCGGTCAACCGCTACGGCCGCCGCCGGTCCTACGACGCGGAGTTCGAGGGCGTGCGTCGCTGGGTCGAGCGCCGCCACAAGGAGGCCGAGTCCGACACCACCCGAGAGCGCTTCGAGGGCTACATGCGCCAGGTGCCGTGCCCGACCTGCAAGGGCACCCGGCTGAAGCCCGTCTCCACCTCGGTGACGCTGGGGGAGCGGAGCGAGGGCGGTCTCAACATCGCCGAGCTGTGCGCGCTGCCGATCAACGAGGCCGCGGAGTGGCTCGACCAGGTCGAGCTCAGCGGCCGGGAGCGGCAGATCGCCGAGCAGGTCCTCAAGGAGATCCAGGCCCGGCTGCGCTTCCTGCTCGACGTCGGCCTCGACTATCTCTCCCTGGAGCGGCCCTCGGGATCGCTCTCCGGCGGTGAGGCCCAGCGGATCCGGCTGGCGACCCAGATCGGGTCCGGCCTGGTCGGCGTCCTCTACGTGCTCGACGAGCCCTCCATCGGCCTCCACCAGCGCGACAACCACCGGCTGATCGAGACCCTCGAGCGGCTCAAGCGGCTCGGCAACACCCTGATCGTCGTCGAGCACGACGAGGACACCATCAAGGTCGCCGACTGGGTCGTCGACATCGGCCCCGGCGCCGGTGAGCACGGCGGCCAGGTGATCCACTCCGGCACGGTCAAGGAGCTGCTCGCCAACGAGCAGTCGGTGACCGGTCAGTATCTGGCGGGTCGCCGCGAGATCGCCGTCCCGGCCGTACGCCGCCCCCGCACCGCCGGGCGCGAGCTGACCGTCCACGGTGCCAAGGAGAACAACCTCAAGGACATCGACGTCACCTTCCCGCTGGGGCTCTTCCTCGCGGTCACCGGCGTCTCCGGCTCGGGCAAGTCGACCCTCGTCAACGACATCCTCTACACCGCTCTGGCCAAGGAGTTCTACCGCGCCCGCACCGTCCCGGGCCGGCACACCAAGATCTCCGGCCTGGACAACGTCGACAAGGTGATCCACGTCGACCAGTCCCCGATCGGGCGTACGCCGCGGTCCAACCCGGCCACCTACACCGGCGTCTTCGACCACATCCGCAAGCTCTTCGCCTCCACCCCGGAGGCCAAGATGCGGGGCTATCTGCAGGGCCGGTTCTCGTTCAACGTCAAGGGCGGCCGCTGCGAGGCCTGCTCGGGTGACGGCACGATCAAGATCGAGATGAACTTCCTGCCCGACGTCTACGTGCCGTGCGAGGTCTGCCACGGGGCTCGCTACAACCGCGAGACGCTCGAGGTGCACTACAAGGGCAAGTCGATCGCCGAGGTGCTCGACATGCCGATCGAGGAGGCGGTCGAGTTCTTCGCCGCCGTGCCCGCGATCGCGCGTCACATGAAGACCCTGGTCGAGGTCGGCCTGGGTTATGTACGCCTCGGCCAGCCCGCGACCACCCTGTCCGGTGGCGAGGCGCAGCGGGTCAAGCTCTCCGCCGAGCTGCAGAAGCGCTCGACCGGCAAGACGCTCTACGTGCTCGACGAGCCGACCACCGGTCTCCACTTCGAGGACATCCGCAAGCTGATCGGGGTGCTCTCCTCGCTGGTCGACAAGGGCAACACGGTGCTGGTGATCGAGCACAACCTCGACGTCATCAAGACCGCCGACTGGATCATCGACATGGGCCCCGAGGGCGGCAACCGAGGCGGCACCGTGATCGCCGAGGGCACCCCCGAGACGGTCGCGGCGACCCCCGGCAGCCACACCGGCAGCTTCCTCGCGCCGCTGCTGGACGGCAAGGCCGCCGAGCAGCCACCGGCCAAGCCGGTGAAGGCAAAGGCTGCTCCGGCCAAGAAAACGGCCGCGAAGAAGAAGCCGGCGGCGCGGAAGAAGGTCAGCGCGTCCTGACCCCGAGTCCGAGATTTGCCTGAAGGTTTGCGCTCGGCGAGCGACGTCGCTCTGCGGGGTGCCTATTCTGGGCGGCATGAGTGAATCTCGAATCACCCGGCGGAAGGTCGTCACCGGCGCCGCGGTGACCGCGGTCGGCGCGCCGCTCCTGGCGGCATGCGGCAGCGGTGACGGCGACACGGGCACCGGTTCCTCGGGTGACACCGGTTCAGGTGGCGGTGGCCCGCTGGTCGCGACCAGCGAGGTCCCGGTCGGCGGGGGAGTGATCGTCGCCGACCGCAACCTGGTGGCCACCCAGCCGACCGAGGGCACCTTCAAGGTCTTCTCCGCGATCTGCACCCACAGCAGTTGCCCGGTCACGAAGGTCGCAGGCGGCACCATCGACTGCCCGTGCCACGGCAGCAGGTTCTCGATCGAAGACGGCTCGGTGACGCAGGGCCCGGCGACGAGCGGACTGGAAGAGGTCGCCTTCGAGGTCACCGACGGCGAGATCGTCCCCAGCTGAGCGGTCGCCATCGAGGCGTCGGCCCCGCAGGCCGAGGCGTCAGGCGCACAGGCCGAGGCGTCAGCCGCGCAGGCCGACACGTCACGCTGCCGCACACTCGACCTGCAGAAGTGACGCTTCGGCCTGCCGGAGTGACGTCTCGGCAGGGGCTCAGGCCCGCGCGAGCGCCTGTGCGCGCCACAGCTCGTCGCGCGGGGAGCGCCGCCGGTCCAGGCGCGCATCGAGCAGCACCCGGGCCTCGTCCCAGCGGTCGGCACGGAGCAGCGCGGCTATGCGAGCCTCCTCGATGATCTCCCGCTGCGCGTCGGAGCCGCCGAGCCGGCGGATCGAGGGCGCGAGCACGGCGAGCCGGTCGGCGGCGGCCGAGTTCTCGTCGCGCGCCATCAGTCCCAGGGCCTCGGCGAGCGGGGCGACGACGGTGGCCATCGTCGGGTGTGCGTGCCCAGCTGCCCACGACCTCAGCTCGTCGAGCGCGCCCACATCGCCGGTGGCGAGGTGGGTGACCGCGGTGTGCATGGCCAGGAACGGCGTTGCGGGCCGGATCATCGTCTCGCGGCCGGTGACACGAACGACCTCGGCGATGTCGGGGACGTCGTGCGCGCCTGGAGTGAGGGCCCAACGGAACAGCAGCGAGCCGGAGTCGACCAGGGCCCGGCAGCCCAGCGCGTGGCCGGGCTGGAGCTGGGTCTCGTAGCGGCGGCGTACGGCATCCAGGTCGCCGAGCGAGAGCTCATGGAGCGCGGCGTGCCAGGAGAAGTGGGAGAGGGAGTCGATCTCGGCGCCGTCGCCGAGCACCCACGACGACATCCAGGAGAGGCCGGCCTCGTGGTCGCCGGTCTCGTAGTGAGCATGCGCACGGGCGTGAGCGGAGTGGCCGGCGCCCGGCTCCACCGCCAGCGAGGCGCAGGAGAGCGACATCGCGTCGTCGAAGCGGCGTTGCTCCTGACGTACGAAAGCGAGCAGGCCGGCGAACCACCAGTCGTCGCCGTAGGCGGGTGCCGCGCGCTCCACGATCGCCCACGCCTCCTCGGGCACCTCCGTGGCCCCGGCGAAGGCGATGGTCGGGACCGCGGTCGACAGGAGCAGCGCGTCTCGTGGGAACGCCGCCAGGTGGTCGATCAGCGGCCGTGGGTTGCCCCCGATGTGGGCCTCGATCGCGTGGACGTGGCTGCGCTCCCGCTCGGTCGCCCGCTGGGCGTGGAGCCGGGCCTGCCGCAGGCGCGCGTCGACATCGACCGGAGCGCACATCTCGTGTCCGAGCAGCGCGAGCGCGGCGTGGCCGAGCGCGAAGGTCGGGTCCAGGACGATCGCGGCCGCGAACGAGGACAGCGCGCCGTCACGCAGGCGAAGCACGTCGAGCAGCCCCTGGGAGTAGGCCAAGGCGGCTTCGTTGCTGGTGGTCAGTGCGTATCCATAGCGGTCACGACAAGGCACATAACCATACTAGACCACTAGACTTTAAAACCGAGAGTGACGCGGCCTGATTTCCCCAGACTCAGGGAGCAGAGAGCTCTCCGGAGCCGCGAGGGATGAGCCGGGTGCCGACGGTGACCGTCTGGGGCGGTCCCGCGGTGTCGCCCGCGATGCGCTGGAAGAGCAGTTGCGCGGCGGCAGCGCCCATGGCGCCGGGATCCTGGGCCACGACGGTGAGCCCGGGCTGGAGGAGGTCGCCGAGCTCGACGTCGTCGAACCCGACGAGGGCCAACCGTGTCGAGCGCCGGGCGAGCTCGCGCAGCACGCTGACGGTGGTGCGGCTGTTGCCGCAGAGCAGGGCGGTCGCCGGCGACGGCCCGGAGAGCAGCTGGTCCAGAGCGGCGGCGGTCGAGGCGGGCGACGGTGGTGCCTGGGTGACGAGCTCCTCGGCGAAGGCGATCCCGGCGGACTCCAGCGCCTCGCGGTAGCCGCGCAGCCGCTCGCCGGCAGTGTAGATCTCCGGCGCGTCGCCGATGAAGCCGATGCGGCGGTGCCCGTGGGAGAGCAGGTGCTCCACTCCGCGCCGGCTGCCACCGAGATTGTCGGTGAGGATCACGTCGGCCTCGATGTCGCCGGGCGGGCGGTCGACGAACACGACCGGGATGCCGGCCCGCATCTCGGGAAGGAGATAGGAGTGGCTCGTGCCCGCCGGCACGATGATCAGACCGTCGACGCGTCGTTCGCAGAACGCGAGCGCGAGCTCGCGCTCCCGGTCGGCGTCCTCCGCCGATGACCCGGCGAAGACCATCGTCCCGTGCTCACGGGCGACGTCCTCGACGGCGCGGGACAGGATCGAGTAGAACGGGTCGGCGACGTCCTCGAGCAGCAGCCCGACGGTGCCCGACCGCCCCTGCCGGAGGTCGCGGGCGCTGGCGTTGCGCCGGAAGCCGAGCTGAGCGATCGACTCGAGCACCGAGGCCCGGAGGTCGTCGTTGACGTTGGACTCGCCGTTGACCACGCGCGACACCGTCTTCAGGCTCACCCCGGCAGCCGCCGCGACATCCTTCATGGTCGGGCGGCGCTGCTGACGGGTCTGGTCGGACGGGGGTGATGCCACGTGCTCAGCGTAGACGCAGATCTCAGCGTGACAACGATGTCCCGAGAGATCTCACATATCGGTCCAGATCGCTGCGTTGATCGAAAACCCGCCGCACAAATCCTTCGCAAACGCGTTGACAACGTTGTCATCCCACGGTTCCATCTGGGGTGGCCCCCATGTGAAGGAGATCACACCGATGCACCGTTGGGACGCACCACCCAGAACCCGAGGCCGGGCTGCCCGCCTGGCCGCGATGATCGCCGCCTCGGCGGCACTGATGGTCGGGACGAGCGGCACCGTACCCGCGTTCGCGACCCCTGAGGCACCCGAGCCGTCCGCTCCGAAGAGCGACACCGCCGACCCCCAGCGAGCCGCGGAGGGCGGTGATTGGGAGACCTCCTTCGAGGAGGACGACCCTCAGCCCACCTGGGCCGATCTCGTCGACACCGACGAGGACGGCAACGCCCGCACCGAAGGGGTCGCCGGACCCGACGCCTTCGGCATCCCCGGCGGCATCTCCGAGCACGTCACCGGCGTGACCGCCAGCGGGGAGAACACCGGCTCCGGCGAGGGCGCGGCCGAGCTCGTCGACGGTGACATCAACACCAAGTGGCTCACCTTCGCGACCACCGGCTGGGTGCAGATCCGGCTCGACCAGCCCGTCAAGGTCGTCAGGTACGCCCTCACCTCCGCCAACGACGCGGCCGAGCGTGACCCGAAGGACTGGGTGATCCAGGGATCCACCGACGGCCAGACCTGGACGACCGTCGACACCCGCACCGGCCAGTCCTGGGACGAGCGTTTCCAGACGCGTGAGTTCGAGATCGCCTCCCCGCAGGCCTACTCCCACTACCGCATCGACATCTCCGCCAACCAGAGCGGCGGGATCATCCAGCTCGCCGAGTGGCAGCTCTCCGACGGCTCCGAGCCCCCACCGCCGCTGAAGAACATGACCAGTCACCCCGACGACGGCCCCGCCTCGGCGTACGCCGCGAAGTCGAAGGTCGGCTTCACCGGGGTGCACGCCTTCGAGTACGCCGGCAAGATCACGGCCGACAAGGGCCACTCCTACAACCGCGTCTTCGACGTCGACATCCCGGTCGGCAAGGAGACCGAGCTGTCCTACCTGGTCTTCCCGGAGTTCATCGACGGCGACCTGAGCTACCCGAGCACCTATACGGCGGTCGACCTGGCCTTCACCGACGGCACCCTGCTCTCCGAGCTGGGCGCGCTCGATGCGCAGGGCTACGTACTGTCCCCGAAGGGTCAGGGCGAGTCGAAGTCGCTCTACACCAACCAGTGGAACAAGAAGACCTCCGTCATCGGCGAGGTCGCGGCGGGCAGGACGATCGACCGCATCCTGGTCGCCGTCGACGCGCCGAGTGGCCCGACCAAGTTCCGCGGCTGGTACGACGACATCGCGATCACGGCCTCCCCGGAGGATCCGCAGGTCACCAGCAGCGTCGACTACGCCGTCACGACCCGTGGCACCCAGTCCAGCGGCAGCTTCTCGCGGGGCAACAACATCCCGGCCACCGCGGTCCCGCACGGCTTCAACTTCTGGGCGCCGATGACCAACGCCGGCTCGCTGTCCTGGTTCTATCGCTACCACCAGGACAACGACGCCCAGAACCGGACCAGCCTGCAGGCGCTGACGCTGAGCCACGAGACCAGCCCGTGGATGGGTGACCGGCAGACCTTCCAGGTGATGCCGTCCTCCGCCGAGGGCGTTCCCGACCCGGGCCGCAAGGCACGCGCGCTCACCTTCGAGCACGACAACGAGACCGCCCGGCCCTACTACTACAAGGTCGGTTTCGACAACGGTCAGAGCGCCGAGATCGCCCCGACCGACCACGCCGCCGTGTTCCGGTTCACCTACCCCGGTGACTCCGCGCGGCTGGTGTTCGACAACGTCAACAACAACGGCGGGCTCACCCTCGACCAGGCCAACGGGACGCTGTCCGGCTTCACCGACACCCGCAGCGGCCTGTCCAACGGCGCCACGAGGATGTACGTCTACGCGACCTTCGACCAGCCCGTCATCGGCGGGGGCAAGTACGCCACCGGCGAGCGCCCCGACGTACAGGGCCATCTCGCGTTCGACGCCGGCGCGGACCGGACGGTGACGATGCGCATCGCCACCAGCCTGATCGGCATCGACCAGGCGAAGAGGAACCTCGAGCTCGAGATCGCCGACGACGACTTCGAGACCGTGAAGGAGAAGGCGAAGGCGCTGTGGCAGGACAAGCTCGACGTCCTCGACATCCAGGGCGCGACCAAGGACCAGAGAACGACCGTCTACTCCAACCTCGCCCGCCTGTTCCTCTACCCCAACTCGGGCCACGAGAACACCGGCACCGAGGAGGAGCCGGTGTGGAAGCACGCCGTGCAGTCCACCTCCGGTGACACCAACCCGCCGGGCACCACGCCCACCCACACCGGGGCCGAGATCAAGGACGGCAAGGTCTATGTGAACAACGGCTTCTGGGACACCTACCGCACCACCTGGGCGGCCTACTCGCTCCTGGAGCCGAGCCAGGCGGCCGAGATGGTCAACGGCTTCGTGCAGCAGTACAAGGACAACGGCTGGATCTCGCGCTGGTCCTCGCCGGGCTACGCCAACCTGATGACCGGGACCAGCTCGGACGTCTCCTTCGCCGACGCGTACGTCAAGGGTGTCGAGGGCATCGACGCGGAGGCTGCCTACGCGGCCGCCGTGAAGAACGCCACGGTCCGTCCGCCGGGCTCCGCGACCAACTCCAACGTCGGCCGCAAGGGCATGCAGACCTCGGTGTTCCTCGGCTACACGCCCGCGGCTGTGAGCGAGGGCGTCTCCTGGGGGCTCGAGGGCTACATCAACGACTACGGCATCGGGAACATGGCCGCGAAGCTCGCAGCACGCGACGGGATCTCCAGCGCCGAGAGGAAGCGGCTGAAGGAGGAGTCGGAGTACTTCCTCGGCCGGGCCCGCAACTACGTCAACACCTTCGACACCAAGGTGGGCTTCTTCCAGGGCCGCAACGCCGACGGCACCTTCAAGAAGTCGCCGGCGGACTACAACCCGCTGGTGTGGGGAAGCGACCACGACTACACCGAGACCAACGGCTGGAACTTCGCCTTCCACACCCCGCAGGACGGCCAGGGCCTGGCCAACCTCTACGGCGGTCGTGGCGGGCTCGCGAAGAAGCTGGACACCTTCTTCGCGACCCCGGAGACGGGGGAGTACCCGGGCTCCTACGGCGGCATCATCCACGAGATCCGGGAGGCCCGTGACGTACGTATGGGGCAGTGGGGCTTCTCCAACCAGGTCAGCCACCACATCCCGTGGATGTACAGCTACACCGGCCAGCCCTGGAAGACGCAGGAGATCGTCCGCGAGACCCTGCGTCGGATGTACACCGGCTCCGAGATCGGGCAGGGCTACGCCGGTGACGAGGACAACGGCGAGACCTCGGCGTGGCACCTGTTCGCCTCGCTCGGCCTCTACCCGCTCCAGATGGGCAGCGAGAACCTCGTGCTCGGCTCGCCGTTGTTCACCGAGGCAACCCTCCACCTCGAGGGCGGCAAGGACCTGGTGATCAAGGCGCCCGACAACTCCACCGAGAACATCTACGTGCAGGGCGTCACCATCGACGGCAAGGCCTGGGACAAGACGTACGTCTCCCACAAGGAGCTCGCCGACGGCGGCACCATCGAGTTCGACATGGGCCCGAGGCCGTCGCGCTGGGGCACCTCGCCGAGCGCCGTGCCGCCGTCGCTGACCACCGGCTCGGAGCCGGCCAGGCCGATCGCCGACAAGTCGGGTGCAGGCAGGGGCACGGTCACCGCCAGCGGGAACGACGGCGAGACGCTGGTCGACAACGACTCCGGGACGCAGACGACCGTGGCCGGCGACGGCTGGGTGGAGTACCGGTTCTCCGGGACCAAGGTGCCGGTGTCGTTCTACACCCTCACCAACGGCGCCGACGGCCGCTCGCCGAGGGGCTGGGTCGTCAAGGGATCCAACGACGGCACCGACTGGAAGGTCCTCGACCGGCGCTCGGGCGAGAAGTTCGACTGGCAGCAGGCCACCCGTCCGTTCAAGCTCGAGTCGGAGTCGAGGTTCAACCGGATCCGGATCGAGTTCACCGGGCCGGCCGCGGAGCCGATCACGCTCGCGGAGGTGGAGCTGCTGGGCTGACGCCTGCTCGACGGCACGACGATGCCCGGTCGGATCAAGCCGGCCGGGCATCGCCCGTGCTGCCTGCGAGGAGACTGTCGGTGCCCGCTACTAGGGTTGGGACGTGCCCGATCCGCAGAGCTATCGCCCCAAAGCTGGAGACATCCCCACCCAGCCCGGGGTCTACCGGTTCCGCGACCCCAAGGGGCGGGTGATCTACGTCGGCAAGGCGATCAACCTGCGCCAGCGGCTCGCGAACTACTTCCAGCCGATCCCGTCGCTGCACCCCCGCACGGCGACCATGGTCACCACCGCGGCCAGCGTCGAGTGGACGACGGTCAACAACGACATCGAGGCGCTCCAGCTCGAATACACCTGGATCAAGGAGTTCGACCCGCGGTTCAACGTCAAGTACCGCGACGACAAGTCCTACCCCTGGCTCGCGGTCACCGTCGGCGAGGAGTTCCCGCGGGTGATGGTCGGTCGCGGCGCGAAGCGCAAGGGCACCCGCTACTTCGGCCCCTACGGCCACGCCTGGGCGATCCGCGAGACCGTCGACATCCTGCTGCGCGTCTTCCCGATGCGCTCGTGCAGCAACGGCGTCTTCAAGCGCTCCCAGCAGATCGGCCGGCCCTGCCTGCTCGGCTACATCGACAAGTGCACCGCGCCCTGCGTCGGCAACATCTCGCCCGAGGAGCACCGCGAGATCGTCGACGACTTCTGCGACTTCATGGCCGGCCACACCACGACCTTCACGAAGCGGATCGAGAAGGAGATGTACGCCGCCTCCGAGGCTCTCGACTTCGAGAAGGCCGCGCGGCTGCGGGACGACCTGGCCGCGATGCAGCGCGCCCTGGAGAAGCAGGCCGTGGTGCTCGGCGACGGCGCCGACGCCGACGTGATCGCCCTGGCCGAGGACCCGCTCGAGGTCGGCGTGCAGATCTTCTACGTACGCGGCGGCCGGATCAAGGGTCAGCGCGGCTGGGTCGCCGACCGGATGGACGATGCCGACACCGCCGGCCTCGTCGAGCACTTCCTGCTCCAGCTCTACGCCGGCGAGGACGCTGAGGCGATCCCGCGCGAGATCCTGGTTCCGGCGCTGCCGCCCGACCACGAGACCCTCGAGGAGCTCCTCTCCGACGTCCGCAAGGCGAAGGTCCGGATCCGGGTCCCGCAGCGCGGCGACAAGAAGACCCTGCAGGAGACGGTGGCGAAGAACGCCGAGCAGGCCCTCGCGCTCCACAAGACCAAGCGGGCCAGCGATCTGACCACCCGCAACCGGGCGCTGGAGGAGATCCAGGAGGCGCTGGAGCTCGACGAGGTGCCGCTGCGGATCGAGTGCTACGACATCTCCCACCTGCAGGGCACCGAGATCGTGGCCAGCATGGTCGTCTTCGAGGACGGCCTGGCCCGCAAGTCGGAGTATCGGCGGTTCATCATCAAGGGCCAGGACGGCTCCGACGACGTCCGGGCGATGCACGAGGTGATCACCCGGCGGTTCAAGCGGCTCCTCGACGAGCAGTCGACGTCGATCGTGTCCACCGAGGTCGAAGGCGCCAACGGGCCGATGCTGGTCGATCCGGAGACCGGCCGGCCCCGCAAGTTCGCCTACGCCCCGGGCCTGGTCGTCGTCGACGGCGGCGCGCCTCAGGTCGCCGCCGCCCAGCGGGCCCTGGCCGAGCTCGGCATCGACGACATCCCGGTCGTGGGTCTGGCCAAGCGCCTGGAGGAGGTCTGGGTGCCGGACGAGGAGGACCCGGTCATCCTGCCGCGGTCCTCGGAAGGGCTCTACCTGCTGCAGCGGGTCCGTGACGAGGCGCACCGGTTCGCGATCACCCATCACCGCGGCCGGCGCAGCAAGTCGATGGTGGAGAGCCTGCTCGACGACGTACCCGGGCTCGGCGAGGTGCGCCGCAAGACTCTGATGAAGCACTTCGGCTCGCTGAAGAAGCTCCGCGCCGCGACCGCCGAGGAGATCGCCCTGGTGCCGGGCATCGGCCCTGCCACCGCGACAGCGATCAAGACCGCTGTGGAGCAGACGGCCAGGAATGGCAAGGTTAGCGGCATCAACGTCACCACCGGCGAGATCATCGAGGAGTAGGTCATGCACAAGGGGGAGGTCGTCGTCATCACCGGCATGACCGGTGCCGGGCGGAGCACCGCCGCCAAGGAGCTGGAGGATCTCGGCTACTACGTCGTCGACAACCTGCCGCCGAGCCTGCTGCCGCAGGTCGTCGAGCGGGTCGACGCGGCCCGGGGCCCGGAGCAGCCGGTGGCGGTCGTGACCGACGTACGTTCCGGCTCGTTCTTCGCCGAGCTCGAGGAGATCGTGGCCAAGAAGGCCACCGGGCGGCGTACGACGCTGGTGTTCCTCGACGCTGCCGACGACACGCTCGTGCGCCGTCAGGAGGCGGCCCGGCGGCCCCACCCGATGCAGCGGGGCAACGAGCGGCTGCTGGACGCGCTCGAGCGCGAGCGGGTGGTGCTGGCCAGCCTGCGCGGCGCCGCCGACCTGGTCATCGACACGACCCAGCTCAACGTGCACCAGCTCACCGCCCGGATCGCGGAGGCGTTCGGCACCCCGGAGCGGACGACCCTGAAGGTGTCGGTGGTGAGCTTCGGGTTCAAGTACGGGATCCCGGTCGACGCCGACTTCATGGCCGACATGCGGTTCCTGCCGAATCCTCACTGGGTTCCCGAACTGAAGGACGGCAACGGACGCGACAATCCCGACGTCGCCGCCTATGTCTACTCACGTCCTGGTGCGGAGGAGTTCCTGAGCGGGTATGTTCCGGTGCTCATCGGAGTGACCAAGGGCTATCTCCACGAAGGAAAGAGGTTCATGCGCGTGGCGATCGGGTGCACGGGTGGCAAGCACCGCAGCGTGGCGATGGCGGAGGAGATCTCCAGGCGGCTGCGAGATGCCGGCCTGGATGCGAAGGCGATCCACCGAGACCTCGGGCGGGAGTGAGCGTGGCCGGGGCCGACCGACCCGGGGCAGATGCCCAGGCTGTCGTCGCCCTGGGGGGAGGGCACGGACTCCACGCGTCGCTGAGCGCGTTGCGGCTTCTGGTCGACGACCTGACCGTCGATGACCTCACCGCGATCGTGACGGTCGCCGACAACGGCGGCTCGAGCGGCCGGCTTCGCCGCGAGTTCGGTGTGCTGCCTCCCGGCGACCTGCGGATGGCGCTGGCCGCCCTGTGCGGCGCCGACCGTTGGGACGACACCTGGGCGCAGGTGTTGCAGCACCGCTTCGCCGGCGAGGGCGAGATGCGCGGCCACAACCTCGGCAACCTGCTGATCGTGGGCCTGTGGGAGCAGCTCGGCGATCACGTCGAAGCCCTCGACTGGGTGGGCCGCCTGCTGGGCGCCAAGGGCCGCGTCCTGCCGATGGCGCTGGTGCCGATGGACATCGTCGCCGACGTACGCGGCCTGGTGCCCGGCTCTCCTGAAGCCCTCACCTCGGTGCAGGGCCAGGTCGAGGTCGCCAGCACCGACGGGATGATCGAGTCGATCCGGCTCATCCCCGACAACCCGCCGGCCGCCCCCGACGCGGTTGCGGCCATCCGTGAGGCGGAGTGGGTGTTCCTGGGCCCCGGCTCCTGGTTCACCTCGGTCCTGCCGCACCTGATGGTCCGTGCGCTGCGCGAGGCGCTGGTCGCGACCTCCGCCAAGATCGTCGTCGTGCTCAACCTCGGCGAGCAGCCGGGGGAGACGACCGGGTTCGGCCCCGCCGAGCACCTCTCGGTCCTCCTCGAGCACGCCCCCGACCTCCGCATCCACACCGTCCTCGTCGACTCTTCCCTGGACGGTCTCGACGAGCTGTCGCGGGTGGCCGAGAAGTGCGGTGCGCAGGTCGAGGTCGCCGACGTCGCCGTCGGCGACGGGACTCCTCGCCACGACCCGGAGCGGCTGGCCGCTGCGTACGCGAGGGTGATCGGGGCGGGCTAGCGCGGCCTCCGACGTGGAACCGATTCGAGGGTCGTTGACAACAATGAAAGACTCTCCGGCATGGCGATGACGGGACAGGTGAAGGCCGAGCTGGCCTCCACTCAGATCACCAAGACATGCTGCCGCAAGGCAGAGGTTGCCTCGACGTTGAGGTTCGCTGGGGGGATCCACATCGTGGCCGGCAGGATCGTGGTCGAGGCTGAGCTCGACACCGGTCTGGCGGCACGGAGGCTGAAGCGAGACATCGCCGACGTCTTCGGTCACGAGGCAGAGGTGGCTCTCATCCAGGCGAGCGGTCTTCGTAAGGGCAGCCGCTACATCGTGCGCGTGGTCAAGGACGGTGAGGCGCTGGCGCGCCAGACCGGACTCCTCGACCAGCGCGGCCGGCCGGTGCGGGGTCTTCCGCCTGCCGTCGTCTCGGGCGGGGCCTGCGACGCGGTCGCCGCCTGGCGCGGGGCGTTCCTGGCCCACGGCTCGCTGACCGAGCCGGGCCGCTCCTCCTCGATGGAGGTGACCTGCCCGGGTTCGGAGTCGGCCCTGGCCCTGGTCGGTGTCGCCCGTCGGATCGGCATCTCCGCCAAGCCCCGCGAGGTGCGCGGCGTGGACCGCGTCGTGATCCGCGACGGCGATGCGATCGGCCAGCTGCTGACCCGGCTCGGTGCCCACGAGTCGCTGATGGCCTGGGAGGAGCGCCGGATGCGCCGCGAGGTGCGCGCCACCGCCAACCGGCTGGCCAACTTCGACGACGCCAACCTGCGCCGTTCGGCGCGTGCCGCGGTCGCCGCCGGGGCTCGCGTCGAGCGCGCCCTGGAGATCCTCGGCGACGACATCCCCGACCACCTGCGCCAGGCCGGCAAGCTCCGTCTGGAGCACAAGCAGGCCTCGCTCGAGGAGCTCGGCCAGCTGCACGACCCGGTGCTGACCAAGGACGCCATCGCGGGCCGGATCCGCCGGCTGCTGGCGATGGCCGACAAGCGCGCCGAGGAGCTCGGCGTGCCCGACACCGAGGCGTCGCTGACCGCGGAGATGCTCGCCGAGGACGCCTAGGAACACCTTCACATCCGGAAAATCGGCCCGAGTCCCTCGTGTATCCGAGGGGCTCGGGCCGTTTGGGCTGTCTCCGACGGGCCATTGCTACTCGTCCGTCTTTTGGAACGATCCAACCCAGTCTCCCGCTGTTCAGAGGCGCTGGGTAGTGTCGGCGTCAGCGGGTGATCCCGCGCACAATCTTTTCGACGCGAACCAGGAGTCCACGTGACAGTTCGAGTAGGCATCAACGGGTTCGGCCGGATCGGCCGCAACTTCTTCCGCGCGGTGCGCGCCTCCGACCTCGACATCGAGATCGTCGGGGTCAACGACCTCAGCGACAACGCAACCCTCGCGACGCTGCTGAAGTTCGACTCGATCCTCGGCCCGCTCGGCGCCGACGTGTCCGCCACCGAGGACGCGATCGTCGTCGACGGCAAGGAGATCAAGGCGTACGCAGAGCGTGACCCGGCCAACCTCAAGTGGGCCGACCTCGGCGTCGACGTCGTGATCGAGTCCACCGGCTTCTTCACCGACGCGACCAAGGCCCGCGCCCACGTCGACAACGGTGGCGCGAAGAAGGTCATCATCTCCGCCCCGGCGAAGAACGAGGACGCCACCATCGTGCTCGGCGTCAACGAGGACATCTACGACCCCGAGGCCCACGCGGTCATCTCCAACGCCTCCTGCACCACCAACTGCCTGGCGCCGCTGGCGAAGGCGCTGCACGAGGGCATCGGCATCAACCAGGGCCTGATGACCACGGTGCACGCCTACACCGCCGACCAGAACCTGCAGGACAACATCCACAAGGATCTGCGCCGTGCGCGCGCGGCCGCGCTCAACGTGGTGCCGACCTCGACCGGCGCCGCCAAGGCGATCGGCCTGGTGCTCCCGGAGCTGAAGGGCAAGCTCGACGGCTACGCGCTGCGTGTCCCGGTGCCGACCGGCTCGATCGTCGACCTCTCCTTCGAGGCCTCGCGCGAGACCTCGGTCGAGGAGATCAACTCGATCATGGAGAAGGCCGCCGACGGGAAGTACCTCGTCTATTCGACCGACCCGATCGTCTCGTCCGACATCGTGACCAACCCGGCGTCCTCGATCTTCGACGCTCCGCTGACCAAGGTGATCGGCAACCAGGTCAAGGTCGCGGCGTGGTACGACAACGAGTGGGGCTACTCCAACCGGCTCGGCGACCTGGTGGCGTACGTTGGCGCGAGCCTGTGACTCAGCGGCGCTCGCCACAGGTTAGTGTCTAGCCCGTTATGTCTCTGAATCTCACGCAGCTCATCGAGCAGGGAGTCGCGGGCAAGCGAGTCCTCGTGCGCTCCGACCTCAACGTCCCGCTGGAAGGCACCACGATCACCGACGACGGTCGGATCCGTGCGTCGGTGCCCACGATCAAGGCGCTGGCCGACGCCGGCGCCAGGGTCGTGGTGGTCGCCCACCTCGGTCGCCCCAAGGGTGAGCCGGACCCGGCCTACTCGCTGGCGCCGGTGGCGAAGCGCCTCGGCGAGCTGCTTGGTGCCGAGGTCGCCTTCGCGACCGACACCGTCGGCGACTCCGCCAGCTCGGTCGTCGGCGGCCTCGCCGACGGCCAGGTGGCCCTGCTGGAGAACGTACGCTTCAACGCCGGTGAGACCAGCAAGGACGACATCGAGCGGGCGACCTTCGCCGCCGAGCTCGCCGCCCTGGCCGACGCCTTCGTCTCCGACGGCTTCGGTGTGGTCCACCGCAAGCAGGCCTCGGTCTACGACGTGGCCAAGCTGCTCCCGAGCGCGCAGGGCGACCTGGTGGCCACCGAGATCGAGGTGCTCAAGCGGCTCACCGAGACTCCGGAGCGTCCCTATGTGGTCGTCCTCGGCGGCTCGAAGGTCTCCGACAAGCTCGGCGTGATCGACAACCTGCTCGGCAAGGCCGACAAGCTGCTCATCGGTGGCGGCATGGTCTTCACCTTCCTCAAGGCGCAGGGTTACGAGGTCGGTCAGTCGCTGCTCGAGGAGGACCAGATCCTCACCGTGCTCGGCTACCTCGAGCGGGCCGAGGAGATCGGCGTCGAGATCCTGCTGCCGACCGATGTCGTGGTCGCCGACTCCTTCGGCGACGAGGCCTCGGCCCGCGTGGTCGCCGCCAACGCGATCCCGGCCGAGTCTCTCGGGCTCGACATCGGTCCGGAGTCGGCCCAGACCTACGCGGCCGCTCTCGAGGGTGCCAAGACGGTCTTCTGGAACGGCCCCATGGGCGTCTTCGAGCAGGCCGCGTTCGCCGAGGGCACCCGCACGGTCGCCCAGGCGCTCACCACGGTCGACGGCCTCTCGGTCGTCGGCGGCGGTGACTCGGCCGCGGCGATCCGCCAGCTCGGGTTCTCCGACGACCAGTTCGGCCACATCTCGACCGGTGGCGGTGCCTCGCTCGAATACCTCGAGGGCAAGACGCTTCCGGGCGTCGCCGTGCTCGACGAGACCACCGTGGTCGGAGGGCTCGGCTGATGGCGGCCAAGAAGAAGCCGGCCGCGGGTCGCACCCCGCTCATCGCGGGCAACTGGAAGATGAACCTCAACCACCAAGAAGCGGTGGTCCTGGTCCAGAAGCTCGCCTGGACGCTCTCCGACAAGCGTCACGACTTCGGGGCCGTCGAGGTGGCGGTCTTCCCGCCGTTCACCGACATCCGTTCGGTGCAGACGCTGGTCGACGGCGACAAGATGCGGATCACCTACGGTGCGCAGAACGTCTCGACCCACGAGTCCGGCGCCTACACCGGTGAGGTCTCGGCCTCGATGCTGGCCAAGCTCGGCTGCTCCTACGTGATCGTGGGCCACTCCGAGCGTCGTGAGCACTACGGCGAGACCGACGAGATCGTGGCCCAGAAGGCGAAGATCGCGCTCAAGCACAAGATCACCCCGATCGTCTGCGTCGGCGAGGGCCTCGAGATCCGCCAGGCCGGCAACCACCTCGACCACTGCACCGGCCAGGCCGAGGCTTCGCTGGCCGGTCTCACCGACGCCGAGGTCGCCGAGGTGGTGATCGCCTACGAACCGGTCTGGGCGATCGGCACGGGGGAGACCGCCACCGCTCAGGACGCCCAGGAGGTCTGCGCCGGCATCCGCGAGCGGCTCGAGAAGGTCTACGGGGCCGAGGTGGCCGGTGGCGTACGCATCCTCTACGGCGGCTCCGTGAAGCCCAACAACGTGGCCGCGCTGATGCAGGAGAGCGACGTCGATGGTGCCCTCGTCGGCGGTGCGAGCCTCTCGGTGGAGGACTTCGCGGCGATCTCGCGCTATTACGACCTACCGGTGCTGTAGGTTTCAGGGCCTCCAGATAGGATTTCAGACGTGGAACTTCTCTTCACCATCATCCTGGTCATCGCGAGCGCGCTGATGATCCTGCTCGTGCTGCTCCACAAGGGCCGCGGTGGCGGACTCTCCGACATGTTCGGCGGTGGCGTCTCGAGCTCGCTGGGTGGATCCTCGGTCGTGGAGCGCAACCTCGACCGGCTCACCATCGGTATCGGTGTGATCTGGTTCGCCTGTGTGATCGCGCTCGGCCTGCTGATGGCCTACTGAAACATTCCCCTTCAGCGCACGCGCGATAGCGTCTAAACTCATCGACGCTGGACGGAGATTTTGCCGTCCGATCCCCCAAAGTGGCCTCTCGGGGCTGCGAACTTTAAGTTGAGAGAGGACACCGCAGCACCATGGCAGGTGGAGGGAACGCGATTCGGGGCTCCCGGGTCGGTGCTGGGCCGATGGGTGAGGCGGAGCGCGGCGAAGCTGCGCCACGAAAGGCCGTCACCTACTTCTGCGCCAACGCACATCGCTCGGTCATCACCTTCGCCGTCGAGGCGACGCCACCGGACTCCTGGGACTGCCCCAAGTGTGGGCTCCCCGCGGGTCTCGACGAGGAGAACGCGCCCCCGGCGCCGAAGATCGAGCCTTACAAGACGCACCTCGCCTACGTGAAGGAGCGCCGCTCCGACGCCGAGGCCGAGGACATCCTGGAGGAGGCCATCGCCCTGCTCCGCTCCCGCCGCAAATCCGGCGAGATCATCTTCTGAAAACACCCGCCGAGTCGGCGCATCTGCTCCACGCAGAAGCGCCGACTCGGCGCATTTGTCCCGCTTGTCGGGCGCGAGTCGGCGCGTCAGTCCCGTCTGATGCGGACGAGTCGGCGCGTCAGTCCCGTCTGATGCGGACGAGTCGGCGCAACTGTCCCGGTCAGCTCGCCAGTCGTCCACCGCGCCGCCGGAGCGCCCGATGGTGCAGTTGCCGAATGCGTACGTCGGCGTCTCCGGTCCGCGTGAAGAGGTCGCCCTTCGTGAAAGCCTCGACCAGCCATCCTTCTCGGCACACGTCCAGACGCCGTTCCCGGTCACGTACCTGCTGGCCGGGGGAGGAGTGCCACTCCGCGCCGTCGTACTCGACGGCAGCGAGAAGGTCCTCGTTCGCCAGATCGAGGCGGGCGACGAACTCCCCGGTCACGGTGAGGATCTCGACCTGCGGCGTCATCGGAAACCGGGCTTGATGGCAGCGCAGACCGAGCACCGCCTCGGGAGGTGACTCGAACCGACCGTCCGCCAGCGGACCGACACCACGAAGCGTGGTGACCCATCGCTGACCGCGGAACTGTTCGATTCCCTCGACGAACTCGCCGGGTTCGTACGCACCGAGCCGGTGCATCATCGACATCCCGGCGATCGCCTCGTCAGGCCAGCGGACGCGCCCGAGATCCCAGGCAGTACGCAGCGCAGTGGTGACCCGCAGGCCACCGACCTCGATCGTCTCAGCGTCCTTCACGTCGCGTTCCCCGCTACTGGCGATGTCGTTGCGGAGCCGGCCGCGACCGGCCGGGCGGAAGAACGAGAGCGGCCGAAGGCTGAGGTGCTCGCCGGGAGCGAGGATCATCTCGGCTCCGAGGAGCCAGCCGGCATGTCGGTCGACGACGATGCAGTCGGTGGGTGCGACCAGTCTCAAGCACGCGGCGCGGACGGCCAGGGAGTCGCCCGCCTCGGTGGCCAGATACACGCCCTTGATGGGGCGGCGTACCAGGCCCGTCTCGAGAAGCGTGCTTAGCCGCCTCCGTGAGATCCCCGCTTCGCGGGCCATCTTGAAGGTGAAGGGCTCGGTCGCCGGCAACGGGAAGGTGCTCCCGAGGCTTCCGTTGAACAGCATCTCGTTGATGTCCATGCCCAGAGTCTGGGAGTCAGTCCCCGGCACCGCCACCGGACAACGGCGGGCTGTGGAAAAGTCTGTGGACAACGTGGGACTGACGCGCCGACTCGCGTCGTTCGGGTGGGACTGACGCGCCGAGTCGGCGCCTCTGCTTGGGACAGATGAGCCGACTCGGCGGGGGTTGGTCAGCAGGAGGCGCCGAAGATCGACTCGGCGTACTCCGGGTGGTCGATGAACGGGTTCCGGTTGTGCTGGTAGGTCGAGTAGACCTTGTTGTTGCGGGTGCGCTCGGCGGTGGTGACGGGGTCGGCGCTGTGCCAGCTCAGGAGGACGCAGACCTTGCCGAGGTAGTTGGTCGAGCCGTTGATGGAGTTGTTGACCTCCAGGTCGGCGAAGCCGTCGTCGCCGTTGTAGCGCACGGCCATGTAGAGGATGCCGCGGGCCAGATCGCCCTTGACGCTGTCGCGGGGCTCGAAGGAGTCGGCGTCGGTCCAGCAGTCGCTGCACTCCGCGACGGCGGATCCACCGAGGTCGAAGTCCTTGCTGCCCCGGGTGGAGTTGACGGTGACGTCCTCGGGCCGCAGGTGGTGTACGTCGGTGCCGGGGCCGTTGCTGGTGCCGAAGTCCCCGTGACTCTGCGGCCAGGTGTGCTCGCGGTTCCAGTTGTTGGCGTCGCCGCCGTTGTTGGTCTTCGGTGTGGAGACGCCGGAGTAGAACTCGATGACGTTCGCGGAGTTGTTCGGGTCCTGGTCGAGCACCTTCAACGCCTCCCACACCGCGCTGTAGGACATCGTGGTGTGGCCGTCGATGATGTTGTGCAGCGCCGACTTCAGCGCCGAGCCGGACAGGCCTGCGGCGGAGTCGTAGTAGCCCGCCGGGATGTTCGGGTCCGGCGTGGGGCTGGTGGTCGGGGTGGGGGTCGGGGTCGGCGTGGAGCCGGCGAACGCGAACGCGGTGGCGTTCTTGTGCCCGGGGTGGGAGAAATAGGCCGTCAGAGTGCCGGTCACGTCGATCTGGCGCCCCTTCAGGCTCGGGTTGGACCGAAGGCCCCACGAGCTGCGGAAGGCGTCGGGGATCTGCACGTAGAGCATCCTCGACGTGCTGGTCTCCGCGGCCGAGTCGGCGATCGCGAGGGCGTAGTCGCTGGGGTAGTTGCTGGTCACGACGGTGTTGGTCGCGGTGGGCTGGCCGACGACGTAGCCGCGCACCGTGGCCGTCGAGCCGTTCTGGGTGGCGATCGCCGTGGATACGGTGATCGTGGCCGCCTGGGCCGGGGCGGTCGTGATGACGACCGCCATGAAGCTCGCCAGGGCGAGGGCAACGAGGCTGGCCAGGGTGAGGCGCAGCCGCCGAGAGGCGCTGAAGGACATGCTCGGATGGTGGCAGTCGCCAGGTGGCCGGGGAACCCGCTGCGGGAAAGATTTACCTGCCGTTAGCAACCTGGGTAACGGAGTTCCCGAGACATTTGCGCCGACTCGGCGCTCCTGGGTGGGACAGTCGCGCCGAGTCGGGAGGGGGTCAGAGCTTGGACGCGGCCGCGCGGTCCAGGAACCAGGTCGTCTCGTTGGTGCCGATGACGCCGGTGGCGGGGATCTCGCTGATCGGGGCGCCGGCGTGGGCCTTGGCGACCGCCTCGGCCTTGCCTTCGCCGCTGACCAGGAACCACACGGTCGAGGACCGTCGCAGGGCCTCGAAGGTGAAGGTGATGCGCTCGGGCGGGGGCTTGGGGGAGCCGGTCACGCCGACGGCGATCGCGTCCTTCGCCTCGAGCTGCGGGAACCCGGGGAAGAGGGAGGCGATGTGGCCGTCGGGGCCGACGCCGAGCATCAGGATGTCGAAGCCGCCCGAGCCGTGGCTGCGTACGTCCTCGGAGAACTGCGCCGCAGCCTCGTCGACGCTCAGACCGGAGTCGGTGGCGGGCATCTCGTGGATGCGGTGGTCCGGGACGCCGACCTCGGTCAGGAACGCGGCGCGGGCCTGGCCCGCGTTGCGGTCGGGGGAGTCGGAGGCGACGTAGCGCTCGTCGCCGAAGAAGAACTCGACCGCACCCCAGTCGACGCCCGACTCGGGCGCCAGGCGGGCGATCTCACGGTGGATGGCCTCGGCGATCGTGCCGCCGGTGAGGCCGATGGTGGGTACGTCGCCTGCGGCCTGCAGGTCGGCCAGGCGACTGAGGAACTCCCCGGCCACCGCCGAAGCCAGCGCCTCGGCGGTGTCGTGGACCTCGATGAGTGACTCGGGATGACCGTCGCGGGTCGTCACGCTCGCTTCTCTCTGTAGTAGGCGATGAGGGACTGGGTGGAGGTGTCCTGCTGCTCGGCGGTCTTCGCGTCGCCGGAGACGGCCGGGCTGATCTGCAGGGCGAGCTGCTTGCCGAGCTCGACGCCCCACTGGTCGAAGGAGTCGATGCCCCACACCACACCCTGGGTGAAGGTGATGTGCTCGTAGAGGGCGATCAGCTGACCCAGCACACCGGGGGTCAGCGACGGAGCCATGATCGACGTGGTCGGCCGGTTGCCGGAGAAGACCCGCGCGTTGACGATGTTCTCCGCGGTGCCCTCGGCGCGCACCTGCTCGGCGGTCTTGCCGAAGGCCAGTGCCTGGGTCTGGGCGAAGAAGTTGGCCAGGAACAGCTCGTGCACGTCGATGTCGCCGTCCGCGAGGGGATAGGCGGGGTTGGCGAACGCGATGAAGTCGGCCGGGATGACCCGGGTGCCCTGGTGGATCAGCTGGTAGAACGCGTGCTGGCCGTTGGTGCCGGGCTCGCCCCAGAAGACCTCGCCGGTCGCCGAGGTCACCGCGGTGCCATCCCAGCGCACCGACTTGCCGTTGGACTCCATCGTCAGCTGCTGCAGGTACGCAGGGAACCGGTGCAGCAGCTGGGAGTAGGGCAGCACGGCGTGGGTCTGAGCGTCGAAGAAGTTGACGTACCAGACGTTCAGGAGACCCATCAGCGCCGGCACGTTCCGGTCGAGCGGCGTGGTGCGGAAGTGCTCGTCGATCGCGTGGAAGCCGCCGAGGAACTCGGTGAAGGCCTCCGGCCCGATGGCGATCGCCAGGGAGGTGCCGATGGCGGAGTCGACGGAGTAGCGGCCGCCGACCCAGTCCCAGAAGCCGAAGGCGTTCTCCGGGTCGATCCCGAAGTTGGCGACCTTGTCCAGCGCGGTGGAGACGGCCACGAAGTGCTTCTTCACCGCGTCGGCGGCGTCCACGTCGTCGCCCAGCGCATCGAGCAGCCAGGAGCGCGCCAGGCGGGCGTTGGTCAGCGTCTCCAGTGTCGAGAAGGTCTTCGAGGAGACGATGAACAGCGTCGTCGCCGGGTCGAGCCCCTTGAGCGTCATGCCGGCGTCGGTGGGGTCGATGTTGGAGATGAACCGGCACTCGATCTCCGGGTGGCGGAACGGCTCCAGCGCCTCGTACGCCATCACCGGCCCCAGGTCGGAACCGCCGATGCCGATGTTGACGACCGCGCGGATCCGCTCGCCGGTGACGCCCTTCCACTCCCCGGACCGGACCCGGTCGGCGAAGGCGTAGACCTTCTTCAGCGTCTCGTGGACCGCGGGCACGACGTCGGTGCCGTCGACGACGAGGGACGCGTCGGCGGGAAGACGCAGCGCGGTGTGGAGCACCGCGCGGTCCTCGGTGACGTTGATGTGCTCGCCGGCGAGCATCGCGTCACGCCGCGCCTCCAGGCCGACCTGCTCGGCGAGCGCCAGCAGCTCGGCCAGGAGCTCGTCGGTGAGGAGGTTCTTGGAGAGGTCGACGTGGAGATCGGCCGCCTCGAAGGTGAAGCGTGAGGCCCGGCCGGGATCATCGGCGAACCACGAGCGCAGGTCGGGCTCAAGGCCGTCCCGTCGCTCGGTGAGTGCCTTCCAAGCGTCTGTCGTGGTCGCGTCGACCGGGCCCCCGCTCACTACTTGACCGCCTCGATCTGGCCCTTGACGGTGTCGACGAGCTCGACCCAGGAGGCCTTGAACTTGTCCACGCCCTCGGTCTCCAGCACCTCGAAGACGTCGTCGAGGTCGACCCCGACCGAGCGCAGCGACTCGAAGACGGCGGCGGCCTCGGCGCCCTTGCCGGTGACGACGTCGCCCTTGACCTCACCGTGGTCGGCGAAGGCCTCCATGGTCTTCTCCGGCATGGTGTTGACGGTGTCGGCGACGACCAGGTCGGTGACGTAGAGGGTGTCGGGGTAGGCCGGGTTCTTGACGCCGGTCGAGGCCCACAGCGGCCGCTGGGCGTTGGCGCCCGCGCCGGCCAGCGCGGTCCAGCGCTCGCTCTGGTGCACCTCCTCGAAGGCGGCGTACGCAGCGATGGCGTTGGCCACCGCGGCCTTGCCCAGCAGCGCGCTGGCCTCGGGCGTGCCGATGGCCTCGAGCCGCTTGTCGATCTCGGTGTCCACGCGGGAGACGAAGAACGAGGCGACGCTGCGGATCGCGGACAAGTCCTTGCCGGCGGCCTTGGCCTGCTCCAGACCGGTCAGGTAGGCGTCCATCACCGCGCGGTAGCGCTCGACCGAGAAGATCAGGGTCACGTTGACCGAGATGCCCTCGGCGATCGCGGCGGTGATCGCCGGCAGGCCCTCGAGGGTCGCCGGGATCTTGATCAGCGCGTTGGGGCGGTCGACCTCGGCCCACAGCGCCTTGGCGGAGGCGATCGTCGCGTCGGTGTCGTTGGCCAGGGTCGGCTCGACCTCGATCGAGACCCGGCCGTCGTCCTTGGTCGCCTCGGCGACCGGGGCGAGGATGTCGCAGGCGTTGCGTACGTCCCGGGTGGTGAGGCCGAAGATGATCTCGTCGACGTTCTTGCCCTCGGCCACGAGCGAGCGGAGCTGCTCGTCGTAGCGCTCGCCGTTGGCGATCGCGGCGGCGAAGATGGTCGGGTTGGTGGTCACCCCGACGACGGACTTCTCCTTGACGAGCTCGGCGAGGTTGCCGGTCTCGATCCGCTCGCGGGAGAGGTCGTCGAGCCAGATGGATACGCCGGCCTCGGCCAGCGCCTTGAGACGGTCAGACATATTTCATGCTCCCTTGTTGATGGCGGCGAGGCTCTCCTTGGCGGCCGTGACGACCGCCTCGGGGGTGAAGCCGTACTCCTTGAACAGCAGCGCCCCGGACGCCGAGGCACCGAAGTGCTCCAGCGAGACGATCCGGCCGGCGTCGCCGACGTACTCCCGCCAGCCCTGCTTCACGCCCGCCTCGACGCTGACGCGCGCCTTGACGTTGGGCGGGATCACCGAGTCGCGGTAGTCCTGGTCCTGGGCGTCGAACCACTCCAGGCAGGGCAGCGAGACCACGCGGGCGCCGATGCCCTCCTTCGCCAGCTCCTCGCGGGCGGCGACGGCGTACTGCACCTCGGAGCCGGTGCCGAGCAGCACGACGTCGACGGTCCCGGTGGGGGAGTCGAGGAGTACGTAGCCACCCTTCGCCACACCCTCCGTGGTCGCGTAGCCGTCGACCCCGCGCGGGAACGTCGGCAGCGCCTGACGGGTCAGGATGAGCGCCGAGGGGCGGTCGTGGTGCTTGAGCACCTCGAGCCACGCGGCGGCGGTCTCGTTGGCGTCGGCGGGCCGGACCACGTCGAGGCCCGGGATGGCCCGGACCGCGGCGAGGTGCTCGACCGGCTGGTGGGTCGGGCCGTCCTCACCCAGGCCGACGGAGTCGTGGGTCCAGACGTGGATCACCGGCAGCTTGGACAGCGCCCCGACGCGTACGGCGCCGCGCATGTAGTCGGAGAACTGGAAGAACGTGCCGCCGAAGGCCTTGGTGGGCGAGTGGGCAACGATGCCGTTGAGGATCGCGCCCATGGCGTGCTCGCGGATGCCGAAGTGGAGCACGCGGCCGGCGTAGGGGTCGCCCTTCCACTCGTGGGTCGAGCGGTCCTCGGGCACGAAGCTCGGCGCACCGGAGATCGTGGTGTTGTTGGAGCCGGCGAGGTCGGCCGAGCCGCCCCACAGCTCGGGCAGCACCGGGGCGAGGGCGTTGATCACCTTGCCGGAGGCGGCACGGGTGGCGATGCCCTTGGCGTCGGCCTCGAAGAACGGCAGCGCGTCGGCGATGCCGTCGGGGAGCTCCCCGGCCTGCATCCGCTCGAGCAGCTTCGCGCGCTCCGGGTTGGCCTCGGCCCAGGCGGCCTCCTCGGCACGCCAGGCCTCCTCGGCCTTCTCGCCGCGCTCGATGAGCTTGCGGGTGTGGGCGAGCACCTCGGGGTCGACGTCGAAGGACTTGGCCGGGTCGAAGCCCAGCACCTTCTTGGTCGCGGCGACCTCCTCGACGCCGAGCGCCGAGCCGTGCGCGGCCTCGGTGTTCTGCGCGTTGGGGGCCGGCCAGGCGATGATCGTACGCAGCACGATCAGCGACGGCTGGTCGGTGACCTCGGCAGCGGCGTTGATCGCGTCGAAGAGCGCCGGCACGTCCTCGGTGTAGCCGGTGCCGTCGTGGGTCCAGTCGACCTCCTGGACGTGCCAGCCGTAGGCGCGGTAGCGGGCGGCGACGTCCTCGGTGAACGCGACGTTGGTGTCACCCTCGATCGAGATCCGGTTGGCGTCGTAGATCATCGTGAGGTTGCCGAGCTTCTGCGTGCCGGCGATCGAGCTGGCCTCGCCGCTGACGCCCTCCTGCAGGTCGCCGTCACCGGCCAGGACGTAGGTCTTGTGGTCGAACGGGCTCGGCTGGTCGACCGGGGTGTCCGGGTCGAGCAGGCCGCGCAGCCGGCGCTGGGCCATCGCGATGCCGACGGCGTTGGCGACACCCTGGCCGAGCGGGCCGGTGGTCACCTCCACGCCGCGGGTGTGGCCGCGCTCGGGGTGACCCGGGGTCAGCGAGCCCCAGGTGCGCAGGCTCTCCAGGTCGCCGAGCTCGAGGCCGAAGCCGCCGAGGTAGAGCTGGATGTAGAGGGTCACGCTCGAGTGGCCGACGGAGAGCACGAACCGGTCACGGCCGAGCCAGTCGGTGTCGGCGGGGTTGTGCTTCATCACCTTCTGGAAGAGCAGGTACGCCGCCGGCGCCAGGCTCATCGCGGTGCCAGGGTGGCCGTTGCCGACCTTCTGCACGGAGTCCATGGCGAGAACGCGGACGGTGTCCACGGCCTTGCTGTCCAGATCGGTCCACTCGAGTACAGGTTTGGTGCTCACGAGGTGCCTTTTCAAATCGGTGGATTCCACATGGGAGGTTCTTGGGCTGGCCGTGGGGGGCTGCCGAATCCGAGCCTACTCACGCCCCGGGTTAGACTGCGAGCCGCATGCTGTGAACTGCTTGTATGAGCCGCATGTGACGCCTCAACCCGATCGAGAAGGATCTTCTCAGTGACGCACGTCGAACAGCCGGTCCCCGACCTCGACCAGCGTAGCGACCGCGCGTCAATGCGCGATGTCATCTCGGCGTACGTCTCCCTGACGAAGCCCCGCGTGATCGAGCTGCTGCTGCTGACCACCGTGCCGGTGATGTTCTTCGCCGCGCAGGGCGTCCCGGGCGTCGGCCTCGTCGCCGCCACCGTCGTCGGCGGGATCTTCTCGGCCGGATCGGCCTCGGTCTTCAACTGCGTGTACGACCGCGACATCGACGAGCAGATGAGGCGTACGCGACGCCGGGCCCTGCCGCGCCACGTGGTCACCCCGCGTGCCGCCCTGATCTTCGGCTCGGTGCTGGCCGTGCTCTCGGTGCTGGTGCTCGGATTCTTCGTCAACTGGCTCTCCGCGGGCCTGTCGCTGGCCGCCAACGCGTTCTACGTCTTCGTCTACACGATGCTGCTCAAGCGGCGCACCACCCAGAACATCGTCTGGGGCGGCATCGCCGGCTGCTTCCCGACCCTGATCGGCTGGACCGCGGTCACCAACCAGGTCTCCTGGGAGCCGCTGATCCTGTTCATGGTCGTCTTCTTCTGGACCCCGCCGCACACCTGGGCGCTGGCGCTGCGCTACCGCGAGGACTACGCGCAGGTCGACGTCCCGATGCTGCCGGTGGTCAAGTCCGCCCGCCACGTCGGCGGCCAGATCGTGGCCTACTCCTGGGTCATGGTCGCCACCTCGCTGCTGATGTGGCCGATGGCCTCCACCGGCTGGCTCTACCCGGTTGCCGCCATCGCCCTCGGCGCCGTCTTCCTCGTCCAGGCCCACCAGCTGCACGCGCGGGCCAAGGGCACCGAGGACCTCACCAAGATCCGCCCGATGCAGCTCTTCCACTCGAGCAACCTCTACCTGAGCCTGCTCTTCGTAGCCCTCGCGGTCGACCCGCTGTTCTGATTGCGATTGCTTCGCAGTTCGCGCAGCGCTTGCGCTTGATCCTCGTCTTCCTCCGCTCCGTTCGTCGCTGGCGCTCCTCACTGCGCTGCGTCCAGACGAGGAGCGCTTCAGCGCTGGGCGCTGAGGACTGCGAGGTTCAGGCGTGGGCGCGGACGGAGCAGACGACGCGGGCGAGGCCGGCGGAGATCAGGGCGGCGCCGAGCATGTGGAAGCCGACCAGGACGACCGGGAGGTCGGTGAGGTACTGCACCCAGCCGATCAGGCCCTGGGCGAGCTCGATGACCAGCAGCACGATCGTGACCTGACGGACGTACGCGTGCTTGCGGCCGAGCCACAGCGTCACCAGGGTCGCCGCGATGAGCACGTAGACGGCGTAGGCGTGGATGTGGGACATCATCGCCGGGTCGAGGCCGGTACGCCGGGACTCGAGGTCTCCGGAGTGAGGGCCGGAGCCGGTCACGACGGTGCCGAGCCAGAGCGAGAGCCAGCCGACGACGAAGGTGACGAGCGCGGCGGTGCGGACGCTGCGGGGCGCGGCCTCGCGCTCGGGCGAGCGGAGCTCGTCGAGGAGCCAGACGCACAGGCCGACCATCGCCATCGAGGCGAGCAGGTGGAGCGCGACGACGTAGGGGTTGAGCTCGGTGAGCACCGTGATGCCGCCGATGACCCCTTGGAGCGGTACGCCGCAGGCGATGATGATCGCCAGGTTTCGGATGACCCCGCGCCGGTTCCAGACGGCGATGACGACGGTGATGGCGATGGCAGCCAGGACGTAGGTCAGCAGGCGGTTGCCGAACTCGATGACCCCGTTGATCCCGAGCGCCTCGTGAGCCACGTAGGACTCCTCGGTGCACTTGGGCCAGGTCGGACAGCCGAGCCCGGAGCCGGTCAGCCGGACCACCGCGCCGGTCACGACGATCCCGATGTTGGCGACCAGGTTGGCGATGGCCAGACCGAACGCGTGGGTGCGGAGCCAGGCGAGGACCTTGTCCTTGGCCGAGGGAGCCGGGCCGGTGGCGGGTTCGGTGGATGTCATTCCCACTTGAAGGTCCTAGCTGTGAGGGTGGAGCCGAGAAGGGCCCAGATCAGGAGTACGCCGAGGTCCCGCCAGGCCGGGGCGCCGTCGAGGAAGGCGGTGCGTACCGCCTCTCCCAGCGCGCCCGAGGGCAGCCAGCGAGCGACGTCCCCGTAGGCGCCGTAAGCAGTCAGCGGCAGCACCACGGCGCCGCCGGCGAGGAGGAGCAGGTAGATGAGGTTGGCCGCGGCCAGGGTCGCCTCCGCGCGCAGGACACCGGCGACGAAGAGCCCGAGAGCGGCGAAGGCCAGGGTGCCCGTCGCGATCGCCAGGAAGAAGGCGAGGACGGTGCCGAAGCCGGCAGCCGGGGTCCAGCCGAGGATCTGGCCGACGCCACCGATGATGAACAGCTGCACGAGCTGGACGCAGCCCAGCGCGAGCACCTTCCCGGCGAGCAGGCCGGTCCGGGGGAGCGGGGAGGCGCCGAGCCGCTTGATCACGCCGTAGCGCCGCTCGAACCCGGTCGCGATCGCAAGGCTCGTGAAGGAGGTCGACATGATCGCCAGCGCCAGGACGCCGGGGGTGAGGAGGTCGACCAGAGGCCGGTCGGTGCCGAGGTCGAGGTCGATCGCGTTGCCGGCGGTGACGCCGCCGATGAGCACCATCACCGGGATCACCACGGCCAGGAGGAGCTGCTCGCCGTTGCGGAGCATCAGCTTGGCCTCCATCAGCGCCTGGGCGACCACCTGCCGGGTGATCGGGGCGCCGCCGGGCTTGGGGGTGAAGGTCCCCGTGGCCACCTCAGACATGCTCGACCCCCTCCGTGAGGAGCCCTCCGGTGAGATCGAGGAAGACGTCCTCGAGGCTCCGGCGGCCCAGCGTCAGCGACTCCGGGAGGACGTCGTTCTCCTCGCACCAGCGGCTGACCTTGGCGAGCGTGGTCGGGTCGGCCTTGCCGGTGACCCGCATCGAGCGCTCGTCCAGCAGGGTGACCTCGGTGTCCTCGCCGAGCGCCTTGCGCAGGGACTCGCGGGCACCGGGCGGGAACGGCTTGGTCACGACCAGCCGTACGGTCGCGGTCGCGCCGCCACGGGTCAGCTCCAGCGGCGTGCCGGAGGCGATCATCCGGCCGCGGTCGATGATGTGCACCTGGTCGGCCAGCTCCTCGGCCTCCTCCAGGTAGTGGGTGGTCAGCACGACGGTCACGCCGTCCGCGCGCAGCTCGCGCAGCAGCTCCCAGGTCGTACGCCGCCCCTGCGGATCCATCCCGGCGGTCGGCTCGTCCACGAACACGAGCTCGGGGCGGCCCACCAGCGCCATCGCCAGGCCGAGCCGCTGCTGCTGCCCGCCGGAGAGCCGCCGGTAGGGGGTGCGACCGCACTCGCCCAGACCCAGCCGCTCCGCCAGGTAGTCGACGTCGAGCGGATGAGCGTGCAGCCGGGCGATGTGCTTGAGCATCTCCATGGCGCGTACGCCGCTCCAGGCGCCCTGCCCCTGCAGCATCACGCCGATCCGGGGGAGCAGCTGCTTGCGGTCGGCGATCGGGTCGAGCCCGAGCACGCGCACCGTGCCCTGCTGGGGCTTGCGATAGCCCTCGCACGTCTCCAGGGTGGTCGTCTTCCCGGCCCCGTTCGGGCCGAGCACGGCCGTGATCGAGCCCTCCGCGACGCTCAGCGTGAGTCCGTCGACGGCCGTCTTGTCGCCGTAGGTCATGCGCAGGTCGCGTACCTCGACAGCAGGCCTGGCGACGGAAGATTCCACGGCGGCAGTCTAAGAAGGCGCACGCCAGGGGCCCAATCGCGTAGCGGTGATCCTGTGGATTCTTAGCTGTCTGTAAGGACGTTGGCCGCCCAACTCCCACCGAAGGACGGCCAACGCGGGGATGAGACGCGATGCCCCCGGGGCCATGACGCGGTGTCTCAGAAACAATTTCTGCTCAGAAGAGCAACAGCAAAGCCGGTCAGGAATCGAGAAGCCCCGGCGGCCCCGGGATTCCTAGGGTCAAGACATGTTCACTCTTCAGACCATCACCCTCGACGCCACCGACACCACGGACGCCCGCGCGTTCTACGAGAAGGCCTTCGGGCTCACCGACCAGATCTCCGTACGCCAGGGCCCGGGCACCGGTGCGGGCCGGCCGTTCACGGTCTCGCTGGTCGTCGGCCAGCCCTCGACGGTCGACAGCCTCGTCGACTCGGCGCTCGCCGCCGGCGCCACCTCGCTCAAGCCGGTCGAGAAGTCGTTCTGGGGCTACGGCGGCATCGTCCAGGCGCCCGACGGCTCGATCTGGAAGGTCGCGACCTCCGCCAAGAAGGACCGCGGCCCCGCCACCCGGGAGATCGACGACATCGTCCTGCTCCTCGGCGTCGCCGACGTCAAGGCGAGCAAGCGGTTCTACGCCGAACGCGGTCTCGGCGTGAAGCGGAGCTTCGGCGGCAAGTACGCCGAGTTCGAGGCCGCTCCCGGGGCCGTCCAGCTCGCGATCTACCCCCGGCACGCGCTGGAGAAGGAGACCGGTGTCGCGCTCGACCCGGAGGCTGCGTACGGGATCGTCCTGGGCGGTGGCAGCGAGGCCTTCACCGACCCGGACGGGTTCACCTGGCAGGCTGGGGACCATGGCACGCACGATCGCGACGAACACGACCGTTGATCTCGAGGGGCTGCTGGAGTTCGTACGCCCCCGCCACCAGATGATCCTGGTGACCAGCCGGGCCGACGGGTCCCCGCAGCTCTCGCCGGTCACCGGCGGCGTCGACGACGACGGCCGGATCGTCATCACGACCTACCCCGAGCGGGCCAAGACCCGCAACGCCCGCATCCGGCCGCGGGTCAGCGTCATGGTCCTCTCCGATGAGTGGAACGGCGCCTGGGTCCAGGTCGACGGCGAGGCCGAGGTCCTCGACGCCACCGCGGGCGAGGCGGCGCTGGACGCGTTCGTCACCTACTTCCGCAACATCTCCGGTGAACACTCCGACTGGGACGAGTACCGCCAGGCGATGGTCGACCAGGGCAAGTCCCTCCTTCGGATCACCCCGAAGCGCTGGGGTCCGGTCGCCACCGGCGGCTTCCCGGCGCGTCTGGCCTGAGGTCGTGAAGCTGAGAGTGGTCTATCGGTCACGCTCAGCTTCACAACCCTCGGGAACGCTCCCAGATCCCCAGGCGATGGCTCCACGGCAGGCGCGAGTTCAGCCGGCGCGGCTCGGAGAGGTGGACCAGGTCGAAGTCGGGGCCGAGGGCGCGGGTCATGTCCTCGGGGACGTACGTCCACGGCGGGCCGGCCTCCTCGCTCGGACGGTCGATGGGGAAGATCCCCGACGCGACCCGCCCGCCCGGGCGTACGACCGCGCGGGCCAGGTCGCCGACGCGGCCGCGCCAGGCGGGCGGCAGCGCGCAGAAGAAGGTGTGGTCCCACATCAGGTCGACCGGCCCGCCGGTCGCGTCCAGGACGATGTCGACGTCGAGTGCATCGCCGACCACGTAGGTGAGGTCCGGGTAGTGCTTCGCCGCGTGGGCGGCCGCCGTGGGTGAGAGGTCGACGACCGTCGTTCGCCATCCGGCAGCCGCCAACCCCGCGGCATCGTGCCCTCGGCCGGCGCCGGGAGCGAAGGCGGTGCCGGGCTCGCCGAGCAGCGCCGTGTCCTCCTCGATGTAGGCCAGGGGAGCGCCGAGGTCCCAGCCGGTCGTGCCACGGACGTAGGCGGTCTCCCAGTCGGTGGGGTCGTTGATGGTCATGGGCCACAGTCTCTACGACCGGCGCTCGAGTGGTTCCGTGCGCCGCCGCCGACCGGTACGCTTTCGAACATGAGATCGACTGGCGGTGCATCTCGGTGCGACGTGCCGCTGCCGTTCGACATCGCTCCTGACGCGGTGTCAGTGCCCGCGAAGCGATCACCCGCACCTCCGCCGGACATCGGACCGCAGATCCACCGTCTTGTCGGCGCCCACCTCACCTCCCGCGGCCTGCCGCCCGGGTCCGACCTGGTGATCAACCCCCGCCGGCCCAAGCGCGGTGAGGTGGCGGTCGTGCGCTCCGGCGGCCGTATCCGGGTCGGCATCTTCGACCTCGAACGCGGCCGCGCGGTCCTGCGCTCCGACCGCGGCACCCGCTGGCTGCCGCCCGATGCCGTCTACGTCGGCGTCGCGGCCCTCGTCTCCCCGACCCTGGACGGGATGCCCACGGGCTGATCGGCGATTCGCTGCCGAGCGGCCGTGGTCGTGACGTACGACACGTTCTCGCCGCCTTGTGGGCAGGTAAGGGTTGCCTTCGTTGAATCGCTTGGGGGAATAACGTCACAATGGTGTTGTGAAATTCGACGAGACCACTCTGCAGCCCGCAGAGACCAGCGAGGAGAGCACCCGCCAGCGGGTCGCTCGGTCGCTGCTCGTCGACGGTCCGCAGACGGCTGCGACGCTGGCCAAGAGGCTCGACCTCACCCCGGCCGCGGTCAGGCGCCACCTGGACGCCCTGGCCGAGGAGGAGGCGGTGGAGCAGCGTCAGCCGCGCACCGCGTCCACGCGCGGGCGGGGCCGCCCGGCCAAGCTCTTCGCGCTCACGGACCAGGGTCGGGACGGCTTCGAGAAGAAGTACGACGACCTGGCCGTCGAGGCGCTCCGGTTCCTCTCCGAGGTGGCCGGTGAGGAGGCGGTGCGGGAATTCGCGGAGCGCCGCGCGGCGTTCATCAAGGAGGGACTGGATCGGATCGCCGCAGGCGAGACGGACCTCAGCCCCGCGCAGGTGCTCGCGAACGTGTTCACGGCCAACGGCTACGCGGCTTCCGTCAGGGAGCTGCCGTTGATCAACGGCCATGACGCGGGTGAGCAGCTGTGTCAGCAGCACTGCCCGGTCGCCCACGTCGCCCAGGAGTTCCCCGAGCTCTGCGAGGCGGAGACGGACGCGATCGCGAAGCTGCTCGGCACCCACGTACAACGCTTGGCCACCATCGCTCACGGTGACGGTGTCTGCACGACGCACATCCCTCCCGGGTCCTCCGGGTCCGGTGAAGTTTCGAAGAAGAAGGAGCAGGTCACGACATGACCTCCATCGAGGAGCTCAACCCCGAGCTGAAGGGCATCGGGAAGTACGAGTTCGGCTGGGCCGACCCCGACGTCGCCGGTGCCGCCGCGCAGCGTGGTCTCAACGACGCCGTCGTGCGCGACATCTCCGGCAAGAAGTCGGAGCCGCAGTGGATGCTCGACCTGCGCCTGAAGGGTCTCAAGCTCTTCGGCCGCAAGCCGATGCCCACGTGGGGCTCGAACCTCTCGGACATCGACTTCGACAACATCAAGTACTTCGTGCGGTCCACCGAGAAGCAGGCCACCAGCTGGGAGGACCTGCCCGAGGACATCAAGAACACCTACGACAAGCTCGGCATCCCGGAGGCGGAGAAGCAGCGCCTGGTCGCCGGTGTCGCCGCGCAGTACGAGTCCGAGGTCGTCTACCACCAGATCCGTGAGGACCTGGAGCAGCAGGGCGTGCTCTTCCTCGACACCGACACCGCGCTCAAGGAGCACCCGGAGATCTTCCAGGAGTACTTCGGCACGGTGATCCCGGTCGGCGACAACAAGTTCGCCGCGCTGAACACGGCCGTGTGGTCGGGTGGCTCCTTCATCTACGTGCCGAAGGGTGTCCACGTCGACATCCCGCTGCAGGCCTACTTCCGGATCAACACCGAGAACATGGGCCAGTTCGAGCGCACCCTGATCATCGCCGACGAGGGCTCCTACGTTCACTACGTCGAGGGCTGCACCGCCCCGATCTACCAGTCCGACTCGCTGCACTCCGCGGTCGTCGAGATCATCGTGAAGAAGAACGCCCGCGTTCGCTACACGACCATCCAGAACTGGTCCAACAACGTCTACAACCTGGTCACCAAGCGCGCCGTCTGCGAGGAGGGCGCGACCATGGAGTGGGTCGACGGCAACATCGGCTCCAAGGTGACCATGAAGTACCCGGCGGTCTACCTGATGGGTGAGCACGCCAAGGGCGAGACCCTCTCGATCGCCTTCGCCGGCGAGGGCCAGCACCAGGACGCGGGCGCCAAGATGGTGCACGCCGCCCCCAACACCTCCTCGAGCATCCTCTCGAAGTCGGTGGCCCGTGGTGGTGGCCGCACGTCCTACCGTGGCCTGATCCAGGTCAACGAGGGCGCCCACGGCTCCAAGTCCAACGTGCTGTGCGACGCGCTTCTGGTCGACCAGATCTCGCGCTCCGACACCTACCCCTACGTCGACATCCGCGAGGACGACGTGTCGATGGGCCACGAGGCGTCGGTCTCGAAGGTCTCCGACGACCAGCTGTTCTACCTGATGTCCCGCGGCATGGCCGAGGACGAGGCGATGGCGATGATCGTGCGCGGCTTCGTCGAGCCGATCGCCAAGGAGCTCCCGATGGAGTACGCCCTCGAGCTCAACCGCCTGATCGAACTGCAGATGGAAGGAGCCGTCGGCTGATGACGGCAGTAGCTGACGCTCTCGAGATGAACAAGGTCGAGAGCCACCTCCACCCGGAGGGATCGTTCGACGTCGAGGCCCACGCGGTGCCGAAGGGTCGCGAGGAGATCTGGCGGTTCACCCCGCTCAAGCGTCTCCACGACATCCACGACGACGCCCCGTTCGCCGACGGTGCGACCAAGGTGGAGGTCGAGGCGGCCGCCGGCGTGACCGTCGAGACCGTGGCGGCCGACGATGCCGTACGCGGCTCCTCGGGTCTGGTCCCGACCGACCGCGTCTCGGCGCGGGCCTGGGCGGCCAGCACCGGCGCGACCGTCGTGCGGATCCCGACCGACACCGTCATCGAGGGTGCGACCGTGATCCGTCACCACGGCACCGGCTCGGAGACGGCCGGCGCCGGCCACGCGGTGATCGTGGCGGAGAAGTTCGCCAAGGCGACCGTCGTGTTGGTCTTCGAGGGCTCCGCCGTCGTCGCCGACAACATCGAGATCGTCGTCGAGGACGGCGCCGACCTCACCGTCGTCTCGGTCCAGGACTGGGCCGACGACGCCGTCCACCTCTCCACCCAGCACGCCAAGGTCGGCCGCGACGCCAACCTCAAGCACGTCTCGGTGAGCTTCGGCGGCGACGTCGTGCGCCACGACTTCTCGGCGGAGTACGCCGGCCCCGGCGGCTCCGTGGAGTCGCTCGGCCTCTACTTCGCCGACGCGGGCCAGCACATCGAGCACCGTCTCTTCGTCGACCACACCGCTCCGAAGACCAAGTCGAACGTGGTCTACAAGGGCGCGCTGCAGGGCGAGAAGGCCCACGCGGTCTGGATCGGCAACGTGCTGATCCGCAAGGAGGCCGAGGGCATCGAGACCTACGAGGAGAACCGCAACCTCATCCTGACCGACGGTGCCTGGGCCGACTCCGTGCCCAACCTGGAGATCGAGACCGGCGAGATCGAGGGCGCGGGTCACGCGTCGGCGATCGGCCGTTTCGACGACGAGCAGCTCTTCTACCTGCAGAGCCGCGGCATCTCCGAGACCGAGGCCAAGCGCCTGGTCGTGCACGGCTTCTTCAACGACCTGATCCGCCAGATCGGCGTCCCCGAGCTCGAGGAGAAGCTGACCGGCACGGTCGAGGCCGAGCTCGCCAAGACTATCCAGAACTTTATTGGCAACACCCCGATCAAGAAGGACATCGTATGAGCACGCTGGAGATCAAGGACCTGCAGGTCTCGGTCGAGACCGAGGACGGTCCCAAGGAGATCCTCAAGGGCGTCACGCTGACCATCAACTCCGGCGAGACCCACGCGATCATGGGCCCCAACGGCTCGGGCAAGTCGACCCTTGCCTACTCGATCGCCGGCCACCCGAAGTACACGATCACCGGCGGCACCGTCACCCTCGACGGTGAGGACGTGCTGGAGATGTCGGTCGACGAGCGGGCCAAGGCAGGCCTCTTCCTCGCGATGCAGTACCCGGTCGAGGTCCCCGGCGTGAGCGTCGCCAACTTCCTGCGCACCGCGAAGACGGCGCTGGACGGCGAGGCCCCCAAGCTGCGTACGTGGGTCAAGGACGTCAACGGTGCGATGAACAAGATGCACCTGGACCCGTCCTTCTCCCAGCGTTCGGTGAACGAGGGCTTCTCCGGCGGTGAGAAGAAGCGTCACGAGATCGCCCAGCTCGACATCCTCGACCCGGCCTTCGCGCTGCTCGACGAGATCGACTCCGGCCTCGACATCGACGCGCTCAAGGTTGTCTCCGAGGGTATCAACGACTTCCGCGCCCGCGAGGCCAAGTCGGTCCTGCTGATCACCCACTACACCCGCATCCTGCGCTACGTGAAGCCCGACCAGGTGCACGTCTTCGTCGCCGGCCGGATCGCGGAGTCGGGTGGCCCCGAGCTCGCCGAGGAGCTGGAAGCCAACGGCTACGAGAAGTACGTCACGGCAGGGGTCTGACATGAAGGGTCTGCTGCCCGACCTGGATCTGGTCCGCAAGGACTTCCCGATCCTGGAGCGCACCTTCGACGGCGGTGAGACCCCGCTGGTCTACCTCGACAGCGCCAACACCTCGCACAAGCCGCAGATCGTGATCGACACCATGGTCGACCACCTGGAGCGGCACAACGCCAACATCGCCCGGGCGATGCACCACCTGGGTGCCGAGGCCACCGAGGCGTTCGAGGGGGCGCGCGACACCGTCGCGCGCTTCCTCGGCGCGCCCGAGCGTGACGAGGTGATCTTCACCAAGAACGCGTCCGAGGCGCTCAACCTGGTCGCCAACACGGTCCCGCTGACTGCCGGCGACGTGGTCGTGACCACCGAGATGGAGCACCACTCCAACATCGTTCCGTGGCAGCTGGCCACGCAGCGTTCGGGTGCGACGTTGAAGTGGTTCGGGCTCACCGATGACGGCCAGCTGGACCTGTCGAACATCGACGAGCTGATCACGCCTGCGACCAAGATCGTGGCGCTGACCTGGGTCTCCAACATGCTCGGCACCGTCAACCCGGTCGCCCAGATCGCCCGGAAGGCCCACGAGGTCGGGGCGCTCGTCGTCGTCGACGCGGCCCAGGCCGCCCCGGTACTGCCGATCGACCTGGCGTCGATGGCGGAGGAGGAGCGTCCCGACTTCCTGGTCTTCACCGGCCACAAAGTGGTCGGCCCGACCGGCATCGGCGTCCTGTGGGGCCGGCGTGCGGCCCTCGAGGCGCTGCCGCCGTTCCTGGGCGGTGGCGAGATGATCGCGACGGTGACGATGGAGAAGTCGACGTACGCCCCGATCCCGCACAAGTTCGAGGCCGGCACCCCGCCGATCGCCGAGGCCATCGGTCTCGGCGCGGCGCTGGAATACCTCATGCACGTGGGTATGGAGAACATCCACGCCCACGAGCAGGCGATCACGGCCTACGCGCTGGAGCGTCTCGCGAGCGTGCCCGGCGTGACCGTGCTCGGCCCGGCCGACGCCGCCCAGCGTGGGGGTGCGATCGCCTTCGAGCTCGAGGGTGTGCACCCGCACGACGTGGCCCAGGTGCTCGACTCCAAGGGTGTCGCCATCCGCGCCGGGCACCACTGCGCCAAGCCCGCCCACCAGCGGTTCGGCGTGCAGGCCTCCAACCGGATGTCGTCCTACCTCTACACCACGCCCGCCGAGATCGACGCGCTGGTCGAGGGGTTGGAATACGTACGCACGTTCTTCAAGTTGGACCAGTGATGACTGCCGCCAACCTCGAAGCGATGTACCAGGAGATCATCCTGGACCACTACAAGAACCCGCACGGGAAGGGTCTTCGCGACCCCTTCGAAGCCGAGGTTCACCACGTCAACCCGACCTGCGGTGACGAGATCACCCTGCGCGTGCACGTCGACGGCGGCAAGATCGAGGACATCTCCTACGACGCCCTCGGCTGCTCCATCTCGCAGGCCTCCGCCTCGGTGCTCAACGACCTGGTCGTCGGCAAGAGCGTGGACGAGGCGATGGCCGTCCACGAGGAGTTCCTGCGACTGATGCAGGGCAAGGGCCAGGTCGAGCCCGACGAGGACATTCTGGAGGACGGCATCGCCTTCGCCGGCGTCGCCAAGTTCCCCGCCCGGATCAAGTGCGCGTTGCTGTCGTGGATGGCCTGGAAAGACGCCACAGCGCAGGCCACCAACGAGCTGGCTAACGCCGAGGAGAAGTGATGACTGAGACCGACCACAGCACACACGACCACGCGGGTCACGACCACGCCGGTCACGATCACTCGGGTCACGATCACTCGGGTCACGATCACTCGGGCCACGGCCATGGTCACGGTCACGAGGCCCCGGAGTGGCAGGGGATGCGTACGTCCACGGTCGAGGGCGCGAGCCTGAAGATCGAGGACGTCGAGGAGGCGATGAAGGACGTCGTCGACCCCGAGCTCGGCATCAACGTCGTCGACCTGGGTCTGATCTACGGCCTGCACATCGAGGATCACTCCAACGTGGTCATCGACATGACGCTGACCTCGGCCGCGTGTCCGCTGACCGACGTCATCCAGGACCAGACCGCCACGGCCCTGGAGGGCCTGGTCAACGACGTCCACATCAACTGGGTCTGGATGCCGCCGTGGGGCCCGGACAAGATCACCCCCGACGGACGCGAGATGCTCCGCGCCCTCGGGTTCAACGTCTGACGGTTCCACGCCGGAGGATTCTGCACGCTTAAATGGCAGGTCAGACCAGCACCCTCGTGCCGCTGACCTGCCATTTTGCATCTCACGGACACGTTCGCTGGAGTGCTTGGGCTCAATAGGAGCGTGGCATGGGGGATCTTGGTGGGTGTCAGATCGGATGAGTGGTTCGGGGCGCTGTAGGGCTCTGAGGGGTGCCTGAGGTATCCGAGCTTGCGCGTAGTCCAGCGCGTAGTTTCGCAGCGCACGAGCCTGATCCCCGGATTCGGCTAGGGCTTGGGAAGCTTGGCGGCGGCCGCGAGACCCCTGAGGTCGCGGACGTCGGTGTAGTGCTTCTGGGCGACCTTCTCGGAGTGGCCGAACTGGGAGTTCAGCACGGCCGGCGGTACGTACCCTTCGTAGAAGCTTCGCAGCGTTGTGCGCCACATGTGGGACCGCTCGGAAAGCATCACGTCGATGCCCAGTTCCTTGGCGCCCAATTCGTAAAGCTCGCGGACCGCTGCGCCACAATTGCTGCGAGCCCACATCTTTGAGGGGTCCGAGGGGGAACCGAGGACGTACCCGATTGCTTCGGTCTCATGCTGACGGTCAAGGAAGCGCTTGGCCACCCGTTGATCGAGTACGAGAACGACTCGGGCGTCGCCGGTCTTGGCGACTTCCTCGGTGATGTCGAAGCTGATGACGCCTTGGTCATTGACCTGCATCAAGGGCCAGGTGAGGCGTCGGGCTTCGGTTTGTCGCAGCCCTGTCGTCATCTGGAGGAGGGTCATGTCGATGGCATTGCGAATCTTTTGGATCCGCACCTCTTTCGGCCAGGCATGACCCTTCATGATGATGAGGTCGGCGGGTTCCAGGGCTAGGAGCCAGCGGAGAAATCTCTTGTACTGCTTTCGGTCGATGGCGCGGCCACCTCGTGTCCGCGTGGCCTTCTTCTTGCCGGTGACGGTCGATAGGCGCATCCCGGCGAGTGGGTTCGCGGGTACCAGGTCGTCGCGGACGAGTTTCTGGATGAGGTACTCGTTCAATATGGTTCGACAATGCCGGGCCTTCGCGACCCCGTGGCGCTCGGAGACCTCTGCGAGCAGGTTCTCCAGTGGGGCACGGCGAATTCCTGCCCCGATCGTGTATGACTTGAGCCCGAACTCGTGGCGTCTTCCTTGCCTAGAGCATTTGACGCACTTGCCGAGCACCATCTCCAGGGCTGCGTCATAGCTGGCTCTAGTCAGCGGGCGGAGGTCGGCCTTCTTCAGGGCAGGCTTGGTCACTTGGTTGATGTACTCGGAGAGGGGAGTAGTCAGCTTCCAGTCTCCACCCCCGGTCTGCAGTAGTTCCTTAGCCTTGCTTTTGGCGCGCCGACGGGCTTCGCCGACAGTTGGTCCGAACGAGCTCGGCCTCTTGGTACGGCCATCACGCAGAACGATCGTCCACTGGATTCGCCACGAGCCGTCGGGCTGTTGGATGGGGTGCACTCGATCGATGCTGTCCTCGCCAGGGGCGAGTTTGCTGGTTGCTGCTCGGGTCACAAACAGAGCGTAGCCCAACTAGTGTGATTAACGCATGTTCAAAGTAAACTAGTGTTAGTTCTGCATGAGACGAAGGGGCTGTCTGGATAGTCCCGCGACCGAAGGATGCTGCGATGACGAGTCCGCGCAATGTTGACCGAGGTCGCGCTGGTCCACATGCTGAGGTATCGGCGGGGGCGCGAGCGTCGCATGGTCCGGCAGTGCGGGCGCTGCATGACCGAATGGCATTGACGCCGGAAGATGCGGCGGTGTTCATGGGCATCGCTTGCGCAACCCTCAAGAAATGGCGTGGCGCGGGCGATGGGCCGGCGTACGTCAAGGTCGGGTCAAAGATTGTGTACCTCGTGGAGGACCTCGAGTCGTTCCTGCGCGCGCATCGAGTGGCTTGACTGCTCTTTCGGCGGATGGCCGGCGGGAGGTCGGCCAATCGGCACGCGCTCATGGGTCGAAGCTCTCTCGCGGGGTTGACTCGTATGCGCCGGCGTCCGGGGCGCTCGGGGCACGTGTTGCCGGCCAGGCTTTCCGTGTCTGCTGTTGGAGGTGTTGACGAGTGGAGCCTGGGGAGTTTCTGCAGAAGTCGCGCTCGCCACGGGTGGGTCACGAGAGCGTGTGCCTACCCTCCATGCTGCTGCGGCCTTCGGGGACATGTTGGTCCCATCGCTGATGGGCAACTGGCTCGATGTTCGTCAAGTCTGGGTAGCCTGGTCGACCTTCTTCGTTGCGGCCTCGACGATCTCCAAGAAGGCGGTGGGGTCCTTGACGCTCCCGTCGGTTCGGACGGTGATTACTGTTGTGTGGCGAATGATGTATGCGAAATAGACATCGGTCAGCGTGCCGTCGGGCTGGCCCCATGTCTGTGCTAGGCCGATGTTGTCCCTGCTGAGATCGAGGACCTTGATGCCTCCCGTGTATGCGGATCCGTCAGGCCTGGTCACTTGGTAGGAGGCGCAGGCCTCCGGCAGTTGATCGAGGGGGTGGCGAAGTTGCTCCGGCTCGAGGCTGGGGTCGTTGGTGATGGAATGGGTTACGAGCGCACCGTCGCTGTTCTGGTACGTCGTCTTCTCCTGAATAGGCGCGCCGTCCCACTGTTGCTGGATGGTGTCAAGCCTTGCCCAGGCTGATGCGCAGCTGGCGGGGGAGAGTCCTGTGGTGTCGAGTGATGTGAAGCTGCGCTTCACGGCGCTGTCCTCCGGGCGCCAGTCTTTGGGGAGGTCGTCCGCCTCGAGGAGAAGCGTTTGCGCCTCTGTTGGGGTAAGCCTTCCGGAGTGCACGTGCTCGGCGGGTTCTGTGTGGTCTGCTGACCTGCAGCCGGCGGTGAGTGTGACGACGGCCATGGTGGTTGCTGTGGCGGTGATCCAGTGCATGAATATCGTCGTCGCCCCCTTGTTGAATCGAACTGCGTCTGCCGCTCCGCTTTCGACGGTCTTTGCGTCTTGTTGGATGTCGTCGTGGGGCGTGCTTGCCCACTTGCAATGTGATGTTTTCACATGATAGCGCGATGAACATGTGAAAATCGCATGATTCGTTGTCTGTCTGCCTCGCCCGACGCGCTTGCATGGGACCTCGAACCGCGCCCAGCTGCCGGACGGCGACGATGACAGCACTGATGCTGGGGTGGGTCGCACGGCGCGGCGCCCCTTGTGCTGTGATGTGAGCATGCGCCCACCCGCACCGCCAACGGTGCCTGGCACGCTGCCACCGCGACTGCGCGACGTGCCCAGGATGGTGTGGTGGGCCGAGCGCGGCTACGTGCACGGGATCCGGAATGGAACCGCCGCGGAACGGATCTTGTCGTTGATGTTGGCGTTCCTGTGGTGGCCGGCCCACGTGCTCTTAGTGGTCGTGCAACTCGTGGTGGTCAGGTGGCCGGCGTCCCGGTACTACATGACTCTCGACCGCGACGCTGTCATAGCGGTGATCGGAACCAATCGGCGCGGCTGGATCATCCTCGACCATATGTCCGCACGTCCGGGCTGTGGCAGCGGCCGTGACCTGCGCCGAGCGGTCCTTGCGATGCTTCGCGAGGCTGCTGACGAACGAGGAATGGTCATCGAGACGACCGCTACTACCGGCCGTCTCGCTGAGGTCTATCACGCGGATCTTCCTGGTCTCGGTATTGCGGGGAAGGCGTTCCCGCGGGGGAAGCGGATGCGGTGCGAGCCGGACCGCGTCCAGGGGCCGGCCACTCTCTGACCAAGGCTGGGCACTTGGTGGGCCGAACGTGACCGTCGATGGGCCTCATCAGGTGCCTCAGGCACGCGACGGTCCGCGGCGGCCACCTCGTGCCCGTGACCGGTCGGGGACTGACCGGTGACCTCCCCGCTGCCGACACCTATGCGCACATTGCTTGAATCGGCCGGTGCTGAACCCTGAACGCAGCCCCCAACACCCTGAGGTTCACTCCGTGAGTGGCGGTGAGAGGAGAGGTGGTTCCGATGACGGGGTTGTCGGCTCGCGGTGAGCCCGTAGCTGGTCGTTGATGGCGATCAACCCGAAGTTTCTCTATGTCACTATCGCGTCGCAGGCGCTGCCAAGGTGATGCAGAGGCGCAAGATATCCGGTGGTCTCGCGACGAAGTCGGCTGAGAGGATGGCTTCCAGGAAACCTGGGCCGATGATGTTCTTGGCCGTGTTTCTGTGCGCATTTTCCAGGTTCGGGACGCGCTCTCGCCTTCGACTGATGAACGATGGAACTGATGCTGAGTCTCCAGGACGTATTGCTGCGACTGACTGCCTACTGGACCGAGCGCGGCGCGATGATCGTGCAGCCTTTCAACACCGAGGTGGGTGCGGGTACGGCTAACCCGGCGACCACGCTGCGGGTGTTGGGGCCGGAGCCGTGGCGGGTGGCCTACGTTGAGCCGAGTGTTCGGCCCGACGACAGCCGCTATGGGAAGAACCCGAACCGGCTGCAGACCCACACTCAGTTCCAGGTGATCTTGAAGCCGGACCCGGGCGACCCCCAAGAGCAGTACCTGGCGTCCTTGGAGGCGATCGGGGTCGATCTTGGCGCGCACGACATCCGGTTCGTTGAGGACAACTGGGCGTCGCCCGCGCTCGGCGCGTGGGGTCTGGGTTGGGAGGTCTGGCTCGACGGCTTGGAGATCACCCAGTTCACCTACTTCCAGCAGGCCGGCACGCTCAAGCTCGACCCGGTCTCGGTGGAGATCACCTACGGTATTGAGCGCATCGTGATGGCCCTGCAAGGTGTCTCTCACTTCGCCGACATCGACTACGCGCCCGGGATCACCTATGGCGAGGCGTTCGGTCAGAGCGAGTACGAGATGAGCCGCTACTATCTCGACGAGGCTGACATCGTCAGCACGCAGCGGCTCTATGACTTGCATGCCGCGGAGGCGCAGGCGATGCTCGATGCGGGCTTGGCGTTGCCCGCCTACTACAACGTGCTCAAGTGCTCGCACGCCTTCAACGTCCTTGACGCGCGTGGTGCGGTCTCCACGGCGGAACGAGCGCGCGCCTTCACCCTGATGCGGATGCTGTCCAAGGGTGTGGCCGAGTTGTGGGTCGCTCGACGCGGCGAGCTCGAGTTCCCCCCCCGGTACGGTCGCGCCGCCGAAGCTGCCGAGTCCGCTGCCCATGCCGGAGGTCACCCAGTCTGAGCGGCTGCTCTTCGAGATCGGGGTCGAAGAGCTCCCCGCGGCAGAGGTCACTCGGGCCAGGGACTGGCTGGAGTCGACGATCACCGACCGGCTCGCCTCGACCAAGCTGAGCCACGGAACAGTCCACGCTTATGCGACTCCGCGTCGTGTGGTGGTGCTCGTCGAGGATGTCGCCGCCTGTGAGGAGGACGCGGTCGAGACCCTGCGCGGCCCGCGGGCCTCTGCCGCGTTCGATGAGACCGGGGCTCCGACGCGCGCCGCGACCGGCTTCGCGGCCAAGCACGGCCTCGACGCTGCGCAGTTGCAGCGGGTCGAGCACGAGGGCAGCGAGCATGTCGCTGTCGTACGTAACGTGGAGGGCCGGCCTGCGCCTGAGGTGCTCTCGGCGTTGCTCGCTCAGGTTGTAGTGGATCTGCGTTCTGAGCGCAACATGCGGTGGAAGGACCCCGCCTTGTCTTACGCTCGCCCGGTGCGTTGGCTGCTCGCCCTGCTCGGTAGCGCCCCGGTCCCGGTCACGGCCTCCGAGCTGACCAGTGGGACGACGACACGTGTTCAGCGGATGGCACCCCAGCCGATTGTGGAGGTCTCCTCGGCTGAGGGCTACCTCGAGTTCCTTGGTGAGCATGACATCGTGGCTGATGAGCAGGCGCGTAGGTCGATGATTCTCCACGCGGCTCAAGCCCATGCTGCGAAGGTGACCGGCCGAGTGGATCTGGAGGCAGATGCTTCCGTGGTGGATGAGATCGTCAACCTCGTTGAGTCGCCCGTGCCGATCCAGGGCTCCTTTGATGAGCGCTACCTGGACCTGCCGCCGGAGATCCTCACCTCGGTCATGCGTAAGCACCAGCGCTACCTGCCGCTACGGACCACCGACGGCCTCCTACCGCACTTCCTGACCTTCGCCAACGGTGCCTGTGACGTTCCCACGGTCACCCGAGGCAACGAAGCCGTGGTCCGGGCGCGTTTTGAGGACGCCCTGTTCTTCTGGGAGGCCGACCTGCAGGTCCCTCTGCAGACGATGAAGGACGGCTTGGCGAAGCTCACGTTCGAGGAGACCTTGGGTTCGATGGCCGACCGCGCCACACGGATCGCGGTCGTCGCCAAGGCGCTGGGGGAGCGGGTGGGGCTCGATGACGCCGAGCGCGCCGCTCTGCATCGCGCAGCGGAGCTGGCGAAGTTCGACCTTGGCTCGCAGATGGTGATCGAGATGACGTCGCTGGCGGGCACCATGGCCCGCTATTACGCCACCAAGGCGGGCGAGAGCCCGGCGGTGGCCGCGGCACTGGCAGACTTGGAGCGGCCCCGTACCTCCGAGGATGCCGTGGCCACCAGCGCCGCGGGTGCGGTCCTCGCGATCGCTGACCGCACGGACCTACTGGTTGGCCTGTTCGCCGTTGGCGCCAACCCCACCGGAAGCTCGGACCCGTTTGCCCTGCGCCGGGCAGCGCTCGGTCTCTTGGCAACCATCCGCTCGAACCCCATCTTCGAGGCCGTCACGGTCAACGACGTCCTCCAGATTGCGGCAAAGGCCATTAGCGGCCAGGGTGTGGCCGTCTCCGAGGCGGCCTTGTCCGCGACCGGGGACTTCGTGCATGCACGGTTCGAGCAGTCCCTCCTCGACGCGGGGAACTCTCCGGACGCGGTTGCCGCGGTCCTTCCGCTCGCTGATGAGCCGCGGCGCGCGGAGGCCACCTTGACCGACATCGAGAACCTGGCCGGAGAGGAACGACTCGCCTCGCTCGTCGAAGCGGTCCAGCGCGTCCGCCGGCTCATCAAGGATGCCGATCCCGACGGCGACCCGGCGCTCTTGACCGCCCCCGTCGAGCAGAGGCTCGTCACCGCAATCGAGGCGCTCCAGGCCACACTCGAGGGAACGACGGCGACTGTGCCCGAGCTCATGTCGGCCTCGAGCGAGACGATCAGCGCCCTGGAAGATTTCCTTGATGAAGTCCTCGTGATGGATGAGATCCTCAAGGTTCGAGACGCCCGCATCGCGCTGCTGGCGACGGTGACCCGCATCGCTGGTCGTACTGGGGTCGACTGGGACGCGATGAGCCGCTTCGTAGCGACAGAGCGCCAGCCTGTTGACGCCATGGCATGAGCCATCACGCACACTGCAACGGGCCCGGGACCTCACTTGATGTCTCGGGCCCGCTCAGTTCGGTGGGCGGGTCATGTGCGTATGTCGTCGACCGGCCACTGTTAAGTACTCGGTCACCAGACGCCTCGGTCTCATGACCGCCCTCGTCGTACAAAGGACCTGAGGGCCAAACGGTGAAGGACCGGCCCGGCCTTTACGGGCGAACGGCAGCACGTGACCCTTGTTTGACCTCATAGAACTCGCCGCCGCGGCATGGGTGTCGATCGCTCTCCTCACCTGTGGAAGGGTGGAGGGGCGGCGTCACTGGTGCACCTGCCAGGTGAGGGCTACGTGACCATGCTTCTTCTTGAGCAGTAGAGAGTGATCGACTGCTTCGGCGGGTGGTGTGTCCTTGCGGAGGTAGCGGATCTTGGGCTCGCTGGGCCGTCCCGCGTGGTCCCATGCTTGGAGCAGCGTTATGACTCGTCCAGCGGCTTCCGCGCCTTCCGGGCCGAACCCGCGGGCTCCGAGTTCGAACCCGTCGTCGGTGTTGCTCAGGTCGCGCATGGTGAGTGTCGAGAACGCGTCGTAGGTGACCAGCGCGTTCGGCCATACAGTCAGGACCCTGTCGGGATGGAGGGCGCCACCGGCTGGGCTCATCGCCCCGCACCACTCGGGTTCGTGGCTCGTCATCCACAACAGCATCCCTGACAGATCGACCTGCCCCTGCGCGATCGAGACGCCCGACCAGGCCTCGGTGCTCTCGCCGCTGAGCATCTGGCCAAGGTCATCCGGATTGAGCGGCATCACACTGTCCGAGGTGAATGTCACCGGAATCCCGGCGGGGTCGGTGACGTGCATTTGGTGACGCACGTGTGCGCCGATGCCCTGCATCGGGACGAACCCACACACTTGGGACGAGGTCGCCACCAGGTGGTCGTCTTTGCGGCGGAGGGAGAGCGACCTGGTGGTGAGCCCCATCGCCAGCGGGACCACGAGGTGGCCTGCGGGCGCGAGTTGGTCGGTCCAAGCCGATGGGATGTCCCAGGCTCCGACGGTGACGATGATCGCGTCGAACACGCGCTGGCCGGGCAGGGGGAGCTCGGCGTCGGCGGTGATGACCTCGACTCGGTCGCCGTACCCGGTTGCCTCGAGGAACCGCTGGGTGCGTGCGGTGACCCACGGGTCGACGTCGACGGTGACCACGGTGCCGTGCTCGCCGACAATCTCGGAGAGCAGGGCGGCGTTGTAGCCGCCGGAGCCGATCTCGAGCACCCGGTCGCCAGGGCGCAGGCGAGCGGCGAGGGCCATCTGAGCCTGCAGCCACGGCGCGGAGACCGACGAGATGGGCATCCCGGTCAGGTCGTGGCGGGTCATGATCGCCTGGTCGATGTCGTAGGCGTCAGAGAGCGGCGTCCCGGCGGGAACGAACATATGGCGCGGCACCGTCGCGAACGCGGCCAGGACCGATGGGTCGGCCAAGTCGGGGTTCGCCGCGAGGGTCTCGACCATCGCCTTGCGTGCGGTGGCGGCGTCAGCGGTGGTGATCTCGCCGGTGGCCCAGCGCAGGTTGTTCTCGGCGCGGGTGAGTGCCTCTCGCATGAGCGGCTCAGCGACCTGCCACGCCACCGGCACCTCGCTGGACTCCGGATAGCGCTCGCGGATCTCGGCGAGCAGGTCGTCGAACGTGTATCTCTCGCCTCCCGGTCCCGACGTCAGGTCGGCGGCGGCGAGTAGGTCGTCGAGCGGTGTGTCCTCGAACCCGAACTCGGCGTGCTCATCGGCCAATCCGCGTGCGTATGCCTCGAACCGGGCACCGGAGTGGTGGGCCACCAGATCGACCACGGTCGGCGGCCAACCCTGCTCACGAAGATGGAGCGCACCGTCGATCGGGGCGTACCCGGTGCGCTCGAGCTCGGGGGCGTGCCCGATGTCGTGCAGCCACGCTGCGGCCACGACCGTGTTCCGCTGCTCGGGTGGGAGGCCTGCGGCGAGCTCGGCAGCGCGTTCTGCGGTGCCCTGAGCGTGTTCCCAGCGCTGCCCCATTGGGGCGAGGAACCGCTCGGCGAGGTCGCGTGCCTGAGGCACCAGGGTGTCCATATCGTTCAGATTTCCTCTCGTTTGAGGGTCGCGGTCCAAGGCGACCGCGACATGGGTGAGCCGCCTCGCGACGCTATCGGTGCGCCGTCGAGGTCCCGGCCAGCGAGGTCCGACACATCGACACGCCCTGGGCCGCTGCCCACCAGGGGAAGGGGACCACGCGCCCCAGCGCCATTTCCATCGCTGGATTGAGGCTTAGGCCTCGACGGCTGCCGCGGTGTTGACCGTGGTGTTGATGGTGGTGATCTTGGTCCAGTCCCACTGGAGGTGTCGCAGGGCGTCGGCCCGGGCGAGCCCGATGCTGCGCATGCCGGGTGTGTTGATGACGGGCTGGGATGCGTCGCGGGTGGCGGTGGTCTGTTTGGGCCAGCGCCGGTACAGGATTGACGGCACACCCAGCATCCAGCCTGGTGCTACTGCTTCGAGTGCAAGCAGTAGCGCGACGTCTTGTCCGACGGGTAGTGCGGGCCAGCCGCCGAGTGCGTGGACGAGGCTGGTGTAGGTGGTGGTGGTGATTCCGAGCACCGGAAGTAGGCCGGCTTCCTCTCCGTCGCGGAGGCAATTGTCAGGCAGCGGTCCTGTTTCTGGGTCGCGTGGCCCGCGTTTGATCTGTCCGTCTTCGAGGAGGTCCAGGGCGGGGGAGACGACCCAGCCGACGGGGTTCGAGGTCAGTGCCTCGATGTCGCGGGTGAGCGCGCCGGGGGTGAGTTGGTCATCAGCGTCGAGACCGCGGACGAACACTCCATTGACGTGGTCGAGCGCGAGGGTGCGCGCGGCGGCGGCACGCCCACGCGGTCCGGTAGCGTAGGTGATCTGGGGATGGTTGGTGGGGATCCGTGTCGCTGGTGAACCGGTTTCGCCGTCTTCTTGGACGACCCATTGCCAGTCCCAGCCTGGCGGGAGCTGCTGGGTGGCGATGCTGTTCCAGGTCTGGGTGAGGTGGTCGTCGCGTCCGGCGAGGACGGCGGTGATCAGGGAGATGGTGGGCATTGTCGCGTCACTGGGCTTTCGGGAGGTCGAGGACGAAGCGGAGTTCGGCGCGGTCTGCTGGCCAGGCGACTCGGGTGGCGCAAACGACGCGCCCGGTGGGGTCGCTCATGCACCCTGCCGCCCGCAGGATGGGGATGCCGGGGTCCATCTCCCAGCGTTTGATCTCGATAGTCGTGGGCGCGCGGGCGGTGATGGTGTCTTCGTTGTGGGCGACCTCAACCCCGACGGTCGAGAGTTGGTGTTGAGTGCCTCCGGGCCAGGGTTCCTCGTCTTGGTCCAGCAACTTGGGGTTGGCCTCGATGATGCTGATCGGGAGGAATGAGGTCGACCAGGCGAGGCGTCGGCCGGTCGCGGTCTCGACGGTCTCGTACTCGCGCTGCAGCAGCGGAGTACCCGGGTCGTACTCAGGGACGGTGTCGTCAGCGACGATGCGGGTGTAGGTCGCTGTGAAGGTGGCGTCACGGATGCTGATGCCGGTGGTGTCTTCGAGGTGGCCACTTCGACGCCGAATCTCTTCGGGCAGGTGGATGCTCTGTTTCTCCTTGATGAGGGCTGCATTGGAGAAGGTGATCTTCGGGGGCGGGGTGCGCACGAGGAGTCGTTTGCCCTGTCCGCCGGTGACAAGGGCCTGGGTCCTCAGTGAGTTGTGGGCCTGTCGGGCCGTGCCTTGGGAGACGCCGTAGGTGTCCACGAGCTCGCCGAGGGATGGGATGGGGTCTCCGGGCCCGAGCTCTCCGCGTTCGATCGCGATGCGGATGTCGTCGGCGATGCGAAGCCAGCCAGGCCGGTCGACGGGTGTCTGCGCGATGTGCTCGCTGGGGGTGGTCACGCCGAGAGTCTAAGACTTTGTTGACAAAGTAGCGAGGATTGGGGGTAGGTTAACCGTGCTGCTTTGCTAACAAACTGATGAGGAAGGAGTGGTCGCTCGTGACTAGTTGCATCACCCGGCCTGCACCGCGCCACGCCCCAGCGGGGTCGCCACCGTCCCCTCGCGGTCTACGGCCGAGCGAAGTCCCTGTGTCTGGCCGAGTCCGGCACGATCGCGTTCACGGGCACAACGACATCGCGGTCTGTACCCGCTGTGCGGGTACGTGGCGGATTGACACCACCGACGGTTCCTGGCTGGTCGACCTCGATCGCCGTCTCCTCATGAACCTGGCCAACCCGAATCAGCCGACACTCACACTCCTGCGTCTGGCCCTCACCCAGCCGGGTCAGCCGCTGACCTTCTCCGTCATGACGCGGCCCCGCGACGACTACTCAGCCCTGGTCGAGACCCGCAGCACTGGCGCCGTCACAGGTCTCACCCGGCTGAGTGCTCCCATGACCCGCTGCGCGAGGTCATCGGGACCGCGACCTGGTCCATCCCTGGGGAAGCCGTCCTTGGAATCGACGTCGACTCCAACTGGCCAAGAAGAGTGCTGAGCGCCTTGAGTGAGAAGCCGACTTCCGAGACCGCCGCTGGCGGGCCGGGGCAGCTGACGCTGTGGCGGATCCTGGCCAACCCGCCGGGCCGGATCCACATCGAGGATGAGTCCACCAGCGCCGGTGTGGTGACACTGTGCGGCGCCCGGATCCCCGAGGACGCCGATGCCCTGACCAGTCGCCAGCCCGAGACCCGAGTCCGGAACCCGGACGCCCCGATGTGTGTGACCTGCCTACGCGGGCTGGACCACACCCGCGCGACCAGCAAGATCGTCCCTGCTGCCGCCCTATGAGGAGGACAGCAACCGATCGTGACCACATGCGCACGCGGCACGCCTGACCCCAAAGCGTTCCGGAGCAGTCCGGACAGCAACTAGGCCGCGCAGCACCCGTGCCATACAGGCGCGTGCATCCATAACCCCGGAACAACTCCTGGAAGAGTGAATGAGTGAACACACTGCGAGACACTTTGCGTCAGTCGATGGTGGCGAGACTTCGCGAGGAAGGTCTGATCACCACCGAGGGCGTCGCTGCCGCGATGAACGCGGTGCCCAGACACGACTTCGCGCCCGGCGAACCCTTGGAAAACGTCTACCAGACCAACACCACACTGGTTCCGAAAGTCGACGCCCAAGGCCGTCAAACGAGCGTCGTGTCCGCCTCGCACATCCAGGCAATCCAGCTCGAGCAGGCCGACGTGCGGCCTGGCATGAACGTGCTGGAAATCGGCTCGGGCGGCTATAACGCAGCCCTCATCGCGGAGATGGTCGGTCCCGGCGGCTCGGTGACGACAGTAGACATCGACGCCGACGTCATCCACCGCGCCCAAGCGGGCCTGCACCGGGCGGGGTACGAGCAGGTCAACGTCGTGCTCGCCGATGCCGAACACGGTGTCGCCCAGCACGCGCCCTACGACCGGATCATTGTCACGGTCGGGGCGTGGGACATCCCGCCTGCCTGGCTTGACCAGCTCAGCCCGGAGGGCCGGATCGTGATGCCGATGCGGTTTGCCGGGATCTCCCGGCTCGTCGCCTTCGACCGCTCTCCGGACAGCCTGGTGCTAACTGCCAGCAACTATCGGCTCGGCTCGTTCGTGCCGATGCAGGGCGACGGCGCCGCCACGGAGCAGTTCATCGCGGTCACTCCCGACCTCGGCCTGCGCATGGACCAGACCAGTCACCTCACCTTCGACGTGCCGGCACTGCGCAAGGCGCTTAACACCGCGCCGGTGACCAGCTGGTCGGGCACGCCGTTCGACATGCCTGACGAGTTGGAGCTGTACCTGCTGACCGGCGGCCCTGAGGTGGCGATGATGTACGCCGCCCAGGATGCCGTTGATCAAGGCGTCGTGGACCGCACGGTACGCAACGGCACTCCGGCGCTTGTGCGCGGTGACACCTTCGCCTACCGCATCAAGCGCGAGAACCCGGAGACCGTCAGCGGATTCGAGACCGGTGTCCTCGCCCACGGGCCACAGGCCTATCACGTCGGCAACGAGCTGCTCGGCATGATCCGGGCGTGGGCCGGCCGCTACTACCGGCGCAACGTCGCGCGCATCACCTACCACCCGAACATTCGCCTGAACACCGCCGACAACACCGCCGACAACACCGCCGACAACACCGCCGACAACACCGCCGACAACACCGCCGTCGCCACCGGCCTGACCGGGTGGTACACGACCAAGCGGCACGGCGTACTGGCCATCTCCTGGCCCTGAGACTTCGGCGCTCACCTGTATGACCGACATATGGGTGAGCGTTGGGGAAGCCCTATCCACTCTCATTCAAGGAAGTTGTCCATGACTCAGATCACCACGTCCCTGCCCGAGGCCGAGGGCCGCACGCTCGATGACTTCGATCTAGACATCGAGTTCATCGAGGCCGGTGGCACCGTCGAGCACATCATCACGATGACCGAGGACAACTGCGGCAGCAGCTGCGTGTCAGCTTGCACTAGCTGCTGACCCGCCGCGCCCCGCTGATGGCCTGCTCTGATCGCCAGCCCGTCCACGTGGCTTGGCCCTGGAGTTAGCCATCACCTCCGGTCACGGGTGCCCGGCCAGGAAGAAGAATCTGCCCGGTCCGGGCGCCCGCCCAGCTGAGAACGACTATGCCTCCGGGAGGTCTGTGTGTACCGCAGCGTGAACAACGCCCTGATGCTCCGGGCATCGGTGCTTCACCCCGATGACCTCGGCCGCTGGCCCGACCTGAGCGGCCACGACACAGAGCCCGGTTGGCAGCAGTGGCTTCAGGAGACACTGGCAATCCCCGGATTCGCGGCCGCCATGGCCCACGCCTCGCCGAGCCTCGCGCAGCGCGTGAACGCCGCGGAGAACGGCACCCTGACCCAATCCGAGGTCCGCCGGGTCGTGCTCGCGGTCATGCGATACCTGCTGCGAGCCACCAGCCGCGCCACCCCGTTTGGACTATTCGCAGGCGTCGCACCGGCCACAGCGAACCGCACCGGCACCGTCGGTTGGGGGTCTGACCACCGACCAGTCGCCCGTCTCCAGGCGGCGTGGTTGGCCGAGGTCACCGACCGCCTCGAGTCCGACCCGCGACTCCGGCCTCACCTGCTGGTTTGCGTGAACAACCTGCTCGTGCAACGGGCGGGAGAGGTCATATTGGCCAACCGTGCCGCCAAGAGCGATCCCCAGGGTGCGCCGACCCATCTGCGCATCAAGGCGAACAGCACCCTCCGTGCGGCGCTCGACTTGGCGGCCGAGCCGATCAGCTGGGCGGATCTTTGCGGCAAGCTGGCTGCCGAGCGTGGCGCGCCGCCAGAAGCTGCCGAGCGGCTTGTCAGCCAGATGGTGACCGAGGGGCTACTGCTGACCAGCCTGCGCCCGCCGTCGACGCAGACCGATCCGCTCGCACACCTCGTGGACGAGCTCGAGAGCATCGCGACCTCGGGCGGTAACCCGGGGGAGGGTTTTGGGCAGTTGCGCACCCTGCGTCAGTTGAAGGCGCGGCACGACAACGCCCCCGACGCTGTGACGGCCGCCGCGCACCGCGAGGACCTCGTCCGAGCTGCCGCCATGATCGGTCCGGCAACCGCGGTCGGGGTCGATCTGGCACTGGATTGCGAGCTCGTGGTGCCGAGGTCCGTGACGGCTGAGGTGTGCCGGGCCGCTGCCGCGTTGACGCGTCTCGCCCGCCCGCCGTCGCGGCAGTGGCGAGACTGGCACGCCCGTTTCTTGGAGCGGTACGGCCTCTATGCTCTCGTCCCCGTCGTGGATGCCGTCGACGCGCAGGTCGGCCTTGGGTACCCGAAGGGATCCGTTGGTGAGCCCACCGCTGAGTCTGCTGAGGATTCCGCCGTACTTGTCGATCGGGATCGGAGGCTTCTCGCACTGGCACAACGGGCTGCGCTACGCGGCGAACACGAGGTCGTCGTGGATGACGCCTTGTTGGAGCAGGTAGCCGGCACCGCCACCGCCGAGGCTTCACCGACCGCCGAACTCACCGTGCGCGTCCACGCCGATTCGCTTCACGCCATCGAGGATGGCGACTTCCAACTCTCGGTCGTGCGGGCCGCAGCCCGAGCCTTCTCGACCGCGGGACGGTTCCTCGACCTGTTCGGCGACGACGTGCGAGACCGGATGGCCTCCAGCGCGGCCGACATGCCGCCGAGCAGCGACGGAGCACTGTCAGCGCAACTGAGTGCGGTGACTCGCTACACCGTCAGCTTGGATGTCAACCGCGCTGCCCAGGTGCTGCCGCACTTGATCCCGATCGGGGAGTTCCACCATCCATCACAGGCCACGATCGACTTGGACGACATCGCGGTCACCGCCGACGCCCACCGCCTCTACCTGGTCTCGATCTCGCGCAAGCGTGCCCTGCAGCCGGTCGCGGTCAACGCCGTCGAACAAGTCCGGCACGCGCATCCGCTGACCCGCTTCCTAGCCGAAGCACCTCTCGCCCTGAGCACAGGATGCCAACCAGTGGAGTGGGGGCCGGCGGCCACGGGCCTACCGTTCCTGCCAGCTCTTCGATACGGCCGCACCTTGCTCAGTCCCGCCCGCTGGCACCTGGCCGCAGCCGAGCTTCCAGACCGACAGGCAACATCGGACCTGTGGGAACAGGCGCTCACAGCCTGGCGGCAGGCCACTGGGTGTCCTGCCGCGGTCTGGCTCGGCGTTGGCGACCAAACCATCCGCCTCGACCTGCTCGAGCCCGCCCACCGGGCGCTGCTTCGCGACCACTTAACCCGTGAGCCCAACGCCGTGCTGCGCGTCATCCCCGACAGCGACGGTTGGATCGGTGGGCGCCCACACGAGATCGTGGTCCCGCTGAGCGCCACTACCCCGAGGCCGGCGGCGCCACGCCTCAGCAACTCCCCGGTCGAGGTCTGCACCCACGGCTCTCTGCCCGGCCGCGACCTCGACTACCTGAAGATCTACGCCCGGCTCAACGAGCAAACCGCGATCTTGACCAGCCACCTGCCCCGGTTACTGTCTCAGCTCCCAGGTACCGGCCGCTGGTGGTTCCTACGCCACGCCGACCCCGACCCGCACCTGAGGCTACGCATCACCGGCCTGCCCACCGATGTCATCACCGGATGGACGCAGCAGGTCGCAGACGCGGACCTGACGCGCCGAGTCCAGTGGGACACCGACTTTCCCGAACCCGGCCGCTTCGGGAGCCTCGCCGCCTACCAGGCCACGACGACAGTGTTCGCCGCAGATTCCGGGGCCGCGCTCGCCGAGCTTGGCCTCACCCGGAGACATCCGACGGTGGACCGGCAGGCATTGATCGCGGCGAGCATGGTGGACCTCGTCACTGCGGTGATCGGCAACGCGCACGAGGGGTTTCGCTGGCTGATCTCGCGCACCCGAACGGACCGGTCGGCGCCCGCGCGGTCGGTCTATGACCAAGCCATCCGCCTGGCCAACCCGCACGACCCCACCGCGCTCGTCTCGATGCCCGGCGGCGATGCCGTGCGGGAGCAGTGGGCCGAACGCCGCCACGCTGTCGTCGCATGGCGCGACCGGCTACCCACCCTCAGCACCACTGCGCCTGCCGATCTGCTGCCCGACCTGCTGCACCTGCACCATGCCCGCGTCGCCGGGCTCGACCTCGACAGCGAACGTGCCTGCCTGCACCTCGCCCGTGCCGCAGCGCTCAGCTGGACGACAAGGAGCACCCGATGACCTCCCCATCAATCACGCCAGCGCTCACCCCGGGTCTCACGCCCGGTCCCCTGGACACGCTCACCGCCGCCTGTGCGAGGCTCGCGAGTCCGTCCATCGTCGGTCCGTCACCAGACGGGCGGACCCAACCGCAGTCAGTGGCCGGCGGCGCGGCTGGCATCGCCCTGCTGCACATCGAGCGCGCAGTCGCAGGACACGGCGAGGAGGCAACAGCCCACGACTGGATACGCGCCGCGGCCAGCGAGCCGATCAGCATCGGGCGCAACTCCGACCCCTTCCACGGCGCCCCAGCCTTGGCCTTCATGCTGCACACCGCCGACGCCCTCGGCGGATACCGCCGAGCCCGGGCCAGCCTCAACGAGGCCACCACCACCCTCACCCGGCAACGACTGGCAGCCGCACACGCTCGCATCGATCGCCACGAACCGCTGACCATGTACGAGTTCGACCTAGTGCACGGCCTCACCGGGCTCGCGTTCTACCACCTGCACACCCACCCCGACCACCCCGTCAACCACGAGCTGGTGACCTACCTCGCCCGCATTACCGAACCCTTGGGCCAAGGCGAGGCCCGGCCGCCGTGGTGGCTGCACTCCGGGCTCGGTGGCACCGCCCATCCTGACTTCCCGCACGGACACGGCAACCTCGGAGTGGCCCACGGCATCAGCGCGGTCATCGCGCTACTCGCCTACGCCATCCTCCACGGCCAGGACAGCCCCGCACCCCGCCAGGCCCTCGATACTCTCTGCGCCTGGACCGACCGCCACCGCCAAGAGGACCCGACCGGAACCTGGTGGCCCGGCTACGTCGTCCCCGACGCTGAACCCAAATCGGGCCGGCCATCTTGGTGCTACGGCACCGCAGGCACTGCTCGCGCCCAGCAACTCGCCGGCCTCGCTCTCCACGACACCACCCGCCAGCACCGAGCAGAAGACGCGATGCTCGCCGCCATCACCTCACAACGGGAACGGCTGCCCGAGATCGGCCTGTGCCACGGCAAAGCCGGACTCCTCCAAGCTGCTTGCCGAATGGCCAACGACAGCACCGACCCACACCGATCGTCCCAGCTCAAGACCCAACTGCCTGTCCTGGCCGCCGACCTCGCCCGGCAGCTCGACACCGACTCCGACGGCACCCCGGAACTGATGGACGGAACCGCCGGAGCAGCGCTCGCCCTCCACACCGCTCTCACCGGCAACCCGGCCACCGGCTGGGACGCATTCCTGGCCCTCTCCTGAGATCGGAGGCACAGATGACAACACCTCAATGGCGTCAAGCCACCATCACCTTCGGCAACCCGGACACCGCCGTACAGATAGCCATGGACCATCTCGCGCCGATCCTTACCGAGGCTGAGACCCGCGGTCTCATCACCTGCTGGTTCTACGTACGCAAAGGCGACTGGAGGCTGCGCTACCTACCCACCGCCGACACGCCCACCGACAGTCCCACCAAACGCCACATGACCACCCGGCTGGACCAGCTGGTCCACGACGACGTTCTCCACCGCGCCGTCGCCGGCATCTACGAGCCCGAGGTCCACGCCTTCGGCGGACCTCAAGCCATGGATACCGCCCATCAGCTCTGGCACCACGACAGCCGCCACCTGCTCACCCGCAGCGCCGCCACAGCCACACGCGACCGCGAAGTCTCGATCATGCTCTGCGCAACAATGATGCGAGCCGCAGGGCTCGACTGGTACGAGCAAGGCGATGTGTGGGCCTGCGTCGCCGACCACCGAGACCCGCCCGCTCTTGCCCTCGCCGAGTCGCTCCAACAGCCCACCCACAGGCTTCTTACCGTCGACCCAGCCGACCTCACCCGCAAGGACGCACCGCTGGCCGGCTGCCACGAACAGTTCGACGCCTACACCCACGCCGGACAAGCGCTCCGAGAGCTCAACCAGCGCGGGCGGTTGCACCGCGGCCTGCGAGCCACCCTCGCCCACCACGTGATCTTCGCGTGGAACCGGCGAAGCATCCCCGGTGCCTACCAGGCCGCCCTCGCGACCGCAGCCAAGACCGTCGTCTTCGGCCCTGACCCCACGGCCTGTCCTTCCACACCGCGGGGTGACTCATGACCCCGGCCGCAGCCAGCAGATTCCCACTGGTTGCCCGGCCCCGGCCCACCTGCCTTCCCCTGCCCCAGCGCGTCAGCGGACTCCACGAGCTCGCCACCGAAGCACGCGAGCGCCGCGACGCGTCCCTGGCGACAGCGGTGTTCAATCTCGCCGCGCTCCTGGCCTCCGACTGCGGCATGCCCGCGCTGGCCCGAACCTGGTGCCACAGGCTCGCCATCACAGCCATTGAGCACGACCACGACCCACGGTACGCGCTTGAGCCCGTCGTCAACCTCGCCAGGCTCCACATCCGCGCAGGCGAGGGCTCCGCTGCGTGGACCCTCCTGGAGACCCTTTTCCAGGCAATCGACACCCGAACCGACACGACCATCGACGGCCTCACCATCCCCGCCGCCCGCCTGACCAGGACGCCCGACAGTCACGCCAAGGCGCGAACCTGGCTCTGGAGTGTCCTGCTCGGCACCGGCGCCCACGCCTTCGCCGCTGCCGGTAGATGGGACGAAGCCAGCATCCGCCTCGACCAACACAACGGCGTCGGCGAACGCATGCTCGATGGCAGGCAAGTCACGATCATCGCCCACGCCACTGCAGGCCGCTACCAGCAGGCGCGCACCATGCTCAACGCAACCCATCCGGGCGAGCCATGGGAGAACGCGGTCACCGCCGCCCTGCACCTCCACCTGCCCCTGGCCGACGCCGACCCAGCCGAACAAGTGGCCCCTGCGCTAGCGGCCCACCATGCCCTCGGGTCCATCAAGGCCGGCCTGACCGTCTTCCACACGCGACTGGGCCTCACCCTGGTCGACGCACTCGGCCCCGACCACCCCAACGCCGAACAGATTGCGATGCCCCTGATTCGCCACGCCGCCAACGACGGCTACGCGGCACGCGACCTCCTAGCCCACCCCGGCTGCCTCAGCATCGCGAGCCCTCAACAGATCGCCCGCCTCACCGAACTCGTCGCTGATTGCGGTCTCGGCCACCGAACCATGACCGCCGAGCACCTCGCCGTGGTCGCCGACGCCCTCGACACCGCCGAATCGGTGATCGCTCACACGGCTCTTGGGCAATACGCGACGGAACCTAAGAAGGAAGACGAGAAGGATTCCGATGAGACTTCAGTCCCTCGCCGAGGGCATCCCTGGGCTCGTGCTGCTCGCGGCCGAACGTGAGGAGAGTCCACGCCCGTGGGTAGCTCGGATGCTGTCCGAGCCCGTCATGGTCCACCCCGATGACGTCAGCCTCTTCGAGGGTGCGCCGGCGGTAGCCCTCGCGCTCAGTGTCACCGGCGAGTCAGGAATCCTGACTTCCCTCGACACCCAGATCGCCACCCTGACCAAGCGCCGCCTGGAGGCGGCGGCCCAACGCCAGCAGCGAGGCGACCCGCCACACAAGAGCGAGTTCGACCTGATCAGCGGGCTGACCGGCCTGGGTGTCTACCTGCTCCACCGCGGCCAGAACCTGCAGTTGCTGCACGCGGTCCTCACCTACCTCGTGGATCTGACCCGGACCCGCAGCAACGGCAGACCGGGCTGGTGGGCAACCGATGGCCCGACCGGTCCCGACCCGGCGTGGCGCGACGGCCACGGCAACCTCGGCATGGCCCACGGCATCGCGGGACCACTGACCCTGCTCGCACTGGCCATGCGACGCGGGATCGTCGTCGCCGACCACGCCAAGGCGATGCGACGCCTGTGCGCCTGGATCGACCTGCACCGCCAAGACGACCCCCACCCGTGGTGGCCCGGCACGGTCACGCTCCGAGAGCACACGCTCGGGGTCTCCCGCTACCGCGAGCGTCCCCGACCCTCCTGGTGCGAAGGCACCCCCGGCATCGCCCGCGCCCTACAGATGGCCGGCATCGCTCTCGAAGACCAAGAGCTCCAGCACACCGCCGGGACCGCGCTCCTCTCCTGCCTGTCCGACGAAGACCAGCTCGCCCTCCTCGAGGACGCGTCGCTGTGCCACGGCTGGGCAGGCGTCCTCCACACTGCCTGGCGGGCAGGCCACCACGCACCCGCCCTACGCGACACGCTTCCACGCCTTCTCGCCGGCTACCACAGCACCACACTGCCAGAGGAGCCCGGATTCCTCACTGGCAGCACCGGCACCGCGCTCGCCGAGCGCGTCGCGACCACCGGCCTCCCGCCCGCGACAGGGTGGGACGCAGTCCTCCTCCTCAACGAATGACGAATGACCGACGCAGGATCCCAATGACTCGGAATCCACCCCCGGATGCCCATCGGACCCGGCAGTACCGGCCCGGCCTACCCGCGTGGATTCCTCAGGCGGAAACCTGTTGTGACTGCAGGAGAGATGCCGCCACGCTGAGGCCATGACACGCAGACAGCCGATTGAGGTCGCCCGCCACTTGGTCGTTGAGCGGTTTCCCTTCGCGAAGCAAGGGTGGCTTGGAGGGTCCGTGGTCCTCGGACAGGCCACGACCACCTCGGATCTGGACATCACGGTCCTGGACGAGAGCGCGGCCGTGCATCGCGAGTCGCTGAGGTTCGCAGGTTGGCCGGTGGAACTATTCGTCCACTCCGAGGCGAGCATCCGGCACTTCGTCGCAAAGGACATCACACAGCGCAAGCCCTCGATGGCAAGGCTGGTCGCCAAAGGAGTCGAGCTCCTGGAAGGCGACGGGGGAGAGGCGGTGCGGAAGCTCTGCGAGCAGGTGCTTGCCGCAGGCCCGGGCCTCCTGTCCCAGGATGCGCTCGCCGGAGCTCGCTACGCCTTGAGTGATCTTGTCGACGACCTTCGCGGCGCAGTGCCCGGACCGGTCTGCACCGCCATCGCCGTCGAAGCATGGCGACGCGCCGGCGACCTCGTCCTTGCGATCAACGGGCACTGGACAGGAGGGGGAAAGTGGCTGGCGCGAGAGCTTCTCTCGCTCGATCAAGCCTCGGGCTCCAACTGGGCGTTGAAACTTCATGAGTCCCTTCAACACGCCATGGCTGGCGAGACGGAGGCACTTGAGCAGGTTGCCGAGGAGGTGCTGGATGCTGCCGGCGGAAGGCTCTGGGAGGGGTACGACCAGGTTGCCGCGGTTCCCGAGCACGGATGGGTTCGGGACTGACGTCGTCGCTTCGGTTTCGTATCGATCCCTGAGGGCCTGGACGACATCGACAGAGCGTTGGAAAGCACGACACTCCTTAGCCTTGGCCCGAACCTCGCCGTATGACCGACCGGCCTGTGGTCTCGGGTCAGCGCAGGTCAACCCTGCCGCCGATCTTGTTCCCCAATAGGACGGCGTCAACGCAGCGGTCCGAACGCGGCTTCTTCCCATGACCTGCGCAGCTGGTCGAGATCGGCCGGCTCGAAGTTCGCCCCGGCGTCGTAGCAGCCGTTTGGCGTGCAGAGGAATGTCTGCTCGGGGTGAAAGACGCCAGTACCCCCACATGAGGTGCAGTATGCCCAGGGCGCTGGTGCAGGGGCCCAACCTTCCTCTCCCAGATGGTCCCCGTGGTACTGGCCGATCCACCCCGATGCCCGGAATTCCGGGCCCCATCCGGGGTCGAGTCCGGGCAGGAGGAGCCGTCCGGCAGCGACTATCCAGATGTCGCCGTCCCAGGACGAGTCGGTGGCATGTTCAAACAGATCTGTGAGCACTGACTCCTGGTCGGTGTCACCAAGGTTGGCGACGTCAACGACGGCGAGCGCGGTACGGCCGGTGTTGCCGTGGATGGTGGCGGTGCTCCACCAGGGGCGTTCCTCGCGATCGTAGGTCAGATCCATCTCGAGGAGCTGAAGCAGCTTCACCCAGCGTGCCCCACGCTGGTCGCCAACCTCGAGGCTCATGCACGAGATGCTCTCATGGGGCCGGCTCATCGTCGTGGATCCTCGTGGACCGTCGCGGCAACGCCGTGACGCATCCGACAGCGATCACAGGACGGATGGAGAAGGAGGGCAGTGAGGGGACCTGTCGAACCGTGATTGGTTGGCGTCTGCGAATCGCGCTTTCTACCCACGAGCTACCGACGAGTTGTCGTCGGCTGGAGCCGTGGGCCCGTGCGCGATGAGATCTCGAGCTCTTGGGCGACGGTGTTGGCGATCAGCGACAGACTGGATTGAGACCCGTTCGTGGTTGAGTGCTGCTCCGGCGAGCTTGCGCGCGGGTCACCGGACGGCCGCGCGCGGTCCTCACCCTCCGTCGAGGGACACCTCTGTGCCTTCGGTGAGGTACTGATGAAGGGCGCTGGCGGTGGTGTCGACGAACTGGGTCGGAATGAAGTCGGTGCTGACCCAGCGCACTTGGGCGTATTTGCGTGGTTCGCGGTTCTCGGGCTCGCCGGCCCACTGGTCTGCAACGAAGACGACTGTGAGGAAGCCGTTGGGCTACTTCGAGCGCTCGCTCGCGGCGTACGGACGTGAGAGGGACAGCCGTGCGACCGGTGCGGTGCTCCGATGCGACGCATCGCATTCATGAACCGCTTCTCCTACTTCTGCCCCAAGTGTCAGCGCCCACCTGCTGGTTTGCCGAAACGCTGAGGTTGTCGAGCACTCTACTGCGGGGCGGGGTGGACATTCTGGACACCTGCTGATGTCAATGTGAGCGGGAAGAGGGTTCACCTCCGGCTCATCACATCGACGTCCCGAGGCGAATGATCGCGCCATGCCCTCACATGTCGGTGCTTGAGTCTGCGCCCTCGACGGGTGTGTTGGGAAACGGGGGGCCGCGGCGGCTGCACCGGTGAACGACTGGACGAATGTCGCCACTTCGAGGACACGCAATGGGTGACGCGATACTCTCGTTCGATCTGGCATCGTGGCGAGAAGGGCGGAGAGGAGATCTGTTGTGGACCTGGTGAGCATCATGAACCGCGGCTCAGCGGTCGTCCGCGAGAACGACGCTGCCGACCATCTGCGGCGCTGTGCTGAGTCTCTCGTGCGGGCGGCCTCCGTATACGAGGGCTTCGGTGTCGTAGCCGCCAGTCCCCAAGCGGAACGGGTGCTCGGGGCCGCGATGATGCTTGCCCCGACAATGCACGGGGACAGCAGCGGCCCGTCGATTGTCTTCGACGTGAACCATGCGAGCGGAACCCTGCTCGCTCGCGCTGCTCGACGTCTGCGGGATCGTGGCAACGAGTCACCGCTGGTCGGGATCGTGCTGAACCCGCTGGTCGAATCCGCTGGTGAGATTAGTGTCCCCGAGCTCGACCATGTCCGCGTCGAGCTCAAGCAGGCCTCGCTAGGGCAGCAGAGCCAGGGCGGCGTAGACCGCGTCTCGGTACTTGCGCGATAGCCCTTCTGCGGCGGCATCTGCGGCCGATTCTAGGTCGGCCTTCTTCTTACCGGCGAGTGTCGCGAGTCCTTGGGCGTCCTTGGCCTCAACGCGAACGTCGGAGACCTCGTGCAGCACGAACAGGAGAGCGCCCTCGGCGTGAGCTCGCTGGAACGTCGCGCGGTTTCGGCGCGCGACGGGCGACGCGCCTGCCGTCTTGATCGCGGCGGCGTCGAATGACAGCCCAGGGAGCCGTCCTTGGAGCAGCCGAGCGAGGCTGACTGCCTGTGCGCCGGGCTCCGTCTCCGTCGTCTTGATGGTGAATGCCTCGACGGAGCGCGGGCTGGACGGCCGCGCTTCTATGGTCGCGACGTGGACCTTCGGGCTTCCGGCCGCAGGGTCTACAGAGATTCCCAGCGCGCGCATGCGCGAAACCTTAGCCTTCTACTTGTGGATCTGTCGGAGTTTCCCCCCGGAACTACCATCAACGACCGCTACGAGCTGGCTGGCAGCCTCGGCGGCGGGGCTGACGGCTCGGTCTACGAGGCGCACGACCGACACCTCGACTCCCGCGTCGCGGTGAAGTTGCTCAACCCGTTGGAGGAGGGCGCGGCGGGCCCCTGGCAAGAGGCTCAACGGCTCGAGCAGCTCAAGTCGAGGTTCCTGCTTCGCGTGGTGAACGCCGATGTCGTGATCAACAGCGACATCCGGTTCATCGTCACTCCCATCATGAGCGGAGGCGACCTGGAAGGGCTCGCCCAGCCGTACGGCATTGCTGCGTCGAGGGCGGCTCACCTGGTGCAACAGATTGCCTCGGGGCTTGACCGCATCCACCGGGCCGGGATGATTCACCGGGACGTCAAGCCGGGCAACGTCCTGATCGAAGGCGTCGACGCAGTCTTGGGCGACCTGGGCTTCTGCCACCTCCTCGCTGACGATGGAACAGCGCCGCCCAACGGGACCTACTGCACGGTGGCCCCCGAGGTGATCCACGAAGGCGGCAAATGCTCGCCGGCGACCGACGTCTACTCGCTCGCGGCGACAGCGTTTTATCTCCTGAGCGGCGAATACCCGATCGGCCATCGAGCCTCGAGGCAGGATCAGCGCGATCAGATCCTGGCGGGCTCGACCCGAGAGCTCCGCAACATCGCTCCGCACGTGTCTCGAGCGGTCGGCGCGGTGGTGCGGAAATCACTGAACGGCGACCCCGCGCAGCGTCATGCGAGTGCTACCGACTTCGGCAATGCCTTGGCGGGCGCAGTCCAGGGCAGCAGGGACTGGCACCGCGTGACGCATGACGGACATCTGTACTGCGTCTTTGGAGCGCGGCATGGTGCGCAGAAAGAGGTCCAGGTCTGTTGTACGCAGGTCGACAAGCGCTCGATCGAGGTCAGCGCCCGACTTGCGGGCAGCGGGCGTCAGGTTCGCGGCAAGCCGGACACCCGCGTCACCCCGGGAAAGTTCATCGTGACCCTGCAGCAGTTGACGGCGAGCCTCTGAGGTCTGAGATGGCTGGTGCTTGCGCGTCGCGACTCCGCGGCGGCATCAACCACGGGCCGTCTGCTCACTCGACGTCGTCGAACGTGTCGCTCAGGGGCTGTGGGGTAGAAACCCCTTTGAGGCGTATGGGTCGCCCTGGACGGCGCTCGACTGTACCGTGCACGACGACGGTCGTACCCGAGTCCATCCAGTGGTGGATCTCGGAGAGCTGCTCCTCACGCACGACGACCTCGACTCGCCCGAATCTAGAACCGCTCGGGCTCGGCGTCTGGATCGCGATCTCGCCAAGCGGCTCACCGGGCACATGGCTGATGTGGATGATCGGGCCGGTGATCACGCGTAGCGGCTCGCTCTTCGGCGTCGAGAGCAGCCGTACAGTGCGGGTGAGGATCTCGCGAGCATCCGCGTCCGCCGGCACGGTTACGGCGCGTGGGATACCCGATGACGCGGATTCGATGGGTGCCCAGTTGAAGCCCGTCTCCAGCCAGGCCACACCGGGTTCAGCGATCGAGCGGCTCAGCTGGGCGAACATTTCCTTCGTCCCGCCGGCAACGACGACGGGTGTCAGGTCCTTCATCTGGGGATCGTGAGCCGGCTGAAGGACGTGCTTGTCGAAGGCAGACATCGCCTGGGCCAGGGTGCGCGTGACTCGTCGCTCCGAAGACTCGGGCCGCACGGACTCGACGGTCGCGTGCGGCAGCGGCGTCTCGCGTTCCGGCACTGGATCACTCAACCTGAGCATCACCGGGAAGATGAACGAGCCGGTCTCGGTGTGCCCGAGTCGGGCTTCACGCACGATCTCGTCGCCGAGTTTCGAGTAGTTACTGCCGATCGACTGTCGGGGTCGGCGTGCCGCTGTCGCGGCTGCCCGCAGCATGCCGAAGGCCGACCCGACAACGGTAGCCGCCGCCTCAAGGGGGACCGTCGGGCCATCGGGCGCGTCGTCGTTGACGCGGAATCGGGTTACGTCGAAACGAACCATCTCGACTTCACGCAATATGACCGATGCGCGCTCACCGTGTGCAGTTGCAACCCGTTCGGTGATGTCACTCCACTCGAAGGATCCGCGTGTGATGAAGCGCGGCAGATACATCTCCGCACGACCGTCCAGCGACCACAGGCTCGCACCGTTCGGGTTGTCACGGGTTATCGACCAGCCGCGGGCGCTGAGAAGTGCCGACACGTCATCGGCCAGGTTTTCGGTCATCGTGCACCTCCCGAATGGTTCTCGTGGAAGTCGTAGGTCTCGTCGCGCCAGTCGTACAGCGTCTCACTCGTGAGCTGGTCGGCCTTGGTGAACCTCATCGACGCGGTGTGTCGTTCTGTGTCGAAGCGCTTGCCGAAAGCCACTGTCCGGTGGAGAGTGCTCGTAGCCTTACCTTCGATCCAGTCGTGTACGTCGGGTGGGACCTTGACGAGGACGACGTAGACCGGGTGAAGACTGCTGGACCATTTCGCAACCCACTCGGGTTTGAGCGGGAGTGTCGCAGTCCCGTTGCCGACCTTGAAGGTGCTCTTGCACTTCACTTGCACTTCTGCGCTCGCGCGACCGAACTTCAGCGTGACGTCGATCGCGTCGACGTCCTCGTCGGCGGAGTTCTCTGTACAGCCGATGCCTGCATGGGCAGCGAGCGAGCGAAGGTAAGCCGCCCCGTAGCGTCCTCTTCGACCGTTATCCGTGAAGTTCGGGTTCGCGGCGCAATCGAGGCGCGACGGCGGCGGGTCCGTCTCCGGACCGGCTGCGCTCGATCCGGAGGTGCCCATCGTCGTCAGGTTATCGGCGCAGGTCCAGCTTGGTCGCCGAATCAGTGCAACCCCATCATCCGTTCTGTATTCGCGCCGTTGACGGGCAGCGTCGGCGGTCATGGCGCATCAGGCTTCTCCTTCGACTGGGTAATCGCGCCCACCGTACGGTCGATGACCTAGAGCAGCAACAGCCCGTCGGGGACGTAGCTCTTCCCCCGCTCCGGGGCAGCCTGCCCGCCGCCCTCGACCTTCCACCAGGACCCCCTCGCCGACCCTAACCCGTGATGCCGTCTGCGACGTGCCGAACGCCGCGGTCGGCGACGCCATGATTCCGCCATGGCAGAGCAGCCCCCTCAGAGCGTCGACCGACGCCTGGTCAGGTGGGCCCACATGTGGGCCGCCGCCTCATCCGAGACGTACGAGACCATCGAGTCCATCTCCATGCCCGAGTCGCCCGCGACGGAGATCGGCCGCCGCGACGCGATGACGATGGTGCTCGTTGACGTGGTGCGCAACGTCGTCCGCGGGACCGAGTTGGCAGTCGGCAAGGACAGCGAGATCGTCCAGCGCTTCAGCGAGGAACACCCCGCGCTCAAGGACCTTCGCGACAGGTTCGAGCACTACGAGGACTACGTCAGATGCACGGTGACGCACAGCGCAAGGGCAGGCGGCGCAGAGGAGAGCCCTTGGAGCTGGAACATGACGGCATCCGGATCTCGGCGTCGAGCGGAGGCGGTCCCGAGGGCCACCTGGTAAGCGTCGTCGTGATCGAGCGTGACGAGAACAACGAGGCGGCAGAGGTCGTCTATGAAGCGCCGTCCCGGACGATCGCCGTGGCGGTTCGCCGCTTGGCCCGCGATCTAGTCAATGCAGCGGACCTGCTCGATGAGCGCCACCTCGAAGCGTGCGAGATCTGCGCCGACCCGGAGGGAGTCTGAGTGCCAGGCCCTCCTGCGACGGTCAGATGTATCGCTAGGATTTCATAAGCTTTGGTCCGCCGCTAAAGCCGTCAGGAGTCGCCGTGCAAACTGACGGACAGGTGTGGACACGTCCGGACCATCAACGTCACATACTGCGCGAGTCTGCGGCTTCGGCTCCCCAGGCGCTGTGGATGATGTGGGCGACCTTGAGCCATTCGGGCTTCACTGTGAGGCCGGTTTCCTCGTAGAGCTCGCGGACGGTGGTCTGGGTGATCGGCTTGCCAGGGTCGCTCTTGCCAACGGGGATGTCCCACATGCCCTGGGCGAACTTGGCGTTTTGGCTTCGCTGGAGGAGGACAACGGGGACTGTACGCCCAACGGCTCTGTCGCACTTTCGGTGCTGCCCTTCGGTCCGTCTCGTTAGTTGAGCAGGATGCGGTGGCGGAGGAGGTCGAACCCGGCTCGGCCGTACATCTGGCGCTTGAGGAGCTTGATCTTGTTGTTGACGCCCTCGGTGCGGCCGTTGTGGTGCGGGAGGGTGAGCCCAGCGTCGACCGCGGCGCGGTCGAGGTCGAGCCCGCGGCTGAACGAGTGCACGCTCGGCAGATCGGCCTCCCTCACTGCGGTGATCCAGGCATCGAGCTGGGTGTCGTTGGCGTCGCAGGGGGTCAGGAGTGCAGCGAAGCTGGTGATCAGGCTGGTCAGAGCGGTCATCTCAGCACACGCGCCGCTCAACTGCGCGACGGTCTTCTGCTGAACGTCGCTGAGGTTGGCTGGGTTGGTGAGGAGGAGCCGGGCTGCTTTGCGGGGTGAGAGGTGTGACCGGTCGCCGTCGAGGCGGCCCTGGTTGATGTAGCGCACCAGCAGGTTCGAAGAGCCCTGGTAGCCGAGTTCGCGGATCTCGGCCAGGAGGTGGGTGAGCGGGATCCCGGGCTGCTCGGCACGGCGGGCACGGAGGTGGTCGCGGTACGGATCGACCAAGGTGGGCCGGTATTGGTGAGCACGGCGGAGCTGTTCGGGCTGTTCAACCCGGGCATACCGCTTCACGGTGTTGAGTGCCAGGCCGAGCCTGCGGGAGCAGTCCAGGAGCCCGACGCCGGCGTCGAGGAGGCCGTGGACCTGCTGCCACCGGTCCCGGGTCGTGGCGGCGCGCGGCCCGTCTTGGAGCCCGGTCGCCAGCCCGACAGCGGGGGTCCAGCAGGTCGCGTGGCCGGCGACCTCCTTACGGATCGCTTCCCCGAGCCCGTGCCACAGGTGCCACCGGTCGCTGACCTGGATTGCCGCGGGTAGCGCCTGGGTGATGGCGTCGCTGTAGGCGCCAGAGCCGTCGCGGCACACGATCTCGGCACCGGGGTGAGCGGTGAGCCAGTCCTGGACTGGCTGGGACAGTCTCGTGGGGATGACATCGATTCGGCGGCCGGTTTCGGCATCGATAAGGATCGTGGCGTACTCGTGCGAGCGTCGCAGCGCGAAGTCGTCGATCCCGAGGACCCGGGGAACGTCCATGGCGGGGAGCGGGATCCGCATCAGCGCCCGCAGCGCGGTCCACCGTGACAGAACGACTCCGAGCACCGGCAACACCCGCGCCGAGGCTCTGCCAGCAAGTTCACGTACGGTCGCGGCGACCTGGGCGTTCAGCCGGATCGTGCGCCGCTGGTGACGTTCGAGCAGGTCAGGAACCTGTTCACGAAACGAGCCTAGGACGCACTGCTCTTCGAGACACCGGAGCCGACGGACCCGGACCTTGACGATCACCTCGCGGCCGTCGACCGGGACGTCGGCCACAGTCCGCAGATGGTAGGAGTGCACCCGCCGCGTCAGCACGCCACAGGCCGGGCACCCGACTTCCCCCGCACGCGTCCTCGCATGGACCCGGATCGCGGAACCCACGTCGACGACATCGTGGATCACCAACGCCGCTAGGCCGGAGAACACGATCCTGGCCAGCCCCATTCCATCAAGCACGGCCCATCAAAACAGGTCGACGGCAACTATTCGACCACAGCACCGAAAGTGCGACAGAGCCCGCCCAACGGTGTAACTCCTGTCACAGGAGTTACACCGTTGAACGCACAGTCCCGAGGCCTACACCACCAGCGGGATCATCGGCAGCCCATCCCTGGCCACGGCGAAAAAGGGCGAAGTTGTGCTCGACGCACTGACGGAGCGGTTCGAGGAGTATTTCGACATCCTGGCCAGGTAGGAATGGGCGGCTGACTAGAGGTCGAAGGTTTCGGCCAGGCTCGCGATTGCGGCGGCGCCGGCATCGACGAGTTCTTGGCCTCGTCGGGGGTTCTTCGCGAGGCCCAGGATGCGTACGCCGGCCGCGGTGGCCGCTTGGACGTCGCTGATCGAGTCGCCGATGAACACGGCTCTGCTCGGCTCGGTCCCCAGGGCATGAAGCGCCTGCTCGAGGAGAAGTGGGCTCGGCTTCATGTCGGCACAGTTGTGTTCGTCGCGGCATGAGAACGCAGCCACGTGAGTGGTCCAGTCGTGGCGGTCGAGGCAAACCCGGACGGCCTCTTCGGAGTTGTTGCTGACGACTGCGGCGGGTAGATCGCGTTGGCGGATGTAGGTGAAGAGGTTCTCGGCGTGGACGCTGGGGGAGCAGTGTTGGGCCGCTTCCATCTCTGCGCGTGTGCAGGCGTGCTCGACCTCGGCGGTGAGGTGGCTGTGGTGCTCGATGACGTGGCGCAGGACCGCGAGGTGGTCGGTGGTCGTGGCCACCTCGGGTGGCAGCGTGATGTGGTTGATGGCTGCTCGGGCCGCGTCCGCGGCCAGTGCGTTGGCTGGTGGTGGCATGAGGTCGGCTAGGGGGCCGTCGAAGTCGAGCAGGAGCGCACCGGCCTGGGCGAGCAGCGCTGTGGGCGTGGTCCTGGGTGTGGTCACGGTTGTGGGGTCGCGATCGTGTTCCAGATGCTCTCGAACCAGGTACGGGTCTGGGATACGTACTGTGAGTCTGCTGCCTCGGGGTCGCCGTCGTCGGTGTGTTGGAACATGATTGCGTCCTTGCCCATGGGGTCGAGGATGTCGACCATCTCACCGTCGATGCGCACGGGGTGTGCGACGACGGGGTAGTAGCCGAAGAAGACGTCGGTGCTGTTGATGATGAAGCATTTGAACAGCGGTGCGGTCCCGTGGACTCGGCTCTCGATGGTGACCTCGGGGACGAGGCCGAGGTCGGCCAGTTCCTGGACGGCCTCGTGGATGGCGCCGGCGTGACGCGTACTGATGGCAGCCATCCGGTCACGGACCGCCGCGGAGTCCTCAGGCCGGTTGGTGGCCAGTACTGGCAGGGACAGGGGTCTGCTCATGTCGGAAAGCAGCAGCCTGATGTGCAACGACTTCGGGGTGAACCGGCCGGCGCGGATCTTGTCCAGCGGCTCGGCCAGCACCCCGTGCAGTGTCTCGGCGGTATAGCCGACGAAGTCGATGGTGACCTCCGCTTGCTCGAATGCCTGCTCCATGTGGGGGCGCAGTCCTACGGGGCGCTCGGTGCGGTGGCGGACGAAGGATCCGGCGCCCTGCCGGGAGACGATGAGCCCTTGTTCTTTGAGGATGCTCAACGCCCGTTGAACGGTCATGCCTGCGACGCCGTACTCCGCGGCCAGTTCAGCCTGGCTCGGCAGTTTCTCACCGGCGCTGATCTCATGGGTCAAGATCGCGGCCCGCAGACGCGAGGCGATCTGCTGGTACGGCGGGCGCGAATCATCGGGGTCGAGGCTCACGTCACCAGCGTAGCAACAACTTGCCTAGCATAGTTGGCCCAATTTCCTTGACTTCACTAGTCGACCTAGTAATGCTAGTGAAGTGGTGAGACGCACCGCGTGAACCATTCCCTTCGCGGAGGTAGCAATGAGTTTTCCGAGAACCCACACTTGTGCCCGATCCCACTTGGCGGCCCGCTGATGTGGGCGACCCACACCGCCGGCGCGCGGATTCTGGACCGGGAGCGCGTCGAGTCTGCGGCCCGAGCTCGCACCGCGCTCGGGCTGACGCTGGCGAACCAGGTGGCCGAGGGGCGAGACCCCGAGGACCTGATCGTGGAGGAGTTCCGCGCCGCGACCCTCGAGCACAACAAGGTCGCCCGTCTGTCTGACTACGGCGCCACGACCGACTCTCCGGGACCCAGCGACCTCACCCTTGGTGATGTCGAGATCATCCGCCGGGCGCGCCTGGGGAGGATGTGATGAGCGGTCGACCCCGGCTCGTCCCGTACGCTGGCAGTGCACCGCCTCGCGATCAGATCCTCGATGCCGCTGCGAAGCTGTTCGTCGAGCGTGGCTTTGCTGCCACCTCGACCCGCGAGATCGCCGATGCGGTCGGGATCCGTCAGGCCTCCCTCTACTACCACTTCGCCGGCAAGGACGACATCCTCGCTGAGCTGCTGGATCGCTCGGTCCGACCAACGGTGGACAAGATCGCCAAGATCGAGGCGATGGTGCCACCCGAAACCTATGAGACCGCGCTGTACCTCCTCGCCCTGGTCGACGTCACCACACTGGCGACAGCACCCCGCAACATCGGCTTGCTCTCTCGGCTGCCCGACGTCACCGACAGTCCGGTATTCGCCGAGTTTCGCAACGACCGCTGCGAGTTGGCCGAAGCCTACGGTCGTATCGGAACCCGTATCGCCCGCGCGCCTGTCATCGACCTGCTCGGCAGTAAGAAGCTCGGCGAGATCCTTGTCCAGGTCGTCGACAGCACCATCAACCTGCGTAGCAACGGCGATCGCATCGACCTGCACGACGCCGACGGGCTCGCGACGACCTGCCTGCGCATCTGTGGAACCAGCGACAAGCAGATCCTGGCCGCATCCGCCGCCGCTGCTCCGCTCTTCGAGACGCTTCACGCCGAGCCGGGTTTCCCATGATTCGCATGCCCCAGCCGGGGCGGAACACCAAGGAGTAGACATGACACAGTCAGCAACGTCGATCACGGGTGCCGACGGATCCCTTCCGAAGCGGACTCCGCGTGACCTCCACCGCGGCGCGCCGGTTCCACCGGTCTCCCCTCCAGCCATTGAGCTTCTGCAAGCTGTTCTCGACGGTCTGCAGCGACTGGACTGCGAACGCGATGGCCGAGGTGTCTGAGTGCACTCGGCAGGAGCGCGACTTCTCCCCATCTGGGCCCTGTCCGACCGCTCGCTGTGTCAGGGCTCCCTGGCTCAGGGGAGTGGGAAGAGTGACTTGGCGGTGTCAGGCCGCAGACCGTATGTGCGTTGAGTCCCATGCCTACGCCGTGAGAGCATGTTTCCGTGTCTGATCGCGCGCTTCGATTTACCTGCCCCGGGCTGTCGGGGCTGCTGCGTGCGCTGATCTGAGGGTTCTCCTCGCTGCGTGGCCGTGTCCTCCGCCGGTCCCGGGGGTTTGTGAACGCCCGCAGCTCGCTTTGGCCATCTCTGTCATCCCTTGGCCGGCGATACAGACCAGGGGAGTGCGCTCCCCGGATTCGAGAACACGACGATGAGCACGGCATTGCTCCAGCAGATCTCCGAGACCCGCGAGACCGGTCACGAACGAGTCGCCTCGGCGACGACAGTGGCCGAGCTCGACACCGCCCGCCGTGAGTTCCTAGGCAAGTCCGGGTCTCTTCTCGCTATGCGCCGGGGCCTCGGCGGTCTTCCGGCCGAAGACCGCCGCACCGTGGGCGCTGCTCTTCACGAGGCGCAGCAGACTCTCACTGCTGCGATCGATGAGCGAGAGCAGGCACTGCTAGATGCCGAGCCGGCGCTGTCGACTCCACTGGATGTCACCCTGCCGGGGCTGCCCACCGGTACCGGTGGTCTTCACCCGACCATCCAGCTCATGTACGACCTCGATGACGCCTTCGCCGCGCTCAACTTCGACCGCTACACCGGACCAGAGATCAGCTCGGAGCTGTATGAGTTCGACAACCTCAACTTCGCGCCCGAGCACCCCGCCCGCGAGAGCATGGACACCTTCTGGCTCGCCGGGATGGACGGCCGTACAGAGGGGGAGAGGCTTGCGCTGCGTCCTCACTTGACCGGTGCGAGTGTCCGGTACATGCGTGAGCACGAGCCACCGTTCCGGTTCGTCTATCCCGGTCGGGTTTATCGCAACGAGACCACGGATGCGCGGCACGAGCGTGCTTTCTTCCAGTACGAGGTGCTGCTGGTCGATGAGAAGGTCCCGATCACCGCCGGGAAGGCGCTGGTCGACACCATCTTGGACACCACCTTCGGGCACCCGGTGACCACCCGGATGCGGACCGGGTTCTTCCCCTTCGTCGAGCCCGGCTTCGAGATCGACATGCAATGCCAGGTTTGCGGCGGTGTAGGTTGCCGCACCTGCCACCAGGTCGGCTGGCTAGAGATCATGCCAGGCGGCGTACCCCACCCCAACGTGCTCCGCGCCGGCGGTCTCGACCCGGACCGCTGGACCGGGTTCTACGTCAACGTCGGCCTCGACCGGCTCGTCATGATGCGCTACGGCATCGACGACGTCCGACTCATGCACTCGGCCGACCTCCGCTACCTGCGCCAGTTCGCCTGAGAGGACACGCGACGATGAAGATCTCATTCGAATGGCTCTCCGACTACGTCGACCTCCCCGCCGAGGTCGACATGAAGGAACTCGCCCACCAGCTCACCCTCAAGACCGTCGAAGTCGAGGAAGTCACCGCTGTCGAGCGTGACACGATCCTCGAGATCGACAACAAGTCACTCACCAACCGCCCCGACCTGTGGGGCCATTACGGCATCGCGCGCGAGCTCGCTGCGATCTACGGCCTACCACTCCGCCCGCTCGCGGCGGCGACCTACCCGACTCCCACCGATGGCCTGGTCGGATCGCCGGACCCGGAGGTGTGCACCCGGTTCGCCGCAGTGACTTTCACAGCGGAGACCGATCAGACTCCCGAGTGGATCCGCGAACGGCTCATCCGGATCGGGGAGAGCTTGGTCCATCCGCTGGTAGACCTGTCGAACTACGTGATGTTCACGACCGGGCAGCCCGCCCATGTCTACGACGCGGACAAGGTCACCCTCCCACTTACCGCGGCAACCGCCACCGAGCTAGGTGAGCTGACGCTGCTGAACACGGAATCGGTCAAGATCGGCACCGGGTTCCCGGTCATCCGCGACGCCCATGACGTCGTCGCGGCAGCCGGCGTCATGGGTGGCGAGGGCAGTGCCCTCAGTCAGGACAGCCGCCGCTTCGTACTGGAAGCCGCAACGTTCCGCCCCCAGCCAGTCCGCCGAGCCAGCCAGCGACTCGGGCTGCGTACCAACGCCTCCGCCCGATACGAGAAAGGGCTCGACACCCAACGCGTCGACCAGGCCCTCGGCCTGCTCCTGCAGCTCCTCCCGCAGGTCGCTCCTGGTGTCGAGGTCGCCGGGATCCAGGACACCTGTGTCGAGCCGACCAGCCAAGCAACCGTTGACATCGACCGAGCGTTCATGGTCGACCGGATCGGCGAGGACTTGGGCGATGACACCGTCCACACCACCTTGCGTGCGCTCGGCTTCGGCACCGACCAAGTCGGCGACCGATTCCACGTCACCGTCCCGACCTGGCGTTCCACAGGGGACGTCTCGATGCGGCACGACATCGTCGAGGAAGTCGCGCGGATCTACGGCTACGACCGGCTCGCTATCGCCGAGACCTCGGTGGCACTCAAGCCGGTCAGGTCGCTGCACCGGCGTGGCCTCGACCGCGAGATCCGCGAACAGCTCGCCCTTCGCGCCGGGTTGCAGGAGGTCATCACCTACCCCTGGGCCGCCGACCATCTCCTGGCCGCCACCGGGTACGACAAGAGCAAGACGGTGCTGTTCGATGGCGCTACGGCTCCCGACCGGGACTCGCTGCGCCCATCCTTGCTGCCCAACCTACTCGAGGTACTCGCCTCCAACCTGCGCTACCAGGCCAGTGTCGAGATCTTCGAGGTCGGCACCGTCTTCAGCGCCACACTCTGGGAGCCCTACCAGGGCAGGTACGAGGCCATGCCCGAACAAAGGCAGCGGCTCGGTGTAGCCCTCGCCGGACCTGACGGGGTCGATCTGTTCCGCAGGCTCAAGGGCATCATCGAGACCGTGCGTCGCCACTGCCATATCGTCGACATCACCTTCGACGCTGAAACCGACGCAACGTGGGCCGACCCGTCGGCACGGCTCGAGATCCACGCCGGTGACCAGGCGGCCGGGACCCTCGCCCTGCTCACCCCGCGCCTGCGCAGACACGCAGGCATCGGGAACACACAAGTGGCCTACGCCGAGATCGACCTCGGGGCCCTGGAGGCGCACCCCTCACGGGAGACCCAGTACGAGGCGGTACCGGAACTCCCAGCGACCGGCTTCGACTTGTCCGTCCTCGCTGCCGACGACGTCACCTGGGAGCAGGTGGTCCGAGTCACGACCGCCGTCGACAACCTGGTTCGCGAGGTTGGCTACGGCGGGGAATACCGAGGCGCCGACTGGGTGCCAGAGGGGCACCGCTCACTGACGTTGCACGTCGGCCTGCAACCCATCGAAACCACGCTCACTGCAGAACGCATCGGAAGCATCCGAACCAAGGTGCTCGCGACGCTCGAAGGCGAACTCGGCGCTCGGACCCGGACGGACTGATGTCATGGATGACCTGTCCGGCGCGATGCTCTCCACAGCGTTTGCAGACCGGCTCGGCACCGGAGATCGTTTAGAGCGGCGACAGCTGATCAACAGTCTCGCGGCCTCGCTATCTCGGCCCTGGCTCACCAAGGAAACGCCGTTGGCCCAACTTCGGGCACATCATCACGATGCCTACGAAGACGCCCATCAGCGACACACCTCGGAATTGCGCTGCCCGCACCCCTACGTCTCCACTAACCTCATGCTCCGCGGTGACACGTGCTCGGGCTGTCAACGGATCCGTCGCTGTCTCCAGTATGTCCAGATGAGGTGGGAGCGCGGATACGTGGGGATGACGATCCCGGGAGAGCTGGATTTCGTACTCGACCTGCTCGGCTATGAGTGGCCGAACGTCGATGAGGATGCGGTCCGTGATGCCGCGCAGCTGCTGTGTGGGCTGGAGTCGGACTTGCGCGGCACCCTCGATGAGCTGGAGATCCGGGTCAACGAGCTCGGCGACGGGGCCAAGGCTCAGTCGACGAATGCCCTGATCAGGGCGTGGACCGAGAACCGTACGTCCAACATGGATCAGGTGCTCGACACGTTGCCCGGGGTCGCGTCCGGGATCGATGTCGCTGCCGATGCGATCGTCGCGCTGAAGGTGAAGGTGATCGCCGAGCTGACGATCACGGCCGCGCAGATCGCGGCGGCCGCCGCGACCGCGGTGGTGACCGCGGGCCTCAGCGTGGCCGGCAACGCCGCGCTCATCGCGGTGCGGAAGAAGGCGCTCGACATCGCCACCGACCTCGCGATGGAGGAGCTGATCGGGCAGCTCGCGTCCATGGTGGTCGAGCCGTTGACCGGCACGGTCGCGGAGCTCGCCATCTCGATCGCCGAGGCTCCGTTAGTGACCGACGGTGACGCGACCGCGGCGACCGAGCTCAGCTATGACGTGATGGAGCAGATCGCTTCCGCGCTCAACGACTGCGGTGCCGACCAGTACGACCTCTGCACCACCTTCGCAGCCGAAGTGTCCGCCCTGCCCTTCTTCGCTTCCTAGGAGATTTCGATGGCCAGAAAGATGGACGATGTCGTCGAGGAGCTCCGCGAGGCGACGACGAAAGCCCTCAGCGACGTTGGACAGTCGCTGAAGAAGAACGCCGACGACGTCGCCGACGGGATCCGGAAGCACGCGGAGGCACGTCGCGACCTGGACAGCGACATGGCGAGGTCCGGCTCCAACAAGCCCGGTCGGACCGACAGCTTGCCCTCGGACAAGAGCGGTACGGACAAAGACGGAAGCCGTGACCAGCAGGGTTGTGGTGACCCGGTCGACGTGGCCACGGGCGCGGTCTTCCTTCAGCAGACCGACCTGACACTCCCGGGTGACCTTCCGCTGATCCTGAGCCGGAAGCACTCAAGCGACTGGACCTATGGGCATTGGTTCGGCCCTTCCTGGTCCTCGACGTTCGACGAGCGGATCGATGTCCACACCGATGTGGTGGGGCGGCGTTCAGCGGTCGTGGTGGCTGCTGACACCAGAGCGCATGTCTTCAAGAACCTCACGGCCGGAGAGGACGCTCGGCCGGTCGCAGGTGGGGCCCTCCGGCTGCGGGTGGACGAGGACGGTGCCCATCGCCTTCTGGACACGGCGACCGGCGAGACCCGTCACTACGGTGCGGTCGAGGGCGGGACTGCCTGGCTGTCGTCGATCACGAATGCGTCGGGCGACCGGATCCGGTTCGAGCGCGACGAGCAGGGGGCACCCACTGCGGTCACCCACAGCGCCGGATATCGCGTGGCGGTGGCCACTTCGGGCCAGCGAGTCACCGGTTTGGCCGTGACCCGCCCTGACGGCGCTGACCCCACCGAGGTGATGAGCTACCACTACGACAGCCACGCAGAGCTGGCTGGCGTCGTCAACGGCTCCGGTCAGGAGTTGCAGTTCACCTACGACCAGCACCGGATGACCCGCTGGATCGACCGCAACGGCACCACCTACGACTATGCGTACGACGATCGCGGCCGCTGCGTCAGCCAGGGTGGCTCCGACGGCGTCATGCGAAACACCTTCCACTACGGCGAACCCAACGCCAGCGGCCTGCGCGAGACCAGGGTGACCGACTCCCGTGAGCTCTCCACGACCTTCAAGATCAACCCCCGCTTCCAGGTCGTCGCCTCGATCGACCCGCTCGGTGCCGCGATCAGCTCGGAGTGGAGCGAACAGAACCAGCTCCTCGCTCGCACCGACCCGCTCGGCCGCCGCACGACGTTCGCCTACGACGCCGCCGGGAACGTCACGGACGTCACCCGCCCCGACGGCAGCCAGGTCACGATGGAGTGGGTCGACACGGTCTCCGGGCCACGTCTGGCGCGCCAGGTGCTCCCGGACGGCTCGGTGACGACGCTGGGCTACGACGAGGCCGGGCGACGCACCGCGGTCACCGACGCCACCGGTGCGACCACCGAGTTCGGCTATGACGCCGACGGTCATCTTGCCTCGGTTACCGATGCGCTCGGCCGGGTCCGCACCATCGAGACCGACCAGGCTGGTCTGCCGCGGCGGGTCGTCGAGTCCGACGGCCGCTGGGCCGAGTTCGAGCGCGACCACTTCGGCCGGGTCATCGCCAGCACCGACGCTCTGGGCGCGCGCACCGCCTACTCTTGGACCGTCGGCGGCCAGCTCGGCGCTCGGGTTCTTCCTGACGGATCGACCGAGACCTGGACGTACGACGCCGAGGGCAATCCGGTCTCCTACATCGACGCCGCCGGCCGCGTCACCCACACCCGGTTCACCCACTTCGACATGCCCGCCGAGGTCATCGCTCCCGACGGCTCGACGACGCAGTACGCCTACGATCCCGAGCTGCGTCTCACCAGTGTCACCAGCCCGCAGGGCGCTGTCTGGCGCTACGACTACGACGAAGCCGGCCGCCTCGCGACCGAGACCGACTACAACGGCCGCACCCTGACCTACGCCTACGACACCGCCGGCCAGATGGTCGAGCAGACCAACGGTGCTGGTCAGCGCCTGGTCTATGACTACGACACCCTCGGCAACGTCGTCTCCGAGCAGGCCGGCGACCAGACGACGACGATGGCCTACGACCCGCTCGGACGCCTCCTGCGCGCGACCTCTCCCGGCGTCGATCTGGTCATCGAGCGCGACCCGCTCGGTCGCGTGCTCGCCGAGTCGGTCAACGGTCGTGGCGTGGCCAAGGAGTACGACGCACTCGGCCGCCCGACACGGCGCACCACACCCGCGGGGGTCGAGACCGAATGGTCCTACGGTCTCGGCATCGCTCCGGAGCGGATAACCGTCGCCGGGCAGGAGATCGCCTTCGAACACGACCTGTCCGGCCGCGAGACCCGGCGCACCACCGGCGACCTCGTCCTGGAACAGACCTGGGACCTCCTCGGCCAACCCCTGACCCAGCGCCTCCAGCACAACGCCGAACCTGGGTCGGGATCCGTGCCGGGAGATGTGCTCCAAGAGCGCACCTACGCCTACGAATCCGCCGGTCGCCTCATCGGTGTCGAGGACCGCCTCACCGGCGCCCGTCGCTTCGAACTCGATATCGCCGACCGCATCACCTCGGTCAACCTCGATGGCTCCACCTCGGAGGCCTACGACTACGACCCCCTCGGCAACATCACCCGCTCCGTGACAGCCGGCGGAGACGCCGAGCGCCGTGTCTACGACGGCACCCTGCTCACCCGCTCCGGCCGCAGCCGCTACGCCTACGACACTCAAGGCCGCCTGGTTCGCCACACCCGCACCCGTCTCTCCGAGAAGCCGGACACCTGGCTCTACGAGTGGGACGCCAACGACCGCCTCACCGCGGTCCGCACCCCCGACGGCACCCGCTGGACCTACCTCTACGACGCCCTCGGCCGCCGCGTCGCCAAGCGCCGCCACGCGGACGATGGCACCGTCGTCGAAGAGGTTCTGTTTGCCTGGGACGGCGCCGTCCTCATCGAGCAGACCGGCGGGAGTGGCGACACGCTCTCCTGGGCACACCAGGGCTACCAGCCCCTCGCCCAAGTCGAGCTCACCCAAGACGAGGTCGACGCACGCTTCTACTCCATTGTCACTGACCTCGCCGGCGCTCCGTCCGAACTCGTCACCGCTGACGGTGATCTTGCCTGGAACGCTCGCCGCACCATCTGGGGCGTGTCAACGGAGGCGTCTGCGACCCCGCTCCGCTTCGCCGGCCAGTACGCCGACCAGGAGACCGGCCTTTACTATAACCACCACCGATACTACGACCCTGAAAGCGGTCGCTACCTGTCTCAGGACCCGCTCGGCCTCGAACCGGCGCCCAACCCCAACATCTACGTCCATAACCCAACGACCTGGGTGGACCCTGCTGGGCTAGCGGGCAAGGACTACGTTCCGGCACCTAGCACGCTGCCGGGCTTCCCCGGCGCTCAGCGAGCCAAGCCGATGACTCCGGTTCAAGGCGGCGGCGGTTTGCGCAAGCGATGGACTTGGGATGGCAACATTCTTGAGTGGGACTCCCAGCATGGTGAAGTCGAGATGTACAACAAGCGTGGCAAGCACATGGGAGCGTACGATCCGGAGACGGGAACGCAGTTGAAGGGTCCTGAGCCAGGGCGGAAGTGCGTGCGATGACGTGGCGGTTGGAGCGGTATCACCGACTCGGCCCACAGGGGCTGGTGGACGAAGTCGATCTCGGTGAAGAACTAGACGAAGAGGACCTTCGGAAGGCTATCGGCACCACCGGACCTGTGCGTTACGCCGAATGGCCGGTGACAGGGGCACTGGTGGACCTCGTCCGCTTGCATCTTGATGATCCGGCGTACTTGTCGCGTCTTCGGCGACTGCGTTACCAGTACTTCCTCGGGTACCGGTCCGACTAGAACCGTTGAACACACGGATCTTCACCCACGCACCGGTTTGCCTGAATTCGGATTGACTCGTCTCGGCGGATGGCCATCGAAGGACGCGAGCTTCATAGCCCTCGACACGTATGCACTCAAGACTCACGCTCGGTACTGAAAGTGTGGCGGCTTGTTGGCGTTGCGGAGGAGGCGGTCCATCGAAGAGCAGACCACGATGTCGACATTGCCGGCCTGGCGTCGGCGATGAGGCGGTCCATCGACGACATGGCAGGGTCGCAGATGTCCTCGTAGGTGTCGATGGTGGTCAGACCGTGGCTGGTCGCGACGTCGTTGCAGATCTCTTTCTGACGGGCGATGTCGGAGACTCGCGCGTAGCCGTCGACATTGGTGCGGATGTAGCGGATGGCGCGGGGCTGGTCGTTCACTGGGCTCTCCTGTTGGTTGGGGTCGGGGTTTGCGAGATGACCGAGCGTGGGAGCGAGGTCCTTGAGGTGTCCACGTGAGGAGCGCAGCGGGTTCCGCTCGTCGTCCTCGTCCGGCGGCTCCTGCTGCTCCTTGAGCCCGGGGCCGATCTTGCGCAACTTGGATGACGCCCTCGTTGGCACCGACGTAGGCGCCTCCAGGATCTCGGCGTACTCCTCGGTCTCGGCACGGTTGATCGCCAGCCAGATCTCGGCCTCCAGCTCGAGACCCGGACGTTGGAGTCGCGCAGCTTCGGGTCAATCTGCATGGGTCGATCCGCCCCCCTCCTGGGGTGGCCATGTGCAGTGAGCGCGGCTTCATTTTGCCATGTCGGTGAAGCGGCAGTAGAGGGCTTGGAGCGCGACGACGAGTCCCGCTCGGGGCCTTGGCGGTGCTTCGCCATGATTTCGCCATGGTGAGGTCGGCTTCGCCCGGGCATGAGGTAGGTGCTCACCTGCCGCGGTAGCGCAGAACGTCTCGCTGCGTCTTCCAGGGGGCGGGCCCGTCAAGCCAATTCGGATCAACCTTGATCGGCACTAGGTCCTGGCGTTTGAGCCAAGCCATCCGGACGCCAGCGTTCGGTCCGTCATCCCAATACGCGACCAAGAACCGGTTGCCGGTGCCAGCAATCGGCCATGTGACGACGAGACCCAGGTGCGGCCGGAGCCTCCCTGGCTGCCGCACGAACACCAAACGCTGTTGGTCGGGTCGGTACGGCGGCCATCTGTCATTCCTCGGGGGACTCGCCATGACACGAGTGTAGAACAGGTGTTCGAGAACGACGCCGTACGGGGACCGTGAACTGTGACCGTGAGCGGTCTTGTCTCGGGACATGGGTGACAGTTCCGTATCAGGATTTCGGTGACGGTTTGATGTCAGGACTTCGGTGACGATTCAGGGGCGCTGGGTCGGGGCCGCGGGATCCGCCGTCGCCGACATACTTCACTTCGGGTGCGGAGTGAGCAGGTGGGGCCGACGGGTCATGCCCATCGCAACAGGAGCTCCTGCATCCTGTGACGCTCATCGTCGAGCGAGGCCGTACGGTCGGCGAGCGTGCTGAGTGCGTCTTGCAGTGGCCACTGGAAGAAGTGGCCGTACCGAGCGGAGTAGAGCCCGATTGAGTCGATGGCGTGAGCGTTGTCGTAGTCGAACAGAGCGTAGGCGACGAGCTGGTAGATGACGTCGCGATCGAGGGCGATGTAGCGTGCGCCAGCGCTGTTCTTCTTCCCGACGGTGCACTTGATGTCGATGAGTGTGCCGCCGGCGATGAGATCGGCGTCGGCCGGGCACTGCTTGGAACCAACGAAAGTCGGGCCGAGCTTGAGCGGCTTCTTGTCGAGGATGTGCCGCAGCAGGCTTTCTTCGGCGACCTCACTGATCTCCGTCAGTTCGTCGATCACATCTTGGGTGGCGAGGTCGAGGAGCGCGGCTGCCGTGAGCCGGTTCTCCTCGACCAGTTGGGCCAGGGGCGAACCAGGCATGAGGCCGACCCGGAGCACCTCGGTGCACAAAGCGAGAGCCCAGCAAGCTCGCATCAACTCGGGCGTCCGGGGCGAGAACGTTTGTGCCGCCTTGGCCACGGTCACCACCTCACCCACCAGGTCCTGGAAGCCGTCGAACATGAACCCGATCACGGCGATGTCCGCCTTATATCCGGGGTCAAGAGCGAACCTGACGGCGAAGTCGAACGCGGCCCCGAGCGTGCCGGGATGCGCTGATCCGCGCTCGACGAGTATGCCGCCAGCGCTGGCCTTGTACTCGTTTTGGAGCGGACGAAGATTCGGGAAGCGTGCGTCGAGGTGCTGCCGCAGCGGCGATGCCTTGTCGGACACCTCCGCGGTGAGTGTCCTCCATCTGAACTGGTTCTCGGTCATGGGTAGAGCTCTACCAGCGACCTCCGACACCTTTGTGTTGCTGCAGGCCAGGCCTCGGCTTCTACGGTGTCAGGATCACAAGCCGCACCCGTCCGAGACCCAAGCGAAGGTGTCCATCATCTCCGAGGTCGGCGAGATCACGATGCTCCCGATGACCTCGTCCGACAGGGGATGGCGTGCCTCGCCGTCGCGTGTCATCCGCAGTGACGCGAACAGCCCCGCCCAGCGTCAGAACCCAAGGCTAGAAGACAACGAACTTGTGGCCCCGTCTCCGCGCGTTGCCGACAGAGCCTCAACGAAGGGCCGGTTCCGAAGAACCTGCCGGTGCGGGAGGTCGTCCAGTGAGATGGCCGAGGGCGGGAGCGAGGTGCTTGAGGCGTCCACGTCAGGAGCGCAGCGGCTCCTGCTCCTCCTCGAGCCCGAGTCCGATCTTGCGTAACTCGGACGAGGCCCTTGCTGTCACGCGCGTGAGTGCTTCCAGGATCTCGGCGTATTCCTCGGTCCCGGCACGGTCGATCGCCAGCCAGATCTCGGCCTCCAGCTTGGAGACCCGGACGTTGGAGTCGCGCAGGTTCGGGTCGATACTCATGGGTCGATCTTCCCCCTTTCGTGGTGTGGCCGTGAGTGAGTGAGCGCGGTTCACTTCGACATGTCGACGAAGCGGCAGTAGTGTCCTTGGAACGCGACGACGAGTTGCCGCTCGGCGCCGTGACGGTGCTTCGCCACGATGAGGTCGGCTTCGCCCGGGCGTATCGACTCGGGCTCGTACTGGTCTTCGCGGTGGATGAGGATGACCTCGTCGGCGACGTCTTCGATGCCGCCGGCATCGCGAAGGTCGTGCAGCATGGGCCGGGCGAGGATCGGGCCCTGTCTGGTCATCGGGGTGCGGTTCAGCTTGCTGACGACGACGAGCGCGACGTTGTGCTGGCGGGCGAGGCGCTTGAGCGCGTGGACGTCCTCGCGGACCTCCTGGTAGCGGTTCTCGCGGGTTCGGGTCTGTACAAGCGTTTGGAGTTCGTCGACGACGACGAGCTTGAGGTCGTGCTCCGAGGCATTCTCGATCGCGGTGCCGATCTTCTCGACGTTGAGATAGGGGTCGTCGGCGATGAGGATCGGGCTGTTCGAGATACTGCCCATCGTCTCCGCGAGGCTGTTCCAGCTCGAGTCGGACATGAGGCCGTTGCGGATGTGGTTGTGCGGGACTTTCGACTCGGCGGAGAGCAGACGGAGGCTGACCTCCTCGGCGGTGGTGTCGGGCCGGAAGTAGAGGGTCGCGAGGTTGTTGTGGACGGCCGCGCTGCGCACGAAGTCGAGGGCGAGTGTGGATGCGCCCGCGCCTGGCCGTCCACCGATCACGGTGAGGTGCCCGGGCCAGAGTCCGTTGAGCAGCTCGTCGAGGTCGGCGAAACCAGTGGGGACACCGTAGAGGCCGGCCTCACGGTTGGAGATCACCTCAACCATGTCGAGGGACTTGTCCAAGACGTCGGCGAGCGGGCGCGCGAGCGGGGACGGGTTGCCGGGCATTCGGGTCCTTCTCGGTGGTTGGGTGTTGTGCTGGGGTTGGTAGACCATCGTGGCCTAGATCGCGGCTCGATGGAGATGCAGTCGCCGCGTCAGGTGGTCGTGTGGGAGGGGATCGTTGAAACCTCCGTGTAGGAGCCGAGGAAGGCCCTGGCGAACATCACTGACTCGGAGACCACTCACCGGGAGCGTCGATTGTAAAGCCGCCCATTTGAACGATGCCGGGCGAAATATGGGCTCGCCTCTACGGCGAAGCGGTCCTCATGGTTCATGGGGTGAGGTCGGTTCGTGTTGATCTCGCCCAACCGGGGCCATCTCGCCGGGCGCAGCGACTGCTGATCGAAGTCAGGCCAGAGAGCCAGATTGAAGTCTCTGGTCTTGCCGATTCCGGGACGTGATCCGCCCGTGAATCTGCGCAGATAGATCTTGACGATCAACGGCGACAGCCCCGACGCGGACCACGAGCCGTCCATAGCGCGTGGCCTGACTTACCCCCAAGTCGCAATCCGCAAAAACTGTCGGTGCCTCGGACTACCGTGCGGAGCCAGGATTGTATTAGAGAAGGAGGCGAGACTTGGACGGCGATGGCCTGTTTGCGGCGCCCGAGCGCACCGACGACACCAGTTCGCGGAATGGCACCCTCCGCGCCGCTACGGGCAGCACGGTGCTCGATCCTACCTTCGCCGGTCGAGTGGCGGTGCTGATGCGGTCACGCCCGATTGCTGACGCGTGGGGAGCCTTGGGACATCAGGACATTCCAGACGGCATGTATGACATCGCGACCCTCACCCTCGCCGCGATCGACTTGGTGATCTCTCAGCAGGGCTTCGAGGAGGAGGCCACCTACGAGGAGGTCGTCGCATTCCTCACTGGGCTCGCGGCGACGGTGGCCCCAGACCGGCCCGGCGAGGAACACATCAAGGTGGCCCGGTTTACCGTCAACTACCTCCTGAACCGGCAGGGGAATGGCACCCGGTTCAACTACCTCGTCTCCGACTACACCGCCGAGGGACACCAGTGGCTCAACGTGGGGTTCTGGCTGCTGAAGGAACACGAGGACCCGCTTCGCGGCGTCGCGGTTCTGACCGCGACCAAGGACGCGATCAACGCGTTGGTCGGCGGACTGGAGTTCGACGTCGAGGACGAGCAGATCGCCAACGAAGCGATGCTTGAGAAGCAGCTCGCGCGTGGCGCCTTCGACGCCGCTGAGAAGTCCGCGCTCAAGCACCAGGGACTCTCAGTGGCTTATGCCGACGAGATCGCGCAGATCCTCAAGGACACCCGCCGGGATTTGCGGGCCGTGATGGACGAGTGGGTCGAGGAGATGCCGGCTCGTTTGGAACGGGCCCGCACCCATATCGCCGACCGGCTCGAGAGCGAATCACGGCTCCTGCTGAAGGCCCGCGAGTCTCTGGAGTCTGACGACCCGAACGTCACCGCTGCCGCCGCCCGCATTGCTGCGCGCCTCGACGAGGGACGCCGCCGGCACGAGTTGCTGCATAACCGAGTGATCAACGCTCGCAGTGTCTTCCTCGATGAGCAGGAGCGCCAGTCGTTTCGACCTCCCGCGTCCACCCATCTGGTCGACGTGGCCTCCGAGGTGCTCAACCCGGTGTTGCAGCTGACACTGGAACCGGCACAGGGCATCACCGCCGCCTGGCTCGTCGCCGTCTCGGGGCCGGTGCCGCCTCGGCTCCCGCGTCTATATCGCCTCATCAACGATCTGTGGACCCTGAAGGGGCACGTCGGCGAGGAAGAAGAGATCCCGGGCGCGGAGGAAGTCGGCGAACCCGACGCGCCGCTGGTTGCGCCGCACATTCGGGAGGCGGTCGTCCGGATCGCACACAGTGTTGGGCTGCCCGCCCGACTGTCGGCGCTGTTGGCTGCCTGCCTCACCGACCAGCACCTTGCAGCCGAGGACCGGCACCAGGCGGCGGATCTGATGATGCTCGCCGTGTTGTGGTTCTACTCACCCGAGACTGAGGAGGACGACGAGCCTCGGATGAGCGTGGAACTGGCCGCCACGCTGTTCGGGCAGCGCGCGGTCGCCGACACCGATAGCACCCCCGTGCGGCTACCCGGCTGGGCCGGGGACGACCTCGTCATCGCGGAGTACGTCGACCAACTCGAATCTGGTGACGACCTGCCAGAACCTGTCATTGACCTTGACAACGAACACGTGCGGAGGACCGCCTGATGCTGACGGCACAGGACTACACCGACCTGGGGATCCTGCTCTCGTTCGCGCTGCAGCCCACGAAACGGCCCTCGAGCGACGACTACAAGCGCACCCTGGCCCGCTACCGCAGCGAGGTTGAGTTCCGAGACGCCATGAATGGAGTCCTCGACGGTCTGAGCGCCAAGGCACTCGCAGACAGCGACTTCGGCCTGTTCCTCGGGGTAGAACGGGAGTCCCCGTTCGCGTTCCGGATGTCAGACATGCCCAACAGCCAGAAGTCTGAGCAACGGCTGCTGTGGGGTCTGGTCCTTCTCGGCACTGCCGCCTACGCCTACCCCAGCGTCGCGGATCTGGAAGAGGAGCGGGTTCGGCACGTCAACGAGGCGGACTTCGAGGCGTGGCTGCGATCCCGGTGCGAGCAGATGCGATCACGTGAAGGGGCCGGCGAGATCGTGCCGGAAGAAGGCATGGCGCAGGCATGGCGGATCTACGCCGACATGCCCACAGTGTTCAAGGCCGACCGAGGCAGAGTTACCAACCGGCTGTCGCCGAAATCGACCATGTACTGGGTGCACCAAGCCCTGTCGTGGCTCGCCGACCAAGGCATGGCTCGCCCCGACCGGACCGCAGGCACCGGCACCTGGGCGCTGACCGAACGGTTTCGAGTCATGGTCACAGAGATGGCTTCTGAACGTGCCTACACCTACCTGCGAGACCTGGATCGCACCCCCATATCCCCGCCCACCAGGGAACCACTCGACACCGCCTTCATCGAGGCCACATCTGAGGAGGAGCTCGCATGACCTACCAACTAGCATCGCTGCGCCTGCGGTCCATCGGTGAGCGCTCCGCTCGCTTCAACGACCTGACTCTCAACACTCTCGGCCCCGACCAGACCCCGCTCGACCATGTGGTGTGGCTGCGAAACGGCGGCGGCAAGTCCAGTCTGCTGTCCCTGTTTTACGCGCTGTTGCTGCCACGCAAGTACGACTTCATGGGTCGATCGGTGCAGCGCGACCTGACCGACTACATCGACGGACCTGACACCGCCCACACCGTCGCCGCCTGGTACCCCGCCGAGGAGCCCTCGACCCTCGACGGTCGCCCCGACCGGGTTCTGATCACCGGCGTCGTCTACGAGTGGGAAGACCTCCGTCGCCCGGTCAACGCGGCACGGGACAGCGACCGCCTCGGCAAGACCTACTACGCCTTCTACACCATTCCCGGCCTGTTCGACCTGGACACGCTCCCGGTCACGGACGAGACCGGGCGACCGGTGCGCCGCAACGACTATGTGCAACACCTGCGCGACCTGACCGCGGCCAATCCGAAGGCGGAGCTGATCACCACCCGACTTCAGAACGAGTGGGCTGCCGCGCTGTCGGCACGCGGGCTCGACCCGGCCCTGTTCTTGGCACAAAAGAAGATGAACCACGTCGAGGGCGGCGTGGAGGACATGTTCCGGTTCACCTCTGCCAAGGAGTTCATCGACTTCCTCCTCGACCTGACCGTCACCAACGACGCGGTGACCACCATCGCCGACAACATCACCGCTATCAGCGACAAGGTCGCCAAGAAACCGAAAACAGTCACCGAACGAGACTTTCTCGCCGAAACCGCCACTACGCTCGACCGCCTCGCGCTTGCACACACCGGCATCCAGTCCGCACAAGCCGCCATAGATGCAGCGTCGCAAGACGCCGTCAACCTGGCTGCGCAGTTCGCCGCCACCATCGCTGAGGCCGAAGCCCACATCGCAACGGCGAAAGATGTGCGGAGCGTCGTAGAGGATCGCCGTCGAAGCGCCAACACCGACCGTGACCGCGCCAACGACCTCGCCTACCTATATTCCTACCGTGCCGCTGAGCTGCGGGTCGGCGAGGCCGAAGACGCGCTCGCCGCCGCCAAGACTCGCGCTCAGCGCGCCCACCATGACGAGAAGGTGTGGGCAGCAGTGGCGCCGCTGGCTGACTACGCCGACACGCGTGCTCGCAGGGATGAGGCCGCTCGTGCCGCCGAGGTCGAAGAGGCGGAACTCGCGCCGCTGCGTGAGGCCCATGACCGTCGCGCTGCCCAACTCAAGATGCGACTCACCAGCCTCGCTGAATCGGCTCACCAGGAGGCACGCGCCGCCGAGGAGGCGGCTGCCGACGCGGAGGCACTCCACCAAGCCCGCAAGGAAGAGGCCGAGCTCTCTGCGGAGGCGGCGAGGAATGCAGCCGCCGAAGCCGCAAGACTCGACGGGCTCCTCGACGCGCTGGGGGAGGACCTTCGCCACGCTGTAGGAAATGGACTGCTGCCCACGCTGGACACCGACCCGACCGAGCAGCAGGGCAACCTCGCTGACCAGCGCGCAGACAAACAGGCCCAGCTCGACGCAGTGCAGAAACGCCGAGCTGAGCACCCCCGTACGCAGCGCGACCTGTCACAGCGAATCACGGACCAGGTTCAGGAGCGCTCTGCGGTGTCACACACCCTGTCCGCCACGCGGGACCAACACCAACGGCTCGCGGACCGCGCCACCGCCCTAGCCCGCGACCAGCGCGCGCAGGACCTGCTGGAATCCAGCGACGACACCCCGGTGAACCTGTGGGCCGACAGCGACCTCTTGACCCGACGGCTCACCGACGAGATCCATGCCGCCGAGGCCGCGATCATTCGTGAACATGTCGCTCGTACCGACCTCGACCGGACGGTCACCGCCGTCGAGCAGACTTCGCTGTTGCCCTCCACACTGGACGCTGACCGCATCAAGGCGGCCTTGTGGGAGGCTGGCGTCTCCGCCGAGACCGGCTGGGAACACCTGCGCACTCTGGCCTCCAACGAACGACTCCACGAAGCCTTGACCCATCCGTCCATCGCTCGACTCGGCGCAGGTGTCGTCGTGCCCACCGACCAAGCCCAGGCCGCGACAACCGCGCTGACCGTGGCCGGGGAGTCGACCACCTCACTCGTCGGCGTCTACACGACCGCTGACTTCGAGACCGCTCTCACCGACCCGCCCCTCACCACACCGGACCCGGCTTGGGCGCGGCTGCCGTTGGGTTTGGTCGATCCCTCCGCTGCCGAGGAGACTGCCGCCGCAACCGGTCACCGTGTCCGGGAGCATGATGGCGCGATTGCCCGCTACACCGAAGCCAGCGGTCGCGACCGTGCTCTGCTGGATCAGATCACGGGGCTCCTGGCCGATTGCCCCGCCGGGCACCTCGACGCACTGGTTGCTCAGATCGACAGCATGGAAGACGCCCAGGCCACGTTGGCAAACGACATCAGCCGCACACAGGCAGACCTTGACTCCCTCGCCGAGACCATCGTCGCTGACCAAACCACCGCCGAGACCCTCTCTGCCGCCATCGCCAAGATCGACCAGGACCTTGCGGCGCTGGAAGAGTTGGCCCGCAAGGTGGCGCACCGCGCCGAGTGGAAGCGCGATAAGGACGACGCGGACCGTCGCCGACAAGAGTCCGCCGACCTCGCCACCCGCTTCACCAGCGAAGGCGAGGAAGCATTCGCGAAGGCGTACCGTCTCACCAGCGAGGCCAAGCAGCACGACCAGGCCGCTACCCGGCACCGCAACGCTGAAACCAAGATTCATTACCTCGGGTCTGCGCCCAACGATATTCCCGTTAGTGAGGCCGACCTCGGCACGCTGGAGCAGATCGTCGCAGATGCCCGTCAGGCGTACGCGCTGCCTGCCTCCCAGTCGGTGTACGCCGAACGAGTTCGCGTCCTGTCCGAGGAGCTCGCGAGGCGTGGGCAACAACTCCCGACCGACCCCGCCATTCGTGGCGAGGCGGAGACGCTGCTACTGACGACGCAGGGTCAGAGCGCAGACAACCGGACAGCCGGGGCCACGGCTGCCGCCGGCGAGCGCAAAGAGGCGGACCAGCAGGTCGGTGAGACCCGGTCGAAGGTCACAGATGCCAAGAAGGCGTTCGATACAGTCTGCGCGACCCGTGCCGAGATGCCCCGACGACCCTTGCCGGTCGAGCCTGAAGACACAGCGGACGCCGAGACGCTCGCAGCCGAACAACAGGCCATCACCTCGCGCCTGCGTGAAGACCTCAACAACATCGACGCCGAACTCGCTCGGATCGACGCCCGAGTCACGGAACTGACGCGCGTTGTGCAGATGTTCGGGCTCCTCGGCGGCGACCTTCCTGAGCACGACGGAACGGTTTCCGCCCCGTTCCCTCCCGACCCCGGTCCCGCCGACACCCGCAAGAGGGAGGTGATCACCGCGCTCCGCGCGGCCGAGGCCCACCAGCAGAGCCAACGCGAGACGCTCACGGGCGTCCTCAAGGACCTATCCAAGATCGTCGGCAGGTACCCGACGGTCACCGCCAAGGCCAGGGAGCGGTTGATGTACGACGACAACACGCTGCCCGAACACGCCGCGACCCTCGCCTCTGAGTTCCGGATCCGCATCGATCAACTCGAGGGCCAGTTGGCCGAGATCGCCGGGGACCAGGCCATCGTGTCCGGACAGCTCGCCACCATCGTCCGTGAACACCTCGACATGATCCGTCGCGCCGAGCGCCACTCCTTGCTCCCCGAATCCCTGGGCGTCTTGGGCAAGAAGAAGCTCCTCACCATCACCTTCGACAAACCCACCGACACCGACCTCCACGCCTACGTGAGCCGAGTCGTCGAGAAGCAGATCATTCAAGGGGTCAAACCGGAAGGGATCGACCTGCTCAAGGCAGCCATCCATGAGGCCGTCGGGCATCGGGGATTCAAGGTCAGGGTCCTCAAACCGGCCGACGACATCGCCACCACCACCGAGGACATCTCGGGGCTTGCGAAGTGGTCGGGCGGCGAAAAGCTCACGGTCTGTGTCGCCCTCTACTGCACCATCGCGAAGCTCCGTGCGGTGAACACCGGACGGAAGGAGAAGTCCGGCGGCATGCTCGTTCTCGACAATCCAATCGGTCGCGCCTCCCACGGACCGCTGATTCAATTACAACGGAAGGTCGCGGCCGCCCAAGGAGTCCAGTTGGTGTACGCGACCGGCGTCAAGGACTTCGACGCGGTCTCGCTCTTCCCGGGCGTGACTCGGCTGGACAACCGCGCAGGTCGCACCAACAGTCGCCGCTATATCATCGAAGCACCCACCGACGGCATCCATGGCTCGCGAGTAGCGCACCGGGACCGGCTTAGGGGGCGCGACTCCGCGTGACCAGCCGCCCGCCCGCAGACCATGCGCGTGCCGCTACGCCGCTGCTGCGAACGCTGCTCGACTACATTGCCCGGTACCCCAAACAGCGAGTCTTGCTCGTAGATCTGCAAGCGCACGCTTACCAGGAACACCCCACGCTACTTGGCGACCCCACCACCCGCACCCAGCTCGCGAACGCGTTCACCTCTGCCGCACAGACGGGAGCGATCACGCTCCCTGTCGGGGCGAAGAGCTGGGAATCACACACCTTGCCACCATTGCCGCGTTGGGTCGCTAAACCCACCACCCCCAAACCCTCCAGCTCGGCAAAGCCTGCCCGTGTGTGGCCCGAACGTCTCCGAGCCGCCTCCTTGCTTGCTTCCCGCGACGACGAGAAGGAGGCGCTGGCCAAGATCGCCGACTGGCTCCGAGACCACCCCGACCCACAGTTGGTGCCGATCGAGGAACGGTCGCTTGAAATCTTCGGATATGAGAAGGCACTCACCGCTCTCGTTGACAAGCGGCTGTTCACCACTGGTGCGCTCACGCTCGACCTGCTTGCCTGCCACCCCACGCCGGTGCCTCTCCCAACCGTGCACATCCCCGGGAACGGCCCCACCCGATTGCTGGTCTGCGAGAACCACGCCGCCTACTACTCCGCGACGACCGCCACACGTCGGTTGGCAGACGAGATGCGGCCAGACATCCATGTCGCGTTCGGTGGGGGAGGCCAGTTCACCGTCAGCCACGCCGAAATCGTCTTCCTCGACCCCGCCCCGGCGCGAATCCGCTATTGCGGCGACCTGGACTGGGCGGGCCTGAACATCGCCCGTCACGCCGCAACCCGCTATGCCGCCGCCATCCAGCCCGGCGACCCGGCGCTCGAGCCCGCAACCGCACACTTTGAGTGGATGCTGGCCCACGGCGCCGAGCAACCCGACCCCAGCAATCGCGACAACGCAGACACCTCCACTCTGCTCCAGTGGATGCACGGCTGGCTTCCCTCCCGCCTGCACGGACCCGTGACCGATCTGCTTGTCCGGCGCGTCCGCATCAGTCAGGAGACCATCGGGCTTGACACGCTTACGGCCCAGCCGCACCTCATCTCTGAACTTTGAGTGTCGCAGAGTTCGCGGTGTGTGCGATCCAGGTACCCACCCGCCTGTGATCGAGGTCTGGGGTGGGCTGGCAGCTTCAGAACAGCGCCGGATGCGGAGCATCGCCATCCTGGCCGGTAGGGACCTGCACAGGCCGGGCGCCGTACCCGACTCGATCCGCACCTCCTCGATCGACACCAGGCAGACCTGCTGCTGGAGTGCTCGGCCTCTCGTGTCGGTGGCCGTACGATCTGGTGGGTCAGGTATGGCCAGTAGTGGACCGCTAGGTCTGGCTGCTGCACAGTGGGCCCGGTTCCAGCTCAGTCGCGGGCGCCGGGAACGGACACGACCTAGCCGTGGGCTAGCTGACTATCCCGGTTCTGTGCCTTCGCGCGAGATCACGACGTCGGTCAGTCCAGGGTTAGTCTTCATCGACAAGTCCTAGGGTCATCGCGGCGATGCACAGCCTCCCGCCGAAGGCGCCTTCGCCATCGCTCCAGATCGCATCGGCCAAGCCGGTGAACATGCGGTCGTGATCGTCCCAGTCGACTCCACCAACCACGACCGGCAGGTCGTCAGGTAGGTCGGGTCGGCAGGCGAGAAAGGTGCGTAGCGCGCCGACGGTCAGAGGTGAGGGATCGCTTGGGGGTCCGGCGGTGGGGGAGGCTTCTGTCTGTGTCTGCGGGGTGATTCCGATCTTGTGATCGCCCAGTTCGGCGTCTTCTAGGACCCCTTTGACGGTGCCGGCTTGGTCCGATGTCCCCATGAGATATCCGCCGAACACCATCTTGTCCTGCCCATGTTTGAGGCGAGCAAGCTCATCCGCGCTGAACTGAATGTTCAGTTGATCGGTGCATGCCTCTTGCACGCTGGCGAGCCAGTCGCCGATTGAAACCTTCACTGGTGGACCGGGCACGACAGTTCCTCTCCGTCTGCTGCCAGCGCTTTGCAGGCAACGGATTGATCATCACAGAAGGCACCGACAATTCTGCGTTGTCGCAGTCCAGGCCTCGATTTCTGCGGTGTCACGATCGCGAGTTGCAGACGTCCGAGACCCATGCGAAGGCGTCCATCATCTCCGAGGGCGGTGACATCACGATGTTCTCGATGACCTCGTCCGACAGGGGTAGGGTACGTGCCCGCCGTGTGTCTTCCACAGTGATGCCAACTGCCCCGAGCCATCGAGGTTGCTGGTAAGGACCTCGATGACGGTGGGCCATTCGCCGTCGACGATCTCGCACAAGAGACTCGTGGGTGACTCACGATTCCCGTTCGACGGCCCAGAGCCAGCGATGGAGCCAGTTTGCTGGGCCAGCCCTACCCAGCGTCAGATCGCGAGACTAGAAGACAACGAACCGGCGGCCTCGTCTTCTGTCGTCAATGGGTGAAACTGGGCGGTAGTCAGCGGGGCACTGCCCCACTTTTCGAGCCTCGCCGAGGCCCCGCAGATGATCGGCATTCAGTACGTGCCCCCGGCCGAGGCCGCCAGGCCGGACGGTGAAGACGGTGACGAAGTGATCTCGGTCGGCGAGGGCGGGTGTGTCGTGCCTGCTTCGACCAATTCCGTACTAAGGCAGGGCTAAGACCGCACGGCGTCATCTCTTGCGTCTTGACCATTGTGTTCGGCCTGGCGTCTTGGTGGGGGTGCGGCAGGATGAGTACATGCGGGGCATCTCGGGGACCGACGCGCTTGTGCGCGTTCTTGACTTCTGGTGGATGACGGAGCTCTTCAGTCCGCAGCAGATACCCAAGCCCATTGGTAGGAGTGCTCGTCCGGGCGAGCAGCAGGTGATTGAGTGGCGGCCGGGTCAGCGGCTTCCGTGGGAGCACCTGCCGCCCCCTCCTCGTCGGGGGAAGCAGGAGCAGGTGTGGCGTCATCAGGTCTACCTCGGGGTCTACGAGACCGAGGCCACCTACCAGTTCCTGCACCGCATGTTCCACGAAGACACCGACGCCTACGATGAGCGGCGCGGTGGGCGAAGCGCGTGTGCGGCAGTGGTCCTTGACCAGGACGGTCGGATTCTCGAGGGCTCGGCCGTCCTCTCGGCTGCGCTGTGGGCGGTGGGCCGCCTGTGCGCACCTGGCCCGGCCGATCCCGGCTGGGCAGTTGGTTTCGACAAGGCACAAAAGCGTCTCGACGATGCAGTCGACGAGCTCGAGGGTGACCGCCGTGAGCGCGCCGGTGCAGAACGGGTTCTGCCTCAGGACGGGGAGTCTCTGGTCTGTCTGAGGGACCTGGCCAACCGGTGCGCGGCGCTCGCGGACGTTGAGATGCTCAACTCGCCGCTGGTGGTCATCAGCAGCACCGCCGTGTCCGCCAAACGCGCCGCAGACGCGGCCGAAACCGCGGTCGAGAGCGACTTCCTCAACAGCCTCTACCTCGAGGACCTGAGTCTTGTCCGTGCCCAGGTCGCCGACGGGAATCTCGGAGAGGCCCTGGACACCTATCTACGACCCGAGGCTTCCCTCAAGGTCGATGACCGGGTCGACGTGCGCCAGCACCCGGACGTGGTCGACGCGGCCACCTCCATCACCCGCCTACCCAAGGGACGCTGGCCCGCGAAGGCGACCCACCCGTTGGCGCTGAGCCAGCAGTACGCCGTCAACACGACCATGGACACGCTCGCGCCGGCTTCGGGGCTGATGGGTGTCAACGGTCCGCCCGGCACGGGCAAGACGACGATGCTGCGTGACCTGCTGGCCGGCAACGTGGTCGAGCGAGCCCGACGCCTCGCGGGTCTGGCCAGTCCTGGGGAAGCGTTCATCACCGGCGAGACGATCCGATGGGTCGCCGACGGCCACGAACGAGAGTTGCCACGCCTGCGTGCCGAGCTGACCGGCTTCGAGATGGTGGTCGCCTCCGCCAACAACACAGCCGTTGAGAACATCACCGTCGAGATCCCCTCTCGCGGGGCGATCGATGAGGCCTGGCACACCAGGGCCGACTACTTCGCCGACATCGCCACCGCCGTCCTCGGCCAGAACACCGACCCGGAAGATCCCCGTGCGGGGGCATGGGGACTGGTCGCGGCCAGGTTGGGTCGCAAGAAGTTCCGATCCGAGTTCCGCTCCAAGTTCTGGTTCGACAAGTTGTCCGGCCACGACACCGCGGCCGACGACCCCGCAGTGCTCGGCATGCAGAAGCGGCTGAGTAGGTGGGCCGGCAAGGAGGTGCCGCACAGGTCGTGGAAACAGGCCCGCGAGGCATTCCGCACGGCCGAGAAACGCGTAGATGAGCTCATCGAGGAACGACGCCTCGCCGCGAGTCGGCTCGCCGACCTGCCACGACTCACGGAGCGAGTGGGCCTCGCGGCGGCCGAGATCGACGAGACGACCTCGGCACTGACGCAATTGAAGGGGAAGGCACGGGCTGCCACCGCGGGTGAGAAACGCGCCGCGACCGACCTGGCCCAGGCCGCCGAGCGCCACGCCCGCCACATGAGCGCCAAGCCCGGCGTCCTGGAGACGATCTTCTCCTTCGGACGCGCCCTGCGGGAGTGGCGCACCGGCCTGCGGCCGCTGGTCACTGATCTCGACGCTCACGAGAGTCGCCACCGCTCACTCCAAGGGGCCCTGGACCGGGTGCGCGAGGAGGTCGCGGCCTGTGAGCACGCCCTGGAGTCCGCACGAGGATGCCACCGCACTCTCCTCGCACGCCAGGACGAGCTGCGCACCGCCTGTGCCCGGGACCGGGACCGCTACCGCGAGGCGTACCCCGGCGTTGACCGAGCTGACGACGAGCGTGAGGGGCGGGCTCCCTGGCTCGACGCCGAGCTCGACACCGCGCGCTCGGAGCTGTTCTTGGCCGCGCTCAGTCTGCACGAGGACTTCCTCGCCAACGGCGGATGGAGGGTTGTGAGAGGGATGCGGGCTGCCATCGACGTCGTCGGTGGTGCCCACCCGGCCGATCTTGAACCGCACAAACTGCTTGCTGCCTGGCAGTTCTTCTTCCTCGCGGTGCCGCTGGTCTCGACCACGTTCGCCTCACTGGGCCGCATGTTCGCGAAGCTGGAGACCGAGGCGCTCGGCTGGCTGTTCATCGACGAGGCCGGCCAGACGGCACCGCAGTACGCCGTCGGCGGGATCTGGCGTGCACGCCGGGTCATCTCGGTCGGGGACCCGCTCCAGCTGCAGCCAGTCGTGACGATCCCCAAGAAGGCACAGCGCGACATCGCCCACCACTACGGCATCGCCCCTGCATGGATCCCGCCCGAGGCATCGGTCCAGACGCTCGCCGACCGGGTCGCCCGCTACGGGACCACGCTGCCGCAGGGGGAGGAGTCGGTGTGGGTCAGTGCACCGCTGCGCGTCCACCGCCGCTGTGACGACCCGATGTTCACCCTGTGTAACCAGATCGCCTACGACGGGCTCATGGTCAACGGGGTCTATCGCAAGCTCGATGACCAGAAGAACCCCGATACTTTCGACGCCCTCGAGGGGCCTATCGTCACCCGCACCCGGTGGCTGGATGAGCCCGCACCGAACCCGGGCACTCACCTGCAGCCCAACCAGATCGAACGGCTCAAGGTCGCGATCGCCTACCTGCACGAGAAACACGAGATCGGGTACGCCGACATGATCGCGATCTCCCCGTTCCGGTCGGTCGCCAATGCTCTTGAGCAGCTCGCCGCCACCTACCCGGGCGTGATCGCGGGCACCATTCACACCGCTCAGGGCAGGGAAGCAGACGTGGTCTTCCTCGTCCTGGGCGGCGACCCGGACAAGCCGAGCGCCAAGGCATGGGCAGCCTCCTCGGTGAACCTCGTCAACGTCGCGGCCAGCCGCGCCAAACGCCGCCTCTACATCATCGGCGACCGTCAGGCGTGGTCGAAGCACAACTACTTCCGACAACTCGCCGCCGCGACCAAGTAGCGCTGCATCAGCGCCCTATCAACTGCGCGGTAAGGCATGGGCGCACCCGCTCTGGCCGACGACCTCAAGATCAGTCCGCGCCAGGCGCGCGACCTGCTCAGGGGCGTCCATCAGCGCCCCGAGGAGAAGTCGGGTCGGAGGAGGGCGAATCGTAGGCCCGTGGCGGACAACGGCCGGCCGGCAGGACAGTTCAGATGCCGCGGCTGCCATATGTAACGCCGCAGATGGTGCGCGACCTTTGGGGCGAAACATCGCGGTGACCGGTGCGGTGGTCAACCTCTGGCGCGATATGCGCGGCAGCCGGGGTTGTCAGCTGGGTTCGTCAGCTGGGTTCGGCAGTGACTGGCTATCGCCGTGCGCTGGTGTGGTCGTCGAGCACGGTGCTGCCGCCGAACCAGAGTCGTCCACAGCTCGGGCACTCGATCTTCCACTCATCCGATCCCGGCGTAGGGATCATCTGACCGACATCGAGTCCGCTTGAGGGGCACCGATCATCCTCGTTCGAATCCATGATGCCGACACTACGTGCCGATTGCCGACACTGGTTCGACCGACGTGGTTCGGCGAGCCAGTGTGTTGCCGAGCCGGAGCCTCACCCGCCGCAGAGCGTCACCTCGACGGTTCGGGCCGGTCCACCAGCCGTGCCGTGATGAGCCGTACTGGGTGCGGGACCTGATCTGCACGAGCCAGCATCGTCGCGGATGCGTCCTCATGACGCAGCGCTGGAGGTGCCTGTTCCAGCGATCAGAGCGCTCCTGAGAGCGATTGGAGGAAGGTGTAGGACGGGGCCCCTGCCGCAGTCGGCGTTCCTCGGTGGGGCCGCGATCAGCGGCTGGGCCCGGTCGAAACCAGTCTCGGCTGGCCGCAACGAGGCTCCCGCCGGCGGAACGGACGCACGGGGCGATCTCGGAGGCACGGAACATGTGGCGCTCGTGGGCGTTGTTGAGTCCAGATGATGCCTGCGACCGTCGACATTTATGGTGTGCTGATCGTGGTCCAGGCAGTGGGCGTCAACAGTTGTCCTCGCGGCCCACGTCCTGCGACCGCCAGAATCCTGGAGCCGCGCGCCGGGAGCCGGGAGCAGGCTTGCCCGACATGTTGAGGGTTGCGAGGCAGCGGGGTTCTCTTTACGGCATGATCGGGCCCGTGCCAACGTCGATTCATGAACTTCTCGGGGACCTCCGGGCGACTGCGCTCGACAAGCGCGACCAGGGCGACCGGTTCGAACGCTTGATCGCCACCTACCTGCGCTCAGACCCGGAGTGGACCGCCAAGTTCGAGCAGGTGTGGCTGTGGCCGGATTGGCCAGGTCGCGACGGCTCTCGCGACATCGGGATCGACCTGGTCGCGAAGAATCGCGACGATGACGGCTACTCGGCGATCCAGTGCAAGTTCTACGATGCCGGGCACAAGGTGTCCAAGGCCGACATCGACTCGTTCTTGGCCGCGTCGATGCGCCCCACCTACGGCTTCACTCGCCGGTATCTCTTCGACACCGCGGCCGGTTGGTCTGGCAACGCTGAGGAGGAGCTCGTCGGTGTCGCCCAGCGCGTCGATATCGACTATCTCAACGAGGCGGCGTTCGACTGGGGTGCCTACGACTGGAAGACCCCCGAGGTGCTTGTCCCGACGGGCAAGAAGACGCCTCGGCCCCACCAGCAGGAGGCGATGGTCGAGGTTTTCGCGGGACTTGAGACCAACGACCGAGGCAAGCTGATCATGGCCTGCGGTACCGGGAAGACCTTCACATCGCTGAAGATCGCCGAGCACCTGGCCGGGACGGGCAAGAGTGTGCTGTTCCTGGTGCCGTCGATCCAGTTGCTCTCCCAGACTCTGCGGGAGTGGATGGCCCACAGCGAGGTCGACATCCGGCCCTTTGCGGTCTGCTCTGATGTTCGTGTTGGCCGCAAGACGGGCGATGGGGACGACGCTGACATGTCGGCGGTCGACCTGACCGAGCCTGCGACCACTGACGCAGCCACCCTGGTGACCCGTATGAGCGCAGGCAAGCATGCCACCGACCGGATGACGGTCGTGTTCTCGACCTACCAGTCCATCGACGTCATCGCTCAGGCCCAGGAGGCCGGTCTGGCCGAATTCGACCTGATCATCTGCGACGAGGCTCACCGCACCACGGGCGCCACGCTCAAGGGCGCGGCTGACTCGTCATTCGTGAAGGTGCACGACAACGCCTACTTGCGTGCCGCCAAGCGGCTCTACATGACGGCCACCCCGCGTGTCTTCGGCGACGATGTACGCCGCAAGGCCAACGAGGCCGAGGCCGTGCTCGCCGACATGGACGACGTGGCCTTGTTCGGTCCCGAGCTGCACCGGCTTGGGTTCGGCGAGGCGGTTGAGGCCGACTTGTTGACCGACTACAAGGTGCTCGTCCTGGCCGTCGAGGAGAACTACATCGCGGAGAACTTCCAGGTCGCATTGGCCGAGTCAGGCGAGATCCGGCTCGACGACGCCGCGAAGCTGATCGGCTGCTGGAACGGCCTCGCCAAGCACTTCACCGCAGACCAGACCGACCAGGTCGACCCCGCGCCGATGAAGACAGCGGTCGCCTTCGCCCGCGACATCAAGGCCTCGCAGCTGGCTGCCGTCAGCTTCCCGATCATGGTCGACCAGGCATTGCAACATCAGGGAGAAGACGACACAGACGATGACGGCAGTACCGCCGAAGCCGCACGTAACGGCCTTCGGGTCGATGCACGCCACGTCGACGGCACGATGGGCATCCATGAGCGCAACAGCCGCCTGGCGTGGCTGAAAGAGGATGCAGGCGGTGGAGTCTGCCGCATCCTGACCAACGCGCGGTGCCTCTCAGAAGGCGTCGACGTGCCGGCGTTGGATGCGGTTCTTTTCCTGACGCCGCGTGGTTCCCAGGTCGACGTGGTCCAGTCAGTAGGTCGGGTGATGCGGAAGGCCCCAGGCAAGGAGCTCGGCTACATCATCCTGCCGATTGTGATCCCCTCTGGTGTAGCACCGGAGGATGCGCTCAAGGACAACGAGCGGTACAAGGTCGTGTGGCAGGTGCTGCAGGCGCTGCGGTCACACGACGAGCGCTTCCACGCGATGATCAACCAGATCGAGCTCAACAAGAAGCGCTCACCGAAGCTCGTCATCGACAACGTCACCCCTGGCGAGGAGACCGAGAACCCCGACGATGGTGACGGCTCGGAGCAGATGAGCCTCGACCTCGGCTTCGACGGGTTCCGTGACGCCATGTATGCCCGCATTGTGCAGAAGGTCGGGGAGCGCAAATATTGGGAGAGCTGGGCCAAGGACGTCGCTGATATCGCCCAGTCCCACATCATCCGCATCAAGGGTCTCCTCGCCGACCCCGCCTCATCTCAAGCCAAGGAGTTCGACGCGTTCCTCAAGGGACTGCGCGACTCTCTCAACGACTCGATCACCGCGGCTGATGCGATCGACATGCTCGCACAGCACCTGGTCACACGCCCGATCTTCGAGGCACTGTTCGAGGGCTACTCGTTCACCGAGACAAACCCGGTGGCTCGGATCATGGAGCTGATGCTCGCCTCGCTCGACGAGCATCCGCTGGCCGCTGAGAGCGCTGCGCTGGAAGGCTTCTACGAGTCGGTGCGTCGCAGGGTCGCGGGTGTCGACAACGCGGAGGGTAAGCAGCGCATCCTGATCGAGCTATACGACAAGTTTTTCGCCGCTGCGTTCAAGAAGACCGTCGACAAGCTTGGCATCGTCTATACCCCCGTCGAGATCGTTGACTTCATCCTGCGTTCTGCTGACGACGTGCTTCGAGCCGAGTTCGGCCAGGGCCTTACCGACGAGGGCGTCCATATCCTCGACCCGTTTACAGGCACCGGCACCTTCCTCGTACGGCTGCTGCAGTCCGGACTGATCGAGAAGCACGACTTGGCACGTAAGTACGCGAGTGAGATTCATGGCAACGAGATGCTCCTGCTGGCGTACTACATCGCCACTGTCAACATCGAGACCACCTACGCTGACCTCGCCGGTGAGCTGACCGAATTCCCAGGACTGGTGCTGACAGACACCTTCCAGTCGTGGGAACCCGACGACGTCCCCGATCTAGGCATCTTCGTGGAGAACACCGAGCGGCTGCGGGCGCTCAAAGAGCTGCCGATCACGGTCATCGTCGGCAACCCGCCATACTCTGCTGGTCAAGAGTCAGCAGACGACGACAACCAGAACGAGTCATACCCCTCGCTTGACGGCGAAATCGAAAAGACGTACGCCGCCGCGTCTTCGGCGACATCAAAGCGGACCCTGTATGACTCCTACATCCGGGCTATCAAGTGGGCCACCTTGCGCGTCCAGGACCGCGGTGTCATCGCGTACATCACCAACGGTGGCTTCCTCGACTCCAACAGCGCCGACGGACTACGCAAGACCCTCGCGGAGGAGTTCTCCTCGATCTACATCTACAACCTCCGTGGCAACCAGCGCACCGCCGGCGAACAGTCCCGCAAGGAGGGAGGCAAGATCTTCGGCGGTGGCAGTCGAGCAACCGTCGCCATCACGTTGCTCGTCAAGGACACATCGAAGACCGGAGCCGCCACGATCCACTACACCGACATCGGTGACTACCTCAGCCGAGAGGCGAAGCTCGCGAAGGTGGCTGAGGCCGGAACCATCTCTCAGCTGACCTCGGCCACAATCGAGCCCAATGTCCACGGCGACTGGCTCGGGCAACGGCGAGAGGACTTCGAGACGTTCCTCGGGCTGTCGGAGGCGGGTGGCCTGTTCACCCTTGGCGGGCCTGGAATCACGACGAACCGCGACCTTTGGGTTTACGGCTGGTCCTCCGAAGAAGTCGACCGCAAGGTCAAGATCCTGGTTGAGGCCTACAGTGACGCCGCTGCCGGATCGCGTGTGGACGACCCGCGAAGGATCAGCTGGTCGCGCGGGCTTAGGCAGCGCGCTGCTCGTGGAGAGCAGATCGCCTGGCAAGCGGGAAACGTTCGGCGTACAACCTACCGCCCGTTCACCCGCCAGCAGCTCTACTTGTCGGCGCAGGTCAACGAGATCCCCGGTCAAACACCTCGGATGTTTCCCAGCCCAACCAGCGTCAACACGGCGCTGGTGGTGATCGGCCCGCGCCTGGAGGCTTCGCCAGCCGTGCTTGCAGTCGATGGCATCGCGGACTTGTCGTTCTTTTCTTACGGGGCCCACGTCTGCTCCCGCTGGCGCTACGAGCAGGTAGAAGGCTCCGGGATGCTCGACCTCGGCGGCGATGGCGAGGTGATCGACGGCTACCGGCGTGTCGACAACATCTCTGACGAAGCGCTGAAGCGGTTCCACTCGGCGTACCCGGGCGAGGTGATCACGAAGGATGACATCTTCTTCTACGTCTATGGTCTGTTGCACTCGTCGGAGTACAGAGAGGCGTACGCCGCGGATCTGAAGAAGATGCTTCCGCGGATCCCGTTCGTGGCAGACTTCCATGGGTTCGCCGAGGCGGGCCGCCGGTTGAGCGAGCTGCATCTGGGATATGAGTCGGTGGAGCCGTACCCGCTCGACGGCCTCGCTGTGCAGCCGTCGGGCGACCCGTACGAGTTCTTCGCTGTCGGCGCCAAGAAGATGACCTATGGCAAGGCGACTGCGGAGCAGAAGGCCGCGGGAGAGAAGCATGACCGCACGGTGATCCGCTACAACGACCGGATCACCTTGTCCGGAATCCCGCTCGAGGCGTACCAGTACATGATCGGCAGCAGGTCTGCAGTCGAGTGGATCATCGACCGGTACTACGTCAAGACCGACAAAGCCTCGGGGATCGTCAACGACCCGAATGAGTGGTCCCGTGAGATCGGCGACCCGCGCTACATCCTCGATTTGATCGCGCGGATCGTGATGCTGAGCCTGGAGACGATGAAGATCGTGGACTCATTGCCAGCTCTGACGATCCTCGATGCAGCGGAGTGATCGCGGCCTCGGATCTGGAACCGGCCGCAGGGTAGGTGCGGGAAATCGCGTCGGTGTTCACGCCAGGTTGGGCCATCTCGGACAGCGACTCGTCCGCATGGAGCAGCAAGGTTGCTGAGGTTGAGCGGATCGTGAGGAGGTTCAAGTACCAGGGCACGATTCCCCCCCTCGCTTATCAGGGGTCAACACGGTCGCGACGGTGTTCATCGAGAAATCCAGCTTGCGGGCGATGGCGTTCCCCGTGCTGAGCCCGCGGACTTGTACAGCCGACGAATCTAGTCGCGGTTCTCCAACGCGATCACAACCCAAGGCATTACTCGAGTGCACGATCTTCGCCGATCGACTATCTGCCCAAGTCTCGTGCGTCGTCGACAACCGTCGAGCGCACCTCAGTGATGAATAGGTAACTCAGCAGTCGGTGAATCCGGTCTCGGATGTTCGATCGGGGTAGGCGCGGTGGGCGTGCTCCGGGCATATCTGATTCAGATCGACATTGACCTGGCCGCTACACCGCAGGTCGACTCGGCGAAAGGCTATCCGGCGCGACGGTAGCCGCGGACTTCATCGCCGATCACGAGGACGTGGAGGTTCCCGTCGATGACGCCGAGTTCCTTCGGGAGTGGCCAGCCCGGCGTGTCGATGATCTTGCCGCTGCCGCCTACCGGCTCGTAGATTCCGGTCCGGGTGATCGACGCATCACTGGCCCTCGCCTCCGCCCGTGTCCGCGTCCAAGCGACATGGTTGTTCGGCGCGGGCCGAGTCTCTCCCGTCTTGAGGTCGAGCAATGTTCGGGTTCCGTTGACGGTCGGATAGGCGCGGACGCCGTCGTTGCTGGCCAGTTCACACTCGTCGACGTCCTTCAGCGTCCACAGTTCCTCTCCTGTCGAGGACCGGATGGCGGTGATGTCCGTCAGATGGGCTTGTTCTCCCGGGTCGGCGAGGAACTTGCCCATGGTTCCGGCGTATCCGCACAGGAACGTGATGTCGTTGGGGGTGGCCCACTCGTCGGCGGTGGGAACGGTGGGTCGCATAGGGCGGACACCCCAGCGCAGCCAGATGCGTTCGCCGGTAATGGCGCTGATCTCCAGGAGGCCGACGTCGTTGGCGTTGAAGGGCTCTTTGCTGCCCTCACGTGTTACATGGATCTGGTAGACGCCGTCATGCTCCTCGGGGTTGTAGCCCATGGACGTGTTGGAGGCCCCGGCGAGGAGCTTGGTCCTCGGTTGGCTCCACTTGACGGTCTTCCCCTCCTTGAGCGACACGGTGGTCTTGTCGAAGGAGAGCCCGTCGTTTTCGCCGTCAGGATGCGCCTTCCAGTAATCCTCGACCTGCAGGTCCGGACCGTGGATCCACAGGTAGGTCTCCTTGCTTTCGTTGCCGATGCGTCCGTAGAGCGTGAATGTTCCGGGGTAGTCGTCGGAGGCGTAGATGGTGGGGTTCGTGGTGCTGATCTCCACCGGCGTCTTGCTGGTCGTGGTGCGGCCTGTCGCTGCATCGACGACCGCCGGCCGCACGACTCCGGGGCGTCCCTGCTGCGGAGCGAGGTAGCCGACCTTGCCCGCGTGGATGGCCGGCTCGAGGTAGATGGTGTCGCTGCTGGCGTTGGCCTGGATCTTCCAGCGCTCCTGGCCGGTCTTGAGATCGAGGGCGCGCAGGTACAGTTTCGAGTCGTCGACCATGTAGTAGACCCCGACCCCGTTGCCCGCCTTGGTGATCTGGGAGACCGGCTGTCCACCAGCGGAGCGCCATGCGATCTTCGAGGTCGCGGACCCCGAGGCAGCGGAGCGGTCCTCCGACCCGTTCGGAGTGCAGCTGGTGACGGACAGGCAGGTCAGCACGACGAGCGTCGCCATCCCGAGACGAGATCTCATGCAGCGACGCTATCCCAGCAGGGCCGGAAAGATGAACAATCTGACGCTGTGACCGCGGTGTGCCAATCGCTGCCCTGGCCGATTCGAGGGGATCCGGTAGGACACGGCGACCCGCCCTGTCTCCCACAGCCCGATCGCAGTGTTCGGCCGGGTGTCAGGGTCGGACTGCGGCAGGATGGGGTCATGCGGGCCATCTCGGAGACCTACACGCGTTTGCGCGTCCTCGCCTTCTGGCGGATGACGGCGCTCTTCAGTTCGTAGCCGATACCCATGCACGGCCTCAACGTCGGCGGCGACTGCCAGGCTTGGTCGCAACACAACTACGTCCGCAAACTCGCCGCCGCGATCAGGTGACGGCAATGCTCATTCAGCGTATCGACATCAAGCCACCTAACCGAGGCTGCCGAGGGCTGGCCCTACACCGTGCCGGCCATCAACCAGATCATCGCTGAGGGGCTGAGGCTCACCATCCCGCTGACGTTCCTGGTCGGCGAGAACGGGTCAGGGAAGTCGACCCTGATGGAGGCCTTCGCTGAAGCGTGGGGGATCGATCCGCGAGGGGGACGCGGCAAGAAACGCCCCCGTCCCGAGCCCGGGGCCCCTGGCCGCCGCGATCGACCTCGGCTACACGGCAGAAGGCGCTCGGATGCACGCCAGGAAAGGAAGGTCCAGCTCCTACTTCCTCCGCGCCGAGTCAGCGCTGGGCCTGCTGGAGTACGTGTCCTCGCTCGGGACCATCGTGCCCGGCTATCCACAGGAGGACCTGTGCTACCTCTCCCACGGCGAGGGCTACCTGGCGATGTTTCGCGAGGTCTTCTCTCGTCCAGGGCTCTACCTCATGGACGAACCGGAATCAGCGCTCTCGTTCATGTCCAGCTTCGACCTGGTCCTCGCGCTTCACGAATGCGGTGCCAACGGAGCCCAAGTGTTGTGCGCGACCCACTCGCCGATCATCGCCTCGACGCCCGATGCGACGGTCCTCGAGGTCGACGGCGACGGAATCCAGCCGGTTTCCTGGGAGGAACTCGAGCTGGTCGCGCATTGGCGCAAGTACCTCAACCACCCCCAGGCATACCTGCGCCACCTCATCGAGTGACGATGCCCCCGACGAAACGCAGGTCCGCTGGCGCGGGTCCTGGCGGTGAGGCCAGAACGGAACGCAGCTCTACGAACCGGACTGCGCGTGTCGCCGCCGTCGGCCGCCGCGAAAGTGACCTAGCATCCGATGCAGGCGCGAACTGGGGAAGGTTCGTGCTCAGCATCAGGGAATCGGCTCGTTCGACCTTCGACCCCGTCGAACCGGCCGGCTTCGGATGCGTGCGAGTGCCCTAGAGGAACCCTCTAGGGCACTCGGCGTCGTTGGGGCTCAGTGTCGTTGGGGCCATATGTAGCGACGAACGCACAGTATGCGCTGACATGGTCCGGCAATGACGTACGGCGTGCGACCCCACTGCGGCCTCGAACCGCGAACGCCTAGCCTCCCGAGGCTAGTGGGACGCCCAGAGCATCGCCGTCCGGTGGGAGGGCCATCGGTGGGCCGTCGTCTTGAACGCTCGTGCGTGGGAAGCCCGCCCGAGTGCCGATGCCCGAGGAGTGCCGGTCACCCCGGTCGTGTGCCAGAAAGTGGCCTGATCACCCGGTCCAGCGCAGGCAGAGGTCATGGCTCCACGGTTTCTACGATCTGGCGATCCAGACGCTCACAGGTGCGGAGCATGAAGTCTCGCCAGTCCTGGGTGCCGATGAGGTTGAGGGTTCCTGGTGTCGCACCCTTGTGCACGATCTCGCCGCGGACGCTGACCAGCAACGCGAGTTCTTTCTTGACCGACTTGTTCGGTCGACCTTGCCAGGAGATGTTGTTCAAGGGCTGCTTGCCGAGGAGGTTCTTGTGGAGTTCCATCACTTTCTCGGGAGATGCGGTGTTGAGGCCGTAACGGGCTGATCCGTCACCACGAAGGTGATCGGTCACGAGCTCCATCGTGACGGCGCGCCAGCCGTCTCCGGCCAACTGCCAAGCATCGGGCGTCTCGCCGAGCATCTTCTCGCTCACCCATGCGCGAAGGCGGTCAGGTAGCTTGGATGGATCGCCGCGTTCCACCAGCATGCCGACGGCCCAGATCAGGCTCTCCTCTACATAGACCTCCCACGCGGTATAGACGAGTGAGACGCAGGAGCGCAGGAGCGGGTCGCCTGTTGTGTCGGTTCCAGTTGCTTGAACTGGCCCGTCGGCCTCGGGGTGATGGGCCAACAGCGAGTCGACGTCGTCGAGCATTGCTCGCAGATTCGAAAGCGCCGGAGTTTCAGTGACCATGTTCTTCACCATGCCCGGTTTCGCGCTCAGACACCGAGGAACACGCTCAGGTTTCGGGGAACCCCAATGAGGCCCGTCCGACTCGTCAGTGATCCGCTGTCGCCGTGCGCGCGGGTGCTCGTCAAGCACGGTGTTTCCGCCGAACGCAACATCGCAGCACTGCCTACGGCACTGAAGTTGAGGGCCTAGGCGTCGAGAAAGGTAGAACGCGCCCAACAAGGCACCAACAAGCCTCCTGGAGCACCGTCGGTCACACGCCCTGCGGGAAGATTGCCCCGCCGGATCCGAGTACCGGCGGGGCAACCTAAAGGCTAGAGAGCTCCCACGGATTCATGGTCCGCAGATCGTGACTAACGCCGTGAACGATGAGCGAACCGTCGGCAGAGGGCCACGGAGTGGCCGATCATGGCCACCAGCGTGCCTGGCCGCGGGCGATCTGCGGGTGTGCCCCGCGACAAGGTCCCAATTGTCGGGTCTGTATGTCGGCTCCGCGTCACCAGAAGTTCCCTCGGCCGCTGTCGGATCGTGGCAGCGTGGTGGCTATGAGCTACCGCATCGGCACGTGGAACCTGGAGAACCTGTTCCGTCCAGGAGACGATGGACCATCCTCGAAAGACGAGTACCACGCCAAGCTGACCTCGCTCGCAGCGGTGATCGACGACCTGGGAACCGATGTGCTCTGCGTCCAGGAGGTCGGTGACCCGGATGCGCTCACGGACTTGGTCAAGCTCCTCGACGGCCCTTGGCACACCGCGCTCGCCGATCCTGATGGCCGGGGTATCCGTTGCGGGATCATCTCCACACGCGACCTGACCGAGGTCGACCAGATCGCGGCCTTCCCGGACACGCTGCAGCCGGTCCAGGTCGACGATGACGGCACCACGATCATGGCGATGGGCCGCCCCGCGCTCAAGGCCACCGTCACGCTGGGAGGCACCAGTCTCACGGTGATCTCGGCGCACCTGAAGTCGAAGCTGCTTTCCTACCCAGGAGGACGGTTCGCGCCGAAGGATGAGGGCGAGCGGGCCAGGTACGGCTTCTACGCCCTGGCGCGACGCGCAGGGGAGGCGACCGCGCTGCGGGCTGGTGCTGACCTGGCCGTCGATGGTTCAGGCGCCAAGCACGCCGTGCTGGTCGCGGGTGATCTCAACGACGAGCCCAAGGCCGCGACCACCCAGATCCTGCTCGGCCCGGGCGGCTCCGAGATCGGCACCCGAGGGTTCGACAAGCCAGACAAGGGGGATGCGACAAGGCTGTGGAACCTTGCTCCGAAGATCCCCGAGGCCGAGCGGTACTCACGTGTCTACCAGGGCGCAACGAGATCATCGACCACATCCTCGTCTCCAAGGCTCTGGTCGAGACGGTCACCGCCGTCACCGCGGGCTCCGCGGAGCTTGGCCGGACACCATCGGTCAACGACGACCCGAAGGTGCGCCGGGACAAGCCCGGCTCCGACCACCGACCGGTGGTCGCTGACTTCGACCTGTGAACACCCGACCCGCGAGCACACGACGATCTCCGGAGGACGCCCGCGCTACGCAGATATTGACAACACGCCATAGGGAGGCCTGGATGCTCGTGGAGAACCAATCGCAGTTGGAGAAGCTAGGACATGCGTTAATGGGCGCCGTCAACGGTGACTGGTCGGAAATAGTGCTCGAGGTCTCGGCAGCGGGGGCGCTGACCGACACCGGACTCCACGTGGTGCGTCCAGACGGCATTGAAGACTGGTCGGTGAAGCCCACGGTTGAGGTATTCGATGCATCCAAGGCGCTTCGCCGCGGCATGTACCAGCCCGACAAGGGCACTTGGTACAGCGCGACGGCGCGCCTTGACCGCGACGGCCAGCTCGACGTGGATTTCGACTACGACAACCCGCCCCTCGATGGCGACGCGGAGGATGAGCTTCTTCTGAAGGATCAGGTGTTGTTCCCGCGCGACGCCGGCCACCTTCCTGACTGGCATCCTGCCCACGAGTGATCGGGTGACCAGTGCGAAATGAGCCGATGTCTGAACGTCACCTGTGGGCACGTATGGACCAGTGAGATCTCCGGCGAGCTGGCGTGGCCACAGGAGCTCCCACCGCCGCACGATCTGCTCACTGCGGAAGGGTTCGCCGCGGCGCTCGAGCTCCGTCGTCATCGGAACCTCCACAGTAGGGGCAGCGCGCGATGGGCGAGACTGAAGACAAGACCAGCACCCTGATCCAGAGCATCGGGAGAGGGATGGCCGACTCGGTGCCACCAGGTTGGGCACGACTCGAGCTCCGCGTGTCTGGAGCCGGCGGAATGACCGACAGCCGCCTGACCGTCGTCGCGTCCGACACCACCGAGGATCGAACGCCAACCCTCGTGAAGCAGGCTCGTCGTGCTGTCGCCACGTTGCGCAAGACGATGTTCCAGCCGGGCAACGGCACTTGGTACAACGCCACATTCATCATCACCCCTGAGGGCAACCTCGAGGCCGAGTACGACTACGACACGCGGCCATTCGACGGCTTCGCACACGACGACCTCCTCAAGGACGACCAGCGGATGTGGCCACGATCCCCGGGTAACCTTCCCGACTGGCACCCAGCGAGGGCGTGACCGGGGCGGACGAGACGACCGAGTCAAAGACCCCGTACCCGGCTGGGATGGCCATCGACGCTGCGCGGGCACGGATCTATGCGGGCACTCAACTGCGCAGGGGAACGCTGACCAGATGGCGCCTCGGCGGTCCGGGCCCGCCGACGGTTCCGTGTCTATGCCCGCGCCGATCCGCTTCCTCACTGGCACCACCCACGGGATGAGCGAGCCCACAGATGAGCAGATCGGCGTCGACTTCGGGGCGCCGACCTGCTCGATCATCACGAGCTGTTGTAGGTCATCTATGCGGAGCGTCGGACATGCTCCGGGGTGGGACGTGATTCGAGGCCGAGGATCTGGTGGACCTCGTCGATGACCTCGTCGAGCACGTCCTCGTGATTGTGGCTGAAGGTGCGGTGTCCGTGGGTGGCCATGCAGATGACGCCGTAGAGTCGTCGCCAGCAGATCCAGAGTTGGTAGGCGGTCCCGAGACTGACCACTCCGCCCAGTGTCTCGCGGTACACCAGGACGGTCTCGACCAGATGCGCCGGGACCTGATCGTCGGCCCATGACACGAGGTCGCCGTTGACGAAGTCGCGGCTGAACCGGTCCAGGAAGCAAGGCCCGAGTGTGGTGAAGATGTCTCCGGTCGGTGCCTCCGGCAGTCCCGCCTCGTGGTCGGTGGGCTGATCGGGCTCGTCGCCGCCGTCCGTCACCCGGGAACCTGTTGAGATCTCGAAGCCACGCGGATGCCGGACGGCCCAGTCGAACACCACCTGGCACAGGGTCGTGAGCCGACGGGAGACGTCGTCGGTCGGGTGCACTGCACTGGCGATGCCCTTGGCCAGCTCCTCGAGGGCGGCTTCCTGGATGCGGGCGCGGATCCTCGGATCTGTCTCGGTGGCGTGCTTGAGCGGTGCAGAGGCAAGCTCTCCGGCCCGGTTGGACACGGCCAGTACCGCGTCGAAGCCGACTGACGCATCGTGGCGTGACCCTCGCCGCGGAAACGGCACCGCGCCAGCGCTCGCAGGCCTGTCGCCGCTGGCCCACTCTGCATCGGGCCCCTTCGACTCGGACTGTTCCGTATCTGGCTGCTCTGCGTCGGGCTGCCGGGCAGCGGGCTTCTGGGCAGCGGAGTCCTCGCGGTGGTGGGCAAGGAACCTGTTGGTGTAGTCCCTCAGGCCGGCGACCTGGTCCATGAGTACCTCCTCGCGGGACTTGTTGGTGCACAGTTCCCAGAAGCCGAGGCTCATGTTGTAGGCGAGCTCGGCTACGCGCCAGTTCGAGGTGAGGCTGGTGATGGTGGTCATGGTCTCGTGGGGCATCGCGCCGAGTGCCAGCCTGGTGACTTGGCTGCACTCGACGGCGTCCAGACCGCGGCGGGAGACGAGGTCGAGCAAGTACTCGGCCTGGTCGTTGAGCTCGTCGTGGTCGAGGTGGTGGTCTCGGTAGAGGCGTTGGACGTTGAGTGCGGCCGCGAGGCCGTATCCGATGATCAGGTGGTCGTCGTTGACCTCCTCGACGGGGACACCGTCTAACCAGTTCGAGATCGACTTGATGACTGTGGTCAGGGAAGCGGTGTTGTATGTCATGGTGGTCCGAGGTCCTGTTTCGTGTGTCCGATGTTGACCGTGCTGTCAGGCTGATGTTCCTTGGCAGTGCTGGGTGTGGGGCCTGGCCGTGCGGGGTTCTTCCGGTCAGGTGACTTCACCCCTGGTCTCGCCGGGGTCCCGGCATCGTAGGACGTAATGTCGTTCCATAACCAGCGTAATAACGAGATTTACTTTCGATTGAGTACGGATACTTAGGTAGTGGCCGAATACTTATGTTTCGTTCATTTTGAGTCTGATATCTCTCTGGTCTAAGGGTGCTGGGTGACCCCTGGTGACCTGTCGCAGGGCCCCTTTCGGCCGACGGAGCTGACCCTCCGGCGGCCTCGCCCGGAGCCGAGAGCACGGTGTCTAGTTCTGGTCTTGAGGCTGGTTCGGGGCCGGTGGCGGCCGACCGGCGCGCGACCGTGTGGGGGAGGAAGGTGCTGCGGTGGGCCGGCCTGCTGGCGGGGCTGGTCGCGGGGCGGGTCTTGGGGTAGCCGGAGGCGGCCCGGCCGGCGGCCCCTGAGCTGGTGGCGCAGGGCGCTTCGACGGGTTCAGACCGCTCCCGGGGGCGGAACCAGGTGATGAGATGGCTGCCCGCGCCGGGGCCGGCGCGGGCAGCGCCTTCGGTCCGGCCGGTAGGCGGCCGTTCAAGTTTTCGGTTGAGCCTCCGGTGGATCCGGGGCGCTGTCCGGAGGCGTTCTTGCCGAGGGTCTTGGAGGCCATCACACCCCCGGCGACTCCAGCAGCGGCCCCGGGGACACCGCCACGCATCGCCCCGCCGGCCGCTCTGCTCGCTGTTCTACTTGCTGCCCCGTTGGCGATCCCATTGCCTGTTGCCGGTGTCATCCCGGTCCCGATCCGCGACAGCCCACCTTGCCTCGTGACCTTGGCCGCCAGCTCCTTGTCGGAGCCCGATCGGTCCGCGTCTGCCGAGGCGCCGCCACCCGGCAGAGCGCGCTCGCCGGGCACCAGTCCGTGCGCGGTCCCGCTGGCGTGTGGATCAGGCGAGCCGGGTCTCCCGGGGCCCGAACCCCCGGCAGGGCCGCCGGGGCCGCCCGGGCGAGGACCGCCGGCTCCTCCGTCCGGTCCACCCAGCGCTGCGCTGGGCGGTGCCCCTGGGCGTTTGGGTGCGCCGCCCATGAGCCGGTTGGCTGCGGCCATCCCGCCCCCGGCGGCCAGGCCGCTGGCCAGGGAGGGCAGGGCACCGGCGCCGGCTGGGCCTGGGGCGACGGCTTGGACCTCGAGGAATTTCTCGATCAGTTTGGTGACGGTCTCGTTGAGCGCGTTCAGCACGCTCTTGCGTGCGCGCATCGCACTGATCGTGAACACGATGACGAACAGGCTGGAGAAGAAGGTGAGCAGGACGACCGCGGTCGGTCCCAGGGTGGGGCGGGACAGCAGGGGGTTGGACTTGGTGGCCGCCGCCAATGGTCCCTCGACGATGCTGGGCAGGGAGACCAGCAGTTGGGAGACGAACTGGTAGAGGAACAGGGTGATGAGCACCTCGAGGATGAGTGCGGTGACATAGATGATCACCTTGGCGATGGCGCCGATGGCGCCGAGCATCGCGAACGGGATCGCGCTGATGGTCTCGAAGGTGCGTTTGAGAGAGTTCCACAGCATCCCGCAGGCGTAGCTGATCCCGACCAGGATGATCGAGGAGAGGATGACCACGGTGTTGACCCAGTACATGAAGCTGGTCGGGCCGGACCCGACCTGGGAGACCGCGTGGTGCTGTTCGCGGGTGAACCCGCTGGTGGCCTTGTCGGAGGAGTACATGACCATCGACGTCGGTCTGAACGAGGTGTTGAGGTAGTTGTACAGCGACAGCGGGGACAGGTTGCAGTTCATCGGCCGCCCGTCGGTGGTGACCCGGTAACCGCAGTTGTTGGTGGTGTTCGACTTGAACGTCTTGACCATGCCGCCCTTGTTGTCGGAGTAGAGACCCGAGCCGCGGGTGGAGATGACCGGGTTGTCGTTGGGAGCGGGGTCGGGGGAGTCCATGTCGCCGGAGTCGCCGTAGGCGGTGAACCATCCCTCCTTCGCGTCGGCGTCCACGGACCGGTTCTGGGTGATGTCCCCCTTGGCCTGGGTCTCGAAGCTCGAGGCCTCCACCGTCTCGGAGGCCATGTACCGACTCAGCATCGACAGGGTCGTGAAGAACGCTGAGGCACCACCCGTCCCACTGCCCGCCCCGCCGCCGTTGCCTGTGTCGGGGGTGATGGAGTTCGAGGACCAGGAAAGGTAGGGGTCGTCGGTGGCCGAGGCGGCGTGGATGCTTCTGAACGCTTGGGGGTGGGACTGCTTGTTGATGAGCAGGGCTGAGTTGCGCACGCTCATCGTGGAGACGGGCTTGGCGTGGCCGGCGCCGGCGTCCCAGGAGATGGAGGCGCCTTCGGGGATCCGGAGCCGGGCGCCGTTGGCCCAGGTCTCGAAGTCGACGTAGGTGGAGAGTACGACCTTGGTCGCGCCGACGTTCTCGGCCTTTACGGAGTCATCCAGGGCGCCCAGGGTGCTGGTGTACATGGACCCGAGCAGCGGGAGGCCCACGCCGATGAACATCACCCGCACGATGAGTCGTTTGAGGGCCGAGCCTTTGTCGATCTTCTTGAACAGCAGGATCGAGACCACGAACAGGGCGATGAAGACCGGGACCAGGACGTTCCAGGAGATGTCGGTCAGTGCTCCGTACCAGGAGCCGATCCAGTTCGCCAGGCCGCCGAGCGGCCCTGGTGCGTGCTGTCCGCCGCTCATTCCCTCGGCGAAGGTCGGGTTGATGGCGGCGACGGCGAGGTAGAGCCAGCGGAACGGGTTGAGGATCTTGAGGATGTCGATGACCGCCCCGAACAGCAGCGGCACACCGGCGGCGATCGCGTACAGGAACCAGACCAGTCCGCCGGCCAGGGTGTGGACGAATCCGCCGCCGAGCCCGGAGCCGACAGAGTCGAACCCGAGGTCGGAGTTGGCGGCCCCGAAGTGGGCGTAGTCCAGCACCCCCTCGAAGTCGTCGGTGGCCCGGCCGTCGCCGTCGTGGGCGGTGAGGGTGTCGTAGCCGACCGAGGAGGAGGACCCGGACAGCTGCGAGGTCAGCCAGTCCAGACTCAGGCTCATGTCCGGGTCGCTGTAGCCCAGCATCGCGCCCGCCTCCGAGGGCGTGTGCAGGATCTTGTCGTAGCCACCGTCGCGCAGCGTGGCGGTGCCGTCGTCGCTGTCGGGGGAGGCCGTGTTAGAGAAGTAGGCGGTCAGGTTCGACGACATCCGGTAGAAGGAGTACTTCCCGTCGTCCTCCTCATCACCCTGGATCGGACCAGCCGAGGCAGCCAGCAGCGCAACGGCCAGCAGCGTGACCAGCCCGAGGAACCAGCCCACCTCGAGCAGGGCACCCCGCGGCGAGCGTGGCCACCGCTGCGCACTCACTGCCGTCAGCTTCTGGAGCATCGAGACTCGTCCCTTGACGTTCATCCTGTCCCTCCTGCTCGCGAGCCCGCACTCGTGGTGGTCGTGGCATCGGTCGGCGCTGTGTCGATTGGCGCTGTGTTGCCTCGCGTCTGGCCGGCCTCGGCGGTGGCGTCCTCGCGGAGCCTGCGGCGGTAGGCCTCGCGGTGCGGGTTGATGCCGATGGCGAGATCGAGGTGGAAGACCACGTTGGAGACACCGCGCCGCAGGTAGCACAGTCCTTGGCCACGGGTGGTGATCAGGCCGGCGAGATCGGGCGGGATCCGTTGCGCGAGGGTGTCTTGGTAGGTGAGGACGGTCTTGTCGCGCATCGCGCCGAGGATGGTGTAGTCGGCGACGTCGAACCGGTTGAAGTCGACCTCGGCGAGCATCTTGTCGACGTCGTTGTAGCAGTACACGACCCGCCCGCCGCGGGAGTGGAGATGTTCGAGCTGGGTCTCGAGGTAGTCCCTGACACCGGCATCGATGTTCTCGGCGCCGTGGATGATCACGGTGTCGCCGGCGGCGAGCTTGCCGACGGCGAACCCGATGATGTTGACCAACTGGGCCATCGCCACGCCCTTGCCGCGCCGCATCAGCGTCGAGAAGTCATAGACCACCCGTCGTGAGTCGCGGACCTGGTCGATCACGGCGGCGGTGTGGTTGTTGAACAGGTCGCCGTTGTTGTCCAGGAGGTTCTTGGCGACCACCCCGAGGACACCGTAGGCGTGCAGCTTCTCCTCGTCGCGGGCGCCGGCGTTGAGCAGTGCCTTGTGGGCGGTGTCGAGGTAGGTGGTGAACATCTGCAGCCGCGGGACCTGCTCGTGGGGGACGCCGACCACGCGCAGACGCTCGCGGTGCTCGATGGCGTTGCGGGTCCACATCCCGGAGTCGATGTAGAACTGGGTCGCGGTCTTCTCCAACTCGCCGCGGATGATGGAGCGGTCGGAGTCGGTGGCCTCGTAGACCTGCTCGAACATCAGCACCAGCTTGCGCATCTGGGCCGCGAAGATGGCCAGCTCATCGGCAGGTTCGCCGAACATCTCGAACATGTTCACCTCCCCGGTGTTCAGGTCGACCCGGGAGGTGATCGAGGCCAGTGGTGGCCCGAGACGGTTCAGGTCGGCCCCGTCGAGGACGAGGTGGACCACAGAGCCGTTGTTCAGCAGGCAGGCCTGGGCGATCTTGGATCCCCACATGTCCGAGACCCGTGCCCGGCCCAGTACCTCGGTGACGGGTCTGCTGGTGTCGGTGTCATCGCCAGTGTCATAAGTGATGTCGTGGATGGTGTTGTCGGCGACCACGACGTGATGGGTGTAGGCGTTGGCGTCGAAGAGGACCGCGGAGGTGTTGACGTCGCCGATCATGTGGCCGATGTACTCGCCGGCGGGGTCGTTGAGGCCGTTGGTGACCAGCGCGTGGGACCCGGCCAGCTCGACGGAGGTGAACCCGAATCCTTTGCCGCGCTTGGTGTCGTTGGGAGCCAACAGCGTGGTGAGCTCCTGGCGCTGCTCGCCGGCGTAGGGGGCGAGCTTGATGGTCGCGAACCGGTCGATGTAGAGCCGTCCGATTCGCTCGACGCTGTCCTCGAGCGTGGCCAGGTCGGGGGCCTTGAGCAGGAGCCGGTCGTGGACGCTGAGGTAGGAGGCCCCGTCTTGGATCTCGGCGATCACGCCGGCGAGGTCACCGGACTTCTTCGCAGCCCTGCGCGCTGAGGACGCGGTCCCGGTCTCGGCCTGCTCGGAGGCATCGAGTCGGTCGATCCGCTCGGAGGTCTTCAGGTAGCCCTCGACCCATTTCTCGCCGCGGCGGTGCACCTGCTCCAAGACGACGACGGTGACTTCCTCGTCCAGGCCGGTGGGGATGCGGTCGATCCCCCAGAACGCGGCGAAGTTGTCGTGGGCGGCGTCGTCGTGGAAGAACGCCAGTACACACGCCACTGAGGTATCGATCGTGAAGTAGTCGGAGCGGAAGACGTAGCGCTCCCGCGGCTTGAGCGCCAGGAGGTGTGGGTAGGCGTTGAAGCGCCCCTCGAGGCGTCGTACGTCGCGTTTGCGTCGCCACCAGCGCAGGACGCCTCCATGCCGGTGTCTCGCGACCAAGGATCCGGAATCGTGGCTGGCGTCGTCCGCCGGTCCAGCCGGTGTGTCGGTCTGCTGGGCGGCTACGGGGTCGGGCGAGGGGCCTGGTGTCGAACGCTTTGTTGCTGGGGGTCGAAGAGCGTCTTGCCCCGCGGACGCTGCGGCTTCACCCGGTGCGGGCAACGTCGATCCCGGGTTGCGCGGCGCGGCGGCCGGCATGTTCGCCTCTTCCCCGGGTGGTGTCGTGTTCGCGGTGGTCGTGGTCATGGGCTGGTGCTGCCTGCCTGTGTCGACGTCGAGGTCGAGTTCAAGGACGGCTGCCAAGGCGAAGATGGGATGGGTGGGTTGTCACTGGTTCCGCGGTAGAGGACTCGGAGCATGTGGATGGCTTCGTCGCGGTTGAGCATCGTGCACTCCTTGATCATGAGTGGGGAGCTCTCCACCTCGGCGGTGAGCAGGTTGTGGGCTCGGCGCAGTGCTTCGCGGTTCTGGCCGCGTATCAGCAGGTATTGGTGGATGGAGTTGAACTGGCCGCCGACGTGGGTGGTGAGGATGTCGGCCTGCTCGTCCATGAGCTCGACCAGGTCGGGGTCGCGGTGGGTCAGGGCGAGGTTGCGGCGCTCGAGGTTGGCCATCTGGTGGTGGATCCGCTGGGGCTCCTTGGTGGTGATGAAGCAGTACTCCGCGGTGGGCTCGACCTTGCGCCAGAAGGCGTCGACCCTGTTCAAGATCGCGGCCCGGTCCTCTTCGAAGAGCAGGATCGAGGCGGAGCCGACCACGAGGTAGACCCGGGCGCAGCCGCCGTCGGCGAACCAGATGGCGCCGTCGGGGTCGATGCCGTCGATGGCGACGATGGACCAGAACTCGGAGGGGTCGTTGCCGCGCCGGGTCAGCACGGTGCGTGCTGCCTTGGGGGCGTAGGCGAGGAAGGTGAGCACGGTGCGGTAGCGCAGCTCCCGGGTGCGGGTCATCCGGCCCAGGAACACGGTCGCGGCCAGCCACCAGATCACCACCAGGACACCGAGGCCAAAGCCGGCATTACCGAGGAAGGTGGAGGTCATCGACCACATCAGCACCAGGACCGACGCGAGCCAGAAGCCGATCTGCCGCACCGCGACCGGTGGCGCCTGCCAGCCGTTGCTCGCCAGCACGATCTCGTGGTCGAGATAGGACCGGTCGATCGAGGTTGGGATCTTGTACAGGTCCTTCGCCATCACCGCCGCCCCCTCCTGTCCTCATCGCCCCGTGGCCCCAACCCGGGCAGTCGCCCAGGTCTCGGCTGCCGGAACCGCCCGGCTCGTCCCGATCCGACGATTCACATCGCTTTCGGCTCGTTTAAGCATCGTATAGCAATGATCATTCATCATGGCGACGAAAGGAACATGAATCGATCATCCGAAAGGAGCATGCTGGCGCGACTCGCCCCGCCGACGCAGCGGGAGCGGGTCATTGGAACGACGGGACGATCCTCTTGCGCTCGCCGCTGCGCCCGTCGGATTTGAAGGTGACGTTCGCGTCGAACGGCTTGCCCTTGGCCGAGACGAAGCCCTCCACGAACACGGTCTCGCTGGCGCTCAGCCGGCTGAGTTCATCGTCGGTGAACTGGTGATTGCACCAGGTCGTGGGTGGCTGCTGTCGCCCTGAGGCGTCGGTGGCGACGGCGTCGAAGTGGGCTACGATCTTCCCTGCTGCCGGGTCCCAGCTGACCTCGGTCTCGAACCGTTTGCCCTTCTTGGAGATGAAGTCGGTCCGGCGTACCCGCTCGCTGTCCAGGAGCCGGTCCTTCTCCTCGGTGCTGAAGGTGTGCCCGGCCCAGGACGTCGGCGCACCAGGGTGGGACTTCTGAAAGCCGATGAACCGCTTGCCCTTGTAGGTGCTGGTGGCCAGAGAGCCCGTGATCGTGGTCGCGGATCCGGCCTTGGAGATCGCGGCGAAGGTGATCTCCTCGCCGCGCAGCAGCGCCGCGACCTCCTCGTCGGTGAAGGTGTGCTCGCCCCAGGTCCGGCTGAACCGGACCAGCGTGGCGACGCCGTCTGGCGCGGTCCAGGTCCCTTCGGCCTTCTCAAGGGATCTGGTCTCGCTCAGGCCCAGCTCGGACCGCATCCGTTTGGCGTTCTCGCCCATGACCTCGATGTCGGCACGGACCCAGTCCGCCACGCGCGCCAAGCAGACCTCCCGGGTGGTGGCGCCGGCGGCGATCTCGCGCATGTCGGCATAGATCTGCTCGGTCAGGCCCAGGTCGCCGATCCTGGTTCCCGGCAGCAGCAACCAGCTCATCCGGCCGGGCTCGGCCAGCATCAGTCGCTTCCCCTTCTCGACCAGCAGGGGGTATCTCGTCTTCTCGGAGGTGACCTCGGAGTAGGTGGAGGTCCGGGTGGCACCGGTGCCGACATCGCGCTTCTCGAGCTGCTTCATCAGCCACCTCATGCTCGGATGCTCGGGCCGCTTGTTCGCGCCCTCATACACGAACGGCTCAGCCAACGTGCCGAGCCCGGCAGTGCCGTCTCCGTGACCGTCATCGGAGTTGTCGCCCGGGCCGTTGTGGTGTGCCCGGTCGGTGTTGTCATCGGCGGTGGTGTCGTTGTCTGGGGCGTCGGGGTCGAAGACCCGTTTCCAGCCTGGGTCCTGGGGCACGTTGGCGGTGCCGGTGAAGTCGGGGTACCTCTCGAGGTGTCCCTTCTGCTGCTCGTAGAGGTAGTCGCCGGCGCACATCGCCAGGTAGGACTTGGCCAGCGTCTCGTAGATGAGGCCAGCGCCCGCGCCGTAGCGTGTCTCCAACTCGCCGAGTGATCCGGGGACCCGAGGGCCCGGACGGTTCGCCCCGTGTGCCCCGGTTGCTTTGACGTGCGTCGTGCGTGGACCCCGGTGGGTCAGCAGTGTGGGGTCGACGCCGACCACGGCGGCGATCTTGTCCACCAGGGGTGCGAGTTCCTTGTGTTGCTCGGGGGTGATCGTCTTGTCCTCGGTGCGGGGGTAGGAGAGGACCTGGTCCTCATACATCCTCTGGTAGGTGCCCAGGACGGTGATGGCCTTGACGCCGCGCCCCACCAGCAGGGCGGACAACGATGCCAGGTCCAGCAGCTTCGGGGGAGCGGTGCGCTTGTTCTCGCGGCGATCGGGCACCACCGGCGAGGGAGCGTAGGGACGGCGCACTTGGGCTTCGGTCTCAAAGCGCGGCTCGTCCGGGTTGGTGTAGATGACGCCGTTCTCGTCGCGGAAGCGGTTCTGGAAGAACGGCTTCTTGGCGTAGTCCTGGTGGGCCTTGAGCTGGTCGCCGACGAGCTTGACCATCGCGGACTTGAGCCGGCCCTGGCGCAGCATCGTGTCCTGCCCGCACTGGCGCGCCATCGCCGTGGCGACACGGGTGAACTGCATCGAGAGGTAGTCGAACTGCGAGCGGTACAGCGCCTTGCGATACGCGCCCTCCTCCTGCATCGACCTGACCGCGCGACGCCGCGTGAAGGCAAGCCGGATCGAGGCAGGAGACTCGTCCGTGAACTCCATCCGACTGAACCTCTTGTGCCCGAACCCGAGCTCATCGATGCACTCCCACGCCAGCAGGTCACCTTCGCCCGACGGGTCCACATCGGTGGCGATGACCACCTCATCGGCACGCCTCAGCGCGGCCGCGAGCCGTGCGATGACGCCGGCCGCGTTCCTCTGCGGTTCTCGCTTCCAGGTCAGGTCATCAGGGTTCCACGGAAGGTTGACCAGGTCCCATCGTTGATATCTCTCCGCCAGGTCCGCGGGAACCATCCCGGAGGGGTCGGCGAACTCGTACAGGTGCCCCCGTAGGTGTGCGATCTCGAAGGCCACGCCCTGGTAGCTCCCGGTGGTCCCGCCCAACGCCTGGGCCATGTTCCGCGCCGCGCTCGGCTTCTCCGCCACGATGACTGCAACCATTCGACAACCCCTTGAGAGTCATTCAATTGATCACCAAATTGTAATTCGGATTGAATAGCAATAGTGGCTGACCGGCGTATGGTTCGTGACCGCTTCGTCGCTCACTTGGTCTTGAGTCCCGAGAAGAGTCCCTGCCGAAAGTCGGATGAGCAAGCGATGCCGACTGGCCTGGCTTAGTCGGGACTTTCTGATCTCCGCGGACTGGTTCATCAGCTCTTACGGCGCGAGTTCCACCCCTTCTTGCTGCTGGGTCCCGGGCCGTCTACGGCGGTCGCCATCAGCTGTGGCGCTCACGCTCCGGGTGGGGCCTCATCGCCCCGTGCTGGCACGCCCCCAGGCTTCCTTCTGGTTCGAGGTGAACCAGTACTTCATTCCGCGGCGGCCGTTGTCATCAGGGAACGTCTGGTAGCGGAAGCACCACTCATTCTCCGGGAACAGGTCCGACTGATCCGTGAACTTGCCAAGCCATCGAACGGCAGCCTGAAGCTCCTCGTGGGAGTACTCAGTCCGTTCGGCGATCACGTCGAGCGCCTCGGGGGTGTCGACGCTCAAGGCGTTCAGCAACGCGACCATTCGGCGACTTGAGACGACACCCTTGTCCAGGAGTGCCTGGTACTGCTCGCTGGTCCACTCAAAGCCGTCGTCGCTGCGGCCGCTCTCGGTGCCAGGTGCGCCGTTCCGGGCGCGCCCAGCCTCAGTGTCCGCGGCCCCTTCGGCCCGGAACAGGCTGGCGATCAACTCCGTCACCTGCGGGACGAACTGGGTGGGGACGGGCATCGAGACGTAGTCGTGCGTCATGAGATTCTCCTTGTCTATAGTTGGATACGTAGATACTAGAACAGTAACGAGCATTGCTCAACAGTAAGCAGGATGGATACTGGAAGGCATCCGATCCAGTAGGGCGATGCGAATGCAGGGGAGCGAATTCCGCCTGGCCCATGCCTCACCGAAGGGGCTGTTGTCGCGGCCCTGGTGCGCTCGTTACCCCGCGCCTGATTCGGCGGGCTCGTGGCGAAGCGGCCGATGCGTCAGATGGCTTTGCTGCAGCCAGGGTGTGCCACAATGCGGCGCACGTTAGGGCCGTCGCGCCCTGCTTTATGGGCGCATGTCTTACCGGATCGGTCTGGCTTCGCGGCGGCGTAGGTCTTTGATCTCGGCGCGGGCCTTGTCGCGCATCGCGACCGCGGAGGGGTGGTTGAAGTCCACGTCCTTGACTGTGTTGGCGCCGCGCACCAGGTTCTCGGCGCGTTCGGCGACCGCCCAGGCGATGCCTTGCTCGATGATTTCGCTGCGCTGATCCAGCCCGCGTACGTCTTGGTGGACCCGGGTGAGGTTGCTGGCGGTCTCGTTTGTGGTCTGTTCCAGGCGGGTCAGCCGTTCCAGCACGCCGGCGAGCAGTGGGCTGCGGGAGCGGAACAGGGTCGTGGCGAGCGTGGTGCTGGCGTCGGTGGGCAGGTCGATGTCGAGGTGGGCGGCGAGGAACGCCGTGACCACAGCCGCTTGGCTCAGGCCCTCACAGAACGTCTTGGCCTGAGTTTCGGTGACCGCAGGATGCTGCACCAGGGCTCGGTGGAGTTCGGAACGCAGTTGGGAGGCGAGCTTGTGTGGCATTTTGCGAACGATGGGCGGCTCCATGCCGCCAAGCGCGAACGCGGTGCGGTTGAGGAGCTCGGCCGGTGTCAACCCAGCGCTCCGGTTGCCCGGGGCGGTAACTGCCTCGGAGTCGGGCGTAGTGTCGCCGCCGCCTACCGCACCTTGGGCCGCACTGTTGGCCGTGGTTTGGATGGCTTCGGCTTGGTCGGTGTGGGTCAGCGACCCGGGTGTGACCTCCTCGGACGTGGGGGAGGGTGCGGTCTCATCGCGAGCGCTGTCCGCGGATGCATCGCGATGTGCGGCACCGTCGACCTCGCCCCTGCCTCCCTCGGCAACGACGTCTGCAGAGGTGCCATCGCCGCCGTCAGCCCCGGCGGTGGTGATGGAACCAGGCGCAGTCGACTTGGATGGGACGGCTTGGGCCGTCGCACGCTCGATCTCTGTCTGCGGGTCGGTCTGCTGGCTACGCTCCGCGGCGCGGTTCTCCTCTCCGTCGCCGCCCTCAGGATGGCCCGGGTCGGAGGGCTGGGTCTCGTACTGGGCCAGGTAGGGCATCTCGACGTCCTTGGCGGCGTCCTGACGCGTCGCGGTGTCGTACAGCTCGTTGAAGTCCGCCATCAGAGCTCACCGTCCTCGGGATCGAGCAGGTAGTTGTCCCCACGGGTCAGCCCGATCAGCGACTCGAAGCCCCGGACAACGACCCGCTCCAAGTTCGCCGAGTTGGTCGACAGCGCCCTCATCTCGTCAACGAGCTGGTTGAGCCGGGCGATCTCGAGCGTCGGTAGGTCGTAGTCGCCGTTCTCGCGGCGGATCGCCGCCTCGACGGCCTCCGTGGCGTATTCGTTCATCGAGATCCCGTGCCGACTCGACCAATACTCCAAACGCTGACGCAGATCCGGATCGAGACGAAGCACCGTCCGCTCCGGATCGCCGGAGCGTCGAGCCGGACCTCCGCGGCCCTCACGACGCGACGGGGCGATGTCGTCCCGGCTCGATCGCTTCCGAGAGTCATCGCGAGATCGCGTCGCCATGTATCGCACCGCCTTCCGATCGATTCGCAATCGAGTGTATCCGCCATCAAGAAGATGATTCGTTGGTCGCTTGGAATGAATCACCAAAGGTGATTCGGGCCGGCTGGTGAGAAGGAAGACCAGCTGTACCGACATGAACGGACGTGAGTCTCATGGGCGCAGTCATCGACGAATCGACACCGAACAACTCAGGCCAAGGGGATCGCGTCCTGCGGAACACCCGTGATCAGACGGAGGCACAGCAGACGGAGGCACAACGTGCTGAGCTGAAGTTGTGGGTCAGTGTCAACGGCGGATGGAGCCACTTCACGGTCGTCTTCGCAGGACGCGACACGGTGGTCGACGCCCGCGCGGTCGCCTGGATGGACAGAGTCGCCAACCGGATGAGCTTCGAGCCGCTTGATCCCGAGAATGTGGACTGGAGCCGCTTCCCCAGGACGTACGAGCGGCTGAACCCGACCTGCGAGCACGGCTTGTCCGCATGGCTGTGCATGGGACCCATGCACTATCCGACCCGCGAGCAGGAGATGGCGGGGGAGTACTTCTGAACCGCCGACCGCATCGGCGCCTGACGCTGCGCCTGACGCTGTGCCGGACGCCAGACCCTGAGGCACGTAGCTGCCGGTCAGCCGGTGGATCTGGCTGGCCGGGGCCACCTCGCCATCTGGGAGGTGGCGAGGCGTCGATCCGCGCAGCGGATCCGGGCCTGCTGTGGAAGGGAACGCCGTCCGCGGCCATTCGCCGATGTGTCACGCAGCGGCGCGCGAGGGCTGGGTTCGGTCGTGCCCCGACCAGATTGCCGACTCATTCCCGACTCATTGAGAAAGAGGTGAGGGCCATGTCGATGATGGCCTCAAGCTCCTACGCAGTCGTCTACGGGACAACAGTGACCACCCACACGAACAAGGGCGAGGCGATCCGCGCCTTTAGCCAGGTGCTGACCCGGCATTGCGGTGCCCACCTGTTCGCGATCTCCGCCTCGGGGACCTACACGAACCTCACGCCCTCGGAAGCTCGGCTCGATCAGTGGATCGGCATCCGATGATCGGCGCGATTGACACGGTGATCGCCAGGGTGATCGCCAGGGTGATCGCCAGGGTGGTCGGCACGGCGGCGGTGTCCTCAGCCGAATCCGCTGAACTGTTCGATGCCAAGGTGGCCGAGATCCAGCGGCTCCTCGCCGAGGCCTATCGGCACTACTTCGAGCACAGTGACGGCTACGCGAAGTCCGGAGAGGGTGCCCTCAGCATCCATCTTCCAAGCTACTTCTGGGAGGCGAACGCGGAGAACACGCCGTGCGTGGAGATATACAGCTACGTCTTCGGATCCGGCCGCCACCACTCGTTCACCGACATCGACGAAGCCCTCGCCCAGGTGCGCACCTGGCACGCCGAGGAGATGGCCTACGACCGCAACAAGTCTGGGGTGAGGCAGATGGGTGAGACTCTCGGAAGCGGACTCACCTGCGGCGGCCACATCCACATCGAGCATCCAGAGCCGTCCGCGCCGGAGCGACTGCGTCGGCTCGTCGAGGATCTGGGCGACCAGGTCCAGTACGACGCCAACCGTCAGCCCCTGGAGTGGGGCGACCGCATGGCCGTCCTGTTGCTCGAGGATGCCCGGCTGATGCTGATCCGGGTCGCGAACAACATCAACCCGCCCTCGTACTTCGACCTGATGACCAAGATCGGCCAACTCGAGCACATGACCCGATTCTGACGACGAGCTCCGACGGCGGACCTCGCCGCGACAGCGGGGCAAGGGCCGAGGAGGGGCGAGTGGTCCATGGGCTACGAGGTCCGAGCCGAGACGATCCCTAAGGATCAAGCCGGGTTCGGGCCGGTCTGCGAGTGCGGGCGTGCCAGTATCGGGCGAGCGGCCGATACTGGCACGGACGTTTGCATCTGTTGACACAGGGCAACGCTCTGGTCTGCGATGGTGACATGTGCGGGTGGCACTCGCCACACGGCGACTTCGTCGAGCCCCTCCTGATCGAGCCGAGCCCGAGTCTGCGTGTGAGCGGCGCCGCCGCGCGTCGTCTTCTGCGTGCGCTCGGCTCGGCGTCATGCCCAGCTACGACATCGGCACCGACCACGTGGCCGGCGAGGTCAATGCGGCGGTGTTCTCGACCGCGCGAGCGCGGAAGGAGTCCCGTCGACCCGTATCTGGCGGCGCTGGTCCAGCACCTGCGTGAGCTTGCCGTGTGGGCCTGTGCCCGCGACAGGCTGATTATCTGGTGCTGAGCCTCTGCCGCGCCTCGGCGCCCAGCGAAAGTCACTGGGGCAAGGCGCGGGGTGGGACCAGCAGAGCCGGTCCGGTAACAGTAGTGAACCGAAGGCTGATGACCTGAGGTCGCCTGCAAGGGTCCAGGGCTTATACCCCTGAGAGTCCGCAGCGCCCCTGGACGGCTCATCACCGTCGCGACGGGCGCCCTCGAACCCCGGTGTCCCGGGACGCGCACCCGGTGTCGCCACTGGCGGCTGTTGACCCGGTGTCCCTCCCCGGCGCCGGTCCTGACGATCTCTCACCCGGGCTCTCACCCGGCATTGCAGCCCTACTTGAGTTGTCCTCACTGACCACCCCGGTGTGTCGTGTCGCACGCGAGATCGCTCATCGTCGATGGTGCGATCCACCTGTGTCGCCGATGAGCCGGTCCGCCATGCCGCGGCGCACTGGGGTCCGCAACTCTCTAGATCCGGACCGGACGGATCGCCACGTGCCACGCACGCCGACAGAGCCCGCCGGCGCCCACCAAACGAGGAGGAGCGGTGATGGACACACCAGTCGAGGATCGATTCGAATACCAGGGCCTGCTGATCGACTTCAGCGCCCTCAACGGGACATACACACTCATCGACATCGGTTACGAGATGACCCTCGGCGTCGTACGCCTCGACGACGCCGGAGGACCCGGTGCCGTCTTGATCATCGACCGCGAGCACTGCGGCTTCCTCGACTCTGGCACGACCCGCGCTCTCCACGACTTCCTGACCGACGTCAACGCAAGCCTGGATGAGGCGATGACCACCGCCTCGAAGCCCGCGAAACCGTTGCCCTGAGCGAGCACAACCTCATCCCATCCTTCAGGCAGCGCAACATCCGGACGGCGCTACATCCCGGTCTCCGGGGCCAAGCGGGGAAGCGCGTACAGGCTGGTAGTACCCGAGTCAGCCCGCCGTCCGAACCAGCACGACCAGCATCACCAGCATCACCAGCGTCACTGGGGTCACTCGCTGGGTCCTAGCTCAACGGCAGAGCCTTTGCCGGCGCGGATTGATGCGGGTTCGAGTCCCGTGGACCCACTCAGACACGCAAGCCCATGCCCAGGCATTCATAGAGGCCAAGCATCAGGGCAGAGCAACAGCATCGAGACAGGCAGGGGACCGGCACAGCCGGTTCGGTCCAAGTCATGACACCGAGGGATCGCCATGCGCGGTTCAGCTTCGGTCCCACACCCATCTGTTCCATCGCACTTGAGGAGAGCACCATGTCGAACCCCCGCAACACCGGCACCCTGATCGGCCGTCTCGCCCGTGACCCGAAGGTCTTCGAGAACGCCGACGGCTCCAAGAAGGTCCTCGCGACCGTCATGGTCGACCGCGACTACACCGTCGGCGACGGCGATGAGCGCACCCGTCCCTCCGACGGCATCCCGGTCGAGGCCTTCTACGGCAAGACCGCCCCCAGCACCGGCCTGTGGGGCTACGTGCACAAGGGCGACCTGATCGGCGTGCAGACCACGCTGCAGTTCCAGTCCTACGACAAGGGCAGCGAGACGGTCTACGAGACCAAGGTCATCGCCGAGTCGATCACAGCGCTCGAGCCCAAGTCGGTCACCACCGGCCGCCTGGCCGAGCGTGCCGCCGCCAACGACCATGCCGCAGCTGCGGCCACCGCCGCAGTCACCGCGCCGGTCGCCCCGGCGCCCGCTCCGGCTCCCGCTCCGGTCCAGCCGGCAGCCCAGCCCAGCCAGCCGGCTCAGCCCACCCTGCCTGCCCAGGCGAGCCAGGCCGGTCAGGCCGGCCAGGCCACGCCGGGCGTCGACGCAGAGCCGTCCCCGTTCTGAGCCCGACCCGCCACGACCCCACCGAGGCGTGGCAGGGAGTGGCCCCATGATCTCGTCGTACGCCGCTGAGAGGGACACCGCGCCACGGTGGCGAGGGTCACCGGGATGCGAGTCCCTCCCGGTCTGCGACGGGCACCACAACTGAATAACAACTGAATACGAGTTCCCACGCGCGAGACCCCGCACCGATCCATGAGGATGGACGATGCGGGGTCTCGTTTTTCGGGCGTTCCTGCTCGGCGGCATGTGAGGCACGCCGTCAATGACAGGTGTGCCAGTGCCGGGGGTCAGGCGGCCGCTGCTATCGCGGCGTCACCGGGGTCGGGATCGAGGCCGGCCCAGCGGTGGGTCGCGACCGTCTGACGTAGGTAGCGGTACTTGCCGAGGTCGCTTAATGCCGCGTGGATCCACACCCACGCCAACGCGGAGTCGCGGTCATCGAAGCCGTGCACCATCGAGGTGTGTGCTCCCGGGCCCCGGATGGTCACCGAGAGCCACTCGTCTCGCGCGACGGCAGGGCTCTGCGTGGAGAGGCTCTGGGCGGGGGCGTTGGCGTGTTTGCCGTGTCTGCCGGGGCGTGTCGGCGTTGGTCCCAGTGCGTAGCGATAGATCCGATCGGCGCTGACCCCACACGCTTCTTGGCTGGGGCCGCCGGGCGCTGTGGTCCGGGTCCTGCCGCGGCGGGTGCCGCCGATCCTGTTGACGCCGCGGTTGATCGCTGTGCTCATGACTGATGAATCCCCCCGAATGGTTTCTGGTTGATCAGAACGTCGATCCTATGACGAATGATGACTGAATAGAAGCGAATGGTTGGTGATAGATGATTCTGAATGGTGCTCGGATCGTTTGTGTGGTGCGGGTGACGTGATCCACGGAGTGGATCCGGATGGGTCGCTGAAGGACGACCACTCCGAGACCTGAGAGAAGGCACACGATGTTTGCCACCACGATCGTGATGACCTGCCCGAGCTGTAGCGCCGATGACGAGATCGTCGATCTGATCGAGATCTCTGCACGAACGATGCTGTGCCCGTGCTGCGGCTACCGCGAGGAGCGATGAGTCCGGTGAGCGTCCCTGCCGCAGATCTGCTCCAAGGAACCCCGTCATCGAGGATCAGATGGTCCGAGGTGGCGGGGTTCCCAATTCTGCGGCACCGCGACGGTATTTCGGATGTGTAGCGAGATCCCCACCCGTGTCCCGACGGGTGGGGATCTCTTTTTGTTCGCACGGCCGCCTGGCCTCATGGGCAGTTCGGCCGTACGAAGACTGGGGCGCTGACGCCTTCAGCGCAGGTCCGTGCCGCACCCGACGTCCGACCTCTTCAGGGAAGGAACGGCCACGGGGGAGCGTGCTCGGTCGGTTCGTCGGTCACGGTCACAATGACCGTCGCAGTCACGGTGGCAGTCGCAGTCGCAGTCGCAGTCGCAGTCGCAGTCGCAGTCGCCGTGGGCGTCGAGGATGCTGTGGCGCTCGGGGCTGGGTGCGTCGAGCGTGCCTCCTCCGCCGGAACTGTGGCCGTCATGGTCGGGCCGGGCTCAGGTACCACTGTGACGGTATGGGTGGGGGAGAGGACATGCACGGTCTCATACACGGTCACGGTTGCCGTGGCGGTCGAGGTGGCCCACATGGTTGTGGCCGCTGACGGCCCGGGTGTGGTCGGGCCGGTCGAGCCGGCGGATGATCCGTTGGGCGAGGGGGCTGTTGCCTCGAGGGCGATTCCGCCGGCGCTGGCATTGGTCCGTGGACTTGTCTCGACCGTGCCTGGTGAGGCCTCGTGCGAGTGGAGCCACACCGAGAGTGGCGTGATGGTCAGGAAGACCAGCACGGAGGCCACCAGAACAGTCAGCGACCACACCGGCCATACCGACCCGCGGATCCCCTCGCCGCTCCACCACGGAGCGGTGGGGTGCGAAGACCTCGAGCGTTCGATTCCAGCGCGTGCATGGGGAGCCTGCGGGTACCGGGCTTGCGGGGTCCGGGCCGGTTGACGGCGGCCGTCCGGCCGCGCTCGCGACGACGGCGGGCGGGGGCGTCTGTTATTGGTGAGCGCCTCCTGAGCGCTGGGGCTCTGCGGTGGATCGGGGGGCTCGCCTGTTCGCCAGGACCGCTCGAGCATCCCGGTCCACCATGGGTCGCACTTGGGTGAGTGGTCGGGCTTCGGAGACTCGGTCTGGGTCATGATCGTCTCCTCCAGGTGGGGCGGGGTCGCCGCTCAGTCGGATGTGCCTACGCGCCTGTAGGCCCGGTTCGGCCCGGGACGTTGCTGGCGATCTCAGTGGCGGAATTCGGCGGACAGGCGTCCGTTCGGTAGGCGGCAGAACTCGATCTTGCCCGGGTTGGTGATGCCTGAGGAGACGACGAGCACCGCCCAGGGGACAAGTGCCTCGGGGAGCCGGAAGCGCTGACCTGGGGCCGTCTCTAGCCAGGCCACGACGTCGGGCGGGAGCCCATTGGGGGAGTCGGGTTCCACCCAGCCGCACTGTGTCGCATCGGTCGACTCGACCCGGCAGACCGCTCCGTTCGGCGCGAGCGTCGTCACCCGGGCAACGGGTAGCACCAGACCCCGCCTCCGGTCGCGCGCAGGGCTGGGCACGTTGAGCAGCTGTTCGGCCTGGATATCCTCGGCGAGGCTCATCGCCTCGGCTCCAGTGCCTCGACGTGGTCCTGGTCCTCATTGACCCTCTCACCGACGGTGCGGCGGCTCATCGTGCTCCCGCGTTCTCGGCGGCAATCTGGGTGTTCTTGTTGGTGGATGCGTTCTTCTCGGCCAGTTCTTCCACGTGTCTGGCGGCGATGTAGAGGCCCTCGCGGTTGAGGTGGCGTGAGTAGGCGGCGTCGAGGTAGAGGACGGGGATGCCGCTGTGGGCCACGGCCTTGAGCAGTGCGGGGTAGAGCAGGTTCTTGATTGGTCCGGACCCGCCGCCGTACACGTAGACGATCTCGGTGGTGGCCCCTGCCTGCGCGACCACGTCCCTGAAGGAGGAGACGATCTCGGTGACCAGGTAGGCGGCCTCGTCCTCGACGAAGCCCTTCGCCCAGCTGTGACGGTCCCGCTGGAGGACAGAGGGCTCGTGGGTGAGGAAGTCGGCCAGCTGCTTGCGGCTGGTGAAGGCCAGGCTGGACCCGCCGGGTCGGCCATCGCTCATGCGGTCCATCGCGTTGAGCAGCGCGGTGCCGTAGCCCTGATCCAGGGTGGCGGCCGCCTCGGGGTTGAACCGGCCGTCGGTGAAGACCGGGAAGTTGACGGTGCCCTCGCCGACGTCGACCCCGATCGTGTTCTGGGCCGCGACCAGGTCGGCCGGCGTGATGGCCTCGAGCCTGACCCCGTGTGCCTCGAGGTCCTCGAGCAGTGCCTTGGCCAGAGGCTCGCCCTTGTCGGTGATCGCGAACTGGGCCGATGCGCCCTCGGCGAGCACCTGGACATCGGTGAACTCCAGCCGCACCGAGACCGGGGTGTTGAAGTTCTTGATCGTCACCAGGTGCACTCGCGGGTCGAGCCATGCGAACCCGCTGCTCGCGCCGGTGAACTCCGCCGCGTACGCGCTACGGCGAGCGACGTACTCCGAGATCGGCAGCGCCAGCCCCGCGCGGACCTGCACACGAAGCTCGTGATCGGGAAGCGCGCCGGTCGCCGCCATGTGGTCACGCAGCGCCTTGGCGGCGAAGACCCCCAGCACCAGGACCTTGCTCAGCTCCTGGTCGGCCTTGGAATGACGCCCGAGGACCTCGAACTCGGTGAACTTCGAGCCGCGCACCGAGAGCGCCGAGCGACCGAAGATGCGTCGGTCACTGGCGGTGACCAGGGGAGTGGACATGGTGCAGTCGAGCTTGTTGTAGAAGTCGCCGCCCGCGTCGCTGTCGGTCACCACGCCGGGGGCCTCGGCATCGGAGAGCGGAACCTTCGGGTTCGGCCGGGAGGTCGAGACGACCGCGCTTGGCAGGTCGATCTCGTCGAAGGTCCCGGTGTCGGTGTTCTTGATGACGCCCTTGACGTAGCCGTTGCCGACGTCGATGCCGCCGGTCAGATGAATGATGCCCGGAATCACGCTGGGGATCATGCTGGGGATCATGTTGGTCAAGCTCTTCTCGTACATGTGAGATGTCATGCCTTTCGGTGAGTTTCCTGCGGCAGCCTGAATAGCGATCTGAGTAGTGGTCTCGTGCTGGCGACGGGGTGCCGGTCGGGCTTTCGCGCCGTTGCGTGAGGACCGTGATCGTTCGACCGGGCCTTGGTCATGGGGCGGGCTCCGGAGCGTCCGAGGTCACCGTCGAGTGCTCGCCATGATTTCGTCGATGGAGACCTGGCCCCCATGGCCCGGACTGGTCCGAGCCTCTGTGGGCACCGGCGTCGCGGAGGCGGGCTCGAGCTGGATGGGATCGTCGGCGCTGTGCCCGCGCTGATCACTGGCGACAGGAGACCGGTCGCGGCGGGGCTGCTGCTCGACGGGCCGATTCATCGGGTCGACATAGCCCTCGCGGGCGATGAACTCGCGCACCAGCAGTCGCAGGGAGACCGAGACGTTGTCCTGGAGTTCCACCCACCTCAGCACAGACTCATCCGCAGGCGGCACCGTCCACCGGAACCGCCGCGACGGCCGCGCCGCCCCGGGCTGGTGGTCACCCTCGTTCGCCATGTCATCCCCCGTCGTGATCGCTGGAACCGTGCGGTCGATCAAGCCTCGATCTCATTGAGATCGACTGATCGACGCCACTTGAATCGTATTTGAGAATCCGACCGAATAGGCCACTTGAGGGCCACGGGAATCCACGGGCGGGTGCTGAATGGGTTCCGCATCGATGATCATTCGATCGACCCCTGAATCGTGAGTCGGTCACCTGTGGCCGGCAATGGGTCGATCTGGTCCGCAGGCGGGCTCGCCGCGACCGCGCGAGGTCCTCGTCGTGGCCTGCGCGGTGCGACCGGCGCCATCGGGGCCAGACAATGGCCCGAATGGGGTCACCGATGGCCCGCCCAGGACCCCTTGGCGCCCACGGATGGTCCCCCGACCGCAGGAAGCCACTGCGGACGTGGTCAAGCCTCGTGAACGGCCGGCCCGGGGCGAACCGGGCCCGTATGTGGACAGACCGGGCCCGTTGTTGGCCGCATAGGCACCGGACGGACTGCACACCGCGGTGCGTGAGCCCGTCGCACGAGGAGCGCTCAACGCCTTCGAGCACATCACACTGCTGCATACGCAGGATCCCTCTCAGCCCCAACCCCGGGCCGGCTCTGCCGTCCCGACCATCAGCCCCACCAATGACGCCGCCCTGGCAGTGCACGCGACAGCTTCAGACACGCTCGCCCTCGAACCGATCCAAGACCAGCCTGCAGAGAGTCGATATGAGTCGATGTGAGTCCACGCGAGTCGGGTGAAGGAGGGGTCTCGTGGGCGGCGGCCGCAACGGCCGCACCCGCATCGAGCCGACGAGAGCCTGTCAGATGCGCCGCCCACGACACCCCAGCAACCCATGCCGCGCAGTCGGTGCTCCCGCACCGAGAAGACTGGAGACCTGCACGCCAGCGTGCCCAGATGACAACCAGAAGCGCGATAAGCAGCGCCGAGGACAAGCTGTGGCATGGCCCTGCGAGACGCGATCGACCGGGAAGGGTTCGAAGCAGTCACAGACCACGCCGAACCAGCGTCAAACCTAGAGTGGAGCGGGCCTGTTGCGCTCCTGCGTCGCTCCGCAAGCCCGACCCGTACGGCGGTGCCATGCTGCTGGGAAACACCGTACGGACCAACCCCGCTGCGACCTGGGGAAACGGCGGTGACCGTACGGGCGGCGCGGCAAGCCGCTGTGCCCGTACGGTCCCCAGGTGTACGGATCGTTTCCCCAGGTCAGAGGGCGCAAAGACCGCCGATCCTCCGCTTACGCTCCGGATGCGGCGATGAAGGAAAAAGGGCATAAGGGGAACTGGCACCTCGCTGGCGCTCGGTGGTCGGCATAGCCGACGGTTCCCACGCCGCCTGCGGCGGCAGAGAAGAGGGGAGCAGCGACATCTCCGAGGCGGTCGCCGCGCTCCCGAATGGATGAAAATCCTCGGACGCGACGATGGAGCCGATCGAGCCGCCGAGGCGACCGCAGGGACTCGTCGAACGCGGATCAGAACGGAGCGTCGTCGACGTTGCGGGTGTAGCCGCAGGAGGGGAAGCTGGTGCAGCCGTAGAACTTCTTGCTGTCCCGCCTACGCTCGCGCATCGTGAGGGTTCCTCTCCGGCATCGAGGACATGTCTCGACGGCCTCGGCGGTGCTGAGCGGAGAACGGGTCAGTCGTCCGTCGCGGAGGAGTTCGACGACGAAGGCGGACTCTTGGCCGCGCACGGAGATGAGGGTGACGTGTCGTCTGGCCCGGGTGAGCGCGACGTACATCAGGCGCCGCTCTTCGGCGTGCTCGTACTCATCGGGCTCGGGCATCGCCAGGGCCATGACGGGGTCGTCGGCGATCTCGCTGGGGAACCCGAGCTTGCCGGCGGTCACGTTCGGCAGGATCACGTAGTCGGCCTCGAGACCCTTGGAGGAGTGGGCGGTGCGGAATGACACATCGAGTTCTGTCGGGGTCTTGCGTGGCATCAGGTCCTTGTCGAAGTTGTATCGGCCCAGCACGTCCACGCTGACCCGCTGGCCTGCGCGGGGGTGGATCTCTCCATCGCGCACACGGCGGGCGAGGTCATCGAGCACGGCTGCTAGCGCGGTCGCCCTCTCGTAGGGGTTTCGCACGAGGACGAGTGAGGCGGGTGGTCCGTCCTCGGGTTGGGAGGAGCGGACCTGCTTCTTGAACTGGCGGGGGTTCTTGACCACGAAGTCGGCCGCGGTGTCGATGATCGTCTGCGTCGATCGGAACGACTTCTCCAGTCGCAGCGTGGGACCTTCTCCGAAGGAGTCGTTGAAGGCGGTCATCACCGAGAGGTCGGCGCCGGCGAAGCGGTTGATGGACTGCCAGTCATCTCCGACCGCGAGAAGATGCCGGTTCGGCTTGTCGACCAGGGCTTTGACCAGACGGGCTCGTGCCTGGCTGGCGTCCTGGAACTCGTCGACGAGGACGAGGTCGTAGCCCATGTCGACCTTGCCTGATTCGAGGTGGCCGGCGGCGGTGACGATCATGTCCTCGAAGTCGATCGCATCCGCCTCCGCGAGGCGCTTCTGCCACTCCACATGGATGGCCCAGTAAAGCTCGAGGAACAGACCGGCGCGGTAGCGCGGCACCTCCTTCGATGCGTTCTTGAGCCGCTGCTCGAGGGCTTCTGCGGTCAGGGAGTTCGACTTCACGTGGGCCATGAACTGGCGCACCAGTCTGGCGAGATCCTTGTGCTTCATCGGTGTGGCCCCAGCCGCGGGCCGGTCGGGGTTCCAGTCGATGCTCAACCCGTGATGCTTGAGGTCGTCGGCCAGGGCCTGGAAGCCGGTGCGGTCGACGATGGAGGCCCAGGTGGTCTCGATGAGCTTGGTGTCGTGGGTGCGGTGGAGGTTCTGCTTCCAGCGCATCGACTCGGCGTATCCGCGGAACGTGGCGGGTGGGTTGCCGTGGCGGTCGAGTGCCCAGTGCTCGTGCCACACCTCGACGTCGGGGTAGTAGAAGTCGGGCCGGTACTGGGAGTGCTCGGCGTCGGCGACGTCGTGGCAGTAGGGCTCCTCGTAGCGGTAGTTGATCCCGGCGGCGAAGAGGAAGTCCGCGATGAGGCGTTCGCCTTCGCTCTTGACGATCTCGCCGTTGAAGGTGCGGTATCCGCGGGTCGCGGTCGCGGCGTCGTACCCGTCCGGGGTTCCGCCGTCGGGGGTGTTGGGGCGGCCGCTGAACAGGAGCCGGTAGATGTCCCACTTGTACCGGAAGTCCTCCGAGCTGTCGCGCAGCTCATCGACGATGCGCTCGATCATCTCGACGTCCTGACCGGCCTCCAGCCAGGGAGCGAGGCGCTTCTTGCGGGCCTCGGCTCGCCCGATCACGCGGAGTCCGAAGGCATGGAAGGTGTCAGCGCGCACGCCGTCCGCGTTGATCCCAGCGGCCCTCAGCCGAGTCTCGATCCGGTCTTGGAGCTCTGCGGCGGCGGCCTTGTTGAACGCAAGGAGAAGGATTCTGTGGGCGGGGACGATTCCGCGCTCGATCGCGTAGGCGGCCCGCGCGACCATCACCGAGGTCTTGCCCGACCCGGCTGCCGCAACCACTTGGACCCGGTTGTCGAAGGTGATCACCGCGGCGGCCTGTTCATCGGTCAACGGTTGGGACTCGATCGTGTCGAGAAACCTCTTCCGGGCGACCAGCTCCTCCTCCAAGATCTGCCTGTTGGTCGACTCGGCGACCTGGTCGAGGTCGGTGCCGAGGTAGTCCAGCAGGCTTCGACCCTCGGCTCCGCGGCCATGGATGCGGGCGAGCATCCTCATCGACGTGGACGGACGTGGCCGACGATCGATGAGCGCCTCCACGTTGTCGCGGCTGATCCACCGGCCATCGGCCAGAGCCTGCACGACCGTCGCGGCGACCTCATCACGCCATTCGCGGCACTCGCGAAGTGACTCCTCCGCATCCTGGGCCAGCATCGCTCGACGAGCGCTGAGCCGTTTCCGGTAGATGACGACTCCCGCGGCACCCGACCCGACCGCGAGTATGGCCAGCAGCCACACCAACACCTCTCATGCTCCTTCATCAGTGAAGCGCGACGTAACGGCACCCTAGCGGCCAGGACCGACAGGGGAGGACGAAACAGCGACCCACAACCCAACCGGCCACAAGACCGAGCAGGACATCACTGTCCCTGCATCACCCTCTCGGCATCACTCTCCCTTCCCGATGAGCAGTGGCCGGCGAGCAGTGGCCGGCGAGCAGTGGCCCCGAGCATTGGCCGCCATGGTGTGAGTGCTCTGGCGCCGGGGGAGGCCTCGTGGGGTCTGCCAGCCGGACGGCTGGCACGGGCGAGTCCGCGACATCCATCAGGGCCGACACCGCCACCTGTCGGCTGGCCCCTGAGATGAGGAGACTCTGATGCCTGAGCCGACAGAGTTCGACGACCATCTGGCGATCCATGCAGCCGAGGTCGCGGCGCTGGAGCCGACTGCGTGGGAGGTATGGATCGCTGAGGTGGAGCGCCTCCTGGGGCACGACGCCGACGGTGACCTCGGGCACTGGCCGCAGCGAGGGGAACGGACGGGTTACTCGCTTGACACCTTCCACGACATGTTCGCGGCGGGCCTGAGCCCGCGATCGGCCTCGGTTCGGATCCTCGGCGCGGTCTTCGTGGACCCCCGTGACGGCACCGTCTACCGGCTCACGGCCGCGATGGGCTCACCCGCCTCGGGCGGCTACGGCGAGCAGTACGACGTGCTGACCCCGGACGGCTACCAGACACAGCGACGTGAGCTCCCTGAGAACGCGGTGCTGGTCTGGACGCCGGCCCATGAGCGGCACACCTGAGCTCCCGATCCTCTGGGATGAGTTTCAGGAACCGAGTGAGGAAGGATTCCGGAGTTGATATCCCACATCATTCTGGTGACGGGCTCACGTGCTTGGCGCAGTGAGCGGTTGGTCAGGGATGCGTTCAACGACGCTTTCCGTTCCTGGGGCCTGGAGTCGGTGACCCGTCCGCTGCTCGTCTCGGGCCACTGCCGCGACGGTGCGGACGCGATCGCTGAGCGGGTATGGAACGGCGCCGGCTTCGAGATCGAGCCGTTCGCGGTGAGCCCGGACTCGTGGCGCCGCCACGGCCGGCGCGCACCGTTGCGGCGCAACCAGGCCATGGTCGACTTCGTTGCCGCACAGCGCGACAGGGCTGAGGTCCTCTGTATCGGCTTCGCCGCCCGGTGCACGCTCGAGACCTGCCACCGGATACCACCAGGCCACGTCACGCATGGTACCGGCGACTGCATGAGCAAGGCCCTCCAGGCGGGCATCGAGGTCCGCGAGGTCAACGACCCGCAGCTGCCCCCGTTGAGGTCGGCCAGTTGAGGTCAGTCGGTAGACGGAGCATGCCGGACCGTGAGCCGTGCATGGCTTGTCGGATCGTCAGCCAAACAGCCAGCAGAATCGTGAGTCAATGGCTGGTCGAATCGTCCCTCAGGGGGTGTACTGACGCTCGGGGTGTGCCTCGTTCCAGGCCTTGAGTGCACGCTTGGGGAGCCTGCCGAAGTGCGAGACCTCGATGTCTTTCGCGAGCAACCATGCCCGAATCTCCTCGCGCTCAGCGGGGGTCATCTTCGGCACAGCGCGCGGCGTGTGCTGGCGCCCGGCCGAGATGTACTTCGCGAAGAGCTCCTTGAAGTCGGCCTGCTCGACCTCGGTGAGGTCGATCTCGTACGTCGCGTCCTCGATGGCGAAGGTCATGGTGGATGCCTCGGCCTTGCCACTGAGGTCTGACTCGACGGTCACAATGGTCTCTGTCTTGGTCGCCATGAATGACAATTTATCCCAATCATCAATCGAAACTCAATAACGCCGGCAAAGATCAATGTCGTCATCTCGGAAACACGCGAATTGATGACAATGCGATAATCGCAGTGACTACCGATTCACTGTTAGAATCACATGTTATGAATGGCGTTCAGGTGATGTCTTCGACTCTGCCGGAATCACAGAAGGATGGTGGGTCTGTGCTCCTCTCCGCGCCCATGGATGACGCCGATGCTCTGTTCGCCCTTCTGTGTGAACGGCGCGGCTGGGCCGATGACGTCCTCGCTGCGATCGAGTCGGCCGATCATGACGAGCTCAAGGACTGCGACACGATGGTCTCCTTTCTGGAGGAGGCACGGCTGGCCGGCGCGAAGATCACGATCGCTCCCGACTTCGATATGGACGGAATCGCCAGCGGGGTATTGGGGTACGCGGGCTTGAGGGAGCTCGGGTTCGATGTCGAGCTCCATCTTCCTGATTACCGTCGCGGCCACGACCTCACCCCGGCAGACATCGCCGAGATCCACGCCCGCTGGCCACAGACCTCGGTGTTGCTGACCTGCGACGGCGGCGTGAACTCCCGCGAGGGTGTGGCCGCCGCGCACGAGCTGGGTTGGACGGTCCTGGTCACCGACCACCACCAGGAGCTCGAACCGGGCAGCACCGCCGACATCACGGTCAATCCGTGCCGCCTGGATGAGACCTACGCGCTGCGGGGCATCTGCGGTGCGCACGTGCTCTACCAGGTGCTCGAGACCTACGCGCGCCGCTTCCAGCCGTTCAAGGTCTTCGCGATCCGCTGGCTGCGCCTGTTCGCCGGCCTGGGCACGGTCTCGGACGTGATGCCCCTGCTGTACGAGAACCGCCAGCTGGTGCGTGACTCGCTCTCGATCGCACGCCTGCTGTGGACGCCGGCGCCGCTGGACGGCGGGGGAGTGCCGCAGCCGATGGGCATCGACGTGGAGGCCTCCACGATGATGCGGATCCTGCGGGCAGAGGTGCACGACCCGGTCTTCGTCTCCGTCTTCGAAGGGTTCGCGTGCGCACTCAAGGCATTCACGGTCACGGGCAAGATCAGGGACATCGACGGCATCGACGAGGGGTTCTACGGTTTCTACCTCGCCCCCGCGATGAACAGCCCGCGGCGCACCGAGGCCCCGTTGCTCGACTGCTTCGGCGTCTTCCTCGCCCGCGCCACTGAGGCGAAGCTGGCCGCCGCCTTCACCGTGATCGAGAACAACGAGCTGCGCAAGGAGCTCACTGCCCGCTTCATGGACGAGCTGGATGCCAGCGACCAGCCGTTGGCGCCCTGGGTCTACCTCTCGCAAGCCCCCAAGGGGATGCTGGGCCTGCTCGCCGGCAAGCTCGCCGAACGCCACCTTGCCCCGGTGGTCGTACTCAGGGAACCGAGCGATCCCGATGAGCCGGTGAGCGGCTCGGGCCGGGCGCCGGCCTGGTTCGACATCATCGAGACCCTCGATCCCCATCCCGGCCTGACCGCGATCGGGCACGCCCAAGCATGCGGCGTGCACACGGACACGCCCGGCGACATCAAGCGCCTCGCCGACGTTCTCGCCACCCAGGCCCAAGCACTGATGCGCACGGGGCAGTCGGAGCCGGCCGGCACGAGTATCGACCTGGTCCTGGGTCCGGACCTCGACTGTGATGCCCCGACCGCGAACCTCGCCCCGCTGGCCGAGTTGGTGCGCCGGATCTCGGCGCTGCGTCCCTTCGGCCATGGGTTCGCCCAGCCACGGTTCGGCATCGTCATCGAGCCACAGCGATGCCGATTGAGTCGAATCGGGTCCGAGCAACAGCACCTGCGGCTGGTGACCGGGGACGGTCTGGCATGTCTGTGGTGGAACGCCGCCGACGCCTTCTACGAACCGTTGCGCGCCCTCATCGCCACACAGACCGCACAGCAGGCCGCGGCCGTCGCAGCAGGTCTGCCCGCTCCCGCGCTCGAGCCGATCCGGGTCGACGCCCACCTGCAGCTGAACCAGTGGAACGGGACGACCCGGCTCCAAGCTGTCGTCACACAGATGCCCGAGAGCGAGGCGCTCCTGGCCCGGGCATAGCCCCGAGACCGACACCAACTGCGCGCCGCAGGACAGCAAGACCGGAAAGCCGAACGCCGAACGCCGTAGGGACCTAGGGACGTGAGGGAGTGGTGATGATGTCTCGTCAGGATCTCGCCGGTCGCAGACGCGCCGGTCCACGCAGGTCTGCGTGGACCGGCTGCCTCCTGGTGGCTGTGTTGGTCCCCGGTGCCTATGTGGGCATGGCCGTGGGGCTGGGCCTGGTCGTCTCCCAGCCCCTCCTTGCGACCCTGATCGCCGATGCGGTCGTAGCCGCAGGCGTTCTCCTGGCCCGCCGACGCCGGCCGGAATGGTTCGCCTTCGACCCGGTGCTCGGCGGGCGCTCTCGCGTCCGGGGCGCACGGGCGGCGGAACTGAGGTGGGCGTGCCTGGCCGTCATGTGCCTGGTGCTGGCCTTCGCGGCCGGCCAGGTCAGTGCCCTGTGGATTGGTGAGATCGCTGACACCGCAGGCCCCGCCAACCCCAGCACCAGTGCGCCGCCGCCTGCTGTGGTGGGGATGACGTTCACTCTGCTGGTGGCCCCGATTGCCGAAGAGGCCTTGATGCGCGGACTGATGTACCCGCTGCTGCGACGATTCGTCCCGCCCTTGCCTGCCATCGTGCTGGTGACGCTGTGCTTCGCAGGGCTTCACACCAACCTGCCCCAGGCCATCGGCACTATCGGCCTGGGCCTACTGCTGGCGGTCATCTATGAGCGCACCCGTCGGCTATGGCCCGTGGTCGCGCTGCACGCCCTCTTCAACACCCTGGCGCTGCTGGCACCGGGCGACCAGCTCGCCCGGATAGCCAATGGGCCCGCAGCGATAGCGCTGACCCTCGCCTTCAGTGCGGTCATGTGCCTCCTTGTTCACCGCGCCGTCGCGCATCGCCCGAAGTGGACAAGGCGCGGGATCGACACGGCACGGGATCGACAAGGCCAGAGGTAGACGCGATGCGCGGTCGCATGTCGATGAGGACCGCTCGCGCCGGTAGTTGATCCGAGGCGGAGACGCTCGAGTGAAACCGAAACACGTGAGTCGGCTGCGTGGTGCGGTTGTTGTGGTTCACTGGTGACCGGTGGGACCCGGTCACCGGGAGTGTGACTGAACGAGGTTCCAGGTCAGACGCGAGAGCCGTGAGTCGACGAGCGGGACTGGACGAGGAGGTGGGTGGCACATGAGCGTGATCAAGAGGTGTGTCTATGAGAACGGCGAGCTGATGGCTCCGAGTGATGCCGAGATCGATGCCACGTTCACCTCCGCGGGTGGATACCCCGCCTTCGACCTCGGCTGCTACCACAAGTTCGTCATCACCGCGTTCGGTACGTCCTATGGGCAGGCGGAGGAGCGGATGATGGAGAAGATGCGCCGCTTCTACGCCATCACCAACACGGTCGCCGGCTTCTCGACCCTGCGCCTGAACAAGACCACCGACATCATCCGGTTCAACGGCAACCACGTGATCACCTACGAGATCGTCTACGTCGTCGAAGAGCCCGCCATGGCCGCCATGAGCTCCGAACCCACGGGTACGCGATCGTCCGCAGACGTGTACACCGGGGCGCGTGAGCGCCGTCCGGCCACGGTCTGAACGCGGGCACCGGCTGAACACGGGTTCTGGCGTGCCACCGCGACCGGTCAAGCGCGAGCCTGGAACCGGGCTCGGATTCGGAGAAGCCGGAGGGCAACCTTCCAGTGGGAGGGACCCCCGGCTTCTCTTCATGTTCGACCCGACCGATCGACGCCCACATCCGCGATCCGGTGCTGATCCAGTGCCGATCCGGTGCTGTCAACGATTCCTATACCGGTTCAACGGGACGCCCCCGCCTTCCCCTTTGCGCACCATCGAGGCATCGTTTGGTGTCAGACTGGGCGTTGACGGGCCATTGAGGTCCGTATGTCAACGACAGTGGATCGGGCCATGGACATCAACGACATCAGCGACCGCGCCGACGGCGGAGTGCATTCGACAGGATGCCGCAGATCTCGACCAGCGGGCATGCCAGCCCGCCCGAGCGGGACCGCGAGCCGATGGCGGGGCCTACTCCTCGCAGCCGTTGCCGGGCTGAGCCTCCTCTCGTTGAACTCGTGCGGCGGTGAGGATGGCACCTTCTACGGTGACCGGTCGCAGCTGGTCATCGACGGCGACCAGGTCACGCTGCGTGGGCTCGAGTGCGGCAACCGCGACAAGGACCAGGTCACCCTCGAGACCGCCGAGGTCCTCGTCTCGGACGAGATAGACGAGTCCGGCCGCCTCGATGAGTCGGGAAGCAATGTCATCTGGGACGACGGGGACCATGAGACCCTTCTGCGCTCCTCGGACGGCACCTCGGTGACCATCGGCGACACGCTCTACTCGGACATGGAGCAGCAGGACGCCTTCGAAGAGTTCAAGCCCCGCTGCGTCCACGAATGAGACCAGTGGGACGCCAAAACTCGCGGCCCTGCTCGTCGGCACTGGTCGTCGGCTCGGCGCATGGTCGGCGCCGACCGCCGTTGTCGTCGATCCGTATCGGTCATGCGTCCGTGAGCCCTCTGGGCTCATCCTTCCGTACCCGCCTCGAAGGCGCATCGAGGACCCCTTGTGGTCTCGATCCGGACCGGTCGTGACCGGCGGCGGGTCGAGGCGGGATCACTAGCGGGACTCGAGGACGTACGCGGGTCAAGGGGTACCGGGATACGAGGTCGTGTGCCACGACGCTGGTACGCGACCCACCTGATCTCTGACCTGCGCAAACGGAGCGCCGCGGCGGTGCGTGGATGGTGGACGTACCACGTCTGTGGCACGTGACGCCCTCGGCCTGGTACAGCGTTGGGGCAGGTCAGGGGTCGCTTTCGGGTCTCGTGCCACAGGTGGCACGAGATTCCGACTTCTCGATGCGCACATGCGAGTGGGTATGTACTCCTTGAGAAAGGGTGGTACAGGTGGCACAGGGGGTATCAACGTGCGGCCTGACCTGGAGAAATCGCTGTACCACCGCCAACTTCGACCGTGGTACACACGAACCGAAGAAGGCTGGAAGACGGATCTGACCTGCTGAAATGATGTGCCACGATCGTGGTACACCCACAGCGACACCTCGCAGGGGTATCCATCGCTCGTCGTCAGAACCCGCGGACCCTGTCCCGCCAGTCGCCGGAGATGTATCTCCGGCGCGGGCGGCCCGATCACATGCCGGCTGACGCCGGCCTCGGGCCGTGAACCGCCGAGGAGATGACCAGCGACTCGCCCGAGCCCGCCATCCCTCGCCATGATCGCGAGGGGAAGCGATGCCTGGCGCCAGCACGAACATCACGGACACCGGCAGAGCGCGCTCGGCCGTGCCGGGTCTCGTCGAGATCTTCGAACGGGGAGAGATCCTCGAGTGGGGGCCGTGACCATGCCCGCCCACGATCACGATCGTGCGCCCAATCAGGGCCGCAACCCCGGCCCTGGTCGCGACGGTCGGCGTGTCCTCGTCCCGACCATCGAGGGCGACCGCAGGACTCCCACCTACGCCACCGTGATCGGCCCGGATCCCGACAACCCTGGCTTCGTGCACGTCCACACCGACCGACCTGTCATGGGCGAGCGCCTGCACTCCATCGAGACCGCCGACATCACTGACATCACCGAGGGGACTGGCTGAGTGCCCCAGTGACCACCGCCGCGACGCCCGGGACGACCGCCGGCCCACAGCCCAGGAGGAGCCGAGATGGCACACACGCCCGAAACAATCACGGTGCAGCACCCGCGCTACTACGTCGCGCTCTACCTGAACCGCCACGACGGCATCGGCGCCTGGCAGGCGCGCAACTGCACCATCACCCCCGCGGGAAACCTCACCCTCGTCGGGCCCGACATCATCCACGCCGACTCGATCCGGCGCGCGCGACGCCTCTTCGCCGACTATGTCGAAGCCCTCGATCTCGACGGAAGGGGACCTGACGGGCCCTGCGCTGAGCTGTTCAGCCCCGGATTCTCGGACGACCCCTACGCCGCGATCCGGCCCGACGACACACCTGTCCTCAGGCTCGAGATCGGCCCCCGCGGTGGCGTACGACTCAGCGAGGTGTTCTGACATGCCGACGCTCAGCTCACCGCTCCAAGCCGTGGCACTGCTCGCCGCCATCCCGGTCATGGTGGCCCTCGCGATCATCGCGATCGGCTACCTCCTGGTCGCGGTCTCCGGGATCGTCTCGTTCGCTGCCAGGATCCGCCGAGGCGCACCTCCGCCTCGCCCGGTGGACACGCTGTCCAACCTGCTCGAGTGACCTCGGTCGACCCAGGGACCGGCTGCGGGCTAGGTGTCTGATCGGAGCCGCCGTGCAGGTGCTCGCCAGACGTTCGCCGAGGCAGCGCTGCTTGTTGAAAAAGGGCGTCGTGCCCGCGTCGACGGCTCGACCTGGTCTGCGCAAGGAGCGGCCGCTGGGCCCCTGACCTGCGCCTTCGGGCCTCCCGATTGGTTGATGCGCAAATCACAGCGATTCTGGATTCGCATTGAAAATCACATGGCGTGGCTCTAGGGTCAAATGACTCGCTCCACTCGACCAACGAGCTGAACCCGGCATCCACCCTTCGCCGAATGAGGCTCACGCCACTCGGGAGACACCACCCATGACAGTGAGCAACGCCGGCGACGTCATCGACCTGCTGACCGCAGAGATGACGGCCAACGGTCTGGGCAACAACCCACCCGACCAGATCATCCGCCGTGTCACCACCGAATACCTGAACACGCTCGACCCTGCCGTACCCGCTGCTCCCCAGACTGCCCTATCTCAGACCACCCAGGGCCAGGGTTCGGGGCAGGGTTCGGGGCAGGGTCCGGGGCTGGGTCCGGGGCTGGCTGCGGGTCCGGGTGCGGTGTCGCAGCGGCTCATCGCCCTGGTCAACCGCTGCTACGCGTTGGAGAACACAGCCGCGTCGGCGGCGCGGGAGAAGCTGCTGCCCCTGCGGCACCTGACCAACTATCAGATCGCCCAGGCCCTGCTGCGGCTGCACCACATCATCCGGATTGCGCCCTCGGCCCGGGACACCGACCGTGAGTACGACCTGATCGCCATGTACGTCACCGGCGGCATCAACCTGGGGGTCTACTCCACCAGCGAGGACGAGATCCGCACCGTGGCACGGCGCTATTACTCCGGGCTGACCGTCAACGACTTCAAAGAGGTCATGGCGATCCTGCGCGAGGACTCCCCGCGCACCCACCGCTGTGAGAACCGCGACCTGATCGCGGTCAACAACGGCATCTTCGACTACGCCGCCAAGCAGCTGCTGCCGTTCACCCCGGACCTGGTCTTCTTGTCGAAGTCGCACGTCGATTACGACCCGAACGCCACCAGCCCCCGCATCGTCGACCCCGTCGACGCCACCATCTGGGAGGTCGAGGACTGGATGGCGTCGCTCTCGGATGATCCGGAGATCGTGGAGCTGCTGTGGGAGATCCTCGGCGCGATCATCCGACCCCATGTGCGCTGGAACAAGACCGCCTGGTTCTACTCCGAGCAGGGCAACAACGGCAAGGGCACCTTGTGCGAGCTGATGCGGAACCTGACCGGCCCCGGCGCCTACACCTCGATCCCGTTGAGCGACTTCGGCAAGGAGTTCGCCCTCGAGCCCTTGGTGCGTGCGAGCGCGATCATCGTCGACGAGAACGACGTGGGCACCTTCATCGACCGCGCCGCGAACCTGAAAGCGATCGTGACCAGCGACGTCATCCAGATCAACCGAAAGTACCGGATGCCGATCGCCTATCAGTTCTTCGGGTTCATGGTCCAGTGCCTCAACGAGTTCCCCCGCGTCAAGGACAAGTCCGAGTCCTTCTACCGCCGCCAGCTCTTCGTCCCCTTCGAGAAGAACTTCGCCGGCAGCGAACGCCGCTACATCAAGAACGACTACCTGCACCGAGGCGACGTCTTGCGCTATGTGCTCAGACGGGTCCTGCACATGGACTACTACCAGCTCTCCGAACCCGTGGCGGCCAAGGCCGTGCTGGCCGAGTACAAGGAGTTCAACGACCCCGTCCGGGCCTGGTGGGAGGAGTTCCACACCCAGCTCGCCTGGGACCTGGTGCCTTTCACCTTCGCCTATGACCTCTACCGCGCCTGGTTCGTCGAGACCTCACCGTCGGGATCGCCGGTGAGCAGGGTGATCTTCGTGCGCGACCTGTGCTCCATCGTCCGCGAGGATCCCCACTGGCACTGCAAGGACAAGAACCGCAAGGTCCGTCCCGGCCAGATGATGAGTCGGTCCGAGCCACTGATCGCCACCTACGACCTGGCCCGCTGGAAGAGCCCGACCTACCACGGCAAAGACCCGAACCTGCTCTCCCAACCCGCGTTGGCCGACTCCTACCGCGGCATCCTCCGCATCTCCGCGATGGCAGGCACCGCCACCGGCGGGCCAGGCACGGGGCCAGGCGCCGGGTCAGGTACGGCGCCAGGCACGACGCACGGCGCGACCGGCCCCAGCGGGACTGCAGTCGGGGCAACTGCCGAGACAGATAGGTATGGAACCGAACCGAACGGGTCGATGGCCGGCCCAGAGAAGGGGATCCGATGAGACCCGACCAGCCGCGCAAGCCCCGAAAGTCCCAGACCCCCAAACCGAACAGGCCCAGGCGACACCTCTCCCGCGACGCGTTCGACCGCGAGCTGCGGCGAGTGCTCGCCGGCGATCCTGACGCCGACACCGGAGTGCGCGCCTTCTGGGACGACTACTGCGAGCGCAACGGCGTCATGGCCGCCATCGCCCACAAAGACGCCGTCGAGGTACTCCGCGGCCCGCGACCGACCACCAGCAACAGCCCAGAGCGATGAGCTGCGCCCACTGAGCCGACCACAGGGCCGACTACAGAGCCAGGGCCGCGGCGCCGGCGAGCTCGATCCCTGCATGAAGAGAGGAGCCAGTGGCATGCCCCAGTCCGAGCACTCCGCGGCCTACCCCGTGACCAGCCAATCGAGCGGACCGGCGAGGCCGCGACCGAGGTCGTCGACCGAGTCGCAGCCGCGGTTCACCTTCTACGACATCGAGTCGCTCACCAACGTCTTCAGCCTCTGCGCCTACACCCCCGCCACGCAGCAGGGCATGGGGCAGGGCATGGGGCGGGTCATGATCTTCCACCTGATCGACGACGAGGATCTCAACCGCCAGCTCGACATCGGCGAGGTCGCCCGGGTCTTCTCGTTGCGAAACCCCGCACTACCGCCCATCACGCCCGAGGTCTACGACCTTCGCGGCCACACGGCGAACATCGAGCTGGCCAAGCTGATGGGCCTGTCCAACGCCACCGTGGTGAGCAACCTCGCCACGCACGAGAAGAACTCCGACTTCCCGCACCTGTGGCGCCCGGTGTGCGACACCGACCCCGGCTACGACCCGGCCGTGCATCCGTTCCTGTGTGGCTACAACTCGCTGCACTACGACACCGTGATGCTCTCCCTCTACTTCATGGAGGCCTTCGCCGCACTGGCCACCTTCACCCGCGCTAAGCGTGCCTACAAGAGGAACCGGGACCTCTTCGACGGGGATCCCGCCGAGTACCGCAGACTCCTCAAACTTGCCGAAGGCGACGTGGCCCCACCGCAGCGCCCGGTCCTGGATCCCTTCGTACCGGTCGCCGCCTCGACGATGCGTGCCCACAACGACCAGCTGTTCGGTGAGGAGTACAAGGCCTACATGCCGAACTACCTCACCGATCCGGCCACGACCCAAGGAGTCGGGTGGGAATCGACGCAGGCGCGGATCCGACGCGCCATGCTCGCCTCCGGTCGCCACATCGACGCGGCCCGTCTCAACGAGGCCCAGTCCCGGGTCAACCTCAAGCGGCTGCTCGGGATGCTCGGCCATCAGATCCTGGAGTCGGACAACCTTGAGGCAGGCTCGCGGGTCACGACCATCGCCGATCTCTACGAGCTGTTGGCCTACAACCTGGCCGACTGCGTGGGCCTGTCCCAGCTGTTCGAGCACCCGACCTACTCCAGCGCGTTCGAGCTCCGCCGCGCACTGATGACCCAGTACCCCGAGACCGTCTACGCCCAGATCCCCGGCGCCCAGAGCCCCGACATATCCCCAGCGGCGGTACGCCAGGACCGGCTGCGCCCCGACTCATCCTCAGCGCAGTACGTGGCCCGCATCCTGTGCCCCTATGGCCGACTCGGTGACCTGGAGAGGGTCAGCTTCGACTACCCCAGCCCGGCGGGACAGACCCAAGGGGAGAGCGGGAACGTTCTGGAGGAGTGCAAGCGGTTCTTCGAGGACCACGTCACCGACCAGCACGCCCGGGCCCGGTTCGGCCGGGTCTACGACTACTACCGGCGTATCGAGGGCAAGAACTTCAACGACTCCATCGAGTACCGCGAGCAGCACCCGAGTGGCCCGCCGGCGCTGTCGCTGGCCGAGATCGAGAAGGCCCCCAACAACCTGCCCTACTACCTCGCCGATGGGACACCGACCTCGTGCTTCGCCACGTTCTCAGTCGGCGGCATCCATGGCGCCGAGGCCGACCTGGACGGATTCGCCGCGGACCAAGCCGCCCACCAGGCCGCAGTCGCGATGCTCGACCGCGCCCGCCGCGAGGTCGGCGACGCCACGAGGTTCGCCGCCCTGGCCAAGGACCAGCACAACACGCTGCGGCTGCCTGATGGGAGCACGGTCGATAAGCGCCTGGTGCTCTACGGCTCTGATCCTGAGCGGGTCGCCTACCGGCCCATCACCAAGGCGACCGACCCGGCCAAAGCCGACCAGATCCAGCGCGCCCGCGCCCAGGTGCCATCGGCACGCGACCTGCTCGCCACCCAGCGTCGCGCCGACCAGGAGCTCAACGTGGTGCTGGTCGACGGCACCGTCCTGGACGGCAGATCGATACTGGCCAACACCTCGCTGTCCTCGGCCACCTACCGGGAGACGCCCACGACACGGGCCCCGGCGCTGTTCGTCGACCAGCCGAACAAGTCGACCAAGCTGCACCCCAGGTATGCCCGCACCTCGGCGGGGGCGGTGATCCACGAGGACTTCACCTCCTACTATCCGAACCTGCTGCGCAAGATGGGCGCCTTCTACAACCCCGCCCTCGGGGAGGACCGGTACGCGAAGATCTTCTTCCAGAAGCAGGAATACGGTGCCCGGCTCAAGTCCCCGGACCTCTCCGAGGCCGAACGGGCCCGGCTCATCACCTTGCGCGAGGGCACCAAGCTGATCCTCAACGCCGCGTCCGGTGCCGGCGACGCGGCGCACAAGACTCCGATCCGGATGAACAACCGGATCATCTCGATGCGGATCATCGGCCAGCTCTTCTCCTGGCGCATCGGGCAGGCCCAGACCTTGGCTGGCGCACGGATCATCTCCACCAACACTGACGGCCTGTACTCGCTGCTCGACCCCGAGCACGGCTTCACCGCCGAGGTGAACAACCAGGTCCTCGCCGAGCAGGCAGCAGCGGTCGAGATCGAGATCGACCCCGAACCGATGATCCTGGTCTCCAAGGACTCCAACAACCGCCTCGAGATCACCGACCCGACGCACGACCCCACGCATGGCCCCACGCACGGCCCCGCGGATGGTGCGGCGGGGGAGGGCGATCTGGTCGTTACGGCTCCGATCCTGGGTGCCTCGGGCGGCACTCTGGCGTGCCATGACGGGCCACGGCCGGACAAGTCGCTGGCCCATCCGGCCGTCCTCGACCACACGCTGGCGCGATACCTCCGGGTCCTGGTCGCCCGGCTTCCCGGTGATGCCGAGGTGTTCTCACGTCCCTTCGACCACGACCTCGGCCGACGACTGATCTCCTCGGTCCTGACCGAGCGGTCCCGCCTCGACGCCGCGCTGCTGTTCCAGAACGTCATCGCGGCCTCGCGCGGGTCCATCACCTACCCCTTCGCCGCCGACCCTCCCGACCCCGCAACGCCCGCGGACCAGGGGGCGAGCAATGGTGCGATCACCGGGGCGCGCGCCCTCCAGCACGTGAACCGGATCTTCATCGTGCGGCCAGGGACACCGGGGGCGGTGAGCCTGCGCAACGCTGGCGCCTGGAAGGTGAGCCCGGCGGTCAAGGAACGCCGGCAGCGAGACGGGGCCCCGTTCGTCCAGCGCGACCGGGTCGCCCTCGAGATCCTCGAGCACAACGGGTGGGGACCCGACAACTACCGTGCCAGCGAGCGTGGACTGACGCCGCTGCCCGCCGACCAGGACGTCGTGGTGCGCCGTATCAACGGCATCGACCCGTCATGGCCCATCTGGATCTGCAACGGGGACCTGCACAGCTTCTCCCAGTTCCAGCTCGGCCATCTGCTCGGGGTCCTCGATCTCGACATCTACACCCAGATGCTCGCCGAGACCTACGAGAAGAACTGGCAGAACACTAGCGCGGCAATGAACGCTCGACTCGATGCCCTCTCGGATGGTCTGGGCGGCGATGCTCGGCCCGACGATGAGTCGATCGCTAGTGGATCCGTTGGTGCCGGCCCGGGCAGTGACCCGGCACATCTGGAGACCCATGGCCAGGACGGCCTGGGTGACATCGCATGACTACCCGCGCAGGGACCCTCTCATCCGACTTGCCGGCGTTGACCGGGTCCACCGACATCGCCGACCTGGCCGCAGTCATCACTGCACACCGGATGGTGTTCTGGCTCGGCGAGCCCAGCATCCGAGTGGTGTGCCAGGGGTGTGGAGCGGTGGTCTTCGACGCCGCTCAGCACCGAGCTCTCACCCTGGATGCCTACCAGCGGGCCGTTCAGACGGCCACCGACCGGCACGTCGCCGAGCAGGTCGCTGCTTCGGGCTGGGTCTCTCCGAACGAGCTGATGACTTGGAAGCGACAGCGACTGTGTCGTCAGCACCGGGCGGGCGTCGACGACGTCGACCTCGGGCACGCCGCCACCTGCGTGATCTGCGCGATGAACAGGATCACTATCCTCGAGGCCCGGCTCGCCCGAACCCGCGCGGCAGTCGGCCCAGCGCCTGGCCGGAGCACCTGAGACTGCACGGGGTACTCCCGAGCTAGGCACGCCCCCAGCGCAATCCGCCAGCGCAATCCGCCTGCGCAATCCGCCTGCGCAATCCGCCTGCGCAATCCGCCTGCGCAATCCGCCTGCGCAATCCGCCTGCGCAATCCGCCTGCGCAATCCGCCTGCGCAATCCGCCTGCGCAATCCGCCTGCGCAATCCGCCTGCGCAATCCGCCTGCGCAATCCGCCTGCGCAATCCGCCTGCGCAATCCGCCTGCGCAATCCGCCTGCGACGACTGGGCGCCGTCGTCCTGCCCGCAGGCCAACGCTCCTGGCACTTCTCGTGAAGAGCCGTCACAGTCATCGACTGAACCGGAAAGGTTCCCCCAATGTCTTCTCGAACTACCCTCGACGAGGGCCTGTTCGCCGTCGCAGAGTACCTACGGTCACAGTGCCCGGTGAACGATCCCGGCACCGCCGCCACCTTCGCCGTCGAGGCGGTGATGGGGCGATGAGGACCGCGGAGGAACTGCGGCAGTGCATCGCTGACTGCGAGACGCTCATCCGTGGCGCGGACTCGGTTCAAGAGGTGCGCCGCTGGACCCGGTGGCGCGACCTCTATTGCGACCAGCTGGAGGCACTCACGAGTGATGAGGCCAGGTCGTGACCGCGCCACGCTGGGTCACCTGCCCGAACTGCGGAGAACAGCGAGATGTGTCGGGGCGCTACACCTCACCAGTCAACCAGGAGCTGGACCAACGCTGGTGGGCCGAGGAACACGAATCCGGCCGATGCGTCGCGGGCACCCCGATGAGCACCGACCGGGAGCAGGGCCCGCGGCGCTGGCATGGGCCCGCGCGCCCGGTGAGGCTGGCGAGGACGTGGGGATCTTGCCGGGGCCAGGTCGTCGATCTCGTGGTGGTCGAGCGCTGGCTCGCCGGCCACGAGGTCGAGATGACTCCAGAGGAGCGGATCGCCGCGATGTACGCCGGCGAGGCCGCGGGCCTGCCCCGCAACGAGATCTGCCGCCGGCTCGGGGAGCACGCATCCCGGCTGGCGAAGATCCTCGCGACCCCCTCACCCATCGACACCACCCGTTTCCGCGGCCTCTACGCCGACGCATTCGCAGGCCTCGCCGACTCTGTATCAGACGAGCCCACTGAGCCCCGCGACGCCACGGATCTTGAGGCCGGCAGTCGTCCTGGAGTCCTCGGCGAGCCCAGGGAGCTGGGAGGAACCGAATGAGCACCGGCGCCCCGAGTCCAGGCCGCCTGCCCGGAGGCTTGAAGCCGCACCAGCGGCAGGTCTTCGACTTCCTGATGACCCACCCCTATGCCGCGGTCTGGCTCGGTGTCGGCAGCGGCAAGACACTCACGGTGCAGCGGGCGCTGTAGACGTTGCGTCCCCGGAGGGCCACGTCCGCATCGTCGCGCCGCTCGCGATCCCGCGCTCGGTGTGGGCCGACAAGATCCGCAAGTGGGCCTCGGAGTCCGCACCCGATCCTTGGTGGTCAACGACCGCGACCGAACCCTGACGCGCGCCCAGCGTCCACCACGGTGCCTACCGGCCTGCCCACCGGTCAGTGCGGGGTTGCCCGGGTGATCACCTGGTCGTTCGGGACCGTCGTGATCGATGAGTCGCAGGGGTTCAAGTCCGAGACCTCCCGACGGTTCCTCGCGCTGGCCTCGGCCCGCGGAGCCATTCACTGGCTGATCGAGTCACTGGCTGATCGAGCTGTCCGGCACTCCGACACTCAACGGTCTGAGATGAAGCGAGATGAGAGGAAAGATCATGCAGCACCTGATCAGCCAGGACCTCACCAATATCAGGACCGGCCTGGAGATCCTCGACCCTTCCGACGAGGAAGCGGCCGAATCCGTCGCCCGCACGATCGACAAGGTCAACCGCATCCACCACGCGCACGGCTACGAGTCCGCCGCCGACACACTCCGGGTCCTCCTCGCCGATGACGAGGACGCACTGGTCGTCGGGGTGCTCGATGCGCACAGCGGCGAGCGGCTCGGCGCTGCCGCCATCTTCAACACTGGTCGCGTCTCGGCCTGGAGGATCCGCGACCCCGAGGTCACCCACCATCACGATGTCGCTCTGCTCATCGAGGTCCTTCGAAACGGCGGTGGCCTGGGCGACTTCCGTGATAGACGTGACCACCGAGATGCTCGCAGCGACCATGAACTGGGGGAGGAGAGGGGCCACGGTGGCCAATGATGAGACCGCGCGGAACGCGACCGCACCCAGCCGGCGCCCCTGTGCATCGTGTCCGTATCGTCGCCATGTCCCCTCAGGCGTGTGGGCCGCGGAGGAGTACGACAAGCTGCCAGCCTATGACCGGCCGACCCAGATGCAGCCGGCCGCGGTGTTCCTGTGCCATCAAGGCGACGGCAGGATCTGCGCCGGCTGGGCCGGCACCCATGACATGGCTCAGAGCCTTGCGATCCGGGTCGCGATCGTCACCGGCGATCTGACCCCCGAGACGGCCGAAGCCGTCCTCGCCTACGCCGAGACACGGGACCGGTCGGTGGAACTATTCGGCACGGGCCAGGAGGCCGCCGACCACGGCAAGGCGGAGATGATCCACCCGTCGGCGCGAGCCAGTCGCATCATCGACCGCCTCGTCACCAAGCGCGACCTCGAAGACGTGCACGACCGTCCCCGGGAGCAGGCTGACTGCTGAGGCACGACCATCCTGCGGCGCGCACGTCCTTCAGAAGGTGCCGTAAGGAGATCGGTCCCCAGATCACTCGATCCAGACGAACGCAGTCTGCACACGACGAGCTGGCCCTGACCGAGGGTCAGTGCCAGCTTCGTCGTACGGCCGTCTGCTCGCCAGGGGCCATGCGTTGCAGCTGCGTCCGCTTCAGTTCGGGTGGATGCCGGCGGCGACATCTTCGCCGTAGGAGGCGCACTTCTTGGCGGAGTTCTGTGCGAACCGTTTGTCCTTGGAGCACATCAGCTGCACCTCGAGGGTGTCACCGTAGAGCATCGTCTTGTACACCTCGGTCCAGAAGTCGTCCGATTCGTAGCGGATGTGCGCGAGCAGGAGCCCGCCTTCTGAGGTCACGTCGGCCTGGCGGCGCACGTTCTGCCACACGGTCTTCATGGCGGGCAGCTCGAACTGAAGCATCTTGTCCAGGTCAGCTGCCGTCGCTTTGCCGCCGGCGCCCCCGGCCTCCAGGTTCCTCACCTGGACGTTCATCGGAGCGCTCAGGTCCTTCTCCTGCTTGTCGTAGTAGGTGTTGACGCTCCGCTTGTCCTCGCCGGCCGCCACGAAATGCCACTTGTCGTCGGGCAGGGTGATCGTCGAGTCCGGGACCCAGATACCAGGGATCTGGGTGCCAAGCTTGGGCGGCCACGTCGAGGGGTCGATCGAGGCCGCGGTTTCCGGGTTCGCCGACGAGCCAGAGCCGGACTCTTCGGTGCCTGCGTCCATGCCGTTCTCGGTGCAGGTCTTGAGGACGCGGTCGAGGTAAGGGCGGCGTTCTGCGCCGGCGGGGGTGGTCGAGCGGAGCTCCTCGGCGGTCGCCTTGAGACTGGGATTCTCGGCGTAGTCGCTCATCATCAGGAACAGGATGTTCCACTGGCCGTCGGTGTCGTCCTCCAGGCTCGGCAGCTCGGTTGCCCGGGTGCACAAGGCCTGGTCGCGCTCGGAGAGGGTCAGCTTGACGGGGGCTTTGCTGGCGATCGTGTCGCCGTCGTTGCCGGTGCTGGTGGTTGATTTCTCGCCGCAGCCCGTCAGGGCGATGGCGGCGGCGACCAGGAGGGCCAAAGCTGTCTTACGCATGGTTGTACGCATGGTTGTACGCATGGTGTCGCTCCGTGGTCAGTTGAACTTGAAGGTGGACATGACGTCGCCGAGGTAGTCGGAGACCTCGGCCCCGGAGGCGTGTGAGTTGAAGGTCCAGTTGATCCAGATGTGCCGTCCGTTGTGGAAGGTGCCGAAGGAGTGCTGTCGGGAGCCCACCTGGCCGCCATCGGGGTCGTACTCGACGAAGTGATACATCTGCTTGCCACCGGCTTTGACGTTCGGCAGACGGAATCCGCGATCACGCTGCTGGAAGTGGGTCGCGACCCCCTCATCGAGGTACTCACCGAACCGGGCCGGGTCCTTGGACGGCGAGCCATCGTCGCCACCACCGAACGAGAGCGGCCGCATCGACTCCAGCATCACGAACCCGGTCCACTCCACCGTGCTCGATCCCCACGGCGGCGCCGAGACGACGACCTTGTCGTCGCCACCACCTCCCGGAGCGCTGAGGTCGGGGAGCGAGGCAAGCTCCTCATCCTCCTTCCACTTCGCTGGCGCCTGGAAGGAGACCTGGGCCTTGGAGTTGGTGAAGGTCTTCCAGCCACTCGGCACCGTCTTCGACTTGAAGGTCTCCACCTTCCCCGGCACGTACGCCGAGGGCACCTGGGTGACGGAGTCGGCCGAGGACGACGGTGATGATGCCGGGGATGATGGCGGTGATGATGATGGAGATGGCGAAGGCGCCGATGCCGATGAGCGCAGGTGGCTGAGGTCTTCAGCGCCTGCCGGCAGCGGTGCGGTGACCGCGAGCACCCCGGCGAGTGCTAACCCGAGCCGAAATGAACGATGAGAACGCAACTGAACCTCCCAAGATCATCGCGAATAGCGAGTTTGACGACGTCTGCGCTTGATGGCAGATGTTTAGGTAAAGACCAGAGTATTTGATCTGATCGACGATTTGGTCGCGAACCCCATTCCGGTTCTTCCGCAGACCAGATTCAGGAATCGAACGCGTGCGTGGCCCGGAGTCATCGCGTACTCGAGATGCGCCGCAGGCGGCGTCGGGTGGCGACAACGACAACAGCTGCAACCCCGTCAGGCGCGGATTCCCGGCTGGATGGGAACTGCCAGTAGCGCAGCCCAGTCGAGGCACGTCGCGGTCCCCAGTGCAGGGCGACCGCGACCTGAACCCGCCACCACTACGCCGAACCGACGCGCTTCAGGGGAGCCGCGCATGAGCGCGGAGACGACGGTCCCCGGAGCGTCTCCGGCAGCTGACCTCCATGAACGACACCGATACGGAGACATCGAAGTGAACATCACGGCCGCAACCACACTGGCGACGACGGCGGCCAAGGCCGTCAAGCAGGCATGCGTCGCGCAAGGAGAGACCATGGCCTGTTTCATTCTCGCCTGGCGCGGCCAAGACCCGATAGGCCTGGTGGCAGTGACCGGACGCCGCCGCGAGTACCTGGCCGCGGCCGAGCTGTTCATCGACTCGCTCGGCGCCGACCTCCTCGCGATGACCGCGGACAGCCGGATGGTCCGGACCCCGACCAATCCCGACACCGGGCAGACCTGGCGACCTGGCGAGATCAGCGCGTACGCACGCGCGCACCCGGACAAGGAGGGCGAGGTGTTCACCGAGGTCCTGGCCACGATCGTGGTCAACCGGGCAGGAGACCAGGGCCACGCGATGAACGCCTATCGCGTCACGCCCTCCCCGTTCCGCGCCGGACACCATCACCTGACTTGGCTCGACTGGGCACCAGATGAGGCGGCGCCCAGCGGCGCCATCCCCGAAGCCCTGGCTGCGGCGATGGGCCGCCCGAGCCTGGACGTGCGCTACGTGCACGCCGGTGGTGACCTCGCCGAGATCGAGCAGTGGCGTGACGAAGCCGACATCGCCACCCTCGCCGCGATGCACCAGCGGCTGGGTTCGGCTGCACGGATGATGCTGTTCGCCGAGCCCGGGACGCCCCGAGACCAGCTGCTGCGCAGCCGCTTGAACCCCGAGCAGATCCGCTGGACGCGCGACCTGGGCCTGTGAGCGACGGCGAGTGACCGGTGAACGACGGTGAATGACCCGTGAGCCACGTGAGTGACGGTGAGTGATTGCGATGAGGCAGCGCCGGGGGACACCTGGTGAGCCGCCGGTACGCCCTCTCGATGTGACCGGCTGACGCCGGTCGCGGGGGAGGGAACGCGGGGTGGAAGACCCCCACAGGTCGTGTGCCTGTGGGGGTCTTGTCATCTCGCGAATGCGGCTGTCCCGACGCATTACCACTCACAGGAGAACCACGAACATGTCCAACACGTCCGATACGTCCTCACCCAGGTTCATGACGCTGGCCGAGGTGGCCGAGGTTCTGAACACCACCGAGACCCAGGTCTACGCCGTGGTCCGCCGCGGCGAGCTCCCCGCCATCAAGATCGGCGGACGAGGCCAGTGGCGCGTGGAACGAACCGTCCTGGAGACGTTCATCGACCAGATGTACGCCCAGACGACCACCTTCGTTTCCGAGCACCCGTTCACCGAGCCCCTGGCTGATACCGGCGACGCCGACCCGACCGCGGAACAACGCGGCGCGATGCCGGTGGAGGAACTCTGCGAAAGCTGAGACCCCCGCCACCGGCCCTGCCAAGGCAACGCCTCGTGCAGGCCGACTCGTACAGGGCGAAGACCAGGACGTGAGGATCAAGGAAGGGAACAAAAGATGACCGCCGCACCGATCCCACCCGCATCCAGCACGTCGACCACGTCCGCCCCGTCCAAGGGCCCTGCCGTACCTCCAGTACCGTCATCGACCACGGCGAGTGCCAAGCCCTCTCGGCTTCTCAACCGCCGCCGGTATGAAGGTCATCCGCGCGCGATCGACATCGCGGATGCGTCCTCGCCGTGGTCGACGCCGTTCCCGCCGAGTCGTACCTGCAAGGTCGTCGACACCTACACGATGTTCGAGGCCTGGGCCAGACGCTCCCCGGACGCTCGGGCTCGCTGGATCCGTAGCCACATCGGTGAGCTGGTCGGCAAGGACATCATGTGCGACTGCAACCTGGAGGAGTACTGTCACGGCCACATCCTGATCGAGATGATCGAGGAAGCCGCGGCCGAACCGAACGCTACGGGCTCCACCCAGACTGCGCCGGCGGGATGGGTCCGGGTGAGCCTGCCGGCCAGCGACGGAACCGACGGGTTGGTTTGCTTCGGCATCGAGGTCTCCGACTACTCACGCCACGGCCGCGTCACCAACGCCGCCACGATCGCGCGATGGATGATCGGCCACACCTGCGCCGACATCGCCCGCTGGATCCGTGAACGCGGCGGAAGCGCCGTACGCATCGACCGCATCCACGCACACCTCGAGCGCACACGCCGCCTCCAAAACGAGAACCAGCCACGCGACAAGCCCTACGACCTGCCACAAGACATGTACCGCGACGTTGCACAGGACGTGCCACGCAGCCGGTCGTCGAGCGAATCGCGCGTGGATCAGGAGGACCGATGAGACTCACGATCTTTCACAACGAGGCCACCGACGAGGCCGGCCGACACACCGCCTGGCTCGAGGGCTACCAACCCGGCGACCCGATGCGCGAGGTGTTCACCTACGAGAGCGACCACACCGAACCGCTCACCGCGCTCGCCCACGCCTGGTGGCTCTTCAACGTCGGAGATGACCCTGACTTCGCCGCCCCGCCCAACCCGGTGTCCCTGGACTACCGGCAGCGCGGCCTGCGCTCACTGAGCCTGGGCGACGCGATCACCGTGTCCGAACCCGAACCCGAACCCGGGCACGGACCTGGCTGTGGCCCCGGCACGACCTACGCCTGCCAGGGCACCGGCTGGGCGATCGCGCCGGACTTCGACCCGTGTACCCCAGCCTGAGGCCACATCGAGCCTCACGTCTGCCTGATCGCTGCTACTCAGCCACGCCTGCTTGATCACAGCGTGGGGATGAGCAGGGAGGCGCCAGCGTAGATGAGGTTTGGGTTCTCGATGTGGTTGTACTCGGCGAGCATCCCGACCGGCACCCCCTTCTCGGCCGAGATCTCCGAGAGAGTGTCACCGGCCCGGATCCGGTAGGTGGAGAAGCCGACCGGATCCGGGCCGGATCCCTCGCCACCGCCAGTCCCACCGCGGGACCCACCCTGGGGGCCATCCTCGGGTTCGTCCTTGGAGTCATCCTTGGGGCCGGGCTGGGCGCCGGGCTTGGTTCCGGGCTTGGTTCCGGGTTCGGCCTGTGGTGGAACCATGGCGGGCGGAGCCTGTGATGGCTTCCGCTCCCGCGCCACTGGCAACTCGAGGGTGCCATCGCCACTGCCCGGTGCCCCCTGACCGGGTTCCTCCGAGCTCAGCGCGATGACCACCTTGTCGGGATCACTGACGATCCGTGCCATGCCCCACCCGGCTCCGAGGACTGCGCCGAGCGTCATCACGCCAGCGGTCATCACCGGGCCGTTGCCGTACCCCATCGATCCCATCCGATCCGCCTTTCTCACGGCCCACCCCGAAACCTTCGGACGCAGGGAACAGGAATGGACCCAATCCATCCCTGAAACATCCATTTACCTTCATCATACAGACGAGTCATTCCGATCGATAGAATCAGACTCGAATGGTGATGAATGATCCAATCAGACCGTGTTTCAGAATTCATTCTGAATAGAAGCGCAGGAAGAAGTGCATCGTCATGTCGAACTACACCGTGTCCGCCTATGACCTCACCGAAGGCCGGTTCGTCATCGTCCGCGGGAAGCTGGCCTACTCCCGGCTCACCCGCCTCATCGAGGGCGCCGAGCTCGAGCGGGTCAACGCACGCAAGGTCGCCAAGGGGATGCTGGCAGTCAGCGCCCCGCACACGAGCGTGACCATCACCAACGCCGAGATGGTTCTCGGCGATGAGAACAACCCCACCCTGGAGGAGCGCTTCGTCGCCGAGCGACGCTACGCCTCGAACGCGCACCCGGGCACGGGGGCGAACTACTCCCTCGACAGCAAGTCGAAGTACCTCCCGGTCATCGCCGTGCTCAACGAGAGCGGCCAGGCCGTGCAGATCACCCCCGTGGGCGAACTCGACGCCGGTCTGGACGTGACCCTGATCCTGAGGGTCTTCAAGACCCCCAACTACTCCAACCGTGGGCTTCGGCTCGACCGCGTGATCGTCAATGAGCCGATTCGCTACTACCGCAGCGCAACCGACGAGGAGCTCGCCAAGCGAGGCCTCGTCTTCGCCGTGCCGCCGCGCCCCGTCGAGGCAACCGCCACGGCCAGCTCAACGTCCGCCGAGGCCGCCCCGACACCGCCGGTTCCGCCCGTTCCGGTTGCTCCTGCCCCAGTTCCGCCCGCCCCGATCGTTAATGCTCCGGTGGCCGCGGCGCCAGCGCCCGTGGTCTCCGCGGCTCCTGAGCCGGGCCCCCTTCACGCTCCCGTCCCGGTGCCGCCCGAGGGGCAGGGGACTCCCGCTCCGTCTGGTGCGACCTCGCTCGGCGAGACGGTCGAGGAGCGGCTGGCGCGCCTCGAGGCGGAGAACGCAACCCTGAAGGGGCAGGCCCACGCACAGACCGGATCCGCGTTTGACCCCACCCCCGACCCCGCAGACCCGTGGGCATCGGCCGCCGAGGCCCCCGACCCCATGGACCCGTGGGCATCGAACCCGGCGACCCCCGACGCGATCAACCACCCGGCGTGAGGCGCCATACCCGACCCAGACGACGAACCCCCGCACCGGCGTGACGGGGGTTCGTCGTCCCTGCATCCAATGACCGCTGGCCGGCCCTGACCCGGCGGACACACGTCAACGACGCACACCACGCACACCGCTCGCAAACCACCAGGCACGGAAGGACTCCCGTGACGATGCCTCGGCAAGATCCGTCGCGACCAGACTCCCTGCGCGAGGTGTTCCCTGGCTTCTACGACAACCCCGCGATCCGAAGCCTGGCCCGGTCGGCGCGGTGGACGGTGTCGGGTCGCCTTGGTGACCCGGGGGATGACTCGAAGGGCAAGGCACCGATCGACATCGTCGAGCTGGCCGAGACCGGCCGGCTGCGAGGGGCCTTCGCCACCGACGAGACCTGCCTGATGCCGCTCGAGGACTTGATCCGGGCACTGCCGCTGGCGGCCAATCACGCGTTCTTTCTCCGGGCGCGGACCGACGGGCTGCTGATGGTCGACATCGAGCCGGACTGCCCGCCAGGGATCGCAGCAGATCTGATCGCGTTGCCAGAGATCGTCTACTCGGAGATCTCGATGTCGCGCCGCGGGTTCCACCTCCTGGCTCCGTTGCCGCCCAACTTCTGGGACCACCCCGTCGCGGCAGCCAAGAAGGTCCTGCGCGAGGAGCACGGCTGGTACGAGCTCCTGCTCGAGCACTGGGTCACCTTCACCCGCCAACCCATCCCCGCAAGCCCGGCTAACGGGGCTGATCGGGCCGTACGAATCGGCCCGGCGAGCGCAGAGCCTGCTGAGGCGCAGCAGGGCGCCGTGTCCCCACAGCCGACGTTCACCAGCCTGGCCGGCGTCTACGACGAGCTTGCTCACAAGGCCGTCGCCACCCTCGCCTCAGCTCGTGACCTCGAGGTCTCCGTGGCGCAGGGGACTGCCGAGGCCCTCGACATCCCGGGTGCACAGCTGATCGTGGGTACGGCCACCGCCCACCTGAGGCTGAAGGACCCCAGGGACTTCGAGGAGGACACCTCCCGCTGGGAGTTCTCCGTCCTCGCCGCGCTGTACCGGCGCCTGGTCCCCGAGATCGAGAAGACCGCCCAGGCACGGGGTATCGCCTACTCCGACTCCGACCACGCGTGGTTGCTCTTCCTGGCCGCGACCAAGGTCCTGCCCCCGCGGGCAAAGCACACCGAACGTCGCAACCAACGCCCCTTCCTGCTGGACCGCGCCGCCGCCCTGATCGCCGAGCGACGGGCCGCGGCGGCCCAACACCAGGCCCAGCAGGACCAGGACGCCGAGAGCCACGACGAGCTCAGAGCAGAGGGCGAGCCCATCGCACGGGCGGATCCGACCGACGAGGCGAGCTGATGGCGCGCAGCGCCATCGGGAGTGGCCGTGGACGTGCCGACTCCTCGCAGATGGCTGCCAGGCAAGGCCGCCCTTCGGGCTCCACCGACGGGTACAGCCCCCCGCTACCGCGTGCAACAGCCCAGTGTTCACCAGCTGCGTGGAGGAGTCCTGATGAGCATCGTCGATCCTGAGGGTCACACCATCGATCTGAACTTGAGCGCTGATGGCGCCGAGCACGTGAGCGTGGTCCTGCTCGCCTGCGGGATGTGGGAGGCCACCTACGCGGTCCTACAGGAGCACTGCGAGGGGATCGAGAGCCCACTGAGTCAAGCGTGTGAGTGGACCGAGTTCCGTGACGCCTCCGAGCGCGAGACCCACCTGGCCGAGTATCGGCTGGGGGAGCGTGACTTCCTGGTCGAACGTTACGAGCACGGCTCGGTGACCTATGCGCTGGTGGGGGAGTCGACCTCGAGTGAGGGCCGCTGGGATGTGGCGGTCGGCGTCGCGGTGCTGACTGTCTCCGCCGACGTCCCCGCCGCCCGTCGCACGAGGTACGCCCGGGACCTACTGCACCTCTACAGCCAATGGTGCCGCGGCGAGCTATGGACCGGACGCCGCGACCTGTTCGACCTCAACGGGGTGCTCCTCGACTTCGAAGACGTCCATGGCTTCTACGCCCCGGCGGAAGCCGCCGTCTCGATGCGCCTGAGATCCACATCGCCCCTCATGCCCTCGGCCACATATCGCGGTGCCGACACCGCATAGGGGCCGCCGCGAGGACCAGAACAACCTCGACCAGCTGGCAGTACCTGTCCGCGCACATCAACGCTCCGTCCCTCTGACGATCCCACTCACGATCCCGTTGACCCTCCCGTTGACGACCACCTGGAAGGAACCAACAGCTCATGCGCTTCAACGAAACCCTGACCGAGGTCATCAAGGCCGACCTGGAGATGGGCATCCCGCCCGCTCTGATGGGCGAGCCCGGTATCGGCAAGTCCTCCTGGGTCGAGTCGCTGGCCTACGAGATGGGCACCAAGGCCTTTGTCCTGCCGTGCAACCAGCTCGCCGACAAGGCCGACCTGACCGGTGCCCGTCTGGTGCCGACCGAGGACGGTGGATCCTTCCAGCAGGTCTTCTTCCCGCACCACGTGATCGCCGAATGCATCGGATACGCCGAGGCGAACCCGCGGGAGTGGCCGATCCTGTTCCTCGACGAGATCAACCGCACCACCGCCGATGTCACCTCTGGTGCGCTGACGCTGGTCACGCTGCGGCGGATGGGGCACGTCAAGCTGCCCGACAACGTCCGGATCATGGTCGCCGGCAACGACAAGGGCAACGTGACCAGCCTGGATGAGGCGTCCCTGTCGCGGTTCTCGATCTACCGCGTCGAGCCGGAGGCCGCCACTCTGATCGAGGTCCTCGGCGACGACATCAACCCGTGGGTCAAGGAGGTCCTGGTCCGGTTCCCGGGCCTGGTCTTCCAGAAGGCCACCCCCTCGGTGATCGCCGTGGACGGTGACGACGATTCCGACGAGGACACCTCGACCTTCGTGGACCTGTTCGACTCCGGTGAGGAGATGAACCAGCTGACCACTCCGCGCACCATCGAGAACCTCTCGCGCTGGCTGAACAAGGCCGATCCCGACCAGCTCGGCCGCTACCTGGCCACCCCCTCGGTGGTTGCCGGCCGCGAGACCACGGTGCTCAACGAGATCATCGAGGCCCACGTCGGAAACACCGAGTTCGCGGTCCAGGTCGTCGCCAAGATCGCCGACGACCTCGCCTCCGGCATGAGCAACACCGCCGGCCCGCGGGTGACCGTCCCGCAGCCCAACTGCTACGCGAGCCTGAAGGCCGCCACCACGGTGACCGATCTGGAGGGCCTCATCTCGACGCTGACCGACAACGAGAAGTCGGGCTGCCTGCTGTTCGCGCTCAAGGAGAACGCCGACAACACCGTCGTGATCGAGCAGCTCGCTCAGGCCACCGACAACATCGAGTCCACGCATCTGCAGACCCTGGTCCAGATGCTGCCCGCCGGACAGGTCGACCAGCAGAACCTCGAGGCACTGCTCAACAGCAGCGCCCCGATCGTCGACTCCCTGCGATCGATCCTCTCGGCATTCCAGTGACCGACCCCCGCAAGCCGGCCCGCGAGAAGGCGTGCGCGCCTGTGCGTGGGCCAGTGAGAAAGAAGGCCCTGTCGTGACGATCAATGTCTCCAACCAGGCACCCGCCGTTCTCGACGCGGTGCACACGATCTCGTGCAAGGGCGACTACGACCCGGCGGACGCGATCAAGCGGGTGATCGCGGATGCGATCACTCAGCCCCTCAACCCCGCGGCGCCCGCCTCGCTGACCGACGCCAGCGGCAACGACCTCGTCGGCCGGATCCCGCAGATGCTGCTGGACTGCGTGGGCGATGTGGCCAACCCGGTGGCCGAGGCCGAGATGAAGGACCTGCTGGGCCAGACCATGCTGCACTTCGATCCGCGCAGCCCATTGCCGGTCGGTGAGCTGTTCGCGGTCCAGGCAGGTGGCCGGTTCAAGATGCCGGCACCGGGACCCACGGTTCTCTACACCGCCAAGGACGACGTGGTCCCCGCGGCGAAGAGCCTGCTCGCCGGGAAGAGCGACGAGGGAGCACTGTTCGCTTCCCTGGCCTATGCCTACCACCCGAACACTCTCGGGTTCTGGTTCCAGTCCAGTACCGCGTTCGATGACTTCAAGGCATGGCTGAGCACCCAGGTCCAGACCATGAGCGCGGCGCTGCCCGGTGAGACGACGAACATGCTCAACCAGTTCGCCACGCTCTCCCTCAAAGGGCTGACCGAGTCGCTGCTGCTCCGCGTCGACGACGCCGACGGGAACACCGAGTTCTCCTTCGCCCGCCTCATCGTCCACATGCTGATGTCCTATACCCAACAGCAGACCCACTCGGCCCAGTCAGCCCCGCAGCAGCCCTCCGCGGCCACGTCCGCCCAGCAGTCCCAGCCGGGACAGCAGGCACCGACGGTGGGGGTGTTGCCGTTCACGGTGGGGGAGCTGTTCTGCCCGCGCTCGATCGTGCTGGTCAACGTCGAGGCGCATGCGCGCGCGAGCCCGGGGAAAGTGACCAAGGAGTGGCGGCTGATCAACACCTCGCTGTCCGCTCCGGTCAAGGTGGTCTCGAACAAGGCGCTGAGCAAGCTGACCGCGATGCCTCGCGCGACGGCCAAGGCTCAGGCCGTCGCCGCGAAGTCGACGCCGGGTGCGCCCGGCAACCGTGCCGCCCACGTGCGGTTCCGCAAGCAGCCACCAACCAGGATCGACCTGGTCAAGGCGATCAACCGGGTGCTCAAGCGGATGGGCATGGTGAACCGGTCCCAGAACATCTTCCGCAGGTCGAAGACGACGTTCCTGAAGGCGAACCGGCGCAACCCCGATGACTACAACAAGCCCGGCAGGATCACCTCGGTGCACTTCATGCCGGACCTGCACATCTACATCGACACCTCCGGGTCGATCAGCGAGGACAACTACCAGCAGGCCGTGCTGATGCTGATCGCGATGGCGAAGAAGATGAACGTCGACCTCTACGTCAGCTCCTTCAGCCACATCCTGTCCGAGGAGAAGCTCCTGCACGTGGCCGGCAAGTCGGTCGCCCAGGTCTGGAAGGAGTTCCGTCGGATCCCCAAGGTCACAGGCGGGACCGACTACAAGCAGATCTGGGACTACATCAACGTCTCCCCGGCACGTAAACGCCGGATGAGCCTGGTCATCACTGACTTCGAGTGGGCGCCCTCCAGCAACCGCGAGGACCATCCGCCCAACCTGTACTACGCACCCTGCTCGGCCATGGACTGGGACATGGTCCTCTTCGCGGTAGGGAACTTCGCCGCCTCGATGAAGCACATCGACCCGGCGATCAAGCAGCGGCTCCTGGGCGTGATCGTATGACCGGCCACCTGCCCGACCGCCGGCCCCAGCAGCGCCCTCAGCAGCGGTCCCGGCAGGCCGCAGGCCAGGAGCCGGGGCACGCGGCTGAGGGCGCTGACCTCGATGAGATCCGTCTCGGTCTGCAGGTCGCGATCGAGCAGTACCGGGCCTCGGTGGCCGACATCAACCGGCTCTCGATGATCGCGCTGCCTCACATCGTCTGGCCCGCCTACCCACGGGCCTCCCACGTGATCGTGGAGGACTCCGACCAGGGCGACTGGCTCTCCTTCAACGCCATTGTCCTGCGACCAGGGCCTACCTCCAGCACCCCGGAGGTCCTCAAGCTCGATGACATCGGCTCGATCGCCGAGGACCTCGACGCAGTGCTGAATGACGTGTTCAACGATGACAAGTGGCTGCGGCAGTGGACCTGCTTCGCATCTACGGGACCCGACGCCCCGCATGTCGGGGCGGGTGAGCACGCACTCGACCTGGACCTGATCCTGCACTGCGGCGGCGACTACCGCCTCGAGGCGGCCCTGCACACCGACCACCACCAACCCGGCACTGAGGCGGGAACGCATCCATGAGCACCACCACGAACACCACCGTGCAGCTCACCAACGAGGAGAGGTGAACTCGATGTTCGAGATCCTCAAGATCCTGCGCGACCTGAACCTCAAGCGCGCGATCGACTGGCATGTCGAGGAAGACACCGAAGCCGGCACCGGGGCCAGCAGCGGGACCAGCAGTGGCTGTCACGAGATCGTCGTCCGCATCCCGATCGACGACGACGATCTGCGGATGGTCCATGACATGCGGGCCCTCTTCGTCCCGGCTGAGCCTGGATGACATCCCGAAGCCTCGCTCGCGCCAACACCTGGCTTTGACCTTCACCCACTCAGAGACCACCACAGATCTGAGGGCATTCCGAGTTCGTACACCACTACCCAGTTCGTAGACAAGGACGGCGATTGCGATGGGTCTGTCCAACTTCACCACCTCACGTGACAACGACGACACAGACGACAAGAACCCGCCAGCCGGTGCCGGGTTCAATCCGTTCCATGGCGGACCTGGCGGACCCGGCGGACCCGGCGGACCCGGCGGACCTGGTGCCGGGGCCGCGGATGAGGACGATGTCGAGCGCATGCTCATCGACTACAATCAGCGCTTCGGCGCCGCGGATCCGGTGCTGTTCCGGGAGGCGCTGATCGAGCAGATGCTCGCGGTGCTGATCGGGAAAGCGAAGGCGAATGTCCTCCTCGTGGGTCCGGCCGGTGTCGGCAAGACCCGCGTCGTGGAGGACCTGGCCCGACGGATCGCGACCGACGACCCGTTGATCCCTGACCAGCTCAAGGACCACACCGTCTTCGAGCTGCCGATCTCCGACATCGTGGCCGGTGCCGGCCTGGTCGGTGCCCTGGAGGCCAAGGTCGCCGCGATCGTCGACTACGCCAGTGACCCCGGCCGCAAGGTCATCGTCTTCATGGACGAGATCCACCAGATCGTCGGGGGCACGACCGGAGCGAAGGACTCGGTCTACGCGAAGATCGCCCAGATCCTCAAACCGGCCCTGGCCCGTGGGGACATGCGTGTGATCGGTGCGACCACCACCCAGGAGGCCCGGGCTCTGGATGAGGATCCCGCGTTCGCGCGCAGGTTCTCACGGCTTGTGGTCGATGAGCTCACCCCGACTCAGACCCGCGAGGTGCTCTCCAGGATCCGTACCGGCTTGATGACCCACTACCGCCACCAGGTCCTCGTCGCTGACGACGTCTTGGACGTGGTGGTCCGCGTCGCCGACGAGAGCGGCCGCGCAGATCTGCACCGCCCCGATTCGGCCATCACCCTGCTCGACCGGGCCATGGCGAACCGGGTCCTGGAACAGCGCCGCCTGATCAACGAGACCGAGCAGCAGATCCTCGAGGCAGCCGCGGCCGGCGACACCAACCGCGTCAGCAGTCTCAAGGCCCTGACCGCGTCCCTCCAGACGAGCTCGGTGCCGTTGACCGAGGCCCGGGTACGCGGCGTCGCCCAGCAACTGCTGACCGGCAACGCCACCAAGCCGCCTTTCGACGCGGCCGAGCTGCGCGCCGAGCTGCTGGGAACGCTGCGTGGCCAGGACGAAGTCCTGGAACGGCTGGTCGACCAGCTGGCCCGCGAGGAGCTGAACGTGTTCGCCCGCACCACACCGATCGCCTGGATGCTGGCCGGCGCCTCCGGTGTGGGAAAGACCCAGGCGGCCAAGATCATCGCCGAGCGTCTGACCGGCCAGGAGCCGATCACCTTGAACATGGCCGAGTACCACGACTCCCACCTGATCAACCGGATCATCGGCGCACCAGCCGGCTATGTCGGTTCGGACTCGAACGCCGAGCTGCCGTTCGACTCCTTGGAGTCCAACCCGCACCGGGTGATCCTGCTCGATGAGTTCGAGAAGTCCGCTCCCGCCGTCCAAAGGCTCTTCCTCTCCGTGCTGGACCAGGGTCACCTGCGCACCAGCCGTGGTCGACTGCAGGACTTCTCCAAGGCACTGGTCATCGCCACCACCAACGCGGCCCGAGAGTCACTGGACGGCGACAGCCTCGGATTCGCCGCAGCCCCGCGCCAGATCGACGCCAAGTCCCTCAACCGGGCGCTGGCCGATCACTTCGACCCCGAGCTGCTGGGACGGTTCTCGCTGGTGGTCGGATTCAACCCCATCGACGCGACCACCTACGCCGACATCGTCTCCTCCACCTACCAGCGGCAGCGCGACCACATCCTCACCGACCGGCCACGCCTGGCACCAGTGCTACCTGCAGCGATCCCCGACCAGGAGCTGCACAGGATCGTCGAGGCCACCCACGTCCTCTCTCAGGGCGCACGACCGGCAGTCAAGGCCGTACGCACCTACATCGAGGACGCGCTCCTGAGCCATCAGCCTCAGCCAGTGACCCCGCCAGCGACTCAGCCGACGACCCCGCCGACGACCCAGCCGACGACCCAGCCGGCCGGGACCGGGCAGCCCATCGGGCCAGCTTGTCTGCTGGAGGGATCGGACGACGAGGGGGGCTTGTGATGGCGCAGCGACTGTTCGAGGCACGCGTCGCGGGTCGCCGACCGGTCGATGCGGCTGTGAACGATCGAGGCACGCTCGCTCCGGCGCGGGGAGAGAGTGCCTGACGGCACTCACGGGAATGGCACAGGGGGGAGGTGCGGGCGGGGTTGTGAACCCGCCCGCACCTCGTCACCGCCTACTCGAGGCTGGGCTGATCGCTCACGCATCGTTCGCAGGCATCTCGCGGGGTGCTGGGTAAGGCGCAGGCAACCCGTTGATACCTCATTTGAAAAGACGAAGAATGATTAGAAAGACATCATTCCATCGTTTCTCCCGAATGATTAGTGGCTGATTCCATGAGTCATTCCAGGTCATTGTTCGCACGTCCTCATGAGAGCAGGCGTCATGCCCATCATCCTCGAAGACCTCGACCTCGATGTCGCGGCGAGCCTCGACCCTGCGGCGGTCACGCCGAAATTCTTCTCCTCGAAGTTGACCGGCGCCGGCAAGAAGACCGGCCTGCTCAACGAGGCACTGCTGCCGGTGAACACTGTCACCAGCGCGGCCTACCTGCCCCACCCGAGCATCGAGGTGAAGGCCAACCACACCGAGAACGGGGTGACCAGCTCGGTGATCCCGTTCGCGCCGCTGACCCGCCGCGCCGTCTCGGTCACGGGCCGCAGGATCACGCTGCCGGTCCCGCCGACCGGTACTCGCTTCCGGGTCGATCCTGGTCCGGCTGTGTCCTCCACGTGGGAGGTCTACTTGGACATGACCCCGCAGGGCTCGGTGCTCTACGAGGAGCGGGTCGACGACACGCCGGTGCGCAGCTTCGTGATCCAGTACCGGATCGAGCTCTACTTCCTCAAGGCTGGCTTCAGCGCCGAGCGGGCTGTCCTCGTCGCCCCGAACCAGGGCCCCGGCAACTTCGACGCCGCGGTCGTGGTCGAGTGGGACACCAGTCCGCTGACCGGTGCCCTGGGCTGGGTCAACCATGTCCTGGCCGGTGCCGGAGGGTCGGTGAGCAACGCCGACGAGCTCGATGAGTGGCTGCGCGAGTACGACATCCACGCGGCGATCACCCGCCAGGCCGAGATCTGGAACGGCGAGGAGATCGCCGAGGAGATCTGCGCCTACGTCGAGGACGCCGCCGGCACCACGGATCGCGACCACCTCAACGCGATCGCCCAGCTGATGCGCTACCTGGAGAACTACAACGTTCCCCTCGACGCCTACCGCACGATCCACAAGGCCATTGAGGCCTGCTTCCCCGCCGACGTGGCCGGTGAGCTGTCCAAGCAGAACCTCAACCTGCTGATGAACCACACCCTCGACCAGCTCGACCGGATCCGGCCCACCTTGGCCGCCCCCGTCGTACCCACCGTGCCGGGCTGCGCGCCGGTGCTGCCCGCACACCTGTCGGCACAGCAGCGCGAGGCCGTCTCGACGACCGAGCCGCTGGTGATGACCCAGGCAGGTGCGGGCACCGGCAAGTCCACGGTGATTCTGGATCGGATCGGGTTCTTGACCCAGTGCGGTGTTGACCCAGCCGAGATCACGGTGCTGTCCTTCACCAACGCCGCCGCCGACAACATCACCGACCGCAACCCCGACGTCGGGTCGATGACGATCGCCCGGATGATCCACGACATCTACGCGCTCAACCACCCCACCCACGAGCTCTCCAGCGTCGACACGATCATCAACAGCATCGACATCTTCTACCCGAACAACTCCTTCGCCGCGACGCTGCGGGGCCTGCTGCTCAAGGTCGCCAAGAAGGACGCGCACGCCTCCACCGCCTTGAACACCTTCCTCGAGAACAACTTCGACGCGGTGATCGCGCTGCTGGACCGGATCAAGCAGACCTCCCTCGAGCTGGAGATCGTCATCTGCTACCAGCGCATCGACACCATGGTCGAGCCCGCCCACGTGGCGTGCCGCTACCTGATCATCGACGAGGTGCAGGACAACTCGATCTTCGAGTTCATCTACCTGCTCAAGCACGTCACCAAGAACGCCCAGTCCCTCTACATGGTCGGCGATGCATCCCAGACCCTGTACGAGTGGCGCTTCGCCAACCCCCGCGCCCTCAACACCCTGGAGTCCTCCGGCGTCTTCGCGACCTACAAGCTCTCCACCAACTACCGCAGCAACCAGGAGATCCTCGACTTCGCCAACATCGTCCTCGGCGGCCTGGAGACCAACCGGTTCGCCGAGATCCAGCTGCGGGCCAACGACCTGACCGTCCCGACCGCCGACTCCTTCCAGGAGAAGGTGACCCTGGACTACCGGGCCTTCCCGCGCCTGCGCGAGTTCGAAGAGGACCTGCCCCAGATCCTGGCCAACGCCGTGGTGCCCGACTACGTCCGCGGCTGTATCGACCGAGGCGAGCAGGTCGCGTTCCTGGCCTACACCCGGCGCGCCGCGCTGACCGCGCAGCAGGTCTTCGAACAGGCCTTCCCCGGCAAGCACATCGCCAACCTGACCTCGGAGAAGACCTACGCCACCGACGTGTTCAGCCAGTTCATCAAGCACTACTGGAACGACGTCCTACAGGTCCCGCCCGCCTCCGCGCCCTTCGCCATCGACCAGGGCATCGTGAACAACCTGGACAAGCTGACTCGCAACGCCGCCAAGGCCGCTCCAGCGATCATCAACATGGTCCGCGAGTGGTGGGTCCGCAACCAGCCGGTCATCCAGGCATGGCTGAGCCTGCACGCCACCGGCGGCATGAGCGAGGCCGAGTTCTTCGAGCAGCTGCGCGACAACCTGCTCGGCTACGAGATCTCCCACAACGCGGTGCGCCAGTCGCTGATGAACCAGAAGAACCGCGAACGCAAACAGCGCAACGCCGAGGCCAAAGCAGACCTGGTCGTCTCCACCATCCACGGCGCCAAAGGCATGGAGTTCGACAACGTCGTCGTCCTGCACAAAGAGGACACCACCATGGCCCAAGACATGCGACGGCTCTACTACGTCGCGTTCACCCGGGCGATGAAGTCGATGCACGTGCTCAGCTACGGCACGGTCGCCAAAGCCCCCATCCAGGCCAACTACGACACCCTGGTCACCCTGCTCGAGCAGCGAGACGCCGCCAACGCCGCCCGCTCCGCAGATGCCGCAGATCTAGACAGGGAAACCCCCGATCCGCTGGACCACGACGCCTCCCCGCAGCCGAACACCTCAGCTCCTCGGCTCGCCGTCGGTGCTACCCCGGACGACCCCTACGACCCGCTCGAACCCGACGTCATGGCTCACGCCAGTTGACCCATCGCCGGCTGGCCGAACTTGGCCGGCCGGCTCCCGGGCGTTCTGATCCGGGTCGAGCTGGTCCGGTGCCGTTGCCGTAGAGCTCGCTCTGATCTCCTCTCTGAAAGGAAAGAGCATGAAGTCCAGCACATCGATCCTCGCCGACTGTGGGGCCCAGATCCCGGGGCGTGGGTCGAGTGGCCGGGGCATCCGATGACCTGGCATGAGGGCAACGAGCCTGTACCGGCGGCAGGGCCGATCCGGCACGTGGCCATCTTCGACCGCGGAGTGCTTGCACTTCGCCGCTGGTTCAGGAGCCGTACCGCTCGCCTCGAGGCGGTCGTGGAGGCGCTGACCGAGTCGAGGCTGGGGGAGCGGGTCGGCGTGCTGCTTGTCCGGGACCTGACCTTCAACATGTTCGACCACGACCCCGACGAGGTCCTCGCCACCATCGCCGACATCTGCCGACCCTACGGGCTGCACATCACCACCGACCCACCCCCGGCGCCGCGACAGGGCCACACCTCGGTGCTCGGCGCCCACCCCGGTATGCCCCTCAGGACCGGGCATCGCGCCGATCGACCCGATCACCTTGAGCAGGTCGATCGCCTCGACCTCGGGTACAGCGACTCGACCGCCGAGATCGCGACGTCGACCTACTTCACCGTCCGTACCGACTATGCGCCGGACACGACTGTGCGCGAGCACTTCGCCACCGCCGAGGACCGCCGCCAGTCGCTCCTGGAGCGCGCCGACATCTTGATGTCGCGACCCAACATGATCCCGCCCATGGTGCTGGCCGACGAGAACCGCCTGGCCGCACTGATCTGCCTGTTCATCGAACCGGCCACGGTGAGGCTGTACGAGACGACCGCCGAGGAGTTGCGCCCACAATCCCGGCCCAGTTCCTGGCCCGACCCATGCCGCGACCCTCGCCCCGGCCCGCGTATCGACCCGGGCGTTGAGCCCCGCCGCGACCGCGGTCAGCAGCCATGAGGACCACCCTCACCACCGACATCCCATCAGGTCACCCATTACCTCACCCATCACGTCAAGGAGTACCGACATGGGCTACGCGAGAGTCCACACCCTCCAGCCACGCTACGACCACCATCCCCATGAACCGCACAACACCCACCACGGGCACACCGACGGCACCGCCGGGAGAGCCGCCGACGGGGTGGGAGGACCGTCGCACGCAGCATCCTCGGCCCGGCGAGCCACGTCGCCGGCAGCGCAGCACCCGGGTGCGACGCTGATCGAGGTGCAGGCGGATGTCTCGCCCGGTCTGGTCGGCACCTCGATCATCGGCAGGCCCAACCAGACCATCCGCGAGACCGCCGACCGAGTCCGGATGGCGAGCTTGAACTCTGCCCTGGACTGGCCATCAACCCGCCGGATCACGATCCTGCTCTCACCCGCGGACCTGCCGAAGTCCGGCGCCTACTACGACCTCCCCATGGCACTGGCGGTGCTGGCCGCGGCCGGTCAGGTCGAGCCCGCCGCCCTGCAGGACACCGTCTTCGCGGGCGAGCTCGGCCTGGACGGTTTCCTTCGACCCACCCGCGGCATCGAGGCGATCGCTCGCGCCGCCGCATCCGCAGGGTTTGGTCGCGTCGTTGTACCTGAGGTGGACGCGCCGGAGCTACCCGACCTCCTAGGCCCCCAGGTGATCGCCCTGCCGTCTCTGGCCGCGGTGGTGGCGATGCTGCGCGAGGAGCCCAGCGTCGACGAGTCTCCGATCCGAACCTTCCGCGACCCATAGCCCGCCCCATAGCCCGCCTGTGACCTCGCGCATCGACCCGGTCCCCTGCGGCGCGGAACGCATCGACTGCGGTACCAAGGAGGTCTGGATGATCCATCCTTGCGATTTGAGCGCCGAGATGGCAGAGGAGATCCTCGGCCATCCCCGGGCGCACTGGGCGGGCAACTGTCATGCCATCTCGCTGGCCCTGGTCCGCTCCCGAGCCGTTGGCATTGAGACCGGCACCGACGGTTCGCCGGTGTGCCGGGTCGCTCGCGGGTCCACCCCGGGCGTGGCTGGACAGCACTCCTGGGTCGTGTTCAGCCACAACTGCTACGACCCCCAAGCGGTGGTCCTGGATCTGACCCTGTGGTCCTACGACCTGACCGCGCCACTCATCTACCGCGGCCGCGCCCACGAGCGCCCGCACACCCCACACGGGTTCGGCTCCATCTACACCGCTGGGCGCCCCTCGAGCCATGGGGGAGAGCCCATCAGGCTGACCCCGACCCAGCCACTCTCGGTCGAGGCCAGGACCTTCCTCGACATCCTCGGCCCCCTCGACCTGCACGGCTGGCGAGAGCTCGCCGCCGCACCGGTGGACGGATGGCCCGCCCACGAGCTGACCACGGCCATGTGCCAAACCGACCAGCTACGCCCACTGGTCCCCATCGATCTGGCCGGGATGCGGACCGACCTGAACCCCGCAGGCCTCTACCTCGCGGGCCTGGCCCAGTGAGTAAGGCGCGCCGCCGACCTTCGCATGTCTGATCCAGCGCTCAAACCAACAACCCGACGTACGGAGATGCCATGACCAACCATCCAGCGCCCAAGGTCACCCCACCCAACGCGCAGCCCGTCGAAACGGGGGCGCCGGATGTCACCTCGCCGGTTGACCTGGACCGTGAGCGACTCGCCCGGGTCGCACTGACGCAGCTGATCGAGCCTGCACGCTCCGCCTGGAGCGCGGTCATCGGTGAGCACGAGAGCGCCACCGACCTCTACCGCGCAGTCCTCAATGGCACCCTGGACGAGACCATCCGCGAGAGGATGAGCGAGGTCGCCGCGGACGCTTTCGCCCGCGCACGGCTGGCCGAACAGCTCGCCGACCTGGACCCCGAGGTCATCCTCACCCACGCCGCCAACCGCGGGTACCGCTTCGTGATCCCGGGGGATCAGGAGTGGCCATCCCAACTCGACCGACTCACCGGCCAGCGCCCGATCCACCGAGTCTCTGGTGCACCCCTCGGCCTGTGGGTGCGCGGCAACCTGGACCTAGGAGCGCTTCACGACGCCGTCGCCGTGACAGGTTCAAGGGCCGCGACCCCGCTCGGGTGCGAGGTCAGTGCCCGCCTGGCAGGCGACCTCGCCAATGCGGGCCACGTGGTCGTCGCCGGCGGCGCGGTCGGGATCGACGTCGCGGCCCACCGGGGCGCCCTCGCGGGCGGCGGCCGCACGGTTGCGGTCCTGCCCACCGGCGTCGACCGCCTCTGGCCGGCCATCAACGAGTCGTTGCTCGAGGCCGTCGCCGAGAACGGCGCCGTCGTCTCCGAGTACGCACCTGGTTCCGTCGTCACCCGGACCAGGGGACTTGCCCGAGCCCGACTGGTGGCAGCCCTCAGCCTGGGCACCGTCGTGGTCGAGGCATCAGCCAGGAGCGGCGCTCTGGTCACCGCGCTGTGGGCTGAGCGACTCAACAAACCAGTGATGGCGGTCCCTGGACCCGTCGGGTCGACAACCTCGATCGGCACTAACCGGCTGATCCAGGACGGCCGGGCCAGTCTCATCACCGACGCCGACGACATCCGCCAGGTCATCGAACCGTGACCCGCGCCCCGATCAGACCGCGCGGCTGGAACCTCCATACCCGCCAGCCCAGGCTCGACCGAGCGAGAGGAATGGGCCGATGCCGGAGATGATCTCCCTGGTCTATCTGGGACGACGGCTCGGACAAGGCGCCAAGCTCGTCCATACCTTCGATCGCGATGGCACTCCCGCCTCCTTCGCCAAGGCGCCCCACGGCGTGATCGGCGGAAAGTACACCATCAAAGCCGACCTCGGCGCCGAGGGCGACCCGATCAGCATCTACCCCTCGACCCTGCACTACGAGGGCGAGAAGATCGACGACACCCACCTCATCGCGCTCTGGGAGGCAGCCGACCGCGACGCCCGCGCTACCTCACGCGTGCTCGCCATGGAGCGCAAGCACAAACGTTCCTCCGAGCTCGATCAGGTACTGGCACCGCTGATCGCGGTGATCCAGCGGGCCTGCACCATCGAGGAATGCGAGGCGATCATCAACGTCGTCACCCGCAAGCTCAACCAGGCATGGCACCGCCGACCACGATGACGCCACGACACACGCGGCACCAACAAAGGCAACGAGCACGACGGATGCCACTGAGCCACCTCTGGGCTAGGAACACCCGCCCGACCCGGCCCGCCAGCGAGTAAGGATCAGATGATGGGTGCGGAGATGACACTGGTCGCCTTGGCGACACCGATCGACCCGATCACAAGGGACGCCCCCGACCCCGACTGGGAAGCGGGACGCCGCGCCCTCGCCACCGTCACCAGTACCGGTGCATTCCGCTACGACGACATCGAGTCCCAGTTCCACGGCTATGAAGACCTCCAGCCCGCGGACAAGGACCCAGACGGGATGCCTCGCCTCGAGCTCCTGAAAAGGGAGGGTCGCCGCATCATCGACGCCTGCGAACAGGCCATCGCCAGCCCGCGCACCACAGTGCTGTTGACCAACGGCTACTGGCTCTACCTCGCCGGTGGCCTCTCCTACGGCGATCCACCCACCGAGGCCTACGAAGCCATCTGCGACATGGACCGGCTACCAGCCCCGGTGTTCGACGCGCTCGGGCTGGTCTCGGACTGGACCAAGCCGCCAACCCCTCGCTACACCGGAGGCGACCCCGAGATCACTGACACCGACATCGTCACCACCCTCGCCTACGGCCTGGGATCGCAGTCGAACCGGGACTCTGACCTGACGCTGGAGTGGCTCGCGGTCCTCCTGGCCAAGGTGCGGCCCGACCCGCGCGACGGCAGCCCTGCGGACTACATCGCGCAATGGCGCACTGTTTACGGCACTGACGCCATCGACGACGAGGTGATCCGCGACCTGCTCAACGGTTGATGGTGTCTGCTTCGCAGACGGCGAGGGCTCGGTATCCAAGTCGTCGACGAGCGAGGAAGCCCTGAGAGAACCGGTTCGGATCCTGTCCCCAACTACTCCGAAAGAGCTCCCTGACCAGCCAGCATGGCTGGTCAGGGAGCTCTTACTTTTCTGGTAGGCCCGCTGTTGACTCGCAGAATCCATCCCCGCGCTGAAGGCCTTGGCGACGAGTCCTTCAGCAGGATCCGCGTCTTGACCTAGGACGAGTCTGCGCTTCGTAGATTGGGTGGGGTGGCTTCATGTGTTCCGCCGTTTGTCGACAACCGGCGACGGTAGTGATGTCATTTACCGACACAGCCACGGTTCGGGAGTGGCGATCATCAGCAGGGTGGGGATGCTGAACGGGTTCGGTCGCGAAGAGACGACTCGTCGTCGAGCGACGCCACGTGCCGTCTTGGCGCTGCTTGCCCTCGTCTCCTTGCTTCTTGCCGGTACCGCGTCATCGGCTCACGCCGGGCCCCGAGGTGACCTGATCGACTGCGGTGACACCGACGCACCCATCCCTGCCTCGCCCTACGGTGACGGCTCCTTCATCGCCCGGCCTTCGAACGCCGAGACTGAACTGCCTGCCGGCTACAAGCCGGGCGAGATCGTCGATGCCTCTGATCCGTTCCGGTCTCCCGACACGGTCTCACTGGAGTCCACCTACGGGACCGCGTATCGGTGGTGGGTCTACGACGTCGGCTGTACGGGCAAGTTCGTCGCAGGGGCGGGTACCTCGCTGGCGAACATCGAGTTGCAGGTCGCCGGGATCATGCCGTCGTGGTCGCATGCACTGCTGGACACGATCATCGGTGACAGCGACCTGTTCGCGGCACTGGACGCACCGGTCGCCGCGGCCACGAAAGCAGTCGCTGACGGCGTGTGGGGACCGTGGCTGCCGATCTCGCTGTTGGCAGTGGCTGCCCTGGTGCTGTGGCGGGCCAGGTCGGGCCACCTGGGCGGCGCGGTCACCGCTGCAACCACAGCCGTGGTGGTGCTGGGGTTGTCCTCGTTCCTGATGCAGTACCCGACCGAGTCGGTGCGCTGGGTCGATGCGGGGGTCCGCAACGTGACCGGACTGATCGCCTCGGGCTTCAGCGAGGGCAAGGTGCTCCCGAAGGGCGGCGCTTCGGCCACTCAGGCCACCGGCGCAATCGACGCCCAGATGGACGACCTGATCCGCGACACCCAGTACCGCACCTGGCTGGACGGGGTCTTCGGCGACCCCGACTCGGCCATCGCCCGTCAGTACGGCCCACGAGTGTTCAGGGCGACCCACTTCTCCTTCGCCGAGTACACGGCCTACCGCTCCGACCCCAATGGTGAGGGCCAGAAGATCCTCGAGGCCAAACAGGCCGCGTTCAAGGAGCATGCAGAGGCGATCAAACGGGCCGACCCGGTCGCCTATGAGGCCTTCACGGGGAAGGACTGGACCAGCCGGGCCACCAGCGCCCTGGTGAACCTGCTCGTGGTAGCGGTCCCCTGCCTCTTCTTTCTCCTCGCTGGTCTGTTCGCCCTGATGGGGTTCATGCTCATCCGTCTCGTGGTTCCCCTCGCCCCGGCCGCGGGCGTGATCTTCATGTATGACAAGACCCGGGACCTCGCCATCGGCTGGCTCAAACGGGTGGCCGGTCCGCTGATCATGGGCCCGGTCTGTTTCGTGGTCGCGCTGGTGCTGCTCCGGTTCACCTCTGCGATCTTCGAGGCCGAGAACATGTGGTTTGTCCTCAAACTCGGTCTGATCACGGTTCTGACGGTCATCGCGTTCAGGTTGTCGGGAGTGCTGGGCATGGTGCCCGGCTACGAACAGGCCCGCCGACGCATCACGGCGGCCCTCAGCACGGCGGTCGGCACCGCCGTCGGCGCGGCAGCAGGCTCGCGTGAAGGGATGTGGCCGGACGAGATGGCCCTAGCCACCTCAGTGCTGTCGCGGACCGAGGTGCCGATGTCGCCGGGTGGGGTGTGGCACCCGACGTTCGAGGCCCGCGCACCCTCGCCGCCACAGGTGCTTGAGCCACCGGCCGACTTTGTACCGTACAAGCCACCACCCAAGGCACTGGGCACGAGCGAGGCAGTGGCTGCTGAACCAGGTGTGCCAGCGGAGCAACGGACGGTGGTGCCACCGCCCGGATCACTCTCCTTGAAGCGGATCCGTGAGAGGTGGCCCGCTCCCCATTCTCACCGCCGGGTTCACGTTGAGCCCCTCGGACCGCGAACGAACTTCCCACCGCCAGGGTTCGTGGTGGAAGCGAACACGGCGTACGAGGTCGAGGACCGTGGCACCTACTACAGCGACGACAACGCGAAACTCAGGTATGTGGACACCGACTACGGCAAGGATGGCGTCCTCAACTGGGATCTCAACTGGCCGCTGCCGAATGCCACGTTCGTGGTCAGCGGCATTCACGTGTTCGTGACAGACCATGCGTCGAGGACGATCGAGGCCAACGACCCGCACATGGCGCTCCGGGATGCGCCCCGCTCGAAGAGTGTGCAGTCAGCGGTGGGCGATCTGGGCGGGCCAGGATACGACGGCGGCCACTGGCTGCAGAACGCCGCAGGCGGCGGTCCCGAGCGGATTAACGTCGGGGCGATGCTTGCCACTCTGAACCGAGCCGTGTCGCAGGACTCGCCCGAGAAGTTGACCGACAACTACTACGATCTCGAGACATTTCTGCGGTCCAGGGTGAGGGAGCTTACCGAGGACGGTGCCACGAAACACGACGTCGGGCTCAAGGTCATCCCGGTATACGACAGGGACAGTCGAGTACCGTCGAGGTTCAGAGCACAGTTCATCATCGATGGCGAACTTGAGGAGGAGGAGTTCGAGAATGTCCGACCCGACAAAGACGAGATCTGATCCCGAGCGGCAGGCAGCACTGATCAATGAGATCTCGGCCCTGATCCCGGCGGAGGTGTCTGGCCCGTGGCAGAGGCTCACCTTCAATCGTCGGCAGCTTGCGATGCTCGCTCAACACAAGCTCCAGGTCGAGCGTCCCGATGGGTCGGTCGACCGTTCCCAGGGCGTCCCGGGAGAGGTCGGCGATCTGCTGCGCGAGCTTCGCAAGGTCATGTACAAGCCGGGATCCGGCACATGGATGTCGGCTCAGTGGACCATCACGAACCTTGGCGATGGTCACGCCGACGCGCGCGCTACCTTCGACTACGACAACGAGCCGGAGTGGAGCCGCCCGGTCCGAGCGTTCAACTACGCCCTCGACCTCGAGGAGTTCCCCCGCGACCCCGACACCATCCCCGACTGGCTTGCACACCGCCTCCAGGAGGCGGGCGGCGGATGAGCAAGTATCAGATTGAGCCGGACGTCGTCGGCCTGTGGGGCGACAACATGGACTTTGACGCCACCCGAGCCCTTGTGGAGGAGCGGATTGGCTAAGCAGATCATCCCGAACGCCGGTGCCTGCCTGACTAGCAAGAACGTACTCAGTGGCGCCGGCAGGGTGAAGTGGCTGGTGCGCGAGGACTCCGTGGCCGCTGCCGACAACGGGTGGCGGATCCTCTCCGAGATCGACACGGATGAGTACCTAGCGGAGTCCGCGAACATGCAGATCGTTGAGTACAACCGGCTCTGCGAGATCGAACCCGCACTGATCAACATCTACGACTTCCCGGTGGGCTCTGACCTACAGATCGTCGACGACGAGGCCGGTATACGGATCGTGGACACCGCGACCGGCGACGCCATCTCTCCTCGACAGTTCTATGTGCCTCCGCAGTACCGCGACTAGTGCAGCGGATTGACAAGCCGCAGGAGAAGCAATGACGAAACGGCTCATCCAGAACGGATGCGCACTCCTGGACCAGGACGTCCGGACCGCGATCGAACTCTCATGGGCAGTCCGCACCCGTGACTCCAGCCTGTGGACGAGCGACACCTACTCACCGGTCGACCCGGCCGAGTTGGAAGAGTTCGACCCTGCCGCTGTCCTCCTGGTCGTCGAGAAGAACATCACGGCCCTCGATGGTCAATCAGGAATCGAGATCCTTTTGAGTGCCGCCGACGCGCTCGCGACTGAGGTCATGGACCGCCTGAACCGGCCGTGGCCCGAGGTTCCCGGCGTGGGGGTGTTGGAGATCAGCCTGGTCGCCGATGACCTGGTGTGGGCGTCGCGCGGGCGGGCAGTGTGCCGGTTTGGGGGCCTGCGCACCCTGGCGGCAGCCCCGTGACGTGCGGTGACGGACCCGGCATTCTGACCACTCGTCCCCGGCAATCTGAGCAGGTCGGGTGACCGTAGCGGGTCGGATGATTACTCGGAGTGCTGATGGCCGCGGCGATCCGGGCGTTGGCTGACGGTGAGGAGATTTCGGCGTGGGCAACGAGCTACTTCGACGGCGTCGTGAATCGGTCCTGTCCCCTTCGGGCTCCGGCCGCGGTCTTTCGCGGGCCGAGTTGGCCGAGACGTCAACGAATATGTGTGGAGCGCCATCGGCGGTCGGATCTCGTTGAACGCAGACACGATCAGTGAGTACGAGCGGGCATGATCAGTTGGCCGCGGGCCGACTACCGCGAGGGCCTTCGTGCGGTCCTTGGGGTCAGCACCGATGCTGAACTCGGGTTCCGGACGATTCCCGAGCAGCAGGTCAACACCGATTCGGGCCCCTGTTCGGGACTCCTACTGCCTGGATCGGCCAGCGTTCGGTGACTGGGCCGCACAGTCCAACCCGGGCCACTCGGCAAGGGAGGTCGCTGGGCAATCTGTGCCACGCGAACGAGCTAGTTAGAGGATGTGCCAGCGGAGAGTCGTGCCGCTGTGGAGGTGGGCGATCCGGCGGTGGACTTCATCGGCGGGGGCGGTTCCTGGGCTGGACTTGCGGGCGTTGGACGCGATCATTCTCAGCTCGCGGATGTCGCGGGTGATCTCGTAGCCGCTCCATTCGCGTACGTCTCGCCCGTAGCGTTCACAGAAGGCGTCGTACTCGGCTTGGGGATGCGCGAAGCGGCGGCAGTGGATCTCGATGGTGACCAGGTCCCACTCGAGGGGGCCGACGACGGCGCTTTCCCAGTCGCACAGCACGGCGCGGTTGGCGGTCTCGTCCCACAGGGTGTTGCGGTGCTGTGGGTCGCCGTGCAGCAGGGTCGCGTGCGCGTCGAGCTCAAGAGAGGCCCAGCCTCGGGCGAGTTGGTCGGAGCGCTCGCGAAGGAGGGCCTTCTCATCGGTGTTGAGGCACGCGGACTGGGCGATGGAACGGTTGATCGAGGTGAATGGGTCGAGCCGTCGTGTGCCTGGTGGGGTTGGGGTGCGGTGGAGGGCCGCGAGAGGGCCAGCGATCTCGTCGGCGGTGATCGCGCGGGTCTGGGGCAGGTAGGTCCAGGCGGTGACGTCGCAGCCTGCGATCTCGAGTGGCTGGTCGGCGGTGGTTGCCATGGTGATGGAGGGAACGCGATGGAGTTCCAGCCAGTGCAGGAGGTCGACGGTTGATCGGGTGTGGGTGTTGTCAGGATGAGAGATCTTCACGACGACTGGGGCCTGGGCGAGCAGGTAGACCGCGTTGCTGTGGTGGCGAAGTACCGTGGCCCCTGTCGGGTCCAGTCCCAGCCTTTCGCAGGCCGCGATCAGCAGTGGGCGCGTCGTCGCCGGGGTGAAGGTGGGCTCGGTGAGTGTGTGCGGCATGGTGCCGGTCATGTGGTCCGTCCGTGACTGTGCTCGGGCCTGTGCTGGGGATTGTGCTCGGTCAGCAGGTCTTGCAGCTCTTGCACCGAGCGATGGCCGCGGTGGCGTGGCGCGATCGCGGGCAGGACCGCTTTGGCTTTGGCGAAGACGATCTCGGTGCGGTGGGCCTCGGGAAGCGTGGTGACTGTATCGCTGACGAGGCCGCATGCCTCATCGATGTCGCCGTCGATCCCCGCGCAGACCGCGGCGTCGAGGCGGATGAGGGCGGGGTCGATGACGGATCCGTCGATGGGCTCGTACTTGTCGAGCGCTTGGCGTTGCACGTCTCGTGCGTGGGAGGTGTCGCCGAGGTGGGTGTAGGTGCTGGAGGCGTAGAGCATGAGCCTCTTGGCGTCGAACTGGAAGGCGCGGTCGGCCGGCGGCGGGTCGAAGGACTCGACCATGTCCCATGCGGCTGCCATGGCGGTCCGGGCACCGTATTGGTCGCCCAGCATCGCCAAGCCCCGCGCCTCGGCCGCAGTCGCCAGGGCGGCTGTGTCGTTCGGGGCAGGTGAAAGCTGCCGAGCGCTGCGCGCGAGATCAACGGCACGTTCGATACGGCCGAAGTAGTACGGCAGCATCGCTTCCTGAGCGCGTACCAGCGCCCGCAGCTGGTTGTCGCGTGAGTCATCGGCTGCGGTGCGGGCGGTGTTGTACCAGTAGCTGGCCCGGGAGATCTCGCCGAGCTTCATCAACGAGTCAGCGATCAGCACGGCCAGGATCGCTGTCGACTCCGAGAGCCGCGCGAGGTCGAGGGAGGCGCGTTGGGTGGAGATCAGATCGTCGACCTCCTGGATGTCGTAGAGAAGCGGACGGAGCATCTCGGTTGGTGATGACCGGGTGTAGACGGCCAGATGATCGGAGATCCGCTCGGCGATGACATCGAGCCGAGGCTCGTTGCCGCCCTGGGTCAAGCCTGTGGCGATCCGCCGCCGGGTGAAGTCGAGTTCGGCGAGCAGGTCGCCCGGGCCACCCACCACAGATGACGTCGAGGGCAGAGGAGGTGTGGCCAGCACAGTGGTGCTCGCGGTCGGGGAGCCAACTGCTTCCCTCAACAACGCAGCGAACCGCGAACGCGCGTCAGCTGGTGCCTGTGCCAGCGTGGCGTCCAGGACGGCCTGGCTGTCGGGCCTGAGCCGGGCCGAGATGTCACTCGAATCCCAGCGGGTCAGCGTCCTAGCCGCGATCCCGGTGTGCTCAGCGAAGCCCCGAACGCTGAGTCTGAGCGCCTGCCGCAGCAGCTTCGCCTCAGCGCCGGTCCACTCCTCGATGGAGACGTTGGTCATCGTCGCGGTCCGTTCTCCGGTCTCTACGCAATGGTGTCTACGCAATGCCAGCGCAATGTCTACAGAAGTGCCACAAGCGGTCGTTCCGACGGTACCGCACGGTGTTGCACGGTGGTGGGGTGAAGAACAACAGCGATAGTGACAGGCACATGGTCGCCTGGGCACGACCTGGGCGTCCGCGCCACACAGGTGTCCGACCGAGTGGACGGCCTCCACGTGAGGAGATCCTCGACCATGCCGCGCGTCTGTTCGTCGACTCCGGCTACGCCAACACCTCGACCCGCGAGATCGCTGAGGCCTGCGGGGTTCGACAAGCGACGCTCTATCACTACTTCAAGGGCAAGCCAGGCATCCTCGCCGACCTCCTGGAGCGATCGGCGCGCCCAGATCTCGATACGGTCGCGATGATCGAGGCCATCTCTCCGCAGGGTGCACCTGAGGTCGCGCTCTATCTGTTGGCCCTCGCCGACGTACGGGTGCTTGCTGCCGCACCGCACAACGCCTGCGCGCTGCACCGGTTTCCCGATGTCCGAAGCACACCTATCTACAAGCCGTACGGAGCCACGCTCCACGACCTCGGACAGGCTTACGGCCGACTCGGCGTTGCAGTCGGCGGCGACGCCCTGGCCGCCTCGATGGGGTTCGATCAGGTGCGGAACATGCTGACCGGCGTGGTCGAGGGCGTCATGGCGACACGCAGTGAAGGGGAGTCGATCTCCTCCGCGCATTCGCGGGTGATTGCCGAGGCCTGCCTGCGTTCCTGTGGGGTTGCGGACGAGCGGATCGAGTACGTCGCCGCCGCCGCGATGAAGCTCGTATCGGACTGCGACGGGGCCATGCGCTCTGCTCGGGACGATCTTGTCCTGAGCTCCTAGACCGGTCGCTGGGCCGTCACGCGTTCGTGGCGGTTCGGCGACTGCAAGCCGCTCACCGTGCAGATCGAACGGGGCAGCTGGCCAGGAGACCGACGCACCTTGGCTGCGGCCCGAGATGCGCGATGAACTCCACTAAAAGACCAGGCGGCCAACGCCGTCGGGAAGGGATACTGACCGCAGATCGGCCCGCAAGGCTGGGGCATCTCGGCAGTTCAACTCAGGAGGAAGAACATGGGACACACCCCGAGTCACGAAGACAACCTCACTGCTACGTTCTACATCAAGGACCCCGATTCAGGCGTCGGTGAAGACTGCGAGACGTTCTACGCGACGGATCGGGGATCGTGGCTGGTGCAGGGCAAGCGTCGGGGCGACACGGTGGCCTCGCAGCTCGTGAACCTGGCCGACGACGAGACGTTCCTGGAGGTCTCGAACCGCACCGTCGATGCATTCGTCCGCAAGTATGTGAAGGAAAACCATGGAGTTGATCTCGGTTGAGCAGCGCGCCGAGCTGATTTGGGCCGGCAGCCCGTTCCTCAAACTCGAACTGCGTGATAGGTACGCCATTGATGATGACCTGTTGCGCGCTTGGCGCCGAGGGGACGACAAGGCTATTACCGAGTACTTCGCCCCCTGGCTGGACCGGGTCGCCTCCGAAGTCGCCGCTGGCCGACGTGTCCGGCGGGTTCGGGTCGTCTCCGAGCCGCTCTCGGAGTACCAGCGAACGCTGGTAGATGTCAGCGCTTGGGGGGTCGACGCCGGCGAGGAGTTGCGTTGGCTCCCCAGGCGGCTGGTCTCCGACTTGCCCTTGCCTGGCAACGACTGCTTCGTGCTCGATGACTCAGTGATCTTCAACGTGCTCGGCGGCAACGACGAGCGCGCCGAGATCCAGTTGCACCGCGACCCCGATACGGTTGCGTTCTGCCGCGATGCGTTCGAGGCGGCCTGGGACCTCGCCACGCCTCATCGCGAGTACAAGCCAGCCTGAGGGTCGCCGTGGCCGACCAGCAGCCGTCGGACGCTGCGAAGAAGGCGTTCGCCGTCCGGCTTCGTGACCTTCGCCTGGACGCGGGGCTGAGTGGTGTCGCGTTGGCGCGCCACTGCGGCTGGGGCGGGGCGAAGGTCTCCAAGATCGAGCACGGCGGACAGAACCCGACGGAGGCCGACATTCGGGCGTGGGTGAGAGCATGTGGTGCTGAGGATCAGTTGGCGGTCCTGATCGCAGCGCATCGCGAGGTCGAGCAGATGTGGCTGGAGGCCCGCCGTGAGCTCCGCGCCGGCCAGAAGCACATCCAGCTCCGCAGCATGCCGCTGTACGAGCGAACCAAACTGCTCCGCGTCTACGAAGCAGTGCACATCCCGGGCTACTTGCAGACGTTCCGCTACGCCGCCACCCAGTTCACAATCCATGCTAATCAGTTCGGCCTCCCCGTCGAGGATGTCGAACAGGCGGCGCGCAACAGGCTGGAGCGGCAGCGCTTCCTCGGTACGGGCACGAACTCATTCGTGTTCGTCATCGAGGCATCGGCCATCTACAGCAACGTCGGTGGAGCCGAGGTGATGAGTGAGCAGTTCGACCATCTGCTCAAGATTGCCGCGATGCCATACGTGTCGATCGGAATCATCCCGCTCGGGCAACCTCGGACCCTGTTCCAAGGCGAGGGTTTCTATGTCTTCGACGAACAGCTGGTCCGGCAGGAGTTCTGGTCCGGCTTGCTGCGCACATCGCGCCCCGAGGACATCAACTACTTCCTGCGTACATTCGATGCGCTCAAGGAGCAGGCGGTCTTCGGTGCGGCCGCCGCGGAGCAGATCGAGACAGCGCGGGCTCGACTTCAAGAAATCTGAAGAAAGATCCTGGCAGCTGGCGCGCGAGCCGGATGAGACTGGCGGAGCCCGGGGCGCCGAAGGGTTTCCTAAAACTAGCGGCGGTGTCCCGGGCACCAACCCGCCAACCACACCCGACGGAGCAGTATGAGTTCCGCAGCCAGACGTCCTCGCCCGGGCCGCCCGCGGCACATCCCGGAGATCGACAGCAACCTGTCGGCGCGTGAGCAGATCCTTGACGTGTGCGCCCGCCTGTTCACCCAGTATGGTTACGCCGCGACCTCGACCAGGGACATCGCCGTGGCGGTCGGAATCCGCCAGGCGTCGCTCTACTACCACTTCGCTGGGAAGCCCGGAATCCTCGAGGAGCTGCTGGCGCGGACCGTGCGCCCGACTCTCGATCAGCTCGACCGGATCGAGGCGGTCGCGGAGGAACACGGCGCAGCGAGTGCCCTGTATGCCCTGGTCATGATCGACACCGGGACACTTGCCGCTGCCCCGCACAACTGCGGGCGGCTGCCGTCCTTCCCCGACGTGTGCTCCCTGGAGGAGGCCAAGCCCTACCGGCTGATTCACCGCGACCTCGTCATCGCCTACGAACGGATCGGTGCCCGGGTCGCTGGCCTCGAGGTCAACGGGATCCTGCTCGAACACCTGGTTTCAGTCGTGGTCAGGTTCCGGGACGCCGGCGACCCGATCCTGGACACCACCCGCCATGCGGTCGCCGCGTCTGCATTGCGGCACTGCGGTGCCACCGCAGACGAGATCAAGATCGCGGCAGCAGTCGCCTGGGTCGAACTGCTGGTCGAGGAGTAGCCAGCCCCGCAGACACCCGACCGGGCCGTCACCAGTGGGTGGCGTGGCGGTTCGGCCGGGTCAACTCCCGGTGTCGACGCGGCGCGGGAGCCCACCACACCTGAGCACAGACTGCACATGAGGAGAGAGAACGTGTCGACGATGATCGCGACTGACCTGGAGGAGTTCTACGGCAGCCGCTATGACGAAAGCCTCCGGCTGGCTTCCAGCGTCAAGGGCCAGCTGGAGCTGGCCAGGGTCCGTGAGCTGGTGACTCGACACATGCCGACGGCAGCCGCCAGGGTCGCCGACATCGGCGGTGGTACAGGTGTGCACGCGGAGTGGTTGCGCGCTGATGGGTACGAGGTTGACCTCATCGATCCCATCTCGCGCCACGTCGAGACAGCCCAGGCCGCGGGGCTTCGGGCACGCCTGGGTGATGCTCGGGATCTGCCCTGGGAGGAGAACGAGTTCGATGCCGCGCTCATGGCCGGGCCGCTCTACCACTTGACCAACGCCGATGACCGCCGCACCGCTCTCCAAGAGGCCGCGCGGGTGGTCCGGCCCGGTGGGTTGGTCGCCGCCGTCGCCTTCAACCGTCACGCCAACCTGCTGGGCGCCACCTTGGCGAACCAGCTCCTCGCGCGCCGGCCGATCATCGATGACATCGAGGCCACCGGCTCCAGCTACCGCCATGACCGGGTCTCGGCGGCGACGTACTACACGACGATCCCCGAGCTGACCGACGAGATGACGAGCGCGGGCCTCACTAACGTGGCGGTCCTGGGCCTGACCGGCCCCGGGGGCTGGCTGGGCATCGTGATCGACGCCCACTTCCCCGATCCCGCCGACTGGCCACCCACTTTCACCAGCCAAGGCCCCTTGCCGACCGCGCTCGCTGCCGCACGCGCGGCCGACGCGCACCCTGAATTGGTGCCGGCCTCGACGCTGTGGCTTGCCGTCGGGACGGTGACGTCGTGACCCGGAGCCCGAAGCGGTTGGCTGGCATCGCCGCCGAGTACCTCGCCCACGGCTGGCCGATTACTCGGCTTGCTGCGCCGCGCAAGGGCAGCCGGTGCCAGTGTGGCGGGAGCTGTATGGAGGCGCACCTGGTCGACGGTGAGCCGGTCACGTCGGTTGGTGAGGCCGACCGGGACTGGGGTGACTACGAGATCGCGGTGATAACACGTGGGTTCGAGGTTCTTGATCTGCCTGCCTACCCTGGCGTCGCGCTGAACGGGGCGTTGACGAACCGGTGCCCCACCGCGGTCGCGAGACCAGGTAGACGGTTCGACTCTCTCCTGGAGCCGGGGCCCGTGCGATGGCACTTCTATCTAAGTCCTGCCTCGGTCGACGCGGAGAAGGTGGCCCGCGTTGGTGGGGCGCTGCATCACGGCCCTGATGGCTGGATTGCTGCGCCGCCCTCACGGACACCGGCGACGGGCCGGGTGAGGTGGAATGTCCACCCTATGCAGACCCAGTGGCGGACCTACCGTCCTACCGGCGTTTTCGACACGCTCGGGATCGCCTGAGTCACATCCACCCGGTCCGACCTGCTCGTCGCGAACGCGGTCCCGGAAACGCCCGGTGTGGCCGCGATGGGATTTGCGTGGCGGTTGGCTAGGTCGAACCATGCTCGCGTGAAGTTTTCGCGCCTGTGGCGATCGGTTCGCGCGGATCAGGCTCCCGGCACCCCGATCAAGTCCCTTGCCCGGGCGGCGATCTCGTTGATGCGCTCAGGGTCGGCACGGGACAGCAGTAGACATGCCGTAGCCACCGACCGCTCGTGGTTCGCAGTGATCTGGTCTCCCTGGGAGCGTATCTCGATGATGCCCTCGGTCTGATGGAGCACCATCAGACCGAGGATGTCGTTGGCCGGCGCCGCGAGCGCCGTTGACGGTGCAGTGTCGCTGACCCGGCCAGCGAGGTGGGAGTACGCGGCCAACAGTTCATCGTGCGCGGCTCGGAACGGGGCACCAGCACGCTGATGTTGCGCCTCTGCCTGCCTGGCGAGGGCGCCCAAGTTGTGCGGGGCGCGTGCGAGGGCGCGCACGTCGAGCACGGCCAACGCGTACAACAGCGTCTCCGGAGCGGCGCCTGTTGCGCAGCGCAGGTCTTCGATCTTCTCGACGTTGTCCAGTCTGGGTGCGATCGAACGGTGCAAGAGCTCGGCGAGAATCTCGTCCTTCTCAGCGGGGAAGTGGTGGCGGATCAAGGCCTCTGCAATCCCGGCTGCCTCGGCGATGTCGCGCGTTGGGGTTGCCGCAAATCCGCGCTGTACGAAGAGGCAGGCGGCGGCGTCGAGAATCTCCTCGCGCGGCTCCCGCCGCACCCGCGGTTCAACCGCAACCGACGGCGCCATGTGCGGACAGTCGAGATCTCGGCCGGGTGTTGCGTGAGTCGAGGGGTCAGGGTTTCGGCTTCGTCCTGAGTCGGGGAAGGGGGCGCTCATCACGGCTTCCTTTCACAGTGTCTCCGAGAGGAGGCTAGCGCCGAGACGAAGTTTCTCGACTGAAGCTGACCCTTCAAGCGCTGTCGATACGCGCAGATTCCCGTCCACCACGCCCCTACCTCAGACCCAAGGCAACCAACGGCCTCATCGAACACTCGGAGTCTCGTGCATGTAGCCGGGGCGCGGATGCCGCTGGCGGCCTCAGAACAGGGCCGGATGTGTCGCATCGGCCTCCGGGGCAACAGAGCTTGGGACGGGCCGGGTGCGGTAGCCGACTGGGCCTGCGCCCGTCAGATCTGGTGCCGGTGTGATGGGCCAGCCCGCCAGCATCCGTCCACTGACGATGAGTCCTCGAGCCCTGTTGCTGCTGGTGCTGGGGCTGCCGGTGTTCTGGTCGAGGACGAGCTCGGTCCCGATAACGGAGCGGATCCGACCCGCCAAAGTGGCATCTGGACCGAGGCTGTCGATGTCGTCGAGGTGGGCAGGCAGTTCGTTGAGCCCGTACCGGTCAGCGTGGTCGACAACCGCGACTGGCGTGCGCTCGGCGAGCGTGGGCCAGTTGGGGAGTCGCTGTGCAGCGGCGGCGACCTTCTCTACAGCTGCGCGCCGGTCCTCGGGGTTGCCGCGGGTGTGCCAGCCGGCGATCTTGGTGGCGCGTCGGCGCCGCTCGGGCGCGGGGCCGGCGGTCGCGATCGCGGTCTCGGCTGCTCGGATCACCTGATGGGGGCCTTGGCCGATCCAGGTGAAGGCAAGGGCTCCTTGTTCCAGGAGTCGTTCGTCGCCGCGCTCGAGGGCACTGATCCCGACCTTGAGCACGTCTGCGCCGAAGGTGGCGACATAGAGCCGGAAGTCGCGGTCGTCGGCGGTGGCGTCGCGGGCCAGCGCCCGCCCGGGATCGGCCCACGCGCATGCCTCGCATTGTGAGCCGTTGTCTGAGGCTGCGATGAGTGCGTCGAACGGACAGGAGCGAAGGTTGCCGCGCCACAGCCCGACACAGCGGCGCGGTCCCGTCACTCGTAGACCGAACGGCTCCCCGCGGCGCAGGGCATGGGACAGCTCCCGGCCGCTGGCGTCGATCATCGTCATCGACGGGTGTCCGCCACGCCAGGAAACACCGGTGCACGTCCATGCAGTGGGTTGCCCTGGCAGTGGAGCCCCTGCGTTGGCCGCCTGGGTCATTCGCTGTTCCTCTCGCGGGTGGTGTCGGGTCAGAACTCGTAGCTGTCGTCTATGACTTCGCGGTCGTCGCGTTCTTCGAAGTCGATGGTCTCGGTGATGGTGGTTTTTGTCTTCTTCGTCGTCACGTCGTTGCGGTCTCGAGCCATGACCTGGTGTTCGGCGTTCAGCTTGGCCTGGATGCCGTGGGAGCCGAGCTCCATGGCGGCCTCGGCTGCGGCTGCGGCCATCTGTTTAGCGGTGGAGGGCGGTTTGGTGGACAGGCGTTGCCGCGCCGCGGCCCATCGCTGTCGGTCCTCGTTGGTGACGTATCCGAACATGTCACCGATCTGGTCGCTGTCGGGTAGTCCGCCGGCTTCTGCCCTCATCCTGGGTTGCCCTGCTTCCTTGAGGTGATCTGGTCCGTTTCATCAGTTCGGCTTCTCGAGCTGAGAGGTTTGTTCGGGGCTCGCGTCGAGCCTTCCGCTGTTGGCCACGTCGGCAGCGTGGCCGTCTGCAGTCGGGTATCCGTCGCGTCGCTGGTCACGGTTGAAGGTCCTCATCCCCGATCGATCCGGGATGCCCCGAACCGCTGCCCTGCCCTGGGGCGGTTTGTGCCTGACCCGGACCGGACTCCTTGTCGAAGTTGCTGCTGGAGCTGGTCTCGTAACGGGTCTCGGAACTGGTCTCGCGTGTGGCCGAGGACGTGGCGCCGGTGAATCCGCCCCAGTCGCTCGTGTTGGCTCGGGTCGGGTTCTTGACGGCGTCGTTGACGAATGCGTCCCAGTCCTTGCTGTAGGCGCGGCCCCACGCCTCGTCCAGGCCGGGGTAGGCCTCCTTGATCTGTTCGAGTGCGTCTGCGAACGCACAGGAGTACACCTCTTGCTGTTCGTGCTCGTCGAGCCCGTCAGCGCTCATGGATGCCAGCATGGTCTCGGTCTGCGCCATCGGGCCGGCAAACCCGGACGCCACGCGGCTCAGGTCAACGGGCTCTCTGCGGCCCTGCCAGGCCAGCATGTAGCCGGTCATCGAGGCGGTGAACCCTCCTATATCCAGCCTCCCGGGATCGGCATGGCCTGCGAGTTGTGGATCGCGTAGGGCCGGGTTGAGGGCGTTGGACATGGTGGCGGCCATCATCTGGGTGATCGCGCTTTGGTGTTGCTCGAGCCCCATTGGTCCGCGCAGGTCGAACATGGTGTCTTCGCAGATCGGCTGCCCGGTGATGCTGTCTTCGAACTCGCCGGTCCATATGGTGTGGGTCGGGCCGCTCTCGCCGAGCTTGACTACGCGGGGGTCGCTCTTGCGGGCTCGGCCGTGGGCGAGGTCGCTGAACATGACCTGGAGCTCTGGTTCGGTCTCGAGGCGCTGCCCGAGCACGATGCGGGCAGCGCGGTCGATCTCGCTGCGGCTCAGCCCGTCCTCCTCGGCCTGGGAGTAGACCCGTTCGATCAGGGCTCGGTGTGACTTGAGGATCTGGCCGATGTCGGACCCGTCGGCGTGGATGCGTTCGAAGGCGTTCTCGCTGAGCGCGATCAGTGTCATGCCTGCGGATTCGGCGGTGAAGGGGTGGCGGTGGCCGCGTTGGCGGTACTCGATGTCGCGTAGCCGCATTGCCCACTTGCGTCGCAGCCCGGCTCCGTCGTGATGCGCCTCCAGTTCGGCGAGTGCGCGCATGTCGAGGCGTTCGTTGATCCGCTCACGCAGGGTCTCGCGGTACTCGCCGACCTGGTTGCGGAACGCTGGCGACATCAGCCACAGGCTGCTCATCATCCCGGCTGCCTGCAGCACCGATCGTGCGTTCACGCCGGCCTTGAGCGGTCGCAGGCAGGAGAACATCATCATGGTCGTGTAGGCTTGGTGGAGTTCGGAGACCTTCTCGGCGCGCTCGTCGTCGGTGAAACCGGGAACCAGGATATTGGCCTCGCTCAGCGACTGCATGTAGGTGACTCCAGCCGCACGAACATCCTCGCGCAGCCGCAGCAACTGGTCACGCTCGCTCTGGGTAGCGGCCTCCTCGGCTGCCCGCGCCCGGTGCGTGGCACGCTCCTGCTGACGGGCCTGTCGTGCGCCGGATCCGGCGCGGGAGGAACGGAAGTAGTCCCGGGCGCGCTGCGACGCGCTCGGCCCGTCATGTCCGCGACGGCGACGGCCGGCTCTCGGGACCTCCCAATCGGTGTTGTTCGCGGCATCGTCGAGGACCTCGCCGTCGACGGTAACTCCGTCGAAGTCCTCATTGGGATCGACCGGCTCGCTGCTGAAGGCCTTGGTTCCCCGTCCTCGCGCCATCACGTACCTCCTCGCGTGAGCTCGTGCTCACAGCTCGTACTCGTCCTCGTTGTAGGGCCCGTTTCCGTGCTCGGCGTCGGGCCGAGGGCCGTCGTGTACACCGGACGCGCTTGTCAGATTCGTCGGCGCTGGCTCGGCGAGCACTGTGGTCGACCTGTAGGCCACGGCGGGCCCGGGGTTGCGTTCGGGGTCGCGTTCGGGGCGTCGGTCGACAGCCACGGCCAAGGGCGAGCGGTTGTTGGAGCCGCGGGCCCGGGCTGCGGCGTCGTGGTCGGCGATCGTGTCGAGCTTGAGAACGTCGGTCGCGATGGACGGTTGCAGGGACCTGAGTCGGACGAGGTCGTCGATGCTGTTGACCTTTCCCGCCCTGGCTCGGGCTGTGCTCAGCTGTCGTTGGGTGCGGGTGGCGTGGGAGCAGAACCTCTCGTTCCAGGTGCCGTCGAAGACGTTCTCGGCTCGTTCGGCGGCCTTGATGAGCGTGGACAGGTCGCCGCCGTAGGCCTGGCGGTCCATCAGGGAGCTGCCGGGGATCTCATCCTCCTCGAGGTTGCGCATGGTCCCGGTCTCATCAGCCAGCGCGGTCGCGACCCGGTCGACATAGGTGGGATTGAGCGCGACGTTGAACCCGTCGGTCGAGGTGTAGAAGTCGACGAACTGGCGCTTCCACTGCTCGGCGCTGGCCTGAACCGGTTCGCCGGCATCGTCACGGACCACCTTCCATCGGCCGCTGTCCTCGCTGCGCTCCATGAGCCGTCCACGCCACAGGTCCCGCCCGGTCCCGAGGAGGGTGGTGTACTTGTGGCGCGCCTCGGAGGCGTCGTGCTTGGCCTGCAGGATCGACTGGGTGACCGGGTAGGTGAGCTCCAGGACCGCCTTCAGGTCGTTGTTGCGCAGCGCGCGCACGGCCCGCTGGGAGAACATGCCGGCCACACCGGTACCGAAGGACTTCACCGCGGTCGAGTACATCGAATCTCGCTGGTCGGCCGTGGTGATTCCCGGAGCTGCAAGGTCTGTGCGGACACCTACCGCCGCCCCGGTTGCAGCTCCTGTTACAGCTCCGGTCGCAGCTCCTCTCGCCGGCCCGGTCGGGTTGCCGGTCGGGTTGCCGGTCGGGGAGCCGGTGGCGGGGGCGGAGCTGTAGCCGAGGTAGCGGGCGTAGTCGGCGAGCTTGCGCTCGCTGCCCTTGGCGCCGGTGGTGACGCAGACCTCGCGTACGGAGTCGACATGTGCTGTGGCGTCGGTGAAGGACAGGGCGTGCCCGAACTGACTGCGCTGGACGCCGCGGTAGTGGTCGCTGAGCTGTTCGACGATATCGAGGGCGGAGACGGTCACGTCCTCGCCGGGTTCGGGGTTGAAGTGGACACGGTTGGCCTCTCGCATGAACCCGTTCTCGAACTCGTCGGCGGCCTCAGTGTCGTAGTGGTGACCGACCTTGGTGTCGAGGGAGTTGTGCATCGCCAACGGGTGCAGGCCGGTGGTGGGGTCGCGTCGGCCGAGGTCGAGCAGGTTGGCGTGCGTGCTGAGTCGTTCCCATGCCTCCGTGACCGCCGCGGCGCTGTGGAGCCTGACCACGGCGACCGAGTCGCCGTCGAAGTCGCCGTCGAAGCCCGCGTCGATGACGGGATTGATGGCGATCCCGACCAGCCGCTCATCGATCGCCACGCGTAGGTAGCGCACGCCGGCATCGCGCAGCACCGGATCGCGCCAGATGAGGGCGTGGTCGCCCTCGCGCAGCCCGAGAGTCTGGGCCATCCGCGGGCCGATCGCGACCTGGTCGATGTCCAGGCGTGGGTCGGAAGTCCACACGGCGGTGGCTGAGTCCGGGAGCCGGGAGGCCATCAGGCCCTCCTTGAAGATGTTTCTCTTCCCGGAGAAGACGCGGGCGGACAGGTCGTTGGTGATCGAGGTGAACTTCTGCTGGGCCTTGGCCCGGCACTTGGCCATGTCGGTCTCGAGGGCATCGAGCCGGCTCGCGCTCAGCTGCGGGTCATCGAGCTGGTTGCGCAGATGCCGGTAGCGGCAAGCCTCCTCGAACAGGTCGAGGTAGCGGCTGGTGTAGTCGTGGGTGCTGGAGGTGCCGTCCTCGAAGTCCTGGCCCGAGCGCAGGTGCGAGCTCATGATCGGCAGCCGGTAGGACAGATGCCCAAACTCGCCGACCCCCGCGCCCGCACGGGTCCCCGTGCCAGCGCCAGCGCCAGCGCCGGTGCCGGTGCCGGTGCGGGTGCCGGGGACGTGCTGGATCTCGGTCTCCTGGCCGGTGGGGTAGGTGAGAGGGAAGGGGATCTCCAAGTAGCCGCCCCTATCGCCGATGAGCTCTCCGAAGCCACGACGCATCGCCGAGGTGTTGAGGGTGTCCCTCGAAGTCAAGATCAGCTCGGGCATCTCGAAGACACGCCGATCGGGCCGAGAGCTGACCGCCCCGAGAACCTGTGCCTGCTCCGCAGGTTGCCCGGAAGGTTGCCCGGAAGGTTGCTCGGATGGGTCGTCGATGGTGCGCCGGCCGATCACGCGCAGGGTGCCCGTGGCGTCCATGTCGAGGCCGACGGTGAGCAGGAGCTCGCGGAAGCTGGCCTCGGCGGCGCCGTTGTGGCCGTAGAACTCGCGCAGGACGGCTTCGCAGCCTTGGGACCCGAGGGCCCAGGCGAGCTGGGAGCTGGCGCGCCGGCCTCGGCCGGCTTGGGTGGCCTCCTCGTCGTACACCTTGGTCTTCTCATCGACCGCCATGTGCGTGACGATGAACCGCATCGGCGCGATCGCACCAGCGGTGAGTACGTTGCCGTGGGGGTCTTTAAGGTCGGCCTTGGCTGAGTCGTGCTGGTCGATGAGCTCACGGGCGGCTCCGGCGTTGCGCCTGGAGATGAGACTGAACGGGCTCATCACTACGTCCATCTCGGGGTTGGCCGCGAACGCTGCGACCTCGGAGGAGATGTCTTGGGCGGCGGCCTCGGCAGCGTCCATGTCCGGGTCGACGATGAGGGAGACCACGCCCTTGTTGCCGTGCAGGTCGGAGAGCTTGTCGCCGGGCATGAGCGCGCGCAGGTGGCCGTCGGAGCCACGGATCGGGTTGGATTCGGCGAAGGCTGTGCTGACCACGATCGGGTCATCGGCGGTCCAGCCGCCGAAGGTCATCATCGCGACCCCGGTGGGTTCGGTGACCTTGGCGGACTGCATCAGGGTGGTCGCGGTCATCTGCTGGCGGTCGAAGGGGTCGAAGCGGACCGAGTCGAGCTCATGCATGGCCATCAGCGGTGCCCGGCTGTCGGGGCCGCCAGGGGTGATGGTGCCGTCGTCGTTGACCACCGCGTCGGCGGTGAGGTAGCGGATGAGGCCCTGGTTGGTGGATCCGCCGGTCATGACCGGGTCGAAGTAGCCGGCCGGTGCCGGGTTCCCGTCCGCGTCGGTCCCGGACAAGACCGCCATGTTGCGCCCGCCGGTGAGCCGCCAGGCGTCGAAGTGGTTGTCGTCAGCAGGGTCTTCATCCTCGAACATCGCGTGGTACTCGGCATAGACCGTGGAGCCCTCGCGGATCGCGTTGGGGTAGCGCACCCTGCGTGCCTCGGTAGCCACGGTTGCCTCGACCCACGGATCCAGGCCAGGCGACCCCATCGCGCGTTCCTCCACGCCACTCGGGCCTGTGGTGGCGGGCTGAGTCCTGGCGCGTTCGAGGTAGTCGATCGGGTGTTTGGTGCCGTAGAGCTTGGAGTAGAGCGGGTTGAGCGAGGCGCCCTCTCCGACTTCGCTGCGCCCTGAGACCATGTCTGCGCTGATCTGATACTCGATCTGGTCGGTCAGGACCTGCTCGTACCCGCGTAGTCGGGTGCGCTCCTCGACCGAACGACTCTCACCGGGGGCCGGCGCGGTAATCCGGGCCTCGTAGCCGGGCACGATCAGCGCGTTCTGGCCCGAGATGAATCGGGTCAGGATCTCGCCATGGTCACCGGGGGAGAAGACCTGGCCGATCTCGCCGCTCACCGCGGTCGTGGTGCCGGTCCGGGCTAGCTTGTCGGCCCGCCAGGCGATCACCCCTTGGTCGTCGATCTTGAGGCTGGTCAGGTGTGCGCCGTGCCGGTTGACCGCGTCGCGCACCACGGTCCCGATCCGGGCCAGGAACGCGTCGGGATGGGCGGGGTCGAGGTCGATGGCGGTGTCGGGGTCGAACCGGATGAGCCGGTCACGCATCCTCGTGCTGTTGAACCCGGTCCCGAGCAGCTCCTCGGGGCCGACCTCGAGCTTGCGCAGGGCAGCGGCCAGGGAGTCCATGTTGCCCCATTGGCCGGCCTCGGAGGTCATGTACTTGGCGACGCGGGCCGGGTCGAAGCGCTTCTCCACGAACTCGCTGCCGAACTCGCCCTCGACCTCGCGGTAGACCGGGTCGAAGGTCCCGATCAGCTCCTCGAGGACGTCGTCGGCGTGGTCGCGGATCTTCTCGGCCTCGGTGCCGAGGTAGACCGCGGTGCCGACCTCGCCATCGGAGGCCAGGTAGTCCTCAGGGCTCGCCCCTGGCCGCAGGAGGCTCTCCCTCTCCCCGGTCAGCACATCCCAGTAGGCACGCTGGATGGCGGCGATCTCGGGCTCGACGGAGTAGGCTGGCACCGGCCACTGGGCAGGATCGATCTGGCTGAGGTGATTGCCAGCGGCCGTGGTCTCCTCGAGGAATCTCTCCCAGGTTCCGATCAGGCCTTCGACGTCGAGGGCGGCTTCGACGTTGCTCCGGGCGCTGCGTACCGCCTCGTCCAGGTACTCGCTGGCCTTCTCGGTGTTGGAGAAGTACCAGCCCAGGCCGCGGTTCTTCGCGTTGCGGCGGATCGTGACCTTCGCGCCGTCGGGGATCTGGCCGCCGGTCTCGTAGTCTTTGACGACATAGGTGGACTCTCGGCCGCTGTGGTAGCTGTCTTGGTACTCACGCGGGCGCCAGCCACGGGTGCGTTTGTCCCAGGTCGGCTCGGTGTGGGTGGCGGGCTCGCCGATCATCAGCTCCGGACGGTCGCCGCGGGGCACCGGCTTGCCCTGTGCGAACCGGAGCAGGTCGACCGCCTCGCTGGGAGTGGGGACGTAGCCGGCCGACTTGTTCTCCACGTTCGCGCTGCCGGTGCCGCCTTGTCTGCTGCCGTTTCGGTTGCTGGTTCCCCGATAGTTGGTGGAGTAGGACACTTCGATCCCGTTGTCGTAGATGCGGGCGCCGGCGAAGCGCTGGTTCTCACAGGTCTCGGTGAGCCGGATGTCGATACCGGTCGCGGTGATCTTGGCCTTGATCTGGCCCGGGTTGAGATCGCGCAGGACCTGGTAGCCGACCCCTTGGCGCTGCAGCTCCTCGAGCACGGCGACCGACCGTGCCACCGCGGCCGGACCCATGAACCTGGTGGGGTCGATCTCACCGGTGCGGGGGTCGCGCCCGCCTTCGATGACCCAGTCCCGAACCTGCTGATACTCGCGTTGGCTCATCTTGTCCATGAGGACCGACAGACCGCAGGCATCCTCGTGGGTCATCGCGGACCCGGTCCGCTCCCGCGTCCGGCCACTGATCCGCCACATCTGCAGCTCACCCAACGCGTTGGAGTGGATCTCGCCGAGGGCACCACCGCAGGCACGCTCGATCGCGGAGGCATGCAGATAGCTCAGTGCGGTCCCGCCACGCCGCATGGTCGCGCGATGGGCCCACAGCGGGTCATAGGGACTGATCGGCACTACCGGCGACTTCCAAGCAGCCTGTTTCGCGATCCCGGTCATCTGCAAGTAGTCCCGCCAGATCCGCTGGCACTCGACGTCGGCGGGGGTGTGGTCGCCGAACTGGGCGGTGTAGCCCGGCACCGAGGCCGCCATCTCCTCATCGACGATCCGCAGATACGGAACCTGCTGCCCTTCTTGCTCCTGCTGGCCCGGCTGTCCGTCCTGCCGTTGTTCTGAGGCTTGGGAATGGGCCTCGCCCTCGGTCATCCGGCGCAGGATCGAGGCGTTGATGGCGCGGGCCTGGGAGATCGGGATCCGCTGACCGCTCTCGCGTCGTGCCCGGTGGACTGTCTGGTGGAAGAGGTACTCGCGGAAGTAGCCCTGGTAGGCGGCGTCGGTCCTCATGTGGTCTCTTCCTCCAGATGGAGAGCAGTGTGATAATCACAGGGTAAGCATGAGTGCTGTGATTTTGCCAGAGAATGGCGAGATGAATGATCGTTAGGGTCCTTTGCATCACTTCCCGCGGGTTGATTTCATGATGACTGCGAGTTCGGGGGAGGCGCTCTGTCGGCACGGTCGCTTCTGGGCTCGCATCGCGATCGGGTCGTTCGCGGCGGACGCTGTTTGCAGCGATGTGGCGTCAGCTGTTGTTGCGGATCTCGACGGCCATGGCGCGGTCGAACCGGCCGCTGGCAAGGTGTTCCCAGGTGGGCAATGAGGCGAGGTAGGTGTAGAGGTCGGGGTGGATCTCGATGGTGCTCATGGTGTTGAGGTCTCCGAAACCGATCCGGCCGGGCCCCTCGCTCCCGCCGGTCCCGTCGGTCTCTGTCTCGGCGTAGACGCGGGTCCCGGGATCGCTGCCGGCGCGGTGGAGTTTGTCGAGGGCGGTGCGCAGCGCGTCGGATCGGATGGTGGTGATGTAGGTGTGGGTGCCGTCGGCGCTGCGTAGCTCTCCGTCGCCGCCGAGGCTGAAGTGGTCGGTGTCGCGTTCCAGGTCGACGATGCAGCGGCGGTAGGCCTCGGCGATCTCCTTGGCCAATGCGCCGGTCTTGGCGGTGCCGTCGGGATGGATCAGCATGTCGGGGGAGATGAGGCCCTCGGCGTAGAGCGGTCGGGCCATCTGGGCCTGGCGGGCGGCTCGTTCGGCGACTTCGGTGGCCACGGCGATGTTGTCCACGAAGGCGTCCGGGTCGCTGCACATCCTGGCGGCGAAGTCGTCGGCGTCGAGGATGGTTGCCTCGGAGACCTCGTGGTGGGTCTCCTCGGCGGTCATCGATCCGATGATCTCCATGACCTCGTCGGCGTAGACGTCGGGGTCGAGGCGCTCGATGTCGAAGCTGGTGTAGCCATGTGCGCTGCTGTAGAGCAGTTTGGCGTCGCCGGCGCAGACGGCTTGAGCCAGGCGTTTGTCGAGCATTGCGATGAAGTTGGGCTGGTTGCGGCGTACGTCGAAGTCGAGGGCCGTGGACAGTGTTGGGATGGTCTGCAGGGAGTAGTCGTGGCCCGGGTGGACGATCTTGTTGCCGCCGAGCTTCCACATCATCGGCAGGATGGTCTCGTTGCGGTTCCACACCGGGGCGTCCCCGGCTCGGAAGACGACGGAGTTGTTAGGTGGGATGAAGGCCATGTCGTTGTAGGAGATGACGGGCTCCTCGACGGTCTCCATGGTGTAAATGACCCGGCCGTCGGTCTTGTGGATGACCTGGTCGAGGTTCTGGGTGACCTGCTTGGACTTGCGGTAGGTCCGGTGCCGCTTGCCGGACATCTTCTCCAGGGTCTCGATCATGGTGTCGTCGGTGGACTTGAGGAAGACGATGTTGGAGGTGTTGCCCTGGACGATCTTGTCCACCGACTCCCCGTAGACATCACGCAGCTGTTGCAGTGTCTGCAGGATCAGGGTGAATTGCTGCTCCTGGCCCAGGCCGATCGAGAGCATCGTCTCGAACCCGGCGATGCCATGGCCTTCGGACTGCAGGTTGCCGAGCTCGTCGAGCATGAACCGGGTCCGGTACAGCGGTTTCTGTGAGGTCTTGGTCATGTAGGACTTGTCGAAGTTGAGGTCGACCAGCTGCTTGACCAGGATCAAGATCAGCTTGGCGTACTTCATCAGGTGCGGCGGGGTGACCAAGAAGACGGCCTTGGGTGCCTCGGAGTAGCGCACCATCGTCTGGGTGATCGCACGCGAGCGCGTGGTGACCTTCTCCGGGTTGCGCATGTTCACCAACCTGGTGTGCGGATAGAGGGTGTCGCCCGGCTCATAGCCGGAGCCGGAAACCTCGCTGGTCTCGGCAGCCCCAATGGTCCGATCGCTCTCGCCGACGTCGCCGTCCCTGCTCGTCGCGCTGGTCTGGTTCGCGCTGCTCGCGCCTTCGGGGTTGTTGCGCCGGTTGTGTCGTTCGGGGATCAGTTCGCGCAGGACGCCGTTCTTGACGATCTTCTTGCCGGTGACGGGCTCGAGGACGTAGTGGCGGCCGTTGAGTGAGGTCTGGTAGCCCTTCTTGAAGTGGAAGCGGAAGGTGCGTACCAGCATCCCGGTCGCTGGGTTGACCAGCTCGAGCTTCAGCCAGGCCTGCTCGGCGGGGAAGATGCCCTTGAAGTAGTACCGGGCCCAGCCCTCGCGCGAGACGATGTCGGAGTGCTCGAAGTCCGCACCGAGGTCCCGGGTGAACTCCGGGTCGGCGTAGGCGCGCCACAGCGCCTGCTGGCCGATGAGGTGGTTGCGCTTGAGGAAGTCGGCCGCGAACCGGACACCCAGCCGCCGAGGGAAGCTCAGCCCGCCCAGGTCGGCGTTTTGTGAGGGGGTCCCGGAGGTGAGGGTGGAGATGGTCGGATCGGTGAAGAACGACATGGCAGTGATCGCAATCCCGTAGACCGAGGCGAGCATCTTCTCCGCACCGGCCATGGCCCGCAGGGCGTTGTTGGCGTTCGCGATCAGAGTGCGCATCGTGTTGGTCGGCAACGCCTCGGTGGCGTTGAAGAAGAGCGTGAGCATGTCCTGCTCGCCCTTGCCCTCCCACAGGAACTCCTGGCGCTCCGCCACCGCCCGGGCCTCGTCGATGGCCTCCTGATTCACGCCACCAGGGGCACCGGTCCCGACACCGCCCTCGGAACCAATCGCGCCCTCAGGTGTGCGGTGGTCGTATTCGCCGGCCTTGATGCGGCGTTCCAGGTCGGCGATGGGGGACTTGAGCTTCTTCGAGGTCAGCTGCACGAAGAGCTGGTAGCAGTTGTAGAGGGTGACCTTGCCCCACATGTCGTCGAGGTTGGCCTCGAGTGTCTCGGGGTCCATCCCGGTGGCAGCAGCGTGCTCGCGCATCTCGCGCTCTTCTTCGAGGTAGAAGTCGATGAGCCCGTAGGCGGCGCGCTTGAAGGCGTTGTTGGCGGCGTTGGGCCACACCGGGTCCTCGGCGCCGTCGAGGGGGAAAAAGACGTCGGCGATGTTCTCCACGTACAGGGCGCACTTGGCCGAGTCGCCCTCGCGGGCGGCCTCCGCGGCCATCCCGAGCGGGTTGTAGATGTCGGTCTTCATCGCGTTGATGAGGTTGAACTGAACGACCTCATACCCCCGTCGGGAGAACGGGACGTAGTTCTTGACCAAGAGCTCGCCCTTGGGGTCGTTGATCACCATGTTCGATGGCTTCTTCTCCCGCGACCACATGTCGAGCATCGGCTCGATGTAGGTCTGACCCTTTCCCGCGCGGGTGATGGCCAGCACCATCGTGTTCACCGGGGAGGTGTCGACGATGTAGGCACCAGCGGGTCGCTGGACCTCGTAGCAGGGAAGGGACCAGTCCTTGTTGATCAGGTCGCAGACGCGGTCATAGCCGCCGAGCTTGTTACGGTCGGCGTTCTTGGGGTTGTACGGGATCTTGGTGGTGTCATAGCGCTTGCGCAGGCGCTTGTCCTGCGGGAGACCGGAGGCGTCGAAGAGGTCGGTGCCGAAGGCCTCATCGATCATCGGCGCGCTCGCCAGGATCGGCTCACCCTCGGCGTCGGTGAGCATCTCACCCCTGTGGGCGATCAGGTCGCCGTCCTCGTCGCGGATATCACCGGACGCGTGGCGTGCCAGCCGGGTGCGGTCCAGGCCCTTGTTGAGGAGCATGGCGTGGCTGATCATCGAGCTGACCTGGATCGAGGAGTGTGCACCTGCGTCGGGGAACCAGTCGAACTGGCGCTGGACCTCCTCGGGCAGTGCGATGTGCTGGTCGTTGTGGTGCTGGTTGATGTCGGTGGTGTCGTTCATCAGGTTCTCGGAGTCGACCCGACGCGACAGCCACGACCCCAGGGACAGACCGGCGAGACCACCGGCCCCGAGACTCGTGAGCAGCTTGAACCCGCTCACCGAGACCAGCCCACGCCGCACCGCGCCCTCCCCGCCGTCACCGCGACCGCCCGGGGAGCTTCGATCACCCCCGCTACCGTGGCCGTTGCCCTTGTCGGTCGGCGTCTCCTGCTGTTGGGCCCGGTACCAGGCAGGCACCGGGACCTGGGTCCGGGAGCGGTAGCACTTGGTGCCGACGGGGCGACCGTCCTGGTCGACGGGCCGATAGCAGATCTGGGGGACCCCACCCTCACCGCTGCGAGTGGCGCTCACGTAGTAGGTCGACCGGGGCGAACCCTGACCTGTGCGGTTCTGGGTACCCATGTCCTCGAGCTCGTCGCTGAGGGCGCCGAGGGCCGTGGCGAGCAGGGAGTAGGCGATCCATGCGATCAGGAACGCGATCACACCGATGGCGACGGCAACGATCATGCGTGGGGTCTTGGCCCTGGTGGCGGCGATCTTGCCGCGGTCGAGCTGCTGTCCTTCGTAGACGTCGCGGTGGGCGAGGGTCTGGTCGGTCTCCTGGGCAGAGACCTTGTCCCAGCTGGTCGCCTTCGGTCGTGCGGCCCTGCGCTTGCTGCCCATCGTGGATATCCCTCCTGCGTGCGTGGGGCCTGAGCAATCGAGTCAAGGGAGGCGACACGAGCCAGGCGTACGTGATGAGGTGGCCGGGACTCGGGCGCTTCAGCGGGGCACCTCGCCTGGCCTGCGGTGAAGCCGCCGGGGGAGTGGAGGGCGACCCGCCTGAGCGCTCCGGCAGCTTCAGCTGACGACGAGAGCGACGCCGAAGACCGCGCCGAGGAGGAAGGCCGCCAGTGCCATGGCGACGATCAGCACGGTCATGACCTTGTTGGATCGCGACTGGATCTTTCCGGCGCGCTCCAGCTCTGTGGCGTAGGACTCCTTGTCGGCTTGAAGCTCGGCCTCGCGTCGCTGCAGCCGGGACTCGGAGTCGGCCTTCAGCGCGTTCAGCTCGTTGATGAGATGACCGCTGCGGCTGATCTCGGCTGCCGCCTTCGCGGTCTCCAGCTCCACGCGACCCCGCCACTCGGCGGTCAGAGCCTCCGCTCGGGCGCTCGCCTCGCGCCGCGCCGCCTCCAGACGCTCCTCCAGCTGCCGGACGTGGTCGGCATGAGTCGCCTCGAGCCGGTTCAGCCTCTGAGCGTGTTCGGCCTCGAGCGTGCTGATCGTGTCCCTACGCTCCAGATCCTCGGCCAGACTCTGGGCCCGGCTGATGTCGGCCTTACGGTTCTCATCGACGATCCGCAAGATCTCCTGGCTCCACTGCGCCAGCAGCTCCTCCTCGGCGGCCAGTTGCTTGGTCTGCTCGTCACCGATCACGGCGAGCACCCTGGTCCGGCCGACCTCGACCTTCACCTGGGCGTCGCGCCTGCGGAGCTCGCGGATCCGTATCTGAGCCTGGGTGTGGGCGTCCTCGTCGAGCCTGGCCAGGTTCGTGCCGGCCTCGAGGAGCTGACGCTCCAGGCGTCCGCGTTGCTTGTCGCGGAAGAGGCCCTCGGCGTGGCGGGCCGCTCGATCAGCGACCGCTTGGACCTCGGTCTCGAAGTCGGCACGGATCTTGTCGTGGACCTCCCGCACCCGGTCGGCGGACGAGTCCAGTGCGGCTTCACGCTCGGCTTGTGCCCTGTGGCTGAGCTTCTCGTAGGTCGAGCCCTCGCCTGAGGTGGACACCGCGGAGCTGACCCACTCCAGGTGCTGGCTCATCAGCTTCACATACAGGCTCCGCAGCTCTAGGCGATGAGTCTCGCGGCGATGGGCCAGCGCGGCGTTGGCCTGGCGAACCGCCTGAGCCACCTGTTCCCCGAGCCACCCGGTCAGGCCCTCGGGTGTCCCGATCTGAGTGCCAGGTGGGGTTAGGTCGAAGATCGCGTTGAACTCCTCCAACCCGATCTTGAGGTCGAGGTCGTCGCTGAGGAACCGTCGTGCGATCGCGACCTGGACCTGCTGCTCATCCACGAGCGCCTCCGGATCCCCGCCGTTCTCCTCGGCGCTCTCCTCTTCGGCGTCATCGTCACTGTCCTCGTCGAAGCCCGCCTCGCCGCCGTCGTGTGTGCTGGCATCGGGCCTGGCTTCGATGTGCCCGGCGTCAGATGAGAAGACCGGCCGTTCCTCATCGAAATCGGCCCCGGAGTCCGAGCCGGAGTCCGAGCCGAGGTCCTCGTCGGGGTCTGCTTCGTTGGGGCTCTCGTGGAGGACTCCGTTGAACTCCTCGGTGTCCGGGCCGACCCAATCGGCTCCGGCGTCCCCGCCGGGTCGGTGGGGCGCGGTGCTGTTGCCGCCGTTGTCGACCCAGGCCTGGGCGCCGACGGCTGCCTCGAGGCTGAGCGTGCCTGCCTCGACCTGCTCGGCCTGGGTGAAGGTGGCCCCACCCGCGATGTTGATGATGATCTGGTGCGGGTCGGTCGGATCTGTACGCAGGACCGCCCAGGCATAGGTGGCGCCAGTGAGGAGAGAGAACTCGCCCATCCGCTCCAAAGTCTGCGGAGTCGGGATGATCCCGAAGATCTCCTCGGCCAGCATCTCCGCGGTGGCGACGGTCTGGATCTGATCGGAGTCGATCAACTCGATGATCGAGCCCTTGGCCTCGTCGCGGCCGTGCTGGCGTGAGAGGCCACCGATCGCGTCCGACTTGAGCAGGAGACACGCCCAGGAGCTGCCGTTGGGGAAGACGAAGCGCTGGTTGCAGCGCAACAGCTCAACCGCAGCGGGGACGGTCGTCTCGCGCACTACCGAGGACAGCAGCCGCTCAGGCTTCCTCGGCCTCGCCTTCTGTTTCGAGCCGCTGAACAGTGCCATCGGACCCATTCCCCTGTCTTGAGGTGATCTGTCACGAGCCGGGACCGAACAACCGCCAACAACCTTTGATGACGACGATTCGGTCTCGTTACCAATAAGACACGATGATAACGCCCGAATCATCTTTAAATGGTCGCGTGAATGATCTTTGTTGGTTGGTCGTCTCGGGTGAGTCCTGGCCACGGTCGCTGGCGAGCCGCGGCCGCGCAGGGTCCTCGGAGTCGGCAAGGTCTCGATTCCGTTAGTCCTGGTAGTCGGCCGGTGGCGAGGCGAGGACGCTTCACCGTGTCGGCCCACCTCGCGGCTCGGCCAGGGTGTCGGCTGTCCACGTGCGTGGTGCCATGGCGCCGGGTCGCCAGCAAACTAACCTGGTGCGAGATGGAGCCGATCGACCACGCCGCCAGTTCGCGCCGTCCGGACGTCGCGCACGACCTGGCGGCCCTGTGCGAGTCCTTCGGCCTGGGTGAGGTCTGGTCGTGTCGTTTCCTGCCCTCTGGCCTGATGAACGACAACTGGCGGGTTGAGACCGTCGCGGGAGTCTTCGCGTTGAAGCGGCTGCGCGACGTGGCGCCCTCCGTTGCCCGGCGCAACCTCGCGGTGCTCTCCGAACTGGCCGATGGGGCCACTCCGGCCAGGCCCCCGTGGCTCACCTCCGGTGGAGAGACCGTGGCAGAGGTCGACGGGCGCTCCTACTGCCTGATCCCATGGATCGAAGGTGACCACCTGCCAGGGACAGCGCTCAGTGAGGGCCAGGCCGCCGACCTCGGTGTTGCATTGAGCGTTATCCACCGCCAGTTGAACAGCAAGCGCCTCGCACCTCTCCTACCGCCCGCATCCCTGCCGATGGCCCCTCCGGTGACGACCGGTGCCGCGGCCCGTGCTGAAGCGGACCGACTCCTGGCCCGGATCGCCTCCCTTGAGCACCCGAGGGCCTTCGACACCGATGCAGTCAGGGTCCTGCACGAGCGCAAAAGGTTGCTGGACACCTGCGACGGTGAGCGCCCCGGAAGCGCGATCGCGGCCGGTCCGATCGGCTGGACCCACGGCGATCTGCAACAGTGCAACGTCCTGTGGCGCGATGCCACGGTGGTCGGTGTGATCGACTGGGACCGCATCCGCATCCGACCGCTCGGGGAGGAGGTCGCCCGCACCGCCACCGTGCAGTTCGCGAGCGACGACGGCGCGCTCGACCTGGCGCGGACCGCGAAGTTCGTCGCGGGCTACCGCTCGGTCGTGCCGATCTCGGTGCCAGCTCTGGCCGACGCAGTCGAGCGGTTGTGGTGGAAACGCGTGTCGGACTACTGGCACCTCGTCTTCCACTACGACCGCAACGACCCCTCCTGTGACCACCTCTTCCTTCCCGCCGAACGGCTCCTGCATTGGTGGACCACCCGACGCACGCAGGTGCAGGCCGCATTCGCGACGATGCCGTGAACCCCTGTGACCACGAACGGCACGGGGCGCCGGCACTATGACGCTGTGTCGCCGGGGGAGCGCCCGGCAGGTCCGGCGGCGCGTCGTCCGGGGCGACCGGGCGTCCGTGGCGACCGGGCGTCCGTGGGTTGCCCGCGGCGACGCTGGGCGAAACGGGTGCGGTAGACGGGGCTGCTGTCATCGGGCTGCTCGTCATCGGCTCGGGGAGACGACGATGTGGGCGTCACCGTGCAGTAGCGTCTTGTGGTCTGAGGCGAGTTCGCCTTCGACGTCGACTCGGATCATCCGCTGTGTCGGGTGGGTGTTGATGAAGGCGGCCACCGCGGTGGTGACCTCGTCGTTCATCCTTGCCACCGCGGTGCGGGCGCCTCCTGCATCTGAGTCGGTATCGCCCTTGTCCTCGACCAGGTACTGCAGCACCTTCGTGGAGATGTCGAGGCGCACGTTGTGTTTCGTCATCACCTCGCGCCGCAGCGCTTGCAGCTTGTGGGAGATGATCGTGTTCTGGGTGGCCCGTGAGAGCGGCTGGAACGGGACGATCCCGTCGATGCGGCCGAGGAGCTCGGGCGGGAACCGGTTCTCCGCGGCGGTTGTCGAGAGTGAATGCCTGATCAGCTTCTCGTACTTGTGCAGCCGCTGGCCGGATCCGGTGTCGTCGGCTTCGTACTGGGCGATGGTGGAGTAGATCTCCGAGCCAGCGTTCGTGGTCAACACGATGTAGGTGTTGAGGAAGGAGACCTCGCGGTTGTTCTCGTCGCTGAGGCGAGCGTCGTCGAGGACCTGGAGCAGCACACGGGTGACCAGCGCGGACGCCTTTTCGATCTCGTCGAAGAGTAGGACCGCGTGCGGGCGGTCCCAGACCTTGCGGGTGAGCTCGGAGCGGAACAGGGTGAGGGTGTCGTCGGAGGCGAACTCGGTCATGTCGAACCGGATCAGGTGACGCTGGTCATCGCCGAACAGGATCCGTGCCAGCTGCTTGACGGTCTCGGTCTTGCCCACGCCGGTGCTGCCGCTGAACAGCAGCGAGGTCATCGGCCGGCTGGGGTCGTTGAGGTCGGCCACGCACAGCTGCAGCCGGCGCGCGATCACCGAGGTGGCCAGGTCCTGGCTGAACACGGTCGCGTCGAGCTGGGACTTGATCGAGACGGCCTCGACGTCGAAGGCGACGTTGACCCCGGTCGACTCCCGCAGCACCTCGGCCAGCAGTGACTTGTCCAGCGCCCGGTTGGTCTCGCGGTGCCAGCCCACCATGGCATCGAGCACGAGGATCGACTTGCGGGGCTGGGAGGAGGCGGGCACGTAGCGCTCGGTGTAGTCGTGGATCAGTCGAAAGATGTGGTCGTCGCGGAACTGGGCGGCCACACCGTAGTGCTCGGCCATGCCCGACAGGATCCGAACGCAGGTGGCCTGGTCGGGTGGGGAGAGGTTGATCCGCTGCAGCCGTTCGACCAGGGCCTGGTTGGGGGAGAGGTGGTGGTGGAAGTCGTCGTAGGTGGTCGCTGCGATGATGCGGATACCGCGGGTCCCGGAGCCGGCCAGCACGGACTTGATGGCCTCGACCGCGGCGGGGGAGAGCTGGACGATCTGGTGGAACTCGTCGACGAACAGCACCAGCTCGCGGCCCTCGTCGCCGACGTAGGCCTCCGCCTCGTCGAAGAACCCCTTGAGCAGGGCCGCCATCTTCGCCGCCGTGCCCGCCTCGGCGATCATCCGGGCCGGGTCGACCTCCAGGTAGAGGCGGCTCGGGTCGGCAACCATCAGACCCTGGACGAGCGTGGTCTTGCCCGAGCCCGGCTCACCCAACAGCAGCGCGTTGCACAGCTCCGGGCGCCGCATCGCGGCCAACAGCTGCGAGGTCTCGTGCTCACGCCCCACCACCGCACGCCGCGCAGACCGCAACGGACCCGCCAGCCGACCGAGCAACGGATAGCCCGCGTTGAGACGCCCTGCGGAGGGCACCATCAGATCGCCCCCTGTATCTGGCGGCCGTCGGGCATCGTCTGCCGTCAGAATGAGAACCACTCCTCGTCTCGCGCACCCTGCTCGCGTGCGGCCTCCTGGCGTGCCTCCGGCGGGCGCACCTCGTGCTGGCGTACGTCGTGCTCGCCATGTCGGAGCAGCTGCGAGGCGGCGTGGGGATAGATGAGCTGGCCCAGTGCGACCGGGTCATCGCGCCGAGCGCCGAGTTGGACCTCGCTCCCGGACCGGGGCTCGCGCTGGGTCTCGGGGTGGGTCCGGAGCTGCCTACCGGGTGCCTCGATCCTCATGCCGGTGGAGTCACGTCTGGCTGCTCGCTCGATCGCGCCCTGCATGGCGAGGTCCTGCTCGGGCCAGGTCTGCTCGCTGAGTGCGTAGTCCGAGGCGGTCGCGGTGGCCAGCATCGGGACGAGCTCGCCGTGCCGGGTCCCGGACAGCAGGTCAGCCTTGAAGGCCATGATCTCGGTGGACTCCTCGGTCCCGAGGACACGGTTGTGGCCATCGGTCCGGCCGGCGGCCCGGAGTCTCTCGATGCCTGTGACCGTGTAGGGGATCGTGTTGCCGCGACGCTCGCGTGGGCCACCTACCGGGCTCAGGCATCGCTGGCCCCGCCCTCGCGGGTCGCGGGCATCGACCTGTATCTCGACGTGCCGCACCCACGCCCCGCTCTCGTACCCGGGTGGCGGGGCTGTCAGATGCCTCAGACCGTCTTCGCCGCGGGCATCGCGTGGCTGATAGAGATGCGTGGTCCTGACCAGCAGGTTCACCCCGGTTCGCTCGTTCCCATTGAGTCGCACCATCGCCCTCACCTGACCCCTCCTGCAGGCGGCCAACCGGGTAACGGGGTCGCCGCTCGCGTCAAAACGGGGCGAACCAGGGGTGGAGTGATGTCCCGCGCCCTGGTCCGCCGATGCATCTGATCTGGGTATCGGATCTGGACAGCCGACGCGGCGATCGCCACCGCCGTGGTTGGCTGCCTTGAAACCTGCGTCTCGAGTCTCCTCAGACCTGCGGCTCGAGCTCGGCCGCGTTGGCCTGCGCCAATGCGGCAGACTGTGCCGCCGGCTCGGCCGGCGAGGAGACCTCGGCCTGAGCCGCCACCTCGGCCTCGTTCGTTGCGGCGGCCCGGGCCTGCTTGGCGGTCTTCATGGCGGCGAACTGGTGGTCGAGCGTGTCCTGGTCGACCTTGAAGTCCGACTGGGCCAGCGTCTGGGTGTTGATGAGCAGACCCTTGCCGGTGCCGGCGGGCATCAGGTCGGCCTTGATGCCATAGGCGGTCCCGATGGGCTCGCCGGCCTTGTTGGTAATCGGCTCGCTATTGGGGCCGGCGGTGGCCTTGATCGCCTCGAACTGGGAGGCCCGGTAGGGGGCTCCGTTGTTATAGCGGGTGACACCGTCCTTCTCGACCCGGTCGGAGACCAGGTGAAGGTTGGTCTGGTCGGCACCGCGCCGGTCGCGGGCGTCGACCTGGACGTCGAAGTACTGCGTCCGACCGTCCTTGGTGGCGTTGTTCTCGTGCGTGACAGCGATGAGGTTCACGCCGTGGAACGCGCCCTCCCCCTTGAGTGAAACCATGATCTTCCCCTCTGCTCTATCCTGACCGGTTTCCTTACCGATTCAGACGTGATCATGAATGGCCTTCGACAAGTGGTCGAATGACTTCGATCATAAGTAGGTCATGTGAAAATCACAACGACTTACCAAAATCATGCAGAATCACACTGAATGGAGGAGGGTCTGAGGTGGTTGCCAGGGAGCGTGCTCAGTCCGTCTCGTAGGTCGCGACATCTTCGGCCGCCCCACCCGCGGCCGCGGGGTCTGTCCCGGTCTCGCCTCGGACGATGTCTTCGATGCGTCGCTGTAGCCGTACGGCAAGGTCACTGTCCAGGCTGGAGGCCGCCGACCTCGGGGCCTGCCCACCGGGCAGCGCCTGCAGCTCGGCCAGACGTGACCGCAGGACATGAACCGTCTCACCGTCGTGAACTGTCTCGCCGGCGTGGTCTTCGAGCTCCGCGGTGGTGCGGACCATGGCGGCGACGTCGTCGACCGGGAGATCCGCGATGACCTCGCGCTGTCTGGTGCGTTCCAGGTACTCCATGGCGGCGATCAGGTGTCGGCGCCGTTCATCGGTGACGGCGAGGAACGTGTCGCGTGCCGTGTCTCCGACCTCGACGTCGCTGGTGAAGTCGTAGCCGAGATGGTGCAGATCGATTCCCTTGACGTCATCGAAGTCGTACCGAGCCCCTGGCTCGATCTCAAGCGTGAGCCCGCGTTCATCACTCGCATCGCCCTCATGGCCATCATGATCCGATACGCCTGCCTCGCCGGGTTCGGATCCGTCTTCTTGGACGGTTGGCCCGCCGGGCATGCTGGTTTCGGCTCCTCGAGGAGCGGCCCTGGTGATTCGGAGCACGAGACCGGCGTCGGCCAGGTTCTCGCGCAGCTCCTCGAGGCGGTCGTCATAGACCCCTGCCATGGTCCTGATCCGTTCGTCCAGGACGGCCCGGCCGCCCGAACCCTGGGTGAGCAGACGGCCTCCGGCCTGGTCGTAGATCTGCCGGCCCAGGCGCTCGGCCTCATCGGCATCCTTCATCCGCTGCAGGGAGGCATCCCCGCGCATCGCCCGCAGGGCGAGCAGCCGCTGACCGTACTCGGCGAGCGCCTGCTGCTGCTCGTAGAAGCCGCTCGGATCGGACGCGACCGGGAGGAAGTGGGTGTACTTGGCAATGCATCGTGCGTGCCAGTCGGCCTCGTAGCGGTAGAAGTCGTACAGCGGCACCGAGTCAGCCGCGGCCGCGCCGGCCACGTCGGCCTTCTCCCACTCACGGGCCAGGGCACGGTAGGTGCGGTGCCAGTCGCGGTGATGCTCAAGCCGCGAGGAGTAGCTGCGGAGGCGAAACCCGAAGGAGACCAGATCGTCCTCGCGCGGCAGTCCCGCGCCGGCCCCAGGCTCGGTGATGCCGCCGCCACCGTCGTCGACCGCGGCGGCGGGGGTGGTCAGGTTGGTCTCGGGGTGCCCCGGTGCGCGCGCTGCGGTGGCGGTCTCGGCCCCGGTGCTCTGTGCTCCGGTGCTCTGTGCCCCAGTGTTCTGAGTCAGGGAGGCCAGGTGCTGGTAGTCCATCCCCATCACCTCGAGCATCGGGGTGCGGATCCGGAACTCGTCGGGCGGTAGTGCGCGCAGGAGCCCGTAGACCCCGTTGATAGCGCGCTCCAGCACTTGGTTGCGACCCTGGTCCAGGAGGCGTCGCCATTCGCGAACGCTCAACCGATCGGTCTCGCGGCGTTGGTCGGCGTAGCCGCGGATCGTCTCCATCGCCGCCGGCATCGGGGAGCCCGGGCCTTCCAGCTGCTCCAGGACGAGCTCGCGCACGAGCCGGTCCGCCTTGCGCATCTCGATCCGCCGGCTGCCGGCCCGCCACAAGGATCGGTCGGCGGGCAGGCAGGCGAGCAGGAGCTGGGGGAGTGCCTCGGTCCGCATCATCTGGTGTGCCCAGCGTTTGATGAAGGTGGTCACGTTGCGGCGCTCGTACCCGACCGCGGAGGAGAGTCGAGCCACCGTCTGTTTCTCGTCCAGCCAGGCATCGATGCCTCGCCTGAGTCGGGAGAAGTGGCCCGAGTCGAGCTTGCCTCGCTGGGTGCCGTCGCCGGCGAGCCGACCACGCCCGGCGTCGACCATCGCGAGATGACAGTGGACCTGCTTGGTGTCGACCTGGATCACCCCGACGTAGCGCAGGTCGTCGAAGCCGCCGGAGCCGCGTGCGCCCTGGGCCATCCGCTTCAGGCCGTGCATGATCGCCAGCCTCAGCTTCATTTGGTCGATATGGCCGCGATAGTCGCCCCGGTGCTCGCAATGGAAGTCCTCCTCGATGATCCCGTGTCGGCGCAGGTAGTCCTCCTCGAAGCTGATCACCGTCTTGAGCACGGTGTGCCCGGCGTCGAACCAGGCCTGGATGTCCTTGCTGGCCGCCCGCAGACTCTCATCCGAGAGCGAGGCCGCCCCGTACCCGAACGCGACACCGCCGCGGCCCTGCGCCGCGCGCATCTCGTCCTTGACCGCGCCCCTGGTGAACGCGCGCTCGACCGCGGACTCGCGTGCCATGTACCGCATGATGAAGTCATCGGTGCGGTAGCGCTGCACAGGCGCGAGCGACTCCACCGCCAGCCCCCGTGCCATGTACCGCTCCACGTAGGCGCCCGGAGAGCTCCCGCGGCTGCCCTCCCCGGTGATCGGCGACTTGATCGTGTACTCACTGACCACCACGACCGACCGCTTCAAGTCCACCGCTACTCACCGCACCGAGGCCGTCTCACACGGTCATCCGCAGCACCCGGACGCCCCGCACCTCCCGCACAAGCTCCCACCAGTGCGGGTGCCGCCCTGGGCCGAAGGTCACAGCTCCAGGTCAGTACCGTGCTCATCGCCCGGATCCTGCTCGATCGCACGCTCGGGGTCCTTCGCGGCGACATCCGCGGAGCCGCTAGCGGGGCTGACCGCGCGACCATCTGTGGCGCCAGCGGGGTCGATGGTCACAGAGAGTGTCTCCGGGGACGTCGACATCTGCATCCCGACCCTCTGGGCGTACAGGTTCTCCAGGGTGCCGGCCTCGGACTCGCGCCGCCGCCGGGCGGCCAGCTCCTCACGATCGAGCACCTCCTCGGCCTCCTGAAGCTGCCGCCTGAAGTCACTCACAAGGTCCGCACCCGACGCGGTTCCCACGAGCTCCTCGGACACCGCAGTAGCGCCGTCGCCCAGGTCGCCATCGCCGAGGTCGCTACCGCTGAGATCGCCATCGCCCATGCCCGGATCGCCAAGTCCGCCAACGTCGGCGAGGTCACCGCTCAACAGGCTGCCCGCGTCGCCGCTTCTGATCCGGGACTCCTTGGCCGGTGGCGCCATGGGGGCGGAGGGCGTCTCGCGCTGGTCGAGCAGGGCCTCGGACTGATCGTGGAAGTAGGCGGCGACGTCGTACCCGGAAGAGGCCATGGTCACCTCCAGGCCATTCAGGTCGCGAACCTCGAGGAAGACCAACGGGATATCGGTCTCAGCGCCGGCCGGGTCGGGCGCGACGACCAATGTGTCGACCGTGGCCGGAAGCTCCCACTCGATCCCGATGATCTCCTTCGGCAGGCTGAACCCCGGCAGGAAGTAGCCCTTGGTCACCAGTTCACCCAGTTGGGTGTCATCGAACTCGTAGAAGGCGTCGACCCGCTCACCAAGACCGGGGGAGTAGACCACCTCCTTGATCCCGTAGGCCCAGGTTCCATCGACCGGCCGGACCGATCGGAGCTCACCCGACAGATGCAGATAGGGCCGATGGTTGCGATCTGGGCCGTGGTGACCCAAGGTCATCTCCTCGACCAGCACCGCCAGCTCGCAGACCCGGTCGGACTCCTGCCGTGTCTCGATACCGCGCTCGCGCAGCAACCGGCCGGCCCACGCGTCACCCATCCTCAGTCCGGCGATCCTCATCGCGCCCTCCGTGCATCGCTCCTCGGCAGGTTGACCTGCGGGAGGTTTCTCCCCTGCGGCCGTGTCCGCTGTGCCGGCCCCATGTCTCCCAGGGGCCCCGTGTGCCGGGTCCGTCTCATACGCGCGGTGCAGTGGCTGCCCAGCGCCCACAGTGCCCTGAACGCGGTGACCTCGGCGATGAGCATGAGGAGCACCAAGAAGCAGAATGGGATCAGCCAGAAGGTGATCTGGGCATTGAGCGGCGTATCAGCCCCGACCCCACTGTTCTCGTACAGGAAGACACCGGTGACTGGGATGACCCTGACCGTCGTGACCAGCACCATCAGATAGCACAGCACCAGCGTCGCGACCCGGATCATCGCCACCACAACCCATCCAGTCACGCCATGACCGGTGTCACCACCGGTGTCCGTGCCGTCCCCGTGCCCGTGGCCGCGGCAACGCGTGCCGCGACGCTTTTGGCCGGAGTCGTGCTCTGGCCTGCGGTCTGCTGTCACCGTCCGCCTCGCTCTCTGGTTGACCATTGGTGTGGCAGCTGAGATCCAATCAATTACCCTGAATGGAGCCTATCAATAATGACTATTCGAATGGTGGGTGAAAGGCTATTCGGATTCGCGGGTTGGGCCGTCGGCGATGTGGCCGGACGCGTCTGTGACCTCTCCAGCCGCGTCGAGGGTGACCTTCATCAGTACCCGGCGCTCCGTCTCGCCGTCCTCGACCGTGTTGGAGGTGACGGTCACGATCGCCTCGGCCACATAGTTGGACTCGGTCGCGACCACGCCGATGACGGCGACGTCGAGTTTCTTCAGGGCACAGTTCGCCCCGGCGGCATCGATCGCGTCATAGGACTCACCCCGCGAGTCTCGGTTCACCGCAGGCGCGGGCACCAGTGCGGTCATGAACTGGCTCCCAGGGCCGAGCCCGTAGCGGCGCTGGATGCTCTCGCGCGCTCGCGCATAGCTGTCCCCTGAGTCCCAGGTCAGTGCAGTCCGAGCCAGCGCACGGACCGTTCTGGTATCGCCCCTGACGCGGCCAGGATCGGTTCCGAGTGCCTCCCGAACGGCCTCGGCGTGGTCCTTGTCCTGCGCGGTCCGAGCCTGCGCCAGCCTCGCGCGCAGCTCCTCGATCCGGTGCTCCTGGTCGACCAGGTCCCGGTCGTCACCGAGCTGCATGACAGGAAGGACCAGGAGCGTCGCGGCCAGCAGCACCACGGTCCACACGGCCCATGTGCGGCGCTCCCGCACCGCCGTTGCGTCGTGGAGCGGTTCCTCGATGGGGCCGTTCTGATCGGGCGTGGTCGTCATGGCGTGTCCTTCTCACTGCCTTGGCTGCGGTGATCAGGTGTGGTGGTTGGTGCGGTAGGTCGGGTGGCGTGCGAGCTGGTGGTCAGGTGCAGGCTGCTGAAGCGGCGGGTGCCGGCGTCGTAGACGGCGCTGGCCCAGGCGAACACGTCACCGGTCTTGGTCTCCTGGCACACCCACACCACCTTGACCAGCCGCGGCGTGCGGGCTGTGTCCTCGAAGGGCTCGGTCGTAGGGGCGATGCTGAGAGTGGTCCACTCGTAGGTGGCGGGATCAGTAGCACGGGGCCCGTTGTAGTGGAGGTACCACGGCCAGCGAGGATCGATCTGGCCCGGACCGAACGGATCGACGGTGTCGAAGACGTAGGCCTCCTCCGGGCCGACCACCAGGGAGTCCTCGCTCCAGTACGGGGCCTGGACCCGGCGTTGCTGCACCATCGCCAGCACCGGGGAGCTGGGAACACCATCACCCCTCGGCCCGGCTTTACTCGTCGCCGAGGCGTTAGGGTTCGCGGCGTACGCGAGCTCGGCATAGCGCTGCTGTCCGACAGCGACAGCCTCGGCGGACTTCGTAGCCTCCTCGACCAGACCTGAAAGGGCCTCCGCTCGCCTGGTCACATCGGCACGGCGACGGGCCTGGGCCAAGCGCTGCTCGAGGGCGGTGATCCGGGCGGCGTTGCTCTCGCGACGCTCCTCCTCGTTCGAGTGACTCATCTCAGTGGCCGTCGCAAGCACCACGAGGACGGTGACCAGCACGATCGCGATGACACCGCCCCGCATGCGACGGTGCCCCTGCCCCACTGTGTCGCTCTCGGTCCGTTGTGGGTCTGAGGGGTCTGACGGGTCAGGCTTACGGTGCCGTGAGGTGAGCACTCGTGCGAGGTCGTCGCCGGTGATCCGAGCCGGCCTCCACGACCCGGAAGCGAGCTGGACCCGCAGAGACGGCGTGGACGGCGGCTCGACGTTTGCCGTGGCCCGGTCGCCAGCAGATCTCGCGCCGCCGTCGGTGCTGTCGGTGCGATCGGGCTCGGTGCAATCGGGCTCGGTGTCATCGCGCTCGGTGTGATCCGGGTTGGCCACGGCCGCTCCTTCCCTCGATGTGTGAGTGCGGAACGTTGGCCGCTGTGTTTGGCCGATGCGTTTCGTCTCGCGGTGGGTGCCTCATGCGGCGCCGCCCATGGCTGGATCGGTGATGAGGTCGGAGACGTCGACGAAGGTCCACTCCTGGGCTCGCCATACGGTGGCGGGCACCATGCGGGTGTTGCCGCGACCGGCGCAGTAATGGGCCTCGCCGATGATCAGGGTGTCGCCCTGGACCCCAAGGACCACACCGGTATGTCCAGGTGCGCTGGACCCCGACGAGAAGACCGAGTACACGCTCGGGGTCTTCGAGGTCGTCTTCCCGGTCATGCGGGCGATGGATCCGGCGGTGTCCATGCCGTCGCCGGGAGCGTACTGCCCGAAGCTGGTGTACTTGTTCATGAAGTAGGTGGAAAACGACTTGCAGTTCGCTGCATGGTCAGAGCCGCAGGAACCGGGCCCTCCCCGGTCGCCGTAGCGGATGTCGAGGAACCGGTCGCCTTCGCGCAGGTACAGGTCGATCAGCTGTTGCGCGGCGAGCGGGTCCAGTCCGCCCGAGCGCAGGCCCGCAAAGCTGGCCTCGCCGTCCTGGTCGCAGCCGGCCGCGGTCAGGCCCGCCGTGACTGCCTCGGGGAGCGCCCCGTCGACCAGATCAAGGATCGAGTCACCCACACCAGCACCGGGGCTGGTGTTGCCGGTCGAGCCGCCGGGCGAGGGATCATCCCAGCGACTCATCAGTGCGTACCAGCGCTCGGCGTCAGCGGAGCGCTCGGCGACACCGGTCGCGTCGTCGGCGGAACGTTCCCACTCGTGGTGGAACCAGACGGCGGCCTGCGCCGGGGTGCCCTGACGGGTCGAGATCATGGAGTTGAACACGGCGACGTCGCCCGGGTTGTCGCCGGTGGCCATGAACGCGACCTGGGTGGCGAGGTCCGACCATGGGCGGCCGTGGGCTGCGGCGTACTGCTGCAGGAGCGTGTTGCGGGTTGCGGTCCATTGGCCCAGGCCAATGCCCATGGTGCCGCCGGCGTCGATGGCGGCCTGCTTGCGGGCACCGACGCGGAACGGCTCGGTCCCGATGCCCTCGACAGCCGTGGGGTCGATGCCAGATTCTTGGGACCAGTTGCCGAGGACGCCGGCGATATTCTCCTCCGGCATACCCCACCTCTTGAACACGCCATAGACGCGCTTGGCGTTGGCCAGCGTCTGCTGCGAGCCCATCGAGGTCACGTCCATACCCGCGGTGACCACCTGGCTCGACTCCGCGGGCGGACAGCAGCTCTCACTGCCCTCTTGCCCGCCGGTTGAGCCGCCGCCTCCGGGTATCGACAGGTCAGACGAGGTGCCTGGCGCCTCCGATGTGGGTGCTCCCGGCGTCGACCCGGGGGAACCGCCGTCGCGTCCGCTGCCGAGTCGGATCGTGGTGAGCAGTGCTCGGGAGTGGTCGGAGGTGACCGGTATCAGGCGGGTGTGGGTGGCCTTGGCGCCGCCTGGGACGAACTGATACACGACGCCGTGGTCGCGGGTGTGGGTATAGCCGGAGCGTCTCATCTGGGGGAGGGCGGACCAGGCGCCGTCGCGGGGGCGGGTGTTCATGTCGCCGGCGACCAGGACGGGGCCGTAGGCCGAGAGCCGCGTGATCATCTGCCGCAGCAGACCCATCCCTGCCTCGTACTGCTCCATCCGGGTCTGCGGCATCTTGTGGCCGGCACGGGAGGGATAGCGTCGTGGGTTGGTCATGTGGTGGGTGGAAACCACGACGATCTGCTGGTGGTCGGACTTGCGTTCGAGCACGACCCAGGTGGCGTACCGGTTGGACAGGTAAGGACGGCCGTTGAGGCGGGCCCAGTCGTTCTCGACGTACTGGAACCGGCCGCCATCGAGCAGCCGATAGACGCGGGTGCTCCACAGCACCGCGTTCTCCAGGGAGTTCTTGCCACCCCCGGTGGCGATGTTGGTGTAAGTGTCCTTGTAGGCACCGAACCCCGGGGCCATCGCCGCCAGCTGGGTGGGGGAGGACCTGGGCACCTCGTTGAGCGCGATCACCTCGGCCCCGGCGCCGATGAGCGCCCGGATCGAGGCCGCCCGCCCATTCCGCATCCGCTCGGGCAGATTGGCGACCGCCGCCCGGACAGAACCGCGAACCCGGGCGTCCTGGATCCGAGCGTGGTTCACCTCCGGCATCTCACCGAGGCGGAGACCGGATCCGGTCTGACCACCCTTCGCCTCGGGGTCGCCGGCAACCGCCGCGCCTTGCGAGCGACCTGTCGATGAGCCCGGAGATGAGCCCGGGGGAGGCCTTGTGGATGAGTCTGTGGATGGTGGGGTCTGGGTGTCGTCGGCGTCTCCTGGTTGCGCGATGCCGAGTTGACCGGGTCCGCTCCTCGCAGCGGGTTTGCAGCTGGTCTCGAGCGCTCCCTCTCGAGCCGTGGTCTCTCGTGCGGTCCCGACGATCGCGGCCGTGGCGAGCGTGACCACGAGCGCGGTCCCCGTGGCCGCAGCCCAGCTGAACGCTGTCGCTGCGGCGGGGCCGAACCCGAGCAGGGAGGAGGCGGCCTGGCCGACACCGGCGAAGACACCGACGATCTTGCCGATCACGGCCTTGCTGACCGTCGCCACCAGCGCCCACAAGAGCCGCGCCAGGTTGAGGGCCGTGGCCGCGAGCATGAAGAACATGGACTTGAGCCAGTTCAGCAACGCCACTAGCAAGACACCCTGGGCGAGCGGCTGCAACACCGTCGCGGCGCCGAGCACCGCACCACGACGGCGCAACCCACCCATACCGCCACCGGCCCGGTTGGCAGGGACATCCTTGCCCGACGATGCGTCGCGCTCGGCATCTCCGTCGTCAGTGGTTCCAGGCGACGAGGTCCTCTTCGTGCTGCCGGAGCCGAGAGCGCCGAGGGCCGCACCTGCTGCGGCCCCGTAGGCGCCACCGATCTGGCCTCCCGCGCGGGCGCCCATGGCCGCGCCCTGGGCACGCTTGGCGAGGTCGCTCCCGCCGGTGCCCCGCTCACCGGACCGGTTCCGCGGGTTACCGGTGGGTCCGAGGCTCTTGCGTGCGGTGGGTTGTGAGCCGTTCGTGGGGGAGTCGAGGCTCTTGCGGCCCCGCCCATGCCCGTGCGAGCCAGCGCGGTTGATCGGGTTCCCGGCCGGACCTTCTGGCCCTTCCTGCTCGTCCGGCTGTGTCTCGTCTCCCTTGTTGGTCACGTCCCCTCCTCATGCTCGTGCCTCGTGCTCGTCGCTGGTGTTGTGTCCCGCCTTGGTCTGGTGCCCTGTAGCTGTGGTCGTCACTGGTAGACGGTGAGGAACCCCCGCCCGTCGTGCTCGGTGGTGTTGGACTCCACGTCGCGCAGATCGATGTCGAGGGCGAGCAGATCGAGAGTCAGTGCCTCCTGGTACTCCCGCTTGTGGGTGTAGTAGGCCTGGTAGGCCTGGGAGAGGCTGTTCATGACGTTGGTCAGCGGACGCATGGCGACCTCGGAGGTGGCGTAGTCGCCGGTCAGGTCGGTGCCGTCGGACAGGATCCACCTGATGTCGCTGATCTGGCTCTGGGCGTCGGTGCCAGCGGCCTCGGCCTGCTTGGCCGCCAGATAGGTGACATAGGACTGCCCCTCGGGCACGACCTCATCGAGGTAGCCGTCATAGACAGTCCCCGCACGCCAATCGAGATCGAACCCGCCCGGAACCACGCTCCGAGTGACCAGCTTCAGGCTGGAGCGGCCGGGGTCGGACTCGGCCGCCGAGGCACCTGTGACCTCATCCCCGGCCAGGATCGGCGGAACGGTCGGTGGCTGTAGCGACAGGTTGCCGACCCTGGTCGTGGCCAGGTCATCGCCATACGCGCTGACCTGGGTCAGATCCGCGCGCATCTCCAGCAGCTTCGCGTCCAGCGCCCCGCGTGCGCTGGCCTCCTGTTCACGGGTGACGACCTGGTAGAACGCCTTCGCGGGGTTGAATCGCTTGGCCTCCAGCGCACTGATCGTGGTGGTGTCGCTGGCGCCGGGGTTGAGGAAGACCCGCCACTGGTCGAACTTGCGGAAGGTGACGTCGCCGGCGAGTTCATCGGCATCAGCCCCGGATGCCTGTGGGTCGGCGAAGGAGAGCTCGGCGTTGGCCCGCACGGTGAGGTTGAGGATCTGGGACTCGAACGGCTCCGAGGACCGCAACAGAACCCCCAGATAGCCGGTGGACCCGAAGACATGGAGAGAGCCGTGGACCGCCGGCGTCTGCACCGGGTCGGTCGAGAGGTTCTCATCAGAGCCGAGGAGGAACGCCCGGTAGTCCGAGGCAGTGTGGGAAATGCGAGCCTCGGGGTCGAAGTGCATCATCACCAGGGCCACGTCTCGGGCGCGGTTGACATAGACCCCGTCGACCTCACCGGCGAGCAGCGTCTTGGACGTAGTGAAGTCAGCCGTATACAAGGCCTTGGACGCCAGCAAGCTCCGAGACCGTTCGAACGCGGAGGCACCCGAGACCGCGAACACGATCACGCCCAGACAGGCCAGGATCGAGAAGACCACGCCGAACCGCTCGATCTCGTGGTGCGAGTCGAGCCTAAGCCGCCTACTGAGCGCAATCGCCGTGGCTTTGACGTCGACGCCCTTCACTTCACGCACCGCCGATGACCGAGCCATCCCTGTCAGCGTGGGCGGGACTGAGGGCGTCGGCGTTGTCGGGCTCGGTATGCGTGTCTGTGGAATCGCCCAGAACCGATCGGGCACCAGGTGCGGTGAGGGCGCCGATGACGATGGTGCCGCCTCCGAGCTCGGTGATGGTTTTCTCGCCGCCGGAGCCGATCTTGCTGATCAGCGGCCAGCCACCACCCATGAACGCACCGCCGACCAGGATGAGCACCACGATCTTGCTCCAATGCTCCTGACTGGCCGCCTGTGCTGACGCAGTCAGCTTCTTGACGCACACGACCCCGCCCCAGATCAGACAGGCGACGCCGAGCAGCATCAGGAGTGCTCCGCCGGCGATCTGGAGGTAGGCATTTGCGTTCTCGAGGAAGCTCAGCAGGTCCCACGCCCCCGGCGCCGCCGATCCGGCCCCGTCGTAAGCCGTCATCGTCGCCTGATAGATGTCACTCATGTCTATTGCCCTCTGGTAGTCACGTCTTTCCATCGATCATTCGATAATAGTCATGAATCATGGGTCAATGGTCGATCAATGACGATCCGGATAGAAGGAGGGTGCCTATGGAGGTTGTGACCCGAATGGCGACAGAGGGGCGCTGGCGGCAGAGGCTTGCGACCCAATGGCCATCGAGGGCGCGACCAGAGCGCGAATCACTCTGCTGGCGGACCTGATCCGCGACTCGCGAGGGGTCCACTAGCGTTCGCGCGATGATGGTCCGCGCGACATGCGCCGGCGGTGCCCGGCGGCGCGCCGGTCGCTGACCGTAGTCAGAAGCATCCTCGATATCCGGCCAGGCGCCCAGGGTGCCTGCAATACCCGGTGGATCCTACGGGCGTGCGGGCATGGCAAAGGGGCCGCGTCCTGAGCTGGACCGGCCCCTTAGGGTGCCAAGCCTACGTCGAATGGTCCACGGACGGAACCGTTTCCTGGATGCCCGGATCCACGCGCTCCGTCAGTGCAGGTCCGAGGCGCTTCGGAGGCGTGGCGATATGCCTTTACCCTGCTCGATCGTCTTGCTCGGTGGCGTCTGCATGAGTGGTCGGCTTTGGTGGACGGTTTCCGGGTTCGCACTCGAGGCTGCCGGTGGAGCCGACCTGCGATCCGCTGTGAAGCTCTACGCCTCGATCCGCAAAACGCCCTTCCGGTGGCGCTTCAACCAGGGTCCAGGTGTACGTCGCGATCGTGTCGGTGGGTGTCAGCTAGGCGGCATGGTGGTGGCGTCAGCTCGTGGGTGGCGAGCGATCGGGCAGTCTGCTGAAGTGCGGTCTTCCGTCTTGTTGATTGGGTTGCCTTGACTTCGCCCCCCGCGAGCAATCGGCGAAGGGATTTGGAGACCTGGTACAGGAACCGATGCGCGAGGTCGCGCCATGGCGGATGGTGTCGATGCTGAGGTGGCGCCCGCGCCCGCCCTGTCGCAATCACAGGGCGACGGGTGTATCGTGCGGGAACAGCAGGAGCCCCTGGTTGTCCTCGCCGGAAATGCGTTCTGGGTCGCCGATGGCCATTCGATATCAGCGTTGGCTAGGCCCGGAATCCGTCCCATCGCCACATGAAATCGGATCCAAGTCCATGACATCTGTCCCGAGCAGGATCTTTGCGCAGCGACTCAAACAGGAACGAGAGAGCGCTGGCCTTTCTCAAGCCGAGTTTGCCGAGCTTGTCTCGGAACGGCTCAGCTCCAAGATCGACCCCAGCGCGATTACCCGTATCGAGGGGCTGGCCCGGACAGTGAAGCTCGACGAGGCAGTCGCGATGGCTGATGTCTTGAAACTTCCGCTTGGTGCGCTGCTGGTTGAGGGGGACGCCGATGCTCATCTCAGCCAGCAGATCCAGCACTACCGCCGCGAGCAATCCTCTCTCCAAGCGGTATTCGACAAGTCCGGCATCGACTTGCATCGGGTCAACAGCGCCCTCGCTGTGTTGACCGAAGACCAGAACAAACTGCGAGAGCACCAGCGGCGGCGTGACCGCAAGGCGACAGAGCGTAGCGACCGCGACTCGACTGCCTGACCCGTCGAGAGCCTGCCGTGGCCGGTCCAGGCTCCTTGTGCGGGGCGGATCGCGGCTTTAGCGACTGCTTGCGATCGTGTCGTACGGTGTCGACGCGAGCCGCGACGCACGGGCATCGTCCGCATGTCGGTAGGCAGCCCAGATAGTCTGGCGCCAGATGGCTCCGCGTCGGAATGGGCCGCTTGCTGTCCACAGGCAACCCTCGGGAACCACTTATCCACAGGTCTGGGCGACCTGGTCGACGGCTCGAGTCGGACCAGGTGTCATGGTCTCCATGGATATGTACATGGGAAACAGCCACCCAAGATCGCACCGGGCCTACGTCGCCGCGATGTCGCTGCTCGCCGCGATGTCGGCGATGGCGGAGGAAGCCTCGCTCGGGGACTTCGTTATCTACCTCAGCGCCGCTCACCACGAACTCGTCGACGGCCCATGGGGTCCGCCCTTCGCGCCGACCGCCGAAGACTGTGCGACGCTAACCGATAGCATCACTGCTTTGCTCGTCGCACTTGAGGAGCTGAGGGATGTCACGGACGACGAGACCGGTCTCGTCGCCATCGCCGCGGCGCGTATGTACGTCGCCGACGGCATCCGGCACCTCGACCGTGTGGCTGAGCGGGTGGCGCGGGAAGCAGAAGAGGTCAGCCGGCTCACCGCTCCCCGGAGTTGTGTCGACTTGCGCTGGGTGTCCTAGCCTCGATGTTTCGCGAGTGAGCCCAAGCCAACCAGCTCGGGCTCACTCACGAAACATCGAGGCTAGTGGCGGTAGCCGGCACGGTCGGCTTCGATTGGTCGACGTGCTACGTGGTTTCTTCGAGCGCTTTGCGCAGTTGGCTCTCGGTTGGAGGGGTGTCGTCTTCGGCGAGGTTGATAAGGATGAACGGGGTTCCTTGCGGAAGGGCGATGGATGCCTCCCCGGTTGCTCGCCTGATGGCCTTCGCGGCTGCGGCGTCCTCGCGGTTTCCTTGGGAGTCGAGCCAGGACAGCGCCGCGTCCAATCGGGGCGATGGCAGGTCGATGATCTGGATGTCGGGATTATCGGGCCACGTGGTGTCTTCCATCGCGCACTTGCGGAACGCGGTGAAGAAGAGCTTGGCATCGGTGAGGTCCAGGCGGCGCATGGGCACGCGGTCGTAGTCCGGGAAAGGCGGGGACTTCATCATGCCTTGGGTCGTGCCGTTGAAGGTGACCTCGGTGAGGTCGGTGGCGAAGACGGTGTCGGTGATGAGGCAGCGGTGGAACTCGGAGCGCTTCATCTTGGTGCCGCGGAAGGTGCAGCGGTCGATGGTGGCTCCCACCCATAAGTGCCGGCTGATCTTGGCGTAGGTGAAGTCGACTTCGCGCCAGATGGTTTGGGTCTCGGGCGTGAGGGCGCCGAAGCCAGCGCTTTGAAGGTCAGCCGAGACCAGGGTGGTGCGGGAGCACTCCACGTTGATGAGGTGGGCCCGTTTCAGGTTCGCCTGGTCGAGCCGGCAGTCGGTGATCTCGACGTCGCGAAGCTGCAAGCCGGATAGGTCGGAATGTGAGAGGTCGAGGTGGTCCCATCGTGTTGAGGTGATCTTGCGAACCGGCCCTGCGGGAAAGGTGGGGAGGCCGCGGAGGTCGATGAGCCCGTCGACCTGGCTGATGCCAGCGGGGATAGGGAGGCTGGTGTCGCCCAGCCACGCCGTGGTGGCATTGGCGAGCTCTCGGTCGTCCTTCCAGCGTTGCTTGAGTTGCTTGGTGTTCACCCGCGGAGATGTCCTTGCCTAGTTCGTGAAGGGCGTGTCAGATGGTCGGGTCTGGCGCAGATCCGACCATCAGACGGTCCCGATCTGCTTCTCGGAGCCCTATCCGATCTCATGCTCGGAAGAGTGTCACCCCGGGCCCGTAGGAGTCGGTGATCTCGCTCTTGAAGGTCATGTCGGGGAAGGAGCGGCGTGCATGTTCTGGCCAGATGTGGGTCAGGGTGGTTGCGACGCTGTTCAGCGCTTCCTCCTCAGTGGCATCTGTGGGCTCGAACACGTCCCACAAGTTGACCTGGTTGGTGACTCTCTCGAGGGCTTGCGGCGAATGGTCGAGGTGGGCCGCCCAGTCCGCGAAGGTGTTGGGGAAGTACCGATCCTTGAAGAGGACGCAGCCCTCGACCTCGATCAAGGGTGGGGTGATCAGGTTGAGGAGCAGTACGACGTCGGTGACGCTCAATTGCTGAGAGAGGTAATCGAGCGCACCCGCAGGAGGAACGAACGATCGGCTCCAATCGATGAACTTCGGCATACCATCCGGGGCAACCATCGCAGTCCTTGCGTTTCGTGGAGGGCAAACAGCCCTCAGAGATCAGCGGGGCAGAGTGCGGCAGGCTTCGACCTTCGTCAGGAGCTCTGGATCCGCGGAGATGTCGATGGCGTAGCCGGCTCGTTCGAGCATGACCAGGCTCGGGACCAAGACGGCGTCGATCAGCGGGACCAGCACGAGGTGGTCGCGAGACGCGCCGACACGCGCGCGCAGGGCTGTGGCGAAGGCTTGGAAGGAGGACGGGTCGACCTCGACGTAGTCATTCAGCAATGAACGTGAAGCCGGGATCGACGCCGACCGTTGTCCCGAGCCCTTGGGCACAGGATGTGTATGCGGTCCCGACGTAAAGCGCGGGCGACCAGACGGTCTCGTCGTTGATATCGATGATGAAGCTCATCTAGGCGAACCTAACCCTGATGTCGACGCCGGGGTTTGCTCGGCGCAGCGCGTCGATGGCTGACTCGATGCCTGCCCTGCCACGGACGAGCTGGATCTCGGTCCGCAACGGAGCATTCCGCCGGTCGATCTCGCGCTTCGCGGCGCCTGCGGGGTCGCTGACGGCCGGCGCCTGGGTGAGCAGATCAAGCGTCATCGTGGGTTCCCTCCCGATCGGGGCGAACGACCTCGTCCTAGAGGTCCTACCCGCGAACCCGGATCCTAAAACTACCGCACTCCGGCGTAGCCAGGGACACGTCGATGGCCAGACCGGAGCCCTCCTCCACGCCGCACTCGGCGGCCGACTCGTACACGGCTGCCAGCGCGGCCGCTTCGCCAGTGAAGCCACGCGTCGTGCGCCTTCGGCGCGGTTGCCGAGCTCGCCTACCTCGCAGGATGGAAGCACCACGACCTGGGCCACGAAGGCGCCGCTCAGCGTTACTGCCAAGTCGGCTACCAGCTCGCGCCTGCGAGGCAGACCCTCACGGTCATGGCCCCGTGGACGATGCGTGCCCTCGCCCACCAGGCACTCGGCTCCGGGCCCGTGTCACCGGCGTCGATCTAGGCCCCTCCAGATCGTCCCAATCTACCAGCGTCGCCGTGTTCCTGGCGCCGCTGATCTCGCCCGCCGCGCCCGTGAGGCGCTCGCCTAACATGCCCAAGACCACCCGACGATTGGAGTCCCTGTGACCCAGCAGTCCAACGCCCACCCCGAGGCCCTCAAGCCAGCACTCGAGTCGATGACCCTGCTGGTCGCCGCCGTCATCGTCCACGACAAGACGACCAACCGCGTCGTCCTGCTCCAGCGAAGCCAGAGCGCCAAGTTCGCCCAGGGCATGTGGGACATCCCCGTAGGCAAGAGCGACCCCGGCGAACCGATCACCCAAACCGCGGTCCGTGAGTTGTACGAGGAAACCGGTCTCACCGTGAAGCCGGAGTGGCTCAAGGTCGCCCACATCATCCACAGCGCCTGGGGTGTCGAAGCCCCCAACGGCTTCCTCACAGTCGTCTTCGTCGCCGACCAATGGGCCGGCGAGCCCGAGAACCGCGAGCCACGCAAACACGCCCAAGTGCGCTGGGTCAGCACCGACTCCATCCCGACCCAGTTCGTTGACACCACCGCCAGCGCCCTTCACCAGTACCTCACCGGAGGCGCTGAGGTCTCCCTCGACGGATGGTGGGGGTCCGCCGCTCGCCGTAAGGGAGGTGGCGGCGGTTCCAGGAGCGTGCCGGTCGCCAGATCTCTGTGATCAGGCTGACGACAGATGGATGAAGTCCTAGTGGGACCTGCAGCCCCGGGCCGCAGTCAGCGTCGACTATCCGGCGTCGAGCAGCTGATGACGGCGAAGGCACGCCCCAGGCGGCTGTCGAAGTCCGCGGCCCGAACTGCAGCCGAGAGGACGTAGCCGGGCATCACCGGGGCTGGGAGCGTTCGCCGCGACAGCCCGCCATGGGTCTGCGGTCAGGCACCGCAGGCACGGCGCAGCCGGTCCTGGTCGAGGACCGCGATGCGGCCGCGTCCGAGGGCGATGATTCTGTCATCGGCGCATTCGCGGGGGATCTTGGCGGTGGTCTCTCGCGAGGTGGCGGTGAGCGGGCCAGGTCGAGCTGTGCCTGCTCTGCGGGGTCGCGCTGTCAGCCTGGCGTTGAGGCGCGAAGAACTGGGTGCGCGACGAGCGCCAACCAGCCCGGCATCGGCCCGCGAGTGGAACTCGTCGCTCGACCGCACGTGTGCCGTCCTTGCCGAGGATGGAGGTGCGGACCTTCATCGCCCGTGGCAGGCCTTCGAGCCCGAGCGTGCGCATCGCTCGGTCTCGGCGAGGTCTGCGGTGATCGGCGCGAGCGCCGAGCTGGGATCGAGCTTCGGCAATGTGGCGCCCTCGCAGGGCGTTCGAGCGATGCCTGGTCCTCGGTGGCCGCCTTCAAGACGACGGCGAGCACGCCGTTGCGCAGGTGGACTGTGGTCGCCGTTGCCGTACTCGCCCAGTTCGCGATCGGCCTCTCGACAGCGTTGCGGTCCGGCCGCTCTGCGCTACTGGGGCAGGGGGGATCCAGTGCGTCGGGCGCCCGGACCGCAACGCGCAGGGATGCTACGCGAATTTACGATGCCGTATGCAAACCGTCTCACCCCGAACCATGAGACACGCCCGGATCCGTGGATGATCCCGATCCGCCCGCTCAGCGCCAGCGCGAGGCCGATACCGACGCCGATGACCATGAGTTCATGCTCCCGGAGGAGGGAGACCGCGAGATAGCCGGCGAGGCGGCCGCACGCAGGATGATCGACGCCTCCGGACGCGCCGCGATCGACGAGGATGCGGACGGTCTGCTCTGCCACGAGTGCGGCCGCCGCTTCGCGCACCTCGGCCTCTGCGCGTGGAAAGCCCACGACCTGACGGCCGCCGAGTACCGCGAGGCTCACGGTCTCGCGCGCAGCCGTGGACTCGTCGCAAACTCGACCCGGGAGACCATCACGAACAACGCACGACGAACCTTCCAATTCAAGTCGCGGTTCGTCGCAGCACGGGATCCGGCGGCGGCGATGGCCACGCGGCTGAGCAAGGGTGACGACATGTCTCCAGCCGGTCTCGCAGCGAGCCGCGCGCGACGTGGCCATGGACGGCTCGGCACCGTAGTGGCCTGCGCGTGGTGCGGGGCATCCTTCTGTCCCCTCGCGGGTGCGAGGCGGCGGCGGTTCTGCTCGCGGTCTTGCGCGCGTCGAGCAACGCGGGCACGCAGCCTATGAATTGTCGTGTCATCCGGGCATTGGCCACCGAGATCGTCGACCTCGTGCTGCGGGCGAGGATCGAGCCGAGTTCGACCGCCTGCCAGCCGTTCGGCGGGGATGACCGGTCTCAGTTCCTCGACAACTTCGTCCGAGTGATGGCGGCGCGAGAGATCCGCGGAACGCCAAGTCACATACCCTTCGACCGTGAAGCCGGTCGTGATTCTCGATACCAACGCCCTCTTCGGCGGAAAGCCGTTCACGCGCTCCGAGAGCGCGGTGCTTCTGATGCTCTCCAAGACCAAGCACATCCGGCTCGTCATTCCGGACGTGGTCCTGCACGAGTTGTCCCGGCAGTGGGCTGACTCGATCGCCGAGAACAACGCGAAGATCGAGAGCGCCTTCGACGGCTCCAACAAGATCATGGGAGAGGTCCGGATTCCAGACTTCTCCATCGAGCTGCCGACCGTCGACCGGTCTGACCTCCACGAGGCCGCCACGGCCATGCTCGTCGATAGGGGAGTCGAGATCCCGGCATTCCCAGAGGTGGCGGTCGTCGACCTGCTGGAGAGGGATCTGGACCGGAGGAAGCCGTTCGGCAAGTGCGGCAAATGCGGCAAGGGGAGCACGGGTTTCCGCGACGCGCTGATCTGGGAGAACGTCCGATCGATTTGCGACGATCTCGCAGATCCGGCCGGCCCGGTCATCTTCGTGACGGACAACCACAAGGACTTCTGCGCCGGCCAGGACGGGGAGCTGCACGCTGATCTACAGGACGAGCTCCCTTCGGGCCAGCGCTTCGAGGTCGTCAAGCGACTAAACCTGCTCCTGGAGCACGAGGAGATCAAGCCACTCGCGGACCGCCTCCACGTCGTGAGTGGATCGCTCACGCAACAGCGGGTGACGCGCCTCGTCGACCGCGCGCTTACGGAACTCGGGGGCCACGAGCTGGAGACCGTAGGGTTCTGCGCCCCTGGAGACATCTACGACAGCCCCATCCACACCAAGCTTGATGACGTCGCCTTCAACGGCGTCGATCCTGACAACGACACCATCGAGTTCGAGATCTTCCGTACCGGCTACCACGACGAGATGACAATTCGCGTGACCGTCGACGCCGACTGCGACATCGAAGGGTTCATCGATAAGAGCACCTTCCTCGTGAGCGGCTCGCAGTTCACGTACTACGAAGACTGGAACCGGCACAGGTTCCGGGCGATCGAGCAGCATCGTGTGCGGTTCACGTTGAGCGCGGACTTCACCGAGTCGACCGTCGACGGAGTCGCGCTGACCGTGGATGAGGTCGAAGAGGTAACCCCCTGACCCGTGCCGCGCGTCAGTCGTCGTCGCGATGGTCCGAGAGGCATTCCGGGGCCTGACACTTGGTCAGTCCGCGGTGGCCGTCACTCGGACGCCCGTCCGGCCCCTCGAGCGCCTCGCATCCACGGACGACTCGGCCGTCGACGAACGCCGTGCGAAGCACGTGCGCCTGGCAGGCGGACAGCGGGGGAGCGTTCGCGACCTGACGAGCGACCCATTCTCGTAGCGCTGCCGCCTGCTCGGCCGTGTAACGCGCTTCCCGCCGAGGGATGCGTGGCCCGGTGCTGCCATCCGGACGCGGAGGCCCTGGCTCGATCAATGGCGGTCGTTCCGACGCCGGGCCCTCCTGAGCGTCGTCCGTGGGCAATGGTCGCTCGCTCCGACGTGCGGCGGCGTCGATAACTGCCTCGCGAATGGCCTCGGCGATAGGCGTGCCGTCCGGAGTCGGCGCCGACAGCGCGAGCTGCATCGTCACGTCGACCGAGACGGAGATGGTTTGTCGGGGCGGCGCGGCCAGGGCGCGGGCGTCTCGCGTCATCACTCCCCGACTCGCCCGACTCGCCCATCGCGCCCCTCGTGTCTGAGCAGTGCTGACGAACTTGTCAGGCACCGATGACTACCTGGAAGTCATCGGTGCCTGACAACAGGCTTGAGGGTGGCGGATTCCCTCAAGTCGGCGCTGGGCGCGCAGTTGCGCGAGCTCCGCCGTGCTCGGGGGCTGACCCAGGAGAAGCTCGCCGAGCAACTCGACGTCACACCGCGCTATCTGGCCGGCATTGAGCGCGGCGAGCGGAACCTCACCCTGGACTCCGTCGACGCGCTGGCCGAGCAATTGGGTGTTGCTGCTCTGACATTGCTGGATCCTGCGGCGGACACGTCCCAACTGAGTTGATTGCGGCTGGATCTCCAGAGCGCAGGGGCTAGCGACCGCTACCGGTGTAATCCCGCATCATCCAGTGGCGTCTCGTGCCGTGCACTCGACGGGTTAGACCTTGGACGCCGACTGCTTGGGAGAGGCGTCGATGACGACGACCTTCCTCGCGTCCGGCTGATCCAACCCAAGTCTCCTCATCACGCTGGCCGCCTTTGAGACTTCTGCGTCGCTGTAACCGATGACGACGAACACCGAGGAGTTCGTCTTGTTGGCCTTCTCGTACACGGCGAGCTGGCGCTCCATGTTGCGTTCGAGGGCACTGCTCTTGGCGAGCTTGAACTCGATGAGGGTCTTGTCCAGGCCCATGGAGAGTTTGAAGTCGACAGGTCCGCGACCGTTGTTGGCCTCGCGGTTCACGTCGAAGCGCGAGGGCTGAAGGAGGAGGCCGAAGAATCCCTGGACTTCAGTCTCGTTCGCGAAGACCTTGCCGCCTCCGCGGTTGATAACTCGCCATCCGTCCTGATTCTCCACGTAGTTCTTGAAGGTTTCGACGGCCTGGAGCGCCTCGTCGTACGAGGTCCAGGGCGTTTCGAACAGGTTGGTCTTATCGGCCAGGTCGCGCGCAGCGCGCTGGACCTGGTCACGCAGCATCGTCTGGGTGTCGATGACCTTGTCGCGGCTGGTCGCCGCCGCCTGATCGCCGGTGTCCTCCTTGAGCTTGATGTAGCAGTCGATGAGTTCGGGGAACTGGAGCAACGCCCGTGCGCGCACCTCGCGCCGCTCACGGTCCGAGGACCTGCGGGTCAGTCGTATGCGCAGGTAGTTGCTCACGTCGGACCGCAACTGATCGTTCCCAGCGACGTCGGGGAGCAGATCGAACGAACTCACCATGTCCGACCGATTGATCCAGGTGTCGTCCTTGGTCAGCAGGTCGGCGGGCGTCAAGATGACGAAGTCACCGTCGGTGTAGGGAAGTTCGTACTTCGCAGTCGCCCAAGTCTGGGTGTTGTAGTTGAACTTCGCTCGCGGAACAGACACGGCCTTGCGGGCCTCCAGCGCAAGGTGAGCAACGGCGAACTCGCTGGTGTACCGCAGCAAGTAGTGCTTGATGAGATTCGTGGTGAGGTCCGAGATGGTGTCACGGCCGACTCCGGGACGGATGAGCGCGAGCTTCTCCACGTGGCTCGAGCTCGTGATCGTCTCTTCTCCGAAGTTGTCGAGCACGTCCCCAAGTGCAGCGTGGAGGGCGACAGCGAACTTTCTGCCGAGTCCGTGGCCGCGGTTGCCGCCGACGACGAATCCGAGCCAGTTCTGCCGCACCTCGCTGAACGTGTACCAGCTCTTGATCCGGCCCGGGTCGAGCGGTTCGTTGGCGTGGTCGCGAAGGAACCGGAGGTAGTCGAGAATCTGGTCGTGGAGCGCGCAGTACTCCTCCTTCTCGCTGTTGAACAGAAGGAAGGGGTCGATGAAGACCGGCAGGTCGGAGACTACAGAAATATCGAATGCGCCGAACGCCTCGAGCGACTGTGGGCTGACGCCAAATCTGTCGCTGAAGTAGATGCCGGCCGGGTCAGGGGTCCAGGGGACCGGCTCATCGGTCTCTTCCTGATCCTCGTCCGTCACAGTGGCCACGGTCCATCCTTCGCGCGGGGGTTGTCATGTCGGCGGGCCACAACAGTGTCGCGCATGCGGACAACAGACGACACGGACTCAGGCGTGTTGTCGACCCGCGTGAGGCTGAGGGACTCAGGAAGGACGGCCTGGCAAGCGTAAGAGGCACCAGCTCCGACCGAAGAGGGTCACGGCGGCGTAGTTCGAGCGCCTGGGCGAAGGGGTTGCTCGATGAGGTCGCGATGTGGAGTCGGACTGTGCTTCGCTAGCCCATGAGCGTGCGGTCGTCAGGGGTCGCCAGGGGGCGCTCGCAGGTGATAGCTCTTGAGCGAGACCCCGACCAGCTCGGTACCGGTGGTTGTTGGTATCCGAGTGGATTAGTACTCCGAAATCGGCGCTGTCGGATGGAGCGTAGTTCGGCGCGTAGTGAGCGTTTCTGCGCGTTGAGTCGAAAGTTAAAAGACCAGGTCAAGCGCGGTTTATTAGGCCGGCCCCTGCGAAGTATCCCAGATCAACTGGGTCTGGATGCCGCCGTGGGGCCCCGACAAGATCACCCCTGACGGCCGCGAGATGCTGCGCGCTCTCGGGTTCAACGTCTGAGGGTTCGTCCCGACGTGGGAGTCCCGAGGTCACTGGGTGACCTCGGGACTCCCACGTCATTTCGTGCTCAGGGGGTCGCCACGAGGGCGGTGCCTGAGCCGAGGTCCTGGAGCTGACTGCTGGAACCTGACCACAGCACCCGGCTCGGCACGTCATGCCGACGCAGGGTGAGTCCCGCACCTGGACGTTGACGGGGCCCCTGCTGCCTGAGCACGACCCCACGTCAGCTCAGGCGACCCGGCCGGCCCGTGCGATCGCCTCCTGGCTGCGCTTGTAGGGCTTTCTCCCGGGGGTTCTGGGAGTGTCGCGGGGCCTGCCGCTCTCCAGGAGGACACCGCCCCAGACACCCCACTCCCGCCGGTCGATGCCGAGGTCGAGGCAGGTCTGTCGCATCGGGCAGCCCGCGCAGACCTCCTGCGCCTCGGCGAGCTGGGTGAGGTCCTCGGGGTGAAAGAGCTCCGGGTCCTCGCCCACGCAGGCCCACTCGTCGGTCCGGGGAGTCGGGTGCTTCAGCGTCAGCTCATAGGTCTTGGTGCTGAATCCCTCTCCGAAGAGTGTGATGATCTCCATCTCGTTCACCTCCTGGTGACTGTTGCTGAACATGAGAAAGGGCCGCTCCTCGTCGATCGGAGCGGCCCGGTGGGTGCGGTGAGCACCTACGTCTGATGCGGCTCCGGGCGCGTAAATTCCACGCCCCGGACCGGGCGGTCCGGGGAGGTGCAGATGGTCGTCTCGCGCATGACACCCATGGTATTGACCGGGACGGCGGCGAAACCACTGGTTTGTCGGGAAACGTGTCGGTGACGGCGGCTTAACCCGCTGCGTACGCGGCCTGGTTAGCGTCCGGGGACCGACTCCCCGACGCTTAGGAGACCCGATGAAGGTCTTGAAGTCCCCGGCCGTCCTGATCCTCGTCGGCGCGGTCGCCGGCATCGTCTTCGGCCTGGTGGCCGGGGAGTGGGCGGCGAACCTGAAGTTCGTCGGCGACATCTTCATCCGGCTGATCCAGATGTCGATCGTCCCGCTGGTGGCCTCCTCGGTGATCGTGGCGACGGGCGCGATGACCGGCGCGGGAGCGGGCAGGCTGGCCGGGGCGACCTTCGGCTGGATGCTGGGGTTCGCGGTGGCCGCCGCCTTCGTCGGCTGGGGGCTGGCGGAGCTGATCCAGCCGGGCTCGGGGATGCGCTATGACGGCGAGCTCGACCCGGCCCTGGCAGACTCGGCCGCGGCGACGGCGGTCGGGTGGCAGCAGACGGTGACCGGCTTCGTCTCCACCAACGTCATCGAGGCGATGGCCACCGGTGCGATGGTGCCGATCATCGTCTTCGCCCTGCTCTTCGGCCTCGCGCTCAACCGCTACACCGCCACGAACGGCCCGACCGTCGTGCTCACCTTCTTCGAGCAGGTCCAGGCGATCGTCCTGCTGATGATCAGGTACGTCATGCTCCTGGCCCCGATCGGCGTCTTCTGCCTCCTCGCCGACCTCGCCGGCCGGGTCGGCTTCGCGGTCGTCACCACGGCTCTGGCCTATCTCGGGGCGACGCTGGCCGGGGTGGTGATCATCTTCGCCCTCTACCTCGTCGTGGTCGTCGCGGTCACCCGGCTGAACCCGCTGCTCCTGCCCGCCAAGCTCGCCGAGCAGACCGTCGTCGCCATCACCACGACGTCGTCGGCGGTCACCTTCCCGACCGTGCTGAAGAACGCCGTGGAGAAGTTCGGCATCTCCAAGCGGGTCGCGGACTTCACCCTCTGCCTGGGGATGACGATGGGCTCGTGCGGCGCGGTCCTCAACTACACGATCGTGGTGCTCTTCCTCGCCCAGGCCTCCGGCGTCTCGCTGTCGCCGGGGGACATCGCTCTCGGGATGGCGCTCGCGGTGCTGCTCAACATCGGCACGATCACCGTGCCGGGAGGGTTCCCGGTCGTCGCGATCTTCCTCGCCACCTCGCTGGACCTGCCCATCGAGGCCGCCGGACTGCTGATCGCGGTGGACTGGTTCACCGGGATCCTGCGTACGTTCCTCAACGTCAACGGGGACACCATGGTCGCCCTGCTCGTCGCGCATGGTGCCGATGAGATCGACCGGGACGTCTACGCCGGGACGAAGCCGGCGGTCGAGCCGGTCACGGAGGAGGCCGCGGCCTGACACGATGGGCGGCATGGACGTAGCCGCCCGCACCGCAGGCAACCGCCGCCTGCTCGCCGACTTCTTCGACGGCCTCGACGATTCCCAGCTGGAGACGCAGAGCCTGTGCTCCGCCTGGACGGTGAGGGAGGTGCTGGGCCACAGCGCGATGCCGTTCTCGGTCGGGATCGGACGGCTGCTGTGGCGTACGTTGCTGGCCGGCGGCTCGATCGACCGGGCCTCCTCGGCGATCGCCGAGGAGCAGGCGCGACCACCGGTCGCCGAGCTGACCGGGCTGCTGCGGACGTACGCCGGCAAGCGGGTGCCCGCCCCCGGGGTCGGTCCGATGGGGCAGTTCACCGACCACTGCATCCATCTGCGCGACTGCGCCCGACCGCTCGGCCTCGACGCCGATGTCGCGCTCGAGGACTGGCGTGCCGTGCTCGACTGGCTGCCGACCAAGCAGGCCTCGCTCGGAGTGGTGCCGGCCGGACGGCTCGACGGACTCGCCCTCCGCGCGACCGACCAGGACTGGTCCTGGGGTGCGGAAGATGGCGCCGAGGTCGCCGGCCCGAGCGAGGCCCTGGCGATGACACTCTCCGGCCGGTCGGTCGCGCTGACCGACCTGGAGGGGCCAGGGGTGGCGACGTTGCGGGAGCGGATCGGCTGACGCGGGTAGGCTCCGCGGACGTGGAGGCACCTGGTCGGATCTGGTTCGGTTACATCGCCGCGGTAGGGATCGCGGTGATCGGGCTGATCACGCTGGATCCGCTGGCGTTCGGGCTTGCCGTCGTAGTGCTCGGAGCGACCGTGCTGGGGGAGTGGTATCGCGGCCGACAGGCCGCCCTCGCGCTCGCCGCCCAGAACGCCGACCTCCCCGAGCTGGTCTCGCGATGGGCCCGGGGCTGGGCCTACGCGCGGGGCTTCCCGCGTCCCACGGAGGTTCCGGGCGGCGTACGCGTCGAGGTGGGAGAGCCGGAGCGGCGGGTCGAGTGGGTGGTGACCGACGACGCGGGCACGCTTGCCGGGCTCGTCGACACGGTCCGGGCCACGCCCGAGGCGTGGCTGTCGGTGGTGACCGACTCGCCCGGGAGCGTACGCCCCTGGTTCGCCGAGGGCGGGCTGGTGGCCGGCGAGGCCGAGGAGGCGCTGATGTCGATCGGGCTCGCCGACCACGCGTCGCGGAAGCTTCCCGAGGGCTACCGCGTCGAGGTGGAGCGGGACGGCGGCGTCATCGCCGTCACGGTGCGCTCCGACGCCGACGCCGACGCCGACGCCGACGCCGCCGCGGCCGGAGGGCGGATCGCGGTCATCGGCACCGACGCCGTCGCCGACCGCATCCAGACCGACCCCGGCCACCGGCGGCGTGGACTGGGCGGCGCGGTGATGAGCCTGCTCGTCTCGGCCGCTCGCGAGGCCGGTGCGGTCCACGGGCTCCTGGTCGCCAGCGAGATGGGGGAGGCTCTCTACGCCGGGCTCGGCTGGCGCGTCGAGGCTCGCCTGGTGACAGCGCGATCCGCCGCGCCGCGTACGTCTGTCGAGTCCCGGCACGGCTGACCGCCCAACTGTGGTTGAGTGGCGCCTATGAGCGACGACGCCGCGACCCCTGCGCCTGATGCCCCTGCCTTCGACTCCCAGCAGGAGGCCGACATCGCAGCGTTCTGGGAGGACGTGAAGCACCACGCCCACCTGAGCGCCGCGCCGGGCTACTTCGGTGCCTCGCCGCTGGAGGCGCTGCAGCCGCCGGCGTGGGCCTTCGGAGGCACGCCCGAGCAGTCCAACGAGCTCCTCGAGCTCGTTCTCGAGGGCGTCAAGACCGCGACCGCCTCCGCGATGTGGGACTACGAAGCCGCCGAGGAGCCCATCCCGACCGTCGGCACCCTCGGCATCGTCCTCGACGGCGCCGGCCACCCCCGGGCTCTGGTCGTGACGACCGCCGTGGACGTGGTGCCGTTCGACGAGGTCTCCGAGGAGCACGCCCGCGCCGAAGGCGAGGGCGACGGCAGCCTGGAGCACTGGCGCGAGGTCCACCGGACCTTCTTCTCCGAGGAGGCCGGCCACGACCGCGGCTTCGCCGAGGACATGCCGGTCGTCCTCGAGCGCTTCGAGCTCATCTGGCCGAAGCCGGAGTGAACCGAGCCGGATGACACCGCAGGAGCTGACCGACCGGGTCCGGGGCATCTGCCTCGGCTTCCCGGAGAGCGCCGAGCGGGTCACGCACGGTGCGCCCGGGTTCTTCGTCAAGAAGCAGTTCGTGATGCTCTGGCCGCTCGGGCACCACGGGCGGGACGAGCCGCACCTGTGGGCGGCCGCGGCGCCGGGCGTGCAGGACGAGGTGGTCGGCGATGACCCCGAGCGCTTCTTCGTGCCTCCCTATGTCGGTGGCCGCGGCTGGATCGGGATGCGGCTCGACGGTGAGGTCGACTGGGCCGAGGTCGCCGAGATCTGTGAGGACGCCTACCGGCAGATCGCGCCGGAGCGCCTGGTGCGAGACCTGGGCCGGTAGCGTACGGCCATGCCCAACGTCGCCGTCCCGGTCGCTCGGATTCCGCGCTGGGTCGACAACTTCGCCGCGCGCCACGGCGAGACCCGGCTCGCGGTCGACTCCGGGGCACTGACCGGTGCCGCGGCCGACGGGTCCTCGTTCATCGCGGCGCTCCCGTTCGAGAAGACGTACGCCGGTCCGGCCGAGGTCGAGGCGTTCGTCTCCGCCTCGACGGCTCCGCGGGAGTGGGGCATCCTGCTGGTGCGCAAGGGCGGCTTCGCGATCGCCCGGATGAGTGGCGCCGAGATCGCCGACCACAAGATCGGCCGCCGCCACGTGCAGGGAAAGACCAAGGCCGGCGGCTGGAGCCAGCAGCGTTTCGCCAGGCGCCGCGCGAACCAGGCGAGCGCGGCCTATGAGGCGGCTGCGGACCACGCCGCGCGGATCCTCGACGGGCTGAGCGGACCGCTCGTCACCGGCGGCGACCACGGGGGCGTCGACGACGTGCTCGAGGACCGGCGGCTGCGGTCGCTCACCGTCGCCGGACCGTGGCTGGCCGTGCAGGACCCCAACCGCGCGGTGCTCGATCAGGCGATCGAGGACGCCCAGAAGGTGCGGATCGAGGTCCTCAACGCCGACAGCTGACGCCTCGGCGTCAGGCGAGCTGCCAGACTCCCGGCGAACCCTTGATCATCGAGCCGTCGCTCAGGAGCGTCTGGCGGGCGCGTCGGGCGGCGTAGCGCCAGCGGAGCTCGCCTTCCGGGGTGGTCTCGAAGTCGCCGGGCAGGAGCTGGTCGGCCAGCTGGCTCTCGAGCTCGTCGAGGACGGCGTCGGCGGACATCGAGCCGCCCGCGTTCTCGAGGATCTCGAGGATGAGCGGCGCGAAGGCGGCCGGTGGGGTCCACTTGCGGGGAGCGGACTTGGTGACGACCTTCGGGGCGGCCGTCGAGCTCGTCGTGGTCTTGCGCACCCGGGTCGCCGGCCTCTTCACCGGGGCCGGAGCGGGCGGGGCCGGGGGCCGGCCGTGGATGCACTGTGACTTCGGCAGGTCACACAGCTCGCAGTAGTCAGTCTCGGACATCGGCTCAACGATATCGGCACGATCACGCCGCCGTGGCATCCCGGCGGCGAATGCGGTGACGACCTGCGAGGATGCGCTACTTTGGCAAGCATGTGGCAACCCGACCCCGGGTGGCACCTCCTTCCCGGAGGCACCGGACCCTCCACGCTGGGGGTCTGGCGCACCGCGGTGGGCGACGAGCCGGTCGTGGTCAAGCGGGTCGGTCGCCCGGGGACGTACGACCCGGTCGAGCTGGGTCGCCGGCGGCACTTCGCCTACTGGCGGCGGGCGGCCGACGTCGCGGTCTCGGGGCTGGTCGACGACACCCCTGGCATGATCTCCGCCCGCACGAGCGTGGCCGAGGACGACGATGGCATCACCTTGACCACCGAGTGGGTCGAGGACGCCGCCAACTCCGGCCTCTTCGCGGCGCTCTCCATGGGCCGCTTCGCCGGCGCGGACCTCGGCGAGGTGCGCTGGCTGGCGCGTGACCAGTTCCGTGACCGGATGGCCCGGGTGGAGTACAACGGCGGCTGGCCGACCATGATGCGTACGACCGCTGCGGACATCGCCCACACCCTCTGGGAGCGGCGTGGTCGCTTCACCGACCTCCTCGACGAGCTTCCCCAGGTCGCCCAGCACGGCGACCCTGCGCCGCAGAACCTCCTCGGCCGCACCGACGACGGCGAGCGGTTGATCGCGATCGACTGGTCCAGCCTCGGCCGTGGTCCCGTCGGCGGCGATCTCGGCCTCTACCTGCTGCACGCGAGAGAGTCGTTCGAGCCCCTGCTTGAGGCGTACGTCCTGGGGTTGCCGCCCGGCATCGCGACCCGCGAGGAGGTGACTCTCGGTGTCCAGATCAGCGCGGTCTACACCGCGATCAGCCGCGCCGAGTGGGCACTGAGCCGGGTCACGCCGGGCGAGGGTCCGCTGCTCGCGAAGTTCCGTCACCCGGCGGTCGCGCCTCATCTGAGGACCCTGCAGAAGCAGGCTCCGCTGGTCGAGGCGCTGCTCGAGATGTGATCACGACGTCCCACGGGTCACATCCGCAACACCGTTCGGGCGGTTCCTGCACTTCTCTGGCGTTGCAATGCCCGAGAAGTGCAGGAATACCCGGTTAACCGGGTATCCCAACGCCCGGGCCTACGGGTTGTCGAGATCCCGCGCCTTGAACGTGTCGCACCCGGCGATCGAGTCGGGCGTGGTCATGCCCTTTCGGAACCACGCGATCCGCTGCTCGGAGGAGCCGTGGGTGTATTGCGAGGTGTCCACGCGGCCGGTGGTCCTCGACTGGATGTGGTCGTCGCCGACGGTCTTGGCGGCGGAGATGCCCTCGGAGATGTCCTGGTCGGTGATGTCTTCGACGAATCCGTCGTTCTCGGCGGCGGCGGTCCACATGCCGGCGTAGCAGTCGGCCTGGAGCTCCAGGCGGACGGCGTCGGAGTCGGGGCCCTGCTGGGTGCGTACCTGGCCCATGGTGCCGAGCAGGTTCTGGATGTGGTGGCCGTACTCGTGGGCGAGCACGTAGGCGCGTACGAAGGTGGTGTCCTGACCACCGAGCTGCTCGAAGATCGAGTCGAAGAACGTCGGGTCGAGGTAGATGGTCTCGTCGGCCGGGCAGTAGAACGGGCCGACGGAGCTGGAGGCCGCGCCGCAGCCGCCGGTCTGGACCTGGTCGGCGAAGATCACGACGGATTGCTCGGGGCGGAACCGGGAGGTGAGGTCGGGCTGGGAGTCCCAGTAGCCCGTCATCGAGTTCTCCAGGGCCACGAAGGCGCAGTTCTCGTCGTTGTTGGCGTCCTCGCCGGTCTGGCAGGAGCCGAAGTCGCCGGTGTCGCCGCGCTCGGCCGCCTCGAGCCCGCCGAAGGTGCCGGTGCCGACCGAGGTCGAGCCACCGTCGCCGAGGACCTGCGGGCCGACACCCATGCACTGGGTGACGAGGAAGAAGACCAGCAGCAGGATGACGGTGCCGATGCCGCCGCTCGCCTTGCCTCCGGGGATCGGGATCCGGCCGCCGCCGCCACCGAACCCGCCACCGCCACCGCCGCCGGACGTCCGGCTGGTGTCGAGTCTGGCCTTCGGGTTGAACCGCATCTTGTCCCCCTGGAGGTGCTGATGTGTGGAGCCGAGTGCCCCGCCCATACACTAGTGGTCTGTCTCGTGAGGGGCTGCGCGCTACGCGCGCCCATGGCTCACGCCTCGCTGCGTTGGCGCCGCTCGGAAGACAGCCCGGTATGCCGTCGCGTCGCCGCCTTGCGAGCCATACACCCTGAACACGCCTAGCACCGAGCCCCTCACGAGACAGACCACGACTGCGATGATCACTGCCCATGACCTAGAAGTCCGCGTCGGCGCCAGACTTCTGATGGAGAACGTCACTTTCCGAGTCGGACCCGGCGACAAGGTCGGGCTCGTGGGCCGCAACGGCGCTGGAAAGACGACCCTGACGAAGGTGCTCGCCGGCGACCATCTGCCTGCCTCCGGCACGGTGTCCAACACCGGCGAGATCGGCTACCTGCCCCAGGACCCGCGAGTCGGCGACCCCGAGGTGATCGCCAAGGACCGGATCCTGTCCGCGCGCGGGCTCGACGATGCCGTACGCCGCATGCGGATCGCCGAGGAGGAGATGGGGTCGGATGATCCCAACGTCCGTGAGAAGGCGATGAAGCGCTACCAGCGCGCCCACGACGAGCTCGACGCGGGCGGTGGCTACGCGGCCGAGACCGAGGCCCTGCAGATCGCCCAGTCGCTGGGCATCCCCGACCGGATCATGACCCAGCCCCTCAAGACGCTCTCCGGTGGTCAGCGCCGCCGGGTGGAGCTCGCGCGGATCCTCTTCTCCAGCGCCGAGGTGCTGATCCTCGACGAGCCGACCAACCACCTCGACGCCGACTCGATCATCTGGCTGCGCGACTGGATGAAGTCCTACAAGGGCGGCTTCATCGTGATCTCCCACGACAACGACCTGCTCGCCCAGACGGTCAACAAGGTCTTCCACCTCGACGCCAACCGCGAGGTGATCGACATCTACAACATGCCGTGGAAGCAGTACCTGACCCAGCGGGAGACCGACGAGGCCCGGCGCAAGCGCGAGCTGATGAACGCGCAGAACAAGGCCAAGACGCTCACCGACCAGGCCAACAAGATGCGCGCCAAGGCCACCAAGGCGACCGCGGCCCAGCAGATGCTCAAGCGCGCCGAGAAGCTGATGGAGGGCGTCGAGGGCGAGCGGCAGCAGGAGAAGGTCGCGGCGATCAAGTTCCCTTCGCCCGCGCCGTCCGGCAAGACCCCGCTCACCGCCAACGACCTGTCGAAGTCCTACGGCGCGCTCGAGGTCTTCACGGCCGTCGACCTGGCGATCGACCGGGGGACCCGGGTGGTCATCCTCGGGCTCAACGGCGCCGGGAAGACCACGATGCTGCGCATCCTGGCCGGGGTCGACCAGCCCGACACCGGTCGCGTGGTGCCCGGTCACGGCCTCAAGGTCGGCTACTACGCCCAGGAGCACGAGACGCTCGACACGAAGCGATCGGTGCTGGAGAACATGCAGTCCGCGGCGCCTCAGCTCACCGACACCGAGGCGCGCACCGTGCTGGGTGCGTTCCTCTTCACCGGTGACGACGTGCACAAGCCCGCCGGGGTGCTCTCCGGCGGGGAGAAGACCCGGCTGGCGCTGGCCTCGCTGGTCGTCTCCGCGGCCAACGTGCTCCTGCTCGACGAGCCCACCAACAACCTCGACCCGGCCTCCCGCGAGGAGGTGCTCAACGCGATCCGCCGCTACGAGGGCGCGATCGTGCTGGTCACCCACGACGAGGGCGCCGTGCACGCGCTCGAGCCCGACAAGGTGCTCATCCTGCCCGACGGTGTCGAGGACCTGTGGAACGAGGAGTACGCCGACCTGGTCTCGCTCGCGTGATCCCGAGTCGGCTCAAACTGACGAGACTCGGCGTCAGGTGAGGGTGCGGACGAACGTCACCGGCATCGAGGTCGGGTAGCGGTAGGAGAGCGAGTCGGTGTTGCGCTCGACCTGGTCGGCCGGCACTGCGAGGGAGACCTCGGGAAGGCGCTCCAGCACGGTGCGTACGGCTGCCTGGACGATGATCGTGCCGGGCCGCTGCGCGGGGCAGGAGTGCGGGCCGGCGCTCCACGACATGTGGGCCCGGTTGCCGATCTCGACCCACGGGTCGCCGCCGGTCATCAGCGGATCGAGGTTGGCGGCGGCGATGCACGGCACGACCGCGTCGCCCTTCCGGATCAGCTGGCCGCCGAGCTCGACGTCGCGCAGCGCGAAGCGTGGGGTGATGTTGTAGCAGGGCGGGTCACGCCACATCACCTCCTCGATCGCCTGGTCGACACCGAGACGGCCGCCACGTAGCCGGCCCGCGAAGCGCTCGTCGGAGAGCATCAGCAGCAGCGTCTGGGTGATCGTCGCGATGGTCAGCTCGTTGCCGGCGATGATCATCACGATCATCGCCTCCATGACCTCGTTGTCGTCCCACAGGCCGGGGTCGTCGATGAGGTGCGAGGTGAGGTCGTCGCGGGGATCCATCCGGCGCCTGGCGATGTGGTCGACGATCTCGACGGCGAGCTCGATGACGCCCTCCTGGGCGAGCTGGCCGCCCCCGAGGACCTTGTGCGCGGCCTTGCGCATCGAGTCGCCGACCTCGGGGCCCATGCCGAACATCGCGGCGACCGAGAGGAGCGGGATCAGCACGGCGTAGTCCTGGACCAGGTCGGCCTCGCCGCGCTCGAGCATGTCGTCGACGAGATCGTTGCAGATGCCGCGTACCTGCGCGGCGTAGCCGTGCTCGTCGACCCGGGAGAGGGCGCGGTCGACCGGTGAGCGCAGCCGCCGGCGCAGCTCGCCGTCGTTGTGGAAGGAGTTCTGCCGGGTCGTCACGAACGGGTAGATCGGCATGTCCGGCAGGATCTTGCCCTCCTGCACCGCGCTCCAGTTGTCGCCGTTGCGGGAGAAGACCTCCTCGTTGCGGATGACCTCGCTGAACTCGGCGTAGCCCATCGCGAACCAGAGGCGTACGCCGGGGGAGAGCTCGCCCGGGGCGACCGGACCCCACTCGGCCCGGAGCTGTTCGTGCACCTCCCGTGCCCGCGGCCCGACGGTGTCGGGTGCCTGGACGAGGTCGGTGAGGTCGGCGAGACGTACGGTGCGGGTGGGGCTCATCGCGGGGCCTGTCGTCTGGGTCTGGGCTGCGGGTCAGTGGGTCTTGAGGGCGTGGCGCACGAGCGCGGCGAGCGCTCGGACGCAGGCGTTGCGGTTCTTGGCGTTGCACACCACGATCGGCGTCTCGTCGTCGAGGTCGAGCGCCGTGCGGATCTGGTCTGGTTCGTAGTTCGGCGCGCCCGGGAACTGGTTGATCGCGACGACGAACGGCAGGGACGTACGCGTCTCGAGCTGGTCCAGCACCTCGAAGGAGTCCTCGAGGCGGCGGGTGTCGACCAGGACCAGGGCGCCGGCGGCTCCCTCGGCGAGGCCCGACCACAGGTCCCAGAACCGGCGCTGCCCCGGGGTGCCGAACAGGTAGAGCGCGATCTCGTCGGTCAACGTGATCCGGCCGAAGTCCATCGCGACGGTGGTCGTCGACTTCTCCGGCGTCGCCGCGACCTCGTCGATCCCCTCGCTGGCCTGGGTGATCGACTCCTCGGTGCGCAGCGGCTCGATCTCGCTCACCGAGCCGATCAGCGTGGTCTTGCCGACCCCGAAGGAGCCGACGACCAGGATCTTGACCGATTCGACGACCGTGGGCGCCAGGTAGTGGTTGTCAGAGGTGGTTGAGAGCATGCAGCACCTTCTGGAGGGTTTCGCGGGAGGGGCCGCCGGCGGCGTCGCTGTCGGGGCGTACCCCGATCAGGCCGGCGTCGATCATGTCCGAGGCGATCACCGCGAGGACGCTGACCGGCTGGCCGAGATGGACGGCCATCTCCGCCATCGAGATCACGCCGAGGCACTGGGAGAGGACCTCGCGCTCCTGGCGCCCCACCGAGGCAGGGGTGGCCGACGGGCTGGTGTGGCCGACCAGGAGCGTCGCCGGGGTGAGCCGGTGGGTCGGGCGGACGCGACCGCCGGTCCGGACGTAGGACCGGATCGGGTGGTCGACGTAGTCGTCAGGCGCGTCGGGCATCGGCTCAGATCGAACGTCTCGGGGTGCTCATCGCGCGCTCCCCGATCATCAGGACGGTCGCCTGCATCTGCTGGGCGACCAGCGCCGGGTCGATGCTCATCTCGGTGACCACCGCGAGCCGGGAGCCGTCGCCGGCGCCACGGATGAACAGGAAGCCGCCGTTGAACTCGACCATCACCTGACGGGGGTGGGCGTCGACGCCGAACTGGCGGCTGATCCCGTGGCCGAGCGAGGTGAGCCCGGCGCACGCCGCGGCCAGCTTGTCGGCCTCCTCGCGCGGGGTGTGGCTCGTGCGGACCCGGACGAGCCCGTCGGCGGAGAGGACCACGACATGACGTACGCCGCGTACTCCCGCGACCAGCTCCAGCATCCAGCTGTTCTCATCGGTCATGGTTCCTCCAGTGGTTCTCAGGTGCGGAATCGGTCTCCGCGGCGGTGCTGCCGTCCTTGGGATCGACGGCCTGGCGAGGGATGGACGTGCCGGCAGCGGGCGTGGCCGGAGTGCTGAGGAAGCTGCTCATCCACGCGCCCGCCTGCTCGGCGGTCGGCTCCGGGCGGGGTGGGACGACCCGGCCGACCGGCTGCTGTCCGGTCGTGAAGCGCTGGCCTCGCTTCGAGCGGCGCTGGGGCAGGCCGTCGGAGGTGAACAGCGACGGCTCGCGCTGCTCGTGGCCGGGCAGGGGATCGGGCGCCTTCGCGGCCGCGTAGACCGGCCAGGCCGGGGTGGTCGATGCGGGCGGTGCCTTCGGGACCTGCGCGAGGAGCGAGGCAGGCACGGGGGTTGAGGCCGGTGTACGCGGCTCCGGCTCGACGGCCGGGTGGCCTAGCGGGGTGGTCATCGACTCGGGAACGAGGACGGCGACCCGCAGGCCGCCGTGGACCGACTCGGTCAGGTCGACCCGGAACCCGTGGCGGCGTACGTAGGTGCCGACGACCGCCAGGCCGGTCTGCGGGATCTCGCCGAGGTCGTGCAGGCTCACCTGCCGGGTGCCGGAGGCGATCTCGCGCATCCAGGCGAGGTTGGTCTCGTCCATGCCGACGCCCGCGTCGTCGATCTCCAGGGCCGCCCCGCGGCGTACGGAACGGATCGTGACCAGCACCTCGGTCGCCGGCGGCGAGGACTGGGTCGCGTTGGCGAGCAGCTCGGCGACGAGGTGGATGAGCGGCTCGACGTAGGCGCCCTGGACCGCGACCGGCGGGTCGCCCTCCACCCGGACGCGACGGTAGGCGGTGATCCGGCCCGCCGCGCCGCGTACGACGTCCGCGATCGCGAGCGGGTCGCGCCAGTGCTGCCCGGGCTGCTCCCCGCACAGCGTGGCGATGCTCTGCGCCAGCCGCGCCTGCTGCGCCGCCGCGTGGTCGACCCGCATCCCCGCCTCGAGCACGTCCGGCTCGGCCGGGAACTTGGCCACCATCCGCGTCGACTCCTCCTGGATCCGGTGCGCCGACGCCTGCACCTTGCGCGACAGCGACAGCACCGCCACCCGCATCCCGGCGTCGCCACCCCGTCCGGCCGCCCTCGCCGAGTCCGTACTTGTGGGGGCCGAGTCCTCAGTTGTGGGCGCCGAGTCCGCACTTGTGGGTGACGAAACTGTCGTTTCGTCGTCCATATCTGCGGACTCGGCCACAACAACAGCGGACTCGTCGTCCACTTCTACCGATTCGGCCGTCACTTCTACCGATTCGGCGGGGGCGGGGGTGGACTCGTAGGCCATCGCGGTGAGCCAGAGGGTGAGGGCGACGACGGGTACGCCGGCGAGGATCCATCGCCAGATCCACTGGTCACCGGAGGCGGTGACGAAGATGACGGGGGAGAGCGCGACGAAGAGGAGGATCGCGGTACTGCAGAACCATGGACCGGCTCGGTGGAGTCGGGCCAGGAGTGGTCGGGTCATGTCGGGCACCTGGTGTGGGGGTGAACAGTCAGGCATGAACCCGCGGGTCAGGACAGGGGGACGATTCCTGATCCAGCCCCCGGAGACCGGCGCACACACGCGCACCACTTCATACCACCAACAGAGCGCTTGGTCACCTGCTCCGGGTGATTTTGACCATATTTCGACGATGGTCGTGGAAGCGGCAGTACGCGTCCGGGCGACTAAGGTGTCGGGGTGTCACAAATGGGTCCAGGCTTCGGTACGACCGGCGGGGCGATGGGCGGCGGCGGGATCATGCGCAACCTGCGCGCCGACCGGACCGTGCTCCAACGTGGGTTGCCGAAGGGCACCGTCAAGCGCGTCGTCTCCTACGCCGGGCCGCATCGGACCCTGATCGGCACGTTCCTGCTGTTCACCGTCTTCGACGCCGCGCTCGTGGTGGTCACCCCGCTGCTGACCCAGCGCCTCATCGACGACGGCGTGCTCGCCAAGAACCTCTCGCTGGTGATCTGGCTGGCCGCGGCGATGGCGATCGTGGCCGTGGTCGACATGGCCTTCGGGGTGGTCTCGGGCTGGCTCTCGACGCGGATCGGTGAAGGCCTCATCTTCGACCTGCGCACCCAGGTCTTCGGCCATGTCCAGCGCCAGTCGCTGGCCTTCTTCACCCGCGCCCAGACCGGTGCGCTGGTGAGCCGCCTCAACACCGACGTGCTCGGCGCGCAGCGGGCGTTCACCTCGACGCTGTCCAACAGCGTCTCCAACCTCATCTCCGTCTTCGTGGTCGGCGCGGCGATGCTGGTGCTCTCCTGGCAGGTGACGCTGATGTGCGTCGCGCTGTTCCCCATCCTGTTCCTGACCTCGCGCTGGGTCGGCCGCCGGCTGGCCGGCCTGACCCGCGAGCAGATGGACGGCAACGCGGCGCTGGCGACCACGATGACCGAGCGGTTCAACGTCGGCGGCGCCCTGCTGCTCAAGCTCTTCGGCCGGCGTGAGGAGGAGGACGCCGCGTTCGCGCAGCGCGCCGACGTCGTCCGCCGCCTGGGCATCCGGATCGCGCTGCTGACGCGTCTGTTCGGGGCGACCATGCAGATGGTGCCGGCGCTGGCGACCGCACTGGTCTACGGTTTCGGCGGCTGGATGGTCATCCGCGGCGACGTCACGCTCGGCACCCTGACCGCGCTCGGTCTGCTGCTGGTGAGGCTGCTGGGGCCGCTGCAGGCGCTCTCCAACGTACGCATCGACGTGATGACCGCGCTGGTCAGCTTCGACCGCGTCTTCGAGGTCCTCGACCTGCCTTCGCTGATCAAGGAGAAGCCGGACGCGGTCGAGGTGCCCGCCGACGCGGCGTCCGTGCGGTTCCGCCATGTCGCCTTCACCTACCCCCGCTCCGACGAGGTCTCGCTGGCCTCCCTGGAGACGATCGCGCGGCCGGAGAGCCGCGAGGTGCGCGAGGTGCTGACCGACATCGACTTCGTGGCCGAACCGGGGGAGATGGTCGCCCTGGTCGGCCCCTCCGGCGCCGGGAAGTCGACGATCACCCACCTGATCGCGCGGCTCTACGACGTACGCGCCGGGTCGGTCGAGGTCGGTGGTCTCGACGTGCGTGACGTGACCCTCGAGTCGCTCGAGGCCGCGGTCGGCTATGTCACCCAGGACGCCCACATGTTCCACGACACCGTGCGCGGCAACCTGCTCTACGCGCGCCCGGGCGCCACCGACGAGGAGATCTGGGCGGCCCTCGAGGCGGCCCAGGTCGCCGGCGTCATCAAGGGACTTCCCGACGGCCTCGACACCGTCGTCGGTGACCGCGGCTACCGTCTCTCCGGCGGTGAGCGTCAGCGCCTCGCCATCGCCCGGCTGCTGCTGAAGGCGCCGCACATCGTGGTGCTCGACGAGGCCACCGCCCACCTCGACTCCGAGTCCGAAGCCGCGGTGCAGACCGCCCTGGACGCCGCGCTGGCGGGACGTACCTCGATCGTCATCGCCCACCGGCTCTCCACCATCCGCGCCGCCGACCGCATCCTCGTCATCGAGTCCGGTCGCGTCGTGGAGTCCGGCACCCACGAGTCGCTGCTCGCTGACGGCGGGCTCTACGCGGAGCTCTACGAGACGCAGTTCCGGCGCTAGGGCCCGGGTCAGCCCTTCCCGCTGCGCTCCTTCTCGTACGCAGCCTGGTAGGCCGCCTTCACGGCCTGCTTCTGGGCGAGCTTGGCGGCCTTCTTGCGGGCGCGCTCGTCGGTCTTCTCGTCATCGGCCGGTTCGTCATCGTCCGGTGCGGTCTCGTCCCGGCTCTGCGTACGCCGCTCGTCGTACATCAGGTAGAAGAACCCGGCGATCGCGAGGATGCCGAAGAACCACCACTGGAGTCCGTAGAAGAAGTGGGGGCCGTTGTCGAGCTCGGGGAGGTCGGCCTGGCGCAGCTGCGTGGCGGGCTCGGGGGACTCGGTGTCGAGGTGGAGCCAGCCGGTCAGCAGCGGCTCGTCGACAACCTTGGCGACCTGGGTGGACGAGAGCGCCCGGGTGGCGTGGTAGCCGTCGACCTGGGCGACGTCGGTGGAGTCGCCGGTGCCGTCGGCGCGCACCCAGCCGGTGATCGTGACCTCGCCCGTCGGAGGCGCCGGGAGATCGTCGAACTCGTCCTGCGACTCGGTCTGCAGCCAGCCACGGTCGACGAGCACCGCGGTGCCGTCGGCGAGCACCAGCGGGACGACGATGTCGATCCCCTTGGCCTCGTCGGGGGTGCGGTAGCGCCAGATGATCGTGTCGTCGACCGCGTACGTCCCGGTGGCGGTCACCCGCCGCCACTCGTCCTTCTCGGAGACCTTCGCGCCCTCGGCCAGCACCTCGGAGACGGGGGCAGGGGCGGCCTGCTCGTTGGTGCGGACGATCTGGTTGCTGGCCTTGCGGTCCTCGAGACGGTCGAACTGCCACTGGCCCAGCCACCACGTCCCGTAGGCCAGGATCAGCACGAACACCGTGAAACCGGCCCAGCGACGGCTGAGCAGGAAACGGAACGAACTCACGCCACGAGACTAACTGGCATACGGTCCTCGCTCACGATCCGGGTCGCGGCTGCCTAGACTGGTGTGATGACGACCTCCCCGACAGATCAGGCCCAGCAGAAGCTGGTCGACCGGTTCGGCCGGGTCGCGACCGACCTGCGCGTCTCGCTGACCGATCGCTGCAACCTGCGCTGCACCTACTGCATGCCGCCGGAGGGGCTCGACTGGCTGCCCGGCGACGAGGTGCTCACCGACGACGAGGTCGTGCGGCTGATCGGTGTCGCCACCGGAAGGCTCGGGGTCCAGGAGGTGCGGTTCACCGGCGGGGAGCCGCTGGTGCGGCGCGGGCTGGTCTCGATCGTCGCGCGCACCCGCGAGGTCGCTCCCGACGCGGAGCTCTCGATCACCACGAACGCGCTCGGTCTGGCCCGGATGGCCGGCTCGCTCGCGGAGGCAGGTCTCGACCGGGTCAACGTGTCTCTCGACTCGATCAGGCCCGAGACGTTCGCCGAGATCACCCGGCGGGACCGTCTGCACGATGTCGTGGCCGGTCTCGAGGCCGCGGCCGACGCCGGTCTGGGGCCGATCAAGATCAACGCGGTGCTGCTGCGCGGCGTCAACGACGACCAGGCGGCCGAGCTCCTCGGCTGGTCGGTCGAGCGAGGCTACGAGCTGCGGTTCATCGAGCAGATGCCTCTCGACGCCCAGCACGGGTGGTCGCGCGACACCATGGTGACCGCCGACGACACCCTCGCCGCGCTGTCGGCGGCGTTCGACCTCACCCCGGCCGAGGAGCCGCGCGGGAGCGCCCCGGCCGAGCTCTTCTACGTCGACGGCGGCCCGGCCAAGGTCGGCATCATCGCCTCGGTCACCCGCCCCTTCTGCGGCGACTGCGACCGGGTACGTCTCACCGCCGACGGGCAGGTGCGCGACTGCCTGTTCGCGCGCTCCGAGTCCGACCTGCGTACGCCGCTGCGTGCCGGCGCCTCCGACGACGACCTCGCCGCCCGCTGGGTCACCGCGATGGCAGGCAAGCGCGCGGGTCACGGCATCGACGACCTCGGCTTCCTGCAGCCCGACCGCCCGATGTCAGCGATCGGCGGCTAGCCGAGACCGTCGAAGCGGCGGCCGAATCTGTAGTTGTGGGCGACGAAAGTCGACTTTCGTCGCCCACAACTGCAGATTCGCTCGCCAGAACTCACTTCTCGGCGACGGGGTTTCCGACGCGGTCGAGGGCGTCCAGGACGAGCTCCCAGTAGCCGTCGACGTCGAGGGTGATCCCGACCTGGACGTTGGGCGGCTCGTCGAGGCGGCCGTGGAGGTCGACGACGGTGGCCCCGCGGGTCCAGCGGCCGGCGGTCTCGGCGGCGACGAACGACTTGTGCCAGGTGATCAGGCCGGGGTCGATGAGCGCGGCGATGGTGCACGGGTCGTGCACCGGGGGAGCGGCGAAGTCGAAGACGTCGGAGTAGGTGCCGCCGAAGAAGCCCATGAGGTCGGCGCACGCCCGGCCCACCGGGTGGTCCATGGCTCGCATCCGAGCGACCACGTCGGGGGTGGCCAGCGCCTGGTGGGACAGGTTGAGCCCGACCATCCGGATCGGGAGCCCGCTGGTCAGCACGAGGTCGAGCGCCTCGGGGTCGGCGTAGGCGTTGAACTCGGCGGCGGGGGTGGTGTTGCCGCGGTCGGTGGAGCCGCCCATGAACACGATCTCGGCGATCTGGGGACCGACCTCGGGGTGGTCGCGCAGCAGTACCGCGACGTTGGTGATCGGTCCGGTGGCCACGACGGTGACCGGCGCCGGGGCGGCCAGCAGCGACGTACGCAGGAACTCGACGGCGCCGAGAGAGACCGGCGGCGCGAGCGGCTCCGGGAGATCGGGCCCGTCGATCCCGGTGGCGCCGTGGATGAAGTCGCCGATGTGGACCTCGCCAGCCAGGGGAGCAGCGGCGCCGGTGGCGACGGGGACATCGGGACGCTCGGCCAGAGCCAGGATCCGCTGGGCGTTGTAGGTGGCCTTCTCGACCGGGCAGTTGCCGAAGGTGGTGGTGATGCCGAGCAGGTCGATGCGAGGGTCGCCCAGCGCCAGCAGGATCGCGATCGCGTCGTCGTGGCCGGGGTCGCAGTCGAGGAGGACGGGGATCGGGTTCATCGCACAGCCTCTCTGTCAGAACAGCTAATGAGCGACGACGTCCTTGAGGAACCCGCGTGCGCCCAGGAAGTCGCTCAACGACTCCTTGTGTGCGTCGCACGCGAGCCAGATCTTACGCCGCTCGGGCGTGTGGATCTTGGGATTGTTCCACTGCAGCTCCCACGATCCGGAGTCCTGGCAGCCCTTGGCCGAGCACAGGTCGGAGTCGAGCGCGCCCATCAGTCCTCGCCCTTCTCACGCAGCTGCTGCTCGCGGCCGCTGGTGAGCTGGCGCGGGCCGTAGGGCGAGTCCATCAGGTTCATCTCGTCGGTCTTGGTGTTGGTCGCGTTGGCCATCACGACCGCGATGTAGGGCAGGATCAGCGCGGCCGCGATCAGGATCGGCCACAGCCAGGCGATGCCGGCCAGGCCGGCGATCACGGCGCCGATGAAGCAGAGCGAGCGGATCGACATCGAGATGGCGTAGCGCTTCTGCCGGATCGCGATGTCCTCGGCGCGGCTGCGCCCCGCCGTCGTGATCCTGATCGGTTGCGCCTTGGACATACCGCCAGTCTAGGCCGTGGCCGATGAGCGTCGGTCAATGGTGTGGTCCTTACAGGGGCGCTCCGAACGACCTTGGAGGGTTCTCACAAGCAAAGCCAAGGCATTGGTCGTACGCCGAAGTAATCGCTACCGTCGCGCCTGTGACTGACAGTGAAAACCCCACAACTCAGAGTCCATCGCGGGCACCGCGCTCGGTGCTCGTCACCGGTGGCAGCCGCGGCATCGGCCGGGCGATCGCGGAGGCCTTCGTGGCCAACGGCGACAACGTGGCCGTGACCTCCCGCAAGGGCGGGGCTCCGGAGGGGGCTCTGGACCTGGTGTGCGACATCACCGATCCGGCCGCCGTCGAGGAGGCGTACGCCGCCGCCGAGGCCGCCCACGGCCCCGTCGAGGTCCTGGTCGCCAACGCCGGGATCACGAAGGACACCCTCGTCCTGCGGATGTCGGAGGACGACTTCACCTCGGTGATCGACACCAACCTGACCGCGTCCTTCCGGCTCGCCAAGCGCGCCTCCAAGGGCATGCTGCGGCTGCGCCGCGGGCGGATCATCTTCATCTCCTCGGTCGTCGGGCTGTTGGGCAACCCCGGCCAGGTCAACTACGCGGCGTCGAAGGCGGGGCTGGTCGGCATGGCCCGATCGCTCGCGCGCGAGCTGGGCTCACGGGGGATCACCGCCAACGTGGTCGCGCCGGGCTTCGTGGAGACCGAGATGACTGCGGTCCTCACCGACGAGCAGCAGAAGGCGATCACGGACCGGGTGCCGCTGGGACGCTACGCGTCGCCGGACGAGGTGGCCTCGGCCGTGACGTGGTTGGCAGATGCGGGTTATGTGACCGGGGCCGTGATCCCGGTCGACGGCGGACTTGGAATGGGGCACTGATCATGGGTTTGTTGGACGGCAAGACTGTTCTCGTCGCGGGAGTCACGATGGACTCCTCGATCGGCTTCGCGGTGGCCAAGGTGGCCCAGGAGCAGGGCGCCCGTGTCCTGATCTCCAACTTCGGCCGCGCGCTGTCGATCACCAAGCGGATCGCGAAGCGGCTCCCCGAGGAGCCGCCGGTCCTCGACCTCGACGTCACCAACCAGGAGCACCTCGACGGCCTCGCCGACGCGCTCCGAGCCGAGGGAGTCGAGCGGCTCGACGGGGTCGTGCACTCGATCGCGTACGGCAACCCCGAGACGCTCCTCGGCGGCAAGTTCCTCGACGGCCCGTGGGACGACGTCTCCCAGGCGGTCCAGGTCAGCGCGTACTCGCTCAAGTCGCTCGCCATGGCTTGCCGGCCGCTGATGTCGTCCGGCTCGTCGATCGTGGGGCTGACCTTCGACGCGACGATCGCCTGGCCGGCGTACGACTGGATGGGTGTCGCCAAGGCCGCCCTCGAGTCGACCTCGCGCTACCTCGCCCGTGACCTCGGTCCGGACGGGATCCGCTGCAACCTGGTCTCCGCGGGGCCGCTCAAGACGCTCGCCGCGAAGGCGATCCCGGGCTTCGAGGAGCTCGACGAGGGCTGGGGCACCCGGGCGCCGCTCGGCTGGGACAACACCGACCAGGGCCCCACCGCGAAGGCCGTCTGCGCGCTGATCTCGGACTTCTTCCCGGCGACCACCGGTGAGATCGTCCACGTCGACGGGGGCTATCACTCGCTGGGGGCGTGAGGTCATAGGGTTGCCGCATGCGGACCCTTGTCATCATGCGGCACGCCAAGGCCGAGTCGTCGGCACCCACCGACTACGAGCGCCAGCTGACCGAGCGCGGCCATGCCGACGCGGTCGTGGCGGGCGAGTGGCTGGCCGAGCAGGGCGTTGACCCGGACTACGTCCTGGTCTCGGCAGCCGACCGCACCACCCAGACCTGGGAGGACGTCGCGGTGGGGGCGTCGTGGGACCTGACGCTGGCGGAGTACGACCAGGGTCTGTACGCCGCCGGCACCTCCACCGCCCTCGACCTGATCCGTGAGGTCGACGACGGTCACTCAACGGTCGTGGTGATCGGGCACAACCCCACCATGTTCTCGCTGGTGCAGCTCCTCGACGACGGCGAGGGCGACGACGAGGCCGGCAACGAGCTCGCTCTCGGCTTCCCCACCGCCGCCGTCGCCGTACTCACCTACGACGGTGACTGGTCCGAGCTCGACGAGGCCGAGGCCTCCGTCACCGCCTTCCACGTCGCCCGCGCCTGACCTCCCGCCGAATCCTCAGTTCTGGTGCGCCGAGACCGTCGAAGTGGCGCGCCGAGACTGCAGCTGTGGTGGGTGAGACCGCAGTTGTGGCGTACCGAGATCTCGATTGCCACAACTACCGATCCGTCCGCCACAACTGCAGACTCGGCGCGCCAGATCTGAGGATTCACCCGCCGCTTCTACCGATTCGGTACGCCACTTCTGCCGACTCGGCTGAAGCGAGCCCCTTGCTCAGAGGAGGGGAGGGGCGGGGGTGACGATGCCGGCCTCGGCGTCGGCGGCCTCGATCTCCTCACGGGAGATCCCGAGGAGATACATGATCGTGTCGAGGTAGGGGACGTTGATCGCGGTCCCGGCCGCCGAGCGGACCGCGGGCTTGGCGTTGTAGGCGATCCCGAGCCCGGCGGCGGCGAGCATGTCGAGGTCGTTGGCGCCGTCGCCGATGGCCACCGTGGCCGCCTCGGGGATGCCGATCTCGGCGGCGAACTCGCGCAGCGCCCGGGCCTTGCCGGCACGGTCGACGACCTCCCCGACCACCTCACCGGTGAGAACCCCGTCGACGATCTCGAGCTCGTTGGCGCGGGCGTAGTGGATGCCGAGGTCGGCGGCCAGCCGGTCGGTGATCTGCGAGAACCCGCCGGAGACGATGGCGAAGCGGTAGCCGAGGCGGCGCAGGGTGCGGACCATCGTCCGCGCCCCGGGGTTGAGCTGCAGCCCGGCGTAGACCTCGTCCAGCGCGGTTGCCGGGACGCCCTTGAGATATTTCACCCGGCCACGGAGCGAGTCCTCGAAGTCGAGCTCGCCGCGCATCGCCGCCTCGGTGACCGAGGCGACCTCCTTCTCGTAGCCAGCGTGGGCGGCGATCATCTCGATCACCTCGCCGTCGATCAGCGTCGAGTCGACGTCCATGACGATCAGCCGCATGCCGCGGCGGACCAGGTTGGCGGGCTGCACGGCGATGTCGACGCCCTGGGCGGCGGCCTCGGCCGAGAGGGTCACCCGCAGCTCGTCGGGAGAGGCCCCGCTCACGTGCAGGTCGAAGGCGGTGACCGGGTAGCGGGCGAGCCGGATGATCCGGTCGATGTTGCCGCCGGCCGAGGCGATGGTGCGCGTCACGGACGCGAGCGCGGCGGCCTTCAGGGGCAGGCCCAGGACCGTGACCCGGGCTCGGTCGGCGGGCTCGCGCGGCGTGTCGCCGACGCCCTCCTCGATCTCGACGGTCATGTCGAGGGCGTGGGCGGTCTCCTCGATCGCGTGCTTGAGCGCGTCGGTGCTCGCCGCGTCGGCCGGCGCCGTCACCAGCAGCCCGAGCACGAGCCGCGCACGCAGCACGATCTGCTCCAGGTCGACCACGTCGACCCCCGCCAGCGCTAGCGTCGCCAAGGTGGCCGAGGTCAGCCCGGGACGGTCATTTCCGGCGAGGGTGATCAGCAGGGTGTCGGGACGGCGCTCGAGCGCGTCGAATTCCTCGGTCATCGCTGCACAGGATAGTGGAGCCGGCGCCCACGTCTCAGTCCGGCGGCCACACCTCGGGCGATCCGGCCGCGGTGAGCGCCCTCCGTGCCGCGCGGTCGAGGCCGACGAGCGCCGAGCGCCGCAGTGACATCTCGGAGGCGGAGACGGCCCCGCCGTCGTCCTCGAGCGCCACCGCGACGATCTCCCGGGCCTGTACGCCGCGGGCGGCGAGGTCCACGCACCGCGCCGGCACGCCGGGCGCGCCGGCCAGGGACGGCCGGTGACGCAGGTTCATCAGCTGGTCGGCGACCTCAGGCCGCCACCGGGCGACGTCGAGCTCGGCGAGCGCCGTCGCCGACTCGCTCAGGGCGAGCCGCAGAGCCCGGTCGGCCTCACCGACGTCAGGGAGCTGACGGCGCTGGGCGGCGTACGCCTGCCACTCGAGCACCGCCCCGACACGGACGGGTACGAGGCCGATCCAGGTCCCGGTGGTCGAGCGTGTCGAGACCACGACCGCCTCGCCGGCCTCCAGGGCCGCGTCGTTGAAGGCCCTCGGGCCGCCCAGCCCGACCGGGTCGCCCTCGGCGGGAAAGGTCACCCCGACGGCGGTCGCCCCCTCCGTACGCAGCCGCCCCATCCCGCTCACCAGGGTGTCCGCCACGCCCTCGGCGCCACCGAGCCCGAGCGCGGCGAGCCCGCTGACGGTGTGGGTCGCGTCGGGACCGATCACCGCGTCGAGCACCAGGTCGGTGACCGCCTCGCCGCGCAGCCACGCCGTCATCCACCACGCCAGGCGCAGCGCCTCAGGGGTGGCCTCGTCCCACCCCGCATCCTCATGACTCACGGGCGCCCACCCTATCCCCGAGCCCACCGACCCCTGCCGATAGATTTGCCGCCATGGCAGCCGTGCTGGAGTTCACCGACGTCACCGTACGCCGCGGGGGCAACGCCCTTCTCGACTCTGTGAGCTGGGTGGTCGAAGAGGATGAACGCTGGGTGATCCTGGGCCACAACGGCGCCGGCAAGACCACGCTGCTCCAGACCGCCGCGGCACAGCTGCACCCGACGTCGGGAGTCGTGAAGATCCTCGGCGAGCAGATCGGCCGTATCGACGTCTTCGAGCTGCGCCCGCGCATCGGTCTGACCTCCGCCGCGCTCGCCGACCGGATCCCGCGCCACGAGCTCGTCCGCGACGTCGTGGTGAGCGCGTCCTACGGCGTCGTCGGGCGCTGGCGCGAGCACTACGACGACCTCGACCACGACCGCGCCCAGGAGCTGCTGATCGAGGTCGGCATCAAGCACCTCGGCGAGCGGCGGTTCGGCACCCTGTCCGAGGGCGAGCGCAAGCGGGTGCAGCTGGCCCGGGCGCTGATGGTCGACCCGGAGATGCTGCTCCTCGACGAGCCGGCCGCCGGCCTCGACCTGGGAGGTCGCGAGGACCTGGTCTCCACCCTGTCGACCCTTGCCTACGACCCCGACAGCCCCGCCACCGTGCTCGTCTCCCACCACGTCGAGGAGATCCCGCCGGGCTTCAGCCACGTCCTGATGATGCGGTCGGGCCGGATCACCGCCCAAGGGCTGATCGAGGACACGCTGACCGCGGCCAACCTCTCCAAGACGTTCGGCATGCCGCTCGAGCTGGAGACGAGCGAGGGCCGCTACTGGGCCAAGCGCCGCGCCCGCCACACCCGGTAGGCTCCTACTCCTCCAGCGGCTCGATCGAGGACAGGAACTCGTCCCAGGAGTCGGCCAGGTGCTCCCGCGACACGGGAGTGACCGTGGCCGCGGCATCCACTTCGGTCTCGCTGCTCTGGTGCCGCACCGAGCCGTGGTCGGCGCCGGCGGCGGCCAGCAGGAACAGACCGCCACCGGCGTCGCTGCCCACCGGGACGAACCCGACAGGGATGACGTCGCTCTGCGTGCTGAGAAGGTGCCACAGGCTCGACCACTTCGGGACGTCTCCGACGCCACAGATGATCTCGATGCCGTGGTTGTTGTAGCCCGCGAGCGCTCCGCCGTCCTGCCTGACCAGATATCTGCGGTAGTCCTCGGGAAGGCCGGCCCCGAGCATCTCCTCGAGCTCCACGAGCTTGTTCGAGGGAGCGGCTGGGAAGGTCCGCTCGTACCGCAGTTCAGTCACCCGGTGCGGACGGTGTCGCCCGAGATGTTGTCGACGACGCGGATCCCGCCGTCGTCGGGGTCGTCGACGAGCTGAAGATCGGAGCCGACGGGCAGCGACCAGATGCCGATGAGAGCAGGCTCGATCTCGCAGAGTCGGTTGTAGTCGACGATCTGCATGTTGGACGAGTCCGCCAGGTACTCGTCCGTGTCGATGCTGGAGAAGATCCGCCAGCCGTTGTCTGCGGCCGCCTTGGAGTCCTCGCGGACCATCCACTTGACCCGGCCGGCGCCGGAGAGCACGTTTTTGGTGGTCAGGCACGCGCCGGCCTTCGGGATGAACTCCATGTCGCTTCCTTCGCTCTTGATCTCGGGCACGACCGCTAGCGGTCGATGCCGTGTTCCTTCACGTACGCCTCGGCTCGGGCAACCATGTCGGGGCGTCGCGGGTACTGCCGGATGTTGTCGAGCACCGTGCGGCCGTCGACGCTCATCTTGGTGAGGTCGAGATCTTCTCGGCCGAAGATCTCGTCGAGGAACGGCGCGATCTCGGACTCACTGAACTTGAAGACCTTCCCGATCGTCTCCAGCGGGGTTCCGTGCCGTGATGAGACCCGGTTCAGATCGGCTCCGGCATCGAGAAGCCGCCGTAGCAGGGGCGTCTCGGCCGCGAAGTCGTGCTTGTTCTGCCCCAGCAGCACATGCAGCGTGGTGACCCCACCGGCCTGCTCCCAACCGGGATCGGCTCCGTCGTCGAGCAGCATGCCGACGATGACCGGACGATTCGCCGGCACCTTCTGAGCCAGCGCGTCGAAGAGGAGGCCGGGGCCCAGGTCGGAGTCGGTGGCATCCGCGGGGCGGTAGAGCGTACGGAACTCCTCGATGGTGCCGCGCTTGGCCAGCGAGCGGAGGCGTTGGCCTTCTTCGGTGGTTCGATCGGCGCTCATGTCTCCACCCTAGCCATGGTCCTCGTCATCATGAGATTGGTTGCGCAGAGGGTCCTCGACCCGGTAGTTGTCGGCGTCTCGGTAGCGCTCGAGGAAGTCCTCCTTGGAGATGCGATGGCTCATGTAGTCGTCGTGAAGGCGCCGGTACTCCTCGCCAGGGACGTGGCCCATGTCCCAGACACCCTTGCGGGACTGTCCGGGTTGCCAGGTGACCTCGTACCAGTCGCCATCCCGGTTCTGGACCCAGACCTCACCGTCACCGTTCTTGGCGTTCTCCCATACCTCGTCGACCTGACCGTCGGCGTACTTGGGTCGCCGTTTCGGGTTGGCGTAGGGGAGCTTCTTACCGTCCTTGTCCTTGCCGCGTTCGGGTGGCGCGTCATTCCCCGGGTTCGACCCCGGCTGGTTGCTGTCGACGGAGTCGGCCAGGTCGCTGTCCTGGTCACGACGCTGCTCGACGTCGTTGCGGAGCCTGTCGGCCTCTTTGCGCTTGCGCTCAGCCAGCCTCACCATCACGTCGCGCAGGGTCTGCACCGCGGTCTCGCGGGCGTCTTCGACGGTGTCGGACAATCTGTCGGCCATGTGGACTCCTCAGGACGCGAACAGCGGAAGCGCGGACAGGCGGGCGGCGAAGTTGTGGCCGATCTCGAGCTGGTCGAGACCACAGTCGTCGATGGCGGTCGCGATCTGATCCATGAGGTCGAAGCCGAGGTCGACCCCGGCGACGTCATCCCCACTGGTCACCAAAGGGGCCTCCATCGCCATGATCGCGAAGTCCGTGATCGTACCCGTGAGTGGCTCGATCACCATGGACGCGACCTGGCCGATCAATTCGTCCATCGCGATGTCGGTGGCGATGTCGAGGGCCTTCTTCCGGGCGGCGATGATGGCGGCGTTGGCGGCCAGGCTGGCGCCGGCGGTGACCACCGCGGTGGCGGCGGCAGCCGCGATCTGCGCTGCCGTGATGGTCAGCTCGGCGATGACCTTGACTTTCAGCGCCACGACCGCGTCGGCCAGGATGTCGATGCCGGACGCGACCTCGGGCAGCGCGTCGAGCAGCTGATCCAGGTTGGAGGTCCGGTTGTCTGCGTACGCCTGGATCAGGGCGCTGACCGACTTCGACTTGGCTCCCTCCTGGAGCTCGATCAGCCGGCTTTCGAGCCGATCCAGCGTGTCCCGTACGTCCGACTCGAGCTCCCGAACCAGCTGCGCCGCGTCGCGGACCGCATCCTCGTCGACGTTCGGCCACTCGTAGCCGAGCAGATCGAGGACATAGTCCAGCTCGGCCGGGATCGTCATCCCCATTCCTGAAACCCTCCCGAAAGTTCGCCCGGATCGAAGCCCAGGAGCAGGTTCCTGGGGGATGTGGAACCCTACCGGCAGCCATCGGAACGCGGCGACCGAAATTCGATGCGCACGCCGGTGCGAAAACATCCCCGCGCCGTGAACGCCATGCCGCTAGGGTGACGTCATGGACTGGCAGGACTGGGACTGGGCGATCTGGACGGCACTCGGAGCGCTGCTCGTCGTCGGAGAGCTCTTCAGCCTCGACCTGATCCTGCTGATGCTGGCGACCGGAGCCTTCGCGGGTGCGGTGACCGGCGCGTTCACCGACAGCTTCGTGATCCAGGCGATCGTCGCGCTGGCGGTCTCGGTCTCCATGCTCGCGGTCGTACGCCCGGGGCTGGCCAGGCGGCTCCACAACGGCCCGGAGATCCAGATCGGCGCGCAGAAGCTGATCGGCGTCCAGGCGGTCTCGCCCGTCGAGATCAGCGCCCACAAGCCTGGGCAGCTCAAGCTCGAGGGCGAGCTCTGGACCGCTCAGCCCTATGACGAGACGCTCGTGATCGCGGCCGGCACGCCGGTCGAGGTGCTCGAGATCAGAGGAGCGACGGCCTACGTCCATCCTCTTCCGGAGCTCGGGACTCCGTAGTTTCCGGGCAACCTGACGCAACCGAAACAGACAAGGACTGATTGGCAATGGGTGGCATCATCCTGGCCCTCCTGGTCATCTTGGCGGTGCTGGTGATCACCACGCTGGCCAAGACGATCAAGATCATCCCGCAGGCGCGGGTCGGCATCGTGGAGCGCTTCGGCAAGTTCCAGTCGAAGCGTGACCCCGGCCTGAACGCGGTGATCCCGTTCGTCGACAAGGTGCGCTACATGATCGACATGCGTGAGCAGGTCGTCGCGTTCGCGCCGCAGCCGGTGATCACCGAGGACAACCTGACCGTCTCCATCGACACGGTCATCTACTTCCAGGTCAACGACCCGGTCGCGGCGACCTACGAGATCGCCAACTACATCCAGGCCGTCGAGCAGCTCACCATGACCACCCTGCGCAACATCGTCGGTGGCATGACGCTCGAGGAGACCCTGACCAGCCGCGAGCAGATCAACTCCGGCCTCTCGATCGTCCTCGACGAGGCCACCGGCCGCTGGGGCATCAAGGTCAAGCGCGTCGAGATCAAGTCGATCGACCCGCCCATGTCCATCAAGGACGCCATGGAGAAGCAGATGCGCGCCGACCGCGACAAGCGCGCCGCGATCCTGACCGCCGAGGGCCAGCGTCAGTCCGCGATCCTCTCCGCGGAGGGAAACAAGCAGTCCGCCATCCTCAACGCCGAGGGTCAGCGCGAGTCGCAGATCCTGGCGGCGCAGGCCGACCGTGAAGCCGCGATCCTGCGCGCCCAGGGTGAGGGCCAGGCCATCCAGACCGTCTTCCAGGCGATCCACGACGGCCGTCCCGACCAGTCGCTGCTGGCCTACCAGTACCTGCAGATGATGCCGAAGATCGCCGAGGGCGACGCCAACAAGGTGTGGATCATCCCGAGCGAGATCGGCAACGCGCTCGAGGGCCTCGGCTCGACGATGAACAGCCTCAAGGGCATCCCGGACGAGGTCGAGGGCCCGGTCAAGCGTGTCGACATGGGCTCGGCCGAGCCGAAGCTCGACCTGGAGAAGTCCTCCTCCGCGGCCGCGGCCGTCGAGGAGGCGCTCGCCGAGGCGAAGCAGGCCGAGGCTCCCAACCGGCCGCAGGCCCCGCAGACCCCGCAGACGCCGTCGGCTCCGCAGCCTCCTGCCGAGCCGACCGTCTAGGTGGATCCTCTCCAGTCCGCCCTCATCCTGATCGCCGGGGTGGGGGCGGGCACCATCAATGCTGCCGTCGGATCCGGGACGCTGATCACGTTCCCGACGCTGCTGGCCTTCGGCGTACCTCCGGTGGTCGCCAACGTGTCCAACACGATCGGCCTGGTCCCGGGCTCGCTGGCCGGTGCCTGGGGCTACCGTCGCGAGCTCTCCGGGCAGCGCGGGCGGATCCTGCGGCTCGGCGTCGCCGCTCTCATCGGCGGCGCGGTCGGCGGGATCCTGCTGCTGGTGCTGCCGCCGGGGGCGTTCGAGGCGATCGTCCCGGTGCTGATCGGTCTCGGCGTGCTCCTGGTGATCACCGGGCCACGCATCTCCCGGTGGGTCGCGGAGCGACACGGCGAGCTGCCCGACGATGGCAGCGAGCGCTGGTGGGTCTGGCCGGCGATCGCCGGGCTCGGCGTCTACGGCGGCTACTTCGGTGCCGCCCAGGGTGTGCTGATGATCGCGATCATCGGCATCGGGGTCGCCGAGTCGCTGCAGCGCCTCAACGCGCTCAAGAACATCCTGGTCGCCATCACCAACGGCATCTCGGGGCTCATCTTCGCCGTCGTGGCCGACGTCGACTGGAAGATCGCCGCCCTGATCGCGGTCGGTGCGACGCTCGGCGGCCTGCTGGGCGCGAAGATCGGCCGCCGGCTGCCGCCCAACGTGCTCCGCGCCGTGATCGTCGTGGTCGGCATCACCGCACTGGTGGCCTTCCTGCTGGGCTGAGTCTGGTGGGATGGGCCCATGGAGCTCTACGAGGCGATGCGGACCACCCATGCCGTACGCGACTTCACCGACGACCCGCTGCCCGACGAGGTCATCGCCCGGATCCTCGACAACGCCCGGTTCGCGCCCTCGGGCGGCAACCGGCAGGGCGCCCATGTCGTGGTCGTACGCAGCCAGGAGACTCGTGAGCGTCTGGTCGAGCTGACGGCGACGGGTGCCCGCAGATACCTCGCGCAGCAGCGGGCCGGCGAGATGCCGTGGAACACGGTGCACCCGACGGCGGTCACCGACGAGCAGATCGCCGCGACCCGGGTACCGAGCGGTATGACCCAGGCGCTGCGTACCTCTGCGGTCGTGCTCGTCTTCCTCGTCGATCTCGGCGTGGTCGCCTCCCTCGACTCCGAGCTGGACCGGGTCGGTGTGGTCTCCGGAGCCTCGGTCTACCCGCTGGTGTGGAACACGCTCCTGGCCGCGCGCAACGAGGGCTTCGGCGGCGTGCTCACCACCATGGCGGTCGCCGAGGAGCCGGCGCTCCTGGAGCTGCTCGGCGCTCCGGCAGGCTACGCCGTCGCTGCGGTCGTGCCGCTGGGGAAGCCGGTCAAGCAGCTGACCAGGCTGAGGCGTCAGCCGGTCGAGGAGTTCGTGACCCTGGAGACCTTCTCCGGGACTCCGCTGAGATGACTGATGGCGGGATCCCGGAGGATCCCGCCATCAGTGTCGGACCTGAGGATCAGGCCTTGTCGGCAGGAACGGCCGCGGTGGCCGGCCCGGTGCCGTTGCTGTTTCCGTTGCTGTGGTCGTCCTCGATGACCGCGAGCGCGAAGTCGTCGCCGTGCTCGGTGACGCCGGTGATGACGGCCTGCTGCACCGCCTCCTCGGCGTATTGACCACGCACGATCAGCGGGTCATGGGCCAGGTCGCGCTGCAGCGAGACCGCGAGCCCGACCATGATCACCGTGAACGGCAGCGCCGCCACGATGGTGATCGTCTGCAGGCCGGACAGCGCGTCCGCGCCGCCGGCGATCAGGCCAAGGATGGCCACGACACCGGTCGCGACACCCCAGAACACGACCGTCGACCGGCTCGGCTCCTCCGAGCCGCGCTCGGAGAGGGTGCCCATCACGATCGAGGCCGCGTCGGCTCCGGAGACGAAGAAGATCGCCACCAGCACCATCACCAGGATGCTCATCACCGTGGCCAGCGGGAACTGCTCGAGGGTGGTGAACAGCTGGGACTCGACGCCGCCGAGACCGGCGATGTCGACGTCGCCGGCACGCTGCACGTCGATGGCGGTCCCGCCCATGATGCAGAACCAGATCACGCTGACGGCGCTCGGCACCAGGAGCACACCGGCGACGAACTGGCGGATGGTGCGCCCACGCGAGATCCGCGCGATGAACATGCCGACGAACGGCGTCCAGGAGATCCACCAAGCCCAGTAGAAGACGGTCCAGGACCCGAGCCACTCCGAGGTCTCTGTGCCGCCGACGCCGGTGCGGGCCGACATCTGGGCGAGGTCGCCGATGTAGGTGCCGAGCGAGGTCGGGATCAGGTCGAGGATGAAGACCGTCGGGCCGACCACGAACAGGAACAGCGCCAGGAACAGTGCCAGCACCATGTTGATGTTGGAGAGCCACTGGATGCCCTTGGCCACACCCGAGACCGCGGAGATGACGAAGCAGACCGTCAGGATCGCGATGATGCCGATGAGCACGTTGTTGCCGACCTCGCCGAGTCCGGCGACGATCTGTAGGCCGCTCTCGATCTGGATCGCGCCGGTGCCGAGCGAGGTGGCCGAGCCGAAGAGCGTCGCGAAGATCGCGAAGATGTCGATGGCCTTACCGGCCGGTCCCTCGACGGTGCGCTTGCCGAGCAGCGGCGTGAAGGCCGAGGAGATCAGGCTGACGCGGCCCTTGCGGTAGGCGCCGTAGCCGATCGCCAGGCCCACGACGGCGTAGATCGCCCAGGGGTGCAGCGTCCAGTGGAACATGGTCGTCGCCATCGCGTGCTGGATGGCTTCGGGGTTGCCCGCCTCGCCGGTGCCCGGCGGCGGGGTGACGAAGTGCGAGATCGGCTCGCTGACGCCGTAGAACATCAGACCGATGCCCATACCGGCGCTGAACATCATTGCGACCCAGGAAGCCGTCCTGAACTCCGGCTTCTCGTCGTCACGGCCCAAGGGGATGTTGCCGTACTTGCTGACCGCGAGCCAGATGATGTAGATGACGAAGCCGCTGGCGGTCAGGACGAAGAACCAGCCGGCCTTGTCCAGCACCCAGGCGAGCGCGTCACCAGCGACCTTGCTCAGGCCGTCGGTGTTGATGAAACCCCAGGCCATGAACGCGATCGCGATGGCCGCGGCAATGCCGAAGACCACCCAGTCGATTCCCTTACGTTGTTCCTGTTCGCTCGAGATCGGCAGGTCCAGCGCGGGGTGGGGAACGACTTCGCCCGTGGGGGATTTGATCAGACCAGTGGGGTTGTGATGGTCGGAATGGTTCGGACTGTCTGTCTTCTTCTCAGAAGTCACACTGTTGTCCTTCCGGTTGGTTTCGGGACCACAGCACCCTAACGCGCACTGTCTTTGCCTTCTGTTCACCGGGGTGCGGCGACCGGACGATTGACAACGAGAACTGGCCCGACTGTGTCGGGCCAGTTCATGTGCTGTTTCGGGTCTGAGGGGACCGATATACCCCTGCGGGTCTAGACCCCGTACGCCGCCAGCCAGCGCTCGATCTCGGCGTAGGCCTGCTTGCGAACCTCAGGGCGCGACAGGATCACGTCATGCTTCGCGCCGGGGACGGCGATGTAGGTGACATGGCTGCCGATCGCGGTCGACCAGCGGCGGATCTGGCGCACGTCGAGCACGATGTCGGTCGAGTGGACGAGCTCGCCCATCGCCTTGGGCTTGCTGGAGCGGTCGGAGGAGAGCACCAGCACCGGCGCCTTCACGTCGAGGCCCCGGTGGAGCTTGGAGTGACCGTCGCGGATCGCCTTGAGCCAGCCGAGCCGGATCGGATAGGAGCCGACCGGCTTGAGACCGAGGTCGAACTCCCACTCGCCGTCGTGCTCGACGTGCAGCGACATGGTGTAGAAGCCGCTCACGTCACGGCCCAGCTCGCGCATCGGAGCCCGGTGGCCGATCCGGCGCACCACCGGCGTGGCGACCTCGCGCAGCAGGAACGAGCCCTGCAGGTCGAGCCACGGGGAGTTGAGCACCATCCCGGCCAGCTCGTCGGGCTGGCGGTCGTCGGCCCACAGCGAGGTGGTCAGGCCACCGGTGGAGTGGGCGCTGAGCATGATGTGGGAGTGGCCGTCACGCTCGGTGATCCGCTCCCAGGCGGCGTCGATCTCGTCGAAGTATTCGGCCAGATCACCGACATACGTCCCCGACTGGTGCTCACGCAGCGAGCGACCGTACTTGCGCAGGTCGAGGCCGTAGAAGTCGTAGCCGCGCGCGGTCCACCACTCGGCGTACTCCTTCTGGAAGAAGTAGTCGGAGAAGCCGTGCACGTAGAGGACGGCGCCCTTCGCATCGCCGTCGTCGGCCGGCCGCTTGACCAGCGTGGCCACGACGGTGCCCTCGAAGTCGTCCGCGAGCTCGATGGTCTCCACGGTGTAGGGCTCACCGAGTACGTCGATCGTCATGAACGCATCTTCTCACCAGAAGGAAGGAACCAGGCCCCAACGTCCGTAGACGTCGGTCACGATCTCCTTCAGTCGCTCGGAGTCGGGGACCGCGTCGGGGTCGAGGGCGCGGATGCCCAGGTTGCACGTGTCGCCGACCTCGCACCACCACGAGGTGACCCCGCCCCGCATCCGGCGCAGCTCGCCGCGGGTCGCACCGAGCGCCAGGCCTCGGAAGACGATCGAGTCGGCGGCCACGCCGAACGGCGCGATGAAGTCGGGGTCGGGACGACCCAGGTTGGAGGCCAGGCCGAGCGGCGTGACGACGTTCTTGAGCAGCGACTTCGCGATGCGGTCCGGGATCATCTGCGCCAGCGGCGCGATGTGGGCGATCGGGTCGGGGCGGGTTCCCTGGAACAGCGCCGAGAACTCCTTCTTCGACCGCTCCCGGATGTGGGCGAGGTCGGTGACCCGGCCGATGCCTTCGCGCAGCTCGGTCTCGACCGCGATCGAGACGCCCGAGGTGGCGTTGGAGCGCAGGTCGCCCTCGCCGCGCATCGAGACGGGCAGCGACATCTTGACCGGCTCACCCGGGCGTACGATCCCGGCCGCGAGGAGCACCTCGACCGAGATCGCGATCTGCAGGGTGTTGGAGGTGCCGCCGGCGCGCTCGACCGCCGCGTTCCACTCCGAGACCGGGCAGTCGGCGCCGGCGAAGGCCACCTCGTGGACCACGTGGTCGTCGGGCTGAGGTGCCGGCACCGGCCGCTTCTCCGAGGACTGGGCCTCCAGCGGCGCGAGCTGCCCGGCCTTCCGAGCGGCGCGCAGCCCGCGGGTGGCAGCGCGTGCCATCGTCCGGGCGTCGCGCCAGTCGTCCTGCCGGGTGACCTCGGTCGCGGCGGGGTCGTCGAAGGGGAGCCGGGGCAGGGGCTGGCGGCGTACAGCCGCGATCAGGGCGCCGAGCTTCATCCCGCCGTCGCAGACGATGTGCGAGGCGTTGTAGGTCACGACCGTGCCGCCGTCGGTGGTGTAGGCCATGAAGAACGCCCACAGCGGTCCCTTGACCGGGTCGAACGGCACCTCGTCGGTCGTGGTGTCGAGCCAGGACATCACCTGGTCCGGCTTGATCCGGTCGGGGTGCAGGCGGACCGGCTCGGCCGTCGTCGCCGGCACCCAGCGGGACCGGGCGCCGGGCACCTTCGGGCGTACGACGAGGCGGTTGAGGGGGCCTTTGGCAAGCTCGTCGACCACCTCCTGGACCGGCTCGACCGGGATCTCGGTCGGGAACCGCCAGGCGGTCTGGCCGACGACCGGGACCCCGATCACGGTCGCGGAGCGGAGGAAGACCTCGTCGTCGTACGTCAGCCGGTTGGTGCGCTCGGGAGCGAACGGCGCCGGGCGGGCGCCGGGGCTCGCGGGCGGCAGTGAGGGCAGCATCACAGGCTCGGGCATGCGGTCTGGGTCCTGTCGTTGGGGGATTCTAGGGACGATGCGGTTCGTCTTCGGGTTGATGGGCAGTCGCGGCGACGTGCAGCCGGCGCTCGCCGTGGCCCTCGAGCTGCGCCGTCGCGGCCGCGAGGTCACCGTCGGGGTCGCGCCCAACCTGGTGCCGCTGGCGGCGAGGCTCGGGCTCGACCCGCACGCTGTCGGCCCTGACAGCGGTGCGCTGCTCGCCTCGAGTCTGGTGCGCGAGGAGATGCGCTCGGCCAATCCTCGCACCCGGGTCCGGGCGGTACGGAAGGTCTCCGCCCACGGCTGGGACGACTTCCGCGCCGACCTGGTCTCGCTGGCGGGGGAGCGTGGCAGTGCCGACGTCGTCGTCGCGGGTCTGCTCGGTCAGGAGGTCGGCTCGGCGCTGGCGGAACGGATCGGTGCCGGCTTCGCCGCGCTCCACTACTTCCCGGTCCGCTCCAACCGGTCGGTGAAGGTCGTCCCCGGGCCGGAGGTGGTCCAGGAGAAGGCCTGGGACGTCGGCATGCGGATGCGCTGGGAGCTGACCCGCGAGGCCGAGAACGCTCAGCGCGCCGCCCTCGGTCTGGCCCCGGCACGCACCCGGCTGCAGACCCGGCTCCGCGACCGCGGTGCGGTCGAGGTGCAGGCCTACGACCCGCTGCTCGTGCCCGGTCTCTCGCAGGAGTGGGGCATCCAGAGTCCGTTCGCCGGCTTCCTGGCGCTGAGCGGTGGCGACCGGCTGCGCCTGGGGGAGACCGGGGTGGGTGATGACCTCGGTGACTGGCTCGCGGCGGGCTATCCGCCGGTCTACGTCGGCTTCGGGTCGATGCCGGTGGCCGACCCGGCCCGGCTGGTGGCCGATGTCGCGGGCGCGACCGCCGACCTCGGCCTGCGCGCGCTCGTCAGCAGCGGCTGGAACTCCTTCGAGGTCGACGTCCCCGATCACGTACGTCTCGTGGGTGCCGTCGACCACGCCGCCGTGCTTCCGCGGTGCGTCGCCGCCGTCCACCACGGCGGCGCGGGCACCACCGCCGCGGTGCTGCGGGCGGGGATCCCGAGCGTGGTCGGGTGGTACTCGGCCGATCAGCCCGTCTGGGGTCGCCTGCTCGGCGACCTCGGTGTCGGTACGTCGTTCCGGGCCGGCCGCCTGGACCGAGACCGGCTCGGTGAGGCGCTTCGTAGGGTGCTGATGCCGGGCGTACGCGAGCGGGCCGCCGAGGTCGCGACCCTGCTGATCACACCCGAGGTCGCCGTCGCGCGGGCTGCTGATGCGCTGGAGCGGGCCTGCTGAAGCGAAGCCCGAAGCAATGTGCACTGCTGAGGGCGTCACCACACCTCGACGGTCAGACCCCACGAGCCGAGCTCCTCGACGACCAGGCTCTTCAGGAACTCCAGGTCGGGCACGCGGTCGGGCTCGGCGGCGACCAGGTTGAGCGTCGTACGCGGCCCGGACTGGATCAGCCAGGCGATGATCCCGCCGCCGACGTCGTAGGCGTCCTGAGCGGTCGCGTTCTGGTAGCCGGCGAGCCCGGCCACGAGACGTACGTCATCGCCCATGGCGTAGCGGTAGTCGTCGGGGAGCTGGGGCAGGTTGGAGGCCATGCAGGCGGCGGCGGGCGGCTGCGGGAGCTTGTCGAGCACGGCGTCGGGCAGCATCTGCATCATCGCCAGCGGCACCGGGACCAGCCCCGGACCGGCCTGGCCGAGGCGGATGTAGGCCGCCTTGGAGAGCTTCTTGATCTCGGCGAGGTCACGCCGGTCGAGCACGTCGCGCGGCACCTCGACCATGGCCACGCGCGTCGAGTTGGAGCGTACGTCCCCGGGCTGGAAGTCGCTCATCGGCAGCGAGACCGGGACATCGCCCCGGTCGACCGGCACGTGGTCGATCCGGACGAGCAGGTCGGCGACCACGTTGATGAACCAGGCGTTGGTCGAGCCGCCGTGCTCGGCGGCGATCTTCGTCATCGTCTCGGTGTCGAACTCGGTGATCATCCGCGGCATCCGCCACGTCTCCGGAGCCGGGTTCGGGGTGGTCTCCGGGTAGACGCGCGGTGCCTTGGTGGCCAGCGCGGCGGTGCCGTCCTTCTTCGCCCGGCGACGGGCCCTGGCCCAGTCGCGGACGGCGCGCCACTGACTTCGGGAGTCGGCTGCCTCGGCACGGAGGCGCTCCCAGCTCGTGGCCGGTGCCGGCGGCAGCCGCAGCGGCTCGCCACGGGCGGCCCGGCACACGGCGTCGAGCACGGAGCCGCCGTCACCGACCGCGTGGGCCAGCAGCATCGAGACCACCGAGGTGCCGTCGTCGAGGTTGATCGCGGTGAGCCGGTAGGTCAGGCCCTCGTGCGGGTCGAGGTGGTCGCTGTGACGCTCCTGGAGCCAGTCGGTGATCTCGGCGACCGGCAGGACCTCGTCGTAGAGCTCGATCGACGGGTCCCGATCGGCGTTGGTCCACAGATCGCGGGCTCCGGGGAACTTCGCCCGGTGCAGCCTCCGCGACAGCCCGCCCTCGGCCAGGCCGGCCGCGATGTGGCGCAGCCGGTCGGCGTCGTAGGGACTGTTGAGCCGCCAGATCCACTGGTTGGCGATCGGACTTCCGAGACCCCGATGGCGCCGGGCGAAGAGGTCGTCGGCGAACTGGAGCCGGCCGGAGTTGTCGATCGGTGCACGGGTGGAAGCGGGCATGGGGGAGTCCTCGAGATAGAGCGGGCGGCCGGGCGAAGGCCCGTGGAAAAGCACAGTGGGAGCGCGCGCAGGGGGAGGAGTCAATCGGAGTTGATACGTCATGTAAACCCCCGGGGGCAATAAAGATGTGTGGTGATTCCCACGTTCGGGGGTGGTCGAATTCGGGTCCGCACCTGTGTGCACAATAGGCCGCGACATGGGACGACATCGCTGTCGTCGCACGCGGGTCGCCTTCTCGGGCTACGGCGTTCTTGAGGTTCGTTCGGGTTCCCGAGTTGGCGTCGTGCCGCAATGAGCCCCCCACCTCAGAGAGGAACTCCACCTCCGATGGAGTACACCGAGCTGTCCGCGTACGACGTACCCCCGGGCGAGGTGACCGCGTGGATCCCCACCGCGGAGCCGAGCTCCTGGGTCGACGACGACCGCCGACTGTCCCACAACCACGAGCTGCACCTGGACACCGCCGAGGCGGGCTCCTGGATCGGGTCGATCATGCGGTTGTCCGGGCGGCTCGACCCCGACGCGCTCGGTCTCGCGCTCCGGGCCTGGATCGGACGCCACGAGGCGCTGCGCGGCACCGTCGAGGAGACCTCTGCCGGGCGGCGGCGTCGCGTCGTCGCGCCTGCTGACGTGTCGGTGACGACCACGGCCCTCGGCCGGTTCGACGGCGAGGACGCCCGGGGCCGCGTCTCGGACTTCCTGGCCGACCACATCGACCCGTCGGCCTGGCCCTACGTCGTCTTCGCGACGGTGGCCGACGCCGACGGCTTCACCCTGGTCTTCGGCGCCGACCACGGCGTCATGGACGCCTACTCCCAGCTGCTCTGGTTCGAGGAGATCGCCACGCTCTATCAGCGGGCGCTGGCTGGTGAGCCGTTCGCCGAGCTGGCCGCGGCGACCACGGGCAGTCACATCGACCACGCCGCCGCCGAACGGGTCACCGGCGAGGCGATGTCCCTGGAGAGCGAGTCGGTGCGGGTCTGGCGCGACTGGCTGACCGGTCCCGACGGCCAGCTCCGGTTCGCCGACTTCCCGGTCCCGGGGATCACCGACGTACCCGCCTCCGCGTCGCCGCTGCCGCAGGCGAGCCTGTCGCAGTGGCTCGGCGACCCGCGCCAGGCGCGGGCCCTGGGCGAGCTGTGCAAGAGCGCCGGCGTCTCGTTCCAGGCCGGAATGATGGGCGCGATGGCGTACGTCCTGCGTGCCCAGCACGGCGTCGAGCGGATGCGCTTCGTGGCGCCCATGCACACCCGCTACTCCGCCGAGCACGCCACCGCCGTCGGTTGGTACGTGGGCCTCGTCCCGGTCACCCTCGACATCGCCGGCGCTGCGACGCTGCCCGAGGTCGCCGCCCGGGTCCAGGCGGCGCTGGCCGAGACGAAGCCGCTGGTCCCGCAGCCGTTCGCGCGGGTCGCGGGGCTGCTCGGCGTCGACGACGCCCCGCACTTCGTGGTCACCTTCGTCGACACCCGCTTCATCGCCGGCGCCGAGCACTGGAACGACTGGGACGCACGTACGCTGCGCGCCCCCGTCCGCGCCGACGACGAGGTCTACCTCTGGCTCGTGCGCGACCGGGACGGCCTCAACGTCTCCACGCGCTACCCGGAGACGGTCGCCGCGGAGCGGGTCGTGCGCGACCTGATCGGCGGGATGAGCGACCTCTTCGACGAGATCGCGCGGCCCGAGACCGCCTCGCTCGAGGGGACCGCATGAGGATCGGGCCGCTCGCCGATCTGGCTCCCGCGGCGGGCCGGGTGGTCGTGCTGCGGCCGACGCCGAGGTGCCAGGCGGCGGCCGATGCCGCGCCGGTCTCGCCGGGAGCGCCCTCGTTCCTGCAGGCCGACCACCTCGACGCCTACCGCGCCAAGGTTGCCGCCGGTGGCGTGCACCGGGCCTGGACCGGCACCGCCGGTGAGTTCTCCGGCGCCTTCTCGGCTGCCGCCTACGCGGAGGCACTGACGTCGTTCGTCGGCCGCCACGAGGGGCTGCGGACCTGGTTCGACCTCTCCGGTGAGGTGCCGGTGCGGCACCTGGTGCCGGCTGAGGCGATCGCCTTCGAGGCCGTCGAGGTCGAGGCGCCGGCCGACTGGTCCGGGGGCTGGGAGGACCTCCTGGTCAGCCTCTGGGACGAGCAGTGCCGCCCCGACTCCTGGGCGCCGTTCCTCCTCGGCGCGATCGTGCGGGAGGACGGCTTCACCTACTTCTGGGGCTGCGACCACGCCTTCACCGACGGCGCCTCGCAGCTGATGATCCCGGCCGAGCTCGGTGCCGCCTATGCCGCCGCGGTCGGGGCCGAGGTCGAGCCGCTCCCCGAGGCCGGCAGCTTCGTGACGTACGCCGCCGCCGAGCGGCAGCTCGCCGCCGAGTGCGACGCGGACACCCCGGCCGTGCGCGAGTGGATCGACATCGTCTCGCGTCACGGCGGGCGGCTGCCGCGGTTCCCGGTCCCGCTGGGGCTGGACGCGGGGGAGACCGCGCCGGTCCGGGTCCGGCGATGGACCGCTCTCGAGGGCGAGGCGGTGGATGCGCTCGAGTCGCTGTGCCGCACGGCCGGGGGACGGTTCACCAGCGGCGTCTTCGCGCTCCTGGCCCACGCCGAGCAGCGCCTGACCGGCAGCTCGGACTATCTGGGGATCACCGTCCTCGGCACCCGGTCGCAGGAGACCGCGACGTCGCACGGCTGGTTCTGCAACTTCGCACCCGTCTCGATGCCACTGGGGCCCACAGTCGAGGAGACCGTCTTCGCGGAGACGGTGCTCGCCGCGGAGAAGGCCTTCGGGACCGCTCGCGAGCTGGCCCGCACCCCGGTCCACGTGCCGCTGGGCGCCATGGTCGCCGGCGGCGTGCTCGCGCCGAGCGAGCTGGCCAGCCCGCAGATGGTCTCCTACCTCGACGTACGCAAGTTCCCCGGCGCCGGCACCACCCCGTTCGACACCGGTCTGCACTTCACCGGTGAGGGACGTACCGCCAACGCCAGCCTGTGGGTCAACCGCTTCGCCGACCGCTTCGAGCTGGCCACGCAGAGCCCCGACACCGAGCAGGGTGGGCGGGCCGTGGTGACCTACCTCGAGGCGCTCCGCGACGTGCTCGCCGACCTCGGCCTGCCGGTGCGTCCGGTGGACGCTGATCAGATCATCGGGACCGGGCATGCTGGTCACGACGGCTGATCTGTGGGAGCCCCGGCCGGGCACGCTGCTGCGGTGGGACCTCTCCGCCCCGGCGCACGGTGCGCCCGCCGAGCTCTCGCTCAACCAGCGCAACCACCTCGCCGGTGCGACGGCCGGCGCGCCGACCGTCTGGCTCGCGGCCGCCTTCGAGGTCGACGGCCCCATCGAGCCGGTCGCGCTCTCGCGCACCTGGCGTGCGTTCCTCGCCCGTCACGGCAGTCTGCAGCTCGAGGTCGTCGCCGGATCCGACGGGCCGCGGTCGCGTCGCCACCACCCCGGCACCCTGACCTGGTCGGTCGCCACCGTCGGTCACACCAGGACGGTCGAGGAGACCCGCGCCGCGCTGCACAGCGCCCTCGACGAGAGATGCGGACCGTTCGGCTATCCGGCGTTCCTGCCTGCGGCGATCTCGCGTCCCGACCGCTCCACGATCGTCCTCGGCATGGACCACCTGCACTGCGACGCCCATTCGATCGCGGTCGCGGTCGAGGAGCTCGCGCAGCTCTACGCCGCCTTCACCGAAGGTGGCGAGGAGCCGCGGCTGCCGGCCGTCGCCTCCTTCCCCGAGGCTGTCACCCAGGGGGCCGACGGCCCGGCGTGGGTCACTTCCGACGACCCGCTGCTCCGCGGCTGGGGCGAGTTCCTCGGCGGCCGCGGCCACCGGCTGCCGACCTTCCCGCTGCCGCTCGGCCTCGAGCCGGGGGAGCGGGCCGCCCAGGCCACCGCGGTTGCGCCGCTCGCCGACGCCGGCCTGATGGACCGCATCGGGGTCCGTGCCCGCAACAGCGGCGCCTCGACGTACGCCGCCGTCCTGACCGCCCTCGCCACCGCGATCTCCGACCTCGGTGGCGGTGAGCGCCTGGACACGATGGCGCCGGTCTCCACACGCTCCGCGGAGCACCTCACCCGCTCGATCGGCTGGTACACCACCACCGTCCCCCTCACCGTCCCCGCCTCGCTCACCGACCTGGGGCTGGCCGAGGCCGGCGACGCGGTCCGTCATGGCGTACGCCTCGGGTCGGTGCCGCTCGACCAGGTCCTCGGCTCGCTCACCGAGCCGTTGGTGCAGACCCGCAGCGACGTCTTCGTCGTCTCCTGGGTCGACTACCGCCACGTCCCCGGTGGCTCCGCCCACCTCGATCGCGACGCCCAGCACATCTCGGCCTCCACCCTCGCCGACGACGTGCAGATCTGGTTCTCCCGTACCCACACCGGTCTCGACGTCCGCGTCCGCTACCCCGACACGGCCGTCGCCGCGGCCTCCATCGAATCGCTCCTCGACCGTCTCCGGTTGAGCCTCGTCGATCTCTCCCGCCAGCCCGACGACCTCGCCATCCTCCGCATCGACTCCTGAGCCGGTTCTGGCAGCCGGAAATGTCGGTGCCGTGACCTAACGTCAGCCGCGTGGGCCCGAGCATGGCGAAACCCCGGCGATGTGGCTGTTGCCAGGGATCGTTCCGGGGTCTTCGTCGTCAACTCTACGGGGGAACGGTGGGATGTCAAACAGCACGGGAGTAGTCGAAGGGTGGACGGATGCTGCCCTTGGCCGGCTCCTCACCATGGAGAGACTGCGCTCCTACCTGAGCGCTCGCGACCAGAACCTCAGCCGGGCGCTGCGACTCTACGAGTGGAACATGAGCGCCGGGTCGGCTGTGATGGCAACGACCGGAATGGTGGAGGTCATCGTGCGCAACGCCCTCGACCGGCAGCTCAGCGTCTGGGCCGACCGGAAAGGGCACCAAGACTGGCTGGGTGCGCTTCCACTCGATCAGCGCGGGCGTGACGATATCGCCAAGGCACGGTCCAGGGCGACGCTGCGCGGGCGTCGGCCGGAGGAGCACGGTCGAGTGGTCGCGGAGCTGAGCTTCGGTTTCTGGCGCTATCTGGTGTCTCAGCGTTACCACGCATCGATGTGGGTTCCGGCGCTCCACAAGGCTTTCCCGGGCGTGGGCGCGGACATTCGGAAAGGCCGGCGGGAGGTCGAACGTCGTCTTGTGAACCTGATGTTGGTCCGCAACCGAGCAGCCCACCATGAGCCGATCCATCGCCGAGATCTGCGGGCTGACTTCGAGGACGCCATCGAGCTGGTCGGTTGGGTGGACCCGGAGGCCGGTGCCTGGGTGGGCACGGTCTCAGCACTACGGCAGGTGGCTCACGCGCGCCCGGCCTAGTGTGTCTGGACCTGCCCGGAACCGAGCTGCGCCGACTCAGCGGGAGTAGAGCTGTCGGATGACGTCCTCGATCGCGGGCTCGTGGATGGACAGATCGGCGACGTCGTACGCCGCCGCGACCTGCGCCACGAGAGGAGCAGCGGAGGCGCCGGCCGGGAACGAGAGCCACTGGCGCGGTCCCTCGACCTTGACCACCTGAGCTCCTTCGACGGCGATCGCCGGCGCCTCGTCGACGAGGTCGACGACGAGAGTGCGAGAAGCGTCGCCGTTGAGGCGCAGCGAGGACAGCGGGCCGTCGAAGACCGCGGTGCCGTGGTCGATCACGATGACCCGGTCGCACAGCGCCTCGATGTCCTGCAGGTCGTGCGTGGTGAGCATCAGGGTCGTCCCGCGCTCGTGGTTGAGGGCCCGCAGGAACTCCCGCAGGCGACCCTTCGAGATCACGTCGAGACCGATCGTCGGCTCGTCGAGATAGAGGATCTCGGGGTCGTGGAGCAGGGCGGCGGCGATGTCGCCGCGCATCCGCTGCCCCAGGCTCAGCTGCCGCACGGGGGTGTCCATCAGGTCACCGAGGTCGAGCAGTGCGACGTGGTCGTCGAGATTGCGGCGGAAGGTCTGGTCGGGGATCCGGTAGATCCGCCGCAGCAGCTCGAAGGAGTCGCGCAGCGGTAGGTCCCACCACAGCGACGTACGCTGCCCGAAGACGACTCCGATCCGACGGGCCAGCTCCCGGCGCTGGCGAGCGGGCTCCAGACCGGCGACGAGCGCCGTGCCGCCGGTGGGGACCAGGATGCCGGTGAGCATCTTGATGGTCGTCGACTTCCCGGCGCCGTTGGGGCCGATGTAGCCGACCATCTCGCCGGCATCGATCTCGAAGGAGAGGTCGTGGACGGCGTGCTTCACCACCGACGTACGCCTCACGACACCCGCACGTTTGCGGATGGTGAACTCGCGGGACAGGTCCCGCACCTCGATCAACGACAACGAGATCAGCTCCCTGTGGATCGGTAGCGGCGAAGCCCCTGACGCCACACCAGCGCGGTGACGACGACCAGCGCCAGCGCGGCCAGGGGCGAGGCGAAGCGGAACCAGTCCGGGGCCCCGAACGGGTCGGTGAGTCCGAGCAGGAACAGGCACGGATACCAGTTCACGAACGCCAGCGGCAGCAGGTAGGTGAGCGAGCGGACGACCTCGCGCGGGAAGATCGTCATCGGGTACTGCATGATCGTGTTGCCGCCGTAGGTGAAGGCATTGGCGAACTCCGAGGCGTCGGTGGTCCAGAACTGGATCGTCGAGAAGGTCACGAACACGCAGAAGTAGATGACCACACCCGAGACGAGCGCCACCACGAGCACCAGCAGCCGTTGCGGGTTCCACTCCACGATCGGCGCCGCCCACGCGAACACCGCGAGACCCTGGCCGATCTGGCCGAGCCGGCGCAGCTCGAACCGGTCGGCGCACAGCTGCACCAGCACCGGGACCGGCTTGGTCATCATCGCGTCGAGGTCCCCGCTGCGTACCTTCTGGCCGATCTTCTCCACGCTCCCGACCAGCATGTCGGCGACCCGGAACGCGAGCGAGGTCACGCCGTAGAGCAGGGCGATCTCGCGCAGGGTGAAGCCGCCGTAGGTGTCGAGGTGGCTGAACATCAGCCAGATCGCCACGAAGTCGAGGAAGGTGATCAGCACCCCGCCGAGCGTCATCGTCCAGAACGAGACCGGGTAGGCCATCGACGCCCGGATCCACAGCGCCGCGATGAGCCAGTAGGCGCGCACCGCGTCAACCACCCTGGACCACCACCTTGCGGGTCGCGGCGCGCAGCACGAGCGCGCACACGGCGAGCATGACGACCGCCCAGAGCACCTGCAGGCCGATTGCGGCGAGCAGGTCGAGCCCGGTGTGGCGGCCCAGCCAGATGTCGGCCGGGGTCTGGATGTAGGAAGCGAACGGGAGCGCCAGCGCGACCTGGCGCAGCCCGTCGGGAAAGAGGTTGAGCGGCAGCGTGAGTCCGCTGAAGAAGGTGGCCAGCACGCTCAGCAGCACCCGCGGTCCGGTCGCGTCCAGGAGCCAGAACGCGCTGGCGGCGAAGAGGAACCGGACGGCGAAGCTGACCACGACCGCGAGGGCGACGCTGACCAGGAATCCGGCCGCGCCGGCGGGAGAGGGCAGGACCAGTCCGAAGAGCAGCGCGCCGATGATCGTCGGCGCCACGCCCCGGGTCGCGAAGTGGTACAGCCCGCGGCCGAGGTCGGCGGCGAGATACCAGCCCAGGACGCTGACGGGACGGTAGAGGTCGACGGCGATGTCGCCGTTGCGGATCCGCTCGGCGAGGTCGTCGGTCGCCCCGCCGCTCCACAGCGCGATGGTCATCAGCAGCGCCTGCCCGATCCAGACGAACGTGACGGCCTGGTCGGCCTCGTAGCCGCCGGCCGACGGGTTCTGCTCCCACAGCGCCAGATAGGCGAAGCTGAGGATGATCCCGAAGACCGAGTTGGTGAAGATCCCGGCAAGGGTGGCCGCGGTGTAGGTGGAGTAGCGGCGGAAGGACCGGACCGCGATCGCGGCGTACAGACTGATCTGTGGATGCAGCGCCCCGGACACCTGACGTACGTTGGCACAGGAGGGCCTGCGTACGCCAAGGGGTTTCCTGGAATAACGTTGATGCAGCAACTGTTTGCCGAGTAGTTCGGATTTCAACTATCGTGGCAGGACCACGAAAGGGGCAGTGAACAATGGGTATGCAGTTCGGCATCTTCACCGTCGGCGACGTCACCACGGACCCGACGACCGGCAAGACCCCGACGGAGCACGAGCGGATCAAGGCCACCGTCGAGATCGCCAAGCACGCCGAGGAGGTGGGCCTGGACGTCTTCGCGACCGGTGAGCACCACAACCCGCCGTTCATCGCCTCCAACCCGACCGCCACGCTGGCCTACATCGGTGCCCAGACCGAGAACATCATCCTGAGCACGGCGACCACGCTGATCACCACCACGGACCCCGTGCTGATCGCGGAGGACTACGCCAAGATCCAGCACCTCACCGACGGCCGCGTCGACCTGATGATGGGTCGCGGCAACACCGGCCCGGTCTACCCCTGGTTCGGCAAGGACATCCGTCAGGGCATCAACCTGGCGATCGAGAACTACGCCCTGCTGCGCCGGCTGTGGAGCGAGGACGTCGTCGACTGGTCCGGCCGGTTCCGTACGCCGCTGCAGGGCTACACCTCGACGCCGCGGCCGCTGGACGGCGTCGCGCCGTTCGTCTGGCACGGCTCGATCCGCTCGCCGGAGATCGCTGAACAGGCTGCGTACTATGGCGACGGTTTCTTCCACAACCACATCTTCTGGCCGGCCTCGCACACCAAGCAGATGGTGCAGCTCTACCGGCAGCGCTTCGAGCACTACGGCCACGGCACCGCCGACCAGGCGATCGTCGGGCTGGGCGGGCAGTTCTTCATGCGGCCCAACTCCCAGGACGCGATCAACGAGTTCCGGCCCTACTTCGACAACGCCCCGGTCTACGGCCACGGCCCCTCGCTGGAGGACTTCAGCGAGGCCACGCCGCTGACCGTCGGCTCGCCGCAGCAGGTCATCGAGCGGACCCTCTCCTTCCGTGAGTACGTCGGTGACTATCAGCGCCAGCTCTTCCTGCTCGACCACGCCGGGCTCCCGCTGAAGACGGTGCTGGAGCAGCTCGACCTCTACGGCGAGATCCTCCCGACCCTGCGCGCGGAGTTCGAGAAGCTGCGCAAGCCCGGTGTCCCGGACGCCCCGACCCACGCCTCCCTGGTGGAGAAGGCCGGCGGCGCCAAGGACTCGACCGTCTACGCCGAGGGCGACTCCGCCACCGGCTCGTCCGACCGCGACCTGCACGACCCGGAGGTCGCCAAGGTCCTCGAGGGGGAACTGTGACCCGGATCACCGTCGTCTCGGCGGGGCTCTCGGTCCCGTCCTCGACCAAGCTGCTCGCCGACATGCTCGGCGAGGCGACGACCCGGGCCGTCCAGGCCCGGGGCGCCGAGGTGGAGGTCGAGCACGTGGAGCTGCGCGGCCTGGCGCACGAGCTGACCGACAACCTGCTCACCGGTTTCGCCAAGCCGGCGCTGCAGGCGGCCATCGACCAGGTGCGTCGTGCCGACGGCGTCATCGTGGTGACTCCGGTGTTCTCCGCGTCCTACTCGGGTCTGTTCAAGACGTTCTTCGACGTACTCGAACAGGGTGTACTCGACGCGAAGCCGGTCCTGATCGCCGCGACCGCCGGCACCGCCCGGCACTCACTGGTGCTCGAGCACGCGCTGCGTCCGCTCTTCGCCTACCTGCATGCCGTGGTCGTCCCGACCGGGGTCTTCGCCGCCACCGACGACTTCGCCGGTGGCCCGGAGCTCCCCAAGCGGGTCGACCGGGCCGCCGCGGAGCTGGCTGCTCTGCTGGCTGTGGGCGGTGGCGCGACCGCCGCCCCGGCGCCGCATCGCACGCTGGTGGAGGACGAGTTCGCCAACCCGACCTCCTTCGAGACGCTGCTCAAGCGAGCCTCCGAGGGGCCGCCGGAGTTCTGATCCGGGGTTGTCTCCCTCGGCCGCCCCTGCGAACACGGGCGCGAGATACCGGGGGTTTGCGGTGGAGTGCGACAGAATGCGTCTCGACCGCTGCCCCCAACACCGAGCGGAGGCGTTGTGCCCAGCTACGAGCCGAGCGTCGTCGTTGCCGACGAGTCGCCTCTCCTTCGTGCTGGACTCACGACCCTGCTCGCGCGTGGTGGCTACCAGGTGGTGGCCGACGCCGGCGACGCCGAGGCACTCGTCCAGGTCGCGACCGACACCCTGCCGACTCTGGTCGTCACCGACGCCCGGCTGAGCGGGAGGACCGACGACGAGGGCATCGGTGCCGCGGTCCGGCTGCACGAGAAGGTGCCGGAGATGGGCATCCTCGTGCTCGCGGACTCGCTCGACACGGCCTACGCCGCCGCGGTCTTCGCCAGCTCCGGCACCGGTGGCCTCGGCTACCTGCGCAAGTCGCGCGTACGCACCATCCCGCACTTCCTCGACGTCATCGGCCGGGTGTCGTCGGGCGAGGTCGTGGTCGACCCCGAGGTCATCTCACGGATGGTCGAGACATCGCCGGACGCCGACGGCGATGCGATGGCGCGGCTGTCGATGCGGCAGAGCGAGGTGCTGGGCCTGATACAGGCCGGGTTCCCGGACCGAGCGATCATCAGCAAGCTCTTCAGCGGCAGGCGGCAGTTCGAGCGGTGTCTGAGCGAGATCTTCCTCGCGCTCGGTCTATCCGGCGACGTCGAGCACCGGCGTACGCCGACGCCGCTGACCCACCTCGCCTCCGGCTGACGGTGGGAGCCGCTGGGGCCCCCACCGCCGGACCTCAGTGCTGGTAGGTGCCCACCACGACGGCGCGGGCCAGGGCCTTGAAGGCCAGGTTGAAGGAGACGACGGCCGGGGTGACCTCGTCGTTCACACCCAGGGTCTCCTCGCCGACGGCGTGGACGACGAAGTAGTAGCGGTGGACCTGGTCGCCGGCCGGGGGAGCGGCGCCGCCGAAGTCCTTGGTGCCGAAGTCGGACGCGACGTGGAACGCCTTGCCCGGGAGCTCGGCGGTCGCGGCGCCGGCACCTGCGGGCAGCTCGGTGACGTCGGCGGGGACGTCGACCAGGGCCCAGTGCCAGAAGCCGCTGGGGGTGGGTGCGTCGGGATCGAAGCAGGTGATGACGTACGACTTCGTCCCCTCCGGCGCGCCGCTCCAGCTGAGCTGCGGGGAGGTGTTGCCGCCGTCGTAGACCTGGTCCTGCTTCAGCGGCTGGCCGTCGGTCACGTCCTGGCTGGTCAGCGTGAAGGAGGGGAGGGCGGGCATGAGCGAGTAGGGGTCCGGTTTCACCGGGCGGTCGAGTGCCATGGCCACCAACGTAGCTCACGAACCCAGTCCGCGAATCGACCCGTTGTCAGGACACGGCCGGGTGTTGGGCGAGGATGTACCCATGAGTTCAGAGCATGCCGTTCCCTATCCCGCCGGCCTCATCCTGGAGGGCCGGAGGGTGGTCGTCGTGGGTGGTGGCCGGGTGGCGCAGCGGCGCGTGCCGGCGCTGATCGCAGCGGGGGCGCGGGTCGAGGTCGTCTCGCCGTCGCTGACCCCCGCCCTGGAGGGGCTGCTCGGCTCGGGCGAGATCTCCTGGCATCGGGCCCGCTTCTCGGCCGACGTGCTCGACGGCGCCTGGTATGTCATCGCCGCGACGCAGAACGCCGAGGTCAACGAGGAGGTCTCGGCGGCCGCCGAGGAACGACGGATCTTCTGCGTACGCTCCGACGACGGCACGCGTGCCACCGCGTGGACCCCGGCGACCGGGCAGGACGGCGACCTGACCGTCGCCGTGCTGGCCAACCGCGACCCGCGGCGCTCCGCCGGCGTGCGCGACCGGATCCTCGACGGCCTGCGCTCCGGGGACCTCATCGCTCCGCACGAGCGCCAGCGGGTGCCCGGTGTGACCCTGATCGGTGGCGGTCCGGGTCACCCTGGCCTGATTTCCGTCGCCGGCCGCAAGGCCCTGATGGAGGCCGACATCGTCGTCGCCGACAGGCTGGCACCGCGCGAGCTGCTCTCCGAGCTGCCGGCCGACGTCGAGCTCGTCGACGTCGCCAAGCTTCCCCGCGGCCGCTCCGCCCAGCAGGAGGAGATCAATCGGATCATCGTCGAGGCGGCCAAGGAGGGGAAGGCGGTCGCGCGCTTCAAGGGCGGCGACAACTTCATCTTCGGCCGTGGCTTCGAGGAGGTGCTGGCCTGCCGCGAGGCCGGCGTACCGGTCCACGTCATCCCCGGCCTGACCTCGCCGGTGACGGTTCCCGGCGTCGCCGGCATCCCGGTGACCCACCGCGGTGTCGCCCACGAGTTCACCGTCATCTCCGGCCACGTCCCGCCGGCCGACCCCACCTCGCTGACCAACTGGTCCGCCGTCGCCCAGCTCGGCGGCACCCTGGTCCTCCTGATGGCCGTCCAGAACGCCCCGGCGATCGCGACCGCCCTGATGGACGGTGGACGTGCCGCCACGACCCCCGTCGCGGTCATCTGCGACGGCACGATGCCGACGCAGCGTACGGTCCTGGCGACCCTCGAGACCCTCGAGAAGACCCTGGCCGACGAGAACGTCCAGCCCCCGGCGATCATCGTCGTCGGCGAGGTCGTCCGCGTCGCCCACCCCGACTCCTTCTAGACCTCTGGTCGGCGCGGCGTCGACTCGTTGCCATGAGTTGGATCGTACGGTCGCTGCATGAGATTTGCGGCGAACCATGGCGGCTGCCCGCTCCGCGATGATCGCACTTGTGCGATCATCGCGTGGGTGCGATCATGAGCATGGAAGTCGAGCTTCATGACGAGGTCGTGAAGTGGCTGGATGCTCTGAGCGACGCGGAGTGGGTCCGGGTCGCGGTGATCGTGGATCGGTTGGCCGATCTGGGGCCCCGCGCACGAATGCCTCTCTCGCGGGGTTTGGGGGAGGGCCTGTTCGAGCTTCGCTTCACTCTCGGGTCGACTGCCCGGAGGATCACCTACAGATTCACCAGCGATGCTCGAATCATCCTTCTGACGACTTTCCACAAGCAACGAGACAACGAGCGCGGTGAGGTGGCCAGAGCCCGCAAGGCGGCCGCCGAATGCGCGCGGCGCTATCCCTAGGAGAGCAACCATGGCGAACTACTCCCGCTGGTCCGACGTCCGGGCCGAGCGTCCCGCCCCGTCCGACGAGTCCAGGGCGAGCGTCGAGCAGGATCTTGCACTCGGGCAGCTGATCTACGACCTGCGTACGGCGGCAGGGCTGAGCCAGCGTGAGCTGGCCACACGGATGGGCACGACTCAGTCGGTCATCTCCCGACTCGAGGAAGGCGGAGGAGCGCGCAACCGGATCGACACGCTGGCACGCGTCGCGACCGCTCTGGGTCGGCACCTGGTCCTTTCCTTCCCTGAGGAAGTTTCGGGGGACTTGAAAGACTCGGTGCAGGTCGCCTGACCATGGCTGAGCTCATCGAGATCTCCGACCCCGCCGACCCTCGGCTCGCGGACTACCGCGACCTGCGTGACGTGGAGCTGCGCAAGTCCATCGAGTCCGCGGAGGGACTGTTCCTTGCGGAGGGCGAGAAGGTCGTACGCCGCGCGGTGACCGGAGGCTTCGAGCCGCGCTCGTTCCTGATGGCTCCGAAGTGGCTCGACGGGCTCTCCGACGTGCTCGAGTCGACCGATGCGCCGTGCTACGTGATGAGCGAGAAGGCTGCCGAGGAGGTGACCGGGTTCCATGTGCACCGTGGTGCGCTGGCGTCCTTGAAGCGGCGGCCGCTGCCGTCGGTGGAGTCGGTGCTCGAGGGTGCCCGCTCGGTCCTGGTGCTGGAGGACATCGTCGACCACACCAACGTCGGTGCGATCTTCCGGTCGGGGGCGGCGCTCGGGTTCGATGCGGTGCTGCTGGCGCCGCGCTGCGCCGACCCGCTCTATCGGCGCTCCATCAAGGTCGCGATGGGTGCGGTCTTCGCGCTGCCGTGGACCCGCCTGCCGGACTGGTACGAAGCACTCCCGTCCCTCTCCGCCGCCGGCTTCACCACCGTCGCCCTGACCCTGGCCGACGACGCCGTCGACATCGAAAAGGCCGTCGAGGGCGTCGACAAGGTCGCCCTCGTCCTCGGCTCCGAGGGCCACGGCCTCTCCCCGCGCTGGCAGCAGGCCGCCGACCGTCGCGCCATCATCCCGATGTCCGCCGGCATCGACTCCCTCAACGTAGCCGCCGCCACCGCTGTCGCGTGCTACGTCACCGCCCGCCGCTGACCGGAGTGACGCTTCGGCAGTTTGGTGCCGATATCCGAAACAAATGAATGAGAATGGAAGCGAACATCAAGATCTCGCCTTAAACTTTTTATTGTCATTACGACAAAAAGGGGGGGATGATGAGTGCCCGCGAACACGTCACGAATTCGACCGTCGGTCTTGGTGGCGGTGGACCTGGTGATCCTCACGATGCGTGGGACGAGCTTCCAGGTGCTGCTGATCGAGCGAGGCAACGAGCCTTTCCGTGGTTCGCGCGCACTCCCGGGAGGGTTCCTCAAGCATGTCGAGGAGGACGTCCGAGACGCAGCGCTGCGTGAGCTGCGCGAGGAGACCGACCTGGACGGGGCGGGGCTGCACATCGAGCAGCTCGGCTTCTACGGCAGACCCGATCGCGACCCACGAGGACGCGTGGTGTCGGTGGTGTATCTGGCCATCGCGCCGGGGCTGCCCGAGCCGGTGGCCGGGACCGATGCGACACAGGCGGCCTGGGCCCCGGTCGAGGAGGTGATCTCGGGTCGGGTGAGGCTGGCCTTCGATCACCAGCAGATCCTCGAGGACGCGATCGAGCGGGCACGTACGAAGCTCGAGCACACCTGCCTCGCGACGGCGTTCTGCGCCGAGACCTTCACCATCTCCGACCTTCAGCGGGTCTATGAGGCCGTATGGGGCATCGGTCTGGATCCCGGCAACTTCTACCGCAAGGCCCAGCGTGCGCAGGGCTTCATCGAGCCGGCAGGGGGCGAGCGCAGGACGACCGGAGGCCGGCCGGCGCGCCTGTTCCGGGCCGGGCATGCCTCGGTGCTCAACCCACCGATCATCCGTCCCCATGACGCCGTCTCACACCGAGTAACACCGGGTCACACCGCCTGAGACCGACAACCGAGTTCCAACCACACCAAGGAGAAGCCATGACTGAGCCACGGGTAGCCGTCGTGCTGACCGCCCTTGATATCGAGTACGACGCGGTGCGCGAGCATCTCGTCGACCCCGAGCCCGAGCGTCCGGAGTCGGGAACCCACTACGAGATCGGCACCGCGCGCGGCACGTCCTGCCGGGTCGTGATCGGCCGGACCGGTGCCGGCAACAAAGCGGCCGCAGCGCTGGCCGAGCGCGCGATCAACCGCTTCCGACCGGTCGCGCTGCTCTTCTCCGGCGTCGCCGGTACGCTTCGCGACTCGATCGAGCTGGGAGACGTGGTCGTCGGCTCCAAGATCTACGCCTACCACAGCGCCGCCGGGGAGGACCACGGCCTCCGGGCGCGACCGGAGTCGTGGAAGCTGGACCATGCGGTGAGCGAGGAGGTCCGCGAGATCGTCCGGCGGCGAGACTGGATCAAGCGACTCCCGGCCGGCTCGAGCCTCCCGGCAGTCAGGTGTGGCCCCATCGCCGCCGGTGAGGTGGTCCAGAAGTCGCGGATCTCCCAGGAGGCGAGATGGATCAACCAGCACTACAACGATGCCGCGGCCATCGAGATGGAGGGCGCAGGCATCGCTGAGGCGGGTCACCTCAACCGCCTCCCGGTCGGTGTCGTACGCGGGATCAGCGACCGAGCCGGCGGCGACAAGACGGTCGGCAACGATCTCCACTGGCAGCCGCGCGCCGCGGCCAACGCGGCGGCGTTCACCATCGAGCTCGCGGTCGCCCTGCTCGAGGCGTCGCCGGTCGTCCCGCGCGCCCGTGCGGGGGCCGACAGGGTGTCCTCGGAGCGGGACGGCGTACGTCCCGGGGGCGGCGGCAACGTCTCCAACATCAACGTCGGCGGCACCGTCGGCGCCCAGGGTCACACGCTGGGGGCCACCACGCTGCAGATGGCGCCTGCGATCCACCGGGGCGCCGAGGCGGAGCTCGCCGAGATCATCGCGGACCTGCGGGCGCTGCTGATCATGCATCACGCTGCCGGGGACCTCGACAGAAGGACCTACCAGGCTGCCCGTGGGGAGCTCGAGGTCGCCGAGTCGCTCGCGAACCAGGAGGACGATTCCTGCCGGACCGAGGCGATCCTCGCCTTCAGGAAGCTCAGCGGGATCGTCTCCGACACGGCCGCGGTCGCAACGAAGGTGGCGCTCGCGGTCGCTGCGCTCCAGGGGCTGGCATGAGGACGGGGGACTCCGGCCAACCCGGACCCGGCGCGGCGCACAACATCGCCCAACCGGGCAGCATCGTGGAGAACCAGGCCTACGAGATCCACCACCACAACCGCCACTTCCACATCACGCCCGCGGACACCGCCGAGCAGCGCTACATCGTCGGGCGGCGCTACCTCGAAGCGGGTTCCCCGCGGCGAGCCGAAGAGCTGATCAGCGAGGCGATCAGGCGCCGCCACGACCAGGCGGAGGTTCAGTTCCACTGGCTGCTGGCGATGTTCAGCAAGCGGTCCTTCCGCGATCTCGGCGAGGACGAGCGTGATCGGCTCAGAGCGGCGATGCTGACCTTCGACTTCTACGACCCCGAGGATCGCTACACCGCGGCCCTGCAGGCGCTGGGTCTGCTGTTCCAGCACCTGCTCGACGGCGCGACCGGTGACGCGGTCGCGGCCGAGGCAGCGCTCCACGAGCTGGACGAGGACCTCCTCGACAAGATCAGCTATCACCTCGTGGACGTGCTCGCAGGGGTCACCGCCCAGCGCCTGTGGGAGCGTACGTTGGAGCGGGCCCGGGTGGCACGGTTCGCCAACCAGCGGACTGCCCGGGCTCGGGTCTACTTCGAGCCGACGCCGGCGATGCCTCGCCGCGGCGCCCCGGCGGCTGGCTACGAAGCGCCGGAAGGACACCCGGCGGAGGTCGCCGGAGTCGGCGTGTGCGTTCTCGCCGTCAGCATCCTGGGGTGGCTGACCCTGAGCGGTGGGAGTCCGTGGGGCGTCGCCGCGCTCGTGGTGCTCCTGGTGGCCGGAGCGGTCCTCGGCAGGGACCTTTTCGGCTGGATGTACCGCGCGGACCGGGTCAGCCTCAACGAGCGCCGCCACCACGGGAACGGGTTCGCCGAGGACGGGTCCCGCGACGGCAAGGGCTTCGTCTCCCAGTTGCGCCACTCGATGAACTTCTACTACGCCAGACACCGCCCGGCCGACCTGTCGGCGCAGGAGTGGCTCGACCTGACAGCAGGGGTCAGGCAGCGGCTGCGCGAGGAGCTCGCGGAGACGTTCCGCGAGCAGCGGACCTGCGCCGAGAGCCTGCACTGGCTGATCCGCTACCACGCGATCGAGGACAAGCGGAGCTTCGAGGCCGGTTCGTTCCACGACCTCGGTGCCGCGCGCCGGCCCGACTGGCGAGCGGCTCTTCGCTTCCTCGGCGCTCTCGCGGTCGCGGTCGCTGCCGCGGTGGTGCTGTTCCGGGCAAGCAGTCTCGCCGGCCAGCTCGTACTCCTGGTCGTACTGGTCAGCGGGTGTCTCGCGGTGGGCGTCGGCTACCGCCTCTACCGTGCCCGCAGGAGTGCCGCCGACGACGAGGCGGAGGCGGCGGCGTTGCTCGACCGGCGCCGCCAGGAGTTCGAGCGCTGGAAACAGACCATCAGCGACCAGATGCCGACCGAGCAGGAGATGGAGACCTGGCTGCTCAGCGACATCACGGTGCTCATCGGCAAGGTGCTCGAGGAGGCGAAATGGAAGCGTTGCGAGGTCGTCTCCAACGCCGTCATCCGCCAGCCTGGACCCGGGTGGCGGCGGGGGCGGGTCGACGACGGTCCGTGGCGCTACTCGAAGTATCAGCTCCGCATCTATCTCGTCACCGTCGACGGCGTACGCGAGGTCACCGCTGATCTCGACTTCAGGACCGGCGAGATCGGGAAGGTCTCCCGGGAGAACTTCCAGCTCGACAGCATCACCTCGGTCAAGGTCATCGAGGAGGTGAACGGCGGTCGTGTGCTCGCGGTGATGCTCAACAATGGGGAGCCTCGCGAGATCCGCGTCGCCGAGGGCGTCATCGCAGCCGAGGCGGTGGGCAGCGAGGCCGACGACGGTCTGGGCGACGGCGAGACCACCCAGGCGCCGCCCGACCCGGACCTCGTGAAGCTGGTCAGGCTCAACCTGGACGCCACCGGATTCGACCACGCCCTGCGGCTCCTCGAAGGCATCGGAGCCGATGGGAAGGGCTGGATCAGGCGTCACGCCCGGGCCTGAACCTCCCCGCCGAGACGTCAGTCCGGTCGTCCGGGACGTCAGTTGCGTCGGCCGAGTTGGCACCACGCTGCCAACTCGGCCGACCGGGCTGACGCCTCGGCTAGATCTTCCACCAGACCGTCGTGTCGCCGGGGAGGTCGACCGAACCGTCGCTCACCGTCACCGGCCCCGAGGAGGAGAGGAGTACGTCGCCGGGGGCGGCGATGCGTACGGGCTCCTTGGTGGTGTTGACGGTGCACGCGAAACCAGAGCGCTCGAACCAGAGGACCCCGGCGGGGGCTTCGTCGTGCCAGGTGACCGCGTCGCCGGCGCCGAGGCCGGAGACCTCGCGACGGATCTTCAGCGCCGAGCGGTAGAGCTCGAGGGTCGAACCCTCCACGCCGGTCTGGGCCTCGACGCTCATCTCACCCCAAGACGACGGCTGGGGCAGCCAGGAGCCGCCCTCGCCGAAGCCGTAGGACGAACCCGACCGGGTCCACGGCAGCGGCACGCGGCAGCCGTCGCGGAAGCCGTCCTGGCCGTTGGCGCGGTGGAAGGACGGGTCCTGGCGGACCTCGTCGGGCAGGTCGGTGACGTCGGGGAGGCCGAGCTCCTCGCCCTGGTAGACGTACGCCGATCCCGGAAGCGCGAGCATCAGGAGGGTCGCCGCGCGCGCCCGCCGCAGCCCGAGCGAGCGGTCGCCCGCAGTCCGGATCTGAGTCCCCGACCCCGGAGGGTTGGCGAAGCGGGTGGCGTGCCGGGTGACGTCGTGGTTGGACAGCACCCAGGTCGCCGGAGCGCCGACCGGACGCATCGCGTCCAGGGAGCTGTCGATGACCTTGCGCAGCGCCGCGGCGTCCCAGGCGGTGTCGAGGTACTCGAAGTTGAACGCCTGGTGCAGCTCGTCGGGGCGTACGTAGTTGGCCGATCGTGCCACGGTCGGCGTCCAGGCCTCGGCGACGAAGATCCGCCCCGGGTAGTCCGCCAGGACCCGCCGCCAGGAGCGGTAGATCTCGTGGACGCCGTCCTGGTCGAAGAAGGGCATCACGTCGTTGCCGAGCAGGTGGAGCTGGTCGGAGTGGCCGATGGACGGCAGGCCCTCGGCCTTGACGAGGCCGTGGGCGACGTCGATGCGGAAGCCGTCGATGCCGAGGTCGAGCCAGAACCGCAGGATGTCCAGGAACTCCGCGGCGACCTCGGGGGAGTTCCAGTTGAAGTCGGGCTGCTCGGGGGCGAAGAGGTGGAGATACCACTCACCGTCGGGCACCCGGGTCCACGCCGGACCGCCGAAGATCGAGTCCCAGTCATTCGGTGGCTCCGAGCCGTCCGGCCCGCGTCCGGGCAGGAAGTGGTAGCGCGAGCGCATCGGCGACCCAGGCCCCTCGGCCAGCGCCTGCTGGAACCATTCGTGCTGGTCGGAGGAGTGGTTGGGGACGATGTCGGCGATGATCTTGAGCCCCAGCTCATGGGCAGCAGAGATCAGCGCGCGAGCGTCGTCCAGCGTCCCGTACCGAGGGTCGACCGCACGGTAGTCGGAGACGTCATAGCCCCCGTCGGCCTGCGGCGAGGCGTAGAACGGGCTCAGCCACACCGCATCCACGCCCAGCGAGCGGAGGTAGGGGAGCCGTGACCGAATCCCGGGAAGGTCACCGGTGCCGTCGCCGTCGCTGTCGGCGAAGCTGCGCGGGTAGACCTGGTAGATGACGGCGTCACGCCACCATTCGGAGTTCATGAGAGAGAAGAACCTTTCAGCCCTTGACGCCGCCGGCGGTCAGACCGGTGACGACGTGTCGTTGGACGAGGTAGAAGAAGATGGTGACCGGGATGGCGATGAGGACGGCGGTGGCGGCCATCAGGTTCCACTGCGCGTCGTGCTCGCTGATGAAGCTCTGCAGGCCGACCGCGAAGGTGTACTTCGAGTCGTCGAGCAGGAACGTCGAGGCGAAGGCGACCTCGGCGAAGGCGGTGATGAAGGCGTAGAACGCGGCCACCGCGAGGCCGGGACGGGCCAGCGGCAGGATGAGCCGCCAGAACGTACCGAACGGGGTGAGCCCGTCGATCATGCCGGCCTCGTCGAGCTCGACCGGGATGGTGTCGAAGTAGCCCTTCAGCAGCCAGGAGCAGTAGGGGACGATCGTGGTGCAGTTGACCAGGATCAGACCGAGGTGCGAGTCCACCAGACGCAGCTGGGAGAAGATCTCGTACATCGGCACGATCAGCACCGCGATCGGGAACGCCTGCGTCAGCAGCAGCACCCACATCAGCGAGCGGTGGCCGGGAAACCGCATCCGGGAGACCGCGTAGCCGGTCGTCGCCGCCGACATCACCCCGAACAGGGTCGTGCCGCCCGCGACCACCAGGGTCGACCACAGCCAGTTGAAGAACTCGGTGTTGGTCAGCACGAACGAGTAGTTGTCCAGCGTCGCCTTCGCGAAGATCCCGCCGGGGTGGAGGTAGTCGTCCTTGTCGGGTCCCAGGGACAGGTAGACGAGCCAGACGATCGGGAACAGCGCGATCAGCGACGCCACGGCGAGCGTGACGTGCGTGCCCATCTGCGCGACCGGGCCGAGGTCGCCGCGACGGCTCTGCCGTTTCTTGGGCGCGCTGCTGGGCGCGTGGGTGCTAGGCGAGCTGGTCATTGCGTTTCAACCACCGGTAGTAGAAGGACGTGAAGACGATCAGGATCGCGAGCAGCAGGACGCCGTACGCTGCGGACATCGCGAAGTCGCGAGGCTGCTGCCCGAAGCCGAGTCGGTAGGCCCAGGTGACCAGGATCTGCGCGTCCGGCGCGGTGTTGCCGAAGAGCAGGAAGATGATCGCGAACTGGTTGAAGGTCCAGATCACCCCGAGCAGCACGACGGTCGAGCTCACCGAGGACAGCCCGGGAAGCGTGACGTGCCGGAACCGCTGCCAGGCGCTCGCGCCGTCGATCTCGGCGGCCTCGTAGAGGTTCTCGTCGATCGACTGCAGCCCGCCGAGCAGGGAGAGCATCATGAACGGCACGCCGCACCAGGTGTTGACCATGATCGCGGCCGTACGCTGCCAGGTCGGGTCCTCGAGCCAGCTCGGCGAGGCGAGCCCGATCGTGTCGAGCATCGAGTTGATGACGCCTGCGTCGGCCAGCATGATCCGCCAGGCGAAGACGGTGACGAAGGTCGGCACCGCCCAGGGCAGGATCAGCAGCAGCCGGTACGCCACGCGCCCGCGCAGCCGCTGGTTGAGCAGCATCGCCAGCCCGAGGCCGATCACGTAGTGCAGGACGACACAGGTGACGGTCCAGACGATCGTCCAGACGAAGTGGGACCAGAAGCGGTCGTAGGCCGCCGGGCCCCACAGGATCTCGGCGTAGTTGTCCAGACCGATGAACTTGTACGTCGCATCGATCGTGTTGACGCCGATGGTGCGTGCCGAGTTGAGGCTGTTGGCGTCGGTCAGGGTCAGGTAGAAGCCGCGCGCGAGCGGGTAGCCGACCAGCACGCCGAGGACGATCACGACGGGCGCGACCATCGCGTAGGCGTACCAGTAGCGGCGGTAGGAGTCGCGCACGCGCTGGACGGGGCGGGGCGCCCGCCGCCGAGACCGCGGGGTCTCGGCGGCGGGCGCTGGTGCTGTCAGAGTCATCGGCTCACTTCGACGTAGTCGGTCGGAACAGTGCTATTTCGAGAAGTCGGGCAGCAGGTCGGCGAAGGCCGTGTCCAGCGTGGCCAGGCCCTTGTCGAGGGTCTCGGCGCCGGAGGCGATCTTCGGGAGCTCCTGGTCCATCGGACCCCACAGCGAGGAGTACTCCGGCAGCTCGGGTCGCGGCTGGGCGGCCGGGAGCACCGTCTGGAAACCGGCGATGCCCGGGTCGGCCTTGACCTCGTCGGTGTAGGCGTCGTCGCGGGTCGGGAGCGTGGAGTTCTTCAGCGCGATCTGCTCCTGGCTCTTCGCGGAGGTCATGAACTTCACGAACTTCGCGGAGGCTTCCTGGTGCGCCTCGTCCGAGCCGGCGTAGATCGACAGGTTGTGACCGCCGGTCGGGGCGCCCGCCTCGCCGGTCGAGCCGGCCGGCACGGTCGCGATGCCGAGGTTGTTCTTGTCCTGGAACGCCGAGCCCTTGTAGAAGTTCGTGATCTCCCAGGGACCCTGGATGATCGCGGCGACCTTGCCGTTGACGAAGGCGTCCTGGATGTGGGCGTACGCGTCGGCGGTCGTGTCCGCCTTGTGCAGGCCCTCACCGTTGAACAGACCCTGCCAGGTGGTCAGGCCCTTCTTGGCCTCCGGGGAGGTGATGGTGATCTTCTTGGCCTCGGCGTCGACCATGTTGGTGCCCTCGCCGTAGAGGAACGGGGTGGCGTAGTAGGCCGAGGTCGAGCCCCAGTAGCCGTCGACGCCGGTCTTGGCCTTGACCGTCGCGGCGTCCTTCTTGAGGTCGTCCCAGGTCGCGGGCGCCTCGGTGATGCCGGCCTTCTCGAAGAGCGCCTTGTTGTAGACCAGCGCCAGGGTGTCGGTGACGAACGGCACGCCGTAGGTCTTGCCGTCGAACTCGGCCTGCTTGATCAGGTTGGGCTGGAAGGCGTCCTTCTCCTCGAGCGCCTCGGTGTCGTCGAGGGGAGCGAGGAAGCCCTTCTGCGCGAACGCCGGGGTCCAGCCGACCTCGGCGCGGAGGACGTCGGGGGCGCCGCTGGCACCGGCCGCGGTGTCGAACTTGTTCTGCGCCTGGTCGAACGGCACGTTGACGTACTTGACCTTGATGTCCGGGTTGGCCTTCTCGAAGTCCTTGACGAGGGCCTTGTAGGTCGGGGCCTCGTTGGTTGCGTTCGAGGTGTCCCACCAGGTGATGGTGACCGGGCCGTCGCTGCTGTCGCCGCTGCTACCGCCACATGCCGTTGCCGCGAGGACGAGCGATGCCGCCACTGCGGTGGCCACGATGCCACGTCGCATGAGTTCTCCTTCGATATGGGGCCGGGCGAGGAAGCCGCCCGGTGGTGTGACGAAGGTAACCCTGCGTCGAGGAGAATGTAAGAGCCTTTCAGCAAAAGTTGCAAACTTGCTGAAAGTTCTTGCAGGGCATGTGGTGAGGGGGCATGATGTGACCGTGCCCATAACACCAGCCTCCGCCCGTCTTGCTGACATCGCGGCCCATGCGGGCGTCAGTGAGGCGACGGTCAGTCGCGTCCTCAACGGTAAGCCGGGGGTCGCCGCGGCGACGCGCGAGGCGGTGCTGGCGGCGATCGACGTCCACGGCTACGAGCGCCCGGTGAAGCTGCGCCAGCGCAGCGAGGGCCTGGTCGGGCTGATCACGCCCGAGCTCGACAACCCGATCTTCCCGGCGCTCGCGCAGGTCATCGCGCAGGGGCTGACCCGGCAGGGCTACACCCCGGTGCTCGCGACCCAGACCCCCGGTGGCTCGACCGAGGACGAGCTCACCGAGATGCTGGTCGATCGCGGCGTCACCGGGATCATCTTCGTCTCCGGTCTGCACGCGGACACCACCGCGGACATGACCCGCTACGAGAAGCTCCGCGCCCAGGGCGTCCCCTACGTCCTCCTCGACGGTTTCAGCCCCGACATCAAGGCTCCGTTCATCTCGCCCGACGACCGTGAGGCGATGCAGCTGGCGGTCACCCACCTGGCCACGCTCGGCCACACCAAGATCGGCCTGGCCGTCGGCCCCCGCCGCTTCGTGCCGGTCCAGCGCAAGATCGAGGGCTTCGTGGCGACCATGGTCGAGCGCTTCGGCCTCAGCGCCGAGGAGGTCGAGAAGGGCCACATCCGCGACTCGCTCTTCACCCTCGAGGGCGGCCAGGCCGCGGCCTCCGCACTCCTGGACGAGGGCTTCACCGCGATCGTCTGCGCCAGCGACATGATGGCGCTCGGCGCCATCCGCGCGGCCCGCTCGCGCGGCCTGCAGGTCCCCGAGGACATCTCCATCGTGGGCTACGACGACTCCCAGCTCATCGCCTTCACCGACCCGCCGCTGACCACGGTGCGCAAGCCCGTCCCCGCGATGGGCCAGGCCGCGGTGCGCGCCATCCTCGACGAGATCGCCGGCACCGGCGCACCCCACTCGGAGTTCGTCTTCCACCCCGAGCTGGTCGTTCGCGGCTCCACCGCGTCCGGCCCGCGCGTCAACCCCTGACCTGTCGGGAGGAGCCGGCACGCGGCTGGCAGGATGGGCGCGTGACGATTGTGGCTGCTGCTGACGGTTCGGCGCTCGGAAACCCGGGTCCCGCGGGGTGGGGTTGGTACGTGGACGAGTCCACCTGGGCGTGCGGCGGATGGCCCCACGGCACCAACAACCAGGGCGAGCTGACCGCCGTCCTCGACCTGCTGCAGCAGACCGCCCACACCGGCGAGCCCCTGCTCATCTACTGCGACTCCAAGTACGTCATCAACTCGGTCACCAAGTGGATGGCGGGCTGGAAGCGCAAGGGCTGGAAGAAGGCCGACGGCAAGCCCGTCCTCAACGTCGAGATCATGAAGGAGCTCGACGCGGCGATGCAGGGCCGCAACGTACGTTTCGAGTGGATCAAGGGCCACTCCGGACACCCGCTCAACGAGGCCGCCGACCGGCTCGCGAACGGCGCCGCGCTGGCCTATCAGGCGGGAAGTGCGCCGGACCCGGGCCCGGGCTTCGCGGGTGCCGTCGAGGCGCCCGCGATCGCTCCGCAGGTCGCGCGACCCGAGCCTGAGGAGCCGGACGACCTGCTCGGCCTGCTGAGCTCCGAGCCGCCCGCGATCGAGGAGCCGGCGGCGTACTCCTTCTCCGCCGAGCAGAGCCGGATCGACCCCGACTGGGTGCACCGGATGCTCTCCCAGTCCTACTGGGCGAGCGACCGCACGCGGGAGGTTCAGGACGCGGCCAACAAGGGGTCACGCTGCTACGGCGTCTACGACGCGGCGGGCAACCAGGTCGCCTTCGCCCGTGTGGTCAGCGACTTCGCGGCCTTCGCCTGGCTGTGCGACGTGATCGTCGACCCGGGCGTACGCGGCCAGGGGATCGGCAAGCTGCTGATCGAGGGCGTCGTCGCCGATCTCGAGCCCTACCGGATCCGCCGCACGCTGCTCGCCACCGAGGACGCCCACGAGCTCTACTCGAAGTACGGCTGGGAGCCGCTGCCCGCGCCCGAGCGCTGGATGATCCGCAACCGCTAGGGCATCGCCTCAGTGGTGGAAGGCTCGAGCGCGGCGATGTCGCGCCGGCGCCCGACGCTGACAACGCCCCACGCGACCAGGGTGAAGGCCGCGGCGATTCCGGCGACGTAGAAGGCGACGACGAGATAGCCGTCCTGGACGTGCGGGTTGAGGAACGGGTAGGGATACCACCATCCGTCCCCGGTGAGCGGGGAGACCACGAGCTCGCCGCGCACCAGCGTGTAGACCACCCAGGCGATCGGCCACGAGATGACGACCGCGATCGTGCGCCACGGCAGCCGCCGGCGCGGGGGAGCGAAGAGCAGGTCGGCGACGAGGAAGATCGGTCCGATGAGGTGCAGCACCTCGTTGGCCCACGGCGTCGCGGCCAGCGCGATCCCGCGCAGCAGCAGGTTGTAGACGATCCCGGTGATGGTCATGAACGTCGTCGCCGCGGCGAGCAGCACGGCGATCCACACCGGCTCCTGACCGGACCGGGTCAGGGCCCAGACCGCGCCGGCGACGAGCGCAGCCACGGCGAAGAGGTTCGACTCGATCGTGAAGTAGCTGAAGAAGTTCACCAGGACCGTCGCCGTGCTGGAGCCTTCCGCGGGCACCGTACGCAGGGCGTTGCGGAACTCGGCCAGGACGGCCGCGAGGATGAGCGCGGCCGTCGCCAGGCGCAGGATCGACCAGGTCTTCGTCACGAACTCACCGTAAGGCCGAGGCGGGCCGATCGTGGTGCTGATTCGGGGTGAGCCAGGTCGTGTCTCCGTGCTAGTTTCGTCGCGATCGTGATCCGACGGCAGGAGGTGAGTCCCGTGTACGCAACGTCCACAGCGGGTGCTCCCCGCCGCCCACGATCGCGCGGCTGAGCCCAGATCCGGGCCGGCCACCGGGAGCGCCTGCGGAAACGCTTCGAAAGGCGACTCCCATGAACACGACCTCTTCTTCGCGACCAGCCTTCACCGGCAAGAGTGCGCTGGTCCTCGGCGGTGGCGGGTCGGCAGGCAACGCCTGGCTGATCGGCGTCGTCGCCGGCCTGCTCGACGGCGGGCTGGATGTGACCAGGGCCGACCTGGTCATCGGCACCTCGGCCGGCGCGACGGCCGCGGCCCAGCTCGGTGGCGCGAGCCCGTCCGACCTGCTGGCCGCCGTCCTCTCGGCGCCGATTCCCCAGGCCACGACAGGGCAGCGTGGCCCCATCTCCTGGGCCCACCTCGAGCGGACCGAGGCCATCATCGCGGCATCGGCCGACCTGCCCGACATGCGGCGCCGGATCGGCGCGGACGCGATCGAGCTCGCCGAGGCCTCGGGTGCGGCCGGGCGGGAGCGCTGGCGCGAGACCGTCGCGGCCCGGCTGCCGAGCCCGCGCTGGCCGGAGAGCCACGTTCTCCTCACCGTCGTGGACGCCGACACCGGTGAGCCCGTCGAGCTCGGTCGCGACAGCGGCGTCGACCTGGTCGACGCCGTGGCCGCCAGCTGCGCGGGCGGCCCTGCGTACGCGATCGACGGGCATCACTACATCGACGGTGGCTACCGTCGCTCGAGCGAGAACGCCGACCTGGCGGCGGGATACGAGCGCGTGCTCGTGCTCTCGCCCCTGGGTGGCCGGACGCGGCATCCGGCGGGATGGCGCAGCGACCTCTCCGCACAGGTCGACGAGCTGCGCGCGGGCGGCAGCGGGGTGGAGGTGATCCTCCCCGACACCGGCTCGCGCGAGGCCTTCGGCGACAACATGATGAACCCGGCGACCCGACCGCCCGCGGCTCGGGCCGGCCAGCGCCAGGGCTTTCGCCTTGCCGAGAAGTTAGCCGAGTTCTGGAGGCGATGAGGGCAGCCGCGGCGTACGTTCTTCCCGAGGAGCTGTCGAAAGCGGCCGGACCCGTTCGTGGAGCGAGTGAGGGGTGGCGACGAGCGCTGCCCGAAAACAGGAGGTTGTCGATGACCAAGTATCTGATCTCGTTCCGCGACGAGGCGGTCGACTTCCACGACGAGGAGGTGGCCGACATCGCCGAAGCGTCCTCGGCGATGACCCGCGAGGCCGTCGAGGCCGGTGTCTTCGTCTTCGGTGGTGGGATCAAGGGCGGTCTCGAGGACGCCTGGACCGTCGACGAGGCCGGCGTGGTCACCGACGGTCCCTACCCGGAGAGCAAGGAGCACCTCGGCGGCTTCATCATCGTCGACGTGGACACGCTCGAGGACGCCCTGATGTGGGCCGGGAAGTGTGCCGCGGCATGCCGTGCCACCATGCAGGTCCGCGAGCTGCTCGCCGGGGCTGAGGCGCGTTGACGACGACCGGGGTCGTCGGCGGCGGGATCGTCGGAATGGCGGTGGCGCGGGAGATCCTGCGCCGCCGCCCCGCCGAGACGGTGATCGTCTTCGAGAAGGAGCGCACCCTCGGTGCTCATCAGACCGGCCACAACTCCGGCGTGGTCCACGCCGGCATCTACTACCGGCCCGGCAGCCTCAAGGCCCAGCTCTGCACCCGCGGCCGCGATCTGCTCAAGGAGTTCGCGGCCGAGCACCGGATCCCGCTCGAGGAGTGCGGCAAGCTCGTCGTCGCGGTGGCGGAGTCGGAGATGGGCCGCTTCGACGCGCTGGAGAAGACGGCCACCGAGAACGGCGTGCCCGGCCTGAGACGGGTCGGCCCCGAGGAGATGAAGGAGATCGAGCCGTACGCCGCGGGCCTGGCCGCCCTGCACTCGCCCCGGACTGCGATCACCGACTACGTCGCTGTGACCGAGGCCCTCGGCCGCAGCATCACCGAGGCCGGGGGAGAGGTACGCCTCGGCGAGGAGGTCACCGGCATCCACCGCGTCCCCGGCGGCATCGAGGTGGCGACTCCCACCGGCCGGACCCGGGTCGACCACCTGGTCGTCTGCGGCGGCCTGGAGTCCGACCGGCTCGGCGAGCTGACCGGCGGGCCGAAGGCGCCTCGGATCATCCCGTTCCGCGGTGAGTACATGCAGGTCAGCGAGGCGAAGCAGGATCTCGTCCGCGGTATGGTCTATCCCGTTCCCGACCCGCGCTACCCGTTCCTCGGCGTGCACTTCACCCGCCGCGTCGGCGGTGGACTCGAGGTCGGTCCCAATGCCTTCCTGGCGCTCAGCCGCCGGCGCTACGGCCGCGCGTCGCTGACACCGCGCGACCTGGTCGACACGCTGGCGTGGCCCGGGTTCTGGCGGTTCGCCGCCGAGCACTGGCGCACCGGCTTCACGGAGCTTCGCGGCGTACTGTCCACGCAGGCCTACATGCGCGAGGCGCAGCGCTACGTGCCCGAGATCGGCGCAGCGGACGTCGAGCGGGCGGGCCTCGGGCTGCGGGCCCAGGCCGTCGAGCGCGACGGCTCGCTGGTCGACGACTTCGTCATCCACCACTCCGACGGCATCACGTCCGTGCGCAACGCCCCGAGCCCGGCCGCGACCTCCAGCCTGGCGATCGCCGAGTACGTCGTGGACCGGATGCCCTAGCCGGTTGTGGGCTCAGTCGACCTGCTCGCCGGCGGGCCAGTCGGCGGGGTAGTCCTGGGCGACGCGGTCGTGCTCCTTGGTGAGCTTCTTGCGGGCCTTGGCCGAGATGCGGTCGCCGAAGACGGTGCCGTTGGTGTGGTCGGTCTCGTGCTGGAGGCAGCGGGCGAGGAGGCCGTTGCCCTCGAAGTGGACCGGCTGTCCGTCGAGGCCGAGGCCGTCGACGGCGGCCCAGTCGGGGCGCCCGCAGTCGATGAAGGCGCCGGGGAAGGAGAGGCAGCCCTCGAGGTCGACGTCGAGGTGGCGGTCGTCGCCCTCGGGCAGGGTCAGCACCGGGTTGCAGACGACGCCGACGGTGCGCCGGCCGGTGGCGTCGGGGCAGTCGAAGACGAAGATGGCGACGTCCTCGCCGATCTGGTCGGCGGCCAGGCCCACGCCCTCGGCGGCGTACATCGTCGCGACCATGTCGGCGGCCAGCTCGGCGAGCGCGGCGTCGAAGACCTCGACCTGCTTCTTCGGCCGGTGCATGACCGGGGTGCCCCAGCGCGTGATCGGCCGCACCCTCCCGCCCTCGGGCAGGGCGCCGTGGGGCGCGAGCGGCGAAGCGGATTCGAGCGAGGAGTCGGCCATGTGCCAACCCTATAAACAAGCGCTGGATGGTTTGTTACCGCCATCACCACCGGCAAGTGTAGACCGCGTTGTAACTCCCAGTTACAGTTCTACCCATGAGTATCCTCCAAGGCCTACGTGGCGGGATCGCGAACGGCGTCCCGTCCGGCGAGTCGCGTGATCCGATCGGATTCGCCGTGGCCGGTCTGCGCAAGCTCTCGCAGAGCCCTGCGCTCGACCGGCTCGGTGTCCGCAAGCAGACCGAGCAGGTCGTCTTCACGGTGACCCGCAGCGGGTTCAAGACGATGGCGGCGACCAGCCGCGCGTTCAAGAAGAAGGGCAAACAGGGCGCTCCGGGCGTGCGCGTGCCCAACGCCATCCCCCAGGGCGTCTTCGACCTGACCCCGAGCGAGGACGAGCAGATGCTCGTCGACGTCGTCACCGAGTTCGCCGCCGAGGTCGTGCGTCCCGCGGCGGCCGAGGCCGACGAGGCCTGCGCCGCGCCGGACGAGCTGCTCAAGTCCAGCCTGGAGATCGGGCTGCCGATCCTGGGTGTTCCCGAGGAGCTCGGCGGCATCTCCGAGACCCGCTCGGCGGTCGCCGGCACCCTGGTCGCCGAGGCGCTCGCCAAGGGCGACCTCGGTCTGGCCGTCGCCGCGCTCGCGCCCGGCTCGGTCGCGACCGCGCTCGGTCTGTGGGGCACCGACGAGCAGCAGCAGACCTACCTGCCCGCCTTCACCGAGGGCAACGTGCCCGCGGCCGCGTTCGCTCTCAACGAGGACAAGGTCCTCTTCGACGTGCTCTCCCCGTCGACCACGGCCACGAAGACGGCTGACGGCTACACGATCACCGGCGCCAAGTCGCTGGTCGCCCGCGGCGCCGAGGCCGAGCTCTTCGTGGTCGGCGCCTCGCTCGACGGCAAGCCGGTCCTGTTCCTCGTCGAGTCCTCGACACCGGGCCTGAGCATCGAGTCCGAGCCCGCCATGGGCGTACGCGCCGCCTCGCTGACCAAGCTGACCCTGACCGACGTCAAGGTCCCCGCGACCGCGGTCCTCGGTGAGACCGACGGCTCGACCTACACCGAGGCCGTGCGGCTCTCCCGCCTCGCCTGGTGCGCGCTGTCGATCGGCGTCGGCCAGGCCGTCCTCGACTACGTGACCCCCTACGTCAAGGAGCGCGAGGCGTTCGGCGAGCCGATCGCCCACCGCCAGTCGGTCGCGTTCATGGTCGCCAACATCGCGATCGAGCTCCAGGCGATGCGCCTGGTGACCTACAAGGCCGCCAGCCGGGTGGCCCAGGGTATCGACGCGACCCGCGAGATCGCCCTGGCTCGCAAGCTGTGTGCCGACAAGGGCATGCAGATCGGCCTCGACGGCGTCCAGCTGCTCGGCGGCCACGGCTTCGTCAAGGAGCACCCGGTGGAGCGGTGGTACCGCGACCTGCGTGCGATCGGGATCATGGAAGGCACGGTGCTGGTCTGATGGCCATCAATCTGGAGGACCCCAAGAAGCTCAAGCCGCTGCGCGAGCAGATCCACCAGGTCGCGATGAACATGCTGCGACCGATCTCGCGCAAGTACGACAAGGCCGAGCACGAGTACCCGACCGAGCTCGACATGCTCGCCGCCATGGCCGACGGCCTGGCCGAGTCGGGGCAGGGTGAGGGCGCGGGCGCCACCGGCGTACGCCGCGACTCCAAGCCCGACGACGGCAAGGTCAAGAACGGCGCCAACATGTCCTCGGTCATCTCCGTGTCGGAGATGTGCTGGGGCGACGTCGGCCTCACCCTCGCGATGCCGCGCCAGGGTCTGGGCAACTCGGCCATCGCGTCGGTCGCCAACGACGAGCAGCACGAGCGCTTCGACGGCGTCTGGGCCGCGATGGCGATCACCGAGCCGGGCACCGGCTCCGACTCGGCCAACATCAAGACCACTGCCACGCTCGACGGTGACCACTACGTGCTCAACGGCGAGAAGATCTTCGTCACCTCCGGCGACCGCTCCGACGCGGTCGTGGTGTGGGCGACGCTCGACAAGGAGCTCGGCAAGGCGGCGATCAAGTCGTTCGTGGTCGAGAAGGGCACGCCCGGGATGAAGGTCGAGCGTCTCGAGCACAAGCTCGGGATCAAGGCCTCCGACACCGCCACGATCACCTTCACCGACTGCCGGGTGCCTGCCGAGAACCTGCTCGGGAGCCCCGAGATCAACGTCAAGGAGGGCTTCGCCGGCGCGATGGCCACCTTCGACAACACCCGTCCGCTGGTGGCCTCGATGGCGGTCGGCTGCGCCCGCGCCGCGCTCGACTACACCCGCGACCTGCTGCGGAAGGCGGGTGTCGAGATCGACTACGACCGCCCGGCCCACCTACAGTCGGCGGCCGCGGCGAAGTTCATCCAGCTCGAGTCGGACTACGAGGGGGCCTACCTCCTCATGCTCCAGGCCGCCTGGATGGCCGACAACCGCCAGCCCAACTCCAAGGAAGCCTCCATGGCCAAGGCCAAGGCCGGCCGGATGGGCTCGGACGTGACCCTGTCCTGCGTCGAGCTGGCCGGCACCATCGGCTACTCCGAGGGTGAGCTGCTGGAGAAGTGGGCCCGCGACTCGAAGATCCTCGACATCTTCGAGGGCACCCAGCAGATCCAGCAGCTGATCGTCGCTCGCCGGGTCCTGGGCCTCTCCTCCGCCGAGCTCAAGTAGAACCCGGGCCGAGTCGGCTCGTCCTGACCAGGATCCACGCCGAGTTGGCGCGTTCTAACGCGCCGACTCGGCGTCGGGGTCTCGGGGTGACGGTAGGGTCACCGGCCGTGAGCGTACTTGTGGTGTCAGCGACGAGGGCCGAGGCGGCCCATGTTCCCTCCGGGCTCAAGGTGGTCATCACCGGGATGGGGAAGGTGGCGTCCGCCTCGGCCGTCTCGCGTGTGCTGGCGGCCGACAAGACCATCCAACAGGTCGTCAACATCGGTTCGTGCGGCGCTCTGCGCGACGGCCACACCGGGATCTACGAGGTCGGAACGGTGCTCAACCACGACTTCTCCTCCGCCGCGATCCGGGCGCTCGGCCATCCCGTGGAGGATGCGCTGGAGGTCGGGGAGTCGGAGATCGTCTGCGCCACCGGGGACCTGTTCGTCACCGACGCCGTCGTACGCGCGGAGCTCGCCCAGCGGGCCCACCTGGTCGACATGGAGGCTTTCGCCGTCGCCTGGGCGGCCCGCGAGGCCGGCGTACCGGCGCGGATCGTGAAGCACGTCTCCGACAACGCCGACGAGACCGCCCTCGACTGGGCCAACGTCGTCGACCGCTCGGCGCGCGATCTCGGAGCGTGGCTCGCCGCGAACGTGTGACGTGCGCCCCTGTCCCGGCGTGTCGGAGTGACCCGATGCCACGGCCTACTCACCGGTAGCACCACAATCCAGGTGTGGACGCATTGCAATCGGGAGTGGCGGAGCTGCTCCGCTCCCGCCTCGGCGGGAACGGTCGGGACAACGGTGACGAGGCGACCCTGGCGCTGGTGATCGAGGGCGGCGGCATGCGCGGCATGCTGTCGGCGACGATGGCCTCGGTGCTCGCCGACCACGGTCTCGTGGATGCGATCGACCTGGTGGTCGGCACCTCCGCCGGCGCTGCCAATGCGACCGCGGTGGCGGCGGGGACGATCGGTGCCTTCAGCGAGTCGTACGCCTCGGTGTTCGCCTCGCCCGAGTACATCGGCGCCGGGCGGATGCTGCGGCGCAAGTCGATGGTGGACACCCGGGGGATCACCACCCGGTCCTCGGAGCTGTTCGAGTGGTCGCTGGCGCTGCGTGACGGCGCGCCCCGTCTGGCGGCCGTGGCGACCGACGTGGTGACCGCGAAGTCCGTCCCGCTCACCGACTTCTCCGACGCCACCGACCTCGCCGACTCGGTGATCGCCTCCAGCCAGCTGCCCCTGGCCGGCGGCCTCCCCGTGACCGTACGCGGCCGCCGCTGGCTCGACGGCGGGCTGATCGAGGCGGTGCCGGTCGCCTCGGCGGCGGCCCTCGGGGCGACGCACGCGATCGTGCTGGTGACCCGGCCGTTCGGGACTGCGCCCAGCTATGGTCCGGCCGACCGGGTCATCGAGCGCTACCTGCGCCGGGTGAACCCGGAGCTCGGTGACCTCTACCGCACCCGGCCGGAGCGCTACCGCAGCACGGTCGCGGAGATGAGGGCCGGCAGCCACGCCGGCGTGCACACGCTGACGTTCGCGCCCGGTGCGGGTGACCCGATCCCGGGTCGCACCGAGACCGACGTCGACCTGTTGCGGGCCGCCCGTGACGCCGCCGTCGCCACCGCGACCAGGAGGCTCGCCGAGGCGGGCCTGGTCTGAGCCGGCGGGCCGGGCGGGATGCTGACCGAGGTAACTCGGTCAGCGGCTACTGACCTCGTGGGACTCCACGAAGTCAGTGTCAGCTCACCGAGTTACCCTTCGACAGGCTCAGGACATCGCCTCGGTGAACATCGCGCCCGCCGACGGGCTGGCGATCAGGTGCCCCGGGGCGCCGTAGCCGGCCTCGGCGAAGGCCTTGTCGATGGCCGCGCTGACGGTCTCGACGGCGGCAGCGGGGAGGATCGAGACGATCGAGCCACCGAACCCGCCGCCGGTCATCCGGGCGCCGTCGGCACCGGCGCCGACCGCGGTCGCGACGGCCAGGTCGAGCTCGGGGACCGAGATCTCGAAGTCGTCGCGCATCGAGGCGTGCGAGGCGGCGAAGAGCTCACCGATCGCGGTCCAGTCACCTGCGCCCAGGGCGGCCACCGTGGGCTCGACCCGGGCGATCTCGGTGACGATGTGACGGGCCCGGCGGCGTACGACGTCGTCGGCGAGGGTCTCGACCTGCTCCAGGGTGGCCTCGCGCAGCGAGCGCAGCCCGAGATCGGCGGCGGCTTTCTCGCACTGGGCGCGCCGAGAGGCGTAGCCGCCATCGGTGAGCTGGTGCTTGACCCGGGTGTCGGTGACCAGGATGGTGCGCTCGCCCAGGGCCAGCGGGACGCTGCGGTGCTCGCCGGACTCGAAGTCGATCAGCAGCGCGCCCCCGGACTCGGCGAAGACCGCGACCGACTGGTCCATGCCGCCGGTCGGCGCGTTGGCGACCTCGGTCTCGGCCCGGATCCCGGCGGCGACGACAGCCCGTCGCAGATCCTCGTCGAGCACTCGGCCGGCGACACCGAGCGCCGCCATCGCGGTGGCGCACTCGACCGACGCCGAGGAGGACAGGCCCGCGCCGAGCGGGACCGACGACTCCAAGTGCATGTCCAGGCCACCGGTCACGAGTCCGGCCTCGCGCAGGGTCCACAGCACCCCCGCGACGTACGCGGCCCAGCCATCGATCTCAGGTCCGAGCTCGTCGACGTGGCCGGTGAACGGCTCCGGCTCCTGGGCCGAGGCGATCCGGATGACCCCGTCGATGCGCGGCGCGGCCGCGGCGTAGGTGGCGTGGGGGAGTGCCACCGGCAGCACCAGCCCGGCGTTGTAGTCGGTGTGCTCGCCGATCAGGTTGACGCGGCCCGGCGCCCTCCCGACCACCGTGGCCTCGGTGCCGAAGGTGGTGAGCAGCGCCTCGGTCGCGCGCGCGGTGAGGTCGGTCGGTTCGAGCATGCCGCAAAGTCTGCCCGGTCCCTCCCCGGAAGACCTCACCCGGGTGCTCTCAGTGGCGTGAGGAGTTGCGCGAGCGGCCACGGACGATGCCGATGAAGGTCTGTACACGCTCGTCGTCGTTGTCGATCAGCCAGGCCAGGCCGACCGTGGTGGGCTCGATCCCGGCCACCGGACGGAAGACCGCGTCCTTGCGGTGGTAGAGCCGCGCGATCGACATCGGCACGATCGCCACGCCGGTGCCGGCCGCGACCGTCTCGACCGCGTCCTTCTCGCTCATCGGCGGCCAGGCCAGCTGCTCGGCGCTCGGTGTCCAGCCCCCGCGCTCGGGGATCACCAGCTGCTCCTCGGCGAGGTCGTCGAGGGTGACCTCCTCGAGCAGGGAGAGCAGGTGCTCGTGGCCCATCACCGCGACCGGCTGCTCCTCGTAGAGCGGGATGCAGTGGAGCCCGTCGCGGTCGATCGGCAGGCGCACAAGCGCCATGTCGAGCTCGCCCGCGCGCAGCAGCCGCTCCTGCTCCTCCTCGGTGACCGGGACCAGCTCGAGGCGCTCACGGCTGCGGTCACGCCAGATCCGGGCCCACTTGTCGGGAGTGGCTCCGGTGACGAAGCCGACGGTGAAGGTCACCGTCGCATCCTCCCATCATTCTGTGCAGAATCCCGCCACGGATCCGGTGCCGATATTCCGCGCAGAAGAATGCGGTGTTCTCTACCAGCCTCAAGTTTCTATCGAGTGACAGTTTTGCTAAGGTCGAAGACGTCAGCCGAGACCGGCTGCCGGACGAGGGAGCCGTACCCGGAGGCGCGACAAGACGGCCGTCTGGAGTGGTCATGTCCTGGCTTTTTCTTGTTGGATCCGGCGTCCTCGAGGCCGTGTGGGCGCTCGCCCTGGGCCGCACCGAGGGCTTCTCGCGGCTGGTCCCGTCGGTCGTCTTCGGCATCGCCCTGCTCGGCAGCCTGGTGGGGCTCGCGATGGCCATGCGCACCCTGCCGATCGGCACCGCCTACGCCGTGTGGGTCGGGATCGGCGCCGCGCTCACCGTCGGCTACTCGATGGTGGCGGGGGAGGAGGCGATCAGCCCCGTACGTGTCGTGCTGATCATCGCGCTCGTCGGTTGTGTCGTCGGCCTCAAGCTCACGCACTGACCGGTTTGCGGGCAGACACGTCCCCCAGCGCTTGACTCTTTCGATATGAGTGCGAAACTTGCCCTCTCCAACCTTATCTATCGTGCGACAGAAAAAGGCGATGCCACGGTGTCACAGATCTCGCCGCGCCCGGGTCGCGGCCGTCCACGGCTGCTTCCCGGCAAGATTGCGGCGAACCCCCGAGATCAGATCCTCGCTGCCGCCGCGGAGCTCTTCGTGGGCCGCGGCTATGCCGGCACCACCACCCGCGAGATCGCGGAGGGTGCCGGGCTGAGGCAGGCCTCCATCTACTACCACTTCGGCAGCAAGGAGGAGATCCTCGCGGTGCTGCTCGAGCGCTCGGTCCAGGACCGGGTCGAGCAGGCCGGGAAGATCGAGGCCGGGATGGGGTCGGTCACTCCGGAGGTCGGCCTCTACGCCCTCGCCGTCAGCGACATGAGCGCGCTGGTCGCGATGCCCTACAACATCGGCATGCTCTACCGGCTCCCCGACGTCATAGCCTCACCGGTCTACGACCGCTACGGCCATCTCCGCGACGACCTGGTCGCCGGCTACGGACGGGTCGCGCAGCGGGCCGCGGGCGCGAAGGTCTCGGCGAGCAGCGGCGAGCCCGGGCTCGGCGAGCTGCTCGTGCAGATGGTCGAGAGCGTGGTCAGCCTCCGCCGAGACGACCGGGTCGGCAGCACGACCGTCGCCACGATCGCCTCGGCCTGCCTGAGGCTGTGCGGCGTCGCCGAGGACGCGATCGAGCAGGCGCGCGAGGCGGCGCTCACCGCACTCGCCCGCGCCTGACCTGGCCGGCCGGACACCGCCCTCAGCCGGTCGTGCTCAGTGCATCCCCGGCTCGTGGGCCAGGTGGGTCTCGGGCTCGAGCTGGAAGGTGGAGTGCTCGACGTCGAAGTGTCCGGCCAGGCAGGCCTGGACCCGGTCGAGAACCTTCGGCGCACTGCCGTCGAGGAAGCACTCCGGGCGCAGGGTCAGGTGGGCGGAGACGGTGGGCAGGCCCGAGGTGACGGTCCAGGCGTGCAGGTCGTGCACGTCGACCACGTCGTCGACGTCGAGCAGGTGCTGGCGGAGGTCCTCGACGACGACCTCCGCCGGCGCACCTTCCAGCAGGATGCGGCCGCTGTCGCGGAGCAGCCGCACACCCGCGTACGTCATCAGGGCGACGACCACGAGCGAGGCCACCGGGTCCGCGCGGGTCCAGCCGGTGAGCAGGATGACGACGGCCGCGACGAGGGTGCCGATGAAGCCGTAGAGGTCGGAGAGGACGTGCTGGTAGGCGCCCTCGACGTTGAGCGAGGTGCGGTTGGCGCGCGCCATCAGGGCGGCGGCGAGGACGTTGACGACGCAGCCGACGACGGCGACGACGAACATCGGCCAGCCCTCGGCGTCGGGCGGGTCGATCAGGCGCCGGATCGCCTCCACCCCGACCACCGCGGCGAAGACGAGCAGCGTGATGCCGTTGAGCGCCGCGGAGAGGATCTCGGCGCGCTTCCAGCCGTAGGTCCACTGGCCGTGGGCCGGCCGCGCGGCCAGCCGCATCGCCCACAGCGCCGCGGCGATCGCGCCGACGTCGGTGAGCATGTGGCCGGCGTCGGCCAGCAGCGCGAGCGAGTTGGCGAGGATCGCGACCGTCACCTCGCCGATCAGGAACACACCCAGCAGCGACATCGCGGCGATCAGGTAGCGCCGGTCCGCCGCGGGAGAGATGTGGTCGTGGTCGTGCCCCATGTTCGCTGAGTCTAGGTCGGATTCTCGCGTGCGCCCGCCAGGCGGTCGTGGCAGGGTGGCCGGCATGTCGCTCGCCGAGAACTTCCTGTCGCTGCACCTGCCCGGACGCCCGCTGCTGATGCCCAACGCCTGGGATGCGGGCTCGGCAAAGGTCCTGGCCTCGCTCGGTTTCCAGGCGCTGGCCACGACCAGCAGCGGGTACGCCGCGACCCTGGGCCGCCTCGACGGCCAGGTCACCCGGGACGAGGTCATCGGCCACGCGACCGCGCTGGTCGAGGCCGTCGAGGTGCCCGTCTCGGCCGACCTCGAGGCCGGCTTCGCGGCCACCACCGCCGAGGTCGAGGAGACCTTCCGGCTCGCCGTGGGCGCCGGCCTGGCGGGCGGGTCGATCGAGGACTACGCCGGCCTCGACAAGGACACGATCTATCCCCTCGAGGAGGCCGCCGAGCGGGTCGCGGCTGCCGCCGCTGCCGCCGGCGACGGCTTCGTCCTCACCGCTCGTGCGGAGAACCACATCCGCGGTCACGACGATCTCGACGACACCATCGCCCGCCTTCAGGCCTACCAGGAGGCCGGCGCCGATGTGCTCTTCGCGCCGGGCGTGATCACCGTCGAGAACGTACGCCGCCTGGTCGATGCCGTCGACCGGCCGGTCAACGTCCTGCTGCTCCCGGGAGGACCGTCGGTCCCGGAGCTGGCCGAGGCGGGCGCCGCCCGCATCTCGGTCGGCGGCGCGTTCGCCTTCGCCGCGCTGGGTGCCGTCAAGCGCGCCGCGGAGGAGCTGCTCGGCGCCGGCACCACCGGCTACAGCGAGCTGGCGGCCGAGGGCGCCAAGGCGTTTCGCAGCGCTGGTTGACTTGCCCCGTGACCGATGAGCTGAGGGTTGTGCGGGCGGGCTTCGCACCGATCAAGGGGACCAGGCACCTGGCGTACGACCAGGTCGTCCTCGACGCCCAGGGCGCCGTGGGAGACCGCGGGCTCGCGCTGGTGTCGGTCGACCCCGAGGACCCGGCTCGTGGGCGGGTGCTGCGCACCGTCCAGAACCCGTCGCTGGTCGCCGTGCGGGCCGAGGTCGTGGGCGAGCGGCTCGAGGTCGAGCTGCCCGACGGGGAGAGCGCCGTGGCGGAGCCGGCGGCGACAGGGGAGAGCATCACCTGCGACTACTGGGGCCGCGATGTCGAGCTGGAGCTGGTCGGCGGACCCCACGGGGAGCTGTTCTCGCGGTGGCTCGACCGGCCGGTCCGGCTGGCCCGCGCCCGCCGCGGGGACGTCGTCTTCGCGGGCTCCGTGTCGGTGGTGACCACGGCCTCGCTGCGTGACCTCGCCGGACGGACCGGCCAGGACGCTCTGGACGCGGCGCGGTTCCGGCCCAACCTGGTGGTCGAGACCGACGAGCCCTACGCCGAGGACACCTGGCTCGGCCGGGAGGTCCGGGTCGGCGGGGCGACGCTGCGCATCGGCGTACCCATCCCGCGCTGTGCCGTGATCGACATCCATCCGGACACGGGGGAACGGGACCTGCGTGTGCTCAAGACGCTCGCGACGCACCGCCCGCTCAACCGGGCCGGCGAGCCGGCGTTCGGGGTCTTCGCCGAGGTCGTCACGGCCGGCGTGGTGGGCTGAGCACGACCGTCATAGCCGGCGCACAGGAACGCGCCAGCACGGACTCAGGTGGAGTGCGTACGCTCCTGATGTGGATATGCAATCGCTGTTGTCGCGCGACTCCGTGAAGGTCGCCCTCGTCGTCAACGCCGGCTCGCGCCGGGGACAGGACGCGCTGGCGTCCTCGGAGGAGATGCTGCGGTCCGCGGGGATCCAGGACGTGCACTCCTATGCAGTCCACTCGGGGGAGGAGCTGGAGGCCACGCTCGACAAGGTCGCTGCCGACAAGCCCGACCTGCTGGTCATCGGCGGTGGCGACGGGTCGGTGGGTGCCGCGGCCGCCCGGATCGCCGGCAGCGACGTCGTGCTCGCCGTGCTGCCGCTCGGCACCGCCAACGACTTCGCCCGCACGCTCGAGCTCGACCAGGATCCGGAGACCGCGGTCCGGCAGATGCTCGAGGGGAAGATCATCAACGTCGACATCGGCCGGGCCAACGGCCACGCCTATCTCAACGTCGCCTCCTTCGGTCTCTCCGTCGCGGTGACCGAGGCGCTGAACCCGCGCCTGAAGAAGCTGATCGGGCCGGCGGCCTACCCGGTGGCGACGCTGCAGGCCTACCGCCACCACAAGCCGTTCACGGCGCGGCTGGAGTTCCCCGAGGGCGACCACGACACGATGGAGCTCGACGACCTGCTCCAGGTCGCGGTCGGCAACGGCCGCCACTACGGCGGCGGCAACACCGTCTCGCCCACGGCCTCGGTCGACGACGACCTGCTCGACGTCTACGCCATCGTCCGCGGCCGGATGCGCGACCACGTCTCGATCGCCCGGCTGCTCAGGAGCGGCCACTTCATCGAGCACGAGCAGGTGCACCACGTGACCACCTCGGCGGTGCGGATCACCACCGACGAGGCGATGCCGGTCAACCTCGACGGGGAGATCCTCACCGAGACGCCGACCGACTTCACCCTCGAGAGCAACGCGCTCCACGTCGCGGTGCCGATCCGCAGCCGCGCCGGCCGGCTCGACGGCCCGCCGCCCGACGTCCAGAGCTAGGGGCGACCCGCCCGAGGCACGTCGACCCGGATGGCCAGCAGCCGCGCCTCGGTGTTCGCCTTGCGCGGCTCCTCGAAGAAGTCGGGGGCCGCGCAGGCGTACAGCGTCCTCCCGTCGCTGCCGCCCAGCATGCATGCGAAGACGCCGCCGTCGAGCTCGATCTGCTCGAGGATCTCGCCGCCCTCGGCGACTCTGACCAGCCGGCCGAAGACCGCGTCGGCGGTCCAGAGCGCGCCCTCGGCGTCCAGGCAGCAGCCGTCGGGCGCGAGGACGGCATCGCCCATCGCCTCGGCGAACGCGGTGTGGCTGCTGAGGTCGCCGAACTTCGCCCACGTACGCCGGTTGGTCAGCGACCCGTCCTCGGCGATGTCGAACGCGCTGATCCGGTTGCCGCAGGTCTCGTCGACGATGAGGGTGCCGTCGTCGGTGATGACGCTGCCGTTGGGGAACCACAGGTCGTCGGCGACCTCGGTCACCGTCCCGTCCGGGTCGACCCGCAGCAGCACCGTCGGTGCCACGTCGGCGCCGGCCATGATGTCGAAGCCGAAGTTGCCGACGTACGCCCGGCCCTGCTCGTCGACGACCATGTCGTTGAGGTGGTGGCCGACGTGGCCACTGAGGTCGGCATGGGTCACCAGCGAGCCGTCGGACTCGCGGCGCAGGATCCGGCGGTCGTTCATCGACACCACCAGCAGATGGCCGTCGGGGAGCCAGCCCAGCCCGGAGGGCTGCCCGGGCACCTCGGCCTCCACCTTCAGGTCCGACCCGTCCTCCCGGGCCGAGTAGACCTTGTAGGAGTAGAAGTCCACGAACCAGATCCGGTCCTGGTGCCATCGCGGGCACTCCAGATAGTGCAGGTCCGTCACGATGGTGCTGATCTCTCGGGTCATGCCGCAGGCTCCTCCGGTCGACGGTGACAGGTTTCCTGACCCACCCTGGCGTCTCCGGCCCGGTTTGTCTCGGCGAACGAAAATTCGTTCGGGTGTCTGAGGTCCTGGGCCTAGCCTCGAAGAGTGATCTCCGCGTCAGCTGCCCTCGCCGTCGCGACCATCGCCTTCGGGATGGTCGTCACCCCAGGTCCCAACATGATGTATCTGGTCTCCCGGACGCTGATCCAGGGACGTACCGCCGGGATGGTCTCGCTCGCCGGGGTGGTGACCGGGTTCCTGCTGTACGTCTTGGCCACCACGCTCGGTCTGGCGCTGCTGTTCGCGCTGGTCCCGGGGCTTTTCGTCGCGATCAAGATCGCCGGGGTGGCGTACCTGATCTATCTGGCCTGGGGGATGGTGCGCGGCTCCAACCACGCGCTCACCCCGGACGCCGACCTGCCGCGGCACTCCGCCTGGAGGCTCTACCTCACCGGCCTGACCACGTGCCTGCTCAACCCGAAGATCGCGCTGATGTACGGCGCGCTGCTGCCGCAGTTCGTCCAGGCCGGGAACGGGCCGACCAGCCTGCAGCTGATCGAGCTGGGGCTGGTGCAGATCGCGGTCGCGACCGCGATCAACGCGATGTGGGTGCTCCTCGCCGGGCGCGTCTCCGGGGTGCTCCGCCGCAGCCGCCGCGTCGAGCGCGGGGTGCGCTGGACGGCGGGCGGACTGCTGACGGGCTTCGCGATCCATCTCGGCTTCTCGCGCGCCTCGGCCTGAGACGGAGGTTCACTCCTCCAGCCGCCAGGCCGCCTTGAGGGAGAGCTGGCCGCCGGTCTGGAGCAGGGCCCGGCTGTAGAGGCGCTCGGCGAGGCGTACGAGGGCGGCGCCGAAGCCGAGGAGCAGAGCCAGGGCGATGACCGGCTCCCACCAGGCCGCGCTGCCGTCGACCAGGCGCATCGGCATGAGCACCGCGGAGAGCGGTGGGACGTACGACCCGACGACCTCGCCGACGCCGTCGAGATAGAGGGCGCCGAAGAACATCACCATGAGCAGCATCGTGATCGGGGTGGAGGAGGACTGCAGGTCCTCGGTGCGCGAGGCGAGCGCACCCGCGACCGCCCACAGGGTGGAGAGCACCACGAAGCCGATCAGGAAGAAGACCACGAACCAGCCGATCGCGCCGGACAGCGCCGGCAGCGCGAAGCTGAAGTCGGTCAGGCTCAGCCCGACCAGCCCGACGGTCACGTAGATGAGCATCTGCCCGACGGCGATGACGGCGTTGCCGATGATCTTGCCGGCGAGCAGCTGCCGCAGCGGCACCGCGGCGGCGATCATCTCCACGATCCGCGACTGCTTCTCCTCCACGACGCTGTTGGCCAGCGTCATCCCGAACATGATCGAGGCGAAGTAGAAGACGATCGCGAGGGCGTAGCCGACCACGTAGCGGATGGCGCTCAGCCTGCTGTCACCCTCGAGCTGGTCCACCGCGACCGTCGAGCCCTCGGTCAGCTCGGCCGCGGTGGTGCCGGCGGCGTCGGCGTTGCCGGCCAGCACGATCGCCTCGACCGCCTGGCTGACCACGTCACGAAGCTCGGAGTCCGGGTCGTCCAGCGTGACCAGCGTCCACCCCTTCTCGGTCGGGCGCAGGTACGCGTCGGCCTGCTCCTCCTCGAGCGCGTGCCGGGCGGCGTCGGCGTCGTCGACGGCGACCGGCTCGATGCGTACCTTCTCGTCGATGTCGCCGGCGCGCTCGGCGATGCCCTCGACCATCGCCTGCGAGGTCGCCGAGGAGTAGGCGAGCTCGTAGGTCTTCTCCCGGCTCTCGCTCCAGGCGGTGAAGCCGAGCACGCCGACGATCACCGCGAGCATCACGGCGGTGCCGATCAGGGTCGACTTGTCGGTGGCGCGGACCGCGATCTCGCGGCGCGCGACGATCTGCCAGACGGGCTGTCCCTTGGGCCTGCGCGTCGTCATGCGGTGACCTCCCGGTAGATCTCGGACAGGCGGGGCACGACGCGGTGGAAGTCGAGCACGTTCCCGCGAGTCGTGGCCTCGGTGAGCAGCTTCTGCTCGGCGCCGGTGGAGACGACCTCGATCTCGGCCTCGGGGCCGGAGACGTCGCGGACGTGGAGCCCGGGCAGGTCGCGTACCCAGCCCGCGTCGCCGTCGAGCACGAGCCGGTAGCGCAGGGCGGCCTCGGCGCGCAGTTCCTCACCTGTTCCCTGGGTGACCACCCGGCCCCGGGCCATCACCACGAGCCGGTCGCACAGCCGGTCGACGAGATCGAGCTGGTGGGAGGAGAAGACCACTGGTACGCCGTCGCGGGCATGCTCGCGCAGCAGGTCCGCCATCGCGTCGATGGCGTCGGGATCGAGCCCGGAGAACGGCTCGTCGAGGATCAGCGCCATCGGCGTGGGGACGAGCGCGGCGATGATCTGGACGCGCTGCTGGTTGCCCAGGGACAGCTTCTCGAGCGGGTCCTTCCTGCGCCCGCCCAGTCCGAACCGTTCCAGCAGCTCGGTGATCTCCCGGCGGGCGTCGGCGGTGGTCATGCCACGCAGCCGCGCCAGGTAGACCAGCTGGTCGAGGATCGGCTGCTTGGGGTAGAGGCCGCGCTCCTCCGGCATGTAGCCGAACCGGCGGCGGTCCTCGCGGGTGACCTCGTGCCCCTGCCAGGAGACCGTGCCGGCATGCGCGGCCAGCACTCCCATGATCATCCTCATGGTGGTGGTCTTGCCGGCACCGTTGCCGCCCACGAACCCGGTGAGCCCACCGGACGGGACCGGGAAGGACACGTCGTCGACGGCGACCATGTCGCCGAAGCGGCGGGTCAACCCGCTGACCTCGAGCATCGAAACTCCTCTGTCTCGGTTACGAACGGGACCACGCTATTTCAGTGCCGCGCCCGACGGATCCGTCGCGAGGATGAACCCGTGCTCACCCGTTGGGAGGGTTCGCCGGGAGCAGCCCGTGGCGGTGGATGAAGACCACCGTCTGCACCCGGTCGCGCAGCTGCAGCTTGGCCAGGCAGGCCGAGACGTGCGTCTTCACGGTGGCCTCGGTCAGGAACAGCCGGCGCGCGATCTCGTTGTTGCTCAGCCCCTCGCCGATGAGCAGCAGCACCTCGCGCTCGCGGGCGGTGAGCAGGTCGAGCTCCTTCGGCGGCCTGGGACTCGGCGCCGACGGCGCGTTGTGGCTGGTCACCCGGCCGATCACGCGCATCGTCACCTCCGGAGCGAGCAGCGCGTGACCCTCGGCCGCAGCTCGCACCGCCTCGGCCAGCGAGTCGGGATCGGCGTTCTTGAGCAGGAAGCCGCTCGCCCCGGCGGCGAGCGCGTCGAAGAGGTAGTCGTCGCGGTCGAAGGTGGTCAGGATGATCACCTTGGCGTGCCCCTCGGCGACCACCGTACGTGTCGCCTCGATGCCGTCGGTGCCGGGCATCTGCACGTCCATCAGGATCACGTCGGGCCGCAGCTCGCGGGCCCTGGCGATCGCCTCGGCCCCGTCGGAGGCCTCGCCGACCACGGAGATGTCGTCCTCCATCGAGAGGATGAGACGGAACCCCGAGCGCACCAGCTGCTGGTCGTCGGCGAGCAGCACCCGGATCATCGCGCCGCTCCCGCCGAGGTGACGGGGGAGTCGAGCGGGAACCGCACCCGCACCCGGAATCCCTGCACCGCCCTGGGTCCGATGTCGACCTCCGCCTTCCGGACAGCTGCCCGCTCGCGTACGCCCAGCAGGCCGAGGCCGCTGCCGGAGGTGCCGTGCCGCGGCCGGCCGTTGTCGGTGATCTCGACCTCGGCGTAGGGCGCGGCGGCCGCACGGTCGACACGGAGGACGACCTGGGCGCGGTCGGCGGTGGAGTGGCGGCGTACGTTGGCCAGCGCCTCCTGGACGATCCGATAGACCGAGTGCGCCAGCGGGAGCGGCAGGTGCTCGACCGGGCCGACGGCCTCGTAGTCGACCCGCAGCCCGCTCTCGCGCACCCCGTCCAGGAGCGCGGGCAGATCCTCGAGGCGCGGCTCGGGGCGGCGTACGCCGTCGGGCTCGGACTCCGCGTCCCCGGCAGGGTCGCGCAGGGTGCCGAGCAGCGAGCGCATCTGGGTGACGCCCTCGCGGGCGGAGGCCTCGACGTTGCCGAGCGCCTCGGCGGCGCCCTCGATGTCGCCGGGGCGGCCGCGCTCGAGCAGCTTGCGCCCGGCGGCCGCCTGCACCCCGACGACGGCGACGTGGTGGGCCACGACGTCGTGCAGCTCGCGGGCGATCCGGAGGCGCTCGTCGATGACGGCGCGGCGCTGGAGCTGGCCGGACTGGGCCGCGATCGTCGCCGCCTGCGCGGCGAGCTCCGCCTTCTGCCGTGCGCCCCGCCAGGCGACCTGACCACCGACGATCGCGCCGATGAAGTAGAGCAGGTTCATCAGGGTGGTGAGCAGCACGTAGGCGGTCACCGGGCCGACCAGCGTCGAGCCCTCCGCGTCCGAGGTCGACTCGCGGATCTCGTCGATGCCGCTGCCGACCGCGAACTGCCAGGAGAGCCAGGCGAACATGAACAGGGTGATCAGCCCCATCACGACCACCATGTCGCGCCGCCGGCGCGCCCAGGCGGCGCCGGCGAAGAAGGCGACGAAGTAGATGATCTGCATGGGCAGCAGCCCCATCACCATCGGCAGCCACACCCCGGTGACGAACATGTGGAGCCCGGCCAGGAGCGCGATCGTGAGCGGGAACCGTCGCCGGAAGACGAGCAGCGCGGCGCCGCTGATCACGGCGATCCACTCGACCCAGGTCGGTGCGTCGCTGCTGTCGAGCGTCCCGACTCCCCGGATCAGCTCCAGGGTGACCAGGCTGGCGACCAGCACGACCGCGCCGACCAGCCAGTCGCCGAGGCTGATCGACCCCTCCCGCTCCCAGTCGTCGTCGGTCGCGAAGAAGGTCGCCAGCCGGCCGGAGGAGCCGGCATCGTCGTGCACAGTCACCCGGCCAACCCTAGTTCCGCCGGGGGACCAGGTCCTCAGTCTCGAGGCTGAGATCAGCGGGTGCCGGTGGCGCGCTGGCGCCGGCGGGCGCGGGAGCCGGGGCGGCTCTTGCGGGTGCCGGTGCCCTCGCCGGCGGGGCGGCGCGGCGGCTGGGTGACGACCGGGACGAAGGCGCCCGGACGGCTGCGCTCGCCCGGGGCGAGCTCGACCAGGATCGGGTGGGTCGGACCGTCCACGCGGGTGGTCGTGGGCTTGATCCCGGCGGCGCGGGTGAGGGTGCGTACGTCCTTGACCTGGTCGGGAAGCATCAGGGTGACCACGGTGCCGGAGGCGCCGGCACGGGCCGTACGCCCGGAGCGGTGCAGGTAGGCCTTGTGCTCGGCGGGCGGGTCGGCGTGGACCACGAGGGTGACGTCGTCGACGTGGATCCCGCGGGCGGCGATGTCGGTGGCGACCAGGGTGGTCGCCTTGCCGGAGTGGAAGGCCTCCAGGTTGCGCACACGGGCGTTCTGGGAGAGGTCGCCGTGGAGCTCGACGGCCGGGATGCCGGCGCGCCCGAGCTGGCGGGCGACGCCCTTGGCGCCGTGCTTGGTGCGGGTGAAGACGACGGTGCGGCCCGGGGCGGCGGCCAGGTCGGCGAGCACCGGGATGCGGTGCTCACGCGCCGAGAGATGGAGCACGTGGTGCTCCATCTCGGCGACCGGCGACTGGGCGGAGTCGGCCTCGTGCACGACCGGGGCGGAGAGGAACTGCTTGACCAGCACGTTGATGCCCTTGTCGAGCGTCGCGCTGAACAGGAGGCGCTGGCTGCCCTTCGGGGTCGCCGCCAGCAGGCGCCGTACGGCGGGAAGGAAGCCGAGGTCGGCCATGTGGTCGGCCTCGTCGAGGACGGTGACCTCGATGGAGGACAGGTCGGCGTGACGCTGACCGATCAGGTCCTCGAGCCGGCCGGGGCAGGCGAGGACGACGTCGGCGCCCTTGCGCAGGCCGATCACCTGCGGGTTCTGCCCGACGCCACCGAAGACGGTCTGCACGCTCAGGCCCGCCTCCGTGGCGAGCGGGCGCAGCGACTCCTCGATCTGCCGGACCAGCTCACGGGTCGGCGCGAGCACGAGGGCGCGGGGCTTGCCCGCCTTCGCCTTCGGGCCGCCGGCGAGGCGGGCGACGAGCGGAAGCAGGAAGGCGTACGTCTTGCCCGACCCGGTCCGCCCGCGGCCGAGCACGTCGCGGCCGGCGAGCGAGTCCGGCAGGGTCGCTGCCTGGATCGGGGTCGGGGAGGTGATGCCGTGGTGGTCGAGAACGGCGGTCAGGTCTGCGGGCACGCCGAGCGCGCTGAAGCTCTGCTGAGACAAGGAGGAGTCAACTTTTCAAGCGAGGTGTCTCGCCATAGGAAAAGTCGCATCCGAGAGCGGCCGGGGGCAAGACCGGAACGGGCCGCGGTAAGCAGATACTACCGGTAGGTGACCCGTCTACCAGAATCCTCGGTGCCCCTGGTCTCGACAAGCTCGACCACCGGTCTCATGTCACGCCCACGGGTCGACCAGGATCTTGGCGTGCGTCTCCGGGTCGGCGAGATCTGCGAAGGCCTGGGCGACCCCGTCGAGACCGACGGTGCCGGTGTGCAGCGGCGAGGGGTCGACCTTGCCACCGGCGATCAGCTCGAGCGTGCGCGCGAACTCGGCCGGGTCGTAGCCGAAGACGAACCGCAGGTCGATCTCCTTGTGGATCGCGATCGCGGGCCGGATCGTGTCCGGCTCCATGCAGACCCCGACCACCACGACGCGGGTGTGCAGCGGCGCCGCGGTCATGATCTGCTCCAGCATCCCGGGCACGCCGACGCACTCGAAGACAACCGGGCCGGTCGGCGACTGTCCGAGGCGGTCGGCGTTGAGCAGCACGGTCTCCCAGGGGAGCAGCGGGATGCGCCGGATGACCTGCATCGCGTCGATCCCGAAGCCCAGGTAGTCGGTCAGCGAGCTCACCGGTCCGCGCTGCTTGTAGGCGTCCCACGGCGAGGACTCGCGCGGGTCGACGACCACGTCGGCCCCGCACTCCACCGCCAGCGCGCGGCGCGCGGGGGAGAGGTCGGAGGCGACCACCGTCTTCACCCCCTGCGCCTTGAGCATGAGGATGACGGCCAGCCCGATCGGGCCGCAGCCGATGACCACGGCCGGGCGCCGAGCGGAGACCGCCCCGCGGCGTACGGCGTGGAAGGCGACAGCGAGGGGTTCGGTGAAGACCGCCTGGTCGGGCGAGACCCCGTCGGGGACGGGGAAGGTGAACGCCTCCTGGACGACGCAGTACTCCGCGAAACCGCCGGGGGAGTCGACGTCGAAGCCGACCATGTGGATCGCCCCATCGGTACGCAGCACCGGCAGCGCCGCCACCGAGGTGCCCGGCTCCCAGCGACCGCGCGTCTCCGGGCCGTAGGCGACGACCTCGCCGAGGATCTCGTGGCCCAGCACGATCTCCTGGTCCGGGGTCATCGCGGTGGTGTAGCCGATCTCGGTGACCACCTGGTTGAGCTCGTCGCTGTGCTCGCGCACGTGCAGGTCGGAGCCGCAGATCCCGGTGCGCAGCACCTTGATCAGCAGTTGACCCGGCCCGGGCTCGGGACGCGGGACCGACCGCACGGAGAGCTCGCCCTTGTGGACCACGGTTGCGCGCATCTGGTTCATCGGGGCCGACGCTACCTCACCCGGCCGGCAGCGATCCGGAGGCGATCCGGTGCAGGTGAGCGGTGAACGAGTGCTGATGGTCGACGCGGGGCAGCCGCAGCGCGGCGCCGGTGACCAGGTGCAGGGTGACGTCGATGCGCGGGTTGGCCTTGCGTTCGTCGACGACACCGGTGTCGATCCGGGTCACGTCCTCCCAGAGGATGACGTCGGTGTGCCGGGCGTGCTCCATGACCAGGCCGCCGTCGTAGAGCCCGAGGTCCACCGCGACCGGGCGCTGCAGGCCGAGCCAGGCCAGCCGGAAGCCGAGGATCAGCCCGACGAGCGCGACCAGGCCCCCGCCCAGCACCAGCACCGTCGGCAGGTGCGGCCGGGTGGCGATCCAGGCGCCGAGCGCGATGAGCGCCGGACCGAGAAGCAGCCCGACGGGCACCAGCCACGCCCGTCCGTGCGCCGGGTGCGTGCTCAGCCGGATGCCGAGGTCCTCGGTGAGCGTCTCCTCGCCCGGCGTACGCAGCCACGCCCGCCGCGTCGGCAGCACCACCAGTCCCAGCACGGTGAGCGCGATCCCGCCCCACAGCAGCGGGTCGCGGCCCATCCCGACGATCCGGGCCGGCCACGGGTTGATCGCATGCTCTCCGTAGGCGTCGGAGCCGACCACCCACATCCGGAAGGTCGCCTTCGACGGGTCGGGGTCGCGGCCGATGTCGCGCAGGGTGCCGTGGATGCTCCCGGTGACCTGCTCGCCGTCGACGCGCCACCGCCCCTCGCAGGAGGTGATCTCGCCGGTGCCGCCGTCGAACTCGCACCGCTTCACCACGCTCACCTCCGCCCACTGCCCGCTGTTCCAGCGGTCGGCGGCCTGCTGCGCGATCACGGTGGCCGGGAACAGCATCGCCAGCGTGCCGAGGCCAAGGGTGATCAGGACGGTCGCCACCGACGTACGTCGCTGTAATCGGATGATCCGCCGAGACGGGTCGATGAGACGGGACTTGGGGCCGGTGGTCGGGAGCACGAGGCCTTTCACATCTGGGAAGGGAGGGACGTCGATCGTGGCGTCGAAAGTGTAGTCGCATGCCCCCACGGGTTCCCGTCGACCGTGCCAGAGCCCCAGAGGCGTACGAAAGCGCCTGGTCTCCGACCGTATCTGACACGTGTTCACCCATTCGCAGTACGCCGCCGGCGACGGATACGATCGGGACGCCGCGCGAGGATCGCGGTCCACCCATCACCGGAACCCACAGGAGCATCCGTGTCCGAGATCAAGATCGCCGTACTCACCCCCGACGGGCGCGAGGAGCGGACGGTCACTACGGGCACGAAGGCGTGGGAGCTCTTCGCGGACAACGCCGACGTGATCGCCGCGCGGGTCGGCGAGGATCTCAAGGACCTCTCCTACGAGGTCGCCGACGGCGACGACGTCGAGGGCGTCCTGATCGACTCCAAGGACGGCCACGACATCCTGCGCCACTCGACCGCGCACGTGATGGCGCAGGCGGTGCAGGAGCTCTTCCCCGAGGCCAAGCTCGGCATCGGCCCGCCGGTCACCGACGGCTTCTACTACGACTTCGACGTCGAGACCCCGTTCGTGCCCGAGGACCTGGTCAAGATCGAGTCCCGGATGAAGAAGATCATCAAGGCCAACCAGAAGTTCTCCCGCCGGGTCACCACCGACGACGACGCCCGCGTCGAGCTGGCCGACGAGCCCTACAAGCTCGAGCTGATCGGCCTCAAGGGCTCTGCGGCCGACGCCGCCGAAGGCGCCGGCGCCGAGGTCGGCGGCGGCGAGCTGACCATCTACGACAACCTCGACCGCAACGGCGAGATCGCCTGGAAGGACCTCTGCCGCGGTCCGCACCTGCCGACCACCAAGCGGATCCCCGCCTTCAAGCTGATGCGTAGCGCGGCGGCCTACTGGCGAGGCGACGAGAAGAACAAGCAGCTCCAGCGCATCTACGGCACCGCCTGGGAGTCCAAGGAGGCGCTCGACGCCCACCTGACCCGCATCGAGGAGGCCGAGCGCCGCGACCACCGCAAGCTCGGCCGCGAGCTCGACCTGTTCTCCTTCCCGGACGAGATCGGCTCCGGCCTCCCGGTCTTCCACCCCAAGGGCGGGATCATCAAGCGGGAGATGGAGGACTACGTACGCGCCAAGCACATCGAGCACGGCTTCGAGTACGTCGGCACCCCTCACATCGCGCGCGAGCAGCTCTTCCACACCTCGGGCCACCTGCCCTACTACGGCGACGGCATGTTCCCGGCGCTGGACGTGGACGGCCAGGACTACCGCCTCAAGGCGATGAACTGCCCGATGCACAACCTGATCTTCCGCTCGCGCGGTCGGTCCTACCGCGAGCTGCCGCTGCGGCTGTTCGAGTTCGGGTCGGTCTACCGCAACGAGAAGTCGGGCGTCATCCACGGGCTCACCCGTGTGCGCGGCTTCGCCCAGGACGACTCCCACTCCTACTGCACCAAGGAGCAGGCGCCGGCTGAGGTCAAGCACCTGCTCGACTTCATGCTGACCGTGCTCAAGGACTTCGGCCTCGACGACTTCTACCTGGAGATGTCGACCCGCGACGACGCGAACAAGGACAAGTTCGTCGGCAGCGACGAGGACTGGGCCGAGGCCACCAAGATCCTCGAGGACGTCGCGTCCGAGACCGGTCTCGAGCTCGTGCCCGACCCGGGCGGCGCGGCGTTCTACGGACCGAAGATCTCCGTGCAGGCCAAGGACGCGATCGGCCGGACCTGGCAGATGGGCACGGTGCAGTACGACTTCAACCAGCCCTCCGCGGACCGGTTCAACCTGGAGTACCAGGCCGCCGACGGCACCCGGCAGCAGCCGGTGATGATCCACTCGGCCAAGTTCGGCTCGATCGAGCGGTTCCTCGGTGTGCTCGTCGAGCACTACGCCGGCGCCATGCCGCCGTGGCTCGCGCCGGTCCAGGTGGAGATGATCCCCGTTGCGGATGCGTTCAACGACTACGTCTACGACATCGCCGGCAAGCTGAAGAAGGCAGGCGTACGCGTCGAGGTGGACGAGTCCAGCGACCGCTTCCAGAAGAAGATCCGCAACGCCCAGCTCCAGAAGATCCCGTTCATGCTGATCGCCGGCGGCGAGGACGTCGAGAAGGGTGCGGTCAGCTTCCGCTACCGCGACGGCCGCCAGGAGAACGGCATCCCGGTCGACGAGGCGATCGAGCGGATCGTGGCTGCCGTGGAGTCGCACGAGCAGGTCTGAGCCTGTCGAAGGGGTCACTGGCCCGCCGAGATAGTCCAGGGAGTTTCCGTCCATTACCAGCCGGTAGATGGTCGGAAACTCCCTGGACTATGTTTTCGACCCCGAAAAATACACGCGACACTAAGTCGCGCGTACTCTTGTTATCGGGACGCGTGTCCGGGTAACGTGGGTCACGTCGTCAGTAGTTCAACGCAGAACGCAACGGTGAAGGAGCGATCGTCATGACCGCCGTTCAGGATGAGAAGTCCACCGGATACGTCCGCCAGGGCAAGCAGGCCTACCTCGACACGCTGCGTACGCTGTCCGAGGCCTCGGTCGAGGTGCACTTCGACCCGTTCAAGGACATCGACTGGGACTCCGAGGACCTCGCGGTGCTGCCCGACGACGAGCGCTGGATCCTCAACGACGCCGATGAGATCGGCGCCCACCCGTGGTACAAGGCGCTGCCCAAGCAGCGCCAGATCGAGATCGGGATGTACCGCTGGGCCCAGGTCGCGAAGGTCGGCCTGCAGTTCGAGCAGCTGCTCATCGGCGGCGTGATGAACCACCTGGTCTGGTCGGAGAACAACAACCCGGAGTTCCGCTACGCGACTCACGAGGTGACCGAGGAGACCCACCACACCCAGATGTTCCAGGAGTTCGTCAACCGGGTGAACCCCGACGTGGCGGGCGCGCCGACCTACTTCAAGGTCCTGGTGCCGCTCATGGCCTCGGCCGGCGCCTGGTTCCCGGAGGCGTTCTTCACCGGCATCCTGGCCGGTGAGGAGCCGATCGACCACCTGCAGAAGGGCGCGATGCGCTCCGGCGGCAGCCACCCCGCGGCCAACCGGATCATGCAGATCCACATCGCCGAGGAGGCCCGCCACATCGGCTTCGCCCACCAGTACCTCGAGCAGCACGTGCCCGAGCTCGGCCGCGTGAAGAAGACCCTGCTGGCCTACCTCTTCCCGGTCATCATGCGACTGCTCTGCGACGTGATCATGGTCCCGAGCAAGCAGGCCCGCTACGACATGGGGATCCCGGACGAGGTCGCGAAGGAGATCTGGTGGAAGTCCGAGGAGTCCGAGAAGCTGCTGCGTGACCTCTTCGGTGACGTACGCCTCCTCGCGGACAACCTGGGCATCCGCAAGGGTCCGGCCAAGCTGCTGTGGAGGCTGACCGGCATCGACGGCCGCGCCTCGCGCTTCCGCGCCGAGCCGCGCGCGGCGTCGTACTGATCCCGTTGAGCCCGACGCCCTAGGACGGTAGTCACAAAGTGCCTCACGTTGTCACCCAGTCGTGCTGTGCGGACGCCTCGTGCGTGGTCGCCTGCCCGGTCAACTGCATCCACCCCGCCCCGGGCGAGCCCGGTTTCGGCGAGGCCGAGATGCTCTACGTCGACGCCAAGAGCTGCGTCGACTGCGGAGCCTGCGTCACCGCCTGCCCGGCCGACGCGATCGTGCCGCACACGACCCTGACCGCTGCGCAGAAGCCGTTCCTGGCCATCAACGCGGAGTACTTCGAGGTGTTCCCGCACAAGGACCGCACCCCGCTCGCCCTGGTCCACCCCCAGCGCCGGCTCACCCGCACCGGGCCGTTCCGGGTCGCGGTGGTGGGGGCCGGGCCGGCCGGGATGTACGCCGCCGACGAGCTGCTCAAGCACCCCGAGATCACCGTCGACGTCTTCGACCGGCTGCCGACGCCGTACGGCCTGGTCCGGGCCGGCGTCGCACCCGACCACCAGAGCACCAAGCAGGTCGAGAAGCTGTTCGCGCAGATCGAGTCGCAGCCCGGGTTCCGCTACTTCCTGGGCGTCGAGGTCGGCAAGGACGTCTCCCACGCCGAGCTGACCGCCCGCTACCACGCCGTCGTCTACACCGTCGGCGCGGCGAGCGACCGGCCCCTCGGGATCGAGGGCGACGACCTGCCCGGCTCGCTCAGCGCGACCGACTTCGTGGGCTGGTACAACGGCGACCCGGACAAGCAGGACCTGCCTGTCCGTCTCGACGCCGAGTCCATCCCCTCGGGCCGGGTCGTCCTGGTCGGCAACGGCAACGTCGCGCTCGACTGCGCCCGGATCCTCGCCGAGGACCCCGAGCGGCTGGCCGGCACCGACATCGCCGAGGGGCCGCTGGCGGTGCTGCGCGACAGCACGGTGAAGGAGGTCGTCGTCCTCGGGCGCAGGGGGCCCGGGGAGGCGGCGTTCACCGTGCCGGAGCTGGTCGGGCTGATGGGCCACACCGGTGTCAACGTCGTCGTCGACACCGGTGATCTCCCGATCGAGGAGGCTCTGGCCGGTGACGGCACCACCGTCCGGCTGCTGCGCGAGCTCGCCGGCCGCGAGGTGCGTCCGGAGCTGCGTACGATCGTGCTCCGCTTCCTCAGCTCGCCGGTGCGCGTGCTGGGCGAGGGCCGGGTCACCGGCGTCGAGGTCGGCCGCAACCGCCTCGAGCGCGACGCCGACGGCGTCGTCCGGGCCGTCCCCACCGGCGAGACCGAGGTCCTCGAGGCCGGGATGCTGCTGCGCGCGGTCGGCTACAAGGGCCTGCCCGTGGCCGACCTTCCCTACGACGGCGCCATCGGCACCGTCCCCAACGAGCGTGGCCGGGTGCTCCCGGGCGTCTACGTCGCGGGCTGGGTCAAGCGCGGCCCGAACGGCTTCATCGGCACCAACAAGACCGATGCCGAGGAGACGGTCGAGCAGCTGCTCGACGACCTCGACGCCGACCGGATCCCGGCGCCCGTGGGCGACACCCGCGAGATCACCGCGATCGTACGCAGCCGCCAGCCCGGCATGGTCGACCTGGCCGGCTGGCAGGCGATCGACCGGGAGGAGAAGCGCCGCGGTGCCGAGTCCGGCCGTCCGCGGGTCAAGATCACCGATGTCGAGGAGATGCGGGGCATCGCCGCGAAGTCGCGGAAACCCCGATACGCTCTGGGGCGTCGCAAGGAGCGCTGAGACGCTCTCGGCACCGGGTTGGAATCGGGGAGCACGGGATCAGGGGGAGACGCGGGTGGCCGGGGAGAAGCGGGATGGTCGGCAGGACCGGTGGAGCAAGCACAACGAGCAGCGCCGCCAGCAGATCATCGACGCCGCCATCGCGGTGATCGAGGCCGGTGAGCCGGGTGCCGACGTCCAGGTGCAGCAGATCGCGGTGCGCGCCGGACTGTCCCGCACGGTCATCTACCGCCACTTCGAGGATCGCGCCGACCTCGACCGGGCCGTGCAGCAGGCGATCCTCGACGGCCTCTGGTCCGACCTGATGCCCGGGATCACCCTCGACGGCACCGTGCCGCAGATCATCGAGCGGATCATCGGCACCTACGTACGGTGGGCCCGGGCCCATCCCGCCCTCCACCTCGCCGCCGACCACGACATCGACGGCGGCGACGACGGTCCCCTCCAGCAGGGGATGGAGCAGCTCGCCGGACGGATCTCGACCATCGTCGGCACCGCCGTGATCGCCCTCGGCGGCAACCCCACCGAGGAGGAGGCCGAGGCCCTCGATCCGCTGATCTACGGTCTCGTCGGCGCGGTCTTCGGGGCCGTACGCCGCTGGCTGACCCGCACCGGCGAGCGCCTGCCCGCCGAGACGCTGGAGCGGCTCACCGCCCAGTCGATCTGGTACGTCATCGACGGCCACGCCCGCGGTTTCGGGATCGAGCTCGATCCCGACCTTCCTCTGGAAGAACTCCTGTCCAAGGACATCCTCGCGGTATAGCCTCCCGGTATCGCCCGGCCGCGCGGCCGTTCATTCCAGGAGAAGACCATGCCCCACATGCGCAGACTCTCGATCGCCGTCACCGCAGGCCTGGCGGCCACCGCCGGGCTCGCCGTCCCGCTGAGCACGGCCACCGCAGCCCCCGGGAGCGGCTCGTCCGAGGGCACCGCCCGCGTCTTCATGGTCAACCCGGTGCAGTCCAGCAACGACCAGAACCTGACCGACCAGAAGGACGCCGCGAGCGCCGTGCCGGAGAGCGCCTACGCCGAGGTCCCGCTGAGCCACCTGGACGGCTCGGGCTACCTCCGCGGCGACTACGCGGTCGTCGAGTCGAGCACCGGCACGCCGGCGTACTCCACGACCAACACCTACTCCTACGACCGCCACCAGGACCAGTTCGAGCAGGTCATGGGCTACTTCTGGGTGACCCGCGCGCAGACCTACCTGCATGCCCTCGGCTTCGGCGAGACGCTCCCGGGCGTGCTCGACGAGCCGTTCTCGGTGAAGATCAACCAGTACGGCGGCGACAACTCCTACCAGACCGACAAGCCGTTCCGGATCCGGCTGGGCAAGGGTGGTGTCGACGACGCCGAGGACGCCGAGGTGATCGTCCACGAGTACGGCCACGCCGTCCACGCCGACCAGGTGCCCGGCTACGGCAGCAGCCTCGACGCCGGCGCGATCGGGGAGTCGTTCGGTGACTATCTGGCCGTGACCGTCGGGCTCGACGCCGCCGACGAGTTCGGCTGGCCGGTCGCTGCCGACCCGTCCTGCCCGATGGACTGGGACGCGACCTCCTACACCGACGCCCCGCACTGCATCCGCAGCTTCCACCTCGACCTGACCCTCGAGGACCGCCGCAACCAGGTGCACTACGACGGCCAGATCTGGAGCCAGGCGCTCTGGGAGATCCGTGAGGGCTACCAGGCACTCGGCCTCACCACGCGCGACTGGGACACCACCCTGATCTACTCGCAGTTCTCCTACGCGCCGGACACCAGCTTCCAGGCCGCTGCCGCCGAGACGTACGCCGCCGCTGCTGCTCGCGACGGTCAGGCCGCCGCCGACCTGGTCCGTGCCCGGTTCGCCGCGCGGGGGATCACCTTCTGACCTCACCGGCCATCACCGGTGCCGCCAGATGTGCCAGTTGTCGTAGCTCACCCGTTCGACGTAGTGCCGCACGAGGTACCGCTGTGCGCGGTCGCCGTCGAGCCCCCAGGTGTCGAGACTGTCACCGTCGACGACGACCCATCGCGGCGCTGAGCGACCGGCCATCACGCGGCGCAGGTGGTTCAGGTGCGGGTCGCGGACGCGCGCCGGGAGGCTCCACAGGTTCTCGTAGGGGCTGTCGAGTCCGCTCGCGGCGATGATCTCCGGGTGCCCGAACCCGACGACGACACCGTCCGAGGGGCGCGCGTGCTCGCGCAGATAGGTCGAGACCCGGGCCTCCGGGGTCCTCTGCGGTGTGGCGAGAGCCGAGAGCGTCCAGGCCACGAGAGCGGCGGCGACCGTGTACGCCACCGCGTACCTCAGCGCGCGCCCGGGCAGAGAATCGGGTGGCGGATCGTGCCGGACGGTGGCCACCACCAGCACCAGGCCGGGGACGATGCCGGTCAGGTAGTGCAACCAGTAGCTGCCACCCGCGGGGATCGCCACTAGTTCCCAGGCGGTCAGGGCGAGCCCGGGCATGGCCAGCGGCGACCTGCGCGCGAGGACCGCCGCCACCGCGACGACGAGGACGACGGCGGCGCCGCTACCCAGGGACGCCGTGGCGAGCTGTGCGCCTCGGACGGCCGTCGCGGAGGAGGCCGAGGCGTCGATCAGCTCCGAGGCATGGGTGCGGAAGACCACGACCGCGTCCCACAGCTCGGGCCCGGAGGTTCCCCGCGCGCCGGCCCCGACGACCGCCGCGCCGAGCGATGCCGAGGCACCGCCCGCGAACGCGGCTGCCCGTGCCCACAGCCGGGCCACATGCCGGTGCGAGACCGCGACGAGCACGGCGGTGAACACGAAGACGTCGATGAAGTTCTGCTTCACCAGCGCGGCGGCCATCCCGGACGCGCCGGCCGCGGCGGCGAGCGCGGCCGTACGCCATCCCCACGGTCTGCGGGTCGCTCCCACCATGCAGACGAGGCCGAGAAGGACGAACGGCACCGCGAGCAGCTCGCCGTTGACCGCCGACATCCCGAGCAGCGGGCTGGACAGCAACGCCGCCGCCAGCACGACGGTCGTGAGCCGCGCCGAGCGATTCCCTGGTGACACCTGGCTGGCCAGGACGCCCGCCAGGGCCACCGACACCCCGCTGGCGATGGCGCCGAGCACCTTGAGCCCAGGTGCGATGACCCCGGAGGTCGTGGTCTCGACAGGTCCGAGGTGGCCGCCGATCGTGAACAGCCAGAGCAGCAGCGGTGGCCTGTCGACCCAGTAGTCGCCGTACAGCGACCGGCCGGGCTGCCACTGCTGAGCCACCATCAGGAAGCCGCTCTCGTCCGCGGTGAGCGGGCTGTGGCGGAAGGGCAGCCATGCGGCCGCCGCCAGCAGAGCAGCCAGCAGCACGATCGCGGTGTCCATCCAGCCTCTGCCGGTGACGCGTGCGCCGCTGGCGCCGGGCCTCTCGGGCGGCGACGCAGAGGTGCGGTCACTGACGGGAGTGGTCACTTCGGCACGCTGGATGAGCCTGGATGAAGGGCGGTGGAGCCCGCTTTGCGCGCGACGTCGTGGGGTGTTGCCACTCTATGACCGCCACCCAAGGGGGTGCCGGGCACGGTGGTCGTTCTAGGCCTCGCGCAGATAGGCGAGCACGGCGGAGACCCGTCGGTCGGTGGTGGGATCGAGCCGGAGCTTGGCGAAGATGTTGCCGACGTGCTTGCGCACCGCCGCCTCGGAGACGAAGAGCGCGGCGGCGATGCTGCCGTTGGTGCGGCCCTCGGCCATCAGTGCCAGCACCTCGCGCTCGCGCTCGGAGAGCACGTCGAGCGGACCGTCGGGCTGGTGCCGGTCGAGCAGGCCGCGTACGACCTGGGGGTCGACGACCGTCTCGCCGCCGGCCACGCGGTCGAGGCTGTCGAGGAAGTCCCGGACGTGGCCGACCCGGTCCTTGAGCAGGTAGCCGATGCCGCCGCCACCGGTGGTGTCGAGGAGCTCGGCGAGGTAGGCGTCGGCGACGTACGCCGAGAGCACCAGGACGGCCAGGTCACGGTGCCGTCGGCGGAGCTCGGCGGCGGCGCGCAGCCCCTCGTCGGTGTGGGTCGGCGGCATCCGGATGTCGGTGATGACCACGTCGGGACGGGTGTGGTCGGTGAAGGCGAGCAGGGCGTCCGCGTCGCCGACCGCGGCGATGACCTCGTGGCCGGCCCGCTCGAGGATGGCGAGGAGACCCTCGCGCAGCAGCGCCGCGTCCTCGGCCAGGACGATCCTCAGGGGAGCGCGGTCGGGCACGTCATCCTCACTTCCGTCGGTCCACCCGGCGGGCTGGTGATCTCCAGGTGGCCGTCCAGGGCCGCCAGACGGGTGGCCAGGCCGGCGAGCCCGCCTCCGGGACGCGCGACGGCGCCGCCGGTCCCATCATCGCGTACGCCGACCTCCAGCCGGTCACCGGTCAGCTGCCCCTCGACGCGGGCCGAGGCGGCACGGCCGTGGCGGACCGCGTTCGTGAGCGCCTCGGCGACCACGAAGTACGCCGCGGCCTCGACCGGCGCAGGCAGCCGGTCCTCCACCCGCAGGTCGACGGTGACCGGCAGCCCCGCGGCGGCGGCGAGCTCGTGGACGGCGGCGGTGAGCCCGTGGTCGACCAGCACCCGCGGGTGGATCCCGCGGACGGTGGCGCGAAGCTCGGCCAGCGCCGTCTCCGCCTGAGCATGGGCCTGCCGGACGAGGTCGAGCCCGGCGCCCTCCGGCACCTCCAGCTCGGCCAGTCCGAGCGTCATGGTCAGCGCGACCAGGCGCTGCTGCGCGCCGTCGTGGAGGTCGCGCTCGATCCTGCCGCGCTCGGTCTCGAAGGCGTCGACCAGGTCGACGCGCGAGCGGCGCAGATCGGCGACGGCTGCCGCCATCCGGGTCTGGGCGGGTTCGAGCAGAAGCCGCGCCAGGCTGGCCTGGGCGGCGGCGAGGAGGGTGGCGGCGTACAGACCGGCGATCAGCAGCACCAGTCCCGGGCCCACGGCGATCCAGGCCTCGGCAGGCGTGTCGAGCTGCCAGGGGCCGAACGCGACGGGACCGTCGAGCCGGACCAGGGCCGGGGCGAGCACGAGCACGCCCGGGGTGGTGATGATCAGGTTGAGCGCGACGGCGTCGATCAGCCACATGACCGTGGCGAGCAGCACGGTGTAGCCCACCTCGGGCCCGGAGATCCGCAGCCGGCGCAGCGCCCGGAGCCGGTCGCCCCAGGCGATCGGTGTGGGCCGCTCGGCCGGTCCCGGACGGCTGCCGGGGAGGATCAGCCGGAGGCGTACCCGCTCCACGTCGGCGACGAGCGCCGCCAGCAGCGGGATCCCGGCCAGGACCAGCACCCCGACCAGGATGACCAGGGTCAGCAGTCCGACGCCGACCAGCGCGAACAGCAGCACGGCGACGACGAGACCGACCACGGCCCCCGAGGCCAGGTAGGCCAGGGCGCGCCACGGCCAGCTGGAGGCGAGCAGCCGCCAGGGAGCGGAGCGCAGCGCCGCCCAGACGTCGGGTGGAGGTCTCATGACTCCGGAGCCTAGGCACTCATCACCCCGTCGCGGGGTAGCGCACGCGCTACCTCGTCGTGGCGTCCGCGCCCGTGCGCGCGGCGCGGGCGAGGCGTTTGCTGGAGGACATGACCGCCACCATCCCGGCCGCCGTCCTTGCGCCCCGGCCGCCCGGCCCGCCCGCCGTCGTCCTCGACGACGTCACCCGCACCTACCGGTCCCGCTCCGGCACGGTCCACGCCCTACGGGGCGTGAGCCATGCCTTCGCCGCGGGTACGTTCACCGCGATCATGGGCCCGTCGGGGTCGGGCAAGTCCACGCTCATGCAGATCGCCGCCGGCCTCGACCGGCCCACCCGGGGCAGCGTCCGGGTCGCCGGGACCGTCCTGGCCGGCCTGAACCGGACGACCCTGACGAAGCTGCGCCGGAACGTGATGGGCTTCGTGTTCCAGCAGTACAACCTGCTCGATGCGCTCACCGCGTACGACAACGTCGCGCTTCCCGCCCGTCTCGCCGGGCGTCGCCCGGAACGTGCCGAGGTGATCGGAGCCCTCGAGCAGGTCGGTCTGCACGGGCTCGCCCGGCGGCGGCCGCCGGAGCTCTCCGGGGGCCAGCAGCAGCGCGTCGCGATCGCGCGTGCGCTGCACTCCCGGCCCGCGGTGCTCTTCGCCGACGAGCCGACCGGCGCGCTGGACCGCCACGCCGGACGCGAGGTGCTCGAGCTGCTGCGGCACCTCGTCGACGCTCCGGGGACCCGCGCGCCGGCGCAGACCATCGTGATGGTCACCCACGACCCGCTCGCCGCCTCGTACGCCGACAGCGTGCTGTTCCTCGCCGACGGCCAGGTGGTCGGGCAGATGGAGCGCAGCGACCCGGCCCGGATCAGCGCCCGCATGGCCGAGCTGGAGCCTGTGGGATGAACGTCGTCGTGATGGTCTCGCACAGCCTGAAGACCCTGCGCCAGTCCTGGCCGCCGTACGCCGGGGCCGCCGTCGCCCTCGCCGGTGGGATCGCCCTGATCACCCTCGCCACCAACATGCTGGGAGCGCTCGGCACCGCCACCGACGGGCTGGACCCGCAGACGCGCACGCGGATCGACGACCTCGGGTCGCTGTTCGGCATCATGGCCGGCATCTCGCTGTTCCTGGCGCTGTTCGTGGTCTCCTCGACCTTCGGGTTCGTGGTGGCCACCCGGCGTCGCGAGCTCGGCCTGCTCCGTCTGCTCGGCGCGACGCCACGTCAGGTGCGGACGCTGCTGCTCGGTGAGGCGGTCGCGGTGGCGGCCGTAGGCACGGTCGCCGGCTGCCTGCTCGGCACCGCCGTGACGATGCCGGTGCTGCACGTCCTGCACCTGGCCGGGGTCACCCCGGTCCTGCTCGGGATGCCGGGCCAGGGTGCCGGCTGGGCGATCGCCGCCTCCTGCGGGGTCGGTGTCGCGCTCGTCGGCGCCTGGCGCGCGGGCGCCCGCGCCGGACGTACGCAGCCGGTCGAGGCGCTGCGCGAGGCGGTCCTCGAGCGCCGCCGGCCCACGGTGGTCCAAGGGCTGGTCGCGCTCACCGCGGCCGCCGGGCTGGTCGCCACCGCCTGGTTCGCCTCGGGGATGCCGCTGCTGTTCGCCCTGCTCGTGGGCATGTTCCTCCCGATCCTCGCCGTGATCGGAGCGAACGCGGTGGGCGGTCTGCTCTACACCGAGCTGGCGACCTACGCCGGTGCCGCGGTGGCGCGACGGGATCCCGCGGCCCACCTGGCCCGTGACCTCGCCCGCACCAGCGGTCGGATGACCGCCGCGGTGGCGGCGCCGGTCGTGGCCATCATGGCGGTGGCCGGCTCGATGGTGCTCGCGGTCGGCGCGACCGCCGACTGGAGCGAGGGCGCCGACCGGGCCGCGCTCACCTCGGAGCTGGTCGTGCGGGCGAAGCGCCCCGAGCGGATCCAGGACGTGCCCGGGGTGCGCGTGAGCGACGTACGCCGCACGGCGCAGGTCGGATTCGGGGGCGGTCCCGAGGACGTCGAGGTGGTCGACGTCTCCAGTGCGGCCGCCACGCGGAGCCTGCAGGCGACGCGGGGGAGTCTCGCCGACCTGCACGGCCGGGCGATCGCCGTCACCGCCTCCTACATCACCGACCTCGGCGGCCGGGTGGGCCAGACCCACCGGATGCGCGTCGGCGGCCGCAGCGTCAAGGTGCGTCTGGTCGCGGTCGTTCCCGACGCCCCGAACCTGTGGGCCGACGTCATCGTGCCGGACGACCTGCCCGGTATCGGCCGGATCGTTCGCGACACCGGGACGGTCTTCGTGCGCACCGCCGCCGGTGCGGACGTCACTGCGACTGCACGGGCGGTCCAGGACGGCGGAGCACAGGTGAGCACCGCCGAGGAGTGGGTCCGCACCGTTTCCGCCGAGGCCCGCGCCACGAACGAGGTCGTGCTGTGGGTGATGCTCGGCCCGGCCGGGGTCTACGCCGCGATCGCGGCCGTCAACGCGGTCCTGATCGGGATGAGCCAGCGCCGCCGCCAGACCGCCACCGCCCGCCTTCTCGGTGCCACCCCGGCACAGGTGCGCCGGACCACGCTCTGGGAGACGGCGTTCACCGGCGCCGGAGCCCTGCTGGTCGGCGGCGCGATCACCGGCTTCACCGGCTGGCTGGTGCGCCAGGCGGTCGTACGCGACGTACCCGACGCGCCGCTGACGTTCCCCTGGCAGGCCCTGTCCGGGATCACCGCGGCCTGCCTGATGGTGCTCCTCGCCGCCGCTGTCGCCGGGGCGTACACGTTGCGGAGCGGGGAAGCGCCCGACTGACCTTTCCAGGGGATTAAGTAGTGTTTGCCGCGTGACGGAGATGGACGGCGTACTCACCCAGGACGGCATCGGCGAGGGCGACGGTCTCGAGCGGCTGTGGACCCCCTACCGGATGGCCTATATCCGCGGGGAGAACAAGCCCAGCGACCCCTCGGAGACGAAGTGCCCGTTCTGCCGGGTGCCGACGCTCGAGGACGCCGAGGGCCTGGTCGTGCATCGCGGCGAGACCTGCTTCGTCGTGCTCAACCTCTATCCGTACGCCCCGGGCCACATGATGGTGTGCCCCTACCGTCACGTCGCCGGCTACGTCGAGACCACCGACGAGGAGGCCGCCGAGATGGCGGTGCTGACCAAGCAGGCCGTACGCACCCTCGCCGGCGTCTCGCAGGCCGAGGGCTTCAACATCGGGATGAACCAGGGCACCGCCGGTGGCGCGGGCATCGCCGCCCACCTGCACCAGCACATCGTGCCCCGCTGGATCGGCGACCAGAACTTCATGCCGATCATCGGCCGCACCAAGACCCTGCCCCAGCTGCTGACCGACACCCGCGAGCTGCTCGCGCAGGCGTGGGCGTCGGTCTAGCAGAGTCGATGCAGGGGCCGAACCTCAGACGATCGCCCAGGCGACGGCGGCGGCCGCGAAGCCGGTGACCGAGAGCACCGTCTCCAGCACGGTCCAGGTCGCCAGCGTCTGCTTCACGGTGAGGTTGAAGTAGCGCGAGACGATCCAGAAGCCGCCGTCGTTGACGTGGCTGAGGATGATCGAGCCGGCGGCGATCGCGACGGCGATCACGGCGAGCTCGGGCTGGGAGTAGCCCGAGGCGAGCGTCGGGCCGACGATGCCGCCGGTGGTCACGATCGCCACGGTCGCGGAGCCCTGCGCGATCCGGAGCCCGCAGGAGATCACGTAGGCCAGCAGGAGGACCGGCAGGCCGGCGTCGGCGAGCACCTCGGCGAGAGCGGCGCCCACGCCGGTCGCGGAGATGACGGAGCCGAAGAAGGCACCGGCGCCGACGACGAGCAGGATCATGCCGACCGGCCGCAGCGAGGCGCCGGTGAACTCCGAGATCTCCTCGAGCTTCATGCCGCGCCGGATGCCGAGCAGCCAGAAGGCCAGGAGCACGGCGATGGTGAGTGCGATCGCCGGGTTGCCCAGGAAGGTGAGCACGCTGAGCAGCCGGCCCGGGTCGAGCAGCATCGTGCCGAAGGTCGCGCCGAGGATCAGGATCAGCGGCACGGCGATGACGGCGAGAACGAGGGCGAGCGAGACCGGGGCGGCGGGCGTCGGGTCCTCCTCGGCCTCGGTCTCCGCGACCAGGAACTCCTCGGGCACCGAGACCTGGACCCGCGGGGCGATCCAGATCGGGAACAGGATGCCGGCCGCCGCGAACGCGGGCAGGCCGCACAGCAGGCCCATGATGATCAGCCAGCCGAGGTCGACGCCGAGGAGACCGCCCAGGGCCGTCGGGCCCGGGTGGGGCGGTAGGAACGCGTGGGTCATCGACAGGCCGGCCAGCACGGGCAGGGCGTAGAGGACGAGTGACTTGCCGCCGCGGTGTGCGGCGACGTACACCAGCGGGGCGAGCACGAAGATGCCGATGTCGAAGAAGACCGGGATGCCGAAGATCAGGCCGACCAGGCCCATCGCGATCGGGGTGCCGCGCTCGCCGAAGATGGCGATCAGCTTCGAGGCGAGGACGTCGGCTCCGCCGGACCGCTCGAGCAGTGATCCGAGCACGGTGCCGAGACCGATGATGAGCGCGATGTGGCCCAGTACGCCGCCGAAGCCGGTCTCGATGAGCGACTCCTTCGAGGCGAGGGCGGTGCCGACCATCTGCTCGACGGACAGGCCGGCCGCGACGGCCAGGCCGATGCCGCTGATGAAGAGGGCGATGAAGGGTTCGAGCTTTACCTTGATGATCAAGAAGAGGAGTACGGCGATCGCCGCTGCGCAGAGCAGCAGCAGGCCGGGGGTGCTTGTCTGGAGCCAGTGCATGGCTGGTTCTCCCGTCGGGTCAGGGTGGGGGATGGGTAGGGATGGACTCAGCGCAGCGCTGCGCGGAACCGGGCGGCGTTGGTGGTGATCTGCTCCCACCGGGCCTCGTCGACGTCGGCGGGCTCGACCACCGACGTCCCGGCGGTCACGGCGATGGCGCCGGCCCGCAGGAACTCCGCGGCGTTGTCTTCATCGACTCCGCCGGAAGGGATCAGGGCGACCTCGGGGAACGGGCCCCGCAGGTCGGAGAAGTAGCGCGGGCCCACGGCCCGGGCCGGGAAGATCTTGACCGCGTCGGCGCCCAGCGCGGTCGCGGTGAGGACCTCGGTCGGGGTGAGCGCGCCGAGGACGACGGCCGCGCCCGCGGCGTGGCCCTCGGCCACGATCTGCGCCGCGTCGGCCGGAAGGCCCGGCGTCACCAGGAACCGGGCTCCGGCCGCCAGCGCGGCACGCGCCTGGTCGGCGGTCAGCACCGTCCCGGCGCCGATGACGATGTCGTCACTGGCGCGCGCGGCGACGTCGGCGAGCAGGTCGGTGAGGCCCGGCGTCGTATAGGTCAGCTCGACGGTCCGGATGCCGCCGGCGGCCAGTGCGTCGCAGAGCGCGACGGGATCGTCGATCCGGGTGGCGCGTACGACGACCAGCGCCTGGTCGGCGCGGAGGGTGTCGATCACGGAGTTGCTCATCGGGCTCGCGTTCATCGGGGTCGGGTTCCTTCGTCGGTGCGGCGCAGGGCCCGTCCGGGCAGCGCGTCGGTGCGGTGGCCGTCCTCGATGACGGCGGTGCCGTTGACCAGCACCCAGTCGATGCCGCGCGCCTGCTGCCGCGGCTCCTCGAAGGTGGCGGTGTCCTGGACGGTGTCGGGGTCGAGCAGCACCAGGTCGGCGGCGTACCCCTCCCGGACCAGGCCGCGATCGCTGAGCCGCAGCCTCGCCGCGGGGCGGCCGGTCAGGTGGTGGACGCAGTCGACCAGGTCGAGCACGCCGAGATCGCGTACGTAGCGGGCCAGGTAGCGGGGGAAGGTGCCCCACGCGCGCGGGTGCGGACGCTCGCCGACGAGGATCGCGTCGCTGCCGCCGCAGTGGGTGCGGTGCTGCATGATCGCCTGCACGTTCTCCTCGTGGCCGACGTGCTGGAGGATCGTGGTGGCCATCCGGTCGCGGACGAGGAGGTCGAAGAAGACCTCGGTGGCCGCCCGGCCGGACTCCTCGGCGATCTCGGCGACGGTGCGGCCGACGTGGCGCGACAGCTCGGGGTTGCGTACGCCACTGATCTGGATCGTGCGCCAGTCGGTCACGCAGCCGTGGCAGCCGTCGGTGCCGACGTGGTCGAGCTCGTGGGCGATCCGGGCCCGGTCGGCCGGGTCGGCGATCCGGGCCAGCAGGGCATCGGGGCCGCCGGAGGTCGACCAGCTGGGCAGCACCGCGCTGAGCGTGGTGGCGCCGGGAAGGTAGGGGTAGGTGTCGAGGGTGATGTCGACGCCGTCGGCCAGGCCGGCCTCGATGAGGTCGACGAGCTCACCTGCCCGCCCGCGGTTGGGCTCGAAGTTCATGGTCGCGTGGGTGAGGTGGAGGGCGCACCCGGAGGTACGGGCGATCTCGATCATCTCGGCGTACGCTTCCAGCGCACCGGCGCCGTAGGACCGGTGGTGCGGGCTGTAGTAGCCGCCCGCCTCGGCGACGACCCGGCACAGCGTGGCCAGCTCCTCGTCGTCGGCGAACATGCTCGGCGGGTAGGTCAGGCCGCTGCTCATCCCCACCGCGCCCTCGGCGAGACCGACCCGGAGCAGCCGGGCCATCTCGGCGATCTCGGCGGAGGTCGCGGTCCGGTTGTCGGGGCCCACGACCATGAGCCGAAGCGTCCCCTGGGGCACGAGGTACGCCGCGTTGCACGCGATCCCGCGGTCGAGCCGGTCCAGGTAGCCCGCGACGGTGTCCCAGTCGAAGTCGAAGTCGTCCGGCTCGCCGTTCCAGCCGGCGATCTGGCGGCGCAGGTGAGCCCGCGCGGTGGCGTCGGCAGGAGCGAAGGAGAGTCCGTCCTGCCCGACGACCTCGAGCGTGACGCCCTGGCTCACCTTGGCGGTGTGGTCGGGGTTGACCAGGATCTGCAGGTCCGAGTGGGCGTGCATGTCGATGAACCCCGGAGTCAGTGCACGGCCGGCAGCGTCGATGGTGCGCCGCGCCGCCGGCGCCGCGCCCTCGGTGTGGATGCCGGTGATCCGCCCGGCGTCGATGCTGACGTGGGCGTGGAAGGCGGGGGCGCCGGTGCCGTCGATGACGGTCGCGTCGCGGATGAGCAGGTCGGTCATGGTCGGTCCTCTCAGAACCAGGTGCGGACGAGGTCGACGACGACCGGGTCGTCGGCGTCGGCGTCGTCGAGGACCGGGATGAGGCCCCACTTGTCGAAGGCGGTGCAGGGGTGCGAGAGCCCGAGGCGGAGCTCGTCGCCGATTTCGACGGGTGCCTCGGCGGCGGGGTCCCAGCGGAGGAAGCCGTGCTGGTCGTTGAGCGCGGTCACCTCGACGCCTGTCAGGGGCGTCGCGGGGGAGCCGGTGGTCCGGGCGCGCAGGAGCTGAGCCTCGGGGAGGCCCTCGTCGAACGGTAGGTCGCGCTTGCCGGCGTCGAACAGCGCGAGCCCCGGCTCCGGTTGGGAGCTGATCCGCACCCAGCCGTGCAGGGCGCTGCGCAGACCCGGGCCGCTGGTGCGGGGCGCGCTCCCCATCGGGGAGATGCCGCGGTAGAAGCCGTCGTCGTGGGTGATGTAGGCGCCGCTGCGCAGCACGACCCGCGCCTCGTCGCTCGTCACGAGCGGAGCGAGCGCGTCGGCCACCTGCTCGAAGTAGGCGCTGCCGCCGGCGCTGACGACCGGGGTCCGGTCGCCGGGGAGCAGGCCGGAGATCCGCCGGTGCAGCGAGACCAGGCTGTCGACGTACGTGTGGACGACCTCGAGCGCGGCCTCGTCGGTCGTGTGTGCCAGGGCGCCCTCGTAGCCGGTGACGCCGGCGAGCTGCAGGTGGGGCGACGCCGCGACCGCCTCGGCGACGGCCACGGCGGTCTCCTCGTCCCGGGCACCGGTGCGACCGCCCGCGGCGCCGCGCTCGACGAGCACACCGATCGCTCGCCGTGGACCGGCCTCGGCAACGTGGGCCGCGAGCGCGTCGTGCATCAGGGCGACGGTGCGCGGCGAGTCGGCCCAGACCAGGATCTCGAGGTCCGGGTCTTCGGTGAGCTGGTCGGCGATCCAGCGCAGCGCGAGCGGGGAGACGATCGCGTTGGCCACGATCACCCGGGAGACGCCGAAGGCGCGGGCGACGGCGAGCTGAGGGAGGTTCGCCACCGTGATCGCCCAGGCGCCGGCGGCGAGCTGCTCGGCCCACAGCTGCGGAGCCATGGTGGTCTTGCCGTGCGGTGCGAGGGCGATGCCGCGCTCCGCGCACCATGTCGCCAGCACGTCGCGGTTGTGGCTCATCGCGACCCGGGAGAGCGAGAGCACCGGCGTGGGCAGCTGCGAGAGCCGGGGCGACTCGTCGAGCACCTCGGCGACCGTACGTCCCCAGAGCGCGGGCGGGATCGCCTTGTGGCGCCAGTCGACCCGCTCGTCGCGCAGCGCCGCGACGGCGGCCGTGTCGAAGTGGGCTGCCGGGTGATCCATGGCCCGTCCTCTCGTGTTGCACATTATGCAACGCTCATTGCGTAATCTGGTTCGATAGTTGTAGCATCGGCCACACCGGTCGTCAACGGGCCGGGTGACGAAGCAACAGGGGAGGAGCTCCATCGGTGGGCAGCAGCGGAGACGTGCGAGTGGTCTGTCTCGGGGAGGCGATGGTCGTCCTGCGTCCGGAGGGCGACCAGCCGCTGGCGGAGGCGGCGACGTTGCGTCGCTCGGTCGGGGGAGCGGAGGCCAATGTGGCCGGAGCCCTGGCCGCGCTCGGCGTGCGGACCGCCTGGGTCTCCCGCCTCGGCCGGGACCCGTTCGGCGACGTCGTGACCGACGACCTGACCGCCCGCGGCGTGCAGGTCCGGGCCGAGCGTGACCCGCAGCGGCCCACGGGGCTCTACGTGAAGGAGCCCGCTCCTGGCGGCAGCCGGATGCACTACTACCGCGCCGGCTCGGCGGCGGCCGCCATGGACGCGGACCTGCTCGACGAGCCGGGGGTCGCGCAGGCGCTGGCCTCGGCCGAGGTCGTGCACACCTCCGGCATCACCGCCGGCATCCTCGAGGAGGGCTCCGCGCTGGTCCCCCGCCTGCTGGCGCTGCGCGAGGAGCTCGGCTTCCGGCTGAGCGTCGACCTCAACTGGCGGCCGGCGCTGTGGGCCGGCCGGGAGGTCGCCCCCTTGGTCGACCTACTCCGCGCGGCCGACGTGGTCCTGCTCGGCGCCGACGAGGCCCGTGCGGCGCTCGGCGTGGACGCCCCTCACGACCTGCGGGAGCTCCTCGGCGACCGTCCCCGGCTCGTCATCAAGGCCGACTCGCACGCCGCCGGTGAGCACGACCCTGACGGAAGCGCCACCGAGGTCCCCGCTCTGCGGGTCGACGTGGTGGAGCCGGTGGGCGCGGGCGACGGCTTCGCGGCGGGTTACCTGGCGGCGCTCGTCGACGGGATCGAGCCGGTCGGCCGGCTGCGCCAGGGCCACCTGGTCGCTGCGGGCGTTCTGGCCGCGACCGGGGACCATGCGGACCCGCCGGCCGTCGACGTACGCGCGCGGCTTCTCGCGTGCTCCCAGGACGAGTGGGCGGCGACCCGGGTCAGCGCCGCCGGCATCGACTCCCCGGCGCTCGAGACCCCTGCGGAGGCATCACGATGAGCCAGAGTCTTTCCCGCGCGCTCCAGATCCTCATCGAGCTCGGTGAGGGCGAGCGGTCCCTCGACCAGGTGGCCGCCAGCCTGGGCGTCCACAAGACCACCGCGATGCGGCTGCTGCACACGTTGGAGGCGGACCGGTTCGTACGCCGCGACGACCGCCAGCGCTACCACCTCGGCTCGCGGCTGTTCGCGCTCGGCACGATGGCCCTCGCCCAGCACGCGATCCGTGACGTGGCCCAGCCGCACCTGACGCGCCTCGCGGCGGAGACGGGCGGCCAGGCCGTCCACCTGGCTGCGTACGAGAACGGGGCGGCGATCTATCTCGCCAAGGTCGAGAGCACGCACTCGGTGCGGATGTACTCCCGTGTGGGACTGCCCGCCGCCCTGCACGCGACCGCCGTCGGCAAGGTGCTCGTCGCCGGCCTCCCGCCGGGGGAGCAGGACGCCGTGATCGCGGGCATCGACTTCCGCCCGTTCACGAGCCGCACCATCGCCGACGCCGCGGGCTACCGCGACGTGCTCGCCCGCACGCGCGAGCAGGGCTGGGCCGAGGACGCCGCCGAGCACGAGGACTTCATCAACTGCGTCGGGGCGCCCGTACGCGACGAGGCCGAGCGGGTCATCGCCGCGGTCTCCGTCTCCGTGCCCGACGTCATCCTGCCCCGCGAGGGGGTGCGTGCCCTGGTGCCGCAGCTCCTCGCGGCGACCGAAGCGATCTCCGCCGACTGGGCCGGCCGGAGCGCATGAGAAACACCCCGAGAGGAAACCAACCGATGTCCGACGTCCGCATCTCCACCGACCAGGCCCCGGCCCCCGCGCACACCTTCTCCCAGGGCGTCGTCCGCGGCGGCCTGATCCAGGTCTCCGGCCAGGGTCCGGTCGACCCCGCCACCAACGAATACCTGTTCCCCGGTGACGTGAAGGCCCAGACCGTGCGCACCCTGCAGAACGTGGAGGCGATCCTGGCCGCCGCCGGTGCCGGGTTCGAGGACGTGCTGATGCTTCGGGTCTACCTCACGACCCGCGACGACTTCGCCGCGATGAACGAGGCCTACGGCGAGTTCATCGGCTCGCGGGTCGCCGAGGGCGGCATCCTCCCGTGCCGTACCACCGTGATGACCGGTCTGCCGCGCGAGGAGATGCTCGTCGAGATCGACGCTCTCGCCGTCGCCCGTTAATCCACGATCTGGGCGAGCTCCTTGCCCAGGTAGGGCGCCAGCGTGCGGGCGTAGCGCGAGGTGATGTGGTTTCCGTCGCGGTAGACGATGACGTTGCCGATCACCGCCGGGCACAGCCTGTCCTCGCAGAACAGGTGGGTCAGGTCGACCAGGTGTGCGTTCGGGTCGCGGGCGACCGCGTCGCGGTGCGGGTCCTCGACGACCACGTCCGTGCGCGGACGCCCGCACGCCTCGCCCGCGGTCTCGGGCGAGTGCCGCTGGATGCAGCCCAGCGTGGTGCGGAGATAGGCGGCGGTGTCGGGCTCGAACATCGGGTTGTCGACGAGCGCGATCACCGGCACGTCCTTCGAGGGCCGGTGGCTCCACGCCTCGACCAGGCCGTTGACCGTGGACTCGTAGGGCGTCTCGCCGGCCAGCGGCTGGGTCGTCTTGCGGGCGGAATGGGTGACGATGATCGCGTCGAAGTCCTTCTGCTCAGGTGCGCGCAGATAGGTCTCGAGCTGCCGGTTCCACTCCGCGCAGGCCGGGCGGTTGTCGGCGATGTTGCGGCCGAGCGGCCGGGTGTTCCAGTGGCAGGCGGCGCGCGAGGCGACGTCGATGCGCCAGTTGCGCTGCTTGCCGATCAGGTCGAGCGCGCCCACCGGGGCGACGGCATGCGAGTCGCCGACCATCAGCAGGCGTTTCTCGTAGCCCTCGGCGGCACCGTTCGGGCAGGCGCTGAACCTCACCGGCCGCTCCTCGAAGGACCAGCACTGGCTGCGGTTGTCGTCGTCCTCGCCGATGGCCGCCACCGCGGGGATCAGCTCGCCGCGCAGGTCGGGGTTGCGGCACGACCCGCCCGAGGAGGTCACCGCCATCGCCGCGGCGCCCAGGCACTCGGTCGTGTAGGGGTCGGCGGTGGCGAGCCTGGCTGCTGCCGCGATCGCCCTGTCCTCGGAGTAGCTGATCGCGGCCAGCCCGCTCCAGCCCGCGCCGACGGCGACCGCGAGAGCAGCCAGGGTGGCGACCAGGGCTCGTGGCCCGCCGGGCTCGATGACGTACGTCTGGACCTGGCGGGTCACCAGCCGGTTGGTCGCCCAGGCGAGCACCGTCGAGACGGCCAGCACGCCCGCGGCCGAGATGAGGGTGAGGCGCTCGCCGCCGGTGTAGTAGAGCCATGCGATCAGCAGCGGCCAGTGCCACAGGTAGAGCTCGTAGGAGATGTCGGCCACGAACCGCAGGGGAGCGGTCTCGAGCAGTCGCCGCGGTCCGCGTGCGGACGAGGTCGACCCGACCATCACCAGCAGCGCTCCGGTGACCGGCCACAGGGCGAGCGGGCCGGGGAAGTGGTCGGCGCCGTCCATCACGAAACCGCAGGTCACAACCAGGATGAGACCGGTCCATGCGGCGTACGGCTTGATCTTCTCGGGCAGGCTCAGGCGCCGCAGGGCGAGCGCGGTCAGGGCGCCGGCGGCGATCTCCCAGAAGCGGGTGACAGAGTTGAAGTAGGCCGCCGCCTGATCGGCCCCGGAGACCTTCACGGCGTAGAGGAAGGAGACCGCGAACGCGGCCGCGGTCAGCACGAACAGCACCCGCGCCAGGCCGATCCGGCCACGCAGCACGAAGGCGAGCCCGACGACCACGAGCGGCCACAGCAGGAAGAACTGCCCCTGCACCGCGAGCGACCAGAAGTGCTGCACCGGCGTCGAGGACGGCCCCGCCGCACCGTAGGAGAGCTGGCTGGCGATGAGCTCCCAGTTGAGCAGGTAGGTCGCGGCCGCGACGATCTCGCGGGTCGTCTGCGTCCACAGCGTCTGCGGGATGAAGGCCACCATCAGGGCGGCGGTCGCGGCCAGCACGATCAGGGCCGGAGCGGCGAGCCGCGCGAACGTACGTCCGTAGTGCTGACCCAGCTTCACCTGGCCGCGCTCGGCCTTGCCCACCAGTGACCGGGTGGCGAGGAAGCCGGAGATCACCAGGAAGACGTCGATGCCGCCGGAGACCCGGCCGTTGCCGAAGAGGTGGAAGGCGACCACCAGTGCCAGCGCGATGCCGCGCAGGCCGTGGATCTCGCTGATGTGTCCGGAGGGGTGCCCATATTTGGGGACCTTGGGTTCGCTGCGTGGCGGGGCGGCCGGGGGAGTGGGGAAATCCGAGAGGGCGGTCACGTGATCGCTGTTCTAGTGGATGTCGGCGGGGTGGGAGCCGTCGCACCATAACGGGCGGTGGTGACGTGTGGGCGTACGGGCGTTGTCATTGCGCCGTCGAGATCTCCTCGAAACCGTTTCACATCGCCGCCGAAGGAGATAGGTTGCACCCCGACGTGACTTAGATCACACCCAGGACTGAGGAGTTCGGACGATGAACACGCACAAGATCGGCCGTCTGATGGCGGTTGCAGCGGTCGCGACCCTGTCGACCGCATCGCTCGTGGCATGTGGTGGCTCGGATGACGACGGCGGCGACTCGGGCGGCTCGGGCGGCACCGACGTCGGGGTGATCCTCCCCGACGCAACCACGTCGCCCCGATGGGAGGCCCAGGACCGGCCCAACCTCGAGAAGGCGTTCACCGACGCCGGCCTCGAGGCCACGATCCAGAACGCTCAGGGCGACACCGCCAAGTTCGGCCAGCTCTGCGACAGCATGATCAACGAGGGCGTCAAGGTCATCATCATCACCAACCTCGACTCCGAGTCGGGAGCGGCCTGTCTGAAGAAGGCCGCTGACGCCGGAGTGACGAGCATCGACTACGACCGGCTCACGCTCAACGGCGGCGCCTCCTACTACGTCTCCTTCGACAACGTGAAGGTCGGCGAGCTGATGGGCGCAGGGCTGGACGAGTGCATCACCGCCTCGGGCAAGAAGGGCGGCAACATCGTCTACGTCAACGGCGCGGCCACCGACAACAACGCGGCCCTGTTCAAGTCCGGCTACGAGAAGGCGCTCGAGGCGAAGATCGCCGACGGCACCTACAAGCTCGTCGGTGACCAGTCGGGGGAGTGGGACGCGACCAAGGCCGGGAAGGTCTTCGATCAGATGTACACCGCCAACGGTGGGAAGATCGACGGTGTGGTCTCGGCCAACGACACCATGGCCGGCGGCATCATCGCCCGGCTGAAGGCCAACAACGCCCAGGGCAAGATCCCGGTGACCGGCCAGGACGCCTCGGTCGAGGGTCTGCAGAACATCCTGCAGGGCTTCCAGTGCGGCACCGTCTACAAGAACACCGCGCTCGAGGCCAAGGCCGCCGCGGACCTCGCGATCGCACTGATCGAGGAGGACAAGGACGCCGCCGACGCCCTCGCCACCGGCACCGTCGAGGACACCGAGGCCGGCAAGGACGTGCCGTCGGTGCTCGCCGAGCCCGTCTGGGTCACCAAGGAGTCCGTCGTGACCGTCATCAAGGACGGTCAGGCCGATGCCGCCGAGGTGTGCGCGGGTGCGATCGCTGCCCTGTGCACCGAGAACGGCGTGCCTCAGTGAGTCCGCTGCTGGAGCTGCACGGCGTCGAGAAGTCCTTCGGCGCCGTGCAGGTCCTGCGCGGTGTGGACCTCTCGGTGCGGGCGGGCAAGGTGACGGCGCTCGTCGGTGACAACGGTGCCGGCAAGAGCACTTTGGTGAAGGGGATGGCCGGGATCCACCTCTTCGACGCCGGCGACTACCTCTTCGAGGGCGAGCCGGTGAAGGTGACCAGCCCGAAGGACGCCGCCGCGCTCGGGATCGAGGTCGTCTATCAGGATCTCGCCCTGTGCGACAACCTCGACGTCGTCCACAACATGTTCCTCGGCCGGGAGCTGAAGCGCCTCCGGCTGGTCGACGAGGACACCATGGAGCAGCGTGCTCGCGAGACGCTCGACGGTCTCTCGGTGCGTACCCTGAAGTCGGTGCGTACGCCGGTGGCCTCCCTCTCCGGCGGTCAGCGCCAGACGGTGGCGATCGCCCGGGCCGTGCTGTGGAACTCCAAGCTGGTCATCCTCGACGAGCCGACCGCGGCCCTCGGGGTGGCGCAGACCGAGCAGGTGCTCCGGCTGGTCCGGCGCCTGGCCGACCGGGGCCTCGGCGTCGTGCTGATCAGCCACAACCTCAACGACGTCTTCGAGGTCGCCGACGACATCGCGGTCCTGCACCTGGGGCGCATGGTCGGCCAGATCGAGGCCGCCTCCACCACGCGTGGGCGGGTCGTGGAGGCGATCACCACCGGTGTGGTTCCCGAAGGAGGTGCTGCATGAGTGCAGATGTCGACGACCGGCCGGTGACCGATCCGGCGTCGCCGGACCCGATGCCCGACAACTCGCTGGGCGGGATCCTCCGCGCCTACCTGGCCAAGCTCAAGGGTGGTGAGGTCGGTTCGCTACCGGCGGTGCTGGGCCTGATCGCGCTGGTCGTGGTCTTCTCGGCGCTGCGTCCCGAGCAGTTCACCAACTCGTTCAACTTCGCCAACCTGATCGGCCAGTCGGCCGGCGTGACCGTCCTCGCGATGGGCCTGGTCTTCGTGCTGCTGCTGGGCGAGATCGACCTCTCGGCGGGCTTCGCGGGCGGCACCTGCGCCGGCGTGCTCGGGGTGTTCCTGACCCGGCAGGAGTGGCCGCTTCTGCCGGCCCTGATCGCCGCGCTGCTCACCGGCGCGGTGATCGGCCTGCTCATCGGGCTGCTGGTGGCCAGGCTCGGGATCCCGTCGTTCGTGGTCACCCTGGCCGCGTTCCTCGGCCTCCAGGGTGTGCTCCTGACGATGATCGGCGAGGGCGGGACGATTCCCTACCGCAACGACTTCATCAACGGCCTCAACAACTCCAACCTCCCGGTCTGGCTCGGCTGGACGCTCGGCATCATCTGCATCGTGGGCTATGCGGCCTCGACGTACGTCGCCGACGCCCGGCGCCGCGCCAAGAACCTCACCGTGCAGCCCATCCTGCTGTGGGCGCTGAAGACCGGGCTGCTGACGGTTGTGGTGCTCGTGGTGGTCGGCTATCTCTCCGTCGAGCGCAGCCGCAACCCGGCGCTGACCTCGCTCAAGGGGGTGCCGGTCTCGCTGCTGGTGATCGTCGGTCTGCTGATCGTGCTCACCTTCATGCTGACCCGCACCGCCTGGGGCCGGCACGTCTACGCGGTCGGCGGCAACGCCGAGGCGGCGCGGAGGGCCGGGATCAACGTGTTCCGGGTGCGCCTGTCGTGCTTCATCCTGTGCTCCACGATGGCGGCGATGGCCGGCATCATGATCGCCAGCCGGACCAACTCGGTGAACCCGAACACCGGTGGCGAGACGACCCTGCTGTACGCCGTGGGCGCCGCCGTCATCGGCGGCACCTCGCTCTTCGGCGGCAAGGGCCGGGTCATCGACGCCGTCATCGGTGGCACCGTGGTGGCCGTCATCGACAACGGCATGGGTCTGCTCGACCAGCCTCAGGGCACCGTCTGGATGGTCACCGGCCTGGTCCTGCTGGTCGCGGCCAGCGTCGACGCCATCTCCAGGCGCCGGGCCTCGGCCACGGGGCACGTGTAGCTGTCCTCGCCGAGACTGCAGAAGTGGCGGACGAGACGACAGTTTCGTCCGCCACTTCTACATTCTCGGCCCGCCAGAACTACGGTTTCGGCGGGGCGGTGCTGCTGCGTACGACCAGCTCGGCGGGCAGCCGCAGGTGGCGCTCGGTCTGCTTGCCCTCGAGCAGCTCGAGCAGGAGCTCCAGCGCGGCCCTGCCCATCTCGTGGAGCGGCTGGGCGACGGTGGTGAGCGGGGGAGTGGCGTCGCGCGCCTCGGGTACGTTGTCGAAGCCGATCACCGAGAGGTCCTCGGGCACGCGCAGGCCGAGCGAGCCGGCGACCTCGATGACCTTGATGGCCGAGATGTCGTTGGCGGCGAAGATGGCGGTGGGCCGCTGGCCGGCCGGGAGCGAGAGCAGCTCGCGGGCCGGTGCCTCGGCGACCTCGGGGTGGTAGCCGCCCACCCGGATCAGGTCGATGGAGACGCTCAGGCCGGCCTCGTAGAGAGCCTCGCGGTAGCCCTGCTCGCGCAGGGCGGCGGAACGCAGATCGGGGCGGCCGCCGAGGAACCCGATGCGCTGGTGGCCGAGCCCGATCAGGTGGTCGACGGCGAGCCGGGCGCCGGTGACGTTGTCGGCGTCGACGGTCATCGGGCCGTCCGGTCCAGTGTGGGGGTCGATCGCGACGACCGGGATCGTGGTCTCGTCGGTGATGATCATCGAGGGGGTCACCACGATCGCCCCGTCGATCAGGGTGTGGCCGAGGCGGGAGAGCGAGCGGCGCTCCCAGCCGGTGTGGTTGTGGGCGCCGCTGCGGCCGGCATGCGCCAAGAGCTCATAGCCCGTGCCGTCCAGGGCCGCTGAGATGCCCTTGAGCAGCTCGGCCGAGTAGGGCTCGAACTCGGCCACGAGCACGCCGATGACGCCCGTCGACTTGCGGCGCAGGCTGGAGGCGATCAGGGACGACTGGTAGCCGAGCTGGTCGATGACCGCGAGGACCTTCTCGGCGGTCGCCTCGCTGACTCCGTAGCGCTCGTTGATCACCTTCGAGACGGTGGCCACCGAGACCCCTGCCTCCCGGGCCACATCCGTGATCGTCACCCGTCGGGGGCGGGGCTGGTCGAGCGTACTCATGCCCCTGACAGTAGCCCACTCGGGGGATTGTCGATAACCATCTACGAAAACGTTATCGACAACGATTGACATCGGTGCCTGACAACCGCCATGCTCGACCCGACAATGTGGCGGCAGTCACATCACCCCATCCAGAGCTGTGACGAAGAAGGTCCAAAGATGTCGAGGAAGACACAGGCGCTCGCCGCGCTGTGCGCCGGATTGATGATTGCCGCCACCGGTTGTGGCGGCTCGGGCGACTCCGGTGGCGACGACAACACCATCACGTGGTGGCACAACTCCAACAACGACCCCGGCAAGGGGTACTACAAGCAGGTCGCGAAGGACTTCGAGAAGGCCAACCCCGGCGTCAAGGTCAAGGTCGAGGCCTTCGCGCACGAGGACATGCTCACCAAGCTCGACGCCGCGTTCCAGAGCGGTGACCCCGAGCAGATCCCGGACGTCTACATGGAGCGTGGCGGCGGCGAGCTCGCCGACCACGTCGAGGCGGGGCTGACCAAGGACCTGTCCGAGGACGCGGCCGAGGAGATCGACATGATCGGCGGCTCGGTCGCCGGCTGGCAGGTCGAGGACAAGACGTACGCACTGCCGTTCTCCATCGGCGTGGTCGGCTTCTGGTACAACAAGGAGCTCTTCGCCAAGGCCGGCATCACCGCCGCGCCGACGACGATGGAGGACTTCTACGACGCCGTCGAGAAGCTCAAGGCCGCGAAGATCCAGCCGGTCTCGGTCGGCGCAAAGGACGCCTGGCCGGCCGCGCACTACTACTACTGGACCGCGGTCCGGGAGTGCTCCGAGGACGTGCTGACCTCGGCGGTCAAGAGCCTCGACTTCTCCGACCCCTGCTTCGAGAAGGCCGGCGACGACCTCGCCGACATCGTGGCCCAGAAGCCGTTCAACAACGGCTTCCTCTCCACCGGCGCCCAGGAGGGCCCGACCTCGGCCTCCGGTCTCCTCGCGACCGGCAAGGTCGCCATGGAGCTCGCCGGCCACTGGGAGCCCGGCGTGATGCAGGGCATCACCGAGGACAAGAAGGGGCTCGGCGACAAGACCGGCTGGTTCGCCTTCCCGCAGATCGAGGGTGGCCAGGGCGACCCGGGCGCCCAGATGGGCGGCGGTGACGCCTGGGCCGTCTCCGAGGGTGCCCCGGACGCCTCGGTCGACTTCGTCAAGCACCTCCTCTCCACCGACGTCCAGACGGGCTTCGCGGAGAACGGGATGGGCCTGCCGACCAACCCCGACGCGACCGGCGCGCTGACCGACCCCGCCCTGGCCGACCTGATCAAGGTGCGCGACAGCGCGCCGTACGTCCAGCTCTACTTCGACACCGCCTTCGGCCAGGCCGTCGGCGGCGCCATGAACGACGCGATCGTCAACGTGTTCGCCGGCAAGGGCACGGGGGCCGACATCGTCACGGCCACCCAGGAAGCCGCGGACAAGGAAAAGTGAGCTGAGCCTGTGACACACGACGTGACCGAAGCCGCTCCCGCGGCGTCAGGGCACGCCACATCGGACGCCCGGCGTACAGGTGCTGTACGCCGGGCACCCGGCGGTCCCAGGAGGACCGGACTTCGTGGTGACGCCTGGCGCAAGCGCTTGGAGATCCTTGTCTTCGTAACCCCGGCGCTCGCGCTCATCGCGCTCTTCGTCGCCTGGCCCATCGTCACCGCGGTGCGTTTCTCGGTCTACGACTGGAAGGGCTTCGGTGACCTGACCGACTTCGTCGGCCTGGAGAACTACGTCGAGGTCCTCGGCGACGAGGTCTTCCGCAGCGCGGTCGGCCACAACATGGTCATCGTGGTGGGCTCGATCCTGCTCCAGCTCCCGCTGGGTGTGGCCATCGCCCTCCTGCTCAACCGCAAGATGCGCGGCCAGGGCCTGCTGCGCACGATCATCTTCGTGCCGTACGTGCTGGCCGAGGTCATCGCCGCCGTGGTCTGGCTCCAGCTGCTGCAGCCGCAGTACGGCTTCATCGACGCCTTCACCGCGCAGATCGGGCTCACCCCACCCGAGCAGGGCTGGCTGGGCACTCCGGAGTACGCGCTGTGGATCGTGCTCCTCGTGCTGACCTGGAAGTACCTCGGCCTCGCCGTGCTGCTCTTCCTGGCCGGCATGCAGGGCGTCTCGGAGGAGCTCCACGAGGCCGCCCAGCTCGACGGCGCCTCCTGGTGGCAGACGCAGTGGCGGATCACCATCCCGCTGCTGGGGCCCACCATGCGTACCTGGGCCTTCCTGTCGATGATCGGCTCGATCCAGTGCTTCGACATGATCTGGGTGCTCACCCAGGGCGGTCCGGCCAACGCGACGGCCACCATGGCGACGTACCTCATCGACGAGGGCACCAAGCGCCACAACTACGGCATCGCGGGTGCCGCCTCGGTGATCCTGTTCGTGATCGCCTTCGCGATGGCGCTCGCCTACCAGGTCCTGATCCTGCGCCGCGACACCAAGGAGGACACGGTATGAGCGTCACGGCCGATCTCACCCCACGCCGCCGCAGCGGCGGCAACCTGTGGGTCTACCTGATCGCGCTGATCGTGGTCGCGATCACCGTCGGCCCGGTCCTCTACGGGGCGCTCGGCGGCTTCCGCACCAACGCCCAGCTCGCCGACAAGCCGGCCGGGCTGCCCGACCCGTGGGTGTGGAGCAACTACGCCGGGGTGCTGAGCAACCCGTCGTTCTGGCAGTACGCGCTCAACTCGACGATGATCGCGATCATCACCACGGTGGTGACCGTCGTGTTCGGGCTGATGGCGGCGTACCCGTTGGCTCGCTACCAGTTCCGGGGGCGCGAGGCGCTGTTCATGGTCTTCGTCCTCGGCCTGCTCTTCCCGGCGGCCGTGGCGATCATCCCGCTGTTCATCATCATCACCCGCAACCTGCACATGGCGAACACCTGGTGGGGCGTGGCCCTGCCGCAGGCGGCGTTCGCGCTGCCGATGACGGTGGTCATCCTCCGGCCGTTCCTGATGGCGCTGCCCAAGGAGCTGGAGGAGGCGGCGCTGATGGACGGCGCCAGCAGGATCGGCGTCTTCTGGCGGGTCCTGATGCCGCTGTCGGCACCCGGGATGATCACCGTCGGGGTGCTGGCGTTCGTGACCTCCTGGAACGCCTATCTGCTTCCGCTGCTGCTGCTCCAGGACAAGATGCGCACCCTCCCGCTCGGCGTCGCCGACTTCTCCACCGAGCACTCCGCCGACACCGCCGGCGTCCTCGCCTTCACCACTCTCGCGATGATCCCCGCCCTCGTGCTCTTCCTCGCCTTCCAGCGCCGCCTCGTCAGCGGTCTGCAAGGCGCGGTCAAGGGCTAGAACGGACACCTCCTGTGACTGAACCAATGACTGACGCACCTCTGCCCGCCTGGCCGCGGGTCTCCGAGCGAGTGCGCGACCTGCACGCGCGGATGACCTTGGAGGAGAAGCTCGCCCAGATCGTGGGCTACTGGCTCGACCGTGGCGGCGACGTCGTCGCGCCGATGGCCAACGAGATGAGTCGCGACATCGATGGCGACGGCCGGCGCCTCTCCGAGATCACCGCCCACGGCCTGGGCCACTACACCCGGGTGTACGGCACCCGGCCGGTCGATCCCGCCGAGCGCGCCGCATGGCTGTGGGAGGAGCAGAGACGCCTGGTCTCGCAGACCCGGCTGGGGATCCCGGCGCTGGTCCACGAGGAGTGTCTCACCGGGCTGGCGGCCTGGCAGGCCGCGACCTTCCCGACGCCGCTGGCCTGGGGAGCGAGCTTCGATCCCGAGGCCGTGGAGGAGATGGCACGGATGATCGGCGCCGACATGCGTGCCCTCGGTGTGCACCAGGGGCTCGCCCCGGTGCTCGACGTGATCCGCGACGCGCGCTGGGGCCGCTGCGAGGAGGCCATCGGCGAGGACCCGTATCTCGTCGGGACGGTCGCGACCGCGTACGTCCGCGGGCTGCAGTCCGCCGGCGTGCATGCCACGCTGAAGCACTTCGTCGCCTACTCGGGCTCGCGGGCCGGCCGCAACCATGCGCCCGTCTCCGCGGGACCCCGTGAGATCGCCGACATCTATCTGCCGCCGTTCGAGATGGCGGTGCTGGATGGTGGAGCGAGGTCGGTGATGGCGTCCTACAACGACATCGACGGGGTGCCGCAGCACTCCTCGGTCGAGCACCTCACCACCCTGCTGCGCGAGACCTGGGGCTTCGACGGGGTCGTGGTCGCGGACTACTTCGGCGTGGCGTTCCTCGCGGTGATGCACGCCATCGCCGCCGACCGCGGGCGGGCCGCGGCGCTGGCCCTGGAGGCCGGTGTCGACGTGGAGCTGCCCAGCGGGGATGCCTATCTCGAGCCGCTCGCGGCGCTGATCCGCTCCGGGGAGGTCTCCGAGTCGCTCGTCGACCGGGCCGTGCTCCGGGCGCTGGCTCAGAAGGAGGAGCTCGGCCTGCTCGACTCGTCGTTCGTGGCGGGTCTGGAGGAGGGAGCGCCGGAGTCGATCGACCTGGACTCCCCGGCCCACCGCGCGCTGGCACGCCGGCTGGCCGAGGAGTCGGTGGTCCTGCTCAGCAACGACGGCGTGCTCCCGCTCGCGGGTGGCGCCGGCAAGGTGGCGGTCATCGGCCCCAACGCTGATCGTGCCGAAGCGCTGATGGGCTGCTACTCCTTCGTCAACCACGTGATGGCGAGCTATCCCGACGAGCCGTTCGGCATCGAGCTGCCCACGATCGCCGAGGCGATCCAAGCCGAGCTCGGCGGTGCCTCGGTCGAGGTCGTGACCGGATGTGACGTCGAGGGCTCGGACCGCTCCGGTTTCCCGGCCGCCGTCTCGGCGGCCGCCGAGGCCGATGTGGCGATCGTCGTCGTCGGCGACCAGGCCGGACTCTTCGGCCGCGGCACCGTGGGGGAGGGGAACGACTCCGAGTCCCTCGACCTTCCCGGGGTCCAGCGCGAGCTCGTCACCGAGATCGTCGCGACCGGGACACCGGTCGTGCTCGTGGTCGTCACCGGCAGGCCGTACGCCATCGGCTGGGCGCTCGAGGACGAGACTCGTCCCGCGGCCGTGCTGCAGGCGTTCTTCCCCGGCGAGGAGGGCGGGGCGGCGCTGGCCCGCATCGTCTCGGGCGCGGTCAACCCGTCGGGCCGGCTTCCGGTCTCGCTGCCGCGGGTCTCCGGCACCCAGCCCTACAGCTACCTGCAGCCCCTCCTGGGTGGCCCCTCGGAGGTCACCGCCACCGACCCGACGCCGGCACGGCCGTTCGGCTTCGGCCTCTCCTACACCACCTTCGGCCACAGCGGGCTCTCGGCAGACCGCTCGGTCGCGGCCGGTGGCACCTTCGAGGTGGAGGTGACGGTCACCAACCTCGGCGACGTCGCCGGGGTGGACGTGGTCCAGCTCTACGGCCGAGATCTGCTGGCCTCGGTGGTCCGGCCGGTCTCGCAGCTGCTCGGCTATCAGCGGGTCGCGCTGGAGCCGGGCGAGTCGGCGGTGGTGCGCTTCGAGGTGCCCACGACGCGGCTCGCCTTCACCGACCGGAGCCTCACCCGCGTCGTCGAGCCCGGCGACGTCGAGGTCTGGGTGGCCGCCTCGGCCGGCGAGAAGGTGGCGACCGCGGTCGCCGAGGGCATCGCCGAGCTCTCCGAGGTCGAGGCCGCCTCGGCCACCGCCGAGTCGGGCAGTGACAAGGTGCTGGTCACGATCACCGGAGACGTCCACCGCGTCGGCGCCGCCGACCGCCGGATCACGACGGCGACCGTCTCTCGCTAGTGGTGCCTCAGGGGCGGCGGGCGAGGTAGGCCGCGGGGTCGCCGATCACGCGGCGTACGACCGTGCCGGCCGCCCCACGCACCGCTGCGTCGCTGCCGAGGCCGGAGACCAGCAGCGGCGGCGGGGCGGTGGCGCCGGTGTGGCGACCGATCGAGGCCTCGGTCGCGGTGACGAGCCACGGCGCGAGGGTGGCGAACGCGCCACCCAGCACGATCGCGGCGGGGTCGAGGAGGGTGAGGACCGAGGCGAGCGCGACCCCGAGGTGACGGCCGGCGTCGGTGACCGCATCCAGGGCGGCCCGGTCGCCGGCCTCGCAGGCCTGGGTGAGGTCGGCCATCGTCGCCACCTCGGCCCGGGCGAGGATCTCCTGCTGCCCGGCCATCCGTTCCAGGCAGCCGTGACCGCCGCAGGCGCACCGCGGGCCGTCGGGGGCGACGATGACGTGGCCGAGCTCGCCGGCACCGGCGTGCGCTCCTCGGAAGACCTCGCCTCCGACCACGATGCCGCCACCGATGCCGATCTCGCCGGAGACGTGCACGAAGTCGCGCAGGGGCGCGCCCTCCTGCTCGTGACCGCCGAACCACATCTCGCCGAGAGCCGCGAGGTTGGCCTCGTTCTCCAGCTCGACGTCGAGCCCGGTCGCCTCGCCGACCGCGTCGGCGAGGTCGACCCGCGGCCAGCGCAGGTTGGGAGTGCGTACGACGGTGCCGTCGACGGCCAGGCCGGGCACCGCCACGCACGCCCCGGCCAGCGGCAGACCCTGGGCGGCGGCGCTGGCGGCGGCGGTGCGGGCCACCTCGACGAGGTCGGCGACGACCTCGTCGACCTCGCGGTCGCGGTTGTCGCGGCGTACGACATGGTGGTAGCGCGGCGCGCCGGTCAGATCCGTCACCATCGCGGCCAGGTAGTCGACGTTGATCTCCAGACCGAGGCCGGCGGTGCCTCCGGGAGCGAGGCTGAGCGCCGTGGCCGGCCGGCCGCGCTCGGTCGCGGCCGGGCCGCTCTCGCCGATCAGGCCGGCGGAGATCAGATCCGTCACCAGTCCGGAGACCGACGACTTCGTCAGGCCGGTGCGCGCCGCGACCCGGGCTCGGGAGACCGGACCGGTGCGGGCGACCTCGCCGAGCACGAGCGCGAGGTTGCTCGCCCGCATCCCGGCATGTTGGGCAGGCTCACTTCGGACCGTCATGGATGGGATTAGACCAAGTTATGAACTTGAGGTCAACCAGGCGACTTTTCCGCTCACAACCGGTTGACAATGTGACGGCCATCGCGTTTCATCGGAGTTACATAGTCCGAGTTGTGAACTAAAGTGAGGAAGCAAGGCCATGACGGAGTACACCCCCACCCCGGACGACAAGTTCACCTTCGGTCTGTGGACCGTGGGCTGGAACGGCCAGGACGTCTTCGGGTCGGCGAGCCGGCCACACCTCGACGTCGCGCACTCGGTCCACAAGCTGGCCGAGCTGGGTGCCTACGGCATCACCTTCCACGACAACGACGTCTTCGCGATCGACGCGAGCGACGCCGAGCGCCAGGCGGAGATCGACAAGCTGAAGGCGGCGCTGGACGAGACCGGCCTCAAGGTGCCGATGGCCACGACCAACCTCTTCGGCCACCCCGTCTTCCGTGACGGCGGGTTCACCTCCAACGACCGCGAGGTGCGCCGCTACGCGATCGCCAAGGTCGCGCGCAACATCGACCTCGCCGCGGAGCTCGGGGCCACGACGTACGTCATGTGGGGTGGCCGCGAGGGTGCGGAGTCCCACGCCGCGAAGGACATCGCGGCGGCGCTGGACCGATACCGCGAGGCGGTCAACCTGCTCGGCGACTACGTGACCGAGCAGGGCTACGACATCCGGTTCGCCATCGAGCCGAAGCCCAACGAGCCGCGCGGCGACATCCTGCTGCCGACCATCGGCCACGCCCTCGCCTTCATCAACAGCCTCGACCGCGCCGAGATGGTCGGCCTCAACCCGGAGGTCGGTCACGAGGAGATGGCGGGGCTCAACTTCGCCTCCGGCGTCGCCCAGGCGCTGTGGCACGGCAAGCTCTTCCACATCGACCTCAACGGCCAGCACGGGCCGCGCTTCGACCAGGACCTCCGCTTCGGCGCCGGCAACCTGCGCGGCGCGTTCAACCTGGTCGACCTGCTGGAGACCAAGGGCTACGAAGGCCCGCGCCACTTCGACTTCAAGCCGCCGCGCACCGAGGACGAGGAGGGCGTGTGGGCCTCCGCCGCGGGCTGTATGCGCAACTACCTCGTCCTGCGCGAGCGCGCCGCGGCGTTCCGGGCGGACCCGGAGGTCAAGGCCGCGCTCGAGGCCTCGCAGGTCGCGGAGCTGTCCGTGCCGACCCTCGCCGAGGGTGAGACGCTCGAGGACATCCGCAAGGCGACCTACGACATCGAGGCGCTGGACCACGGCTACGCGTTCGAGCACCTCGACCAGCTGGCCATGGACCACCTGCTCGGGCTTCGTTAGGTTGCAGGGCATGTCGCTCGTCGCTGGGGTCGACTCCTCGACCCAGTCATGCAAGGTCGTCGTCCGCGACGCGGAGACCGGGGTGCTGGTGCGCTCCGGCTCCGCGCCCCACCCCGAGGGCACGGAGGTGGACCCGGCGGCGTGGTGGACCGCGCTCCAGGCAGCTGCCGAGGCAGCCGGTGGGCTCGACGACGTCGCCGCGGTCTCCGTCGGCGGGCAGCAGCACGGCATGGTGTGCCTGGACGAGGCCGGAGAGGTCGTACGTCCCGCGCTGCTGTGGAACGACACCCGCTCGGCCGGCGCGGCCGCCGCGCTCAACACCGAGCTGGGTGCCGCGGCCTGGGCCGAGGCGGTCGGCTCGGTGCAGGTGGCCAGCTTCACGGCCACCAAGCTGCGCTGGCTGGCCGAGCACGAACCAGACGCCGCGGCCCGGGTCGCGGCCGTCTGCCTGCCCCACGACTGGCTGACCTGGAAGCTCGCCGGTGCGCCGGGGCTGGCGGCTCTGCGCACCGACCGGAGCGACGCCAGCGGCACCGGCTACTACTCCGCGGTGACCGGCGAATACCGTCGCGACCTGCTCAAGCGCGCCCTCGGGCGCGACGATGTCGTCCTGCCGGAGGTGCTCGCGCCGTCGGCGTCGGCGGGACGTACGTCCTCGGGGGCGCTCCTCGGCCCCGGCTGTGGCGACAACGCCGGCGCGGCGCTGGGCGTGGGCGCGCGGCCCGGCGACGTGGTCGTCTCCATCGGCACCTCCGGCGTCGCCTGCGCGGTCTCGGAGACGCCGACCTCGGACGCGTTGGGGACGGTGGCCGGCTTCGCCGACGCCACCGGCCGCTACCTGCCGCTGGTCGCCACCCTCAATGCCGCCCGGGTCCTCGACGCCACCACCCGCCTGCTCGGGGTGAGCCACGAGGAGCTCTCCCGGCTGGCGCTCTCGGCGCCCTCGGGCTCCGGCGGTCTCGTACTCGTGCCCTATCTCGAGGGCGAGCGCACCCCGGACCGTCCGTCGGCCCGGGGCGTGATCCACGGACTCACCCTCGCCACCGCCGAGCCCGCCCACCTGGCGCGTGCGGCCGTCGAGGGCCTGCTGTGCGGTCTCGCCGACGGCATCGACGCGCTCAAGGCGCAGGGTGTCGCGGTCAACCGCGTCCTCCTCGTCGGCGGCGGCGCCCGCTCCGAGGCCGTACGCCACCTGGCCCCCGTCGTCCTCGGCCACCCCGTCCTCGTCCCCGAGCCGGGGGAGTACGTCGCCGACGGCGCCGCCCGCCAGGCCGCCTGGACCCTCCTCGGCGGCGACGAGCCGCCGTCCTGGGAGCTCGCCGGCACCGAGACGTACGAGGCCGACCCCGACCCCGCCGTCCGCGCCCGCTACGCCGAGGTCCGGGACCTGACCGAAGGCACCTAGCCGAGACTGCAGAAGTGGTGGCCGAGTCCGCACTTCCTGCGTGCCGAGTCTGCAGAAATGGTGGCCGAGTCGGTCGTTGTGGCGACCACGGGATCGCCACAACGACCGACTCGCCCCCCACAAGTAACGATTCGGCGCGCCACAAGTGAAGTCTCGGCCACCATTTCTACCGATTCGGCGTGCACAACGACCGTTTCGGCAGTTTCCGATAGCGTGGCCGCGCCATGTTGGATCACATCAAAGGCTTCGTCCAGGGAGTCGTCCTCGCGCCCATCGTCCGGCTGTTCATCGCACTGAAGATCAGCCCCGACGCCGTCACGCTCGTCGGCACCCTCGGGGTTGCGGTCGGGGCGCTGGCGTTCTACCCGCGCGGCGAGCTGCTGGCCGGCACGATCTTCATCACCTGCTTCGTCTTCAGCGACCTGATCGACGGGGCGATGGCGCGCGCCGTCGGACGCTCCTCGAAGTTCGGCGCCTTCTGGGACTCCACCCTCGACCGGATCGGCGACGGGGCGGTCTTCGGCGGCCTGGCGCTCTACTTCGCCGGACCGGGCGACTCCGACCTCTACCTCGCGCTGACCCTGTGGTGCGTGGTGATGGGTGCCGTCACCTCCTACGCCCGCGCCCGCGCGGAGTCGCTGGGATTCACCGCCAACGTCGGCATCGCCGAGCGCGCCGACCGTCTCGTCCTGGTCCTGGTGCTGACCGGCTTCGCCGGCATCTTCTCCCTCGACCTGCTCATCTACATCGCGCTGTGGATCCTCGCCGTCGCCTCGACCATCACCGTCGGGCAGCGCGTCTGGACCGTGCGCAGGCAGGCCCTCGCCGAGGAGGCCGCCTCGTGACCAAGCCGACCGCCGCGGACGTACGTCTGGCGGCCGAGCTCGTCCGTGGCGCCGGCGCGCTGGCCGCCAAGATGCGCAGCGCGGGCATCGGCGACTCGATCGAGACCAAGACCTCGGTCTCCGACCTGGTCACCGCCGCCGACAAGGCCGCCGAGAAGGCGATCGTCGACCGGCTCGCGTCCGAGCACCCCGGTGACGGCGTCCTGGGCGAGGAGGGCTCGGCCCGCGAGTCGACCACCGGCCGGGTGTGGACCATCGACCCGGTCGACGGCACCTACAACTTCGTCCGCGGCCTCGACTGGTGGTGCTCGGCGCTGGCGCTGACCGACGGGGCCCCAGGAGACGTGAACAGTCTCGTCCTGGGCGCCGTCTACTCGCCGGCCGAGGACGCGGTCTACGTGGGTGGACCCGAGCTGCCCACCACCCGCAACGGGGTCCGGCTCGACGCGGTGCTCGACACGCCGCTCGCCCTGGCCTGCCTGACGACCTACCTCCACCCGGCCAAGCTGAGGCACCCCGTGGGCGAGGCCTACGTCCGTGTCGCGAGCCAGGCCGCCTCCATCCGGATCCTCGGGTCGGGGTCGATGGACCTCACCGCCATCGCCCAGGGCAAGCTCCACCTCTTCTGCCAGCACTCCGTTCCCGACTGGGACCGGCTCCCCGGTGCCGCTCTCGTCCTGGGCGCTGGTGGCACCACCGCACAGGTCGAGGCGGGCGGCGTCCTCTGGTCCCTGGCCGGCGCCCCGGCCGCGGTGGCCGAAGCGGTGGAAGCACTGGCGTCCTGAGTGGCCTCGTAGCAGTCCACTTCGGCAACAGTGGCCTGACCAGGCCTTTCCGAGGGTGGCGTACGTCCGATCCCGACTTACGATCGCACCATGGCAACAAGCACGAATGAGACGACCGGAGCGAGTTCGAGCGGCGAGCTTGCTCGTCCGCTCGCGACGAGCGAGGGAGTAACCGCGCGAAGCGCGGAGACGGGAACCTCGCGCGTCAAGCGCGGGATGGCGGAGATGCTCAAGGGCGGCGTGATCATGGACGTGGTCACCCCCGAGCAGGCGAAGATCGCCGAGGACGCCGGGGCGGTGGCGGTGATGGCGCTCGAGCGCGTCCCGGCCGACATCCGCGCTCAGGGCGGCGTGAGCCGCATGTCCGACCCCGACATGATCGACGGCATCATCGAGGCCGTCTCCATCCCGGTCATGGCCAAGGCCCGCATCGGCCACTTCGCCGAGGCGCAGGTGCTGCAGTCCCTGGGCGTCGACTACATCGACGAGTCCGAGGTGCTGACCCCGGCCGACTACGAGAACCACATCGACAAGTGGTCCTACACCGTGCCGTTCGTGTGCGGCGCGACCAACCTCGGCGAGGCGCTGCGCCGCATCACCGAGGGTGCGGCGATGATCCGCTCCAAGGGCGAGGCCGGCACCGGCGACGTCTCCAACGCGGTCACCCACATGCGTACGATCCGTCGCGAGATCCGCCGGCTCGGCGCGCTCGCCGACGACGAGCTCTACGTGGCGGCCAAGGATCTCCAGGCCCCCTACGAGCTCGTCAAGGAGGTCGCCGAGAACGGCAAACTCCCCGTGGTCCTGTTCACCGCCGGCGGCATCGCGACCCCGGCCGACGCCGCGATGATGATGCAGCTCGGCGCCGAGGGCGTCTTCGTCGGCTCCGGCATCTTCAAGTCCGGCAACCCGGCCCAGCGCGCCGAGGCGATCGTCAAGGCGACCACCTTCCACGACGACCCCGACGTCATCGCCAAGGTCTCCCGCGGTCTCGGCGAGGCGATGGTCGGCATCAACGTCGACGAGCCCGCCCGGTCGATCCAGTTCGCGGAGCGCGGCTGGTGACCACGGTCGGCGTACTCGCCCTCCAGGGCGACGTCCGCGAGCACCTCGCCGCCCTCGACCGGCTGGGGGTGAAGGGCACCTCCGTGCGGCGGAGGGAGGAGCTCGACGCGTGCGACGCTCTCGTCATCCCCGGCGGCGAGTCGACGGCGATGTGGCGCCTGGCTCGTACGTTCGAGCTTCTCGACCCGCTCCGCGAGCGGGTCCGCACCGGGATGTCGGCACTCGGCACCTGTGCGGGCATGGTGCTCCTGGCCGACCGCCTCCTCGACGGGGCGGAAGGCCAGGAGACCATCGGCGGGCTCGACATGACGGTGCGGCGCAACGCCTTCGGGCGGCAGACCGAGTCGTTCGAGACCGACCTGGAGGTCACCGGCCTCGACGGCACGGTCCACGGCGTCTTCATCCGGGCGCCCTGGGTCGAGGAGATCGGCGACGGTGTCGAGGTGCTGGCGAGCGTCGAGGGTCACCCCGTCGCCGTACGTCAGAACCAGCTGATGGCCACCAGCTTCCACCCCGAGGTCAACGCCGACGACCGGCTGCACCGGCTGTTCCTGGACACCTGCTGCTGACGGTGCGGCACGCCACGTAGTTAAGATGGGGGTCTGCTGCCCTGTGACCCGAAAAGACAACGGAGCCGGTGGCGGCTCGACAAGCAGAGACGACGACGTGGGGCAAAGGACGGTTCAACGATGAGCGGCCACTCAAAGTGGGCAACGACCAAGCACAAGAAGGCGGCGATCGACGCCAAGCGCGGCAAGCTCTTCGCCAAGCTCATCAAGACGATCGAGATCGCGGCCAAGACCGGCGGTCCCGACCCGGCCGGAAACCCGACGCTCTACGACGCCATCCAGAAGGCCAAGAAGCAGTCGGTCCCCAACGACAACATCGACCGCGCGGTCAAGCGCGGCGGTGGGCTCGACGGCGGCGGCGTCAGCTACGACACGATCATGTACGAGGTCTACGGCCCCCAGGGGGTCGCTCTCCTCATCGAGTGTCTGACCGACAACCGCAACCGGGCGGCCATGGAGGTCCGCACCGCGGTCACCCGCAACGGCGGCACCATGGCCGACCCGGGCTCGGTCTCGCGCCTCTTCGACCGCAAGGGCGTCGTCGTGGTGGCCAAGGCGCAGGAGGGGAAGACGGTCACCGAGGACGATCTGCTCGAGGCCACCCTCGACGCGGGTGCCGAGGACGTCAACGACCTCGGTGAGTCCTTCGAGATCGTCTCCGACCCCTCCGACGTGGTCGCGGTCCGCACCGCGCTCCAGGACGCGGGGATCGACTACGACTCCGCCGAGGTCCAGTTCGTCGCGAGCATGGACATCCCGGTCGCCGACGCCTCGTCGGCCGAGAAGGTCTTCAAGCTCATCGACGCCGTCGACGACCTCGACGACGTGCAGAACGTCTTCTCCAACGCCGACGTCCCCGACGAGGTCATGGAGACCGTCGACGCCTGATCGCTGCGCTGGTCGAGCTGCGAGCTGGGCCGTACGGCTCATTCTCGGACCGGATGCTGGGTACCCGGAAGGTCACGAACCGCCACGAGGGCCGGTTCGCACCGGAAGGAGTACACGATGGGATACGGCGTAGGAGCGATTCTGCTCGTCGTCGGACTTGTCCTGGCGTTGGCTGTGCACGTCTCGGTCAGCGGGGTCGATCTGACCCTGATCGGCTGGATCCTGGCCGCTGTCGGAGCCGTGGTGCTGATCCTGACCGCAGTGACCCTGAACACCGGCGGTCGCTCACGCACGGTCGCGCGGCGGAGGCACGCCGACGGTACGGAGACCGTCGAGGAGCGACGCACCGACACCCTGTGAGCACGAAGGCCTCGACCTCGGGACCTCCGAGCACGTTGCATCCTCTTGGATGAGGGTGTCGCGAGCCCGGAGGCAGCAGCCGACCGGTAGTCTGCGAACAGACGTTCGACACCCGGCCAGCTCGGTCGTTGTGGAAGAGGTGCTCCAGTGCGCGTGCTTGGGATCGACCCCGGCCTGACCCGGTGCGGGATGGGCGTGGTCGACGGCTCGCTGGGCCGCCCGCTGTCGATGGTGGACGTCGGCGTGATCCGCACCTCCTCGGACCTTCCCGTCTGGGAGCGGCTGGTGAGCATCGAGAAGGGGATCGACGCCTGGATCGAGGAGCACCGGCCCGATGCGGTCGCGATCGAGCGGATCTTCGCGCGCTCGAACGTCTCCACGATCATGGGTACGGCACAGGCCAGCGGTCTGGCCATGGTCTGTGCCGCCCGGCGTGGTCTCCCGGTCGCCCTGCACACCCCGTCCGAGGTCAAGGCCGCCGTCTCCGGCAACGGCCGCGCCGACAAGGCCCAGGTGACCGCGATGGTGACCCGGATCTTGCGGCTCCCGACCCCGCCGAAGCCCGCCGACGCCGCCGATGCGCTCGCGCTGGCCATCACCCACCAGTGGCGCGGAGGCGCCCAGAACCGCATCGAAGCCGCGGTGGCCGCGGCCGGGAAGCGCTCAACAGATGTGCTCAACAGAAGGGTCCCGTAGATGATCGCGTCCGTGCGCGGCAAGGTCGCCGCCGTCAGTCTCTCCACCGCCGTCGTCGAGGTCGGCGGCATCGGTATCGAGCTGCTCTGCACGCCCAACACCCTGGCGACGCTCCGCACCGGCGAGGAGGCGCACCTACCGACGAGCCTGGTCGTGCGCGAGGACTCGCTGACCCTCTTCGGGTTCACCGACACCGACGAGCGCACGCTCTTCGAGCTTCTCCAGACCGCCTCCGGCGTCGGCCCGAAGCTCGCCCAGGCGATGCTCGCGGTCCTCTCGCCCGACGGCATCCGGCTGGCCATCTCGACCGAGGACGCCAAGACGCTGACCAAGGTCCCCGGCATCGGTCAGAAGGGCGCCCAGCGGGTGATCCTGGAGCTCAAGGACCGGATCGGCGCGCCCACGGGCACCGCCTCGGCCCCCGCGGCCGTCCAGTCGGGCGCGGCGCCGTGGCGCGACCAGGTCACCGAGGCCCTCATCGGCCTGGGCTACAACGCCCGCGACGCCGACAAGGCGGTCACCGCGATCGAGCCCGAGGCCGGCGACCAGGCCAACATCTCGCTGTTGCTGCGGGCCGCCCTGCGCACCCTTTCGAAGGCATAAGGACCCATGCACGAGGACGACCTGACCGCAGCCGAGGAGGACTCCCGCTTTGATGGGTACAGCTCCTCGCTCACCATCGCCGAGGCCGACGGGGACGACCGGGCGGTCGAGGCCGCGCTGCGCCCCAAGAGCCTCGACGAGCTGATCGGCCAGCAACGCGTCCGCGAGCAGCTCAGTCTCGTCCTGGAGGCGGCTCGGCAGCGTGAGCGAGCACCTGACCACGTACTCCTGTCCGGGCCTCCTGGCCTCGGCAAGACCACCCTCGCGATGATCATCGCCGCCGAGATGTCGGCGCCGCTGCGGATCACCTCCGGCCCCGCGATCACCCACGCCGGCGACCTCGCCGCCATCCTGAGCGGGCTCAACGAGGGCGAGGTGCTCTTCGTCGACGAGATCCACCGGATGAGCCGCCCCGCCGAGGAGATGCTCTACCTGGCGATGGAGGACTTCCGGGTCGACGTCGTCATCGGCAAGGGCCCGGGTGCGACCGCGATCCCGATCGACCTGCCGCCGTTCACGCTGGTCGGCGCGACCACCCGGGCCGGCCTCCTCCCGGGCCCGCTGCGGGACAGGTTCGGGTTCACCGGTCATCTGGAGCTCTACGACCCACAAGACCTCGAGCTGATCGTGCGCCGCTCCGCGGGCCTGCTCGACGTCACCCTCCGCGACGACGGCGCCGCCGAGATCGCCGGCCGCTCCCGGGGCACCCCACGCATCGCCAACCGCCTGCTGCGCCGCGTACGCGACTATGCCCAGGTCAAGGCCGACGGCACGGTCACCCAGCAGGTCGCCCAGAAGGCGCTCGACCTCTACGAGGTCGATCCGCTCGGTCTGGACCGCCTCGACCTGGCCGTCCTCGACGCCCTGTGCCGCCGCTTCGGCGGCGGTCCGGTCGGCATCTCCACCCTCGCCGTCGCGGTGGGGGAGGAGCGCGAGACGGTCGAGGAGGTCGCCGAGCCCTTCCTCGTACGCAGCGGCTTCCTGGCCCGTACGCCACGGGGCCGCGTCGCGACGCCGGCGGCATGGGAGCACCTCGGGCTGCCCGTGCCGGCCAGCGCCGAGGCGGCGGCGTGGTCCAGAGACACGCTCTGGGATGAGGCCTGATTCACAGTCCCAACCAGGTGCCTGGTTAGACTTGCACGTCGCCGTGCGTCTGCCGGCCACCACTCAGACTGTCGGAGCCGAACCCCCGTGGAATTCCTTCCTTTTATCGTCATCATCGTCCTGTTCTACTTCCTGTTGATCAGGCCGCAGCAGAAGCGTGCGAAGGAGGCTCGAGAGCTCCAGCTCAACCTCCAGCCGGGTGACCGGGTGATGCTGACCGCTGGGCTCTTCGGCACCGTGACCGAGGTCGAGGAGACCACGACCAACATCAAGGTCGAGATCGCCGACGGCGTCGTCATCCAGGTCGTGCGCCAGGCCGTGGCCCAGAAGGTCGCGCCCGCCGACGACTCCGACGACGAGGCCGGCGAGGAGACCGAGGTCGAGGCTGCGGCCGACGAGACCTCCGCCGATGCCGAGAACGTCATCGTGGACCTCGACAAGAAGGACTGACCGAACTCATGGCACGCAAGACCGCGCGCCCAGGGCGGACACTCGCACTGCTCTTCCTGGCGATCGCGATCATGTTCGGCGGCATCGCGTTCGCCGGCACCTGGAAGCCCGAGCTGGGCCTCGACCTCCGTGGCGGCACCGAGATCTCGATGACCGCCGAGAACTCCGAGGGCGGTTCGGTCCCGAAGGAGAGCCTCGACGAGGCCAAGGCGATCATCGACCAGCGCGTCAACGGGTCCGGCATCACCGGCGGCCGGGTGACCACCGAGGGCAACGACGTCATCAAGGTCTCCATCCCCGGCACCGGCAAGGTGCAGCAGGAGACCGCCGAGCGCGTGCGCCAGACCGCGAAGCTCCGCTTCCGACTGGTCGCCTGCAGCCTGCAGACGCAGTGTGGCACCGGCGCCGACGCCGGCGGCTCGATGATCGAGGACCCCTCGACCGGCACCGTCCCCGGCACGTCGCCGCGGGCGCCGTTCGGTGGCGAGACCGCCAGCGCGACCGAGACCGCGAGCGCGTCCGACAAGGCCTCTGACAAGGCGTCGGAGAAGGCCGAGCCGAGCGCCAGCCCGTCGGCCTCCGCGAGCGCCGAGCCCGAGAAGCAGAACGACAACGCGGTCGTGAAGGTCGACGACGCGGTCAAGTTCATGCGCAACGTGCCGCAGGAGTGGGCGAGCGCCTACAACTCCTTCAGCTGCCCCGCCCCGGGCGCCGAGCCGGCCGAGGACATCCCCGGCAAGCCGCTGCTGACCTGCGACAACGACGGCGTTCCCTACCTGCTGACCCCGGCGGTTATCGAGGGCACCGAGATCGACGAGGCCTCCTACGGCATCCCGCAGCAGCAGGCCAACTACGTCGTGACGCTCGACTTCAAGTCCAAGGGCAACAAGGTCTTCGCCGACACCACCGGCGCGATCGCCGGCACCGGCGAGCAGTTCGCGATCGTCCTGGACGCCAAGGTCATCTCCGCCCCGACCGCGGACTCGCGGATCAGCGGCGGCGCCCAGATCAGCGGCGACTTCACCCAGGAGAGCGCCGCCGCGCTGGCCAACAACCTGAAGTACGGCTCGCTGCCGCTCGACTTCCCCGACGACGGCATCCAGACCCGGGTCATCGGCCCGACGCTGGCCGGCAACCAGCTCACCGCCGGTCTGTGGGCCGGTCTGGTCGGGCTGATCCTCGTGGTGATCTACTCGATCATCTACTACCGCGGCATGAGCATCGTGGTGATCGGGTCGCTGGCCGTGGCCGGTGCTGCGACGTACGGCATGATCCTGCTGCTCAGCGAGACCGCGGGCGTCACGCTCGACCTGCCCGGTGTGGCCGGTCTGATCGTGGGTATCGGCATCACCGCCGACTCGTTCATCATCCTCTACGAGAGGATGCGTGACGACATGCGTGAGGGCCGCTCCATGCGGGTGGCCGTCGACACCGCGTGGCCGCGGGCACGAAACACGTGTCTGGCCTCCGACGGCGTCTCGTTCCTGGCCGCGTTCGTGCTCTACGTCTTCGCGACCAACGAGGTCAAGGGCTTCGCGTTCATGCTCGGCCTGACCACGGTCATCGACGTGCTGGTGTTCTTCTGGTTCACCCACCCGATGACCAAGCTCATGGCCGGCTGGGGCTTCTACAACAAGGGCCACGTCCTCTCGGGCATGGACAAGCGTGCGATCGGCATGATGCCCGCCTCGGGCACCACTCTGGCTGGAGGCAAGGCCTGATGAGCAAGTTCTCTTTCTCGCGGCTCGGCAAGGAGCTCTACACCGGCGAGAAGTCGTTCGACTTCGTCGGGAAGCGCAAGATCTGGTACGCCGCGTCGATCGTGCTGCTCGCAGTCATCGTCGGCGGGATGTTCCTCAGGCCGCTCAACCTCGGTATCGACTTCACCGGCGGTACGCGTTACACCGTCTCGGTCGACGGTGCCGACCAGAAGCTGGCCGACGAGCTGCGCGGAGTCATCGGTGACACCGAGGTGGACGAGGCCGACAGCGCCACGGTGCGTACGGCCGGATCCGACTCCATCGTCATCGAGACCGAGGCGATCCCGGACGGGTCCGAGGACGACCAGGCGATGATCAAGGCGATCACCGAGACCGCCGACGTGCCCGAGGACGACATCTCCCGCACCGGCATCGGACCGAGCTGGGGTGAACGGGTCGCCACCAAGGCCGGCCTCGCGCTGGGCATCTTCCTGCTGGGCGTGATCGCGTTCATCTGGATCTACTTCAAGGAATGGAAGATGTCGGTCGCGGCCGTCGTGGCCCTGGCGCACGACGTGCTCCTGACCGTCGGCGTCTACGCGATCGTCGGCTTCGAGGTGACGCCCGCGACGGTGACCGGGTTCCTGACGATCCTCGGTTACTCGCTCTACGACACCGTGGTGGTCTTCGACAAGGTCAAGGAGAACACCCGCAACCTGGGCCTGAAGAAGCAGACGTACGCCCAGGCCGCCAACCTGGCGGTCAACCAGACCCTGGTGCGCTCGATCAACACCTCGATCGTCGGTCTGCTGCCGGTCGTCGCGATCCTCTACGTCAGCGCCGTCCAGCTCGGCACGTCCTCGCTCAAGGACATCTCGCTGGTGCTGTTCGTCGGTATGGCCGTCGGCACCTACTCCTCGATCTTCATCGCCACGCCGATGCTGGTGCACCTGAAGTCGGGCGAGAAGGACATCGTCGACGCCGAGAAGCGGGCCGCCGCGCGGATGAAGGAAGCCGACAAGTACGCCGCGGTCCCGGTCTTCGACGAGGGCATGGCCGTCGCCGAGGAGGAGCCGGACGAGCTCCGCGAGTCCTCCTCCGAGGACCTGCACGAGGCCGGCGTCAGCCGGGTCACCAGCCCCAACAGCTCCGCGCTGGGACGAGGGCGCAACGTACCCTCCGCGCACCGCGAGGTGAGCGACAGCGGCGCCGCCGGGCGCCCGCAGCCCAAGCGCGAGTCGAGGTCGAAGCGCAAGTGAGTCTCTCCGAGACGGCCGCCGGCGGCCGGTCGCTCGAGGAAACCCTCGAGCGGCTGGTCGCCGACGTCCCCGACTTCCCGGAGCCGGGCGTCGGGTTCAAGGACATCACCCCGCTGCTCGCCGACCACGCCGGCTTCACCCAGGTGGTCGAGGCGCTCGCCGCCCCGGCGCGCGACGCCGACGGCACCGTGACCGTCACCAAGGTGCTCGGCATGGAGTCGCGCGGGTTCATCCTCGGCGCTCCCGCCGCCCTGCAACTCGGCGTCGGCTTCGTGCCCGTACGCAAGGCCGGCAAGCTCCCGCGCGAGACCCACGCGGTCTCCTACTCGCTGGAGTACGGCGAGGCCACCCTGGAGATCCACACCGACGCGGTCGCGCCGGGGGAGCGGGTGCTGGTCATCGACGACGTCCTGGCCACCGGCGGCACCGCGGCCGCCACCATCGAGCTCGTCGAGCGCTGCGGCGGCATCGTCGCGGGCGTCTCGGTGCTGCTCGAGCTCGGCTTCCTCGACCCGCGCAGCAAGCTGCCGGACACGCAGGTGCACTCGCTCCTGGTCAGTTGACAGGTCCAGTATGCAGGTGTCGTCCTAGCCAATGCTCCGGGTACGGCCGGTAGACTCTGGCTATGGCAGAGGATCGCATCGTCGCGCAGCCTCGTGCGCACAACATCGAGGCGCGGGAGAGCAGTGGCCCGGCCCCGTCGGGCCGCAGCGTGCGTGCGCGTCTGGCCCGGATCGGCGGGCGCGGCGCTCCGGGCAATCCTGTCCTCGAGCCGCTGTTCCGGGCGGTCAGGTCCAACCACCCGAAGGCCGACCTGGCCCTTCTGGAGCGGGCCTACGTCACCGCCGAGCGCCTGCACGGCACCCAGATGCGCAAGAGCGGCGATCCCTACATCACCCACCCGCTCGCGGTGACCACGATCCTCGCCGAGCTCGGCATGACCGAGCCGACCCTCGTCGCGGCCCTGCTGCACGACACCGTCGAGGACACGCCCTACACGCTCAAGGAGCTCACCCGCGACTTCGGTGAGGAGGTCGCCCACCTCGTCGACGGCGTCACCAAGCTCGACAAGGTCACCTACGGTGACTCGGCGCAGGCCGAGACGATCCGCAAGATGGTCGTGGCGATGTCGCGTGACATCCGGGTGCTCGTGATCAAGCTGGCCGACCGCCTGCACAACATGCGTACGCTGCGCTACGTCCCCCAAAAGTCGCAGGAGCGGTCGGCTCGCGAGACGCTCGACATCTACGCGCCCCTGGCCCACCGGCTCGGCATGAATACCATCAAGTTCGAGCTGGAGGACCTCGCCTTCGCGACCCTCTACCCGAAGATGTACGACGAGCTCGTCCGCCTCGTCGCCGACCGCAATCCGTCGCGGGAGAAGTTCCTGGCGCAGGTCATCGACCAGGTCGAGCGTGACCTGCACGACGCCCGGATCAAGGCGACCGTCACCGGGCGCCCGAAGCACTACTACTCGATCTACCAGAAGATGATCGTCGGCGGTAAGGACTTCTCCGACATCAACGACCTGGTCGGCATCCGGATCCTGGTCGAGGACGAGCGCGACTGCTACTCCGTACTCGGCATCCTGCACTCGCGGTGGAACCCTGTCCTCGGGCGGTTCAAGGACTACATCGCGATGCCGAAGTTCAACATGTACCAGTCGCTGCACACCACCGTGATCGGCCCGCAGGGCAAGCCGGTCGAGCTGCAGATCCGCACCTTCGCGATGCACCGCCGCGCCGAGTTCGGCGTCGCCGCGCACTGGAAGTACAAGGAGGACGGCCGCAACGGTGTCGATACCGACCGGCCGATGGACAACGACATGAGCTGGGTCAAGCAGCTCATGGACTGGCAGTCGGAGGTCAACGACCCCGGTGAGTTCCTGGAGTCGCTGCGCTTCGAGATGAAGCGCACCGAGGTCTACGTCTTCACGCCCAAGGGCGACGTGATCGCGCTGCCGGCCGACGCGACCCCTGTCGATTTCGCCTACGCCGTCCACACCGAGGTCGGAAACAAGACCATCGGCGCCCGGGTCAACGGCCGGCTGGTGCCGCTGGAGTCGACCCTGGAGAGCGGCGACGTCGTCGAGGTCTTCACCTCCAAGTCACCCAACGCCGGCCCGTCGAAGGACTGGACCTCCTTCGTCAAGTCCAACCGGGCCAAGGCGAAGATCCGGCAGTGGTACACGCGCGAGCGTCGCGACGAGGCCATCGAGAAGGGCCAGGACGCGATCGCGCGACTCATGCGCAAGGAGGGCCTGCCCCTCAAGCGGCTGATGTCGCGCGAGTCGCTCATGCTCGCCGCCGACCACTTCGATCTCGCCGACGTCGAGGCGCTCTACGCCGCGGTCGGTGAGAGCCACCTCTCCGCGCAGGCGGTCGTACGCCGGGTCATCGAGGACCATGGCGGCGACGATGGCGCTGCCGAGGACCTCGCCGAGGCCATCAACGTCGGCCGCAGGCGCCACGGCAAGGTCTCGACCGCCAACTCCGACGCCGGCGTGATCGTCAAGGGGTCCCCGGACGTCTGGGTCAAGCTCGCCAAGTGCTGCACCCCGGTGCCCGGCGACGACATCCTCGGTTTCGTCACCAAGGGCGGGGGAGTCTCGGTCCACCGCACCGACTGCACCAACGCCGCCGAGCTCCGCTCCCACCCCGAGCGGCTGCTCGAGGTCGAGTGGGGTTCCACCTCCAACTCGGTCTTCCTGGTCAACATCCAGGTCGAGGCGCTCGACCGGGCCCGGCTCCTCTCGGACATCACGATGGCGCTCTCCGACGCCCACGTGAACATCCTCAGTGCCCAGCTCACCACCACCCGCGACCGCGTCGCGAAGTCCCGGTTCTCCTTCGAGATGGCCGACTCCAAACACCTGGACACCGTCTTGAAGCAGGTACGCACCGTCCCCGGCGTCTTCGACGCCTACCGCGTCACCCAGTAGAAGGAGACGGCATGCTCTTCTGGATCCTCATCATCGGTGGCGTACTCCTCCTCGCCGGCCTGGTTTGGAGGAACGCCGGCAAGCCTCCGTCGGGCGTCGACTCCGAGGCCGTGCGTAACGCCAAGCGCGACAACAACGCCAAGGGCGACTACTTCGGCGGCATCTGACTCACGCCGAGTCGGCGCGAACTGACGACGTAGCACGCCGAGTCGGCTCGCCGTGACGAGCCGACTCGGCGTCGAGGCTCAGGAGAAGTCGGCGCTGGCGCGCTTGGCCATCTCCAGGAACTGACGACGGGACTCGAGGTTCTCCTCGAGGCTCTTGATCTTGCGGGCGTCACCCGAGGCCTGGGCCTTGTCGAGGTCCTTCTCGACCTGGGCGATGGCGTCCTCGAGCTTGGCGATCATGTCGTCGGCACGCGCGGACTTCTCCGGGTCGGACTTGCGCCACTGGTCGTCCTCGGCGGACTTGATGGCCTGCTCGACCTTGCGCATCGCACCCTCGAGCTCCTTGATGCGGTCGCGCGGGACCTTGCCGGCCTCGTCCCAGCGGTCGGCGATGTCGCGGAAGGAGCGCTTGACGCCGTCGAGGTCGTCGCCCTTCTCCAGTTGCGGGAGGAGCGCCTGCGCCTCGGCGAGGAGCCCTTCCTTGACCACGGCGTTCTGCGCGAACTCGGCGTCGAGCGCCGCGTTGGCGGCGTCACGGGCACCGAAGAAGACGTCCTGGGCGGCCCGGAACTGCTTCCAGAGCTTGTCGTCGACGTCCTTGGGCGCGGGCCCGGCGGCCTTCCAGTCGCGCATCAGGTCGCGGTAGCGGCCGGCGGTGGGGCCCCAGTCGGTGGAGGAGGAGAGCTGCTCGGCCTCGGCGATGATCCGCTCCTTGATCACCTTGGCGTCCTCACGCCGGGCGTTGAGCTCGGCGAAGTGGGCCTTGCGGCGGCGCGTGTAAGCCGTACGCGCGGTCGAGAAGCGCCGCCACAGCGCGTCGTCGGACCCGCGGTCGATGCGGGGGAGCGCCTTCCACTGGTCGAGCAGCTCACGCAGCCGGTTGGCACCGTTGCGCCAGTCGTTGCTCTGGGCCAGCTTCTCGGCCTCGGTGACGAGGGCCTCCTTGGCGACCTTCGCCTCGGCCGCCTTCGCGGCCCGTTCGGCCTTGCGGGCCTCGCGCTGGGTGGCGATGACCGGCGCCAGTGCCTCCAGCCGCGCCACCAGCGAGGCGAGGTCGCCGACCGCGTTGGCATCGGTCACCTTCTCGACGACGGTCTTGACCGCCGCGGTCGCCTCGTCGGGCGACGTCTTGCCCGCATGCACCCGCCGCTCGAGCTGCTCGACCTCGAAGGCGAGCTGGTCGAACCGGTTGGTGAAGAAGGCAAGCGCCTCCTCTGGCGTGCCTTCCGGGTATTGCCCCACGGAACGCTCGCCGTCTGCGGTCTTCACGTAGACCGTTCCGTCTTCCTCGACCCGACCCCACTGCTCGCTGGTCACAATGTCCCTACTCTTCGCATGAGGCGCTAACCTCTTATGAAATCTCCCCCGCCGGACACCGTGCTCGTCACAGTCCCGGTCGGCTCAACTTGCAGGTCCCCGTGGTGTCCCGACACACCTCGGGATGCCCATCGTAGTCAGACGCCACGATGCGGCGCTGCACTGTACCGCTGGATAGGGTGTTTCTCGTGTTGATCGCAGGCTTTCCCGCCGGTCCGTGGGGCACCAACTGCTACGTCGCCGCCACCGGTCCGGGCACCGAGTGCGTCGTGATCGACCCCGGGAAGGACGCCGCGAAGGGGATCGAGGAGATCGTCCGCGAGCAGCGCCTCAAGCCGGTCGCGGTGCTCCTCACCCACGGCCACGTCGACCACATGTGGTCCGTGACCCCGGTGAGCAGGACGTACGACGCCACTGCCTGGATCCATCCCAACGACCGTCACCTCCTCGCCGACCCGCTCCAGGGCATCTCGCCGGAGTCGGCGCGGATGCTGCTGGGAATGCCGGAGGGGAGCTACGACTTCGTGGAGCCCGACGACGTCCGCGAGCTGAGCGACGGGCAGGCCATCGACCTGGCCGGGATGAGCTTCCTGATCGACCATACGCCCGGGCATACCGAGGGGTCGGTCACCTTCCGGACTCCTTACCCCGACCACGCCGAGGTCAGTGACGTGATGTTCTCCGGCGACCTGCTCTTCGCGGGCAGCATCGGGCGTACGGACCTTCCTGGCGGTGACCACGCCACGATGCTGCAGTCCTTGACCACCAAGGTGCTGCCCCTCGCCGACGACATCGTGGTGCTCCCCGGGCATGGCGAGCAGACCTCCATCGGTCGCGAGCGCGCGACGAACCCCTTCCTTCAGGACCTGATCACCACACCATGAACAAGCCAACACCCCTCTCCGGGTTCCCGGAGTTCCTGCCGAGCCAGCGCACCGTCGAGCGCGAGGTCATCGAGACCTTGAGCCGCACCTTCGAGCTGCACGGCTTCGGCAACATCGAGACCCGCGCCGTCGAGCCGATGGACCAGCTGCTGCGCAAGGGCGACACCAGCAAAGAGGTCTACGTCCTCAAGCGGCTCCAGGAGCAGGACGACTCGCGAGACAAAGGGATGGGGCTCCACTTCGACCTCACCGTCCCTTTCGCCCGCTACGTGCTCGAGAACGCCGGCAAGCTGGAGTTCCCCTTCCGCCGCTACCAGATCCAGAAGGTCTGGCGAGGCGAGCGCCCGCAGGAGGGCCGCTTCCGTGAGTTCGCGCAGGCCGACATCGACATCGTCGGGCGCGACACGCTGCCGTTCCACCACGACGTCGAGGTCGCCCGGGTCATGCTCGAGGCGCTCGGCAAGCTGACCTTCCTTCCCGGGTTCACTCTCCAGGTCAACAACCGCAAGCTGATCCAGGGCTTCTACGCCGGCCTCGGCGCCCCCGACCTCGAGGAGACCATGCGGCTCATCGACAAGCTCGACAAGATGCCGGCCGACGAGGTCGGCAAGCTGCTGGTCTCCGAGGCGGGGCTGAGCGACGAGCAGGCCGCCAAGTGCCTCGAGCTCGCCACGATCACCGCCACCGACGACTCCTTCGTCGAGAAGGTCCGTGGCCTCGGTGTCGAGAGCGAGCTGCTCGACGAGGGCCTGTCCGAGCTGGCCACGCTGGTCAACGCCACCGCACCCCTCAACACCGAGTCCGTACGCGTCGTGGCCGACCTGAGCATCGCCAGGGGCCTGGACTACTACACCGGCACCGTCTTCGAGACCCGCCTCGACGGCTACGAGTCGCTGGGCAGCATCTGCTCCGGTGGCCGCTACGACGCCCTCGCCAGCGATGGCAGGACCACCTACCCGGGCGTCGGGATCTCGCTCGGCGTCAGCCGCGTCCTGGTGCCGCTCGTGCAGAAGGGCGTGCTCGACGGGGACCGCAAGGTCCCGAGCACCGTGTTGGTCGCGGTCGCCGACGAGGAGAGCCGCGCGAGCGCCGATGAGGCGGCCCAGGCCCTGCGCGCCCACAATGTTGCCTGCGAGGTCTCGCCCAACGCCGCCAAGTTCGGCAAGCAGATCCGCTTCGCGGAGCGCCGCGGCATCCCGTACGTCCTCTTCGCCACCGAAGGCGGCTACGAGATCAAGGACATCCGCACCGGCGACCAGGTTCCGGCCGACCCGGCCACCTGGACGCCTCAGAACGAGAGCGACCTGAAGCCCCAGGTCGTCGCGAACACCGAGGAGAAGAAGTGATCCGCACCCACGACGCCGGCACCCTGCGTGCCGAGCACGTCGGCCAGACCGTGACCCTCGCCGGCTGGGTAGGCCGCCGACGCGATCACGGCGGGGTCGCGTTCCTCGATCTGCGTGAGGCCAGCGGCGTGGTCCAGGTCGTCGTCCGCGACGAGGAGATCGCCCACCACCTGCGCAACGAATACTGCATCAAGGTCACCGGCGAGGTCGTCGCGCGCACGGAGGAGAACCGCAACCCCAACCTCGCCACCGGCGAGATCGAGGTCGTCGCGAAGGACCTCGAGGTCCTCTCCGCCGCCGCGGCCCTCCCGTTCCCGATCGACGACCACGTCGAGGTCGGCGAGGACGTCCGCTACAAGCACCGCTACCTCGACCTGCGCCGCACCGGGCCCGGCAACGCGATCCGCCTGCGGTCGAAGGCCAACAAGGCGGCCCGCGACGTGCTCGCGGCCCACGACTTCGTCGAGATCGAGACCCCGACGCTGACCCGCTCGACCCCCGAGGGCGCGCGCGACTTCCTGGTGCCGGCGCGGCTGCAGCCCGGCTCCTGGTACGCCCTGCCGCAGTCCCCGCAGCTGTTCAAGCAGCTGCTCATGGTCGGCGGCATGGAGCGCTACTACCAGATCGCCCGCGCCTACCGTGACGAGGACTTCCGCGCCGACCGGCAGCCGGAGTTCACCCAGCTCGACATCGAGATGAGCTTCGTCGAGCAGGACGACGTGATCGCGCTCGGCGAGGAGATCGTCGCGGCGCTGTGGAAGCTGATCGGCTACGACGTACCCCTCCCGCTGCCGCGGATGACCTACGCCGACGCGATGGCGAAGTACGGCTCGGACAAGCCCGACCTGCGCTTCGGTATCGAGATCACCGAGTGCACCGACTACTTCTCCGAGACGACGTTCCGCGTCTTCCAGGCGCCCTACGTCGGTGCCGTGGTGATGCCGGGCGGCGCCAGCCAGCCGCGGCGCCAGCTCGACGGTTGGCAGGACTGGGCCAAGCAGCGCGGCGCCAAGGGTCTGGCGTACGTCCTGGTCCAGGAGGACGGCTCGCTGACCGGCCCGGTCGCCAAGAACCTCTCCGAGACCGAGGCCGCCGGCCTGGCCGCTCACGTCGGCGCCAACCCCGGCGACTGCATCTTCTTCGCGGCCGGTTCCCCCAAGTCGAGCCGTTCCCTGCTCGGTGCCGCCCGCCTGGAGATCGGCAACCGCCTCCACCTCCGCAAGGACGGCGAGTGGAGCTTCCTGTGGGTCGTCGACGCGCCGCTGCTCGAGCCCGCCTCCGAGGCGGTCGAGTGCGGTGACGTCGCGGTCGGCGCGGGGGAGTGGACCGCGGTCCACCACGCCTTCACCAGCCCGCAGGACGTCGAGGCCTTCGACAAGGACCCCGGCAACGCGGTCGCCTGGGCCTACGACATCGTCTGCAACGGCAACGAGATCGGCGGCGGCTCGATCCGTATCCACCGCGAGGACGTCCAGAAGCGGGTCTTCGACCTGATGGGGATCGGCGAGGAGGAGGCCGAGGAGAAGTTCGGCTTCCTGCTCGAGGCGTTCAAGTTCGGCGCCCCGCCCCACGGGGGCATCGCGTTCGGCTGGGACCGCGTCGTCGCCCTGCTGGCCGGCACCGACTCGATCCGCGACGTGATCGCCTTCCCGAAGACGGGTGCCGGCTACGACCCGCTCACCGCCGCCCCGGCGCCGATCACTCCCGAGCAGCGCAAGGAGGCCGGCGTCGACGCGAAGCCGACGTCGCCGGAATCCGAGTAGGCCCACGTACGAGATTCTCTCGGATGGAAACGGTCCTCGGTCCTCGGCAGATGCACTTGCCGAGGACCGAGGACTCGTCGGGACCCGCGACTACTTGCTGAACCTGAACCAGTAGTTGTGCTTCCCCAACCATCCGCCGCCCGGCACGTTGCGGTTGTTCCACTCGTCGTGAACCTCCCAGCGCTGACTTCCCCTGGGGTTGGTCACGGTCTTCGAGAACGTGCATGACTTTGTGTTCCAGCAGTTCTTCACACCGGTCGTGACCCAGCCGGGCCGCTGGATCGTGACGCCGTGGTAGATCTCGGCGACGACTTGCTCGCAGCGCACCCTGATCGAGATCTTGAGCTTCCCGGCCGCGGGTACGGACGTGCTGTAGGACGCGCCGCACCCTGCGGGGTTCGGTGGAATGGGTGCCGCCTGGGCAGGCGAGGTGGACATCGGTCCTGCGACCAGCGTACCGGCGGCGATCGACGCGCTCGCCAGCAGCGGCAGGAGCATGCGGGACATTCGAAGCATCTTTCCTCCATGTTCGACGTTTGGGCCTTGCTCACTAGATTCAAAGCAAGGTGAGCGTCGATGGACAGGCACAACGACCGGCACCTTCTGTTCCGGTCGACCTGGCGTGACAACGATCCAGCTGTTCCGAGCGACGAGGAGCCCGAGTGCGCCTGCGATCTCTCGCCGCAGGTGAACGGGCGTCAACCCGTGTGAATGCGTGTGAAGATGGATGCGGTTTCGGTGTGCTTGGGTTCGGGAGCGAGGAAGTGCGTGATCGGGAATGCGCTCGTGGAGCTGCGTCGCCGCGCCGGCCTGACCCAGGAGGCGCTCGCAGAGCGCGCAGGCATCAGCGTGCGTGGCCTGCGCAAGTTGGAGAGCGGGCTGGTGGCGGGACCGAGACTGGCAACGCTGGAGGTCCTTGCTGACGCGCTCGAGCTGACCGGAGACGCCCGCTCGGCCTTCGTCTCGGGATCGGGGCTTTCGGAGGGACGTGGAAGCGTCGAGCGAGCGATTCACATTCCGAGGCAGCTACCACCGCGGTTGGCCTCCTTCGTCGGGCGCGCCGGGGAAGTCGAGATCCTGGATGATGCTGTTGCCGGTGCGACAACGTCTCCCGCGGCTGCGTCAACCTGTGTCGTGACGATGGCGGGCCTTCCCGGGATCGGAAAGACCGCGCTCGCCGTCGAGTGGGGGTATCGGGCAGCGTCGCATTTTCCGGATGGGCAGCTGTATCTGAACCTTCGAGGGTTCGACGCGAAGAATGAACCGCTCTCACCCGACGAGGCGCTGAGGGTGCTGTTGACCTCACTGGGAGTCGCGGAGGCCAAGATCTGTCACGGTCTCGAAGCACGAATCGGGCAGTACCGCACGCTGGTGTCGACCAAGCGGATCTTGGTCATCCTGGACAACGCTGTCGACTCGGACCAAGTGCGCCCTCTTCTTCCCGCCGGAATGGGGTCCGCCGCGCTTGTCGTGAGTCGGCATCGATTGCCCGGCCTCGTGGCGGAGGTCGGCGCGGTTCCTGTCACCGTCGGAGTCCTTCGCCCAGAGGAGTCGCGCGAGCTGATCCTGCGACGGCTCCCATCTGATGCGAGGACTGGGGACGCCCAGCCACTGGAGCTGCAGCCTCTGGTGGACATGTGCTCTGGTCTCCCGCTGGCTCTCGCGCTCGTTGCTTCTCGTGCCCAGCTCGAGCCCGAGATGATCGGTGAGTACGCCACGATGGCCAGGCCTGCCGATCAGCGTTTCTCGGTCTTCGCATCGAGTGACAGATCGGCATCTTTCGAGGACTTGCTGCTGGGCTCGTTGGACAGTCTGTCGGAAGACGTGCAGCGATGCTTCGTGCTCATGGGCCTCGGGGTCTCGTCCGAGCTGTCATTGGCCGAGTTGGCAAGCTTGTGCGCATGCGGGCTCGACGAGGCACGGCGCCTGGCGGGTGAGCTGTTGGACGCGAGCCTGGTGCAGGCGGCGGGCGGTGGGCGTATAGCTCTGCACGATCTCATCTGGGACTTCGTCACCGAGCGAGCACGATCTGGCATCCCACCGGATGAGGTGTCGCGATGTCGCAAGCGGCTGCTCGACTACCTCATCCAGGGATCGGTGGCCGCCACGGCGCAGTTCGCGCCGTACCGGACGAGGCGGGCCCTGCCGGCGCCGGCCGAAGGGATCGTCGTCGAGGAGTTCGGATCGGCGAACGAGGCGCGCGCCTGGATGTCTTCAATGCTCGGCGCGGGGGTGGTGGCCGTCGGCCATGCGGAAGCATGGGGATTTCCCCGGGAGGCGGCGTGGCTCGCTGACGGCCTCGGCGCCTACCTCGATATTCAAGGGCGCTGGGACGAACTGCTGGCTGTTGCGACATCCGCGCTACGCGCTGGAGAGGTGTTGGGCGATTCGCAGACCCAGGCACTGGCCCACCGGAGCCTTGCGATCGCACAGGCGAGGACTGGCGATGCCGAGCAAGCCGAGCAGAGCGTTCGTCGGGCGCTCAGTCTCTATTCTCGCTCAGGCGACGTGGAGGGAGAGGCGTATGCCCACAGACTGCTCGGCCACCTTCTCGACGAGTCGGGCGATCAGCGGAATGCTCTGGACCATCACCGTCAGGCGCTGGTGCTCTTCGAAGAGCTGGGTGATGAAGCTGCCCAGGCCAGAGCGCTGAATGGTGTCGGCTGGATTCATGCCCAGCTCGGTGACCTGGAGATTGCGCTCGACCACTGCACTCGGTCCGCGGAGATGGCTGTCCTGTTGATGCATACTCGCTCCGCCGCTTCGGCATGGGACAGCATTGGCTTCATCCGGCACGCGATGCGGGATTTCGAGGCGTCTGAGGACGCGTACCAACGAGCGTTGGCAGCCTGGCGCGACATCGACGAGCGTTACTATCAGGCACGAACGTTGGAGCGACTTGGTCGGCTGCGCGTCGACATGGCCGATCACGCCGGTGCGATCGACGCGATGAGGTTGGCCGAGGAACTGTTTGACGAGCTCGGCCTCCCGCAGGCGGACGCAGTGCGGAAGCGACTGACCGGCCTCGAGCGCGTCGGGGTGGCTCCTCCGGAGCGGCGCTGATCGTGGTGGTGTCCGATCCCGGCCTGTGGAGGCCCGGCCGAAGACTCTTGCGTGGAAGGCGTGGATGACGGCAAGCCATCCTGACGGCGACTGAGCTGCGGATGAAATCGGATCGTTACCCCTTCGGGTGACATCCGGGCAAAGCAATCACATAGAGTGCCATCCGCAGGGCGGTGGATTGCCCTGTATCGAGGCATATCCAGATTGAGGTGAGCATGACCACCCCCGGCACCCAGGTCGAGATCAGCGAAGTTGCTGTGGAGACCGCGGCTCCCGTGGCCGGTTCCGTCGTCAGTAAGTCGCCGACCCAGTTGGCGATGGCGCGGTTCCGAGCGGACAAGTTGTCGATGTTCTCGTTCTTCGTGGTGGTCTTCTACCTGATCGCGGCGGTGCTCGCGCCGATCCTGGTTGCGACCGGCGTGCTCGACCCGTTCTCAAACAACACGGAGCTGATCGACGAGCAGAGCCTCCCGCTGCACCCCTTCGGTGGGATCTCCTGGGAGCACCCGTTCGGAGTGGAGCCGCGGATCGGACGAGATTCCCTGAGCCGGATCTGGTATGGAATCAGCTTCTCGCTGAGTATCTCGCTGCTGGCGACGTTGATCGCGGTCACCCTGGGTGTCGTCCTCGGCATCATCGCCGGAACCACCGGCGGATGGGTCGACGCAATCATCGGACGCATCATCGACCTCACCTTGGCGTTCCCGCAGACCCTCATGCTGCTGGCTCTCTCGACCGTGGCGATCGCGTTCATCACCCAGGTGCTGCACGTGCCGGAAGGACCGACCGCACAGTTCGTCTATGTCGTCTCTGTCCTGGGCATCTTCGGGTGGACGAGCACCGCGCGCATCGTGCGTGGCCAGGTGCTGTCGATTCGCGAGCGGGAGTTCGTCTACGCGGCGAGGCTGCTCGGTGCGGGGCCGGGCCGGATCTACTTCAAGGAGATCCTGCCCAACCTGTGGGCACCGATCCTGGTGCAGTTCACACTGATCATGCCGGCATTCATCTCGGCAGAGGCCGCGCTCTCCTACCTCGGTGTCAGCGTGAAGCCGCCGACACCCACGCTGGGCAACGTGCTCACCGACTCGCTCAGCTTCATGTCGGCCAACTTCACCTACTTCATCATCCCGGCGGTCTTGATCGCGCTGATCGTCGTCTGCTTCAACCTTCTCGGAGATGGCCTGAGGGACGCACTGGACCCGAAGTCAGGCCGATGAGCGGATTCACCCCGCTCACCCATTCCTGCCGACGCCGTCGGCGCTGAACGTGCGGCAGTTCGTCGCGCATCCCAAGGAGGACACGAAAATGGGAAGTAAGTTGAGGAGTGTCGTCGCCGTCGCAGCGTCGGCTGCACTCGGACTCAGCCTGGCTGCTTGTGGGTCGGGGTCCGATTCGGACTCCGACGCAGGTGCGGAGGGCACGAAGGGCGGGACGCTGAACTACCTGCTGGGCTCGCCGTGGGAGAGCATGGACCCACAGCGGATCTACCTGGGCGTTCAGTTGTCGAGCTTCCGCCGCACGGTCTACCGAGGTCTCGTGGCGTTCCCCATGGACGAGGACGAGAAGACCGGTAACACCCCGGTCGCCGACCTCGCCACGGACACCGGAACCCCGAACGAGGACTCCACCGAGTGGAAGTTCACGCTCAAGGACGGCATCCAGTGGGAGGACGGCTCCGAGATCACGTGTGAGGACTTCCGCTACGGCGCCTCGCGTGTGTTCGCGAACGACATCATCACGGGTGGCCCGAACTACATCCTGAGCTACCTCGACGTGCCGCAGAAGGATGGCGTGCCGACCTACCCGGGTCCGTACAAGGCGACGCCCGCGCAGCAGGCGGAGTTCGACAAGGCCATCGAGTGCGATGGCAAGAACATCACCTACCACTTCAACAAGCCGTGGGCGGACTTCCCGCTCGCTGCGGCCAGCCTGATGTCGACGGACCCCTACAAGGAGTCCGAGGACGAGGGCGCCAAGAGCCTGTGGAAGGTGTTCGCCAACGGCCCGTACAAGGTCGAGGGCGGCACCTGGGACAAGAACAAGGGTGCGACCCTGGTTCGCAACGAGAACTACGACGAGAAGACCGACGACCCCGACAAGCTCCGTAAGGCGCTTCCGGACGAGATCGCGTTCTCGATCGACGGTTCCGACGAGGCTGCTGAGACGATCAACCGTCGTCTCGTCGCGGACGCCGGCGACGACCAGACCGCGATCACCGCGTCGCGCGTCCCGTCCTCGATGATCACTGAGGTGACGGGCCCGGTCGAGGAGCGTTACAAGAACGTCGAGTCGCCGTACGTGAGCTACCTGGTGCCGAACGCCAAGACGGTCACCAACGTCAAGGTTCGCCAGGCGATCGCGGCGGCGATCGACAAGACCAGCTACATCAAGGCGCTCGGTGGCGAGAAGTACGCCACCTCCGCCGACTCGCTGATCAACCCGTCGGTCACCGGCTACACCCCGAACCCCGCGTTCAAGGACATCGACGCGGCAGGCGACGTCGAGGCGGCGAAGGCGCTGCTCGCCGAGTCGGGCGAGAAGACGCCGTACCCGCTGAAGGTCACCTACCAGCAGAGCCCGACCACCGACGCGGCTTTCGCTGTTCTGAAGAGCAAGTGGGACGAGGCTGGCTTCAAGGTCACGCTCGACCCGCTGACGGACACCTACTACGACGTCATCGGCAAGCCCGACAAGGACTCCGACGTCATGTGGGGCGGTTGGGGTGCTGACTGGCCCTCCGCCAACACCGTGCTGCCGCCGCTGTTCGATGGCCGCCCGAACATCTCGGCGACCAACTGCAACAACGACTACGGCTGCTACAACAGCAAGGCGTTCAACGCCAAGGTCGACGAGGCCGCGAACGCGACCGACCTCGACGCGCAGACCAAGGCGCTCCAGGAGGCCGACGCCGTCCTGGGCGAGGAGGTCGCGTACATCCCGCTGGAGGTCACCAAGTTCAACTGGCTCCGCGGTTCCAAGGTGACCGGCTTCACCACCACGCCGGCGTCTAGCTCCTACCCGGAGCTGGGGCTCATCGGCGTGGAGCAGTGATCCTCGACTGAGGTTCGCAGCAACACCATCGTGCTAGGTGGCGGGTGGCCGCAGACGCGGTCACCCGCCACCTGCCAGACACGCCAACAGGCGTGGATCGTCGTGACCGTCCGAGGTCGTGGCGAGTTCTGAAACAGACTTGAATGGGAGAGTTCGTCCGATGTGGGCATACGTCGTGCGCCGGTGTCTGGTGGGGATCGTCCTCATCCTGGCGATGACGCTGGTCACCTTTGTGCTGTTCTTCGCCACGCCGATCGACGCCGCGCGTTACGCGTGTGGCAGGAACTGCAGCGAGGAGCAGCGCGCCATCACTCGTGCGGCGCTGGGATATGACAAGCCCGTCGCCGAACAGTGGACCGGTTTCATCCAGGGACTTTTCGTAGGCCGGGAGTTCCCGCTCGACGAAGCTCAGCGTGAGGCTGCTCCGGACCAGGTGACCCACTGTGGTGCACCGTGCCTGGGCTTCTCGCACTTCAACGCGAAGACAGTCAACGAACTGGTCGCCGAAGCGCTGCCGGTCACCATCTCGCTCTCGGTCGTCGCGCTGGTGTTGTGGCTGATCGGCGGAGTTCTCTTCGGGATCCTGGCCGCGATCAACCAGGGCTCGTTCCTGGATCGTGGGATCGTCGGAGCCACGCTGGTGATCTACGCGTTCCCAAGTTTCGCGATCGCGGTCTTCCTGCTCAACTACGTGGCGATCAAATGGGGAGTCTTCCCCTACCCGAAGTACACAGAGATAGCCGACGGCGGCGTCTTCGAATGGTTCGGAAACCTTCTGCTTCCGGCATTCACGCTCGCTCTTCTGTTCCTCGCCGGCTATGTCCGGATGACGCGTGCCTTCGTTCTGGAGTCGCTGACCGAGGACTACATCCGCACAGCCAACGCCAAGGGACTCAGCGAGTGGAGGGTCGTTGTCAAGCACGCCCTGCGGGCGGCGCTGACCCCGCTGGTGACGATGGCCGGTCTCGACTTCGCCACGCTGCTCGGTGGCGCGATCATCACCGAGCGGGTGTTCAACTACCCGGGTCTGGGGCTCCTGACGATCCAAGCGAATGCCTCCTTGGACCTTCCGATCCTGGTCGGGGTGGTGCTGCTCGCCGGCTCGTTCGTCATCTTCGCGAACATCGTCGTGGATGTTCTCTATGCCGTCATCGACCCGCGCGTGCGCGTCGCCTGAGGAGGGATCTGAGTCATGACAGAGCTGTCCAACGCTCCCGGGACGACGCCGGCCCAGAGCGGCGCGTTCCTCTCGGTGCGGGACCTGAAGGTCCACTTCTCCACCTCCGACGGTATCGTCAAGGCGACCGACGGTCTCTCCTTCGACCTCGAGCGTGGCAAGACGCTCGGCATCGTCGGTGAGTCCGGTTCCGGCAAGTCGGTCTCCAGTTCGGCGATCATGGGGCTGCACCGCGGCACCAACGCCATCCTCAGCGGCGAGATCCTGCTCGAGGGCGTGGACCTGCTCCAGGTGAGCAACGAGGAGATGCGCAAGCGCCGGGGCCGCGACGTGGCGATGATCTTCCAGGACCCGCTCTCCGCGATGCATCCCTACTACACGGTCGGCAACCAGATCATGGAGGCCTACCAGGTCCATCACGACGTGAGCAAGAGGGACGCGCGCAAACGCGCCATCGAGATGCTCGACCGCGTCGGCATCCCGCAGCCAGACCGTCGCGTGGACGACTACCCGCACCAGTTCTCCGGCGGTATGCGTCAGCGCGCGATGATCGCGATGGGGCTGATCAACAACCCCAGTCTGCTCATCGCCGACGAGCCGACCACCGCACTCGATGTGACCGTCCAAGCGCAGATCCTCGACCTGCTCCAGGACCTGCAGCGTGACTTCGACGCCGCGATCATCATCATCACCCACGACCTCGGTGTGGTGGCCGAGATGGCCGACGACGTGCTCGTGATGTACGCGGGCCGCGCGGTCGAGTACGGCCCGGGCAAGGAGATCCTCACCCACCCGGAGATGCCCTACACCTGGGGTCTGCTCTCCAGCGTGCCGGATCTGACGGCGTCGACCGAGGCCAAGCTGATCCCGATCCGGGGCAACCCGCCCTCGCTGCTCAACCCGCCGCCGGGATGCCCCTTCGAGCCGCGTTGCGACCACGTGGCCAAGGTGGGTGGCGACCTGTGCCGGACTACGCTGCCTGAGCTGGCCCCGGCCAGGAGCGGTGGCAACCACGTCAAGCGTTGCCACATCAAGAACCCCGACGAGGTCTACGAGGCAGAGATCCTGCCCGAGATCGCCCCTGACCTGGTGGAGGACTGATGAGCGACACCACGACCGCAGCCGCGGTCGCACCGGCGAGCACGGAGAAGGTGCTCTCGGTCGAGAACCTGAAGATGCACTTCCCGGTCAAGGGCGGCGGCGTGATCCGACGTACGGTCGGACACGTCAAGGCCGTCGACGGGGTCTCCTTCGAGGTTGCCAAGGGCACCGCACTCGGCCTCGTCGGCGAGTCCGGCTGTGGCAAGTCCACGACCGGACGGATGGTCACGCGGCTCTACAAGCCCACAGACGGTTCGATCAAGTTCGAGGGCACCGACATCGCCCACTACTCGGGTAGGCAGCTGCACCCGATGCGCCGCGAGATCCAGATGATCTTCCAGGACCCGTCGACGTCGCTGAACCCGCGTCACACTGTCGGCTCGATCATCGGCGCTCCGCTGCGGATCCACAACATGGTGCCGAAGGACAAGGTGCTCAGCCGGGTCCAGGAGCTGCTCGAGATCGTCGGTCTCAACCCGGAGCACTACAACCGCTACCCGCACGAGTTCTCCGGCGGCCAACGCCAGCGCATCGGGATCGCCCGCGCGCTGACCCTGCAGCCGAAGCTGCTCGTCGCCGACGAGCCGGTCTCCGCGCTCGACGTGTCGATCCAGGCCCAGGTGATCAACCTTCTGCAGGACCTGCAGAGGGAGTTCGACATCTCCTTCCTGTTCATCGCCCATGACCTCGCCATCGTCCGCCACTTCTGCCCCGAGGTCGCGGTGATGTACCTCGGCAAGATCGTGGAGATCGGTGACCGCGAGTCGATCTACGAGCACGCCCACCACCCCTACACCCAGGCGCTGCTCTCCGCCGTGCCCGACGTGAAGCAGGCCGCGATCGGTGGCCGTCGCGATCGGATCCGGCTGCAGGGTGACGTACCGTCGCCGATCAACCCGCCCTCGGGCTGTCACTTCCGCACCCGCTGCGCTTTCGCCAAGGACATCTGCTCCGTGGTCGAGCCGCCGCTGCTGCAGATCGGCAAGAAGCACAAGGTGGCCTGCCACTTCCCGGGCGAGATCCACCAGCACCCGGAGAAGCCGGTCACCGCGCCGCTCCTGGGCGTCGACGAGTTCGGCGCCCCGGACCCGGGCGCCAGCCCGGCCGAGGTCCCGGGCGACGGCCCGGGCTACGCCGACACGTGGTACGACCTGGCGAACAACTCGCGAGGTCGCGCCTGAGGATCTCTCGCGTCTCAGTGAGATTACGAAAGACGGTCCGCAGCCATCGACTGCGGGCCGTCTTTGTTACGGATGTGTCACACGTCACGTCGGTATCGAACCGTTATCTGTAGGGCCGTCCCAACCGCTGGAACTTGGCATAACTTGAGCCAGCGCGCTGGTTCGGGACTGCGCCAAGTGATCCGGTCTTGGGCGAGCCGAGCCTCAAGGCATTCGAACGGAGATCCGAGCGTATGACTGTGTCCGAAGTGATGATCCAGGGCGGGCCTGATCCGGAGATCGGCCCGGAGCCGAGGACCGGCGAGGTCGCCGGCCGCTCGCCGATGCGGATCGCCATGGACAGGCTGCTCTCGGACCGGGTCGCGATGGTCTGCGCAGGGATCGTGCTGGTCTTCGTCCTGATTGCGATCTTCGCGCCGCTGCTGTGCAAGCTGTTCGGTGTCGAGGTGCGTGCCGGCGACCCGGTCACCGACACCGACTCGTTCAACTACCCCGTGATCGGACCGCCCAACTACGGGTTCACCTGGGAGGCGCCGCTCGGGCTGGAGCCCAACTCGGGCAACGACCTGCTCGCCGAGTGGTTCTACGGCGCACGTACGTCCCTGCTGGTCGCCACGGTCGCGACGGTCGTCTCGACCGTCGTAGGGGTGGTCCTCGGCCTGATCGCGGGCTACAGCCGCGGCTGGGGCGACCGGGTGGTCACGTTCGTGACCGACCTATTCTTGACGCTGCCGTTCCTGCTGGTCGCGATCGCCGTCTCGCCGATGCTCGTGGAGCGTTGGAAGGAGAACCCGGCGATGCTCGACAACGCCTCCCTGATCGCGCTGATCGTGATCCTCTCGGTGTTCGGGTGGATGGGTCTGGCCCGCCTGATCCGCGGTGAGGTGGTCTCGCTGCGCGAGCGGGAGTTCATCGAGGCCGCGCGTGTGCTCGGGATGCCGACCCACCGGATCCTGTTCCGGGAGCTGCTACCGAACCTGGTGGCTCCGATCGTCGTCTCGTTCTCGCTGAGCCTGCCGGCCACGATCGCCGCGGAGGCGACGCTGGCCTACCTCGGCGTCGGCGTCACCGGTCGCCCGTCGTGGGGTCAGACGATCCTGCGGGCCCAGAACTGGTTCGACGAATACCCCTTGTTCCTCTACGCGCCGATTGTCGGGATCGTGGTCCTGGTTTTCGCGCTCAACCTGCTCGGAGACGCCATCCGCGACGCCTTCGACCCCAAGTCTTTCCGGTGAGCACGTCGTCGGAGAGAGGCATCAACCATGGAAGGTGGAGACCTACGATGCGATTGAAGAGAACAGTGATCGCCGCCAGCGCGATCGCTGCGCTGACGCTCACCGCTGCGTGTGGTGGCGGGAGCGGGAGTGGCGAGGACTCGACCGGCGAGTTCAAGGCCGGCGGTGGCGCCGGCGCCGGAAAGGACGCCACGGCCGAGGGGCCGCTGGAGATCCCGTCCGACGCCAAGAAGGGCGGCACGATCACCGTGCTGTCGAACCAAGCCCCGCACACCCTCGACCCGACCCGGACCTACTACGTCGACTCCGGTGCGATCATGTCCGGTCTGGTGACCCGGTCCCTGACGCAGTACGTCTACGACGAGGAGAGCGGCGACTCGGTCCTCGTCCCCGACCTCGCCACCGACCTCGGCCAGGTCTCCGAGGACGGCCTGACCTGGACCTTCGAGCTCAAGGACGGGCTCAAGTACGAGGACGGCACCGACGTCACCGCCGAGGACGTCGTCTACGGCATCAAGCGCTCCTTCGCCATCGACACGCTGACCGACGGTCCGACGTACCAGCTGACGTTCTTCAAGGACGGAGACAAGTACAAGGGGCCGTTCGCGGACACCGACGCCGAGCTCCAGAAGCTCCCCGACTACGACGCCGGCGCCGGCTGGTACGGCGGTGAGGACTACGACGGCGTCGAGGCCGACGGCAACAAGGTGATCATCCACCTCGCCCAGCCGTTCCCCGAGCTCGACTACTACGCCTCGTTCCCGGTCTTCTCGCCGATCCCGAAGGCCAAGGACAAGGACCCGCTGGCCTACGAGAGCCACCCGATGGCGACCGGCCCCTACAAGTTCGAGTCCTACAAGCCCGGCGTCTCGCTGAAGCTGGTCAAGAACGACCAGTGGGACCCCGACTCCGACCCCGGCCGCTTCCAGGCCGCCGACGCCTTCGACTTCCGGTTCGCTCAGGACACCGCGAAGCTCGAGAACCAGATCCTCGGCGACAAGGGCGCGGCGCAGACGATGATGACGTACGACGACGTCACGCCGCCGACCTACAAGTCGATCAAGGAGAACGCTCCGGACAACCTCATCGAGGGCACCTCGCCGTGCACCTACATGTACCGCCCGGACCAGACCAAGATCAAGGACAAGCTGATCCGCGAGGCCATCAGCTGGGCCTACCCCTACCAGGCTGCCTGGAAGGCCTCCGGCGAGATCGTCGGCGTCACCATCCAGCCCGGCACCTCGCTCCTGCCCCCGGGCACCGCAGGCCGTGTCGAGTACCAGTACCCGAAGGGCCAGGACGGCCAGACCACCGACCCGGAGAAGGCCAAGGCGCTCCTGGAGGAGGCGGGTGCTGTCGGGTTCGAGCTGAAGTGGCACTACCAGCGTGACGACGAGAACTCGGTGGCCAAGAAGGACCAGATGGTCAAGGGCTTCGAGGCGGCCGGCTTCAAGGCGACCCCGGTGGCCTCGACCGACGAGACCTACCGCGACGACGAGAGCAACCTGGACGCCCCGGTCAACCTCCGCTACGGCGGCTGGTGCTCCGACTGGCCCTCGGGTGGCTCGTGGTTCCCGGCGCAGTGGATCGGCTCCAACGCCAACAAGGCGGGTATGCCGAACCCGACCAACTTCAAGGAGGCTGACGCCGACGCGAAGCAGGCGGAGATCCTGAAGATGGACGCCGACGAGGTGCCCGCTGCCTGGGGCGAGTTCGACAAGTGGATGCAGGAGACCTACATGGTCGAGATCAACGCCGGCTACGACGCGAACGCCTTCATCAAGGGCTCGCAGGTCGGCGGGGTCGTCAACGACCCGGTCAAGGGCATGCCGAGCTTCTCCATCATGTACCTCAAGTGAGGTGAGCCGGCCGGCGTGGGTGGTCCCCACGCCGGCCGGACCCCGGAACCCGGGCCAGCGCCCGCGCCCATCTTCTAGGAAGCGAGACCTCCGTCCCATGATCGGTTTTGTCGTACGCCGGCTGATCTCGGCACTTCTCGTGCTGTTTGTCATCTCGGTGGCGGTGGTCGCGCTCTTCACCTATGGCCCGAGCGACCCGGCGGACGCGATGTGCCCCGAGCCCAAGTGCACCGCCGAGCGCCAGGACGCGATCCGGGAAGCACTCAACCTGGACGCGCCGATCTACGTCCAGTACGGCGAGTACATGTCCGGGATCGTCAACGGCCGTCAGATCGCGTTCGGCTCCGAGGCGTACGACTGCGACGCCCCGTGCTTCGGGGTCAGCTTCATCTACCGCGTCAACGTCTGGGACGACATCAAGGACCGGATCGGGCCGACCGTCTCGGTCGCGGTCGGTGCCGGCGCCACGATCCTCCTCATCGGGGTGCCGATCGGGATGTTCGCGGCCAGACGCCGAGGGACCTCGGCCGACAAGGCCGTCATCGGCGCGACCCTCGTGATCGAGTCGATTCCCTACTATCTGTTCGTCCTGCTCGCCTTCCTCTATCTGGCGGTCGGCGCCGGGGTCTTCCCGCAGGACGGCTACCAGCCGCTGACCGACTCGCCCCTGAAATGGGCGTGGGCCCTGCTGCTGCCCTGGCTCGCCCTCGGGCTGGTGAACTCGTCCAAGTACGCCCGGTTCACCCGCGGCTCGATGATCGAGGCGTTCAACGAGGACTACGTCCGCACCGCGAGGTCCAAGGGCCTGCCCGAGCGGACGATCGTCAACAAGCACGCGCTGCGCGCCGCGGTCGTGCCGATCGTGACCATCTTCGGTCTCGACTTCGGCGCCCTGCTGACCGGCACGATCTTCACCGAGAAGATCTTCGGCATCAACGGCCTGGGTCTTCGTGCCCTCGACGCCGTCGGGCAGAGCGACCTCCCGGTCATCGAGGCGACCACCCTGATCTCCGCCGCGATCATCGTGGTCACCAACCTCGTGGTCGACCTGTTCTACAGCGTCCTCGACCCCCGCGTACGCCTCACCTGAGCCCTGTCGGCGCCGGCCACAAGTGGCGCGTCCCGGAAGTTCTGGGCGCTTCGCGCCGCCATGGCACGCACCTGGCTGCGTTGGCGCCGCTCGGAAGACGCCCGGTATGACTTCGCGACGCCGCCTTGCCATGCACGCACCCTGACGACGCCCAGCGTTCAGGAACTTCCAGGACGCACCACTAGGGTTGGCGTGTGGATGGGTTGTTCGAGATGGGCGCTGCCGGCGCCTCGCGCGGCGGGTCGCTGAGCCACAGCGACCATGCGGCCGCGCCGCTGGCGGTGCGGATGCGGCCGCGTACGCTCGAGGAGCTGGTGGGTCAGAGCTCGCTGCGCGCTGCCGGGTCGCCGCTGCACCAGGTCGTCGAGGGTGGGCAGTCGCTCTCGCTGCTGCTGTGGGGCCCGCCGGGCACCGGGAAGACGACCATCGCCTCGATCGTCAGCCGCTCCACCGACCGGCGCTTCGTGGAGATCTCCGCGGTCTCGGCCGGGGTCAAGGAGGTCCGGGCCGCGATCGACTCCGCCCGGGCCGAGCTGGTCGCGACCGGCAAGGAGACGGTGCTCTTCGTCGACGAGGTGCACCGGTTCAGCAAGGCCCAGCAGGACGCCCTGCTGCCAGGGGTGGAGAACCGCTGGGTCACGCTGGTCGCCGCCACCACGGAGAACCCGTTCTTCTCGGTGATCTCGCCGCTGCTGTCCCGCTCGCTGCTGCTGCGGCTGGAGTCGCTGACCGACGACGACATCCGTGGCGTACTGCTGCGGGCGCTGGAGGACGAGCGCGGCCTGGGTGGCTCGGTGACGATCTCCGCCGAGGCGCTCGACCATCTCGTCCGGCTCGCCGGTGGTGACGCGCGCCGGTCGCTGACCTACCTGGAGGCGGCTGCGGGAGCCGCGTCCGAGGGGGAGATCACCCTGGAGGCCGCCGAGCGCGCGGTGGACCAGGCCGCGGTGCGCTACGACCGCCAGGGCGACCAGCACTACGACGTGGTCAGCGCCTTCATCAAGTCGGTGCGCGGTTCGGACGCGGACGCGGCGCTGCACTACCTGGCCCGGATGATCGAGGCGGGAGAAGACCCCCGGTTCATCGCCCGCCGGCTGATGATCCTCGCCTCCGAGGACATCGGCCTGGCCGACTCGACCGCGCTGCAGACAGCGGTCGCCGCGGCGCAGACCGTGCAGCTGATCGGGATGCCCGAGGCCCAGCTCACCCTTGCGCACGCGACGATCGCGCTCGCGGTGGCGCCGAAGTCCAACGCGGTCACCAACGCCATCTTCGCCGCCCGTGCCGACGTCGCCGCCGGGAAGATCGGCAACGTCCCGCCGCACCTGCGCGACGCCCACTACGAGGGCGCGAAGAAGATCGGTCACGGCGAGGCCTACAAGTACGCCCACGACGAGCCGTTCGGGATCGCGACGCAGCAGTACGCGCCGGACGCGGTGGCCGGTGCGGAGTACTACCGGCCGACGACCCACGGAGCCGAGGCCGGAGTGAAGGAACGTTGGGAGCGTGTCCGGAAAATCGTGCGCGGACAGGATGGATAGGGTAGGCGCACCATGACGAACTCGAGCATGCCCGGGTGGGCGCTGGCGGCGGCACTGACCGCGGTGGGGGTCCTGGTCCTCATCTCGCTGGTGGCGGTGCTGCTCGCGCTCGGGACGCGACGTCGCGCGCGGCAGCGGCTCGAGGCGGCCGAGGCCAGCGAGGCCGAGCTGCGCGAGCGGCTCGAGGCGCTGGAGAAGCGCTTGGCCCAGCCCGAGATCAGGCGGCGGGGCCGGGACGAGAAGGAATACGTCATCACCTCCCTCGGGGAGGACGGCGAGCCTGCCGAGGTGGAGCAGGTGGTGCAGCGTACGTTGACCGCACCGGCCTTTGCGGACGCCGTCTTCCGGGAGACGATGGTGCACAGCGCCGCGCTGGTCCACGGGGTGCGCCGGGCGCTCTCGCCCGAGGTGCGGTTCAAGATCCGCTACGAGATGCACCGCGAGGTCAAGCGGGCACGCAAGGACCGGAAGAGCGAGATGCGCGAGGCGCTGCGGGAGTACCGAGCGCGCCAGCGCGCGGCAGTTGACGAGGACGTACGTATGGAGGACTCCCGATGAGGGGCGCGATCTGGTTCGTGGTCGGTGCGGGCGCGGGCGTGTACGCGATGGTCAAGGGACGACGCGCCGCCGAGGCGTTCACCGCCGACGGGCTGCGTGACCGGGCCCAGGCGATCGGGGTCGGCGCGCGGATCTTCCGCGAGGAGCTGGCCCAGGGCAAGGCGGAGAAGGAGCTCGAGCTGCGCGAGTGGATCGAGACGAAGACCGCTGGACCGAAACAGATTGGCGCCGCGGGCGCCGAGCAGCAGAGACTTGGACTGAACGGGCCAACCGAGGACCCGAGGAAGAACACGGAAGGTAGTACCCCCTGATGGAGTGGTTGAGCACGGCGGAGATCCGCCGCCGTTTCACGGCGCATTTCGCCGAGAACACCGAGATCGGCGAGCACACGGTGGTGCCGTCGGCATCGCTCCTGCTCGACGACCCCAACCTGCTCTTCGTCAACGCAGGCATGGTGCCCTTCAAGCCCTACTTCCTCGGCCAGGCCACGCCTCCCTACCAGCGGGCGACGTCGGTGCAGAAGTGCATCCGTACGCCCGACATCGAGGAGGTCGGCAAGACCACCCGGCACGGCACCTTCTTCGAGATGTGCGGCAACTTCTCCTTCGGTGACTACTTCAAGGAGGGCGCCATCACGCTCGCCTGGGAGCTGGTCACCAAGTCGGTCGCCGACGGCGGCTTCGGCTTCGACGAGTCGGTCCTCTACCCGTCCGTGCTCAACGGCGACGAGGAGGCGGTCGCGCTCTGGAAGAAGATCTCCGGCCTGCCCGACGACCGCATCGTCCGGCTGCCCCCGAGCGAGAACTACTGGTCGATGGGCGTGCCCGGGCCGGGCGGTCCGTGCTCGGAGATCCTGATCGACCGCGGCCCCGAGTTCGGCGCCGACCGCGACTGGGACGCCGGGGACCGCTACCTGGAGTTCTGGAACCTGGTCTTCATGCAGGACAACGTCGTCGCGGCGCGGTCCAAGTACGACGTCGACATCGACGGCCCGCTCGCCCAGACCGGCATCGACACCGGTCTCGGTCTCGAGCGCGTCGCCTACCTCATGCAGGGCAAGTCCAACATGTATGAGACCGACGTCGTCTTCCCGGTCATCGAGAAGGCGATGGAGCTGACCGGGAAGAAGTACGGCGCCGCCTACGAGGACGACGTCCGTTTCCGCGTGGTCGCCGACCACGTGCGCTCCTCCCTGATGCTCATCGGTGACGGCGTCACCCCCGGCAACGAGGGCCGCGGCTACGTGCTGCGCCGGCTGATGCGCCGCGCGATCCGCAACATGCGGCTGCTGGGCTACGAGGACCCGGCGATGCCCGAGCTGCTGCCGATCTCCCGCGACAAGATGGGGGAGACCTACACCGACCTGCACGCCGAGTGGGACCGGATCAAGCGGGTCGCCGACGCCGAGGAGGAGGCCTTCCGCAAGACCCTCGCGGCCGGCACCCAGATCTTCGACCTGGCCGCGACCGAGGTGAAGTCGAGCGGATCGACCACCTTCACCGGTGACAAGGCGTTCCAGCTCCACGACACGTACGGCTTCCCGATCGACCTCACCCTCGAGATGGCCGCCGAGGCGGGTCTCGAGGTCGACGAGGCGGGCTTCCGCGGTCTGATGAGCGAGCAGCGCGAGCGGGCCAAGGCCGACGCGCGCGCCAAGAAGGGCCAGCACGCCGACCTGACGGTCTATCGCGGGATCCTGGACACCAACGGGCCGACCGACTGGCAGGCCTACACGACCCTCGACACCGAGTCGAAGCCGGTGGCGCTCCTGCGGGAGGGCAAGCCGGTCGACGTGCTCGGACCCGAGGAGATCGGCGAGATCGTCCTCGACCGCACCCCGTTCTACGCCGAGTCCGGTGGCCAGTCCGCCGACGCGGGCATCATCGAGTTCGACGGTGGCCGGCTCGAGGTCGTCGACGTGCAGCGACCGGTCAAGGGCCTCGTCGTCCACCAGGTCCGCGTCGTCGACGGCGAGTTCCACGGTGGCGAGTCGCTCGTGCACGCGAAGGTCGACCCGGAGTGGCGTCTCGGCGCCCGCCAGGCCCACTCGGGCACCCACGTGGTGCACGCGGCGCTGCGCGAGGTGCTCGGTCCGACGGCGCTGCAGTCGGGCTCGTTCAACCGCCCCGGCTACCTGCGTCTCGACTACGGCTGGACCAAGGGCCTGACGCGTTCGCAGATGCAGGAGATCGAGGAGGTCTCCAACAACGCGCTGCGGGCCGACCTGCCGGTCTCCTGGGACTACATGACCCTCCCGCAGGCCAAGGAGTGGGGAGCGATCGCGCTCTTCGGTGAGACCTACGACGACTCCAAGGTGCGCGTCGTCGAGATCGGCGGCCCCTGGTCGCGCGAGCTCTGCGGTGGCACCCACGTCGACCACTCCGCCCAGATCGGCACCATCGTGGTCACCTCGGAGGCCTCGGTCGGCTCCGGGAACCGCCGCATCGAGGCCTACACGGGCGTGGAGGGCTTCAACTACCTTGCCCGCGAGCGCGACGTGGTCTCCGAGCTCAACCTGCTCCTCAAGACGAAGTCCGACGACGTCGTCGGCAGGGTCTCCGACCTGATGGAGCGGCTCAAGGCCGCCGAGAAGGAGATCGCCCGGGCGCGTACGGCTCAGCTGCTCGCCTCCGGCGGCTCGATCGCGGCCTCCGCGGTCGACGTCGACGGCGTCCAGGTCGTCGCCCAGCGGGTCCCGGGTGTCGGCGGCGGCGACGCGCGTACGCTCGCCCAGGACGTGCGCTCCCGGCTCGGTGACGCGCCGGCGGCGGTCGTGCTCTTCGGTGACGCTGACGACAAGGTCGCGGTCGTGGCCGCGGTCAACCCGGCGGGCATCGCCAAGGGCGTCAAGGCGGGTGACCTGATCAAGGAGCTGGCGCCGGTCGTCGGCGGCCGCGGCGGCGGCAAGCCCGACTTCGCCCAGGGCGGTGGCACCGAGGTCGGCAAGATCGACGAGGCGGTCGCCAAGGTCAAGAGCCTGGTGACTGGAGCCTGATGCGACACGGCGTACGCCTCGGTCTGGATCCTGGCGACGCCCGGATCGGCGTCGCCAGGAGCGACCCCACGGGGTTCCTGGCGACGCCGCTGGAGACGGTCAAGAAGGGCCGCGGCGATCTCGCCCGGCTGCAGGCGATCGTCGCCGAGATCGGCGAGGAGTCGACGATGCTCGAGGTGGTCGTCGGCCTGCCCCGCTCCCTCAAGGGAGGCGAGAATCCGGCGACTGCTAAGGTCCGGGACTTCGCCGCGTCGTTGGCGCGGCGAGTGGCCCCGGTCCCGGTTCGTCTCGTCGACGAGCGGCTCACCACTGTTTCTGCGGAGGCTATGCTCCGAGACCGAGGTCGCAAGGGTCAGGACCGTCGAGCAGTTGTCGACATGGCCGCGGCGGTTGTGATCCTGCAACACGCATTGGACAGTGAGCGCGCTTCGGGGACCGCGCCTGGAGAGATCGTTGAGGTCGGTCATTGAGTGAGCGCTACTACCCCCCGGACCCGCGCGACCCGCGTCGCCCTGGTCAGGGGTCATATGGTCGCGATCCGCGCGGTGGCTACCCGCCGCGACAGCAGCCGCCGCAGGATCCCCGTGACCCGCGCCGGATGCCGCCGCAGATGCCCGGGCAGATGCCGGGTCAGCTGCCTCCTCAGCATCAGGGGCAGCCTCGTCCGGGCCAGCCGGGCCAGCCGGGCCAGCCGGGCCAGCCGGGCCAGCCGGGGCGACGGCCGGGGCCGCGCCCGGTGCCCGGCGCCGGCACACCCCCGCCGGGCTACGGTCACCAGGAGCCCCCGCAGCGGCCCGGTGGCTACGGTGGGCCGACCTACCAGCAGCACCCGAGCTTCTTCGAGGCCGGTCCCGGCGAGCACGATCCCTACTTCGACGAGGAGCCACCCAAGCGCAAGCGCCGTTTCGGTGGCTGCCTAGCCGTGCTGGTGGCGATGGCCGTCGTGCTCGGTGGGTTCTACGTCGTGGGTGACCGCGCCATCGACTACGTCAAGGACATGGTCGCGCCGCCCGCCGACTACCCCGGGCCCGGCACCGACCCGGTCTCCTTCGAGGTGCACGAGGGCGACTCGGTCTCAGCCGTCGGCCGCAATCTCAAGGAGGTCGGCGTGGTGGAGTCCGTCGATGCCTTCATCGATGCGGCCAACGCCGAGGGGCTGACCGTGCAGGTCGGCTTCTACCCGCTGAAGAAGCAGATGAAGGCCGCCGACGTCGTCGAGATCCTCGCCAACCCGGACAACATCGACACGATCAACGTCACCATCACCGAGGGATCGCGCGCCAAGGCGATCTACAAGGTGCTCGCCGAGAAGACCAAGACGAAGCCGGCCGACTTCAAGAAGGCCGCCGAGGACACCGAGGCGATCGGGCTGCCCGACTACGCCAAGGGCAACGTCGAGGGCTACCTCTTCCCTGCGACGTACGCCTTCCCGCCCGACGCCACGCCGACCGAGATGCTGGCGATGATGGTCGACCGCTGGGAGCAGGCGCTGGGCGACAACGACATCGAGGCGCGCGCCAAGCAACTGAAGTGCGGTGGCGGCAAGGCCTGCACGCCCGAGCAGATCATGACCGTGGCCTCGCTGGTCGAGGCCGAGGGTCGCGGCGACGACATGGCCAAGATCGCCCGGGTGATCTACAACCGGCTCGACCCCAAGGTCGACGACGGAGCCACGAACGGCACGCTCGGGATCGACGCGTCGAACGCGTACGGGATCGGGAAGTCCGGCACCACCCAGCTGACCTCGGCCGAGCTGGCCAAGGACACGCCGTACGACACCCGTCGTCGCGCCGGCCTGCCGCCGACGCCGATCGGCTCGCCCGGTGACGCGGCGATCGAGGCAGCGCTCAACCCGGCCAAGGGCAACTGGCTGTTCTACATCACGGTGAACCTGAAGACCGGCGAGACCAAGTTCACCCGTGACTACAGCCAGTTCCAGAGCTGGACCGCGGAGCTGGACGCGTACTGCGCGAAGAACAAGTGTTGACGTAGACCGGCCGCCCGGCGACGCCGGGCGGCCGTGGGCTGCCGCGGGATCGAGCGTCAGCTGTAGAACTGGTACTTAGCGGAGTAGGTACAGGTCGGGTTGCTCACGGGTATGCAGTCGGCAACTTGCAGGTAGTACGAGGCGTCTTCCGGAATGCTCAGGTTACCTGTGCATGTAGCCGAGGAGGTTGCGCCCGTGTCTCTGACCGAAGCAAACGTGGAGCCGTCTGCCCGCTTGATATATGCAACTGCGTAGTGGGTCGACGAGGTGTACAGCGTGCGAGCACAGAGGTTGTCGGTCGCGTCGGTATATGACGCTCTAGCGTTGCCGTGCTGGATGGACTTGTCGTTCAGGATGCCGATGTCGGCATGTGCGGCGGTGCCACCCATGGTTACGATCAGGCCGGAGGCGGCAAGCGCCGCCCCAAATGCAAGAACTCGCATGAACTATCCCTTTCCGTGCTGGGCGTGAATCGTGGCATCCCCAAGGGGGTACCCGTTGCTGCTTCCTGCCTCAGAAGATTGCAAGGAGAAAACCTGAGTGAAGTGCGCTGTCCTGGGTGATCCGATCGGTCACTCGCTCTCGCCGGCTCTCCATCAGGCGGCGTACGCCGAACTGGAGATGTCCGACTGGTCCTACACCTCCACTCGGGTGCAGGCCGGCGGCCTGGCGAAGTACGTGGCCGACCTCGGTGGTGACTGGCCGCCGAGCAGGTGGCGCGGGCTGTCGGTGACGATGCCGCTCAAGCGGGAGGCCTTCGAGCTGGCGCGGTCGGTCTCGCCGCGGGCGCGGCTCGTGGGGGCGGTCAACACACTGGTCCGCTCCTCGCACGGCTGGGTGGGGGACAACACCGACCTGCCCGGTGCGGTCGCGGCGGTCCGGGAGCGAGCCGGCGACGGCTTCTCCTGCTCCCACGGTGCGGTCCTGGGTGCCGGCGCCACGGCCGCCTCGACCGGCCTCGCGCTCGCCGAGCTGGGCGCTTCCCGGATCACGCTGCTGGCTCGTAACCCGGGGGCGGCGGGGGAGACGATCGAGATGATCTCCCGTCACCGGAGCAAGCCCGTGGTCTCGGTGCTGCCGCTGGACTCGGCGGTCGACGGTGTCGACGCGGTCGTCTCCACGGTCCCGGCGAAGGCACTGACCCCCGAGCTCATCGATCGCTGGGCCCCGACGCCGGTCGTCTTCGACGTCGTCTACGACCCGTGGCCCTCGCCGCTGCTCTCCGTCGCACCCGGTGTGGCCGTCAGCGGCCTGGACCTGCTCGTGCACCAGGCGGTGCTGCAGTTCGAGCTCTTCACCAGCCGTCCCGCCCCGCTCGAAGCCATGCGGGCGGCGGGGGAGAAGGCGCTGGGGATCGCGGAGCTGTCACCGGCATGAGTCCTGGGGCGGTCGTGCTGGTGAGTGCGGCCGTCGCCGGTCTGCTCGCTCTCGGCATGCCGGCACTTCTTCGCCGACTCCCCGAACCGGTCGACGACCCGCCCGAGGTCTCGTACGCATCCCTCGCAGGCTGGCCACCGTTCCGGCCTCTCGCGGTGGCCGTCTCCGCCGCGGTCGCCGGGCTGCTCGCCTGGCAGGTCGATCCGTCGCGGCTGATGGTGGCGCTGGCGCCGCTCACACCGATCTGCGTGCTGCTCGCCTACGTCGACTGGCGCGTCCAGCGGCTGCCGAAGGTGCCGATCCTGCTGGCCACCGCGGCCGGGCTCGCTCTGCTCGGCGCCGAGTGGCTCTGGACGCGTGACACCGCGACGGCTCTCGGCGCCCTCGCCGGGCTGGTGATCGCCCGCTCGGCGTTCTGGCTGCTGTGGCGGCTCGTGCCGCACGCGATGGGCTTCGGCGACGTACGGCTCGCGGCGCTGGTCGGCTTGGTCCTCGGTCGCCTCGGCTGGGACCAGTTGGCGATCGGGCTCTGGGCCGGCCTGGCGATCTTCGGTCTCTGGGGCATCGGGCGTGCGGTCGCGCGACGCTCGCGCACGGCGATGCGCGAGCCCCTGGCGTACGGGCCGTTCATGATCTGGGGCATGCTCGTCGGAGTCTTCGCCGTCTCGCTGTGAGCCCGGGTGCACGGGGTTGCGTGGCGGGGATGAAAGACTGACCCCATGTTGCGTTGGCTCACTGCGGGCGAGTCCCATGGTCCGTCCCTGACGGCCGTGATGGAGGGTCTGCCCGCCCACGTCCGGATCACCTCTGACGACATCGCTGATGCCCTGGCGCGGCGCCGGCTCGGCTATGGCCGAGGTGCCCGGATGAAGTTCGAGAAGGACCAGGTGCGGATCACCGGCGGCGTACGCCACGGGGAGAGCCAAGGCGGTCCGGTCGCGATCGAGGTCGGCAACACCGAGTGGCCCAAGTGGGAGACCGTGATGGCCGCCGACCCGGTCGATCCCGACGTGCTCGCCGGGCAGGCCCGCAATGCCCCGCTGACCCGGCCGCGGCCCGGCCACGCCGACCTGGTCGGGATGCAGAAGTACGACTTCGACGACGCCCGCCCGATCTTGGAGCGCGCCTCGGCCCGCGAGACCGCGGCCCGGGTCGCCCTCGGCGCGGTCGCCTCGGCCTTCCTCGAGCAGGCGCTCGGCGTCCGCCTGGTGTCCCACGTCCTGGAGATCGGCGGCGTCCGTACGCCGGGCCGCGAGGTCCCCTCGCCCGAGGATGTCTCCCGGCTCGACGAGGACCCGGTGCGGGTGCTCGACCCGGACGGCTCCAAGCAGATGGTCGCCCGGATCGACGAGGCCCACAAGGACGGCGACACCCTCGGTGGCGTCGTCGAGGTGGTCGTCCACGGGCTGCCGCCGGGTCTCGGCTCCCACGTGCACTGGGACCGGCGGCTCGACGCCCGCCTGGCCGGTGCGCTGATGGGCATCCAGGCGATCAAGGGCGTCGAGGTCGGCGACGGGTTCGAGCTCGCCGCGACCCCGGGCTCGAAGGCCCACGACGAGATCGTGCCGTCCGCCGACGGCATCCGCCGCGCCTCCGGGCGCTCGGGCGGCACCGAGGGCGGCATGTCCACCGGCGAGGTCCTGCGGGTCCGTGCTGCGATGAAGCCGATCGCGACCGTGCCGCGCGCGCTGCGTACCGTCGACGTGGCCACCGGCGAGGAGGCCGTCGCGCACCACCAGCGCTCCGACGTCTGCGCGGTGCCCGCCGCCGGCGTCGTCGCGGAGGCGATGGTCGCGCTCGTCCTGGCGGAGGCGGCGCTGGAGAAGTTCGGTGGCGACTCCGTCGCCGAGACCAAGCGCAACGCCGAGTCCTACCTCGCGAACCTGAGGTACGTCTGATGCCCGCTGTCGTGCTCGTCGGCCCGATGGGCGCCGGGAAGTCGACCGTCGGCGCGCTGCTCGCGACTCGTCTCGGGGTGGCCCTGCGCGACACCGACGAGGACATCGCCGCTGCCGCCGGCAAGAGCGTGCAGGACATCTTCGTCGACGAGGGCGAGGCCCACTTCCGTGAGGTCGAGGCCGAGGCCGTCGCGGCGGCGCTCGCCGAGCACGACGGGGTGGTCTCCCTCGGCGGCGGCTCCGTCCTGGCCGAGCAGACCCGGATCCTGCTCAAGGAGCACACCGTCGTCTACCTGCGGGTCGGCGTCGCGGATGCGGTCAAGCGGGTCGGTCTCGGCTCGGGCCGTCCGCTGCTGCTCGGCAACGTACGCGGCCGCATCAAGGCGCTCCTGGAGGAGCGCGCACCGATCTACGAGTCGGTCGCCACGATCGTCGTCGACACCGACGGCCGCTCGGCCGACGACGTCGCCACCGAGCTGGCCACCGCCCTGACCGCGCTGAACACAACGGAGTAGAAGTGACCGGAACCGTCATCAGGGTCGAGAGCGCCGCGGCGTACGACGTCGTCATCGGCTCCGGCCTCGCCGGCCGGCTCCAGGGGCTGCTGGGCGAGAGCGTCGAGCGGGTGGCGTTCCTCTACGCCGCCGAGCTGGCCGAGTACGCCGAGCCGGTGCTCGAGGAGCTGCTCAAGCACTACGACGTGCTCGGCCTCGGCCTGCCCAGCGGTGAGGACCAGAAGACCGTCGCGGTCGCGAACGACTGCTGGGAGGCGCTGGGGGAGCGGGGCTTCACCCGCTCCGACGCCGTCGTCACCTTCGGTGGCGGCGCGACCACCGACCTCGGCGGCTGGGTCGCGGCCGGATGGCTGCGCGGCGTACGCGTCGTGCACATGCCCACCACCGTCCTCGCCATGGTCGACGCCGCGGTAGGCGGTAAGACCGGCGTCAACACCGCCGCCGGGAAGAACCTCGTCGGCGCGTTCCACGAGCCGGCCGGGGTGCTGTGCGACCTCGCGCTGCTCGCCACCCTGCCGGAAGAAGACCTGATCGCCGGCCTCGGCGAGGTCGTCAAGTGCGGCTTCATCGCCGACCCGGAGATCCTGCGCCTGGTCGACGAGACCGACGAGATCACCGCTTCCTCGCCCGTTCTCGCCGAGCTGGTCGAGCGTGCGATCCGGGTCAAGGCGGAGGTCGTCGCCGGCGACCTGAAGGAGGCCGGCGGCGCCGACGGCCACCCCGGCCGCGAGACCCTCAACTACGGCCACACCCTCGCCCACGCGCTCGAGAAGCACTCCGGCTTCTCGATCCGCCACGGTGACGCGGTCGCCGTCGGCTGCGTCTACGCCGCCGAGCTCGCCCGCCTCGCCGGTGTCCTCTCCGACGACGTCGCTGCCCGGCACGCCCCGACGTTCGCGAAGGTCGGCCTGCCGACCACCGTCAAGGAGCTCGGTGTCGAGGCCGGCTTCGACGACCTCATCGGCGCCATGCGGGTCGACAAGAAGACCCGCGGCTCCGTCCTCCGCTTCCTCGTCCTCCACGACATCGCCGACCCCCGCATCCTCACCGGGCCGACCGAGGAGCAGCTGCGGGAGGCGTACGCGGTCGTCGGGGGCTGACGTCGGGCGCGCTGCTGATGCCGTTCGGTGCGATCTTCTGGGACACTGGGCGCATGGACGCAGCACCTGAATTGGACTACGAGGCGATTACCCGCGCCTGTGAGCGCCTAGGTGTCGCGCGGTTGCGTATCTTCGGGTCAGCGGCCTCCGGGAACTTCGACCCGGAAAGTAGCGATCTGGACTTTTTCGTCGACTTCCTTCCAGAAGTGCACGATCTGCTCGGCAACTACTTGGCATTGACCGAGGAGCTCGAGACCATCGTGGGGCGCAAGGTCGACCTGGTGATGTCTGATGCGGTGGAGAATCCCTACTTCGCCGCGCAGGCATTCAGTAGCGCTCAGGAAGTCTATGCAGCCTAGGGCAGCCGCGTTGCTCTGGGACCTGCTCACGGCAACGACGCGCATCCAGGGATTCGTCGCAGGGAAGACGTGGGACGACTATGCGGCCGACATCCTGCTTCGTTCTGGGGTCGAGCGGCAGTTCGAGATCGCCGGCGAGGCGATGAGCGTCCTCCGGAAGGAAGACCCTGAGACCGCCGCGCGGGTGCCGGATGTGCACAGGATCGTCGGAATGCGCAACGTTCTGATCCACGGGTACGCGGAGATCAACGACCTCACCGTCTGGCGAACAGCTACGGGCGACCTGCAGTCGCTGGTCCAAGCCGTTGAGGCCTTGTTGGCCGAGGCCGGGCCTCCGGTACCCTGATCGCTGGATCTCAGGCTCCCGACCAGCGGGCGATGTCCTCGTCGGTGACCTCGACGGGACCCTCGACGCGCTGCGTGGCGCGGATGTGGTTGCCGAAGGGGTCGCGGAAGGCGCAGTCGATGCCGTAGGGCTGCTTGGTCGGCTTGTCGGTGAACTCGACGCCCTTGGCGGAGAGCTCCTCGTAGAGCTTCTCGCAGTCGTCGGTGTTGAAGATGACCACCGCACCCATCGCGCCCTTGGTGACCAGGTCGCGCAGCTGGGCCGCGGTCTCGGCGCTGTGAGCGGGGGAGCGGCCCGGCACCTCGAGCAGCAGCTGGTGGTCGGGGTCGCCGGGTAGATGGACGGTGAGCCAGCGCATGAAGCCCATGTCGACGTCGCTCCCGACCTCGAGGCCGAGCTTGCCGACGTAGAAGTCGAGCGCCTCGTCCTGGTCGAGCACGTAGATTCCGGTGATGTTGATGTTGGTCAGCATGCGACCAGTCTGCGGCGCTTCGGTGCCGGGCGCTTCTCCGAAACTGCTCAGCTCGCCGGCCGCATCCAGGCACGGGCGACGCACCCGGGCACGGCGGGGCTGTGGGCCCTGGCCCGGTAGCCGCTCGGGGAGGTGCCGACGATGTCGCGGAACGTACGGCTGAAGGTGCCGAGGCTCGTGAAGCCGACCGTGAGCGCGACATCCGTGACCGGCGTCGCGGTGTCGCGGAGCAACGCCATCGAGCGCTCGATCCGGCGCCGCTGCAGGTAGCGGTGGGGCGTCTCCCCGAAGACGCCCTTGAACCGGCGGCTGAAGTGCGCGGGGGAGACATGCGCGACCCGGGCCACCGCCGCGACGTCGAGCCGCTCGGCGTAGTGCCGGTCCATCACGTCGCGGGCCCGCAGCAGGCGGCGGTTCTCGTCCTCGCGAGGCGTCATGTGCCCGAGCCTAGCGCCGGGCGGACCTGGGAGTCCTGAGGTCACCAGGTGACCCCAGGACTGCCAGGTCTGGTCTCACAGACCCATGTCCTTGGCGATGATGAGCTTCATGACCTCGGAGGTGCCGCCGTAGATGCGGTTGACGCGGTTGTCGGCGTAGAGGCGGGCGATGGGGTACTCGTTCATGTAGCCGTAGCCGCCGTGGAGCTGGAGGCAGCGGTCGATGACGCGGTGGGCGACCTCGGTGCAGAACAGCTTGGCCGAGGCGGCCTCGGCGGCGGTCAGCGTGCCGGCATCCTCGGCCTCGATCGCACGGTCGACCACGGCCTCGGCGGCGTCGACCTCGGCCTTGCACGCGGCCAGCTCGAACTTGGTGTTCTGGAAGGAGGCGACGGCGGTGCCGAAGACCTTGCGGTCGTGGACGTACGCCTTGGCGAACTCGACGGCGGCAGCGGCCTGGGCGTACGCGCCGACGGCGATGCCGAGGCGCTCGACCGGGAGGTTCTGGCCGAGGTAGGAGAAGCCCTTGCCGACCTCGCCGAGGACGTCCTCGACCGGGACCTGTACGTCGGTGAAGGAGAGCTCGGCGGTGTCGGAGACCTTGAGGCCGAGCTTGTCGAGCTTGCGGCCGACCTCATAACCCGGCAGCGACGTGTCCACGGCGAGGAGGGTGATCCCGCCGCGGCGGTCCTCGGGGGTGGCCGGCGCGGTGCGGGCGCAGACGATCACCCGGTCGGCGTTGACGCCGCCGGTGATGAAGGTCTTGGCGCCGTTGAGGACGTAGTGCTTGCCGTCCTCGGTGAGCTTGGCGTTGGTGGTCATCCCGGCCAGGTCCGAGCCGGTGCCCGGCTCGGTCATCGCGATCGCCCACATCTCCTCGCCGGAGACGAAGCCGGGCATCCAGCGCTCCATCTGCTCCTTCGTGCCGAGCTTGAGGAGGTAGGGCAGGCAGAGGCCGACGTGCGTGCTCGAGCCGCCGAAGGAGACGCCGGCGCGGGCGAGCTCCTCGGTGATGACGGCGGAGTACTTGAACGACTCGATCCCGGCGCCGCCGTACTCCTCGGGCACCTGGATGCCCCACACCCCGAGCTCGCCGAGCTTGAGGTAGAAGTCGTGGGGGACGATCCCGGCCGCGTACCACTCGTCGTAGACGGGGGTGACCTCCTTCTCGATGAACGAGCGGATGGTCTCGCGGAAGGACTGGTGGTCCTCGGTGTAGATGGTGCGGCGCATACGGTGCTTACTCCTCGGGGTGCATTCTTCTCGGGGTCGAAACGGAAGTCAGGGGCGGGCGCCGACGGCGCGCAGTGCCAGATCGGCGTAGAAGTCGGCGAGGGCCTCGGGCGTCCAGGAGCCGTCGTCGCGGTACCAGCGCGCCAGGTCGATGCCGAGCGAGAGCAGGGCGGTGGCGGCCTTGGCGGGGTCGGGCGTGTCGAAGTCGCCGCTGCGTACGCCTTCCTCGACGACCTCGCGCATGACGGTGTCGATGGCGCGGCGCAGGCCCGCGATCTCCCGGAAGTGCTCCTCGGTCAGCGCCGCGAGCTCGTAGTTGATGACCCGGGCCATCGTGTGCGAGCGGGCGTGGAAGAGGACATAGGTGCGTACGGCGGCGGCGACCCGCTCGGCGGGCGTGGCGTCGGCTCGGGTCGCCTCGGTGACCGCCTCGAGGATGACCTCGTGGCCACGCACCGCGATCGCGTGCAGGAGCTCCTCCTTGGAGCGGTGGTGGACGTAGACCGCCGCCGGACTCAGGCCGGCCGCCGTGGCGATGTCACGGGTGCTGGTGCCGTGGAACCCCTTGGCGGAGAAGGCCTGGACGGCCGCGTCGAGCAGACGGGCGCGGCTGCGGTCGCCGCGGGCCTGGGTGCTGGTGCGTACGTCGCTCATGCCAACAGTCTGGCATAAAGGTAAGTGAGCGCTTAGATTCGGCTCGGGAAAACAATGCGAGGATGTTGCTCGTGAGCAATGCTTTGAAGCAAGTCCTGGTCCTCAACGGCCCCAACCTCGGACGTCTCGGGAAGCGTCAGCCCGAGATCTACGGGCACACCACCCACGACGAGCTCGCCGCGATGTGCGTCGACTGGGGCCACGCGCTCGGCTTCGCCGTGGACGTACGTCAGACCAACCATGAGGGCGACATGGTCGACTGGCTCAACGCCGCCGCTGACAAGGACATCCCGGTCGTGCTCAACGCCGCCGCCTGGACCCATTACTCCTACGCCATCTACGACGCCTGCGCGCAGCTGACCGCCCCCTTGATCGAGGTGCACATCTCCGAGCCTCTGGAGCGGCCCGAGGTCTTCCGGCACACCAGCGTCGTCACCCCCCATGCGACCGCGGTCGTGGCGGGCAAGGGCATCGACGGCTACCGCGAGGCCCTCGAGGTCGTCGCCGGGAAACTCGGGCAGGCATGACGGATTGGGTCGGCGTACGTCTCGTTGACTAGGATTCTCTGTGGCCCTGGTGGCCCCTGAACATTGACAACGGTGCCTGCGATGCCGCAGGACGACAGAGACGAAGGCTGACGGACGGTTATGGCGACGACGAACGACCTCAAGAACGGCATGGTGCTGAAGATCGAGGGCCAGCTCTGGCAGGTGGTCGAGTTCCAGCACGTGAAGCCCGGTAAGGGTCCGGCCTTCGTCCGCACCAAGCTGAAGAACGTCGAGTCGGGCAAGAACGTCGACAAGACCTTCAACGCCGGCACCAAGGTCGAGACCGCCACGGTCGACCGCCGCACGTTCCAGTACCTCTACAACGACGGCTCCAACTTCGTCTTCATGGACGTCGCCGACTTCGACCAGGTCGAGGTGGGCCCGGAGATCGTCGGCGACGGTGCCGGCTTCCTCCTGGAGAACCAGGAGGTCATCCTGGCCACCAACGAGGGTCGCGTGCTCTTCGTCGAGCTCCCGCCGTCGGTCGAGCTCGTGATCTCCTACACCGAGCCCGGCGTCATGGGTGACTCGGCCACCGGCCGCACCAAGCCCGCCACCCTGGAGACCGGCGCCGAGATCCAGGTGCCGCTCTTCATCGAGCAGGGCGAGAAGATCAAGGTCGACACCCGCGAGGGCGGTTCCTACCTCTCCCGCGTCAAGGGCTGACCTGTGGCTCACGTCGCCACCGCCCGCACCAAGGCCCGCAAGCGGGCTCTCGACCTGCTCTTCGCCGCCGAGGCCCGCGGTCTCTCCGCCGGTGATCTGCTCGACCAGCAGATCCGGGAGGGCGAGGTGCCCAACAACCCGTTCACGGTCAAGATCGTCCGTGGCGTGGTCGCCGAGGCCGAGCGGATCGACGCCCTGATCGCCGCGTTCGCGAAGGACTGGACGCTGGCTCGGATGCCCGCGGTCGACCGCAACGTGCTCCGTATCGGCGTCTGGGAGCTCCTCGACGGCGATGTCGCCTCCGAGGTCGCGATCAGCGAGGCGACCGCGCTGGTGACCGAGCTGTCCACCGACGACTCGCCGTCGTTCGTCAACGGAGTGCTCGCCGCGGTCGCGAAGGACCTCGCCAAGGCCTGATCAGCACGTGACGTACGCCTGTCCCGGACCGTTCCGGGCAGGCGTCATGTCATTTCAGGGTGCGGCACGACGCGTGTGTTTTCCGGTTATCGACGATTGCTTCGGTCGGGACCGTATGTTTGGACCCAAGGCTGAGATGGAGGCCGTAACCCAGCACCCGTATTCGGAGAGCGCATGACGCAGGAGAACAACCCCTACGACGAGCCGGACTCGCGCACCCGGCCGGCCGGAACACCCTCACACTGGGTGACCCCGCCTCCGCCGAGCTCGGCGGGACAGCCGCTCCAGCCCGCGAGGCCGGCCCAGCCCTATCCTCAGCCCGACCCGAGTCAGGAGGCGACTCGCATCACCAACCCACAGGTCACCACGAACCCCGCCCCGCCGGCGCCCGCACCGGCGGCCGCGGTCGCGCCGCCGCCCCCGGCGGTCCACGGCCAGGAGGTCCCCAGCGCGACCGACTTCCTCGACCGGCGCGCCGAGTCGGCCGGGTTCGGCCCCGCGACCTGGGGCTGGCGAGGCGCGATCCGCAAGATGTCCGGCGGGCTGATCAGCCCGAAGATGGGCCCCGCGGAGGTCGCCTACGAGCAGGACCGGGCGATGATCCAGCGCGACTTCGACGGTCCGCGCACCATCGTCTTCATCAACCCCAAGGGCGGCGCCGCCAAGACCACCGGCGTGCTCGCCGCGGGCTACACCTTCGGCACCGTACGCGGCGGGGGGATCGTGGCCTGGGACAACAACGAGACCCGGGGCACCCTCGGTATCCGCGGCATGCGCAGCACCCACCGCAACACCACCCGTGAGCTGCTCGACAACCTGGCCGCGTTCAACAACGTCTACCAGTCCCGCATCGGTGACCTGGGTGCCTTCGTGCGCTCCCAGGGCGACGCCCATTTCGACGTGCTCGCCTCCGACGAGCGCCCCGACGTCACCGGCCAGATCCACGCCGACGACTTCGCGCAGGTGCATCAGCTGCTGGAGCGCTTCTACAAGGTCATCCTGGTCGACACCGGCAACAACATGCGCGCCGAGAACTGGCTGGCCGCCGCCGACACCGCCGACCTGCTGGTGGTGACCTCGACGGTGCGTGAGGACACCGGCTACAGCGGCCTGTGGATGCTCGACGCGCTCCAGGAGTCCGGCTACGCCGACCTGAAGCTGAAGACGATCACGGTGCTTTCCGACCCGTCCCCGAAGGTCGACAACAACCTGGCTCGCGACCTCACCGAGGTCTACCAGCAGCGCACCCGCGGGGTCTACCGGGTCCCGTTCGACCCGGTGCTCGTGGCGGGCTCCACGGTGCAGTACTCCCAGCTCTCGGAGGAGACCAGGATGTCGTGGCTGAAGGCCTGCGCTGGGATGGCGCACGCGTTGTAGTCCCTGACCGCTAACGTCGGAGTCATGCGCGCTGTCGTCTACTCCGAGAACGGTCCGTCCTCCGCCATGCGTCTGACCGAGCGGCCGGTGCCGAAGCCCGGCCCCGGTGAGGTCCTGGTCAGGCTGGTGCGGGCGGGCGTCAACCCCACCGACTGGAAGGTACGCGCCGGCGTCAGCGCCACCCTCACGACTCCCGAGGCGACGCCGGGCCAGGACGGCGCCGGCGTGATCGAGGAGATCGGCGAGGGGGTCGGCACCCACGTCGTCGGTCAGCAGGTCTGGCTCTTCATGGTCCAGCACGGCCAGGCCTGGGGGACCGCGGCGGAGTACGTCACCGTCCCGGCCCACAAGGCCGTCGAGCTGCCTGCAGGCGCCTCCTACGACCTCGGCGCCTCGCTCGGGGTCCCGGCGATGACCGCCCACCGGGCGCTCACCTGCGGGGCGGTGGAGCGGGTGGCGCCGGGCTCGTTCGAGGGCCTCACCATCCTGGTCCACGGTGGTGCCGGAGCGGTCGGCAACGCCGCGATCCAGCTGGCCGTGTGGGCGGGCGCGACGGTGATCACCACCGTCAGCTCCCCGGAGAAGGCGGCGCTGGCGAAGGCCGCCGGGGCGCACCACATCGTCAACTACCGTGAGGGCGACCCGGCCACGGAGATCCGCGAGATCGCGCCCGACGGCGTCGACCAGATCGTCGAGGTCGCTCCGGCGGACAACAACGACCTCGACCGCGCGGTCGTCGCCAAGCGCGGCACCATCGCCATCTACGCCAACAACGGCGGCGACGAGCTCACGCTGCCGGTGCGGGCCACCTTCTCGCTCAACCTGCGCTACCAGTTCATCCAGCTCTACGGCATCGAGGACGTGCAGCTCGAGGCCGCGGCCGAGGACGTCACCGCCGCCGTGGCGGCGGGGGCGCTGCGTGTGGGTCAGGAGGCCGGCGTACCTCTGCATCACTACCGGCTCGAGGAGACCGCTGCCGCCCACGATGCGGTCGAGGCCGGTGCCGTCGGGAAAGTGTTGATCGACCTGGAGTGAGGATAAGGTTGGCCCGATCCTTTAACGAGCCGTCCCGTGAGGCGGAGAAGGAGACCACAACCTTGTCTGTTCCCGAGCGCAGCGAGCGGAATCATTCCGCACAGCCTCTTCCAGAGCCGTCGGCCGAAGGCCGTGTCGTGCTCGACTCCCGTGACATCTCCCGGGCGCTGACCCGGATCTCCCACGAGATCCTGGAGCGCAACCGCGACGCCGAGGACCTGGTGCTGCTCGGCCTGCACACCCGCGGGGTGCCGCTGGCCAAGCGGATCGCCACACGGATCGAGGCGGCCGAGGGACATCCGGTCGCCCATGGTGCGCTCGACGTGACGATGTACCGCGACGACCTCCGCACCCACCCCACCCGGGCGCCGCACCACACCGAGATCCCGCCCGGCGGCATCGACGGGAAGACCGTGGTGCTGGTCGACGACGTGCTCTTCTCGGGCCGCACCGTCCGCGCCGCGCTCGACGCGCTGGCCGACTACGGCCGCCCCGCCGTCGTACGCCTGGCTGTTCTGGTCGACCGCGGCCATCGACAGCTGCCGATCCGGGCCGACCACGTCGGCAAGAACCTCCCGACGGCGCGCTCCGAGCGGGTCGGCCTGCGCCTGGAGGAGACCGACGGCATCGACGAGGTACGCATCGTGGAGCTGGAAGGAGTGCCCGCATGACGCGCCATCTGCTGTCCATCGACGACGTGAGTGCCGAGGAGATCCAGCAGCTCTTCGCGACTGCCGCGGAGATGCACGACGTCCAGAAACGTGAGGTCAAGAAGCTCCCGGCGCTGCGCGGACGCACCGTGATCAATCTCTTCTTCGAGGACTCGACCCGCACCCGGTCCTCCTTCGAGATCGCCGGGAAGTGGCTCTCGGCCGACGTCATCAACCTGTCGGCGAAGGGCTCCTCGGCCTCGAAGGGCGAGTCGCTGCGCGACACCGTGCTGACCGTGACCGCGATGGGCGTCGACGGCCTGGTGATGCGTCACTCGGCCTCCGGTGCGGCCCACCAGGTCGCCGGCTGGCTCGACATCCCCGTGATCAACGCCGGTGACGGGATGCACGAGCACCCGACCCAGGCCCTGCTCGACGGCTATACGCTGCAGCGCCAGCTCGGCGGTCCCGGATCGCTGGAGGGCAAGCGGATCGCGATCGTCGGCGACCTGACCCACTCTCGGGTGTTCCGGTCCAACGTGAAGTCGCTGAGCAAGCTCGGTGCCTCCGTCGTCGCGGTCGCGCCGCCCACGCTGATGCCGTCGGGTATCGGCGAGTGGGCCAAGGCCGACGGCTTCGCGACCTCCTACTCGCTGGACGACGTGCTGCCCGAGGTCGACGCGGTGATGATGCTGCGCGTCCAGCGGGAGCGGATGAGCGGCGGCTACTTCCCGACCTCGAGGGAGTACACCGTCGGCTACGGGCTCACCCGTCAGCGGCTCGGCATGCTGCGCGAAGGCGTGCCGATCCTGCACCCCGGCCCGATGAACCGTGGCCTGGAGATCTCTCCCGAGGCCGCCGACGCCGCCTCCTCCCGGATCCTCGACCAGGTCTCGGCCGGGGTCGCGATCCGGATGTCCGTCCTCTACCACCTGCTTGCCGGCGAGGAGTCCGCATGAGCCTGTTGATCAAGGGTGCCTCCGTCCTCGGGGCCGAGCCGACCGATGTGTACGTCGACGGGGGAGTGATCCAGGAAGTCGGCACGGTCTCCGCCACCGCGGACGAGGTCGTCGACGCCTCGGGCCTCGTCCTCCTCCCGGGTCTGGTGGACCTGCACACCCACCTGCGTCAGCCTGGCCGCGAGGACGCCGAGACGGTCGCCTCCGGTGCCGCCGCGGCCGCTGCGGGCGGCTTCACCGCCGTGCTCGCGATGGCCAACACCTCCCCGGTCACCGACACCGCGGAGGCCGCGGTCTCGGTGTGGGAGCTCGGCCGCGAGGCGGGGCTGGCCGACGTGTTCCCGGTCGGTGCGGTGACGAAGGGCCTGGGCGGCGAGGAGCTGGCAGAGCTTGCGTTGATGAACCGGTCGCGCGCCGGCGTCACGGTCTTCTCCGACGACGGCCGCTGTGTCTCCGACCCGCGGGTGATGCGGCGGGCGCTGGAGTACGTCAAGGCGTTCGGCGGCGTGATCTCCCAGCACTCCCAGGACCCGTCGCTGGCCCCCTACGGCTCGGCCTGCTGCCACGAGGGCGAGCTCTCCGGCCGGCTCGGTCTGCCTGGCTGGCCGGGTGTCGCCGAGGAGGTCATCGTCGCTCGTGACGTGATGCTCGCCCGCCACACCGGTTCGCGCGTCCACGTCGCCCACGCCTCTACCGCCGGCACCGTCGAGGTGCTGCGCTGGGCGAAGGCCCAGGCCGAGAAGGACGGCAGTTGGGCGGTCACCGCCGAGGTCACTCCGCACCACCTGCTGCTCACCACCGACCTGCTCGCCGGCTACGACCCGACCTTCAAGGTCAACCCGCCGCTGCGTCCCGCCGAGGACGTCGAGGCACTGCGCTCGGCGCTGGCCGACGGCACCATCGACGCGGTCGCCACCGATCATGCCCCGCACGCGCGCCAGGACAAGGAGCACGCCTTCGTCGATGCCGCCTTCGGGATGCTCGGGCTCGAGGAGGCGCTCTCGGTCGTCTCCACGGTGATGGTCTCCTCGGGGCTGCTGGACTGGGCCGGCGTCGCCCGGGTGATGTCCACGGCCCCGGCCCGCATCGCCGGTCTGGATGGCCACGGCCGCCCGATCGAGGTCGGCGAGCCGGCCAACCTGACCCTGGTCGACCCGGCCGCGACCTACGTCGTCGACCGGGACCGCTCGCTCTCGCTCTCCCGCAACAACCCCTGGCACGACCGCAAGCTCACCGGCCAGGTGGTCGGTACGTGGCTGCGCGGCGCACGCACCTTCGGCTGAGGGCGGGGCATTTCCCCGCCATGGTGGGGAAATGCGGGGACTGAGCTCCTTCCTGGACGGCACTTTCCCGCCATGGCGGGAAAGTGCCGCCGGACGGCTTGGCCACGCAGTGGGTAGGGTCTGCCGTCATGAGTGACGTCTTCTCCGACAGGCTCGCGCAGTGGCGCGCCTACACGGCAACCCCGTGGGGCCGGATCCGCTACACCGTGGTCGAGGAGATCCTGCGACGCCAGTGCGCGGAGCTGGGGGAGGGGCTCCGGATCCTGGACGTCGGTGGTGGCGACGGGATGGACGCGCTGCCGCTGGCCCTGGCCGGGCACGAGGTCACCATCCTCGACCCGTCCGAGTCGTGGCTGGCCGAGGCGAAGCGTCGGGCGGCGGAGGCCGGTGCCTCGCTCACCACGCTCGTCGGTGGCGTCGATGATCTCCCCGATGGCGAGTGGGACCTTGTGCTGTGCCACTTCGTGCTCCACTACCGTCCCGCCGACGCCGGAGACGTACGCCGCCTGGCAGCTGCGGTCCGCCCCGGCGGCCGGCTCTCGGTGATGGTCCCCAACCCGGCGAGCATGGTGCTGCGCCAGCTGGTCACGGGCGGTCCGCAGGCCGCGCTGACCGAGCTGCGCGCGGACACCAAGCGTGCCGTGACCTTCGACCATGACGTACGAAAGGTGTCGATGGGCGACCTCGAGGCCGAGCTCGCCGCCGCGGGCCTGCGGCTCACCGGCCGGTTCGGCACCAGGATCGCCAACGACCTCCTCACCGACGACGCCGCCAAGCACGACCCCGCCCACTTCGACCGCCTCCTCGAGCTCGAGCGCGAGCTGTGCGACCAGGAGCCGTTCGTACGTATCGCCGGGATGTACCAGCTCGTCGCGGAGCGGCCGCACTGAACAACGGCGGCGCCCTCAGAAACTCCCTTCAGGTGAATGCCGGAGTGGGTCTATCCTCACCGAGGAACAGTCGTACGTCGATGGCTCGGCGCCGCCGCTGAAAGGCGCCCCTTGTGATGAACGTGTCAGGAGCCACCACCTCGCGCCGATGAGCGGGGCCAAGACCAAGCCACGCGAGCTGCGGGCCAAGCGCCGACCTGGTCGCCATTCCTGCTGGGACCATCTGGTCCTCGCGCCGCTGTGGGTCGCGTACGACGCGAACCTCGGCACTCTCCTTCGCACCTGCGACGCGATTGGAGCATGTCTGGCGGTGCCGCGCACCAGGCACTATCTCGATGCACTCCAGGTCGGCGACACGCTGCGTGGACGGCGGCCATGCGTTCACTGGGTAGCGCCCAGCAAGGAGGCATGGATCGTGGCGCAGCGTGATGTCGGCAAGCGGATCGTGGCCGTTGAGCTCGCGGATGGTGCGACTCCGCTCACCCGGCTGACGCCGGCGCGGCAGCCGACGGTGGTATTGCTCGGCCATGAGCACAACGGGGTGCCCGACGACGTGCTCGCCGAGGTCGACGAGTGCATCGAGATCCCGATGGTCGGATGGGGTGCGAGTCTCAACGTTGCGGTCGCCGGGAGCTTGGTCGCCTATCGATTGGCCGGGCTGTCGTGACAGCCCTGGCAACGGAGTTAAAGTCGGCAGCGTGGATAACCTCGAGCGCGTCTACAAGATGCCCTTCGGCTCCGTCTACCCGCACTACGTGACGAAGGTCGAGAGGAAGGGCCGCACCACGGCCGAGCTGCACCAGGTGATCACCTGGCTGACCGGCTTCGACGACGAGGCGATCGCCAAGCACATCGAGGCGGAGACGAGCTTCGCGGAGTTCTTCGCCGCCGCCGACCTCAACCCGGCCTCGGAGCTGATCACCGGCGTCGTCTGTGGCGTCCGGGTCCAGGACATCGAGGACCCGGTCATGCGCCAGGTGCGCTACCTCGACAAGCTGGTCGACGAGCTGGCCAAGGGCAAGGCCATGGAGAAGATCCTGCGCGGTTAGCCGTGTTCGGCTAATCGGTTGGACGGCGCAGGCGTCCGCCGCGTAGGCTTTTGCCATCATGAAGATCTCGCGCTGACCTCCGACCCGCGCCCGAGGCATCTGCCCGGCGGGTCGTCCTCGAACCCGAAGGCCAGCGCTCTCATGTCTATGAATCCCATCGTCGTCCGCGACCTCTCCGTCTCCTTCCGCAGCGGCTCCGTTCTCACCGGGATCGACCTCACCGTCTCCCCGAGCGAGCGGATCGCTCTCGTGGGGGAGAACGGCGCCGGCAAGTCCACGCTGCTCCGCGCTATCGCACGCCGGCTTCCCACCAGCGCCCAACGCACAGGCACGCTCGAGGCGCCGGACGACCTCGTCTGGCTGCCGCAGGAGCCGCCGTTCGGCGACGAGGCGAGCATCGAGGACGTGCTCGCCACCACGCTGCGCCCTCTGCGCGAGGCCGTCGCGACGGTCGAGACCCTCGCCGATCGGCTCGACGACCCCGAGGTCGCCGAGACGTACGCGCGCGCCCTCGACTTTGCTGTCGCCCACGACGCGTGGGACGCCGACCGCCGGGCCGTCCTGGCCGCGGAGCGGCTCGGTCTGAGCGGGCTGGACCGCGATCGTCCGATCAGCACGCTCTCGGGCGGGCAGCGGACTCGGCTGGCGCTGGCGACCGCGATCACGCGACGGCCCGACGCGCTGCTGCTCGACGAGCCGACCAATCACCTCGACGACGAGGCGGTCACGGTGCTGGGGGAGTTTCTGCGCGATCTGCCCGGCGTCGTCCTGATGGCCTCCCACGACCGGGTCTTCCTCGACGAGGTCGCCACCGGGCTCTTCGACCTCGACCCGACCGCCTTCGGCACAGACGGTGCCGGCGGGCGGCTCTTCGGAGGCGGATGGAGCGACTACGAGGAGGCGCGGAAAGCTGCGCGCGAGCGGTGGGAACAGACGTACGCCGAGCAGCAGGAGGAGCTCAAGCGTCTGCGCACGGCGACGAAGATCGGCAACGACGCGATCGCCCACAACCGCGGCCCGACCGACAACGACAAGTTCATCTACAAGTTCAAGGGCAGCAACGTCGAGCGCACCCTCGCCCGCCGCAAGAAGGACGCCAACCGGCGGCTGGAGGAGGCCGAGGAGACACAGGTACGCAAGCCGCCTCCGCCGTTGCGCCTCAACGCCGCGCTGTCGGCTGCCGGGGCGAGCGGGCGGATGGTCGTCGTGCGTGACCTGGTGGTCGAGGAGCGGCTCAGCCTGCCGGTCCTCGACATCACGGCGGGGGAGCACCTGCTGATCACCGGGCCCAACGGCAGCGGCAAGTCCACGCTGCTCGGGGTGATCTCCGGCCGGGTGAAGCCCGCCTCGGGAGACGTCCAGGTCAGTGCACGACACGTCGAGGAGCTCACCCAGGACCCGCAGTTCGGAGACCTGCGCCGCAAGGTCGCCGACGTCTACCGCGAGTCGGTGGGGGAGGTCCTGGCGACCGAGGTGCCGCTGCGCGACCTCGGCCTGGTCCACCCGCGCGACCTCAACCGGCCCGTCGGTGCGCTGAGCGTCGGGCAGCGTCGCCGGCTGGACCTGGCGATCGCGATCGCTACCGGTCCGGACCTCTTGCTCCTCGACGAGCCGACCAACCACATCTCGCTCACCCTGGCAGGCGAGCTGGAGGAGGCGATCGGTGTCACAGCGGGCACCGTCGTCGTCGCCTCCCACGACCGGTGGCTGCGCCGACGCTGGGTCGGCCCGGAGCACCACCTCGTGCCCTGAACAGGGCGCTGACGGGCCACTTACGAGCGAAGCCCTGTGGATGAGCAGCGTTATCCACAGGGCTTCGGAACGTCGTTGTCCTCGCGTGCGGGCCATGGTGCCGTAGACCCATGACCGACAAGCTCCCGTACGCTCCCGTCCTCCGCACCCAGGCCGACGTCGAGGCCGCCTGGCGACATCTGATCAACCCGCTCGGCTGGCCAGAGCCACGGCTGTGGTTCATGTTGGTCGACCCCGACGGGATCCCGTTCCCGCAGCTGTGCCAGATCGAGGGGCTGCCGGTGGAGATCGCCGGTGACGGTGCCGCCAACCTCGCCACGATGCTGCATGACCTGATCGATGCGCACGGCTTCGACAGGGTCGAGCTCCTGCTGTGCCGGCCGGGCGGTGGCCCACCGAACCGCTCAGACCGGAAGAACGCCGCCGAGCTCTACGACGCGTGTGTCCTGGCGGAGGTGCCGCTCGATGTCGTCCACCTCGCGACCGACCACGACTTCTGGCCGATCCCGCTGGACGCGCTCGGGGAGGTCAGAACTCCAGCGTGACCTTCGTGTCGCCGAGCTCGCGCTCGACGATGCGGTCGAACTCCGCGGCGGCGGCCTCCCGCTCGACCAGGTCACGCAACGCGTGGTCGATCGCAGCCTGGTTGGTCGTCGTGCCGGCGATCTTCCTCGCCTCGGCCAACAGCTCCTCGTCGATGCTGATCGACGTCTCGGTCATTGCGTACCCCCGCACGTAATCGTGATGAAACATCGAAACGCTAGCGGCGCGCCTCATGCAACGCAATGACCTGCGACAACCGTCACATCGTGTCGCACTCAACCGCTTCCGGGCGGAGTCGTGGTGTCGGTGCTCGCCTCTAGGGTGCTCGACCATGAGCCCGGAGGACCGACTGTTGACCGACATCGCGATCATGGTGGACTCGATCGAGCCGATGGACGCCGTGGAGATCGGCCACATCGCCGAGGCGTCGGCGTGGTTGTGCATGACCGACGACGTCTTCCGGCGCAGCACCGCCCCGACCGCGCCGGCCAAGCACCTGGTCTCCTACTTCCTGCTCGTCGACCCGGTCAGCGGCCACGTGCTGCTGGGCGATCACCGCAAGTCCGGCCTCTGGCTACCCTCCGGCGGCCATGTCGAGCCCGGCGAGAATCCCGCCGAGACCGTACGCCGCGAGTGCATCGAGGAGCTCGGCGTCGAGGCTGCGTTCATCCCGCCCTCGGCCCGCGCCCGCTCCTGGTCACCATCACCAACACCCGACCGGACCGGCCCGACGTGCACACCGACGTCAGCCTCTGGTTCGTCCTTGCTCACGACCGCCACCAGCCGCTGCGACCCGACGAGCGGGAGTACGCCGCAGCGCGCTGATGGACACCGTCCGAGATCCGCGCCGCCGACCCAGGATCGTTCGACCCGCACATGGGCCGGATGCTCGACAAGCTGAAGACTCTCGGAGCCTGAGCCTCACTCCGGGCCTGTCCCTGTTGGTTGCCGTCAGATGGCTGAACGCCAGGGTGCTCGAAGAGGGCTCTCGCAGCGATGGTGCAAGCAGTTCTTGCACGAATGCCGGCGGCTGATCCAGAGACCGACCGGTCAGTGCGCCGACCGGGCGAGTCGGTCGACAAGTCGTAGGGCCTCGGGGAGACGGGCTGAGCCGGACATGGTGCGAACAAGATCGGCGGCATCGGCCTGCGACATGCCTGCGGCCGTGACGTACAGCGGTCTGGTCGAGGTTCCGCGGAGAACGGGCTCGGCGTGGCTGGCGCTGCGAAATGCGGTCTTGGCGACGCCGATCACCGCCGGAGCGAGTCCGGCCTTCCATACGTGCCACCCCAGACCGGGTGTTCCGTCCGGGGCAAGGTCGACGTACCCGTCGACGATCAGCACATCGAGCGGATCGACGTCGGCGAGGAGGGCGGTCAGCGCGGGCAGTTCGCGTTCGTAGAACCTGCCTGGGGTGTAGTCGGCGACCTCGTCGAGCCAGGCCGTATGTTGCTCGACGATCTCGCAAAGCGCCGCCTCGTCGCTCACCACGAGTGCGGCATGCCCCCCACCGGATGTCGGGTAATGGACGTCGGCCGCCCCGAACCTGGTCATCACGGTCACAGATTAGGGCGAGCGTGTGGAACACCGGTGAGTCGCGCATCAGGCACATGCCAGGATGGAGGCGAGAAGGACCGATGTGGGTCCGTGAACGCAAGGGTTAGAGATGACGGACGCAGCGTGGTACCCGGACCCGACCGGACAGGCCGAGCTTCGCTACTACGACGGGAGCCAGTGGACCGAGCACGTGTCCACGGGCGGGCAGCAGTCGACGGCGCCCCTGGCGCCGCCTCAGGCCACCGTGGAGCAGGAGGCTCCGACGCAGGTCGGGTCGGCGCAGGCCGTGCAGGCGGCGTACGGCGACCACGCCCAGGCGCAGCAGGCCCAGTACGGGCAGCAGCCCGCCCAGGCCCAGCAGCCCGCGGGCGACGCGTTCGCGGGGATCTCCGGTGACCTGATCGACGGTCGCTTCTCCGAGATCGAGGGCAACGGCGCGGTGCTGCAGAACAAGAAGCTTCTGCGCGTACGCGTGGGCGAGCCGTTCCAGGCGCGCCAGGGCTCGATGGTGGCCTACCAGGGCAACGTGCAGTTCAAGTACCAGGGCGGCGGCGTGGGGAAGTTCCTCAAGAAGGCCGTCACCGGTGAGGGTCTCAGCCTGATGGGTGTCGAGGGCCAGGGCGACGTCTTCCTGGCCGACGCGGCCAAGGAGGTCCACATCCTCCAGCTGAACAACTCGGGCATCTCGATCAACGGCGACCACGTGCTCGCCTTCTCCAACAGCCTGCAGTGGAACATCGAGCGGGTCCAGGGCGCCGGCATGCTCACCGGCGGCCTCTTCAACACGACCCTGCGCGGCACCGGTTGGGTCGCGGTCACCACCGAGGGCGACCCGGTGGTCCTCAACGCGGGCGAGGCCCCGACCTTCACCGACACCAATGCTGTCGTCGGCTGGTCCCTCGGCCTGCAGACCAGCCTGCAGAAGTCGTTCACCGCCGGTGCGCTCATCGGCCGCGGCAGCGGCGAGGCGTTCCAGGTCGCGTTCCACGGCGCCGGCTTCGTGATCGTGCAGCCGTCCGAGGGCGCGGTCGTGCCGCCCCACTCGCACAGCTGAGCGCGTTCAACCCGGTGCGACTGCCGCGTACGTCACATGCTGGCGTACGCGGCGGACGCCAACTGCCGTCAACCGGCATCTGCTTGATACTGTCACCAGCAAGTTGACCGACATCCTTTAAGCACCGTCCCGTGAGGCGGAGAAGGAGGTACGGCGTGCCGCTGCATGCCCACAAAGAAGCACTCCTCGTACTCGAGGATGGTCGATCGTTCCGGGGGGAGTCGTTCGGTGCCGAGGGTGAGACCTTCGGTGAGGCGGTCTTCTCCACCGGCATGACGGGCTATCAGGAGACGCTGACCGACCCGAGCTACCACCAGCAGGTGGTCGTCATGACCGCCCCGCACGTCGGCAACACCGGCGTGAACGACGAGGACCCCGAGTCCCGTCGGATCTGGGTGGCCGGATACGTCGTCCGCGACCCGGCCCGCGTCCCCTCCAACTGGCGCGCCCAGCGCACCCTCGACGACGACCTCCGCGACCAGTCCGTCGTGGGCATCGCGGGCATCGACACCCGCGCCCTGACCCGCCACCTGCGTGAGCGCGGCGCGATGCGTGTCGGAATCTCGACGATCGAGACCGACCCCGAGGCCCTGCTGAAGAAGGTGCTCGCCTCCGCCGAGATGAGCGGTGCGAACCTCTCCGACGCGGTCAGCACCCAGGAGGCGTACGTCGTCCCCGCGCAGGGCGAGAAGCGGTTCACCGTCGCGGCCCTCGACCTCGGCATCAAGGAGATGACCCCGGAGCGGATGGCCGAGCGCGGCATCGAGGTGCACGTGCTCCCGGCGACCGCGACCCTCGAGGACGTCCTCGCCACGAATCCCGACGGACTCTTCTACTCCAACGGCCCCGGCGACCCGGCCGCGACCACCGGCCAGGTCGAGCTGCTCAAGGCGGCGCTGGCCGAGGACATCCCCTACTTCGGCATCTGCTTCGGCAACCAGCTCTTCGGCCGCGCGCTCGGCTTCGGGACGTACAAGCTGAAGTACGGTCACCGCGGGATCAACCAGCCGGTCATGGACCTCACCACCCGCAAGGTCGAGGTGACCGCCCACAACCACGGCTTCGCCGTGGACGCGCCGATCGGCGAGGAGACGAAGACCGAGTACGGCATCGCGACCGTCTCCCACGTCAACCTCAACGACGACTGCGTCGAGGGCCTCGAGCTCAAGGACGCCGACACCGGGAAGCTCAAGGGCTTCTCCGTCCAGTACCACCCGGAGGCAGCGGCCGGCCCGCACGATGCCGCCTACCTCTTCGACCGGTTCATCTCTCTCATGGCGAAGGAGGTCTGAGCGATGCCCAAGCGCGAAGACATCAAGTCCGTGCTCGTGATCGGCTCCGGCCCGATCGTCATCGGCCAGGCCTGCGAGTTCGACTATTCCGGCACCCAGGCCTGTCGCGTGCTGCGCGAGGAGGGGATCCGGGTCGTCCTGGTCAACTCCAACCCGGCCACGATCATGACCGATCCGGAGTTCGCCGACGCGACCTACGTCGAGCCGATCACCCCCGAGTTCGTCGAGAAGGTCATCGCCAAGGAGCGCCCCGACGCGCTGCTGGCGACCCTCGGCGGCCAGACCGCGCTCAACTGCGCGGTGGCGCTCGACGAGCGCGGCATCCTGGAGAAGTACGACGTCGAGCTGATCGGCGCGACCATCGACGCGATCCAGCGTGGTGAGAACCGCGAGGAGTTCAAGAAGATCGTCGCCGAGCTCGGCGGCGAGAGCGCCAAGTCGGTCATCTGCCACAGCATCGACGACCTGCTCGCCGGCGCCGAGGTGCTCGGCTACCCGCTGGTCATCCGGCCGAGCTTCACCATGGGTGGCTCCGGCTCGGGCTTCGCGTTCAACGAGGCCGACCTGCGGCGCCTGGGCGGCGCCGGCCTCGCCGCCAGCCCGACCACCGAGGTGCTCCTGGAGGAGTCGATCCTCGGCTGGAAGGAGTACGAGCTCGAGGTCATGCGTGACCGCAAGGACAACTCGGTCATCGTCTGCTCCATCGAGAACCTCGACCCCATGGGCGTGCACACCGGCGACTCGATCACCGTCGCGCCCGCGATGACGCTGACCGACCGTGAGTACCAGAAGCTCCGTGACCTCGCGATCGGCATCATCCGCGCCGTCGGCGTGGACACCGGCGGCTGCAACATCCAGTACGCCGTCAACCCGGCCGACGGCCGGATCATCGTCATCGAGATGAACCCCCGCGTCTCCCGCTCGAGCGCGCTGGCCTCGAAGGCGACCGGCTACCCGATCGCCAAGATCGCCGCCAAGGTCGCGATCGGCTACACCCTCGACGAGATCGAGAACGACATCACCACCGGGCCGAACGGCTCGACCGCCGCGTCCTTCGAGCCGACCCTCGACTACGTCGTGGTCAAGGTCCCGCGGTTCGCCTTCGAGAAGTTCCCGGGTGCCGACACCACGCTGACCACGCACATGAAGAGCGTGGGCGAGGCGATGGCGATCGGCCGCAACTTCACCGAGGCTCTCCAGAAGGCGCTGCGGTCCCTGGAGAAGCCCGAGGCGGTCTTCGACTGGACCCAGGAGGTCGTCGAGCTCGACAAGCCCGCGCTGCTCGAGGAGATCAAGACCCCGACCGACGGTCGTCTGAAGCGGGTCATGGACGCGATCCGCGCCGGCGCGACGCCGGAGGAGATCTTCGAGTCCACCAAGATCGACCCCTGGTTCATCGACCAGCTCTTCCTGATCAACGAGATCGCCCAGGAGATCATCGCGGCGCCCGAGCTGACCGCCGACGTGCTCCGCTACGCCAAGCGCCACGGCTTCTCCGACTACCAGCTCGGCAAGATGCGCGGCATGACCGCGGACGTCGTCCGCGGCGTCCGCCACGCGCTGAACATCCGCCCGGTCTACAAGACCGTCGACACCTGCGCGGCCGAGTTCGAGGCACGTACGCCCTACCACTACTCCTCCTACGACGAGGAGACCGAGGTGGCGCCCCGGGAGAAGGAGGCCGTGATCATCCTCGGCTCCGGTCCCAACCGGATCGGCCAGGGGATCGAGTTCGACTACTCCTGCGTGCACGCCTCCCTCGCGCTGAGCGAGGCCGGCTACGAGACCGTCATGGTCAACTGCAACCCGGAGACGGTGAGCACCGACTACGACACCTCCGACCGGCTCTACTTCGAGCCGCTCACCCTGGAGGACGTGCTCGAGATCGTCCACGCCGAGCAGCAGGCCGGCCCCGTCGTCGGCGTCATCTGCCAGCTCGGTGGCCAGACCCCGCTCGGTCTCGCGCAGGCGCTGAAGGACAACGGCGTACCGATCGTCGGCACCAGCCCCGAGGCGATCCACCTCGCCGAGGAGCGCGGCGCCTTCGGCCGGGTGCTCCACAAGGCCGGCCTGGTCGCGCCGAAGCACGGCATGGCCACCACCTTCAACGAGGCCCGCGAGATCGCTGCCGAGATCGGCTACCCGGTCCTGGTGCGTCCCTCCTACGTCCTCGGTGGCCGGGGCATGCAGATCGTCTACGACGACGAGGCGCTGCGCTCCTACATCGAGGCCGCGACCGAGGTCACCCCGGACAAGCCGGTGATGGTCGACAAGTTCGTCGACGACGCGGTCGAGATCGACGTCGACGCCCTCTACGACGGCACCGACCTGTTCCTGGGTGGCGTCATGGAGCACATCGAGGAGGCCGGGATCCACTCCGGCGACTCCTCCTGCGCGCTGCCGCCGATCACCCTCGGCGCGGCCGAGGTCGAGCGGATCCGCACCGCCACCCTGGCGATCGCCGAAGGTGTGGGCGTACGCGGCCTGCTCAACATCCAGTACGCACTCGGCTCCGACGTGCTCTACGTCATCGAGGCCAACCCGCGCGCCTCGCGCACCGTCCCGTTCGTCTCCAAGGCGACCGCGACGCCGCTGGCCAAGGCCGCGGCGCGGGTGATGCTCGGCGAGTCGATCGCGGAGCTGCGTACGGCCGGGGTGCTGCCGACGACCGGTGACGGGGGAGCGCTGCCTCCCAACCAGCCGATCGCGGTCAAGGAAGCGGTCATGCCGTTCAACCGGTTCCGCACGCCCGAGGGCCAGCAGGTCGACACCGTGCTCGGCCCGGAGATGAAGTCGACCGGCGAGGTGATGGGGCTCGACTCCGACTTCGGCCGCGCGTTCGCCAAGAGCCAGGCCGGCGCGTTCGGCCCGCTGCCGACGTCCGGACGGATCTTCGTCAGCATGGCCAACCGCGACAAGCGCACCATGATCTTCCCGATCAAGGTGCTCGCCGACCACGGCTTCGAGATCTTCGCGACCGAGGGCACCGCCGAGGTGCTGCGCCGCAACGGCGTCGCCACCCGGCAGATGCGCAAGCACTCCGAGGGTGTCGGTCCCGACGGCGAGAAGACCACCGTGCAGCGGATCCTCGGCGGCGAGGTCGACCTGGTCATCAACACGCCCAACGGCACCTCCAACGCCAAGTCCGCCCGCATGGACGGCTACGAGATCCGCACGGCCGCGGTGATGGCCAACATCGCCTGCATCACCACGGTCCAGGGCCTCGGCGCCGCGGTGCAGGGCATCGAGGCGCTGCGGCGCGGTGAGATCGACGTACGCAGCCTGCAGGAATGGCGCGACGTCGTCGGCCACCACGACGGCGGGGTGTCGGCCCGGTGAGCGAGCGCAAGCGAGCGAACAATCAGGGCAAAATGCTGCCGCGTCCGTATCGTTGCTCCTCCTCTACGGAGGTGGCGGCATGAGGGCTTATCGGACGCTGTTCGACAAGGTCCTGACGAAGACCGATCCGGAGCGGGTCCACCAGCAGGCGTTCGCCGCGATTCGGGCCGCCGGCCCGGCGCTGTCCAGGACGCGTACGCCGGGTTCCCCGGTGCACGCCATGGGGCTCACCTTCCCGAACGTGATCGGGCTGGCCGCGGGCTTCGACAAGAACGCGGTCGGGATCGACGCCCTGGGCGGGCTCGGCTTCGGCCACGTGGAGATCGGCACCGTCACCGGTGAGGGCCAGCCGGGCAACCCGGCTCCGCGGCTCTTCCGGCTGCCCGCCGACCGCGCGGTGATCAACCGGATGGGCTTCAACAACGACGGTGCCGAGGCGGTCGCCGCCCGGCTGGCCAGCCGCCTGGAGCGGCGCGGCACGGCCACCGGCGGGCCGATCCTCGGCATCAACATCGGCAAGACGAAGCTCGTGCCCGAGGACGACCAGGCCGCGGTCGAGGCCGACTACGCCAAGTCGGCGCGGCTGCTGGCGCCCTACGCCGACTATCTGGTCGTCAACGTCTCCTCGCCCAACACGCCCGGCCTGCGCAGCCTGCAGTCCGTCGAGAAGCTGCAGCCGCTGCTGGAGCACGTGCGCTCGATCGCCGACCAGGTCACCAAGCACCGGGTCCCGCTGCTGGTCAAGATCGCGCCAGACCTGGCCGACTCCGACGTGGTCGAGGTCGCCGATCTGGCCAGCGCCATCGGTCTGGACGGGATCATCGCGACCAACACCACCATCGGCCGCGAGCATCTCCTCTCCTCGCCCGCCGAGATCACCGCGGCCGGTGCCGGCGGCCTCTCGGGTGCCCCGCTGAAGGCGCGGGCGCTCGACGTCCTGCGGCTGCTCCGCAGTCGGGTCAGCCCCGAGATGACTCTGGTCGGCGTGGGTGGCATCGCCACCGTCGAGGACGCCCGCGAGCGCCTCGCGGCCGGTGCCGACCTGCTCCAGGGCTACACCGGGTTCATCTACGAGGGCCCGCTCTACGCCCGCCGGATCGCGAACGGGGTGGCTCGATGAGCTTCGGTGCCCGTTACGTCGCAGCGCTCGCCGAGCGCGGGCGACTCTGTGCCGGGATCGACCCGCACGCCTCGCTGCTCCTCGACTGGGGGCTCAACGACGACCTCGCCGGCCTGGAGAGGTTCGCCCTGACCGCGGTCGAGGGCCTCGCTCCGTACGTCCCCGTCGTCAAGCCGCAAAGCGCCTTCTACGAGCGCTTCGGCTCGCGTGGCGTCGCCGTCCTGGAGCGGGTCATCGCCGAGTCGAAGGCCGCCGGTGCGCTGGTGCTCCTCGACATCAAGCGCGGTGACATCGGCTCCACCAGCCAGGCCTACGCCGACGCCTACCTCGATCCCGCCAGCCCGCTGGGCTCCGACGCGGTGACGGTGAGCCCCTACCTGGGCTTCGGGTCGCTGACGCCGTTCGTCGAGACAGCCACGAAGTTCGACGCCGGGCTGTTCGTGCTCGCCCTGACCTCCAACAAGGAGGGCCCCGAGGTGCAGCACGCGACGGTCGAGGACGGCCGCAGCGTCGGCCGGGTGATGCTCGACCATCTGCGCCGGCTCAACGAGGCCGAGACGCCGCTGGGCTCCTTCGGCGCGGTCGTCGGCGCGACGATCGACGGTGCGGACGGTGCCGGCGTGGCGTACGACTTCGGGTTCAACGGCCCCATCCTGGCGCCGGGCTTCGGTGAGCAGGGCGGCACCCCGGGCGACCTCGCCCGGATCTTCGGCTCCGCCAACGCCCACGTGGTCGCCAGCACCAGCCGCGGGCTGCTGCGGAAGGGTCCGGACGTGGCCGCGCTGCGCGACGAGGCGCTGCGGCTGCGGGACGAGCTCGGCTGACGGCCGCCGGTTCGTCTAGGTATGCAGACGAACCGTCGCTTCCCAAGCGGAGCTCCGCACGGGAAGAGACGGTTCCGCTGCATACCTAGACCAACCGCCCACCCCCGTGCCTGACAAACTAGGCCGATGACCAGTCTCCGGATGGCCGCCCGACTCCTCGTCCTGCCGATCCTCGCCACGAGCCTGAGCTCGTGCGGTGACCCGATCGAGAGCTACTGCGAGTCCCTGAGAGGGCACCAGGAGGAGCTGACGAACACGCTGGGGGAGGGCGGCACGGATGGCCTGATCGCGGCCCTGCCGGTCTTCGAGGACCTCGAGAGCAACGCCCCCGACGACATCGAGAAGGACTGGAAGACGCTCACCGGGGCGATCTCGGGGCTCCGCACCGCTCTGGACGACGCCGGCGTCTCGGCCGACGAGTTCGAGGACGGCGAGCCGCCCGAGGGCGTCGGCGACGCCGAGGCGAAGAGGATCGCCGACGCGGCCACGAAGGTGAGCAGCACGAAGACCCAGGAGGCGTCCGTACGCGTCCAGCAGCACGCCCGGGACGTCTGTCACACGTCGCTGACCCTCTGAACCATCGTGGGAACCATCTTGGGAACCAGATGGACACCAGATAGGCGACCCCGATTGCCGCCCCGGCAACGTAATGGCTAGATTGGCGCGAGCGCTTACTTTCAGCGCTCAGCCGGGGGGCACGATCCCTGTACCGCGCGACCCGGTTGCCCTGTTGACTACACATTTGATCGTGAAAGGGAGTCTTCGTGGCTCTGCCTCCGGACATCACCCCTGAACAGCGCGCTGCCGCGCTCGCCAAAGCCGCGGCCTCGCGCCAGGAGCGGGCTGCTGTCAAGAACAAGGTCCGCACTGGCGGCATGTCCGTCATCGAGGTCATCGAGGAGGGGAAGAAGAACGAGGTCGTCGGCAAGATGAAGGTGATCGACCTGCTGACCTCCCACCCCGGCCTCGGTGAGGTGCGGGCAACCCAGATGATGGAGCGTCTCGGCATCGCGATGAGCCGCCGTGTGCAGGGCCTCGGCCCCAAGCAGGTGGCCGCGTTGGTCGAGGAGTTCGCTCGCCGATGAGTCTGATGACGGACGAGAAGGCCCCGACCGGAGCCGGCGAGAGCCAGGAGAAGCGACTGGTGGTCCTGGCCGGCCCGACCGCGGTCGGCAAGGGCACCGTCTCCGCGGCGGTCCGCGACGACCACCCCGAGGTCTTCTTGTCCGTCTCGGCGACGACCCGCAAGCCTCGCGAGGGCGAGGTCCACGGGGTGCACTACCTCTTCGTCTCCGACGAGGAGTTCGACGCGATGATCGCCGGCGGGGAGCTGCTGGAGTGGGCCACGGTCCACAACATGGCCCGCTACGGCACCCCGCGCGGTCCCGTCGTCAAGGCGCTGGCCGAGGGCCGCCCGGCGATGCTCGAGATCGACCTGCAGGGCGCCCGGCTGGTGCGCGAGACCATGCCCGAGGCCATCTTCGTGTTCCTCGCCCCGCCGAGCTGGGACGAGCTCGTACGTCGCCTGGTCGGCCGGGGCACCGAGACCGAGGCCGAGCGGGAGCGGCGCCTGGAGACCGCGCGGGTCGAGCTGGCGGCGGAGAAGGAGTTCGACGTCACCATCGTGAACCACGAAGTTCATCAGGCAGCCGAAGAGTTGGTAACCTTGATGACGCTCGGGCTCCCGAGCAAGAAATCCGACCAAGCCGACAAGTGAGGCTCACGTGGCTGCCCCTCAGATCGACGCCCAGGGCGTGACCAACCCCTCGATCGACGACCTGCTGACGAAGACCGACAGCAAGTACAAGCTGGTTCTCTACAGCGCCCAGCGGGCTCGCCAGATCAACGCCTACTACTCCCAGCTCGGCGAAGGCCTGCTCGAGTACGTCGGCCCCTTGGTCGACACCCACGTTCAGGAGAAGCCCCTCTCGATCGCGCTGCGCGAGATCAACGAGGACCTGCTGACCTGCGAGGACATCGACCCGGCCGAGCTGGCCGCCCAGGCTGCCGCCGCTCAGGCCGCTGCTGCCGACGCGCCTGCCGCCGACCTCTGATCTAGGCACTTCGCTGTCCACCCACAGCACCACCCCGGCCGCCGCTCTCGACGAGAGGCGGCCGAAAGTGGTCTTAGGGGTCGCCGGCGGCATCGCCGCCTACAAGGCGGCCGAGCTGCTGCGCCGATTCACCGAGTCCGGCCATGACGTGACCGTGGTCCCCACGGCCTCCGCCCTCGAGTTCGTCGGGGCCCCCACCTGGGCGGCGCTGTCGGGCAAGGAGATCGCCACCGGCGTCTTCGAGAACATCACCGAGGTCCCGCACGTACGCATCGGGCAGCAGGCCGACCTCGTGGTCGTCGCGCCGGCGACCGCCAACACGCTCGCCCGCGCGGCCCACGGCCTCGCGGACGATCTGCTCAGCAACGTACTGCTCACCGCGCGCTGCCCGGTCGTCTTCGCCCCGGCGATGCACACCGAGATGTGGGAGCACCCGGCCACCCAGGCCAACGTGGCCACGCTGCGAGAGCGCGGCAACATCGTCATCGAGCCCGCCGAGGGCCGGCTGACCGGCAAGGACACCGGCAAGGGGCGCCTGCCCGAGCCGAGCGAGATCTTCGAGCTGTGCCGCGCGGTGCTCGCCCATGGTGCCCGGGCCGACCTGGTCGGCCGACACGTCGTGGTCTCGGCCGGTGGCACCCGGGAGTTCCTCGACCCGGTCCGCTATCTCGGCAACCGTTCCTCGGGTCTGCAGGGCTACGCCATCGCCCGTGCGGCGGCCGCCCGTGGCGCGGAGGTGACGCTGGTCGCGGCCAACGTCACCCTGCCCGACCCGGCCGGCCTGAAGGTCGTACGTGTCGGCACCACCGCCGAGCTGCGCGACGCTGTCGTCTCCGCCGCCGAAGGTGCGGACGCGATCGTCATGGCGGCCGCACCGGCCGACTTCCGCCCGACCGGGGTGAGCGAGGCCAAGATCAAGAAGGCCTCCGACGGCTCGGCGCCGACGATCGAGCTGATGCAGAACCCCGACATCCTGGCCGAGATCTCCCACAACCGGACCAAGCCGGGTCAGGTGGTGGTGGGTTTCGCGGCCGAGACCGGGGACGCGACCGGCTCGGTGCTCGAACTGGCCGCCGCCAAGCTGAAGCGGAAGGGGTGCGACCTGCTCGTCGTCAACGACGTCAGCGGTGGCGCCGTCTTCGGCAGCGAGGTCAACAAGGCGGTCATCCTGGATGCGGACGGAGGCCACGTCGACGTGCAGGAAGGGGCGAAATCCGCTCTGGCAGAGGTCATCTGGGACCAGATCGCCTTACGCCTGGATGAACAACGCACGAACTGACGACACGCCCCGCGCCACGATGAGGACCAGCGCAGCAGTCCTGGGATCCGGGGTCTATGTTTGTCGACCAGAACGATTGACGTATATCGACCTGAACCACCACACGAACCTGTGAAACGGAGCTACACGTGACCGGACGTCTCTTCACGTCGGAGTCGGTGACCGAGGGGCACCCGGACAAGATCGCCGACCAGATCAGCGACACCGTGCTCGACTACCTGCTCGAGCACGACCCCAAGAGCCGGGTGGCTGTCGAGACCCTGCTCACCACCGGCCTGGTCGTGGTCGCGGGCGAGGTGACCACCGACGCCTACGCGCCGGTCGCCCAGCTCGTGCGCCAGAAGATCCTCGACATCGGCTACGACTCCTCCCTCAAGGGCTTCGACGGCCACTCCTGCGGCGTGCAGGTCGCCATCGGCGCGCAGAGCCAGGACATCGCCCAGGGCGTCGACACCGCGGAGGAGCACCGTCTCAACTCCTCGGTCGACGAGCTCGACCTGCAGGGTGCCGGTGACCAGGGCCTGATGTTCGGCTACGCGTGCGACGACACGCCCGAGCTCTTCCCGCTGCCCATCAAGATGGCGCAGACGCTCGCCGAGAAGCTGACCGCGGTCCGCAAGGACGGCACGCTCGACTACCTGCGTCCCGACGGCAAGACCCAGGTCACCATCGAGTACGACGACGAGGGCCGCGCCGTGCGCGTGGACACCGTCGTGCTCTCGACCCAGCACTCCGAGGAGACCACCCAGGAGCAGCTGCACGCCGACATCAAGAAGTACGTCATCGAGCCGGTGCTCGAGCAGTTCAAGGCGTCGGTCCCCTTCGACGGCTACAAGCTCCACATCAACCCGACCGGCCGCTTCGTCGTCGGTGGCCCGATGGGTGACGCCGGCCTGACCGGCCGCAAGATCATCGTCGACACCTACGGCGGCATGGCCCGCCACGGTGGCGGTGCCTTCTCGGGCAAGGACCCGTCGAAGGTCGACCGGTCGGCTGCGTACGCGATGCGCTGGGTGGCCAAGAACATCGTCGCCGCGGGCCTGGCCCGTCGCGCCGAGGTCCAGGTGGCCTACGCCATCGGCAAGGCCCAGCCCGTCGGTGTCTTCGTGGAGACCTTCGGCACCCACACGGTGCCCGAGGCCAACATCCAGAAGGCCGTCCTGGAGGTCTTCGACCTCCGCCCGGCCGCGATCCTGCGCGACCTCGACCTGCTCCGCCCGATCTACGCCAAGACTGCTGCGTACGGTCACTTCGGCCGCGAGCTCCCCGAGTTCACCTGGGAGCGCACCGACCGCGCCGACGCGCTCAAGGCTGCTGCCGGCGCCTGAGGTCGGAATACCCGGTTAACCGGGTATTCCTGCACTTCTCGGGCATTGCAACACCCGAGAAGTGCAGGAATTGCCTGAGAAGTCTGGCGCCTGTCCCGTGGGACGGGCGCCAGACTACGTTTTCGCGAGGCCGCTGCCACTTGCCTGTCGGCGGCTGCTGGTAGAAATGACCTCTGTGAGCCGGGGACCGCAGGAGGCAGCCGGGGCAGCCGAGTTGGAGCTGCCCGGGCTGGTTCGCGACCGGGTCAAGGAGGGGCGGGCGAAGGCCGCGGCCACGCGTGCGCGCAAGGCCGCCGAGGCCGAGACCGCCGAGATCGATCCGGTCGCCAAGGTTCTCGTCGATCTGCCGATGGCCCACCTGGACCGGCCCTTCGACTATGCCGTCCCGGCCTCGATGGCCGAGGAGGCGCAGCCCGGGGTGCGGGTGAAGGTGCGGTTCGGACCCAAGGACGTCGACGGGTTCGTCGTGGCCCGGGCCGAGGCCTCCGAGCACGCGAAGCTGCAGCCGCTCAAGCGGGTGGTCAGCTCCGAGGTGGTGCTCACCCCGCAGGTGGCCGCGTTGAGCGAGGCGGTCGCCCGGCGCTACGCAGGTCCCCGGGCCGATGTGCTCCGGCTCGCGATCCCTCCGCGGCACGCATCGACCGAGAAGGAGCCGTCACCGACCCCGCCGATCGCCCCGGCATTCGATCCCGCTGCCGCGGCCGCTGCGTGGGCGGGTCACGAGCCGGCAACCGCATTCCTGCGACACCTGGCCTCCGGCGGAGCGCCGCGCGCGGTCTGGCACGCCGCGGCCGGCACCGACCACGCCGACTTGATCGCGCACGCCACCGCGGCGACGCTCGCCTCCGGACGCGGTGCGCTGGTCGTGGTGCCCGACTGGAAGGACCTCGCCCGCCTCGACACCGCGATGACGGCGGTGCTGGGGGAGGGCCGGCACGCCGTGCTGGCCGCCGACGCCGGGCCGGCGTCTCGCTACCGTGAGTTCCTGCGGGTCTCCCGAGGCGCGGTGAAGGTGGCGATCGGCACCCGTGCCGCGGCCTTCGCGCCGGTGCGCGACCTCGGGCTCGTGGTTGTCTGGGACGACGGCGACGACCTGCTCGCCGAGCAGCGTTCGCCCTACCCGCACGCGCGTGACGTGCTGCTGCTGCGGGCCGAGCAGGAGCAGGCGGCCGCGCTCGTGGGCGGCTTCGCACGGACCGTGGAGGCCGGGTTCCTGGCCGAGACCGGCTGGGCCCAGGAGATCCGCCCGACGCGTGCCCTGGCCAGGCAGCGGGTGAGCATCGAGATCACCGGCGACACCGACTTCGACCTCGAGAAGGACCCGCTCACCCGAGCCTCCCGGGTGCCCCGCGAGGCGCACGAGGCGATCCGCGCCGCGCTCGCCACCGGACCGGTCCTGCTCCAGACCCCACGCCGCGGATATGCGGCCTCGTTGGCCTGCGACCGGTGCCGTACGCCGGCCAGGTGCTCGGCCTGTCAGGGGCCGCTGCAGCTCGGCGGACCGGCCGCGCCGCCGACGTGCGCCTGGTGCGGACACGTCGAGGCGGCATGGGCGTGCGGCGCCTGTGGAGGATTCGGCCTGCGGGCGCCGATCATCGGCGAGGCGCGTACGGCCGAGGAGATGGGTCGCTCCTTCGCCGGGGTGCGGGTGGTCACCTCGTCGGCGGGGGCGGTGAAGCAGACCGTGCCGGGGACCCCTGCCATCGTCGTCGCGACGATCGGTGCCGAGCCCGTGGTCTCGACAGGCTCGACCACCGGTAGCGGCTATTCCGCGGTGCTGCTGCTCGACACCTGGCTGCTGCTGGGGCGGCCGGACCTGCGTACGGACGAGGAGGCGCTGCGCCGCTGGAGCAACGCCGCCGGACTGGTGCGGCCCGGCGGGCGGGTCCTGGTCGTCGGCGACCCCGCGCTGCCGGTGCTGCAGGCGCTGGTGCGCTGGGACCAGCCCGGGTTCGCCCAGCGGGAGGCGTCCGCACGGCAGGAGGCCCACCTGCCACCGGCCTCGCGGATGGCCACGATCACCGGCACGCCCGGCGCACTCGACGACGCGCTCACCCTGCTCGCGCTGCCGCCGGGCGCGGAGGTCCTGGGACCGGTGCCTGCCGAGCCGACCTCCACCGGCGAGCCACGGCTGCGCGCGGTCGTGCGCGTCCCGCGGTCTCTCGGCACCAAGCTCACCGAGGCGCTCGGGGAGCTGCAGCGGGTGCGGTCGGCGCGCAAGCTCGACCCGGTGCGCGTCCAGGTCGATCCGCCGACGCTCTGAGCCAGGCTCAGCCCACGTATTGTGGACCCGACACGCTCGACCACCTAGGAGAACAGTGGCAGTCCAGCCCATCCGACTCTTCGGCGACCCCGTGCTGCGCAAGCCAGCCATCGAGGTCGTCGACTTCGACAAGGAGCTGCACAAGCTCGTTGCCGATCTGACCGACACCATGCTCGAGGCGCCCGGCGCCGGACTGGCCGCTCCGCAGATCGGGGTGAGCCTTCGGGTCTTCACCTGGTACGTCGACGGCCAGGTCGGTCACCTGGTCAACCCGGACCTGACCCTGTCGGAGGAGACGCAGGACGGCGGAGAGGGCTGCCTCTCGCTGCCCGACATCACCTTCGACTGCCGCCGCGCGCTGTCGGTCGTGGCGAAGGGCTTCGACATGCACGGTGAGCCGGTGACCATCGAGGGCTCTGAGCTGCTCGCCCGAGCCATCCAGCACGAGACCGATCACCTCGACGGCATCCTGTTCATCGACCGGCTCGACGAGGCCGCGCGCAAGGCGGCGATGAAGGAGATCCGGGAGTCGGAGTGGTTCGGCCTGGAGAAGCCGACGGTGAAGATCTCGCCGCACGCGACGAACGGGTTCGGGTTCTGATGAGGGTCGTCTTCGCAGGCACGCCGGAGGTCGCCGTACCGTCCCTGGACGCGATCGCCGCCTCCCGCCACGAGCTGGTCGGTGTCGTCACCCGGCCCGATGCCGCCCAAGGCCGCAGCAAGCGGCTGGTGCCCTCTCCGGTCGCCCAGCGGGCCGAGGATCTGGGGGTGCCGGTGCTCAAGCCGGAGCATCCCCGCGAGCCCGAGTTCCAGGCTGCGCTGAAGGCGCTGGATCCCGACTGCTGCCCCGTGGTCGCCTACGGCGCGATGCTGCCGCAGTCGGCGCTGGACATCCCGCCGCACGGTTGGGTCAACCTGCACTTCTCGCTCCTGCCCGCCTACCGTGGTGCGGCTCCGGTGCAGCGTGCGGTCTGGGCCGGCGAGGAGATCTCCGGCGCGACCACGTTCCGGATCGTGAAGGCGATGGACGCCGGGCCCGTCTTCGGCACCATGACCCAGGCGCTGGCCCCTGACGAGACCTCCGGGTCGCTCTTCGAGAAGCTCACCGCCGGTGGCGCCACGCTGCTGGTCTCCACCCTCGACGGGATCGAGGACGGCTCCCTGGAGGCTCGTGAGCAGCCCGCCGACGGCGTCTCCTACGCCGACAAGATCACCGTCGAGGACGCTCAGATCGACTGGACGCAGAACGCGGTCGCCATCGACCGACAGGTCCGCGCCTGCACGCCGGCGCCGGGTGCCTGGACCCTGCTCGACGGAGAGCGGTTCAAGGTCGGCCCGATCACGATGACCGAGGACGAGGCTGCCCCCGGCGAGCTGGTCGTCCGCAAGAACGAGGTCCTCGTCGGCACCGGCACGACGGCCGTCCGCCTGGGCCGCGTGAAGGCCTTCGGCAAGAAGGAGATGCCGGCGGCCGACTGGGCCCGCGGCGTACGTCTGGAGTCCGGTGTCGCCTTCGAATAGGGCACAGCCGGGTAGGCGTCCGGGCCGCAGGCCTCAGGGACCACGGCGGCCGGGGGAGCGGAGCGGCACCAAGCCCGCCGACCCGGCGCGGCTGGCGGCGTTCGAGGTGCTCAAGGCGGTGCGGGTCGACGAGGCGTACGCCAACCTGGTGCTGCCCCACGTCCTCGGCCGCCTCGGCCTGGAGGGTCGCGACGCGGCCTTCGCCACCGAGCTGGCCTCGGGGACGCTGCGGCAGCAGGGCACCTACGACGCCGTGCTGGCCGCGTGCATCGACCGGCCGCTGGCCAAGGTCGAGGCGAAGGTGCTCGACGTGCTGCGGCTGGGGGCCCACCAGGTGCTCTCCATGCGGGTCCCGGACCATGCCGCGATCTCGACCAGTGTCGACCTGGCCCGCTCCAAGGTCGGGCAGGGACCGGCGGGCTTCGTCAACGCCGTCCTGCGCAAGGTCACCCGCAACACGCTCGAGGAGTGGGTCGCCGAGGTCGCGCCCGCGCGCGAGAAGGACCACGACGGCTGGGCCGCGGTCGCCTTCAGTCATCCGCGCTGGGTCGTCGAGCAACTGGCCGAGGCCGTCGGCCGCGATCAGATCGACGCGCTCCTCGAGGCGGACAACGTGCCGCCGTCGGTCACGCTCGTCGCCCGTCCCGGGCGCGCGACGGTCGCCGAGCTCGGCGGTACGCCGACGTCCTACTCGCCCTTCGGCGTCACCCTCGACGCCGGCTCACCGGCCGGGATCGCCGCGGTCGCGGAGGGACGTGCGGGCGTGCAGGACGAGGGCTCGCAGCTCGTGGCCATCGCTCTGGCCGAGGCGGCCATCGAACGCGACGACGACCGGGCGGAGTCCTGGCTGGACCTCTGCGCCGGACCGGGCGGCAAGTCGGCCCTGCTGGCGGCCCTGGCCGCGCAGCAGGGCGCCGCGCTGGTCGCCAACGAGCGCCAGCCGCACCGCGCCGGGCTCGTGCTGGCCAACCTGACCGACCGCGCGGCCGGATCACGCGTCGAGGGGGTCGCGGGCGTCGTCGCAGGCGACGGGACCAGGCCGCCGTTCAAGGACGCCACCTTCGACCGGATCCTCGTCGACGCCCCGTGCACCGGCCTGGGGGCGCTGCGCCGCCGACCGGAGGCGCGGTGGCGGCGCGGCACGGCCGACCTCGACGTACTCGTCGGCCTGCAGCGCTCCCTCCTCGACCGGGCCATCGACCTGACCAGGCCGGGCGGCGTGGTGCTCTACGCCACCTGCTCGCCGGTGCTCGCCGAGACGAGCGGCGTGGTGCGGAGCGTGCTCGGGGACCGATCCGACGTACGCCTCGAGCCCATCGGCGCCACGGTCGGCAGCGTGCCCGACAGCGCTGGGCCGATCGAGGGCACGGTGCAGCTGTGGCCGCACCGCCACGGCACCGACGCGATGTTCCTGGCGCTGCTGCGGCGCACCCGTGCGTGAGGCTCTCAGTCGAGGATGTGGCGCAGGTAGCGGCGCGGGTCGTCGAGGTAGCTGCGCCAGTGACGTACGAGCTCGAGGTCTTCCCAGGTCGTCTCGCGCAGGCCCCAGTCGCCGACCTCGAGGATGGTGGCGCTGGGCATCGCGGCGAGCACCGGCGAGTGGGTGGCGCAGAGCACCTGCCCGCCGTCGCGCACCACCTCGTCGAGCGTGGCGATCAACCCCATCGTGGACATGAACGACAGCGCCGCCTCCGGCTCGTCGAGACAGTAGAAGCCGGGCGTGTCGAAGCGGTTGCGCAGCACCGCGAGGAAGGACTCGCCGTGGCTCATCTCGTGGAACACGGGCTCGCCCGCCGGTGAGGCACCCAGATCTTCCATGTAGGTGTACCAGCCGTGCATCGTCTCGGCGCGGAGGAAGAAGCCCCAGCGCGCGGAGCCCAGGCCGCGCTGGAGGCGGAGGACGTCGCTCAGCGGTGACTCCGATGCCCGCGTCGAGTGGTTGGTGTTGCGAGAGCCGCCCTCGGGATTGAGACCGTACGCCGCGGCGACCGCCTCCACGATCGTCGACTTCCCCGAGCCGTTCTCCCCGACCAGGAACGTGATACCGGCGCCGAGATCGAGCCCCTTCTCGACGACCTGGGCGACGGCCGGAACGGTCAGCGGCCACTCGCCCGGGAGCAGCGGCTCACGCGCGGGATCCGCCTCGACGCGTACGACGGGAGGCTGGTCGAAGTCCATGCCCCGAATATAAGAGGGGCGTGCTGATCGCCGAGTCTTCGCTGGATCCGTGGCCTACGCTGGCGAGCATGACCAAGGCATCGCCGTCGGTGGAGATAGAGGTCGACAACCGTGTCGTCAGGATCTCCAACCCCGACCGGGTCTACTTTCCGGAGACGGGCGCGACGAAGCTCGACGTGGCGCAGTACTACCTCGCCGTCGGCCCGGGGATCGTCAATGCGCTGTGGGAGCGGCCGTGCATGCTGCACAGGTTCCCCAAGGGCCTGGCCGGGCCGAAGGTGCACCAGAAGCGGCTCCCGCAGGGAGCGCCCGACTGGATCGAGACCGTACGCCTCTACTTCCCGCGCTGGGGCCGCACGGCCGACGAGCTGTGCGTGACCGAGCTCGGCGCGGTGATCTGGGCGGTCCAGATGTCGACGGTCGAGTTCCACCCCTGGAACAGCCGCCGCGAGGACACCGAGAAGCCCGACGAGTGGCGCATCGACCTCGACCCCGGTCCCGACTGCCCGTTCTCGACGGTGCAGACCGTCGCCGGCGTGGTCCGCGAGATCCTCGACGAGCTCGGCGCGGTCGGCTACCCGAAGACGAGTGGCGGCTCCGGGATGCACGTGTATGTCCGGATCCCGGCTGAGCACGGGTTCCAGGACGTACGCCGCGCCGCGCACGCCTTCGCCCGCGAGGTCGAGCGCCGGGCACCGAAGCTGGTGACCACCGCATGGTGGCGCAAGGATCGCGACCCGGCGCAGCTGTTCGTCGACTACAACCAGAACACCCGGGACCACACGATCGCGTGCGCCTACTCGATCCGCGGCGTCGCCGACGGCAGGGTCTCCACCCCGATCGCCTGGGAGGAGACCAAGGACGTCGACCCGCGCGACTTCACGATGCGTACGGTGCCTGCGCGGTTCGCGGAGATCGGTGACCTCCACGCCGACATCGACGACCATCCGTTCTCGATCGAGCCGCTGCTCGAATGGGCCGCCCGCGACGAGCGTGACGGGGCGGGGACGCCTCCCGAGGAGGAGTGACCCTCACCAGACCTCGAGTCGCTCGCCCAGGGTGCGCCCGAGCTCCTTGGAGTAGGTGGCGGTGAGGTGGTGGCCGTCGCGGTGCGTGATCGTGTCGCCGACGACCGTCGTGCAGATGCCGACGCTGTCACAGAACATGTCGTCGAGGTCGACGGTCTCGACACGAGCGGACTTGGCCGCCTGGATCTGCAGGTCGGCGCCGTCCTGCTGGCTCTCGAGCGGCTTGTAGGTGCAGGGCGAGAGCGTCTTGTTGCTGCTCAGGCAGGTGGCCGGGTCGAACTCGAGCGCCGGGACGTCGCGCAGCCACACGGTGCGCTTGGCGACGGGCTTCACCTGCGCCAGCAGCCGCTGGTAGCCGCGGTAGACGGCGCGGCGTACGTCCTCACGGTCGGTGTGGCGGCCCGAGGAGTCGTGGTAGGCGGCGCTGATCGGGCGCGAGGAGATCAGCAGCAGGTCGGGACGGAGCTTCTTGACCGAGGAGAGCATGAAGTCGTGGAAGTCGTCGCACGAGGTCATCGGGTCGGTGCTGTCGATCTTGTCGGGCGTCACCAGCGAGACGGTGCACTGCGGCATCGCCAGCACATAGGCGCGGTAGCCGGAGCGCTCGGCGATCTCCTCGACGGCGGGTGTCCAGTGGCGGGCATGGGAGTCGCCGATGATCACCATCGTCTTCTCGGCGTCGACGTCCCCGCGCGGGCACAGCTTGCGTACGTTGGTCGCGTAGTAGTTGCACGCACCGACAGTCTCGACGTCGTCGGAGAGGTTGGTGAGCCCCGGCTTCAGGTTGGTGGGGATGGGCTGGTTCTTGCGGGCGGCGAGCACCGAGGCCTTCAGCAGGGCCGGGAGCGGGTCGGGCTCCTGCGCCTTGGCCGCCGGCGGTGCGTCGCTCGACGCCGGGCGATCGGGCTGCTCGGAGTCCTTGGACTGCTCGGCGGAGGCGGAGGCGGAGGCGGAGGAGTCCGCCTCGGCCAGCGTGATCGCCGGCTGGTAGCCGTCGCGAGCGGCCCCGGTGGCGTAGGAGTTGGCCCCGAAGCAGGTCACCGCGACCAGGGTGATGCTCAGCGGGTAGAGCGCGACCGGGCCCAGCGAGCCCGCCCTGCGCAGCGCCGGGCGGTGCCACAGGACGCCGCGCCGGAACGGCTCCTCGACGAAGCGGTAGGAGAGGCCCGCCAGGCCGAACGCGAGTGCCACGAGGAGCACCTGCTCCCACCAGTGCAGCTCACGGCCCAGCTGCAGCTCGGCGAGGACCAGCACCGGGAAGTGCCACAGGTAGAGCGAGTAGGACCAGTTGCCGATCACCTGCAGCGGCGGCACCGACAGCAGCCTGCCGACCACCGTCGGGCCGTGCCACAACGTGCCGGCCACGATGATGAAGACGCTGCCGAGGACGGGCACGAGCGCCGGGGTGCCCGGGAACGGGGTCGCGTCGTTGAACTGCAGGCAGGCGCACACGATGAAGAACATCCCGAACGCGGAGAGCACCTGCGCCCGCCAGCGTGCGGTCGCGTCCTGCGGCCCGTCGTCGCGGAACGCGATCGCCGCGATCGCGCCCAGGCCGAGCTCCCAGGCGCGGGTGAAGGGCGAGAAGTACGCCGCCTCCGGGCTGGTCCGGGTCAGCACCGCCGAGGCGAGCAGCGATGCCACGATCACGACACCGAGCGCGATGACCAGCACACGCCTGCGCCCGCGCGGGTCGGGCTCGGCCTGCTTGCTGCGCCGCTTCAGCACCCACAGGCAGCCCAGGATCATCAGCGGCCAGACCAGGTAGAACTGCTCCTCCACCGCGAGCGACCAGAAGTGCTGGAGCGGCGACGGCGGCAGCGCGGCCGAGAAGTAGTCGGTCTCCAGCGCCGCGAACCGGAAGTTGGCGGCGAACGCCGCTGACCACAGCGCATCGAGGGCGATCTCACGGGTGCGTACGAAGCCGAGGAAGAACGCGGCGTAGACCACCGTCGCGAGCAGGACCACGGTCGCCGCGGGCAGGATCCGCCGGGCCCGGCGAGCGTAGAAGCCGAGCAGGCTGACCCGGCCCTCGGTGCGCACCTGCCGCATCAGCTGCTGGGTGATCAGGAAGCCCGAGATCGCGAAGAAGACGTCGACGCCGACGAAGCCGCCGGTCAGCGACCCGAAGCCGACGTGGAGCGCGACGACCGCGAGCACCGCGATCGCGCGCAGGCCCTGGATGTCGAGGCGTTGCCGAGACGAGGTCGCGCTCCCGGTCGTCGAGCTCACGGGCAGCCGCACCTCCCTCAGCCAAGCGCATCCGTCACATTCGTCGCGACGATAACTCTCGTAACCGGCCGATCCTGGTAGACGCGCCTAGGGCCCGGGTCCTAGTCGAGATCGAGGTCGTCGCCCGCGGTGACGGGGCCGGGGATCGGGGGAAGCGGGGGAGGAGTGCCGCCGAAGGCGGGGCACAGCGACTTGTGAGCACACCAGCCGCACAGCTTCCCCGGGCTCGGCTGCCACTCTCCGGTCTCCTGGGCGGTGCGGATGGCCCGCCAGATCGCCTCGGCCTTGCGCTCGGTCGCGAGCAGGTCGGCCTCGTCGGGCACGTAGCGCAGGATGTCGCCGGAGCCGAGGTAGATCAGCTGCAGCATGGCCGGCACCACGCCGCGGGTGCGCCAGATCACCAGCGCGTAGAACCTCAGCTGGAACAGCGCCTTCGCCTCGTAGGCGTCGCTCGGGATCCTCGAGGTCTTGTAGTCGACCACCCGGATCCGGCCGTCGGGGGCGATGTCGACCCGGTCGATGAAGCCCCGCAGCAGCAGCTTGGACTCGAGCAGCGCCTCGACGTAGTGCTCGCGCTCGGCAGGCTCCAGGCGGCGCGGGTCCTCGAGGTCGAAGTAGCGCCGCAGCACGTCGCGGCACGACTCCAGCCAGGCGGCCTCCGCCTCGTCGGCCTCCGAGGTGAACAGTGTCGCCAGGGTCGGGTCGAGGCTGCGTACGTCCTCCCAGGCCTGCTCCACCATCGACCTCGCCCGCCGGGGCGTGCGCTCGGGGGCGGGCAGGTCGAAGAGGTCCTCGAGCACCTTGTGGACCACGGTCCCGCGCGCGGCCGCCTCGGACGGCGGCTCGGGGAGCTGATCGATGGTGCGGAACCGGTAGAGCAGCGCGCACGAGGTGAAGTCGCCGGCGCGGCTGGGCGAGAGCGACCCCAGCACGTTGACGCCGTCGACCGGGGTCGACCGGGCATCGGCTGGTGAGGTGCTCATGAGGCCGACACTATTCGCAAGCACCGACAGTCCGGGTCGGCACCTCTCGGCAACCGTCGCTCAAGTACGCTCGGAACGTGGCAGACCCTGACCCACGCCCCGGCGGCGACAAGCCGGTCGAAGAGGCGGAGCCCACCTCCCGAGTCCCGGGCACGATCAAGGTCGGCTCGATCGCGGGCAGCGACGTCCTGGTCACGCCGTCCTGGTTCCTCATCGCGGCGCTGATCGCCTGGTGGATGGCGCCTCGGATCGAGGCCGTGGAGCCGGGACTTGGCTGGTTGACGTACGTCGCGGGCTTCGTGTTCGCGATCGTCCTCTATGGCGCGGTGCTGCTGCACGAGGCGGCGCACGCGATCGTCGCCAAGCGTCTGGGCTATCCAGTGGGCGTGATCATGCTCCACTTCCTCGGCGGCGCGACCGCCGTTGAGAAGGAGGCGAAGCGGCCTCGCGACGAGTTCTGGATCGCCGTGGTCGGGCCACTGGTCTCCCTCGGCGTCGGCGTGGCCGCATACGGGGTCTCCTTCTTCGCCTCCGATGGGCTCATCGGGCTGCTCGTCATGGGTCTGTGCGTCACGAACCTCTTCGTCGGCGTACTCAATCTCGTCCCCGGCCTGCCCCTCGACGGCGGCCGGTTGCTGAAGGCCGGCGTCTGGGCCGGAACCGGCAACGTCAACCGCGGCAGCATCGTCGCCGGCTGGGCGGGCCGGGTGCTCGCGGTCCTCGTCTTGCTGGGGCCCTTCATCCAGGGTCAGATCCTGCGCGCGCAGCCGGATCTCACGGACTACATCCTCGCGGTGATCATCGGGGTGTTCCTGTGGAGTGGCGCGTCCGCGGCGATCATGTCGGCGAAGGTACGCCTCCGGCTCCCGCTCCTCGTCGCCCGCGACCTCGCCCGCCGCACCCTGGCCGTGCCGGCCGACCTGCCCCTCGCCGAGGCCGTACGCCGCGCCCAGGAGGCAGAGGCCGGCAGCATCGTCACGGTGACCAGCGGTGGTGAGCCGATCGGCCTGGTGCACGAGGGCGCCCTGCTGGCGACCCCCGAGGACCGCCGCCCGTGGATGGCCACCTCGACGGTCACCCGCCGGCTCGAGGACGGCCTCACCCTCCCGGCCGACATCGACGGGGAGGCCCTGATCCAGGCGATCTCGAAGACGCCGGCGCCCGAATACCTCCTGGTCGAGCCCGACGGCTCGATCTACGGCGTCCTGGTCACCTCCGACGTCGACGCGGCGTTCCGCGCAGGAGCCTGAAGCTGACCCGGGCGGGCGTCGTGGTTTGCCGGGTTGACCGGGGGAGCGGGTAGCCTCAGCGGGTGTCAAGCGCTGAGATTCCAGACATTCCGGCCGAGGCCCGAGCGGGTGTGCACCGCGGGCCACTTCGTGAGGGCGAGTGGGTGCGGCTGACCGACACCAAGGGTCGCCGCCACAACTTCGAGCTCGTCGCCGGCAAGCGCTTCTTCTCCAACAAGGGCCACATCGACCACGACGAGCTCATCGGTCGCGAGGAGGGCTTCACGGTCACCGCCTCGACCGGAGGTGAATACCTGGTCTTCCGTCCGATGCTGAGCGAGTTCGTCGTCTCGATGCCGCGTGGCGCCGCAGTGGTCTACCCCAAGGACGCCGCCCAGATCGTCGCCATGGCCGACATCTTCCCGGGCGCCTCGGTCGTCGAGGCCGGAGTCGGCTCCGGTGCGCTGACCTGCTCGCTGCTGCGCGCGGTCGGTCCGTTCGGCACGGTGACGTCCTTCGAGCGCCGCGAGGAGTTCGCCGAGGTCGCCCGCAAGAACGTCGACCAGTTCTTCGGCACCCCGGCGGGGGAGTCCCACCCGAACTGGTCGCTCAACCTCGGAGACCTCCAGGAGGAGCTCCCGCGCCAGCAGATCCGCTGCGACCGGCTGATCCTGGACATGCTCGCCCCGTGGGAGTGCATCGACGCGGCCGCCGAGTCGCTCTACCCCGGCGGCATGGTCTGCGCCTACGTCGCGACCACCACCCAGCTGTCCCGCTTCGTCGAGACGGTCCGCGCCCACGGCGGTTTCACCGAGCCGCAGGCGTGGGAGTCGCTGGTGCGCGACTGGCACGTCGAGGGCCTCGCGGTCCGGCCGGGTCACAAGATGATCGGCCACACCGCCTTCCTGGTGACGGCCAGGAAGCTGGCACCGGGCGAGCGTGCGCCTCGCAAGACGCGGCGACCTGCCCCCGGGGCGTACGGGGTCGACTACACGGGTCCGCGTCCGGCTGACATGCCTGCTCCCGAGCCCGTCGCGGACGTCCTTCCCGACGCCGCGTCGGCGGACGGCGCCGAGGTGGACTGAGTCCGCTCCGCCGCGGTCCATGTTTCCGACGTGCCACAGGTCGACACGAACCGGTCGAAGTCGACCGAATAGTGTCCAACACCGGTAAATCCTTCTCCTCTCCTACCCCTCCGCCTTGTAGGGTCGAGGGAGTAGAGGAGGTGTGCTGATGTCGACATCCGATGGATTCCATTCCGAGGGGCGCAGCCCCGAGGAGCTCGAGAGTCATGTCCGTTTCCTCGAAGCTGAGGTGACCGACCTGCGGCACAGACTGACCGAGATGCCCGGATCTTCGCGTGGCCTGGAGGCGCGGCTCGCAGACGCGCAGCGCTCCCTGGCCGCCGTGACGTCGCAGAACGAGCGACTCACCGTGACGCTTCGGGATGCCCGAGACCAGATCATCAAGCTCAAGGAGGAGGTCGACCGGCTGGCACAGCCGCCAGCAGGCTTCGGCACCTTCATCGAGCGCAACGAGGACGACTCGATCGATGTCTTCACCGGCGGGCGCAAGCTCCGGGTGACCGCATCGCCCAACGTCGATCTCGACGAGCTGCGCTATGGCCAGGAGGTCATGCTCAACGAGGCGCTCAACGTCGTGGCCGCGATGGAGTTCGAGAAGGTCGGCGAGGTGGTGATGTTCAAGGAGCTGCTCGCCGACGGTGAGCGCGCCTTGGTGATCGCCAACGCCGACGAGGAGCGCGTCGTGCGGCTCGCCGAGCCGCTCCTCAACGACGCCATCCGCGCCGGTGACTCCCTGCTCCTCGAACCCCGCTCGGGATATGTCTACGAGAAGGTCCCCAAGTCCGAGGTCGAGGAGCTCGTCCTGGAGGAGGTGCCCGACATCTCCTACCAGTCGATCGGTGGCCTCAGCGGCCAGATCGAGCAGATCCAGGACGCGGTCGAGCTGCCCTACCTCTACCCGGAGCTCTTCATCGAGCACCAGCTCAAGCCGCCGAAGGGCGTGCTGCTCTACGGCCCTCCGGGATGTGGCAAGACCCTGATCGCGAAGGCCGTCGCCAACTCGTTGGCGAAGAAGGTCGCCGCGAAGACGGGGGCGGACGGCAAGTCCTACTTCCTCAACATCAAGGGCCCCGAGCTTCTCAACAAGTACGTCGGTGAGACCGAGCGCCACATCCGCCTGGTCTTCCAGCGTGCTCGTGAGAAGGCCGCGGCCGGCACCCCGGTGATCGTCTTCTTCGACGAGATGGACTCGCTGTTCCGTACGCGTGGCACCGGTGTCTCCTCCGACGTGGAGAACACCATCGTCCCGCAGCTCCTCTCCGAGATCGACGGCGTCGAGGCGCTGGAGAACGTGCTGGTCATCGGTGCCTCCAACCGTGAGGACATGATCGACCCGGCGATCCTTCGCCCGGGCCGGCTGGACGTGAAGATCAAGATCGAGCGTCCCGATGCCGAGGGTGCTCGCGACATCTTCTCGAAGTACCTGGTCCCCGACCTGCCGCTGCACCCGACCGACGTGGGCGAGTTCAACGGCGACAAGCAGGCCACCGTCGACGAGCTCATCCGCACGGTCGTCGAGCGGATGTACACCGAGTCCGAGGAGAACCGCTTCCTGGAGGTCACCTACGCCAACGGCGACAAGGAGATCCTCTACTTCAAGGACTTCAACTCCGGCGCGATGATCCAGAACATCGTCGACCGGGCCAAGAAGATGGCCATCAAGTCCTTCCTGGACTCCGGTGAGGACGCCGCCCAGAAGGGCCTGCGGGTGCAGCACCTGCTCCAGGCCTGCGTGGACGAGTTCAAGGAGAACGAGGACCTCCCCAACACCACCAACCCCGACGACTGGGCCCGCATCTCCGGCAAGAAGGGCGAGCGGATCGTCTTCATCCGCACGCTCATCACCGGCAAGCAGGGCACCGAGCCCGGCCGTTCGATCGAGCAGGTCTCCAACACGGGTCAATACCTGTAGCAGAGTCCGTACGCAGGGCCCGCTGCCGTCGCGGCAGCGGGCCCTGTTGCGTGTGGATGTCTCCTCAGCGCGACCGGACCGAGACGAGCGCCGCGTTGCCGTGCGAGTCGACCTTCACCACCGCGACGGCGTGGCCGCCGCTGACCTCGGTCTCGATCTCCCGGGCCCGGTCCTGGGGGACGAAGAGGCTCTCGATGCCGCAGCTGAGCCGCCAGCCGTCGTCGTGGCACTTCAGGAACGGTCCCTCGGCCGGCCGCTCAGTGTCGACGCCGGTGGCTTCCCAGACCTGGCCGCGTGGTGCCAGCGAGACATACGCCTCTCCGTCCTCCTTGGTCGTACGCGAGCTGATGCCGGGATAGGAGAGGTCGACGTAGGCGCCACGGAACGGGTCGATCGGATCGACCGGCTCGACGCGGAGACGGATCTCCTCGCCGGTGGCGCGTGCCGAGAGCTGGCCGGCGACGGCGACGCCGACGAGGCCGAGATTGACGAGGCAGACGAGTGCCACCCGGATGCGAGTGTTCATGACAGGGCCTCACTGAGGTTGGCGGCCACGCCTCTGCGGGCGCGGTCGAAGACGAAGCCGGTGGCGAGGAGGAGCACACCGAGCATCAGGAACAGGGTCGCGCCGGACATGATCGGTGCGAAGACCGCGAAGCTCTGCATGGTGGTGAAGACGACCAGTGCGCCGGTGGCGAGCACGACGAGCAGCGTCTGGTCGCGCACCGAGCCGTCGACGGCGACCGCGCCGGCGACCACGACGTAGACCGCGATGCTGACGAAGGCGGAGAGCCACGCCTCGCCCGAGACGGAGCCGAGGTCGTCGACCTTCGGGTCCCACGCGACCAGCACGAGCCCGATCGGCACGATGAGCGCCGCGGCCAGCACCTCCCAGCGTGACAGCCCGTCGGTACGTACCGCCGTGACTGCGACGAGGAGCCCCGCGATCACCAGCGCCACGACGAGCGTGGGGCTCCACGCCAGGTCGCGGTCGCCGATCTGCGGGATGGCGGCGACGAAGAGGCCTCCCAGGACGAGTACGCCGCCCGCCAGCCGCCACACCTGGGCGAAGGTCTCCTGGCGCCGGTCGTGCAGCGCGGCCATCGCCGTCGCGACCACGCCCCCGACCAGCACCGCGAAGACGCCGGCGAACGTGCTCTCGCTGCTCGCCACCACCTGCCAGTCGAACCAGATCATCGTGGTCGCGATGCCGACGACCAGCGGCGCCAGCGCACCGCTCGCGTAGGCGTAGCCGAGCGCTCCGAGTCCCCAGAACCCCACCAGCGAAGGCTCGTACGCCGGTACCTGGAGGCTCTGCGCGGCCTGGAAGACGACGCCGCCGAAGCTCATCGCCGCGATGCCGCGGAACGCGCCGCGCAGGGGCCGAGGTAGCGGGATCGTCTCCGCGGCGGCGGTGAACGCGAGCCAGATGACGACGATGCCGACGAACCGGACCAGCGGGGTCAGCGCATCCAGGTTGGTCGCCACGAGCCACACCAGCCCGACGCCGAGGAACGCGCCACCGAGGTAGGAGATGACCCGTGTCAGCGAGTTGGCATGCGAGGCGACGTACTGCCCCGTGATCGTCTCCGCGGCGTCCTCGGTGAGGATGCCCTCGCTCACCCAGCGGTCGATCTCGTTGTTCAGCCAGTCGAGCCGTCTCGGCGCGACGGGTCGTACGTCTGTGTCCATGTGACCATTGCAGCGGCTCGTGGGGGCGCGGCGCGTGAGTCCACGTACTCAACTCCTCGGGCCGTGCGACCTTGACGCCTGAGGTCATTTTCGGCTGCGCAGGCTGGGCCGGCGGCGATAGCCTTCGGGTATTCGCGGGGACCGCTCGCGCGATGCGAACGGAGAGACGTATGGCAGCGTGGTTGTTGATCCTGGTCGGGGCAGCGGCGCTCGTCGTCGTGATCGCCGTCGTGGCTGTGGTCTGGGTGCTCTCGGGCCGAGCCAAGCCCGGTGGCGCGATCAACCCGAACGACAATCCCGGAGTCCAGGCCGCACGTGGGGAGGCCGAGCGAACCAGCATCCAGCACAGGTTCGGGGACACCGGCCCCGGCTTCTGATCCTCTAAGGTTGAACGACGTGGCAGACGACATGGGGCGCAAGGACATCGAGGCCGGGTTGGAGACCCGCCATGAGCTGGGAGACGCCTTCGACGCCGAGCTGGTCGCCGGCTTCGCCGACCGCATCGAGAAGACGGTCCAGGAGCGGGTCGGTGCCACCGCCGCCGCTCGCACCCTCGCCGAGCGCAACGAGTCGCGCACCTCGGTCTTCCAGTTCGTGCTCGGCGCCGGCTCGGCCGTCGCCGGCATCCCGATCAGCATCACCCTCGGTGTCACCGACAACCTCGGTGCGCTGGTGATCTCCTGGGTAGGTCTTGTCGGCGTCAACGTCGCCCACGCGCTGCGTACGCGTAAGCGCTGAGGCGGGGGTCTGTTCGTCGAGGTATGCAGGAAACATGGCACTTCCCGTGCGGAACTCCGTTAGGGAAGTGCCAGTTCGTCTGCATACCTTGACGAACAGACAGCCCGACCGAGCGACCCTCAGGGCGCCGTGGTGGGAGCCGGGGCGCGCTGAGGTCGCTGCTGCTGCCACTCACGTGCGCTGGACACGTAGATGGCGGAGTTGAGGACCACGCCGAGCAGGAAGCCGAACTGCCCTGTGACGAGGGCGAAGGCGGTCCAGGGGATCTGGGTGATGAGCAGGAAGTGCTGCGCCCACCAGACCTTCCTGCCGACGAGCGCCGTTCCGGCGACTCCGAGAAGGGTCAAGGCATAGGACCAGAGATCGGTCACGAGGGTGCGAAGGCTTTCTCAAACGTGCATGCGGTGGCCCGGGTTCGCTGGTCCCGAGTTGCGGCGAAGATTCGCTTGGTAGAAATCTTGACGGCTGCGGCTGGGTATCGTCAAAGTGACGCTAATGTGCGTCGCGTCACGCCGAAGCGCGCCCCGCGGACACGTATCCCCACGGCTTGGAGGGGGCCGGGCCGGGGAGGTAGTCCTGTTGGAGGAGCTCGACCTGAAATCCCTGGTCGGCCAGGAGTTCCGGGATGTCGCGAGTGAGGTGACAGCCGCCGAAGAGGCGCTGCTGGAGGCCGTCGAGGCGATGCTGCCAGCGGGCGACCGTGGGGTCGGGGGAGAGGCCGTGCTCGAGGAAGCCGATGGTGCCACCCGGGCGCAGGACGCGGCGCAGCTCCGTGAGCGCGCCCGCGACGTCGGGGATGGTGCAGAGCGAGAAGGTGACCAGTCCGGTGTCGACCGAGGCGTCCGCGAGCGGGAGGTCGGCGCCGTCGAGGCCGACGCGGCTCACCGGGACCGATGAGCCGGCACGTCGTGTCGCGGAGAGCTCCCAGGCCACGTCGGAGGGCTCGACGGCGATGATCTCGGTGACCTCGGCCGGATAGAGGCCGATGTTGCTGCCGCTGCCGAAGCCGACCTCGACGACCTTGCCGTGGAGACCGTCACACGCCTTCTCGCGCAGCGGCTCGAGCTGCGGGATCCCGCAGGCGCGGTCCACGATGTGGGGCACCACCCGCGCTTCCCAGAGTCCCACGAGAGATCACTCCTCCATCTCGCCGGTCCACTGGACCCCGAGGAGCAGCGTGTCCTCGGTCTCGGCGATCGTCGTGAAACCCACGCGCCGGTAGAACCCGATCGCGCGGGTGTTGGCCGTGCTGACGCCGAGGTGGGCGCCGCGTACGCCGGCGACGTGGAAGGCGCCGAGCATCATGCCGATCAGCTCCTTGCCGACACCTTGACCCTGGGCGCGGGGGAGGAGGTTGATGTGCAGGTGCGCCGGGTAGTCGGTCAGCAGCTCGCCGGGCGTACGCACCGGCCGATGGATCAGGGACCGCAGCCGGGCGTTCCAGTCGTCGCGGTCGTGGTCGGTGCCGGGATCCGGGTTGACCACCCGCAGCGCGGGCCACCAGTCCTCCTCGCACTCCTTCTCGAAGGCACGGGTGAACGGGGTGCCGACGACGTAGCCGACCACGCCCTCGGAGTCGACTGCCACGAACCCGAGCCCGAGGCGGAGCACGATGTAGGGCGCGGCGTAGATGTTGCCCAAGAGCCGCGGGTCGTCGTAGAACTCGGTGGCGTCCTCGCCCGAAGCGCCGGTCAGCAGACAGATCGAGAAGAGATCGTCGAGGTCGTCGGCGGTGGCCCGCCGGATCTCAGGAGTGCCCATGGTCCAACCTCACCATGACCCGCCTGCGTCGCCTCCGCCAGGCCCGCCGAGACGCGGCAGGCGGCCCCGGCACGGCGTGTCGAGAACGAGCACACCGGCCACGTACCGCCGGACATGGCGTTTCACAAGCGGTCTCCTCCCGGTGCCGCCCAGCCGAACAACCTCGGGCAACCTCAGCGTGGCGTATGGATGCTCACGTGCACTCGTGCACGTGGCCGGTAGCCTTGCAGGCATGAGCGTACGACGGGTGATGGGCACGGAGGTCGAATACGGAATTTCCGTGGCCGGACAGCCCCAGGCGAACCCGATGGTCGCGTCGAGCCAGGTCGTCAATGCGTACGCATCCTCGACCCTGAGGGCGAGGAGAGCGCGCTGGGACTTCGAGGAGGAGTCTCCGCTGCGCGACGCGCGCGGCTTCGACATGTCCCGGCAGGTGGCCGACCCGAGCCAGCTCACCGACGAGGACCTCGGACTGGCCAACGTCATCCTCACCAACGGCGCCCGGCTCTACGTCGACCACGCCCACCCGGAGTTCTCCTGCCCCGAGGTGACCAACCCGCTGGACGCGGTGCGCTGGGACAAGGCCGGCGAGCAGGTCATGCTCGACGCCTCCCGGGCGGCCGCGCGGCTGCCGGGCAACCCGCAGATCCATCTCTACAAGAACAACACCGACAACAAGGGCGTCTCCTACGGCGCGCACGAGAACTACCTCATGCGCCGGAGCACCGCGTTCGCCGACATCGTCAAGCATCTGACCCCGTTCTTCGTGTCCCGGCAGGTCTTCGCCGGAGCCGGCCGGGTCGGGATCGGCCAGGAGCGCCCCAAGCACGGCTTCCAGATCTCCCAGCGCGCCGACTTCTTCGAGGTCGAGGTCGGGCTGGAGACGACGCTCAAGCGGCCGATCATCAACACCCGCGACGAGCCGCACGCCGACCCGGAGAAGTACCGCCGACTCCACGTGATCCTCGGCGACGCCAACCTGGCCGAGGTCTCGACCTACCTCAAGGTCGGGAGTACGTCGCTGGTGCTCGCCATGATCGAGGACGGCTACATCACCCGTGATCTCAGCGTCGACGGCCCGGTCTCTGCCCTGCGCGCGGTCTCGCACGACCCGACGCTGAAGACCCTGATCACGCTCAAGGACGGCCGCAAGCTGACCGGTGTCCAGCTGCAGATGGAGTATCTGGACCTGGCCAAGAAGTTCGTCCAGGAGCGCTACGGCTCCGACGCCGACTACCAGACCAAGGACGTCCTGGAGCGCTGGGAGTCGGTGCTGGACCGCCTCGAGCGCGACCCGATGGAGTGCGCGAACGAGCTCGACTGGGTGGCGAAGTACAAGCTCCTGCTCGGCTACCGCGACCGCGACGGCCTGGAGTGGGACGACCCCAAGCTCCACCTGATCGACCTGCAGTACGCCGACATCCGCCCGGAGAAGGGTCTCTACCACCGTCTCGTCCGGGCCGGCCGGATCGAGCGCCTGCTGACCGACGAGCTGGTCGAGAAGGCGATGCACGACCCGCCGACCGACACCCGCGCCTACTTCCGCGGCCGCTGCCTGGAGAAGTACTCCGAGAACGTCGCCGCGGCCAGCTGGGACTCGGTCATCTTCGACCTGCCGGGCCGCGAGTCGCTGCAGCGGGTGCCGACCATCGATCCCTTGCGGGGCACCAAGAAGCACGTGGGCGGACTGCTCGACTCCTCGGAGACCGCGGTCGACCTGTTCAACCGGCTGACCGGTTCCTGACTCGTAGATCGCGACCGTGCCACATCTCGGTCCAACGTTCGACTTCTGCTTCCTCCCGTAGCGAAATCGGGCATTGTTTCCTCAGGTTTGTCGGTGCTAGTGGATAGGTTGAAGACATGGCACAGGAGCAGAAGCAGCCGAAGAAGTCCTCCGAGACGGAGGAGTCCGTCGAGACCGCGCCCGAGACCGATGTGAACGAGCGCAAGGAAGCGCTTGACTCCGACGTCGACGACATCCTGGACGAGATCGACGACGTCCTGGAGACCAACGCCGAGGACTTCGTGAAGTCCTTCATCCAGAAGGGCGGGCAGTAGCAGATGTCGGAGTCCCGCATCCCGGCGGCCTACATGACGCCGGGCACCTCGTCCTTTGCCGATTTCCTGACGGCCCAGTCGCCAGAGCTGCTCCCGGGGCACAACCCCGCCCCGGGCAACCTGGGCGACATCGCGCCGCACGGCACCACGATCGTCGCTGCCACCTTCCCCGGTGGCGTGATCATCGCCGGTGACCGGCGTGCGACCCAGGGCAACCTGATCGCCGAGCGCGACATGCGCAAGGTGTTCCCGGCCGACGAATACTCTGCGGTCGGCATCGCCGGTTCCGCGGGGCTCGCGGTCGAGCTGGTCAAGCTCTTCCAGACCGAGCTGGAGCACTACGAGAAGATCGAGGGCACCACGCTCTCCATCGAGGGCAAGGCCAGCCGCCTCTCCGCCCTCGTGCGCGGCAACCTCGCGATGGCCATGCAGGGCCTGGTCGTCGTGCCGCTCTTCGTCGGGTTCGACCCCGACGCGGGCGTGGGGAAGATCTATGGCTACGACCCGACCGGCGGCCGCTATGAGCAGACCGGATACGCCGGCGTCGGCTCGGGCTCGCTGTTCGCCAAGGGCGCGCTCAAGAAGCTCTACCGGGCCGACCTCGACGAGGACACCCTGGTCGCGGTGCTGGTCCAGGCGCTCTACGACGCTGCCGACGACGACTCGGCCACCGGTGGCCCCGACCTGTCCCGCAAGCTGTTCCCGCTGGTGCACGTGATCACGGCCGACGGCGGGCGCACCCTGCCCGACGCCGAGGTCGCGGCCGTCGCGGAGTCTGTCATCGCCGGGAGGCTCCAGCGGCCCGACGGTCCCATCGCCGAGCTGGAGGGTCGCCCATGAGCACTCCGTTCTACGTCAGTCCCGAGCAGCTGATGCGCGACCGCGCGGACTTCGCGCGCAAGGGCATCTCGCGGGGCCGGGCCCTGGTCTCCCTGCAGTACGCGGACGGCATCGTGTTCGCCTCCGAGAACCCTTCGGCGGCGCTGCACAAGGTGAGCGAGATCTACGACCGGATCGCCTTCGCCGCGGTCGGTCGTTACAACGAGTTCGAGAATCTCCGCATCGCCGGGGTGCGGCTGGCCGACATGCGCGGCTACGCCTACGACCGGCGTGACGTCACCGGCCGCGGTCTGGCCAACGCCTACGCCCAGACTCTCGGCACGATCTTCTCCTCGGGCGGGGAGAAGCCCTACGAGGTCGAGCTGTTCGTCGGCGAGATCGGGGACACCGCGGAGACCGACCAGCTCTACCGGCTGACCTACGACGGCCAGGTCGTCGACGAGCACGGCTTCGCCGCCATCGGCGGTGCGGCCGAGGCGGTCGGCGGCTACCTCAAGGAGCGCTACACCGAGGGCGCCACGCTCGAGGACGCGATCAAGCTGGCTGTCGCCGCGCTCGGTCACACGGAGACCGAGGACCGGGAGATCGAGGCGAAGAACCTCGAGGTCGCGGTCCTCGACCGCACGCGTACGCAGCCGCGCAAGTTCCGCAGGATCCGCCCGGCGACGCTGGTCGAGATCCTGGGCTCTGCGACCGCGACGCCGCAGGTCGAGGAGGCGAAGCCCGCCGCGGTCGAGGCGCCTGCCGAGAAGCCCGCGGAGAAGCCCGCGGAGAAGCCCGCGGAGAAGCCCGTCGACCAGGCGCCGCTGGCGCCGCCGGCCGACGACGACGGCGAGCCGCCGATCGCTCCGCCGCTCGACTGACACGAGAAGCCGGGGAGTCTCGGGCGCCGTCAGGTGCGCCGGAGACTCCCCGGCTCCGTGTTCTACCCCGCCTATCCGAGACCGGCGATCGCGACCAGGATCAGCGCGACCCCGGCGAGCGCCGGACCGGCAAGACGCTCGCCGAGAACGGCTGCGGCGGCGATCGCTGCGGCGACCGGCTCCATCAGGCTGGCCACGCCGGCCGCGCTGCTGCGGGTGGTGCGCAGGCCGGCGTAGAGCAGGCCGTAGGCCAGCGCCATCGTCGCCACGCCGAGATAGACCAGCCACGCCCACGCCGTGGCCGAGGACGAGCTGAACGGCCCGCCGCCGATCAGCGCCAGCGGAACGAGGACAACCGCCCCGACGCCGGTTGCGCCGGCGGTCACCAGCAGCGGACTGCGCCGCTGAGCGAGCGGGCGCCCGACCGCGGTGGTGAGCGCGTACGCAGATCCGGACGCGATCGCGAGCAGCACCCCGGTCACCGGCCGGTCGCCGCCGGCCCGGCTGCCGGCGTACGCCGAGGCCAGGACCAGTCCGGTCAGCGCGGTCGCCAGCACCACCAGCTGTCGGCGGGTCGGCCGCTGCCGAGCCGCGACGGCCTCTCCCGCCAGCAGGATCGCCGGGGCGATCCCGAGGCTGACGACGGTGGAGACGGTCACGCCGACGGCGACCACGGAGCCGAAGTAGAGCGCTTGGTACAGCCCTGTGGTGGCACCGACGATCACCGTGCGGAGGTCGAGACGAAGCTCGCGCAGGCGGCCGATGAGGACGAGGACGGCGAGCAGGGCGACCGCGGCGATCAGCATGCGGTAGGCGCTCACCGTGAGCACCGACATCGGCGTGATCGAACGGACGATCTGAAGGACGAGGCCGCCGGTGCCCCACAGGACTCCGGCGAGGCAGATCTGGGTGAGCCCGAGACGGGCCCCGAAACGGGTACGGAGAGAGGACATCGAAGAGGTGCTCCAGGTTCGAGAAGACGGAAGGGCAGCGTCTGGAGCACGCCAAGGAGAGCCGATCCGCGCACTCAGCGGCGGATCGGCGAGGCCGCTCCGGTCAGGCGACCGGCGGCGGGAGCAGGCCGAGGTGCTTCGAGGTCATGGCGCGAAGTGTGTCACACGCCCCGGGGCCCGGGCCCGGCCTTTTCTGATGGTGACGTCGTCCGTCAGCCGACCCGGTCGCTGAGCGACACGACGATGCCCTCGGGCCCGCGCACGTACGCCATCCGCACCACGTCCTCGTAGACGCCGACGCCCCCGACGAGGCCGTAGCCGTCGGCTGCCAGCTGTTCGAGGACCGAGTCCAGGTCGTCGACCTCGAAGCAGACGTTGCGCAGGCCCAGCTCGTTGGCCATCGCCTCCGGCGATCCGGGCACGTGGTCGGGACGTACGAACCGGGCGAGCTCGAGCGCCGTGCCGCCGCCCGGTGGGCGCAACATCACCACCTCGCAGCGGGCGCCCGGGATCCCGCAGACGGTGTCGATGAACTCGCCTTCGACGAAGGCGCGTCCCTCGACCTCCAGCCCCAGGGCGACGAAGAACTCCGTGGCCCTGTCGATGTCGGCGACGGTGACGCCGATGTGGTCGAACCGCAACAGCTGTGTCATGACTCTCATCCTCCTGCTTGTCGGGTGTCTCTGCCTGGTGAACGAAGCCGCCGCACCGTCCTCTACACGGTTACGGCCCGTTGGCTAGGGTCGCTGTCCGTGGAGGTGGACAGGTCGGCGTGGCGGCGGGGAGGGCTGCTCGCGCTCGTCGCGGTGCTGCTCGCGCTGGTGATCGCGCTGCACGAGCTGGTGCCGAACCGCTGGGGAAACCTGGGTTCATTGGTCGCGACGTTCCTGCCGTGGCTCGTCCTCGCGGTTCCACTGCTGATCCTCGGGGCGGCCGTACGCCGCTCGGTGCTCGCCGCGTTGCTCGCGCTGACTCCGCTCGCCGCCTGGTTGGGGGTGTTCGGCCAGCAGTTGTTGCCCGTCGAGCCTGCGGCGTACGACCTGACGGTGGTGCAGCACAACGTCGCCGACGACAATCCCGACGTGGAGCGGACCGTCGAGCTCCTGCTGGCCGAGGACCCTGACATCGTGGCGCTCGAGGAGCTGACCTCCGAGAACCTTCCGCGCTACGCGGCGGCTCTTGACGAGACGTTCGAGCACCACACGACCCAGGGCACCGTCGGCCTCTGGTCGCGTCACCCGATCTCGGAGCGCGAGCGTGTCGACATCCGCCCGGCGGGCATCCACGCGTCCTGGGACCGGTGCCTGCGAGCGGTCGTGCGGACCCCGGCGGGTGAGGTGACCGTCTATGTCGCGCATCTGCCGTCCGTCCGGCTGGGCCCGCGTGGGCTCGCGGCGAACAGCCGCAACCGGAGCGCCGGGCTGCTGGGCAAGGCGATCGCTGCGGACCCGGCGCCGCAGGTGCTGCTCGCCGGTGACCTCAACGGGAGCCTGCTCGACCCCGGGCTGGCACCCGTGACCGAGCAGGTTTCGCGTGAGGAGCACGGATTCGGGTTCACCTTTCCCGCGGCGTTCCCTGTCGTGCAGCTCGATCACGTCCTCGCCCGGGGTGCCGAGGTGGTGGACCTGAGGGTCCTCCCGCGGTCCGGCAGCGACCATCGTCCGGTCGTGGCCCGGGTCTCGCTCGGCTGAGGCCGCCCGGCCGGGATCTACCACGCGCGGCGATGGACGGGCCGTGGCGTCAGTGTCCGGTGAGCTGTCCCGTCAGCCGCTCGTGGCGGTCGGCGCTGGACCGGTTCAGGCCGATGATGCGTACGGACTTGTTCCTGGCTTCGTACTTGTGTGTGATCGCGTCCAGGGCCGCGACCGTGGAGGCGTCCCAGATGTGGGAGTCGGAGAGGTCGATGACGACCTCGTCGGGATCCTGTGCGTATTCGAACTGGGTGTAGAGGTCGTTGCTGGAGGCGAAGAAGAGCTCGCCGGTGACCCGGTAGACCGCGGTCACACGACCGGGTGGGTCCTCGACAAGGTCGCGGTGGGTTTCGGTGAGGCGGGCGACGCGGCGGGCGAAGAGCGTCATCGCGACCAGGACGCCGACGATCACACCGATCGCGAGGTTGTGGGTCGCGACGGTCACGACGACGGTGGCGACCATCACCGCGGTCTCCGAGCGTGGCATCCGCCGCAACGTCGCCGGGCGCACCGAGTGCCAGTCGAAGGTGCCGACCGAGACCATGATCATCACCGCGACCAGCGCTGCCATTGGGATCAGCGCCACGATGTCGCCGAACCCGACGACCAGGATGAGCAGGAAGGTGCCGGCGAGGAAGGTCGAGATCCGGGTACGCGCACCGGAGACCTTCACGTTGATCATCGTCTGGCCGATCATCGCGCACCCGCCCATGCCGCCGAAGAGTCCGGTGACGACGTTCGCGATGCCCTGGCCGCGGGCCTCGCGGCTCTTGTCGGAGTGGGTGTCGGTGATGTCGTCGACGAGCTTCGCGGTCATCAGCGACTCCATCAGGCCGACCAGCGCCATACCGAGGGCATAAGGAGCGATGATCTTCAGCGTCTCGAGGCTGAGAGGTACGTCGGGGAGGAACCAGGCCGGCAGGCTGTCAGGCAGCTTGCCCTCGTCGCCGACGTTCGGCACGTCGAGGCCGCCGAGCAGGGTGAAAGCCGTGAGCGCGACGATCGCCACCAGCGGGGCGGGGATCACGCTGTTTACCCGGGGGAAGCCCACGATGACGGCGATGCCGGCGGCGATCATCGGGTAGACCAGCCACGGCACGTCGACCATGTGTGCGATCTGGGCCTCGAAGATGAGGATCGCGAGCGCGTTGACGAAGCCGACCATCACCGAGCGTGGGATGAACCGCATCAGCCTGGCCACCCGGGCCAGCGCCAGCGCGACCTGGATCAACCCGCCGAGGATCACCGTCGCGATCAGGTAGTCGTAGCCGTGATCCCGCATCACCGGCGCGATCAGATCACGAGGGCGACCGCACCGGTGGCCGCCGAGATCATCGCCGGCCGCCCGCCCAGGAACGAGATCGCAACTGCCATCGTGAACGAGGCGAACAGCCCGACACGCGGATCGACCCCGGCGATGATCGAGAACGAGATCGCCTCCGGGATCAGCGCGAGCGCGACGACCAGGCCGGCCAGCACCTCCGTACGCAGCAGCCGCGGGGAACGCAGCGCGGCGAGGACGCTCTGGTTGTCGGTCGGGGAGGACGAGGGCAGGGGCGACGGCACGAGCCGCAATCCTATGGCTGGGCCGCCCCGGTCCCGGCTTCGTGAGCGATGTGAGATTCGACCCGTCCAGCATCGGTCCCGCGCCCGGCGCGGGCCGACGTGCCGGTGGGCGGCGCGGCTCGCCGTGTCGTACCTGCGAACGCCTCCGCGGTGACCGTCGACCGTCTAGGGTTTCAGTATGGACAGGCGCATCTTCGGCATCGAGAACGAGTACGGCGTGACCTGCACGTTCCGCGGCCAGCGGCGGCTGAGCCCGGACGAGGTGGCTCGCTACCTCTTCCGCAAGGTGGTGAGCTGGGGCCGCAGTTCGAACGTGTTCCTCCGCAACGGCGCGAGGCTCTACCTCGACGTCGGCTCCCACCCCGAGTACGCCACGCCCGAGTGTGACGACGTGATCTCGACCGTCACCCACGACAAGGCGGGGGAGCGGATCCTGGAGGGGCTGCTCCTCGACGCCGAGCAGCGGCTGCACGACGAGGGCATCGCCGGCGACATCTACCTGTTCAAGAACAACACCGACTCGGCCGGCAACTCCTACGGCTGCCACGAGAACTACATGGTCAGCCGCGCCGGCGAGTTCAGCAAGCTCGCCGACGTGCTCATCCCGTTCCTGGTCACCCGCCAGCTGATCGTCGGCGCCGGCAAGGTCACCCACACCCCGCGGGGTGCCGGGTTCGCGGTCTCCCAGCGTGCCGAGCACATCTGGGAGGGCGTCTCGTCCGCGACGACGAGGTCCCGGCCGATCATCAACACCCGCGACGAGCCGCACGCGGACGCCGAGAAGTACCGCCGCCTCCACGTCATCGTCGGCGACTCGAACATGTCCGAGACCACCACGATGCTCAAGATCGCGAGCTGTCACCTGGTGCTGCGGATGATCGAGGAGGGCGTCGTCATGCGCGACATGACGATGGAGAACCCGATCCGGGCCATCCGGGAGATCGCCCACGACCTCACCGGCCGCCGCAAGGTGCGGCTGGCCAACGGCCGCGAGGCCAGCGCCCTGGACATCCAGAACGAATACCTGAGCAAGGCGCGGGAGTTCGTCGACCGTCGCGAGATCACCGACCCGACCATGATCGCCGCCCTCGACCTGTGGGAGCGCGGCCTGAAGGCGATCGAGTCCGACGACCTCTCCCTGGTCGACCGCGAGATCGACTGGGTTATCAAGTGGAAGCTGATCGAGCGCTACCGCGCCAAGCACGGCCTCCCGCTGGGCCACGCGCGGGTCGCCCAGCTCGACCTCGCCTACCACGACATCCACCGCAACCGCGGCCTCTACTACCTGCTGGAGAAGAAGGGCGCGGTCAAGCGGGCCACCACCGACCTGAAGATCTTCGAGGCCAAGTCGGTGCCCCCGCAGACCACCCGCGCCCGGCTTCGTGGCGAGTTCATCAAGAAGGCCCAGGAGCGTCGGCGCGACTTCACCGTGGACTGGGTCCACCTCAAGCTCAACGACCAGGCTCAGCGCACCGTGCTGTGCAAGGACCCGCTGAGGGCGTACGACGAGCGCGTGCAGCGGCTCATCGACGGCATGTGAATCGCCAGTCGACAGCGAGCGGAGCGAGCTGTCGGCGTTGGCGATTCAGATCGAGCAGCCCCGTCTCGGGGGAGCGGAGCGACCCGGAAGCGACGGGCGTGTCGAGATGTCGAAGGGTTGGCCGGGGTGGCTTCGCCACGGGGTAACCACCGTACGGATATGGTGTGCTCCGCTGTCGTCTGTCCCTTTCACGTCATGAAGGTTTGCACTGTGCCCACTGCTCCTCGGCCTCGCCTGCGCCATGCGCTGAGCGCGCTGACTGTGTTCCTGCTTCTCCCGGCTCTGGTCGCCTGTGGCGAGAAGGAGACGGGCTACGGCGACGAGACCGTCTCCGGCTTCGACGGGGTCACGGTCTCGGCCGACGTCGAGAAGGCACCGACGCTGAAGTGGAAGTCGGCGATCTCCTACCCGAAGGACCCCAAGGTCAAGACGCTGACCGAGGGCGACGGCGAGGAGATCCCGAAGGACCGGGGCGTGTTCGCGAAGATCTACATCGGCAACGCCACCACCCTCGACAAGGAGTGGGCCTACGAGAGCCAGGCCGCCGAGGGTGAGGAGCTGCCCGCGGACAAGCCGTGGAGCACGATCCTGAAGGGCGCCAAGGTCGGTGACCGGATCGAGGCGATCGTGGGCTCGGCCGACCTGCTCGGCGAGGGCGGCAACCCGCAGATGGGCATCGGCAACCACGACACGCTGCTGGTCGTCGTCGACGTGGTCAAGCCCGCCGCCGACAAGACGCCGCACGACGTCGACGCCAGCGAGCTTCCGAAGGTCGTCGAGAAGAACGGCAAGCCGACCGGGTTCGACTTCACCGGCATCGCCAAGCCGAAGGCCGACGACGTGCTGAAGCGGGTCATCGTCACCGAGGGCGACGGCGAGGAGATCACCACCGACCAGACGGTCACGGCCAACTACCTCGGCATGACCTACGGCGCCAAGAAGCCCTTCGACGAGAGCTTCAGCAAGGAGGCCGTGCCGTTCGCCCTCAACCAGGTGGTCGCCGGCTGGACCAACGGCTTGGAGGGCGTCAAGGTCGGCAGCCGCGTTCTGCTGCAGATCCCGCCGGAGCTGGGCTACGGTGCAGAGGAGAAGCCGGGCCAGGGCGGCACGCCGGGGATCCCGGCCAACAGCACGCTCTACTTCGTCATCGACGTCGTCAAGGCCGAGTCCACCCCGGCGACGCCTTAGCAGAGTCTCTAGGGGGAGAAACACACCGTGGCGGCGGGTAAGACCGAGCGGTTGATGAACCTGCTCATCATGCTGCTCGTGCAGCGTGACAACGTGTCGAAGGAGCGGATCCGCGAGGTCCTCTACCCGTCGTCGCACGGTGAGGCGTTCGAGAAGATGTTCGAGCGCGACAAGGAGGAGCTGCGCAGCCTCGGTGTGCCCATCGAGACCGGAGTGATCGACTCCTTCTTCGAGGACGAGATCGGCTACCGGATCAGCCCCGAGCAGTTCGCGCTCCCGCCGATCACTCTCGAGGCCGACGAGCTCGCCGTGGTGGCCCTGGCCACCAGGGTCTGGGAGAACGCCTCGATGGCGGAGGCGACCACGGAGGCCGTACGCAAGCTCAACGCCGCCGGGCTCGAGACCGACGTCTCGGCGCTGGAGATCGTGCAGCCGCGGCTGACCGCGGAGGAGAGCTCCTTCGACGTCTTCGTGGCCGCCACCCAGGACCGGCAGATCGTCGAGTTCGACTACCGGGGCTCCCGGGCGGCGGAGCCCTCCCATCGACGGCTGCAGCCGTGGGGCGTGGTGCGCTACTCGGGCCGTTGGTACGCCGTGGGCCACGACGTCGACCGCGACGACACCCGCATCTTCCGGCTCTCCCGCGTCCTGGGGGAGGCTCGGGCGGTCGGCGAGTTCGATGCCTTCGAGGTCCCGGCCGAGGTGGACGTACGCGATATCGCACGAGACCTGGCGCCGGCACCGCCCACGGGGAAGGCCGTCCTGCTGCTGCGGCAGGGGAGCGGCTACACCCTGCGGCGGGCGGCCGACTCGATCGAGTCCGGGGTGACCGGTCCGGACGGCAGCGACGGCTGGGACCGGGTGGTGCTCACCCGCGTTCCCGCCGACCTGGTCGGGGCGGTGCTGGGACACGGCCCCGACGCCTACGTCGAGGAACCCGAGGACCTGCGCCGCGAGGTCGCGGCCCGGCTCGAGCGCCTGGTCGCGCGCCTGGACGGAGTCTCGCGATGAGCGGCAACACCGGCGCCAAGGGCCAGGTCGGGCGGCTGCTGACACTGGTGCCCTACCTCTACTCCCAGGCCGACGACGTGCGCCTCGACAAGGCTGCCGCCGACCTCGGCGTCGAGGAGAAGCAGCTGGTCAAGGACCTGCAGGTGCTCTTCATGTGCGGCCTGCCGGGTGGCTACCCTGACGACCTGATCGACGTCGACATCGACGCGCTGACCGAGCCCGACGGCGACCGGGTCATCCGGATCTCCAACGCCGACTACCTCGACCGCCAGCTGCGGCTCACCCCGATCGAGGCGACGGCCGTGATCGTCGCGCTGCGTGCGCTGCGGGGCGGGGCGGTGAGTGCGGAGACCAAGGAGGTCGTCGACCGCACGCTGGCCAAGCTCGAGCAGGCGGCGGCCGAGGGCGCCGCGGGCAGCGTGGATCCCGGCGAGGAGCCGATCGACACCTCGCTCGTCCAGATCCACGCCGCGATCGCGACCGCGATCGACCAGGGCCGCCAGATCCGCATCGACTACTGGGTCCCGGCGCGCGACGAGGAGTCCTCGCGCGTCGTCGATCCGCGTGCGCTGGTCTCGATCCGCGACATCGAGTATCTCGACGCCTGGTGCCACCGGGCGGAGGCGCCGCGCAGCTTCCGGCTCGACCGGATCCGGGGCGCCGAGGTCCTCGACACGCCGATCGCGGTGGCGCCGGAGGCCGAGGACGGTGCGGACCCTTCGACAGGCTCAGGACAGCGTCTCGACCGCGAGGGCGGGTCGCTGCTGCGTACGGACTCCGGCACCGTCGTCCGGGTGCGGCTGGCGCCGGAGGCGCGCTGGGTCGGCGAGTACTACGCGGTGATCGACCCGATGGAGCTGCCTGGCGGCGGGCTCGAGGTGGGGCTGCGCGTCTACGACCAGCGCTGGCTCACCCGGCTGCTGCTTCGACTGGCTCCCTATGCTGAGATCGTCGAGACCGAGGACGGCCGGCAGACGCAGCCACGCACAGAGTTCACTGAATCGTTTGCCGCGACTGCGCGGCAAGCCCTCGGCCTGTACCGTTCGGACGCGTAGACTTCAAGCGTTCCCCCTAAGACGTAGATGAGGTAGTTCATGTTCACTCCATTGATCGGTATGCCGCAGGGAGCCGAGTGGCTCATCATCCTGGCGATCGTGATCCTCGTCTTCGGCGCCGCCAAGCTTCCCGAGCTCGCCCGCGGCACCGGTCAGGCGCTGCGCATCTTCAAGACCGAGACCAAGGGTCTTCGCGACGAGGACGAGAAGGAGAAGGGCGAGAAGGTCGAGAAGCCGGCCGAGCTGACCGCCTCCGAGAAGGAGCGCATCGCCGAGCTCGAGCGTCGTGAGGCCGAGATCAAGGCCGAGCGCGAGCGCCTCTCCGGCAACTGAGGCCGACATTGTCCATCGCCGGTGTTGTCGCGGTTCTCCGCGGCACCCCCAAGCACGCCATCGGCGACGACGGCCGGATGGCGCTCTCCGACCACCTGCGTGAGCTCCGCGCGCGGGTGATCAAGGCCGCCCTGGCTCTGGTCATCGGCTTCGTCGTCTCGCTGTTCTTCTTCGAGCAGCTCTTCGCTCTCGTCATGGACCCCTATCTCAAGGCGGTCGAGATGATGGACACGGAGAGCGGCGCCGAGTCGCTGAGCTCCGTGAACGGAGCGGCGGGCGGCTTCATGCTCTACCTGAAGCTCTGCGGGTTGGCCGCCTTCATCGGCACCAGCCCGATCTGGCTCTACCAGATCTGGGCGTTCCTGATGCCGGGTCTGCACGCCCATGAGAAGAAGATGTCGCGGATCTTCGTGGCTGTTGCCAGTCCGCTCTTCCTGGCCGGCGTCGTGCTCGGCTACGTCACCTTGCCCAAGGGCCTGGAGATCCTGTTCGGCTTCATCCCCGACGGGCTGACGAACATCGTCGAGTTCAGCGACTATCTGAGCTTCCTGAGCCGAACGCTGCTGGTCTTCGGCATCGCCTTCGAGATCCCGGTCTTCGTGATCATGCTCAACCGCATCGGGGTGCTGCCAGGTGCGGCCCTGGCGAAGTATCGGGCGTGGATCATCGTCGGCTCCTTCGTCTTCGCCGCCATCGCGACCCCGTCCGGTGACCCGTTCACGATGACGATCATGGCCGGGCCGATGGTCGTCCTCTTCGGCATCTCCGAGGTCATCGCCCGGGCCCACGACAGACGGAAGGCCAGCAAGCGCAAGGACATCATCGGGGATCCTGACGTCCCGTCGGTGATCTGAGCACTAGTGTTCACCGGGTGACGCGCCAGATCGCCCTGCTCGCCAACCCCACCGCCGGCCGTGGCCACGCCGACAAGACCCTCGGGGCGGTCACCGAACGACTCTCGGCCTCGGGGGCACTGGTCGAGCACCTGATCGGTGATGACGCCGAGCACGCTCTCGAGCTGGCCCGGAAGGCAGTTGCCGAGGGAGTCGACACCGTCGTGACCCTCGGGGGCGACGGCATGGTCCATGTCGCCGTCCAGGCTCTGGCCGAGACCGAGGTCAGCCTAGGGGTGATCCCGCTCGGCACCGGCAACGACTTCGCGCGGGCGCTCGGGATTCCCACCAACGACCCGTTGGCTGCCGCCGAGGTCGTCGTCGGCAACGAGCCCCGCCGCATCGACTTGGGCCGCAGCGGCGACACCTGGTTCGCCACGGTCCTGGCCGCCGGCTTCGACGCGGCGGTCAACGAGCGGGCCAACGCGATGCGGTGGCCCCACGGCGACCTGCGCTACACGCTCGCCGCGCTGTCGGTGATCCGCAGCTGGACGCCGGTGCCCTACCGGCTCGAGATCGATGGTGTGGTGCGCGAGCAGGAGGCGATGCTGCTGGCGATCGCCAACACCGAGTCCTACGGCGGTGGCCTCCGGATCGCGGCGGAGTGCGACCCCGCCGACGGCCTGCTGGACGCGATCCTCATCAAGCCGGTCTCGCGGCTGGAGTTCCTGCGCGTCTTCCCGGGCGTACGCCAGGCCAAGCACCTCACTCACCCGGCCTTCGAGCGCATCCGGGCCCGCCGGATCACCGCCTCCGCGCCGGGCGTGATCGCCTACAGCGACGGCGAGCGGCTCGGACCGCTGCCGCTCGAGGTCGAGTGCGTGCCGTCCGCTCTCGGCGTACTCGTGCCGCCGCGCGACTGAGCCCAGCGGCTCGCTGTCGGTGCCGCTCGATAGGCTCGGCACCATGGACGCCTCGCCAGCGGAGAAGTACGCCGCTTACAAGCGTGACAAGGACTACCCCGTCTTCCGGGACTTTGCCGCGCTCTACGATTTCGGGCTCGACGAATTCCAGATCCAGGCGTGCAAGGAGATCGAGGACGGCAAGGGCGTCCTGGTCGCCGCACCGACCGGTTCGGGCAAGACGATCGTCGGCGAGTTCGCCATCCACCTCGCGCTCGCCACGGGCCGCAAGGCGTTCTACACCACGCCGATCAAGGCGCTCTCCAACCAGAAGTACAACGACCTGGTCAAGCGCTACGGTCCCGACCAGGTCGGCCTGCTGACCGGCGACAACGTGGTCAACGGCGAGGCGCCGGTGGTGGTGATGACCACCGAGGTGCTGCGCAACATGCTCTACGCGGGGTCGCACACCCTGATGGGGCTCGGGTTCGTGGTCATGGACGAGGTCCACTACCTCGCCGACCGCTCCCGCGGCGCCGTCTGGGAGGAGGTCATCATCCACCTGCCAGAGTCGGTCTCGGTCGTCTCGCTGAGCGCCACCGTCTCCAACGCCGAGGAGTTCGGCGAGTGGCTCACCACGGTGCGTGGCGAGACCACCACGATCATCGAGGAGAAGCGGCCGGTGCCGCTCTACCAGCACGTGATGGCCGGGCGCCGGATCATGGACCTGTTCGCCTCCTCCGACGTCGACGCGGCAGCCGGGTTCGTCAAGGAGGGCGCCCCGGTCAACGGCGAGCTGATGAAGCTGGCCCGCGACGACTGGGCGGCCGGACGGATGACGGACCGGCGTACGCCCAAGGACAGGCGCAAGGGCAACGGCAACCGTCGCGTCGGCAACGGCCGGCGCGTCTGGATCCCGTCGCGGGTCGAGGTGATCAACGCGCTGCAGCGCGACAACCTGCTGCCCGCGATCAACTTCGTCTTCTCCCGGGTCGGCTGCGACGCGGCGGTCCAGCAGTGCATCCAGGCCAACCTGCGCCTCACCACGCCCGACGAGCGCGACGAGATCTTCGCCTACGTCGAGGAGGCCTGCGCCGACCTGCCCGACGAGGACCGGCACGTGCTCGGCTACCACGACTGGGTCGACGGGCTCACGCGTGGCGTCGCCGCCCACCACGCCGGGCTGCTGCCGGCCTTCAAGCAGGTCGTCGAGGAACTGTTCCTCCGCGGCCTGGTGAAGGCCGTCTTCGCCACCGAGACGCTCGCGCTGGGCATCAACATGCCGGCCCGCACGGTGGTCATCGAGAAGCTGTCGAAGTGGAACGGAGAGGCCCACGTCAACCTCTCGCCGGGGGAGTACACCCAGCTCGTCGGCCGCGCCGGCCGACGTGGCCTCGACGTCGAGGGCCACGGCGTCGTGCTCTGGCAGCAAGGGCTCAACCCGCGCGAGCTCGCCGGCCTCGCCTCGACGCGTACGTACCCGCTGCGGTCCAGCTTCCGGCCCTCCTACAACATGGCGGTCAACCTGGTGCACCAGTTCGGCCGAGCGCGCTCGCGCGAGCTGCTGGAGCAGTCGTTCGCCCAGTTCCAGGCCGACAAGGCGGTCGTCGGGCTGGCCCGCCAGGTGCGCAAGGCGGAGGACGCCCTCGACGGCTACCAGGAGGCCGCGACCTGCGACCGCGGCGACTTCATGGAGTACGCCGCGATCCGCCGCAAGATCTCCGACGTCGAGAAGTCCTCCTCCCGTGAGCGGCGCGCCGACCGTCGCGAGGAGATCATCGAGTCGCTCTCCAAGCTGAAGATCGGTGACGTCATCGACGTGCCGACGGGCAAGTTCGCCGGCTACGCCGTGATCGTCGACCCGGGCTTCGACCCCGACGGTCCGCGCCCCTACGTCGTCACCCAGGACCGGCAGGCCCGCCGGCTGGCGATGATGGACTTCAACGTCCCGATCGCCGCCCAGACCCGGCTGCGGGTGCCGAAGTCGTTCAACGGCCGCAACCCGCAGATGCGCCGCGACATGGCCTCCCGGCTGCGGGAGAAGACCCGTGACCTGCGTCCGGTGCCCTACGAGGCGTCGCCGACCGCCCGCAAGGAGCGCAAGAGCTCGGTGGAGACCCAGATCTCCGAGCTGCGCCGCGAGCTGAAGATGCATCCGTGCCACGACTGCCCCGACCGCGAGGACCACGCCCGCTGGGCCGAGCGCTGGTTCAAGCTCTCGCGCGACACCGACACGCTGCGGCGGCGGGTGGAGGCGCGCACCAACACGGTCGCGCGCACCTTCGACCGGGTCTGCGACGTGCTGGTCGCGCTCGACTACCTCGAGGGCGAGACCGTCACCGAGCGCGGCACCCACCTGATGCGGCTCTACTCCGAGATGGACCTGGTCGCCGCCGAGGCGCTCCGTGAGGGCCTGTGGGACGACCTGACCCCCTCCGAGCTCGCGGCCGCCCTCTCGGTGCTGGTCTACGAGGCCCGTCGCGCCGACGACGCCACCCCGCCTCGCCTCCCGGGCGGCCGGGTCAAGGACGTCATCGCCGAGACCGTGCGACTCTGGGGCCAGCTCGACGCTCTCGAGCGCGACCACAAGCTCGACTTCCTCCGTCAGCCCGACCTCGGTTTCGCCTGGGCGGCCTACCGCTGGGCCGAAGGAGACGAGCTCGACGACGTCCTCAGCGAGGTCGAGCTCGCCGCCGGCGACTTCGTCCGCTGGGTCAAGCAGCTCATCGACCTCTGCGGCCAGGTCGCCGACGCCGCTGGCGACATTCCGCTGCGGCGTACGGCCCGGCAGACCATGGATCTGCTCAAGCGGGGCGTCGTGGCGTACTCCTCGGTGGTCGAGTAGGAGGAGCCGCTCAGCGGCGTCTCAGCCCGGTGAAATACGATGGAGCGGTGGACGTATCTCCCTACGATGCCTTGCTGTTCGTCTCTTTCGGGGGGCCGGAGAAGACCGAGGACGTGGTGCCGTTCCTGGAGAACGTGACCCGGGGGCGGGGAATCCCGCGGGAGCGGCTGGTCGAGGTCGGGCAGCACTACTTCGACCGCGGCGGGAAGTCGCCGATCAACGATCAGAACCGGGCCTTCCTGGCGGCGCTGCGCAGCGATCTGGCCGAGCACGGGATCGACCTCCCGGTCTACTGGGGCAACCGCAACTGGGACCCCTACCTGAGCGACACGGTCGCGCAGATGCGGGCCGACGGGATCAAGCGGGCAGCGGTCTTCGCGACCAGCGCCTACTCCTCCTACTCCTCGTGCCGGCAGTACCGCGAGAACCTGTTCGAGGCGTGCGACACGACCGGTGGCGTGGAGAGCGCGCCGGTGCTGGACAAGCTGCGGCGCTACTACAACCACCCGGGCTTCGTGGCGCCGGTCGTCGACGGTGTGATCGCCTCGATCGAGGACCTGCCCGAGGACGAGCGCGACGGCGCCCGGATCCTGTTCGTGACCCACTCGATCCCGACCTCGATGAACGACAACGCCGGCCCCGACGGCAACGCGTACGTCGCCCAGCACCTCGACGTCGCCGGCGTGATCGCCGAGCAGGTGGCCCAGCGCCGCGGGGTCACCCACGAGTGGGACCTCGTCTACTGCAGCCGCTCCGGGGCGCCCCACATCCCGTGGCTGGAGCCCGACGTGAACGACCACCTCGAGGAGCTGGCAGGCGAAGACGTACGCGCCGTGGTGATGTGCCCGGTCGGTTTCGTCTCCGACCACATGGAGGTCGTCTACGACCTCGACACCGAGGCCCTGGCGACCGCGGAGAAGCTCGGGATCCACGCCCGTCGCAGCCCGACGGCGGGGGAGGACCCGCGCTTCGTGGCCGCCGTACGCGACCTGCTCCTCGAGCGCGCCGCGGCAGAGCGCGGAGAGGCCCCTGAGCGGCTCACCGTCGGCGACCTGGGCCCCGGCCCCGACCGTTGCCCGGCGGGCTGCTGCTTCAACCAGCGCTCGCAGCTGGAGACCCTGTCCGGTGAGGACTCGCCCCAGTACTCCGGGTGATCACTCGCGGCATAGGGTCGGCCCCATGACAGACCATTCAGCGTCGGCCCAGCCCGCCCCGAAGCCCGGAGACCTGCTCGCGCTCGCCGTGGCGACCGCCCGTGCGGCCGCCGACCTCGTCCGCGAGCGGGCTGCCGGCGTGGTCGAGGTGGCGGCCACCAAGTCCACCGCGACCGACGTCGTCACCGAGGCCGACCGGGACACCGAGGCGCTGATCCGGCGGCTGATCTCCCAGGAGCGTCCCGAGGACGGCTTCTTCGGTGAGGAGGGCGCCAGCGAAGGGCAGAGCACGGCCGGCACCAGCGGCGTGCGCTGGATCGTCGATCCGATCGACGGCACGGTCAACTTCCTCTACGGTCTGCCCCGCTACGCCGTCTCGATCGCGGCGGAGTACGCGGGCGAGGTCGTCGCCGGCGCCGTCGTCGACGTGTCCGCCGGAACCCTCTACGCCGCCTTCCGGCAGCCCGACGGATCGGCGGCCGCGGTCAAGGACGGCGAGCCGGTCACGGTGCGCCCGCCGGCCGAGCTCGGGCAGCGTCTGATCGCCACCGGCTTCTCCTATGACGCCGGTCTTCGCCGGATCCAGGCCGAGGCGCTGGTGCGCTTTCTGCCGGTCGTGCGTGACGTTCGTCGCATCGGCTCGGCGGCTCTGGACATCTGCGGAGTGGCCGAGGGAACCCTGGACGGCTACCTCGAAGAGGGCCTGCATCTGTGGGACCACGCCGCGGCCTGTCTGGTCGCGGAGGCGGCCGGAGCGCGATGGGAGGCGACGACCGGTGTCGGCGGTCGGCGATTTGTCGTCGTCGCGCCGGCGCACGGCTACGATGAACTGCGGAAAGCGGCTGTTCAGGCCGGTTTTCTGCCAGTTGACTCGCTCCCGGGTGTCGTACCCGACTGAAAGCCGCTGGTTGATGTAGATCTATGACCGGCCGGGGGCCGGGAAGGTCCCGGAGCCCCGTCGGTACAGCCGCGTTCACCCACCCGAAACTCGCTGCTCATCTATACCCGTGATAGGGAATACCGCCAGATGACAGAACGTTTCGGCGACGCGGTTCCGATTGAGTGTGCGAAATGCACGTGAATAGTGCACAATCACGGGCCGTGCCGCTGCCCTCGGGGGCGCGCGGGGGGACTGAAGATGAGTGAGAAGGGGAGTGGCGCAGATGGCGACGGACTACGACGCACCGCGTAAAAATGAAGAGGACCAGTCCGAGGAGAGCATCGAAGAGCTCAAGGCTCGTCGTCATGACAAGAACTCGGGCAAGGTTGACGAGGACGAGGCCGAGGCGGCCGAGTCGTTCGAGCTCCCGGGAGCCGACCTCAGCCACGAGGAGCTCGCGGTCGAGGTCAAGCCGAAGCAGGAGGACGAGTTCACCTGTATGAGCTGCTTCCTGGTCCACCACCGCAGCCAGCTGGCTGACGAGAAGAAGATGATTTGCTTTGACTGCGCGTAGCGCAGTCAAGAACGCCGAGTCGGCGCGTTTGTATAGCTTCCGCTAGCAAGCGCTTCGTACAAACGCGCCGACTCGGCGAAAGCCCGGCGTAAGCCAGAACGAGAAGTAGAAGGCCGCACGGAATCCCGTGCGGCCTTCCTGCTATCTCAGGACGCGTCCTTCTCCAGCTGCTTCGGCAACCGCCCCACCGACCTCACGTAGTAGTTGGCCGCACGACGCTGGGCGAACATCCGCGCGAGCGCGACGGTGGCGCCGGTGGCAGCCGACCAGAGCACGGCCTCGATGAGGCGTACGTCCGGGTCGGCGGGGTTGGCCGGCGGCTGGCGTCCGGTGGACGCCTTCCAGCCGGAGGAGAGGACCTTGTTGGTGACCTTGGCGGCCCCGATTCCGCTGACGAGGGCCATGATCGCCCAGACCTTGTCGCCCTTCGCTCCAGAATCAGACCCAGCCTTGTTGGACTTGGACATGTCTCGAGCCTAGGCCATGCCCGCGAGGATGCCCCTCAGAGACTCGCTCGGAGCGCGTTGACCGTCTTGGCGAGGGCCACCGGGTGGCGGGTGAAGAGCAGCCAGTAGGGCGTCGGGTCGGCCGGGTCCTCGATCGTGACCCGGACGGCGCGCTTGAGGTAGGGGCGCAGGAGCAGGTAGGCCCTCGCGTCGGCGTCGCGGCCCGCCAGATGGTGGGAGTCGATCTCGTCGAGCGCGACCGCCTCGCCGAGGAAGCGCGCCTCGATGCGCGCCGGCCCGGCGCGCAGGACGCCGTCGGCGATCGTGATCCTGGCGTTGCCGTAGACGATCATCGCCAGGGCGAACAGGCCGACGATCGCGGCGGTGATGCCCCAGGCGAGGGCGGCTGGAACCCACAGGATGACCGCGATCCACAGGGTCGCCAGAAACATGACGCCCTGGACCCACCACCTCAGCGGCACGGTCAGTCGCTCGTCGTACGCCGGGGTGCTCACGAATCGTGAGTTTTTCACGCCGGTCAAGCCAGTCACGAATCGGGTGAGCCGCAAAGCATCTAAGGTGCGGGTTGTGTCTGATCTCGAAGTGGCCCTGATGCGTCTCGACGCGGAGCTGCCGCCACCTGCGTACGCCCATCCGGGAGATGCCGGAGCCGACCTCCGCACGACCGTGGACGTGACCCTCAAACCGGGGGAGCGCGCCCTGGTGCCGACCGGGATCGCGATGGCGCTGCCCGAGGGCTACGTCGGCCTGGTGCACCCACGCTCCGGCCTGGCCGCCAAGCACGGGCTGTCCATCGTGAACGCCCCCGGCACCGTCGATGCCGGCTACCGCGGCGAGGTGAAGGTGGCGCTGGTCAACCTCGACCCCGTCGAGCCCATCGAGCTCCGCCGTGGCGACCGGGTCGCCCAGCTGGTGATCCAGCGCGTCGAGCAGGCTCGTTTCGTCGAGGTCTCCGAGTTGCCCGACTCCGTCCGTGGGGATGGGGGATACGGTTCTACAGGGGGCTTCTCCAGCCGCTGAGCGATCAGTGTTAGATAAGTCTCCTCCGAGATCCACCGCAACCTGAAAGCAGATGGTCGTGAAGTTCCGTCGCAAGTCCACGCCCTCCCACCGGGGAGAGCCGTCTGCATCGGTCGACGAGCGGCCCATGGCCGACGAGCGGCCGGCGCCGGCCGCTCCCGAGATCGGCCCGTTCGACATCGACTCGGCCCCCGAGGGGCTGATCACCGGCGACTGGGTGGACCTCGGCTCGATGATGCTCGCCCCGGCGCCGGGCAAGGAGCTGCGCCTCCAGGTGGACGAGAAGTCCGGCCAGATCGCGGCGGTGATGCTGACCGCGGACGACGGAGCCATGGAGCTGCGCGCCTTCGCCGCGCCCCGCAACGGCGACCTGTGGACGGAGTCGCTGCCGATGCTGCGCGAGGACGTCCAGCAGCGTGGCGGTGCGACCGCTGACCTGCAGGGTCCGTGGGGCACCGAGCTGATCACCCAGATGAAGGTGAAGCTGCCCGACGGCCAGCCGGCCGTCCAGCAGACCCGCATCATCGGCGTCAACGGCCCGCGCTGGATGCTTCGCGCCACCATGCTCGGCCGCCCGGCGATGGAGCCGACCGCAGGCAAGGAGTGGGAGCGGCTTCTCGAGCACGTCGTCGTGCGCCGCGGAGCCGAGGCCAAGCCGAAGGGCGAGGCGCTCGAGGTCAAGCTGCCGCCCAACGCGCGCCGCGTCGAGAAGTGAGCCGGTAGTGGCCAAGGGGCGCCTGCGCGCGAAGCTCAGCGAGTGGGCCAACACGGCCTCGATCGACGCGAGCGAGATCCGAGCGGCGTACGTCGCCAAGGATGTCGCCTCGATCGCCGACGCGCCCGACCGTGAGCCGGTGCGTCTGCGTGGGACCCTGCGTACGATCACGCTGCGACCTCGCGGAGGCGTCCCGGCGCTGGAGGCGGAGCTGTTCGACGGCTCCGGCACGCTGACGCTCATCTGGCTGGGTCGCAGGCGCATCGCAGGCATCAACCCCGGCCGGTCGCTGCAGGTGCAGGGCCGCATCGGCCGCACCGACGGCCAGCGCATCATGTTCAATCCCCGCTACGAGCTGATTCCGGACCCCAACGAATGAGCCAACCACACGTGAGCCCTACCTCTGAGACCCCTGCCGGCGACGGTCAGGCCGGCGAGCACCACGACCACAACCATCCGACGGTCGACACCGTCGAGGCGGTCGTACGCCGCCAGATGTCCGCCGGGCTCGGCGGCGTGCGCGGGATGCTCGAGGCCGGCGTGCCCGGCCTGGTCTTCACCATCGCCTGGCTGGTGGTCAAGGACCTCAAGGTCGCGCTGATCGCCTCGGCGGCGACCGCGGCCGTCTTCCTGGCCGTGCGGCTGGTGCAGCGCTCCAGTCTGCAGTACGTCGGCAACGCCATCTTCGGTATCCTGATCGGTTTCGCCGTGGTGCGCCTGGCCCAGTCGATGGGCGGATCGGCCGAGGAGCAGGCGCTGGCCTACTTCCTGCCCGGCATCCTGATCAGCCTCGGCTACACGGTCGTCGTCGGTGGCCTGTGCCTGATCGGCTGGCCGATCTTCGGCTTCTTCATCGGTGTCGCCAGCGGCGACCCGCTCGAATGGCACCAGGACAAGCAGATCGTGAAGCTCTGCACCCGGTTGACCTGGCTCTTCCTGGCTCCCGGTGCGATCGGCGCGGCCATCCAGGGCCCGATCTGGTTCCTGGCCTGGAGCGGCGCCATCGACCGCGACTGGGCGATCCTCGCCCTCGGCATCCTCCGCACCGGCCTCGGCTGGGCGCTGCGGATCGCCTGCTACGGCACCATGATCTGGCTCCTGGCCCGCAACCACACACCCGTCCAGCAGGCGAAGTGAGCCTGCGGGGAGCCGCTGTCGCCTTCGCACTGGTCTCGCTCTCGCTGGCCGGGTGTGGGAGCACGGCCGCGAGTAGCGGTGGCAAGGAGCCCTTCGCGCTGCCTGTCGGGCCCAGCGCGTGGGACGCCACAGCCCCGGCTTGGTACGCCGACGGCACCCTGCATGTGGGGGAGCGGAGCGTCGACCTCGGCGATCGCGTGGACCAGTTCGTGCTGGGCGCGACCGGCGTCTACTGGACGCATGGCCAGACCTTGTGGTTCACCAGCGCCGAGGGCGAGACCGAGAAGGTCGAGAAGGTGGGTTGGAGCAACCTGGCCGTGTCTGCCGACCGATCAGTGTTCGCGACCGTCGACCAGTCGCGCGGCCCGACCGACGAGTTCGGCACGCATGTGCTCCAGGTGGCGGCGTTCGACACCCGCACGGGCGAGCAGCTCTACCGGACCCCTGACCAGGAGCCCGACGGCGACGCCGACCTGGCGGATCTCTACAGCGAGGTCATGCCTCTGCTGATCGGGGTCAGCGATGAGCGCCTCTTCTTCGCGGGCACCACCATCGATCTCGACGACGGCTCGACGACGGAGGCCAGCCGTGGGCCCGACGGGGAGATCTACGAGGGCTACGCCGAGACCCTGTTTCCGGACGGCTTCCATGTCTATCTCGATGGTGAGGGTCAGAGCCGGAAGGTGGCCGACACCTGGCTGTCGGGGGTGGGGTTGCTCTCGCCGGATCGCAGCACGATCTTCGACACCACCGAGTGGCCGACCAAGGCGGTGGCGTACGACGCGTCGACCGGGGACCGGCGCGCGATCGATGCCCCCTGGGATCATTTCACGCTGGCGGGGTGGAGCGACGAGGCGACGTTCTTCGGGGTCGCGCAGCGTATCGACACGAAGGCAGACGACGTGCTGCGCGCCCAGCAGGTCGTCACCTGCGAGCTGCGGACGCTCGTCTGCACGCCCGTCAGTCCGGTGATCCCGACCGACGACGAGGCGCAGGGTGACCACCCGACTTTCCTCGTCGAAGGCAACAGCAACGGGCTCTGAGTCCCGCGTCGGGATACGGTGCTCGCGTGGAGCTGCGAGTGGTGAGGCCGACGCGCGGGAGCGTGTGGCTCTCCCTGCTCGCCACCCTCGAGATCACCACCGGCGCGGCGCTGGCCCACCTGGCCGCCGGCGGCGTGCTGCCGAGCGCCGGCTGGCTGGCCGCTGCGGCGCTCGCCGTCTTCGGCACCGGCGTCGTGGTGCTGCAGCGCCGGGTGGGACTGCTCGGCGGCGCGGTCCTGGCGGGCCTGTCCCAGCTCGGACTCCATGAGGTGTTCGCGGCGTTCTCCGCGGTGCCCGGCGCCGAGCACCAGCACGCCATCGGCACACCACTCGGCGCCGAGGGCGGCTCGATGCTCCTGGCCCACACCTGCGCCGCGGTGCTCTCCGTGGTCGTCTGGGTGCTGCACCGCCGAGCCCTCGCCGTGGCCGTACGCAGCCTGCCGATTCCCCGGGTCGGCGTCGCCGGCCGCCTGCTCGCCGAGACCGGCCGGTTCGTCCCGCGACCGGCGCTGTGGGCCGATGTCTCTCCGCGCAGAGGACCGCCGAGGCCGGCCGGCCTCTGAGATCCCTCTGCGAGCACCACCGGGTGAGACCCGGTGGCTGTCTTGCGTACCCCGAAATTCGCGAGAAGAGACAGTTCGAATGACCGTTCCCACCCAGTTCCAGACCGCACTGCCGACTGATCAGCACGGCCCGCCGGAGGCGACTCCGCCGAGCCACCGCCCCGGCTGGTGGCCCGTGATCCGCCCGCTCGTGCTACGGCTGCACTTCTACGCCGGGGTGCTGGTCGCCCCGTTCATCCTGGCCGCCTCGGTGACCGGGCTGCTCTACACGATCGCTCCGCAGGTCGAGCAGATCGCCTACCACGAGCTGACCCATGTCACCCCGTCCGGCGAGACGGTCCCGCTCGCCGATCAGGTCGCCGCCGCCCGGGCCACCCACCCCGACGGCGCCGTGATCCGGGTCGACGTCCCCGAGGCGGCCGACCGCAGCACCCGGGTGGTCTTCACCGACGAGACCGTCCCCGCCGACCACGACATGTCGGTGTTCGTGAACCCCTACACCGGCCAGGTCCAGGGCCAGGTACGCAGCTACGGGCAGTGGCTCGGCTTCCGGGCGTGGCTTGACGAGCTGCACCGCAACCTCCACCTGGGTGCCTTCGGCCGTCACTACAGCGAGCTCGCGGCCAGCTGGCTGTGGGTGGTCGCTCTGGGCGGACTGATGCTCTGGCTCGGCCGATGGCGCCGTGACCGCCGGGTCCGGCGGCTGGTGTTGCCCGACCCCGAGACCACCGGACGTTCCCGGGCGATGTCGTGGCACGCCGTCATCGGGGTGTGGCTCCTGCTGGGCGTGCTGGCCCTGTCGGTCTCCGGGCTGACCTGGTCACGCTTCGCCGGTGCGAACATCGGCGAGGTGCGTACCGCGCTGTCGTGGACCGAGCCCACGCCGGCCACGTCGCTGCACGGCGACGGCACGGCCGCCGAGCACGCTCACCACGGCGCGTCCGTAGCCGCCACGGGCGATCCGGACGCGGTCTTCTCCGAGGGTGCCGGCATCGACGGCGTACTGGACACCGCGCGGGACGCCGGTCTGGGCGACCCGCTCTACCTGGTGCCTCCGGCCGACCCGGGCAGCGCCTGGACGGCGGCCGAGAACAAGCGCGACTGGCCCACCCGCTACGACGCCATCAGCGTCGATCCGGCGACCGGAGAGCAGCTGGACCGGGTCGACTTCGCCGACTGGCCGCCCATGGCCAAGCTGACCGACTGGGTCATCGGCGCGCACATGGGCATCCTGTTCGGTGTCCTCAACCAGCTGGCGCTGGCTGCACTCGCGCTCGGGCTGATCGCGGCGACGTTGCTCGGCTACCGGATGTGGTGGCTGCGGCGCCCCCGCGGTGCCGGCGGCCTGAGGTTCGGCCGACCCGCGCCGCGCGGTGCCTGGCGGCGGCTGCCCTGGCCGGCCATGGTGGCCGCCGTCACGGTCGTCGCGGTGGTCGGCTGGTTCGTGCCGATGCTCGGGGTGACCCTCATCGGGTTCCTCGTGGTCGACGCTGTGATCGGCGCGGTGCGCAGCCGCACCTGATTCGGTGACTCAGGCGGCGCAGGCGGCGCAGAGGCCGAAGATCTCCACGGTGTGGTTGACGTCGGTGAAGCCGTTCTGCGCCGCCACCTTGTCGGCCCAGGTCTCCACGGCCGGTCCTTCGATCTCCACGGCCTTGCCGCAGCTGCGGCACACCAGATGGTGGTGATGGGTCGTGGAGGCGTCGCCGCACAGCCGGTAGGTGGACTCACCGTCGGGCTTGTGGATCACGTCGGCGAGGCCGTCGTCGACGAAGATCTGCAGGTGGCGGTAGACCGTGGAGAGGCCGATCTTCTCGCCGTTGGCTCGCAGCGTGGCGTAGACGTCCTGGGCGCTGCGGAAGGTGTCCTCGGCGGCGAGAGCCTCCTTCACCGCGGCGCCCTGGTTGGTTGCGCGCCGCTTGACCTGCTGGGTGGGTGCCATGAGCGCCATGTTAGTCGGTATCGGTATGGATCCCGTGTTCAGTGCGCCGGGGCGTCGTGTGTCATACTGGGAATGATTCTCAATACGACGAAAGGCTGCCATGTCACGCACGTGTCAGGTCACCGGGGCCCGTCCCGGCTACGGCAACAACCGCCCCTGGTCCAAGAAGGCGACCCGGCGACGCTGGGAGGTGAACCTGCAGAAGAAGACCTACTACGTCCCCAGCCTGGGTCGGAAGGTCACCCTGCGGCTCAGCACCAACGCGATCAAGCAGATCGACGTACGCGGCATCGACGCCGTCGTCGCCGAGATGCGCGCCCGGGGGGAGAAGGTCTGATGGCCAAGAAGTCGAAGATCGCGGCCGAGGCCAAGCGCCGCGAGATCGTGGAGAGGTACGCCGAGCGTCGAGCCGCGATCAAGGAGCAGATCCGCATCGCGGAGCCGGGCTCGGCCGAGCAGGCCGAGGCCGTCCGTGCCCTGTCGCGTCTCCCGCGCGACTCCTCGCCCGTACGCCTGCGCAACCGGGACCAGGTCGACGGTCGGCCGCGGGGATATCTCCGCAAGGCCGGCGTGTCGCGGATCCGGTTCCGCGAGCTTGCGCACAAGGGGCACCTGCCCGGAATCACCAAGTCGAGCTGGTGACTCCGGCAAAAGCCTAACCGGAACCATTCCGAGTCGGCGAGGCACTACCCGGCTGTCATCGGGCTGTGCTAAACACACGCTCCATGAGCGAGCGCCAGCGAGCGGCAATAGGCCTCAGGCCGCCGCGTCCGTATTCTCTGCTTTCCTCGACGGAGGCGGCGGCATGAGTACGAAGGCCCCGGAGCGGGCGGCCGAGAAGCCTGGGTTCAGGCTGGGGCAGACAGAGGTCGTCGCGATCGTCCTGCTGGTCATCCTGCTCTCCCAGCGCTGGCTGCTGCCGCTGCTGGACCATGACCTGTTCAACACCTGGGGCACGATCTTCGTCGCCATCGTGGTGCAGTCGGCTCCGTTCCTGCTCGGCGGTGTGCTGCTCAGTGCCGTCATCTCGACGTTCCTCTCGGAGAAGGCGCTGAGCAAGATCGTGCCCAAGAGCCCGGTGCTCGGCGTCCCGGTCGCCGGCCTGGCCGGGATCGGGCTGCCGGGCTGCGAGTGCGCCGCGGTGCCGGTGACCAACTCGCTGATCCGTCGCGGCGTCGCGCCGGCGGTCGCGCTGACGTTCCTGCTGGCCGCGCCGGCGGTCAACCCGGCGGTGCTCGTCTCGACCGCGGTGGCCTTCCCCGGACAGCCGATGATGGTGCTGGCGCGGTTCCTGGCCTCGCTGATCACGGCGGTGGCCGTCGGCTGGATCATGATGGCCCGCGGCAAGCTGCTCCTCGAGCGGCTCACCAATCTCGGGCGTGACGTGCACGCTCACGAGCGGTCCTTCCTCGGCAACGTCAGCCACGACTTCCTGCACGCCTCCGGCTTCCTGGTGCTGGGCGCGATGCTGGCCGCGGCGGTCAACACCTTCGTACCCCGCTCGGTGGTCAACACCGTCGCCGGTCAGGCGGTCCTGGGGATCGCCACGCTGGCGCTGTTCGCGTTCATCGTGGCGCTCTGCTCGGAGTCCGACGCCTTCGTCGCCGCGTCGTTCACCGCCTTCTCCGACACCGCGAAGCTGGTCTTCCTCGTGGTCGGCCCGGCGATGGACATCAAGCTCGCCTCCATGGAGGCAGGCCAGTTCGGCATGGGCTTCGCCCTGCGCTTCGTACCCTTGGTGATCATCACGGCGGTCGCCTCCGCCGTCGGCATCGGATGGTGGCTGCTGTGAGCGAGCGCCAGCGAGCGATCCATTCAATCAACACGCGGCCGCCTTCGTACAATGGCGCTCGCGCAACGGAGGTGGCCGCGTGACTCGTACTACCCAGGCCTTGGTCGTCGGCTTCCTCGGCGCCGTCCTGCTCCGGCTCTCGCTCGGCGACGGCTATCTGAGGTACGTCACCAGCTGGATGAAGTGGCCGCTGGTCGCCACCGGCGTGGTGCTGCTCGGGCTGACGGTGTGGATGCTGCTGCGTCCGGCGCCGGAGGAGGACGGCGACGACCACGAGGGGCACGAGGGGCACGAGGGACACGGCCACAAGGTCCCGGCGATGACCTGGCTGGCGATCCTGCCCGGCGTGATCGTCTTCGTCGCCAGCCCGCCGTCGCTGGGCGCCTACCTGGCCGAGCGCCGTGCCGACGACCCGGTCGCGGCCGCTCCCGACGCCGAGATCCTGCCGCTGCCGGCCTCGGACGGCCCCGTCGACGTCGAGGTCGCCGAGTTCATGTGGCGAGCCGGGGTCGAGGACGGCTCGACGATCAAGGACCGCGACGTACGCCTCACCGGTTTCGTCAGCACCGACGAGAACGGCAACTGGTACGTCACCCGCATCGCCATCGCGTGCTGCGCCGCCGACGCGAGCGCCTCCCGGGTCCGGGTGGAGGACTACGACGACGCCCCGGAGCGCGACTCCTGGGTCGCGGTCACCGGCCGCTGGGTCGAGGGCACCGCGCCGGGCGGCAAGTCGGAGACGGCCATCGAGGCCTCCTCGGTCGAGCCGCGCGAGGCGCCGGCCAACACCTACCAGTGAGCGAGCGTCAGCGAGTGAACCATGAGCACAACACGCCGCTGCGTCCGTATTCTGGCGCTCGCGCTACGGAAGCGGCGGCGTGAGACGTATGGGCGACCCGAAACGCTCCGGCAACCCCGCCCGACGGGCCGCGGCACAGCGTGAGCGGTCCTGGACCGACCGTCTGCCGCACCCGCCGCGTGCGCTCATCATCGGTGCGCTGATCGCAATCGCGATCGGCGTCGTGGTGCTGACCCGCGACCTCGGTGGCTCCGACGCTCCCGCGGCTGCTCCGCCCGGAGCGGAGTCGTCGGCCGCGCCGGTCGCCTCCGGGCCGGTCGCGTCCCTGGAGGAGTTCTGCGGTGCCGTGCAGACCATGGCGAACGCCCACGCCGCGCAGATGTCCACCCCGAACGACGAGAACGAGACCGCGCTGGGCCTGGCGGCGACGAGCCTGCAGTCGATGGGTGTCCCGGAGGGCACCCCGGCGGCTGCCGTCGAAGGCGTGCGGATGATGGTCGAGGACGCGCTGCGCACCGGTCGCGGCGAGGACCCGCTCGAGCGCAGCGAGGCCCAGAACATGGCCTACGAGCGACTCGGGGAGTTCCTCACCGAGACCTGCGGCACGGCGGGCTAGGGATACCCGGTCGACCGGGTATCCCTGGACTTGTCGGGTGTTTCAGTGCCTGACAAGTCCAAGTTTTCCCGGTCAACCGGGTATTCATGGGGCTGGTGTGACTCGCTGCCCCATCAGGAGCTCAGGCGGCGGAGCAGGACGACCGCGTCCTCGAGCGTGGCCGGCTCGCCGGACGGGCTGGTCACGGCACGGTGCCGGTGCTCGAGGACGACCGTGTCCCAGGCGTCCTCGGACAGGTCGAGCTCCGCCAGCTCCTCCTTGGCGTCTAGGAAGCGGTGCTCGTGGGCCGCGGCGTCGGCCCACGGCGGCGCCGCGGCGTGCGAGGTGATCAGCAGGTGGCCGCCGGGGTTCACCAGATCGGCGGCCCGGCGCAGGATGGCGGTGCGGGGCAGCTCGACGGGGGAGTGGAAGAAGCTCGCGGTGACCAGGTCGTAGCCCCTGTCCAGGACGGCCGGGTCGGAGAGGTCGGAGACGACGAACCTGGCCCGTTCCTCGGCCAGTCCGGCCGCCCGCGCGGCCTCCTTGCCGCGACTGACCGCGTTCGCGGAGATGTCGATGCCGGTGGCCTGCCAGCCGTGCTGGGCCAGCCAGATGACGTCGGCGCCCTCGCCGGAGCCCAGGTCGAGCGCGGTCCCGGGCTCGAGGTCGGCGGCGATGTCGCCGAGCACGGTGTTGACCTTGCCGGACCAGATCCGGTCACTGCCGGCGTACCTCTCCTGCCAGAAGTCCACCGGCGCGGTCCCGGACGCGGCGCGGTCGAAGTCGTCGGTCACCAGGGTCGCGTTCACGAAGCTGCCGGCCATCGTGCCTGCGCTCATGCTGATCGGGACGTTGGCCATCGGGTTGGAGACGTTGCCGACCGCCCAGATCCGGTCGCTGCTGGTCTTGCCGGTCGCGTCGACGGCGAGGAAGCTGCCGACCGGGGTGTCGGTGCGCTCGAGGCCGAGGTGGGTCAGGAAGCCGTCGTGCGGGCGCAGAGCGCCGGCGGTGAAGATGGCGCCGACCTCGGTGGTCGACCCGTCCGCGGTACGCACCGCGGTGACCTGGTCACCCTCGCCGACGACCTCGACGACGGGGTCCGGCACGAGCGTGATCCCACGCGCCAGCAGCCGCCGCTCGTCCGCCTCCTCGATCTGGCCGAGGCCGGCGGTGAAGACGACGACGTCGTCGCTCCACTGCCGGATCAGCTGTGCCTGGTGCATGCCGAGCGGCGAGGTGGTCAGTACGCCGATCCGCCGGTCGCGCACCTCCCAGCCGTGGCAGTAGGGGCAGTGCAGCACGGTGGCGCCCCAGCGCTCGGCGAGACCCGGGATGTCGGGGAGGTCGTCGGTGACGCCGGTCGCGACGATCGCGATCCGGGCGGCGAGCCGCTCGCCGTCCTCGAGGAGGACGCTCACGCCCTCCTCGCTCTCATCGAGGCGGGCGACGCGGCCGGAGCGGATCCCCACGTCGTACGCAGCCAGCTCCTCGCGCCCCTTGCGCAGCAGCTCCGCGGGGTCGATGCCCTCGTGGCCGAGGACGCCGTGCATGTGTGTCGTGAAGCGGTTGCGGGGAAGGCCGGAGTCGACCACGAGGGTCCGGCGGCGGGAACGGCCCAGCATGAGGGCCGCGGAGAGTCCGGCGGCGCCGCCGCCGATGACGATCACGTCGAGGTGTTCTGAGTGTGTGTTCATGCCATCCAGTTCAGTGGCACAATGAAAGAACGGCAAGGGTTCTTGCTGAAATGGCAAATGGGAGATGGAGCACATGATCGACGAGCTCAAGCAGGTCGGACCGCGGATCCGGGCGATCCGGCACAGCAAGGGGTGGACGCTCGAGCAGCTGGCCGCGATGGCGGAGATGTCGCCGAGCACGCTGTCCCGGCTCGAGTCGGGTAAGCGGCAGGCGAGCCTCGAGCTGCTGATCCCGTTGACCCGCCACCTCGGAGTCGGCCTCGACAGCCTGGTGACGCCGTCGGTGCCGGACCCGCGGGTTCGCCGGCCGGTGGTCCGCCGCGACGGAATGGAGATCGCGCCGCTGACTCCTGAAGGGTCACCGGTGAGCACCTTCAAGATCACCTACGAGCCGGTGACCGAGGTGCCGGAGCCACGGGTGCACGACGGCTACGAGTGGCTCTACGTCATCTCCGGGAAGCTGCGGCTGCTGCTGGGCGATCGTGACCTGGTGCTGACCCGTGGCGAGGCCGCCGAGTTCGACACCCGGGTGCCGCACGCGATGTTCGCGACCGGCTCGCGCCCGGCGCAGGTGCTGAGCATCTTCAACAGCGACGGCGTGCGCATGCACACCCACACCGCCGAGGGGTGATGCTCGCCTCGATGTGAGCGACTGCCACCCGGTGTGTAAGATGAGAATCGTTATCATTAGCCACAGCGGGAGGTCCCCATGAAGCAAGGCATCCACCCCGTCTCCGGGCCGGTCGTCTTCCGCGACCGCTCGGCGGACAAGCTCTTCCTGATGCGGTCGACGCTCGTCGAGCGTCTCGCCGCCGACCACGAGCGCGTCACCTGGGAGAACGGCGAGACCTACCCGGTCGTCGACGTCGATGTCTCCAGTGCCAGCCACCCGTTCTGGACCGGGCGCGGCCGCGTGGTCGACACCGAAGGACGGGTCGAACGGTTCAAGCGTCGCTACGGGCGCGGCTGATGAGCGCGCCCCGGCCGCGGTCGGCCCGCAACCTGTCCCGCCCCAAGGTGCCGGTGATCCTGGTCAGCGGGGTCGAGGAGGGCGCGATGCTCTCGGCGACGATCTCGCTGCAGTTCGGCCTCCCCGACGCGGTCACGGTCCGTCACGTCATCGACCCCGAGCGCCAGCTCCTCACCCGCGTCGTCAGCGACGTCACCGGGGTGATCGAGCACGAGGAGATCAACCTCGCTCATGCCTGCGTCGCCTGCGCGATCCGCGAGGACATCGTGCCGACGCTCGAGCGTCTCGCGGCCCAGGGACGCTGGGGGAGCATCGTGGCCTGCCTGCCGGTCGCCGCCGAGGCGGTCCAGGTCTGCCGGGTGCTCGCCTGGGCGCCGCGGATGGCGCCCCACATCGGCATCTCCGCCGTCGTCGCGGCGCTCGAGGGCACGACGGTGGCCGAGGACCTGCTCGGTCCCGACCTCCTCGACGAGCGCGGTCTGGCCACCTCCGAGGACGATCGCCGCGGCGTGGCAGAGGTCGCCAGTGCGATCGTGGAGTACGCCGACGTCGTCTGCATCACCGAGGCCCCCGAGCCGGAGGAGGAGTCGCTGGTGGCGACCCTCGCCCGGCCGCGTACGCCGGTGGTGACCGACCCCTCGCTCCTGGACGCCGCCGGCCTGGTCGCCGGTGTGCACCGCCACCACGCGGTGGAGGCATGGGTCGCCGAGGTGCGCCGCAACGAGCTGCCGCCGCTGCCCGAGGGTGGTGCGTGGCGGCTCGACCTGCGCTCCGACCGTCCGATCCATCCGATCCGGTTCCAGGACGAGCTGGAGATCCTCGGCGGCGGCCCGCGCCGCTCGCGCGGCTGCTTCTGGGTGCCGACCCGGCCCGACGACATCTGCGTGTGGGACGGCGCCGGCGGTCAGGCGAGCGTCGGCTCGACCCAGAAGTGGGGTCGTACCGATCGGCTCACCCGGATCGTCGTGGTCGGCATCGACGACGAGGCGGACGAGATCCCGCGCGCCTTCGAGCGCGCCCTGCTCACCGACCAGGAGATCGCCCAGCGCGGTCAGATCTGGGAGGAGTCCTGGGACGGTCTGGAGGACTGGCTCGGCCCCATCGGTCGTGCCGCCTGACCCGGACTGTCGACAACCATCAGAAGGAGGCCGCCATGGCCGTACCCAAGCGCAAGATGTCGCGCAGCAACACCCGTCACCGCCGGTCGAGCTGGAAGGCGACCCCGGTCGCCCTTGTGCCCGTGACCGTCGACGGACAGACCTACGACGTGCCCCGGCGCCTGGTCCGCGCCGTCCAGCGCGGGCTGATCGATCCCGCCAAGGCCCGCTGACCCGAATCCCCGAAAGGCTCACCCCATGCCCAAGCGCCCGTCCGCGCCCGTCCGCAAGCGCCGCAAGCCGCTGCTCGATCCCGGTGTCACCGATGTCGACTACAAGGACGTGCAGCTGCTGCGTACGTTCATCTCCGACCGCGGCAAGATCCGCTCCCGACGTGTCACGGGGCTGACCCCGCAGCAGCAGCGCGCGGTCACCAAGGCCGTCAAGAACGCCCGCGAGATGGCCCTGCTGCCCTACACCAGCACCAAGGGCTGAGAGAGGAACCCCATCATGAAGGTCGTCAACTCCATCCGTTCGCTGAAGAACCAGCCGGGCTCGCAGGTCGTGCGCCGTCGCGGCCGGGTCTACGTGATCAACAAGCTGAACCCACGGCTGAAGGCTCGTCAGGGCTGATCAATCGCGCCGACGGCGCCGAGTCCCCGGAATCGGGGGCTCGGCGCCGTCGTGCGTCGAGAACCATGATCAACAGACCGCGGCCCGGAGCGCGGCGAGCGTCAGCGTTCCTCGCGGAACTCGACGTGGCGCCGCACCACCGGGTCGTACTTGCTCAGCACGAGCCGGTCAGGAGTGTTCCGGCGGTTCTTCTTGCTGATGTACGTGTAGCCCGTACCCGCGGTGGAACGGAGCTTGATCTTGGGGCGTACGTCCGATGACCTGCTTGCCATGCTCAACCTCTAACTGTAATGAGAACGGTTATCACTTAATCATAGCGCTACGCCCAAGGGCAGCCGAGTGTCTAACCGGTTTGGTGATGATAACGATTCTCAACTAGGTTGTGGGCCCTCCTGACTGGAAGGCAACAACATGATCACCCGCCCCCACCTGCGTGGCGCCGCGGCGCTCGCCGCCGTCGCGCTCGCCGCGACGGCCTGCGGCTCCTCGCAGTCCGCCGCCTCCGACGCCCTGAGGATCGCCGGGCCGTTCGAGATCCACAGCCTCGAGCCGTCCTCGGACGGCTACTTCTTCACCCGGCTCCACGTCACCGAGACGCTGGTCACGGCCGACGTGGAGGGGAACCTCGTCCCGGGCCTCGCCACCGCGTGGTCGGCCGACGAGGCGAACAAGATCTGGACCTTCGAGCTCGCCGACGGCGTCGAGTTCCACGACGGCAAGCCGATGACGCCCGAGAACGTCGTCGCCGTGCTCCAGAAGATGGCCGCCGACGCCGCCAGTCCGCTCGCCGATGTCGGCGTCGAGACGATCCGTGCCGACGGGAGCTCGGTGGTGATCGAGCTCAGCGAGCCGAACGTGTCGGTTCCCGCGACGCTGTCCCACTACAGCACCGGCATCCTGGCTCCGTCGTCCTACGACGCGGACGGGAAGGTCGAGAAGGTCATCGGGACCGGTCCGTACGAGGTCGCCGAGGTGTCGCTTCCCTCCCGCATCGAGACCGTACGCGTCGCCGACTGGCGAGGCGTTGAGCCCGACGTCGAGAAGGTCTCGTTCCAGGCGGTCGGCCGGGCCGAGAGCCGTGCGGTCATGGCCACCGGCGGCCAGGCAGACGTGGTCTTCGGTCTCGAGCCTGCCGGCCGCGAGCGCGTGGAGAGCACCGACGGCGTGGACATGGTCTCCGCCCTGCAGCCGCGCACCATCCTGATGAAGATGAACGCCGCTGATCCAGCCCTGAAGGACGTACGTGTCCGGCAGGCGATCAGCATGGCGCTCGACCGCGAGTCGATCGCCGAGGCGGTCCTGCGGGAGAAGGACATCGCCGCGACCCAGCTGCTGACTCCGACGCTGGCGGACTGGGACGCGGAGCTCGAGCCACTGACGTACGACGCCGAGCAGGCGAAGGCGCTGCTGGCCGAGGCCGGGTGGAAGGCCGGCGCCGACGGCACCGTCGCCAAGGACGGGAAGCCGCTCACGCTCGAGCTGCTGACCTACCCGGACCGTCCGGAGCTGCCCGCGCTGGCCACCGCGATCCAGGCCGAGCTGAAGAAGGTGGGCGTGCAGGTCGACGTCGAGGTCACGAACTCCAGCGAGGTGCCGGCCAAGCACGGCGACGGCAGTCTGCAGATGGCCCTCGTCGCCAAGTCCTTCGCGCTGATCTCCGACCCGCTGCCGACCGTGGCCGACACCTTCGCCGAGGGCGGCTCCGACTGGGGCACCATGGGGTGGAGCGACCCGGCTGTCGACGAGGCCGTGGCCGCGCTGATGGCCGGCGCCGAGGGTGAGGAGGCAGCCCAGCACCGCCGGACGATCGTGACGACCGCCCAGGAGCAGCTGCCGCTGGTCCCGGTCTCCTGGTACCGGATGAACGCCGCTGTCAGCGACCGCGTCGAGGGCTTCCAGATCGACGCGCTCGAGACCAGCTGGCGGATCACCGACATCGAGCTGGCCGGATGACCCGCCTCGGGGGTGTGATCGCCCGCCGCGGCGCCCAGGCGCTGGCCGTGGCGATCGGCGTCTCGGCGCTCTGCTTCGTGATCACCCAGCGGCTGCCGGGGGACATCGCCTACCGGATCGCCGCGGGGCGCTACGGCTACGACATGGTCGACGCCGACGCTGCCGCCTCGGTCCGTGACGAGCTCGGGCTCGACCGGCCGCTGTGGCAGCAGCTGGGGGAGTGGGTCGCCGACCTGCTCCGGCTCGACCTGGGCCGGTCCCTGGTCACCTCCCAGCCGGTCCTGACCGAGGTGAGCCACTACCTGGCCGCCACGCTCCAGCTGGCGGTGCTCTCGATCGTGATCGCGGTGATCGTCGGTGCCGGGATCGGTGTCGTCGCTGCCCGTCGGCCCGGTGGCTTCGCCGACCGGTTCTCGTCGCTGTGGGTGGCCGGCGTACGCGCCGTGCCGCCGTTCCTGCTCGGTCTGCTGCTGATGATCGTGCTCTCGGCCCAGCTGGGGCTCTTCCCGGCGGTCGGGCACGGTGACGGTGGCATCGTCCTTCCGGCGCTGACCCTCGGGCTGAGCCTGTCCGGGCTCATCGCCCGGGTGACCCGTGACGCGGTGGTGGAAGTCCGTGGCTCGGCCTACGTGGAGTTCGCGCTGACCAAGGGGCTGCCCGAGAGGTGGGTGCTGGTGCGCCACGTGCTGCGCAACGCGGCCGTCTCGCTGGTGCCCTACCTCGGCGTGCAGTTCGTCGTGCTCATCGAAGGAGTCGTCGTGGTGGAGAGCCTCTTCGCCTGGGACGGGCTGGGCCACTCGCTGGTGCATGCCGTCTTCTGGCGAGACATCCCGGTGCTGCAGGCGTCGGCCCTCGTGCTGGCGCTGCTGATCGTGCTGGTCAACACGCTGGTCGACCTGGCGGTGCTGGGTCTCGACCCGCGGCCGCGGGGACGGGCGGTGACGGCATGAGCATGTTGATGCTGGAACAGACCGTCGGAGCTCGTCCGGTGCGCTCATCTCGACAAGCTCGATACATCGCCTGGACACGGATCGCGTCGCTGGTGGGGCTCGGGCTGATCATCGCGTTCGCGCTGGTCGGGCCCCTGGTGCTGCCCGATCCGGCGGCGCAGGATCTGGCTCGTTATCTGCAGCCGCCGTCGGTCGCCGACCCGCTGGGGACCGACGACTACGGCCGTAGCGTCGCCTCCCGCGTCGCCCACGCGACCCGCGTCTCCCTGCTGCTCGCGGCCGTCTGCGTCGCCACGGCGCTGATCCTCGGCTGCGTCGCCGGTGTGCTGTCGGCGTGGTTCGGCGGCTGGGTCGATGCGCTGCTCCGCTCGATCTCGGAGGCCTTCGTCGCTGTCCCGGCGCTGCTCGTGGTGCTGCTGGTCTCGGCGCTGGCCGCGCCTGGATCGATGGTCGCCCTCTACGTCGGCCTCGCGCTCGTGCAGTGGGTGGAGTTCTTCCGGGTGGTGCGCGCGCGCAGCGCCCTGGTGCTCGGCTCGCCCGCCGTGGAGGCCGCCGGGCTGTTGCAGCTCGGCTGGCCCCATGTCGTACGCCGCCACCTCTGGCCGGCCCTCCGGCCGCTCCTGGTGACACTGTCCTCGCTGGGCATGGTCACCTCGATCCTGGCGATGTCGACCCTCGGCTTCGTCAAGGTCGGGCTGCAGCCGCCGCGGGCGGAGCTCGGACTGATGATCACCGAGTCGTTCCCGTTCTACGACGCGGCGCCGTGGATGCCGCTGGCGCCGGTCGCGGTGCTGTTCTGCCTGACCGTCTGCCTGCTCGGGCTGCGATCGAATGAGGAGGGGCGATGAACCTGAAAGCCACCGGAGTGGTCGTACGCACCGGGTCGCTCGTCCTCGCCGACGTACCCGACGTCCACATCGAGGCCGGCAAGCCGCTCTCGATCGTCGGGGAGAGCGGGTCGGGGAAGTCGGTCCTGGCCCATGCCCTGATGGGTACGCTGCCGCCCGAGCTGTCGGCGGTCGGCGCCCTGGCGATCGGGGACGCCTCCTTCGACCTGGCCGAGCGGGACTCGCGACGCACGCTGTGGGGTCGCGAGGTCGCCCTGCTCCCGCAGGAGCCGGCGCTCGCGCTCGACCCGACGATGCGGGTGCGGGCTCAGGTCGCCGAGGGCGTCGCCGGCTGGAGACCGCGAAGCGCCGGTGCGCTCGAGGCGGCCGACACGCGTCTCGGCCAGGTGGGTCTGGCCGGTGCCGGCTCGTCCTATCCGCACACCCTCTCGGGTGGGATGGCCCAGCGGGTGGCGTACGCCGCGGCCACCGTCGGTGGCGCGAAGGTGCTGATCCTGGACGAGCCGTCCAAGGGCCTCGATCGGGCGTCGGTCGACCAGCTCGCCGACCTGCTCCTTGCTCATCTCGACGAGGGCGGGCTGCTGCTCACGATCACTCACGACCTGCGGCTGGCTCGCCGGCTCGGCGGCGAGGTGATGGTCATGCGGGAGGCCGCTGTGGTCGAGTCGGGTCCGGTCGAGGTCGTGCTCACCTCGCCGGCGCAGGACTACACCAAGCGGCTGCTCGCGGCGGAGCCGGTGCACTGGAGACACCCGTGGATGCGGACCGGTGCTCCGGACGACGGCGACGTGCTCGTCCGGGCCGAGGCCATCTCGAAGTCCTACGCCCACACGGCGGTCTTCGACGGCGTCGACCTCGAGGTCCACGCGGGCGAGCGGGTCGCGATCACCGGGCCCAGCGGTGCCGGCAAGACGACGCTCGGCAACGCGTTGCTCGGGCTGACCAGGGTCGACAGCGGGTCGGTGACGTACGGCCAGGGCATGGGGAGGGGCCGGATGCAGAAGCTCTACCAGGACCCGGCGCTGTCGTTCCCGCAGCGGGTCAGCCTGGAGAAGGCGATGGGCGACGTGATGCGGCGCCACGGCATCGAGGCGCCGCAGGTCGAGGCGATGCTGGAGCGGCTCGGGCTGCCGTACGAGATCCTGAGGCGTCGTCCCGGGCAGGTCTCGGGTGGTGAGCTGCAGCGGATCGCGGTCGTGCGGGCGATGCTGCCGAGGCCGTCGCTGGTCTTCGCCGACGAGGCGACGTCACGGCTCGACCTGGTCACCCAGGAGCAGACGGTCGACGCGCTCATGAGCGAGGTCTCCGAATCGGGGGCCGCACTGTTGCTGGTCACCCACGACACCGACCTGTCGGCGGCCCTCGCCGACCGGGAGATCGCCCTGTGAAGTAGGTGGGGAGAAATGCGGGAAGGGCCGGATCGAATCGATCCGGCCCTTCTTGTGTGTCCACGGGACTCAGCCCTTGGCGACCCGCTCCTTGAAAGCGGAGCCGGCCTTGAACGCCGGGCCCTTCGAGGCCGGGATCTTGATCTCGGCGCCGGTCTGCGGGTTGCGGCCGGTGCGAGCCGAGCGCTCGCGCGACTCGAACGTACCGAAGCCGGGCAGCGTGACCTTGTCGCCACCAGCGACGGCCGCGCTGATCGCCTCGATGGCAGCACCCAGGGCGGCGGAGGCCTGCGTCTGGGTGATCTCGGCCTGCTTGGCGATTTCGCTCACCAGGTCGGTGCGGTTCATGCGATCTCCTTTAATCGTTGATCCGAGCCGCAAAGGTTGACGAGATGCGGCTCGTCGCCAGCGTAGGCCAGACCTGCGGATCTTCAACCTTTACGCGCCGCGTGTCCCGCGTCGTTACGGGCTCTGCGGGGGTTTGCGGGGTCTGCGGAGGGCTCGGACGGCACGATGTCGACGACCCGGTCCATCGCGGCGAGGGTCTGGTGGCGATGGGAGACCACCAGCATCGTGGCAGGGACGGTGCCGAGCAGGTCGGTGACCAGCCGGGCGGAGGCTTCGTCGAGGTCCGCGGTCGGCTCGTCCAGGATCAGGATCCGCGGGCGGTGCAGGACGGCACGCGCCAGCCGTAGCCGGGCCCGCTGCCCGCCGCTGAGGCGGAGGCCGCCCTCGCCGATGTGGCTCCCCGGCGTGACCGTGCCCGCGAGCCCGAGGCGGGCGAGCAGGTCCTCGATCTCGGCGTCGGTCGTCGACGGGGCGGCGACGGCCTCGCGCACGGTGCCGCTGAACAGGGCGCCGTCCTGCTCGACGGTGGCCAGCGCGGCTCGCAGGTCGGCGTCGTCGACCGCCGAGATCGCCACCTGGCCCGAGTCGGAGTCCGACAACGCGATGGTGCCGGTGTCCGGGTCCCAGAGCCGGCTCGCGAGGGCCACCACGGTGGACTTGCCCGCCCCCGAGGCTCCGCGGAGGCCCACGTGCTCCCCGGGGGCGATGCTCAGGTCGAACCCGTCGAGCACCCGGCGGTCGTCGTAGCCGAAGCCCACCTCGCCCATCGTGAGACCGAGCGGTCCCTCGGGCAGGGCGGCCACCGGGGTGTCGCGGGTGAGCGCGGCCGGGCGGGCGAGCTCCTCGCCGACCCGGGCGGCGGCAGCACGCAGGGCGGGCAGCCGGGCGCAGGTGGCGGCCGCGTCCGCGACCGGTGCGACCGTCGCGAGCGCGAGGACGACCAGGGCGGCGACCTGCTCGGCAGCGACGTCACGGCCGATGACGCCGACCAGCACTCCGACGCCGACGAGCGTCACCGCGGCCTCGCGCGCACCGGCGAGCACGCGATGGGTGGTCTCGAGCCTCCCCGCCGCTCGGGCGGCCGCGGCGCCGGTCTCCCTGATCTGACGGCGCACCGGTCCGTGGATGCCGTAGCCCAGCACCTCGCGCAGGCCGCCGAGCACGTCGACGACACGGTCGGAGAGGGCGCCGGTCGCCTCGACCACCTCGCCTCCGAGCGCCTCCAGACGGCGCCGGCCGAGCGGAACGGTCGAGAGCACGAGCGCGAGCCCGGTGAGGGTGACCAGCGCGAGCACCGGCTCCACGACGGCGAGAACGACCACGCCGAGGAGCGCGTTGACCGCCGCGGCCACGAGCTGGGCCACGGTGTGGGCGTAGAAGAACTCCAGACGCTCGGTGTCGCTCATCGCGGTCGACGCGGCCCGGCCGACGTTCTCGCGACGCCTGGTCGGCAGCGCGACCGCATAGCGGTCGAAGAGCGCCATCCGGAGCCGGGCGAGCACCCGGAACGCGAGCGCGTGGGAGGCGTCCATCTCGCCCCAGGTCAACACTGCCCGGAGAACCACGAGACCGGCCAGCAGTGCCCAGAACCAACCCGGGGGCGCGCTGTGGAGCACGACGGCGTGGCCGACGGCGGCGGCCAGCAGCACCGAGATCGCCCCCAGGCACACCTGGCTGACGACTACGAGCGCGATGGTGGCGGCGATGGCGCGGCGCTCGCCGCGCAGGTGGCCGAGCAGGCCGGTGAGGGGCCGCACGGGCGTGGTCGTGGCGGTCATACGTGGCTCCCGTCGAGCAGTGGGGTGAGCCGCCCGTCGGCGAGCTCGAGGACGCGCTCGACCCCGTCGAGCGACTCCTCGCGATGGGCGACCACGACCACGATGCGGTCGGCGGAGAGCCGTGCGAGCGTGGCGGTGACGGTGCGTGCCGCAGCCGGGTCGAGGGCGCTGGTCGGCTCGTCGGCGAGCAGGACCGGCCGGTCCGAGAGGACGGCCCGGGCCAGCGCGATCCGCTGGCGCTGGCCGCCGGACAGGCTCGCTCCGGCGCTGGCGATCGGGGTGTCGAGGCCCGCGGGGAGGCGGCGTACCTCCTCCTCGATGCCGGCTGCCGCGCACGCCTCCCACAGGTCCGGATCGCTCGCCTCGGGGCGGGAGACGCGGAGGTTCTCGCGCACGGTTCCCTCGAAGAGCACCGGCCGCTGCGAGACCACCGCGACGTCGGAGGTACGCACCGGCCGGTCGCCGAGGAGGACCCGGCCGCTGGTGGCGGAGAGGTGGGTGAGGACCAGGTCGAGGAGGGTGGTCTTCCCGGCGCCGCTCGGGCCGACGACGGCGGTGACCGCGCCGGGCTCGAAGACGGCGCTGACGCCGTCGAGGATCGCCGGCCCGTCGGGGTAGCCGAACGAGACGTCGTCGAGGACGAGCGCCGCTCCTGAGGATGCCGGCCGGTCGTCCTCGGCCGGGCCACGCGGCCCGGTGCCGTGGCCCCTGCCGACGCCGAGCCTTCGCAGCGCCGGGACGGCGGAGGTCCCGAGATAGCCCGCATGCCAGGCGGCGGAGAGGTCCCGGATGGGCCGGAAGACCTCGCTCACCAGCATGAGCGCCAGGTAGAGCTCGGTCGGTGGCACCCCGGAGCCGGTCACGCTGGCCACCAGCGCGAGCCCGGCGGCCGCGACCGTGCCTCCCTGGACGGCGAGGTCGATGAGCGCGGTGTCGAGCAGCGACGTACGCATCACCCGCACCGTCGCGCGGTGCAGGTCCTGGCTTCGCCGGGCCATCCGGGCACGCATCGTCTCGACCTGGCCGAGCAGGCGCAGCGTCGACATCCCGCGGAGGGCCTCGAGCAGGTCGGAGCCCAGGCCCTCGTAGGTGTCCCAGTGGTCGTCCGAGCGTCGGCGCATGAGCTGCTTCCACAGCAGCGGAGCCACCAGCGCGGCGGCGGCCGCCAGCCCGGCAGCGAGGCCGGTGAGCGGGTGGACCAGAACCAGCAGGACGGTCACGACCGGGATCAGCACGAGAGCCTGGGCCAGTGCCGGCAGGTAGCGGGTGACGTACGCGTCGACCCCGTCGACCCCGTCGACGAGCGCCGTTCGCAGGCCGCCGTCGCGCCGGCCGGGGTCGTGCAGGGCCTGCGGCACCAGGACGCCGCGCAGCGCCTCGTCGCGCACCCCGAGGCGTACGTCCTCTCCCAGTCGTGCCGCGGCGCGCACCTGCACCCACGACAGGAGCCAGCGTGCGGCCACGATCGCCCCGATCCACAGAGCTGCCGCCACCGCGCGGGCCTCGTCGCCGTCGACCACCGCGAACAGTCCCTGCGCCAGGGCATAGGCCTGCGGGAGGTAGTTGGCGGTCACCAGGACCTGCAGCCCGACGGTGGTCGCGGCGGGTCCGGGATGTCGCAGCGCGGTGCGCAGCAGCAGGGTGTCGACCATCATCCGTCGGCTCCGTTCTCGAGGATGGCGAGGGCATGGACCAGCGGCGGTGAGCCCGCCGGCGGTGTGCAGAACCCGGAGACGGCACGGACGCCGTGGCCTCGGGCGTTCAGGGCGTAGGTGTGCCGAGCGGCCTCGCGGTGGAGCTGCCACAGCCGGGCGTAGCCGGTGGCGTCCAGACGGTCGGGGCGCTCCCAGGAGATGACACGGTCGGCGCCGAGCACCCAGGACTGGCCGCTCTGCCGGGCCACCTCGGCGACGTCCGGCGGGGTGGCGCCCTGGGAGCAGCGGCGGTCGAAGCGTTCGAGCGCCGGGCTGCGCCGCGAGCTCATCGCGGAGCAGGCGACCTCGTCGAGGCGAGGCGCGAGCGGAAGCCTGATGCGGGCCAGGGCGATCTCGGGTGCGAGGCCACGCTCGAGCCACCACGCCGCCTGGGTCGCCCGAGGCAGGCCGAGAGTGTGGCGGGCGAGCGCGAGATCCGACCAGTCCTCGGGCAGGTGGGCCCCGGGGACCAGCAGCAGCAGCGCCTCGAGCGCGTACGCCGCGTCGGCGACCCACAGCGGCCAGGCCCGGTGACGGTAGCGGCCGAAGGTGCGGCCCGGCTGAACGGTGACGACGATCTCGGCGGGGCCGGGCGGGATCGGGCCGCCGGGATCGAGCCGGCGCACGAGCTGCTCGGTCCCCGGGCGGTAGACGTAGCGCCCCGGCCGGAGGTGGCCGCCACGGCCGGGAGGCACCACCAGGTGCCACTGCACCGGGTAGCAGCCGCCCGCCGAGGGCACTGCGCGGCACGGGACGGTCGTCAGGGTCCCGTCGGGGCGCGCATGGTGGCCACGGGCCCGCCACAGCCGGTGGACGGCCGTCGCTGCCGCGCCGCCGACCTCGACGGGCTCGCCTGGCCAGCGGTTCGCACGCGGCCCCGGCGGCAGCGGAGCGCCCGGGAGGTCGGGGTAGAAGGCGCTCTCGAGGAGCGCCACGCTCGAGGTCATGGTCGGCTGCCGCTCACATGTGCGGCGGCGGGCACAGGGCCAGCGGCTCGTCGGGGTCGGCCGGCGTCCAGCCCCGTCGCCGGGCGGCCTCGCCGAAGCGCGGCATGCCGAGGTAGCGGAACGCGGCGGGGGCGTTCGGCACCAGGCCGGTGACGAAGGTGCGTACGACCCGCAGCGGCGTCTGCGCCACGTCGCGTGTGGTGAGGTCGCGGGTGATGACCCGGTGACCGCCCTCGTGGAGCCGGCGGCGCACCTCGGCGACGTCGGTGGCCGGCACCTCGGAGACGGGCACCGTGCCGAGGGCCGGTGCGGTGAACCGCTCGGCGAGCCGATGCACCCGGGGATCGAGCCAGACCTGGACATGGGCGCCGAGGTCGCGGACGTTCGCGAAGTCCGGGCCCGCGGCGTCGAGGTAGCGGCGGTCCTCACGATGGTCGAGGTAGAGGCCGGGTGCCATCAGTCCGGCGCGCACGGCCTGGAAGACCCAGCCGTCGGCGTCGCGGCAGCCGAGGGTGTAGATCCAGGTGTGGACCGCCTCGAGCACGGCCTTGCGTACGGCCCGCACCGGGTCGGTGGAGGCCGAGAAGCCCGCGGCGTAGACACCCGTCTCCCGGTCGCGCACCAGCGCCGCCATGGCCGGGGCCAGCTCGGTGGGCATCTGGACGACGTGGACGTCGAGGGGCGCTCCCTCCAGGTCGGCACTCAGACCCGGGACCGACGCGGTGTCGATGCCGCGGGCCGGGCCGCCGTGGTGCCACCAGACCTCGAGGGCGTCGCGCTCGACGACCTCGAGAAGCCCGCGGTCGTGGGCGTCGGCTGCGCCCTGCCCGGTGGCGATGCCGGCGTAGTTGAGATGGAAGACGCGGTCCAGGTGGACGAACCGGCGCTGGCGCCAGTTGAGGCCGACGAGGGCGTGCGGCATCCACACGTCGGCCGCCTCCTCGGTGTAGCCGGTGGCCGGCTGCTCGCGGCAGCGGCTCCACAGCGTCGGCACCTGGTCGTCGAGCGCGCGGTAGGGGAAGTCGGGACGGGCGAGCTGATCGGCGCTCCACGAAGGGAGATCATCGAGCTCGATGACAGGTTCGCCCTGGCCCCGCAGCTCGGCCGCGGACCCGAGGCGGAACTCGGCCGGGTCGAGCCCGTCCGGGATGAAGTTCCCGCAGTAGCGCTCGACGCCTTCTGCGATCGCGGCGATCCGGGCCCCGGCGACGTCGCCGAAGGTGGTGCCGAGCGAGACCCGGTCGGCCGGCCAGTCACCGAGCCAGCGTGCGTCGGAGACCTCGGCGGTCAGCGAGGTGTAGCGCAGCGGCGCCCGCTCGGGGCGCAGCACCTCGCGCACCCGCCGGATCAGCCCGGTCTCCTTGTCCACCAGCCGCTCGACGTCCAGCGGCGGCATCGCTGTGGGTGACCCGGTCATGCGTGTCCTCTCTCGGTTGCCGGCGCGGTCGTGGTGACGAGTGCCCGCTCGGACCAGGCCCGGGCGGCGACATCGAGCCGGAGCTCCTGGCCGGGTGCGGGCTCGCCGTCGGTGAGCCAGCGCAGGATGGTGCGGCCGGGGGAGCCGGCAGCGTCGTACGCCGCCCGGAGCGTGGGGTCCGTGGTGCCGAGGTCGTGGCCCCAGGGGCCGCTGACCAGGGCTCTCTCCGCTCCGCTGCGGGAGCCCCACCCGGCGGCCAGCCGGCGGGCGTACGCGTCGAACGGGTCGGCATCGCCGGTGACCACCAGGAGCGGCGCGGTGGCGTCGCCGAAGTGGTCGGCCAGGTCGAGCGCCGGGGTGGACCAGAGCTCAGCGAAGGCGTCCAGGCGCGTCGGCTCCCAGCCGAGACCGGCCGCGGCAGCCATCGGGCCCTCGCGGTCCGCGACTGCGGTCGCGGCCCGGAGGGCCTCGGGCGCCAGCGCGGCCTCGGCCCGGCGGCCGAAGCCGTGGATCGTCCACCAGCCGAGCCGGTCCAGGTGCTGCGGGGTCCCGTCGACGGAGTAGGCGGTCTCGTGGGCGCCGAGCGCAGGCACCAGGGCGACCACCCGGCTCACGCGGCGGTCGGCACGGGCGGTCTCGAGGGCGGTGTGGGCGGCGTAGGAGGCGCCGTAGACCACCACCGGGGTTCGCGGGCAGCGCTGATGCAGGGCGTCGACGGTGTCGACGCCGTCGACGGCCTCGGCGGCGTAGGGCCGCCAGTTGCCGCCGGAGGTGTAGCGGCCGCGTACGTCCTGGACCAGGCAGTCGAAGCCGCGACGGGCCAGCGACCGAGCGAGCGGCAGGTGGGCGTGGGCGTCGTACGGCGTGCGTACGAGCACCACAGCCCGGGCGGCGCCGGTCGCGCGGGCCAGCCAGCCGCCGAGGACCACGCCGTCGCGGGTGCCGACCGGGAAGGGAACGACCTCGGGATGGGTCACCGGGTGGGTCCCTGCGGGCGCGGCGCCGGCTCGTCGAACCCGAGGACCGTGTGGGTACGTTCGCGCGGACCGTCCCCGATGACGCGCAGCAGGCGCCGGTGCTCGGCGACGGCGGGATCCTCGGCCGCCCAGTCCTCCAGGATCGACAGGCAGCGCGCGACCGTGAGCGTCAAGGTCGTTCGGGCCAGCGGCCGGGCGTCGCGGCGGCTGCTCGAGAGCCACGAGGAGAGCTCGGGGGCGGCGGGGGAGGCGGCCAGCCGGCGGCGGCTGACCTGGTCGGGGGTGGCCTCGCTGCCGTCGATGGCGAGCGGGAAGATCAGCATCCGGCCGCCCTCGCGCCGGCCGCGCAGCAGCACCGCTCCGCCGCTGACGAGCTGCCCCAGGTGCTCGTCGGGCTCGGAGCGCTGCGGAGCCTCGCGTACGTCCACGACGGCATCGGCACGCGGAGTCTCCCCGCTTCCGTGGTCGCTCCCGTGGTCGCGTCGGACGTCGGCACCCGAGCGCGCCAGCTCGGCGGCCAGCGCGCGGCTGAGCCGGTCGCGGCCGAGGACGAGCACGCTGCGCCGCCCCTCGGGCCACCGCGAGGCGCGGACCCGCTCCTCGCGTTCGAGCGCGGCGCGGCGTACGCGCAGGAGGTAGCGGTAGGTCGGGACCCGGCCGGGGCGGGGCAGGTCGTGCAGCCGGAGGAAGTCGCCCGAGCCGGTACGCAGCGCCGGCATGTCGGGGGAGAGGCGGACCTCGCCGCGGGCGGCGGGAAGGGGACGCCAGTCGTGTCTGGGGTACATCGGGGCTCCTGGCTGCTCGGTGGTCGATGGTGGGGGAAGGGCCGGGGGCGCCGGGCTCGTCAGCCCGGCGCCCCCGCGATCAGACGGTGGCCAGCTCGCCCGAACGGCACGTGGTGCTCACCCGTCTGCGATCAGTCGAAGGGGTTCTCGACCAGCGCGTTCGAGTGGGAGGCGGACAGGTGCGCCAGCTGCTCGGTGTCCTCGATCTCGCTCACGATGTCGTTGTTCATCGGTATCTCCTCTGTCGGATCGTTTCGACCCGGCATCGCCGGGGCCCGCTGGTGCGGACAGCGGCAAAACGTATATGAGAATCATTCCCAATACCAGTAGTGTTCCGCCCATGAACCCCACACTGGTCCTCGCAGACCACCGCGCCGGCCGCTGGCGGACCTTCGATCTCGGGTCGTTGCCCGGCCCCTGGTCGAGTGCCACGCTGGCCGAGCACGCGGGCGTCCTGACGCTCCCGGCGGGCGCCCCCGGGGGAGCGCGGGCGGTGTTCGCCGACGACGCCCTCGGCACGCTGGTGGTGCTCGACGGCGCAGGTCAGGCCCGCAGAGTGCCGATCGCGATCCCCGCCGAGCACCTCGCCTGCGACCCGACGGGCCGCTACGTCGTGGTCACGACCGGGCTCGGCGCCTCCTGGGAGCCGTGGAGCGACCTGGTCACGGTCGTCGACCTGGCCGACGCGAGCGGCACGACCGCGGTGCGGGTGCGGGTCCGCACCGGCGAGCCCGGCGTCGTGATCGTTCCGGATACCGGAACAGGCGAGCCCATGGTCGTGCTGCGGCACCGCGAGCCGGGCGAGGCGGAGGTGATCGCGCTGAGCGACCTGCTCGGGGCCGGCCCGCACTGCCCGGTCGTACGCGGCGAACGCCTGGAGCTGGCCGGAGACCTCGGCCACGGCGACGCCGCCGACCACCGGTCCGGCGTCGTCCACCTGTCCACCGAGGCGGGCATCGAGCGGCTGCGGGTCACCGATGGACGGCCCGAGCGTCTGGAGACCTGGCCGTGGCCGGTGCCGGGACGGGCGTACTTCCTCCGTCTCGACCCGGACGCGGGGATCGTCGCCGCCGTCCGTGGGGCCGACGCGGACGCGGCGCAGTGGCACACCTGGACGAACCACCTGGTGCGCTGGAGCCTGGACGGCTCCAGCGAGCTGACCCGGACCGGCGACGGCCTGGTGTTCCGGCCGCACGCGCTCGACGGCACGGTCGCCTGGACGATCGTGCACCCCGACGGCGACCGGTTGGCGATGCTCGCCGACGGCCGGCTCAGCGAGATCGAGCTGCCGCCGATGAGCGCCGCTCCGCGGCCCGGCGTCGCGCCCTGGGACCCGGTGGGCGACCGGTCCGCGCAGCGGCGCGCCCTCGCGCTGGTCTCGGCCGACCTGGCGGCGGTCACCCGCGGAGGCGACGGCCAGATCCATCTCGTCCGTGGCTCGGGCATCGAGTCGACCCTGGAGCTGGGATCTCCCGTCGACGAGGGAGGCCACCTGGCCGTCATCAGGGCGCCCGAGGCACAGGTCGACGGGGTCGGACGGTGACGCGCGAGAGCGTTCACGACGCGCTGCGTCGTGCCGAGCGGGTAGGACGCCCGGGGCTGCCGATGGGCCGGTTCCGGCTCTCGCGGCGCCCTGGTGACCTGCTGCCGGTCCTGGTGGACGAGGACGGCGGGGTGGTGTTCGACCCGGGCGCACGGATCCAAGCCGCGGCACCGTCGCCCGACGGGCGCCTGGTCGCGGTCGAGGTCAGCGACGACGGCTCCGAGAACGGCCGCATGCTGCTGGTGGACACGACGTCGGGAACGGTGACGGAGGTCGACGGGGTGGCCGTCAGGCACGCGCAGATGGCCTGGGACGACGAGGGCCTGGTCCTCGTCGACGCCGCGGGTCGCTGCCTGCGGGTCCGGCCCGGGGAGCCGGCCCGGACGCTGTTCGTCGGCGACGCCGGCGAGCGTCTGACACCGATCGGTGCCGGTGACGGCGTGGTCGTCGCCCGGACCGGGGCGGAGCGGACCCGGCTGGTCGGCACCGACGGCGCAGAGGTCCTCGAGCTTCCCCGGATCCGCAGCATCACCGCCGCCGGCGACACGGTGCTGGCGGTGACCGGCGAGGAGCTGGTGAGCCTCCGTCTGCCCGGTCGTGCTCCTGCACGGTGCCGGCTGGAGACCCTGCCAGGGGTGCCCGTGCACGCCCAGGCCGCTCCTGGCGGCGGACTGGTCCATCTCGTCCGAGACGGCCACTCGGTCCTGATCCGCCTCGCCGCCGATGGCGAGGTCCTCGCACCGACGGAGACCGTGGCGATCTCGGGGCAGCAGGCGGTGCGTACCGTCTCGGGCCTGGCCTGGGCACAGGACCGCGCCTGGGTGCGGATCGAGTCGCCGGCCGGGGCACCGCGGGTGATGCCGGCCGAGGAGGCCGGGCGCTCGACGAACCACGGCCCGCGGTCCCGGCTGACCACCGTGACCGCGGACGACGGCGCCGAGATCGAGCTCGTCCTGACCGGAGAGCCGGGCGGCGCGACCCTCCTCGAGGTCTACGGAGGCTTCGGCGTGGTCGACCTGCCTCGCTTCGAGCCCTCGGTCGCCGCCTGGTGCGAGCTCGGCGGGCTGCACGTGACCGCCCGGCTGCGCGGTGGCGGCGGAGCCGGCACCCCGTGGCACATCGCCGGACAGGGCGCGGGCAAGGTGCGTACGGTCGCCGACGCCGTCGCCGTCGCCCGTGAGCTGGTACGCCTCGGCCTGACCCGACCGGAGCGGCTGGTGCTCGCCGGGGGCTCGCTCGGCGGACTGGTCGCCGTCTCCGCCGCGCTCGCCGAGCCGGGCCTCGTCGCCGGGGTCGCCTGCACGGCCGCACCGCTCGACCCGCACCGCTTCACCGAGCACCCCGGCGCGCGGCACTGGACCGAGGAGTTCGGCGACCCGCGCGACGCCGCGGTGCGGGCCGCGATGGACGACTACTCGCCCTTCGCGCGCGCCGACCGGTATCCGGGCCAGGACTGGCCGCGCTTCCTGCTGACCACGTTCGCGGAGGACTCCCGGGTCGCCGCCGCACCCACCGACCGCCTCGCCGAGGTGCTGACGGCGCGCGGCGCCGAGGTCGTACGCAGCCACAGCCCGCGGATGGGCCATGGCGGCAACCACCTCGACTCCGTGCACGACTTCGCAGCCTCCGTCCTCGACTTCGCCCTCGACTCAGCTCACCAACCCACAGGAGCGTGATGACCCCCACCGATACCGCCGTGACCACGGACGAGGCACCTCCGGAAATGAGGCAACGGCCCGCCGGCCAGGTCCCCGCCGTCATCGCCCGGCGACGATGGCGCGCCCGGCTGCTGACCGTGGGCCTCGCCGCCGCGCTGGTCGTGGTCGTCGCGCTGTCCGCGTCCTCGGGCACCGTCGACCTGACCGCCCTCGACGCCGCCCGGCTGGTCACCGGTCACCTGCTGCCCGGGATGCCGTGGATGAGCGACGGCACCTACACGGTGCTCCAGGACCAGGTGGTGTGGCAGTTCCGGCTGCCCCGCGCGCTGCTGGCCGCGCTGGCCGGGGCGGCGCTGAGCCTGGCCGGAGTGTTCATCCAGGCAGTCGTACGCAACCCGCTGGCCGAGCCGGCGATCATCGGCGTCTCCTCGGGCGCGGGCGTGGGCGCGGTCTCCGTCGTGGTCCTGGGCGCGGCGGCGGTCGGTGCCTGGATCGGGACGGCGGCGTTCCTGGGCGCCGCGGTCGCGACCGCGGCGGTGTTCGCGGTGGCGTACAAGAACGGCAGCATCGCCCCGCAGCGGCTGGTGCTGACCGGGGTGGCGCTGGGCACCTTCTTCAGCGCGATCACGAGCTACCTCACGCTCACGACCGAGGCACAGAACGTGTTCAGCGTGATGTTCTTCCTGCTGGGCTCCGTCTCCGCCGCCACGATGACCGACCTGGCCGGGCCGCTGGTGGCCCTCGTGGTCGCCCTCGTGGTCTCCCTCACCACCGGGCGCGCCGTCAACGCGCTGCAGGTCGGCGACGAGACGGCCACCGCGCTGGGCGTCCGGGTCAACCGGCTGCGGGCGGTCCTGCTGCTCTCCGCCGCGCTGCTCACCGGCACCGTGGTCTCGGTCGCGGGCGGGATCGGCTTCGTCGGTCTGGTGGTCCCGCACATCGCCCGGGTGCTGGTCGGCTCCGACCACCGGCGCATCGTCCCGGTGGCGGTGCTCGGCGGCGCGCTGTTCCTGTGCGGCGCCGACCTGATCGCCCGGACGGTCTCGGCGCCCGCCGAGGTGCCGCTGGGCATCATCACCGCGCTGATCGGGGTGCCGTTCTTCCTGTGGCTGATGCGCGGCCGTGCCGCCGACGAGCAGGGGATGGCGCGATGAGGCTCGAGACGCTGGACCTCACTCTGAACCGGGGCAGCTGCGAGGTCGTCACCGCGGCCTCGGTCGTGGTCGAGCCGGGCGAGGTGCTCGGTCTGCTGGGGGCGAACGGCAGCGGCAAGTCGACGCTCCTGCGGGCCTGCTTCGGCGCCCTCCGGCCGGCCTCGGGCCACGTCCACCTCGACGGCACCGACGTGGCCACGATGAGCCGCCGCGACATCGCGCGCCGGGTCGCGGTGATGGCCCAGGAGCCGCCGGACGAGTTCGGGCTCACCGTCGCCGAGAGCGTGCTGCTGGGACGTACCCCGCACCGTGGCGTGCTCGGCCGTGACAGTGCCGCGGACTGGCTGGTCGTGGACCGGGCGATGACGCTGGCGGGCGTCTCGGCGCTCGCCGACCGGCCGGTGCACCGGCTCTCGGGCGGGGAGCGGCAGCGTACGTTGCTCGCCCGGGCGATCGCGCAGGAGGCCGAGCTCCTGCTGCTCGACGAGCCGACCAACCATCTCGACGTCTCCTACCGGTTCGAGCTGATGCACACCGTCGCGGAGCTCGGCATCACCACCGTGGTCGCCCTGCACGAGCTCGACCTCGCGCTGGCCTACTGCGACCGCGTCGCGGTGCTCGACCGCGGGCGCGTCGTCGCGCTCGGCGAGCCCGCCGACATCCTCACGCCGGACCTGGTGCGTGAGGTCTTCGGTGTCGAGGCCAGCCGGATCACCGATCCGGAGGCCGGCACCCCCCACCTGCTCCTGCGCGGGACGTCCGCGCGGGCCCGAGAGAGGAACACATGAACACCACCCCACTGCTGCGCACCGTCCCGGTCGCGGCGCTCACGCTCCTGGCCGCGACCGGATGCGGCGGCACCGGCGTCACGAACGACGCGGCGGCGGCCGGTGAGGCCGCCGAGGGCTACCCGGTGACCGTGGAGAACTGCGGACGCCAGGTCACGGTCGAGTCCGCTCCCGAGCGGATCGTCGGGCTCAGCCCGGCCCAGACCGAGCTGCTCGTCCGCCTCGGGGTCGCCGACCGGCTCGTCGGCCAGGCGCAGACGGCCATGCACGAGCTCCCCGAGGACGTGGCCGCGAAGGCGAACGACGTTCCGGAGCTGAGCACGGACTCGCCGCCGGCCCGTGAGCAGCTGCTCGACGTGCGGCCCGACGCCGTCGTCGCCCCGACCGAGTACGAGTTCACCGCCGAGCAGGGCTTCGCCACCATCGACCAGCTCACCGACGCCGGCGTCGCGACGTACGTCGCCGCCGGGGGCTGCCCCGAGCGCCGCGCCACGGGCGAGGTCACGGATCTGTTCACCGACCTGGAGGCGCTCGGCAGCATCCTCGGGGTCCCGGCCGCCGCCGACGAGCTGGTCGCCGAGACCCGCGCCGACCTCGAGGCCGTCGAGAAGGCCGTGGCGGACCGCCCGCGGCCCACCGTCGCGCAGCTCTACATCGAGGACAAGACGCTCTCCGCGATCGGCGCCGGCGTGGAGTACGACATGATCGAGCGCGCGGGCGGTGAGAACGTCTTCAGCCCGGACGAGAAGCTCTTCGAGCAGTTCTTCTCCGCGGTCGTCTCGCCGGAGGAGATCGCCGCCCGCAACCCGGACGTCATCGTCTTCGCCGTGCGCGAGCAGGCCGAGGCCGAGCGGGTCGAGACGTACCTGCGCCAGACCTTCCCCGACGTCACCGCCGTCAAGGAGGACCGCTTCGTCGCGCTACGCACCCCGGACACGTTCCCGGGCACGCTGGGCAACGTCGCCGCGGTGCGGACGATCGCGGAGGGACTGCACCCCGACGCCTTCTGAGCCGGGTGGGCGCCGGCCACCGGGCCATCCTCGGGGCGGCCCGGCGGTCGGTGTCTACTCTCCGGCGAGAAGCCGCCAGCCCTCGGCCTGCGTACGCTCGCGCCAGAAGTCGAGGTAGCGGCCGCCGTGCGCCAGCAGCTCGGCGTGGGAGCCGCGCTCGACGATCCGGCCGCCGTCGAGAACCACGATCTGGTCGGCGGCGACGACGGTCTGGAGCCGGTGGGCGATGACGATGACCGTGCGGTCGGCGGAGAGTGCGGTGAGCGCCTCCTGGACCGCGGCCTCGTTCTCGGCGTCGAGGGCGGCGGTCGCCTCGTCGAGGAGCACGACGGGGGCGTCCTTCAGCAGCGCCCGGGCGATCGAGACGCGCTGCTTCTCACCGCCCGAGAGCGTGGAGCCGGCCTCGCCGATGCGGGTCTGCCAGCCATGGGGAAGGCGCTCGACGATGTCGTCGACGCGGGCCAGCCGGGCTGCCTCCCGCAGCTCCTCCTCGGTGGCGTCGGGCCGCGACATCATCACGTTGTCGCGCAGGGTGCCCTCGAAGAGGTAGACGTCCTGGAAGACGATCGAGACGCGCCGCATCAGCGCCTCGGTCCCGAGATCGCGTACGTCGACCCCGCCCAACATCACCGAGCCCGCCGTCACGTCGTGGAACCGGGCGACCAGCCGCAGCAGGGTGCTCTTCCCGGAACCCGAGGGCCCCACCACCGCCGTCAGCGAGCGCGGCGCCGCGATGAGGGAGACGTCGTCGAGGACCCGGCTGGTGCCGTCGTAGGAGAAGGCGACCTCGCGCAGCTCGATGCCGCTGTCGGTCGGCTCGCCGGGCGTGGCCGGCTCGGGGAGCGGCCGGAGGGCGAGCACGTCGAGGACACGTCGCAACGAGCCCTCGGCGATCCGCAGCGCGCTGGAGAGCTCGCCGTAGTCGATCAGCGACTCCACGAAGCGCACGGTGAGCACGAGCAGGCCGATGGCCGTGGCCGGCGCCAGCGTGCCGCCGAGGCTGAGGTGGACGGCCAGCGCGATCACCAGGGTGAGCAGCGCCTGGATGGAGAGCAGCTGGATACCCAGGCCACCGAACCCGGTGACCAGCAGCCGTCGCGAGGCCCGCTTCTGCTCCTTCAGCGCCGTCTCGACCAGCTCGTTGCCGTGGACGGTGCGCCCGAAGACGCGCAGCGCCGGCTGGTTGAGCGCGAACTCCACCACCCGGGCCGACCCCTCCGCCATCGCGGCGTCGTAGGCCCCTTCGCCACGGCCGACGATCACGGCCAGGAGCCGGGTGGTGGCCAGCACGGCGGCGACGCCGACGAGCAGCGCGAGCGCCAGGCGCCATTCCAGGAACGCCATCGCGACGACCACGGTGACCGGGCTGACGACGGCGGCGATCAAGGGTCGCAGCAGATGCCCCGGCACCGAGGCGATGTCGGTGGCGCCCTTGGAGGCCATCCGGGAGAGCTGTCCGGTGCGGTCCTGGTCGTACCAGCCCAGCGGCAGCCGGACGGTGTGGTCGCCCAGGCGGCTCAGGGTGATGTCGAGCAGGTCGCAGGCCAGGTCGTAGCCGTCCAGGTTGCCGACCGTCAGGGCCACGTGATGGGCCACGAAGAGCCCGGCCAGCACGCCGAGCCAGGTGGTCGCGGCGTCCCAGTCCTGGCGCAGCGCGGCGTCCAGGACGGGCACGACACAGGCGAAGGCCAGGCCCTGGAGTACGCCGGTGGCCACGAACATCGCGACCACCCGGGCGAGCTGGCGCCGGTGCGGGCGGTCCACGAGAGCGGCGAGCAGACGGACGATGGTGATCATGCGGACTCCTCCTCGGCCCAGCCGTCGGCCGGGTGGGCGCGCTGGTCCGCGGCCCAGAGCCGGGCGTAGCGCCCGCCCCGGGCGAGGAGCTCGTCGTGGGTGCCGAGCTCCGCGATCCGGCCCTCGTCGAGGACGACGATCTGGTCGGCCGCGGTGACCGTGGAGAGACGGTGGGCGATCACCAGCAGCGTACGTCCGGCGACGAGGCGGGACAGCGCCCGCTGGACGAGCGCCTCCGACTCGGGGTCCGCGGCCGCGGTGGCCTCGTCGAGCACCAGGATCGGGGTGTCGGAGAGGAGCGCTCGGGCGATCGCGACCCGCTGCCGCTCGCCGCCGGAGAGCTGGCCGTCCTCACCGACCACCGAGTCGTAGCCTCGCGGGAGCTCGTCGATGCGGCCGGCGATCTGCGCCGCCTCGGCCGCGCGCCGAACCTCCGAATCGGGCGCCTCCGGGTGGGCGAGCCGGATGTTGTCCCGGATCGAGGTACGCAGCAGCCCGGTGTCCTGGAAGACGAAGGAGACCTGCTCGTAGAGCTGAGCGCTCGTCATCTCCCGCAGGTCGATCCCGGCGATGGTGATCCGGCCCGTGGTGGGGTCGGCGAAGCGGGGCAGCAGCTTGGCCAGCGTCGACTTGCCCGAGCCGGAGTGACCCACGAGCGCGGTCACCGTGCCCGGCTCGAGGACGAGGTCGATGTCGTGGAGGACGGGCGGGGCACCGGGGGAGTAGGCGAAGGAGACGTCCTGGATCTCGACGCGGGCCGAGGCCGGGGCCGGCGCCGGCGCGCCCGGCTCGGGGAGCTCCGGCTCGGCCAGCAGCCGCTGGATCCGCCGGGCCGCCTCGGTCGCCTCGCGCAGCTCACGGGCGGCGTAGCCGGCGACGGTGACCGGCGCGGTCATCGCCAGCCCGAGGACGAGGAAAGGCACCAGGTCGGGCCCGGTGATCCACGAAGCCCGAAGCATCCAGACGCCGCCTCCGAGCACGAGGACCAGGGTCAGTGCTGGCGTCAGCGCGAGCTCCATGAGCAGCATCCCGAAAGCCGAGTGACGCATCCAGGCCCGGTTGAACCCGCCGAAGCGGGTCGCGACCTCGGCCAGCCGCCGGTGGGCCTGCCCGGTGGCGCCGAACGTCTTGATCTCGGCGATCCCGCCGGTGTTCTCGACCGTGGCCGCGGCCAGCTCGGCCAGGCCGGCGTCGTAGTCGCGGTAGAGGGCGCCCGCGCCCCGCATCGAGATCCGGAACCCGATCAGCCCGAGCGCGAGCGGCACCAGGGTCACCAGCGCGAGCGGCGGCGAGACCACGAAGAGATAGACGGCGACGACCGTGGGGAGCGTGATCGCCGCGGTCAGCTCCATGACCGAGTGGGCGACCAGATGGTGCAGCGCCGCGACGTCGTCCTGCACCGCCTTCTTCACCGTGCCGGAGTTGCGCTCGGTGAACCAGGCCAGCGGCACCCGGCCCAGGCGGGCGACCAGCAGCCGTCGCAGGTGGATGGAGAGGTCGAGGTCGGCGACGTGGGAGAGCCACGAGGAGCCGAGCACCGTCGCCAGGCGCACCAGCAGCGCCGCCACGCTGACCCAGACCACGACCCAGGCGCGGGCCCCGTCGACGGGCGACCCGGAAGCCCCGGGCAGCAGGATCCGGGCGAGCTCGACGATCCCGATCAGCGGTACCAGCCCGGCGACGGTCGAGACGACCATCAGCAGCAGGCTGGCGACCAGCCTTCCCCGGACAGGTCGAAGCGTCTGGAGGAGGGGGGAAGCGGGCAAATCAGGGGTCCTGCCGAGATCGAGGGTCTGCTGCGTACGAGAGCCGCGGCGTCAGCCGCCGTGACCGGTGGGGGCGAGAAGACGCTCGAGCTCGTCCTCCTTCTCGGTGGGCACGACGAAGAGGAGCTCGTCGCCCTGCTCGAGAGGCTGCTCGGGAGTGGGTACGTAGACCTGGCCGTCACGCAGCAGCGTGACCAGCGCGCAGTTCTCCGGGAACGGCACCAGACCGGTGGGCTGGCCGACGTAGGGCGAGTCGGCGGGCAGGGTGATCTCGACCAGGTTGGCCTGGCCCTGCCGGAAGGTGAACAGGCGCACCAGGTCACCGACGGTGACGGCCTCCTCGACCAGCGCGGACATGATCCGCGGGGTGGAGACGTTGACGTCGACGCCCCAGGCCTCGGTGAAGAGCCACTCGTTGTTGGGGTGGTTGACCCGGCCGACGGTGCGTGGCACCCCGAACTCGGTCTTGGCCAGCAGCGAGCAGACCAGGTTGGCCTTGTCGTCACCGGTCGCGGCGATGACCACGTCGCAGTTGTCGAGCCTGGCCTCCTCGAGCGAGGAGAGCTCGCAGGCGTCGGCGAGCAGCCACTCCGCGTCGGCCACCCGCTCGGGCTTGATCGAGCCCGGGTTCTTGTCGATGAGGAGCACCTCGTGGCCGTTGGTGATCAGCTCACGGGCGATGGACCGGCCGACGGCTCCGGCTCCGGCGATAGCGACGCGCATCAGTCTTCCTCGGGGCCGTTCTTGATCGTCTTGTACGCCTGCGCGGTGTGCTCCTCGCGCATCACGATGTGCAGCACGTCGCCCTCCTGGATCACGCTCTCGCGGACCGGGAGGATGCCTTCGCCGAGCCGGTCGATCCAGGCGATGCGGCTGCCGGACTGGCGCTGGAACTTGATGGTCCGCTCACCGACCCAGGAGTCGGGCATGATGACCTGGTCGATGCGGATGTTGCCCGACATGTCGCGGAAGTCGGGCTCGGCGCCGGCCGGGAGCAGCCGGCGAAGGACCTGGTCGGCGGTCCACTTCACCGTCGCCACGGTGCTGATCCCGAGGCGCTGGTAGACCTCGGCACGGCCCGGGTCGTAGATGCGGGCCACGACCTGCTGGATGCCGAACTCCTCGCGTGCCACCCGGGCGGAGATGATGTTGGAGTTGTCACCGCTGGAGACCGCGGCGAACGCCTCGGCCCGCTTGATGCCGGCCTTGAGCAGGACCTCCCGGTCGAAGCCCATCCCGGCGACCTTGTCGCCGTTGAACCCCGGCCCGAGCCGCCGGAACGCGTCCGAGTTCTGGTCGATGACCGACACCGTGTGGTTGCGGTCCTCGAGGCTCCTGGCCAGGGTCGAGCCGACGCGGCCACAGCCCATGATCACTACATGCACTCCGCCACCGTATAGCCTCACCACCTGTGGGTGTAGGCGACGTCTCCAAGAGGATCCTGATCGGCCGCAAGCTCCGCAGCTCGCAGCTGGGGGAGACTCTGCTTCCGAAGCGGATCGCGCTCCCCGTTTTCGCGAGCGACGCGCTCTCGTCGGTCGCCTACGCCCCCGACGAGGTCTTCATCATGCTCGCGGTTGCGGGTGCCTCGGCGTACGCCTGGTCCTGGAAGATCGGCCTCGCGGTCGCGCTGGTGATGCTGACCGTGGTCGCCTCCTACCGGCAGACCGTGCACGCCTACCCCAGCGGCGGCGGCGACTACGAGGTCGCGACCGTCAACCTCGGCCGCCGGGCCGGCGTGACCGTGGCCAGCGCCCTGCTGGTCGACTACGTGCTGACGGTCGCGGTGTCGATCTCCAACGCCGCCCAGTACGCCGCCAGCGCGATCCCCAGCCTGATCGGACACGAGGTGCTGGTCGCCTCGATCGCGGTCGTGCTGCTGACCGCGATGAACCTGCGCGGCGTACGCGAGTCCGGCACGTTCTTCGCCATCCCGACCTACCTGTTCATGGTCGCGATCATCGGCATGGGCCTCTACGGCCTGATGCTGCTGGTGACCGGCAACCTGCCGCAGGCAGAGAGCGCCGACCTCGTGATCCAGCCCGAGGCGGGCTGGGAGGGCACGCTCAACCAGGTCGCCCTGATCTTCCTGCTCGCCCGGGCGTTCTCATCAGGGTGTGCGGCGCTGACCGGTGTCGAGGCGATCTCCAACGGCGTACCCGCCTTCCAGCGGCCGAAGAGCAAGAACGCCGCCACCACGCTGCTGATGCTCGCGCTGATCGCGGTCACGATGATGATGAGCATCATCGTGCTCGCCAAGCAGATGAGCATCCGCTACGTCGACCCGCACAAGCTCGACCAGCTCCGCACCGCCGCGGGCAACGCGGTCCCGGAGGGCTACGAGCAGCACCCGGTGATCTCCCAGATCGCCGCCGGCGTCTTCAACGACTTCCCGCCGGGCTTCTACTTCGTCATCACCGTCACCGGCATCATCCTGGTCCTGGCGGCCAACACCGCGTTCAACGGCTTCCCGGTGCTCGGCTCGATCCTGGCCAAGGACGGCTACGCGCCGCGATCCCTGGGGGCGCGTGGCGACCGGCTCGCCTACAGCAATGGCATCGTCTTCCTGGCCGTGCTGGCGATCGCGCTGATCGTCGTCTTCGAGGCGCAGACGACCAAGCTGATCCAGCTCTACATCGTCGGCGTCTTCGTCTCCTTCAACCTGAGCCAGCTGGGCATGATCCGGCACTGGACCCGCCACCTGGCCACCGAGCGCGACCCGATCGAGCGGCGCCGGATGCAGCGTTCGAGGGCGATCAACACCTTCGGTCTCGGGATGACCTCGGTCGTGCTGGTGATCGTGCTGATCACCAAGTTCGTCGCCGGTGCCTGGATCACGATCCTGGCGATGGGCTTCTTCTTCGTGGTCATGCTGGGCATCAGGCGCCACTACGACAACGTCGCCCGCGAGCTGGCCGCCGATGAGCAGGACAAGGTCATGCCGACCCGCGTCCACGCGATCGTCCTGGTCTCCAAGCTCCACAAGCCGACCCTGCGGGCGCTGGCCTTCGCCCAGGCGAGCCGCCCCAACGTGCTCGAGGCCGTGACGGTCTCGACCACCGACTCCGACACCGCCGAGCTGCTCAAGCAGTGGGACGAGCGCAACCTGCCGATGCCGCTGAAGGTGCTCCACTCTCCCTACCGCGAGCTCATCCGCCCGGTCGTGGAGTACGCCTCGGCGATCCGTGACGCCAACCCGCGTGGCGTCGTGGCCGTCTACATCCCCGAGTACGTCGTCGGCCGCTGGTGGGAGCAGTTCCTGCACAACCAGACCGCGCTGCGGCTCAAGGGCCGGCTGCTGTTCACCCCGGGTGTCATGGTCATCTCGGTGCCCTACCAGCTCGCCTCCGGCAAGGAGCGCGCCGAGGAGATGCGCGAGGAATACTGGCTGGCTCCGGGTCTGCGTCGCGGAAGCGGCCGGCGATGAGCCGTTCCCAGGCCCGCCGCGGTAGGCGGCCCCGCCCCAAGGCGTCGAAGGGAGAGTCGTACGTCGGCCGGCGGTTCGAGGTCGAGGTCGGCCCGGTCGCCCACGGCGGTCACTTCGTCGCCCGGGTGCCGGTCGACGACACCTCCCGGGTGGTCTTCGTACGCCACGCCCTGCCCGGCGAGCAGGTGGTCGTCGAGATCACCGAGGGAACCGCCGGTGACCGGTTCTGGCGCGGCGACGCGGTCTCGGTGGTCTCGGCCGCCGCGGAACGAGTCGTTCCGCCCTGTCCGTACGCCGGCCCCGGGCTGTGCGGCGGGTGCGACTTCCAGCACGTCTCCCTGCCCGCCCAGCGTGACCTGAAGGCAACCGTGCTGCGCGAGCAGCTGGTCCGGCTGGGCGGCCTCTCCGCCTCGGACCCCCTGGTCACCGGCCTCGTCGTCGAGGCCGTGCCCGGTGACGAGGACGGGCTGCGGTGGCGCACCCGCCAGCGCTACGCCACCGCCCCGGGCGGCGGCCGCGGGATGCGGCGCTACCGCTCCCATGACGTGATCCCGGTCGACGACTGCCTGATCGCCGCCGACGACGCCCGCGAGGCGGCTCCCGGAACGGTCGTGGAGACGGTCGAGGTCGGAGGGGTGAAGCACTCCTTCGAGGTCGCCGCCGACGGCTTCTGGCAGGTCCACCCGGGCGCGCCGACGGCCTTGGTCTCGGCCGTGCTGTCCGCGCTGTCACCGGCCCCCGGGGCGAGCGTGCTGGACCTCTACGCCGGCGTCGGGCTCTTCTCCGCCTTCCTCGCCGACGAGGTCGGTCCGTCCGGCCGGGTCGTCGCCGTCGAGGGCGACCAGACCGCCTCCGCGCTCTCGGTCGGCAACGTACCCGCAGCCGAGGTCAGCGCGGGTGACGTCGCCACCGTGCTGGCCGGCCTCGAGGAGGGTCCCTTCGACCTCGTCGTTCTCGACCCACCCCGCGAGGGCGCGCGCCGGGCTGTCGTCGAGGCCGTCGTCGCGCGCTCGCCGCAGAAGGTCGCCTACGTCGCCTGCGACCCCGCCGCGCTGGCCCGCGACGTCGCCATCTTCGCCGAGCACGGCTACCGGCTGCGTACGCTGCGAGCCTTCGACCTCTTCCCCATGACCCACCACGTCGAGGCCGTCGCGCTCCTGGAGAGGACCGGCTCCGACCAGCAGGAGCGTCCGTAGTCCGGCTACGACTTCTCGGCGACCTCCTGTCGCCGGAGCCATTCGAGAATCAGCCGTGAGGTCTCCTCGGGCAGCTCCTGCTGGATCCAGTGGCCGCAGTCCAGCTCGACGACCTCGACGCGCGGGACGAACGCCTCGAGGTTCGGCGCCCTCATGACCGTGTCACGCGCGCCGTAGATCATCAGCGCCCGCTGGCGGACGATCGGGTCGACGTCCGCCATCAGCTCCCAGTTGCGATCCAGGTTGCGGTACCAGTTCACGCTCGGGGTGAAGCCCGATCCCCGGAACGCGTCGACGAACACCGCCAGCTCGTCGTCGCTCATCACGGGCTCCCCGCGTGGCGTCTCGGCGTGGGCGAGGTTGATGAGCGGCATGCCGGGCTCCGGCTCGGCCGTGGGCTCGTCCTTGCGGTACAGGTTGCGCAGGAACTGTCGGGCGTTCGCGTCGAACACGGCGTCGGCCACCCCGGGGTGGCGGTTGAAGTGGACGAAGTACGAGTCGCTGCCGACGATCGACTCGATGAATGCCAGCGGCGGCACGTCGCCGCGTTCCATGTAGGGCACGCTGAGCGCGATCACCTCGTTCACCCGGGTGGGATGCAGCACGGCAGCGCTCCACACCACATTTGCGCCCCAGTCGTGGCCCACGAACGTGGCGTCCTCGTAGCCGAAGTGATCCAGGAGCCCGACGAGGTCACCGCACAGGTGCACGATGTCGTACGCGGAGACCTCGGCCGGGCGGGACGAGTGGCCGTAGCCGCGCTGGTTGGGAGCGATGACGTGGTAGCCGGCGGCGGCGAGCGCCTCCATCTGGTGGCGCCACGAGAAGGCCAGCTCGGGCCAGCCCTGGCACAGGACGATGGGATTGCCGGTGTTCTGCCGTCCCGTCTCGAAGACTTCGAGCTCGATGCCGTTGATGGCGATCATGCTCGGCACGGGAAAGTCGATGGGGTCTGACACTGCGCTGTCCTTTCAGCGAGATGCCGATACCGCCTGTGTGGCGATCGGTCGAAGTGACCGTAGAAGGCATCGCGGACAGGTTCTGTCCTCGATGCCGGGCAGACTGGGAACATGTCGGCTGATCCCACCGGGCGCGCGCTGGCCCTGCTCTCCCTGCTCCAGAGCCACCGGTTCTGGGGCAGCGCGGAGCTCGCCGCGCGCCTCGACGTGACCGAGCGGACGGTGCGCCGCGACGTGGAGCGACTCCGGCAGCTCGGCTATCCCGTCGCCGCGACCCCGGGCAGGTACGGCGGCTACCGCCTGGAGTCAGGAGCGCACATGCCGCCGCTCCTGGTCGACGACGGCGAGGCGGTCGCGCTCGCGGTGGGGCTCCGCTACGCGGCGGTGGCCGCCATCGACGGCATGGAGGAGACGTCGCTGCGCGCCCTCACCAAGATCGAGAGCCTGCTGCCGCATCGACTGCGCAGGCGGGTGGCGGCGCTGCACGCCAGCGTCACGCCCGTCCCCTCGCCCACCGACCAGGACGTGGTCGAGCCGGAGTCCCTCAGCGTGCTCGCGGCGGCGTGCCGCGACCACGAGCTCGTACGCTTCGACTACCGCGCCGGCGAGGGCAGCGACACCCGGCGTCTGGTCGAGCGGCACCGGCTCGCCACGGCCGGCCGCCGCTGGTACCTCGTTGCCTGGGACCGGGGCCGCGACGACTGGCGCACGTTCCGGCTCGACCGGTTGGCGTGCCCAACGGCGACCGGGGGCCGTTTCCCGCCCCGCGAGATCCCCGGTGGTGATGCGGCAGCGTACGTCGCCCGTGCGATCGGCTCGATCCCCCGTGAGCGGGTCGCGACCCTCGCCCTGAGCGCGGGGCTCGACGACCTCGCCGACGTGCTCCAGTGGGTCGACCACAGCGTGGTCGAGGCCGCGGCCGGGGCCACGGTGATCCAGATCCGTGCCGAGGACATCGGGCGGCTGGCGATGACGGTCGCCCGCATCGCTCTCACCACGTCCGTGCGCGTGATCGAACCCGACGGCCTCGCCCACACCGTCGAGCGCCTCGGCACCCACCTCATGCACCAGCACGGGCCGTGACCGCGACGACGACATCGGAGCACGGCCGGCCGGGCCGGATATCGGTTGCGCGTCGTCGGTATCGGCGTTGAGATGTTGTCGTGAGCGATGATCTGTGGGGCACCGACCGGCTCGATCTGACGGCGTATCTGGACCGGATCGGGGTGGCCGAGCCGCCCGGCCCGTCCCGCGAGGCGCTCGAAGAGGTCTACGACGCCCACCTGCGCACCTTCACCTTCGACAACATCGACGTGCTGCTCGAGCAGCATCCCGGCGTCGACCTGCCCGACGTGCAGGCGAAGTTCGCCGGCCGGGGGAGAGGCGGCTACTGCTTCGAGCACGGCACGGTTCTCGCTGCGGTGCTGGACCGGCTCGGCTTCGCCGTCGACCGGCGCCTCGCGCGGGTCGGTGACGACCCGACCGCGGCGGGACGTACGCATCTGGTGGTCGTGGTCGACCTGGACGGCGAGAGGCTGCTGCTCGATCCCGGATTCGGGCTGAGCGTGTGGCGGCCGATCCCGCTGGTCGACGGGGCGGTCGACGAGGTGCGCGGCATCGCCCACCGGGTGCGGCGGGGCGAGCACGGCTGGGCGCTGGAGCGGGCCAAGGACGACGGGTGGGAGCTGATGCACACCCACGACGAGGCGCTGGTCGTGCCCAGCGACGTCGCGCTCGGCCACCACTACACCAGCACCCACCCGACGGTGCACTTCCGCCATCGGTTGATCACGACGAAGCTCCTCGCGGACCGACACCTCAGCCTCACCCACAACACCGTCACCATCCGGCGCGAGGGCGAGGAGACCGAGCATCGCGAGATCGGGCTCGACGAGGTGATGGGCTATCTCGAGGAGGCCGAAGTGCCGCTCACCGACGAGGAGCGTGGGCGCCTGCGAGAGCGGCTGGCGACCCTCGCCTGAGGCTGAGCGGCGGCGCTACCGGCGCGCTCGCTCCTGCTCGTCCACGATGATCTGCAACGCCATGGTGGGGTCCTCGGAGAGGTCGGTGATCAGCTGACGGCGGTCCAGGACGGCCTCGTCGAGGTGAGGACCCAGGGTGCCCAGCAGCTCACCGGTCGTCGTGGCCGGCATCGCGTTGAGCATCCGGGTGCCGCGCCGGCCGGAGCTGGGTACCACGCGCGCCAGTGCACCGGCGACCGACCGGGTCGCCTCCGCGAAGGGTGCGGTGATCTGATCAGTGATCGGGCTGAGCCAGTTCGCGGCACGCTCGGCCTCGGCACGGGACGTGCGCGCCTTGAGGTCTCCGAGACGTACGTCCTCCAGGGCCCGCTCGAGGCGACGCTGCTCCGCGAAGGCGAGGCCGACGACGACGGCGGAGGCGACGGCGCCGAGCAGCGCGAGGCTAGCGACCAGCATGGACCTTGACCTCGGCCACGACGCCCTCGTCGGCGAGCCGCTCGCGCAATGACTCGGCGGCCTGGTCGTAGACCATCTTCGAGAGCAGCGCCGGGCGCACCTTGTGCAGCATCGTGGCCGCCTTGGTCTGGGCGGAGGCGAGCTCGAGCGGGTTGAGGATGCGGATGCTCAGCACCCGTTCCTCGGGCGGGAGCTCGGCGTAGGCGGTCCGTGGCGCCGAGATGTCGGCCTGCTCCAGGCGCCACAGCAGGCCGATGGTCTCGGCACGCAGCGCCTTGTTGGCGCGCCGGAGGCGCCAGGCGACAGCGGCGGCGGCCACGGCGACCACCAGCGCCACGACGGCGATCAGGGTGCTCAAGGCTCTCCTCGCATCACTTCGTGCCCGACGAGTTCGCGGCCCGACGGGTGGCCCGGTCGGACCAATCATGGAGTATCCGAGGATCGCTGTCAGCGGCGGTGGTCACAACACGGCGCGCCGGGTGATTCGAATTGTCGTTCGACATCATGTATCTTGATATCAAGAGATCGGGCGAGCGATCGCCGCAAAAGGTTAGGTGAGCCTTTGTTTTCCCGGCGCGGGTAGCCGGGGCAGGATGGGCTTCAAAGACTTGAGAACGTACGTCACTGTGGACGCGAGCAAGGAGATGAACGCGTTGGCCAGCAAGGACAGCTTCGGTGCCAAGAGCACCCTGGACGTGGACGGTAAGTCCTACGAGATCTTCCGCCTGGATGCGGTCAAGGGTGAGGGCCTCGACGTCGCGTCGCTGCCCTTCTCGTTGAAGGTGCTGCTGGAGAACCTCCTGCGCACCGAGGACGGCGCGAACATCACCGCCGACGACATCAAGGCGCTGGCGGGCTGGGACGAGACCGCCGAGCCCGACAAGGAGATCCAGTACACGCCGGCGCGCGTGATCATGCAGGACTTCACCGGCGTGCCCTGCATCGTCGACCTGGCCACCCTGCGCGAGGCCGCGGCCGAGCTCGGTGGCGACCCGACCAAGATCAACCCGCTCTCGCCCGCCGAGATGGTCATCGACCACTCCGTGATCGCCGAGGTCTTCGGCACGCCGGAGGCCTTCGAGCGCAACGTCGAGATCGAGTACGAGCGCAACCGTGAGCGCTACCAGTTCCTGCGCTGGGGCCAGACCGCCTTCGAGGACTTCAAGGTCGTTCCGCCGGGCACCGGCATCGTCCACCAGGTCAACATCGAGCACCTGGCCCGCACGGTCTTCACCCGTGAGGTCGACGGCGAGCTGCAGGCCTACCCCGACACCTGCGTGGGCACCGACTCCCACACCACCATGGTCAACGGCCTGGGCGTCCTCGGCTTCGGCGTGGGCGGCATCGAGGCCGAGGCCGCGCTGCTCGGCCAGCCGGTCTCCATGCTGATCCCGCGCGTGGTCGGCTTCAAGCTCCACGGCGACCTGCCCGAGGGCTCGACCGCCACCGACCTGGTGCTCACCATCACCGAGATGCTGCGCAAGCACGGTGTGGTCGGCAAGTTCGTCGAGTTCTACGGCGCCGGCGTGACCGCGCTGCCGCTGGCCAACCGCGCCACCATCGGCAACATGTCGCCGGAGTTCGGTTCCACCATCGCGATCTTCCCGGTCGACGAGGAGACCATCAACTACCTCAAGCTCACCGGCCGCTCCGAGGAGCAGCTGGCCCTGGTGGAGAAGTACGCCAAGGAGCAGGGCCTGTGGCACGACCCGGCCGCCGAGCCGCGCTACTCCGAGACGCTCGAGCTCGACCTCTCCACCGTCGTCCCGAGCATCGCCGGCCCGAAGCGTCCGCAGGACCGCGTCGAGCTCACCGACGCCAAGACCTCCTTCGAGGGTCACCTGCCGACGTACACCTCCAAGACCGACGCGAAGATCCCGGTCAAGCTGGCCGACGGCACCGAGTTCGAGCTGGAGAACGGCGCGGTCACGATCGCCTCGATCACCTCCTGCACGAACACCTCCAACCCGTCGGTCATGATCGGCGCCGCGCTGCTGGCGAAGAAGGCCGTCGAGAAGGGCCTGACCCGCAAGCCGTGGGTCAAGACCACCCTGGCGCCGGGCTCCAAGGTCGTCACCGACTACTACGACAAGGCCGGGCTCACCCCCTACCTGGAGAAGGTCGGCTTCAACCTCGTCGGCTACGGCTGCGTGACCTGCATCGGCAACTCGGGCCCGATCATCCCCGAGGTCTCCGCCGCGGTGAACGACAACGACCTCGCCGTCGTCTCGGTCCTCTCCGGCAACCGCAACTTCGAGGGTCGTATCAACCCCGACGTGAAGATGAACTACCTCGCGTCGCCGCCGCTGGTCATCGCCTACGCCCTGGCCGGCAACATGAACATGAACCTGTTCGAGGACGCGCTGGGCCAGGACCAGGACGGCAACGACGTCTTCCTCAAGGACATCTGGCCGACCCCGGCCGAGGTCGAGGAGACCATCGCCACCGCGATCTCCTCCGACATGTTCACGAAGGACTACGCCGACGTGTTCGCGGGCGACGAGCGCTGGCAGAACCTGCCGACCCCGACCGGTGACACCTTCACCTGGGACGAGGAGTCGACCTACGTCCGCAAGGCTCCCTACTTCGAGGGTATGGCCAAGACCCCGGCGCCGGTCACCGACATCGAGGGTGCGCGCGTCCTGCTGAAGCTGGGCGACTCGGTCACCACCGACCACATCAGCCCCGCGGGCAACATCAAGAAGGACTCGCCCGCCGGCAAGTACCTCCTCGAGCACGGTGTCGAGCAGCGTGACTTCAACTCCTACGGCTCGCGCCGAGGCAACCACGAGATCATGATCCGCGGCACCTTCGCCAACATCCGGATCAAGAACCAGGTCGCCCCGGGCACCGAGGGTGGCTACACCCGCGACTTCACCCAGCCCGACGCTCCGGTCAGCTTCATCTACGACGCCGCCCAGAACTACGCCGCTGCCGGCACCCCGCTGGTCGTCCTCGGCGGCAAGGAGTACGGCTCCGGCTCCTCGCGCGACTGGGCTGCCAAGGGCACCTCGCTCCTGGGCGTCAAGGCCGTCATCACCGAGTCGTTCGAGCGCATCCACCGCTCCAACCTCATCGGTATGGGCGTCATCCCGCTGCAGTTCCCGGCGGGGCAGAACGCCGACAGCCTCGGTCTGACCGGTGAGGAGACCTTCTCGATCTCCGGCATCACCGCGCTCAACGAGGGCGTCACCCCGAAGACGGTCAAGGTCACCACCGACACCGGTGTCGAGTTCGACGCGGTCGTCCGCATCGACACCCCCGGTGAGGCCAACTACTACCGCAACGGCGGCATCCTGCAGTACGTCCTGCGCAGCCTGGTCAACAACTGACCCAGCTGTCGAACGGCCCGTCATCCGCGAGGGTGGCGGGCCGTTCGCGGTCTTGTCGGTACGACGGGGAGTTCTGCAGGGGTTACCGGCGCGTAACCCCTGCAGAACTCCCCGTCGTACCTGCGGGTCGGGGACCCTGTGGATAACTTCAGCGGGAATTTTCCGATCTGGGTGATGATCCCGGCATGTCTGTTCCCGCGGATCGCTTCGAGCCACCGGCCTTTCATGAGGGCCGGCCTGGGCTCGTACGTCCTGTGCCCGTCGACCCCGACGGCAAGGTCGGGCCGACGCGTGGTCAGGCGGCTGGCAAGGGGTGGCGACGGACGAGTCGCGGCCACTACCTGCCTGCGCGGTTCGCCGCCGAGACCGCCGAGCAGCGGATCGTCGAGGCCGCGGTCGCGCTCGGTGCGGACGACGCGGTGACCGGGTGGGCAGCGCTTCGGTGGCTGGGCGCGGCCGAGTTCGACGGCGTCGAGCTCGATCTCGAGCTGCCGGTCCCGCTGCTGGTGGACGACCATCGCATGGATCCTCCGCCGGGCGCGTTCATCACGGCCGAGCGGCGTCAGCGCGACGATCGGCGAGTCGTCGACGGTCTGCCGGTCACGCATCCGCTGCGGTCGGTCTGCTTCGAGATGAGGTTTGCGCCCACGCTGGTGGCGGCCGTGAAGATCTTCGACATGGCGGCGCAGTCAGACCTCGTCTCGAAGCGGGAGGCCGAGACGTACGTCCGGCGCCTGTCCGGTTGGACCGGTGTCGGTCGATGCCGTGAGGCGATCGCACTCGGCGACGAGAACACGTGGTCGCGGATGGAGACCGAGATGCGTCTGCTCTGGCGCGAGATCGGGTTGGTCGACGTGGTCAGCAACCATCCGGTGTTCGACGCGGCCGGAAACCACATCGGTACGCCGGACCTGCTCGACCTCGACCACGGCGTGGTCGGGGAGTACGACGGTTCGCTCCATCTCGAGGGGAAGCAGCGTGCCAAGGACATCCGCCGCGAGGGTGCGTTCCGTCGCCTGGGTCTGGAGTACGTGACCATGGTCGCTGCCGACCGTCGCGACCCTGCCGACTTCCTGCGACGCACGCGGGACGCGTGCCGGAGGGGAGGCCGCGACCGGTCCGACCGCTGGACGGTGACGCTGCCCGCGTGGTGGGTCGCAACGACGACGGTCGAGCAACGCCGGGCCCTGACCTCCGAGCAGCGCTCGAGGATCCTCGGCCGGCGGGCGGGCTGACCCGAATCGATACGACGGGGAGATCGGCATGGGTTACTCCGCAGTAACCCATGCCGATCTCCCCGTCGTACCCGGAGGTGGCGGCCCCTCAGGTCAGCGACGCGATCCGGGCGCGGCTGTCTTCGCTCAGCGCGAGGAGCAGTGCGTCGAATGCGTCGCTGTGGTCGGGGCCGGCCGCCGCGATCTCGGTCACCGTCTCGTCGGGCAGGCCGGCGAGGAGGGGGTCGATCACCGAGGGCTCGTCGATGAACAGCGCGAGCCGGAGGATCTCTGCGCCCGAGGCGCCGTCGACGACCTTCAGCGAGGTCTCGGGGCCCACGACACCGGTGAACCTGGCCAGGGTCAGCAGATGACCGTCGGCCAGGAGCCGGCGGCCGACGTCGACGACCAGGCCACGGTCGAGCCTGGCGATGATCGCCTCGACACGGCTCGGGTCGAGGTGGACGGAGAGCTCGGCGAGGAACTCCGGCTTCAGGTGGCCGGCCAGTTTCGCGGCGTCGGCCGGATCCATCACCGCGGCCACCCGGGCGCTGAGCATGGGGCCCATCGCGATCTCGGTGATCTTCGCGGTGACGGCGGCCGGGAGCTTCTTGCTGACCGCGGCCAGCCCCTTCACCCTGGACTCGTGACGGCTGAACATGGCGTGCGAGACGATCCCACGCAGGTCGCGGAGGTCGTCGGGGGAGGTGGTGGCGAGGAAGGCGAGCTCGGCCTCGTCCACGTGCATCTCGTGGGCGAGCTTGGTGATCTCGAGCGCGCTGGTCAGAGCGGTCATCGGCTGCCTCCGAGCATCTTCTGGACGACCCCGCGCAGCATCTTCGGCACCAGCTTCAGCGCCTCGTCGAGGGAGGCCTCGAACGCCTTGTCCTCCGCGATCATCGCGCCCTGGGTCAGGTCGTTGAACCGGGCCAGCTGCTCGTCGTCGTACGCCGCCAGCGGCGCGAGCCGCGTGGCCGGCACGCCGAGCGTGGCAGCGAGCCGGTCGAGTCCCTCACTCATCGATTCCTCTCTCGCCGGAAGTGGCACCTTCGGCCCCCGGCGGCGCCACTATATGCAGGCCGCCCGAGTGTTTGGATAGTGTTTCGACATGCACGCAGCGTCGTCGATCGCCCGGGCGACGGGCGACGACCCCGATGGCTCGGTGGCCGTCTGTGTCGCGAAGTGGGAGGAGACCCGATGCTCGTAGCGTTCTCTGTCGCGCCGAGCGGCACCGGCCGCGCCGATGGTTCCGTGTCCGACGCCGTCGCCGCGGCGGTTCGCGTGGTGAGGGAGTCAGGGCTCCCGAACCGGACGGACGCGATGTTCACGACGATCGAGGGCGACTGGGACTCCTGCTTCGACGTCGTGAAGCGGGCGACCGAGGCGGTCGCTCCCTACGGGTCACGAGTGTCCCTGGTCCTGAAGGCGGACATCCGCCCGGGCTACGAGGGCGAGCTCGACGCCAAGCTCGAGCGGCTCGAAGAGGCGCTGGAGGACTGACGGCCGGCCCTCGCGATTCCGGGGGGCCGAGAAGGTCGAGGACAATCGACCCATGGTCGAATTTCTCCTCGCCGTCACCTTCGCGTGCGGGCTGGTCGTGGCTGTCGCCCACGTCATCAACAGTCGCTTCGTCGCACCCGTCTACGACGTCGTGGCGAACCTCACCGGCTTCGTGTGCGCCGTGGCTGCCTCGACACTGCTCCGCCACTGGATTCCCGCGTTGCTCGCCGCACTCGCCGTCTGCTGCTGGCTGGCGCTCGCGCTGCGTACGCTCGGGGCCATCCGCCGTCGGCAGCCGCTTCTGGGACAGGCGCCCCCTCATCAAGACTCCCGCGTCAGCGGCCACTGACCGAAGCGGTTGACCGGGCTCGGGCGTCTGCGCGGGTCCGGCTGGTGCTCCGGGCCGACATCCGGCCCGGTCGCACCAGCCAGCTCACCGCGAAGGTCGAGCGGACCGAGGATCAGAGCCCGCGGGCCATCGCGTCCTGTCCGGTCTTGATGGCCTCCCGGATCCGGGAGTAGGTGCCGCAGCGACAGACGTTGCGGATCGTGTCGAGGTCGGCCTCGGTGATGGCACGGCCCTCCGCGCGGACCTTGTTGACGAGGGCGACCGCGGTCATGATCTGGCCGGGCTGGCAGTAGCCGCACTGGGCGACGTCGTGCTCGAGCCAGGCCTCCTGCATCGGGTGCAGGCCGTCGCCTGGTGCCGTGTCGGCCAGGCCCTCGATGGTGGTGATCTCGTCGTCGGCGTCGATGTCGGCGACCCGCACCGAGCAGGGGTTGAACGCCTTGCCGTTGATGTGGGACGTACAGGCCTTGCAGACGTTGATGCCGCAGCCGTACTTCGGGCCGGTGACACCGAGGACATCGCGAAGCACCCACAGGATGCGTACGTCGTCCTCGACGTCGACGGTGACGGTCTCGCCGTTGAGCTGGAAGGTGTGTGAAGGCATCGCAGGGGACCTCAGAACGTGTAGGCGAGGCCGTCGGTCGGCGACTCGGGGACGGACGGGATGAAGGACTTGGGCTTGAAGTGGAGCGGCTCGTGGAAGTTGATCGGGAACTCCGTCGGCATCTCACCGGTGGCCCGGGCGTAGGCGCAGGCGACGGCGGCCATCGAGGCGGCCACACCGGCCTCACCGACCCCGCCGGGCTGGCTCCCGTGCGACTCCATCACCTCGCACTCGAACTCGAACGGCGTGTTCCACTGCCGGGTGTAGGCCGAGTTGTCCCAGCTTGCCTCCAGGAACTGACCGTCGACCAGGTGGTTGCTGTAGGTCAGCGCCTGGCACATCCCGTCGGAGAAGCCGCCCATCATCTGGGCCTTCACCCCGGCCGGGTTGATCACCAGACCGACGTCGGCGACCACGACCGCCTTGGTGACCCGAGGTCCGGTGACGGCGTCGCGCACCTCCCGGTTGACCGTCTCGGGGCGGCAGTCGATCTCGACGAGGACCGCGGTGGCGCCCTTGTACTCCTTGTGGATGGCGATGCCCTGCGCCGTGCCGGCGGGCATCGAGCGTCCCCAGTCGCCGAGCTCGGCGGCGCGGTCGAGGACCCGCTTGACGACGTCGCTCTTGAGGTAGTTGCGCCGGAACGTGACCGGGTCCTGCTTCAGCTTCTTGGCGAGCTGGTCGACCATCAGCTCGCTGGCGGTGGCGACGTCGGGGGAGTAGATGTTGCGCACCGAGCTGGTGTTGAACCGGTCGACCTCCGGCTTCGGCTCGTTGAGCAGCTGCGTGACGACCCCGAAGTTGTAGGGCATCTCGGTCGCGAGCAGGAAGATCGACTCCGAGAAGCTCAGGTTCGACAGGCCGGTCGGCAGCGCGGCCACCTCGGCGGTCAGTCGCTCCCCGAGCCCATGGGTGAAGTCACAGGCGACACTGGCGTGGCGCTGCTCGAAGGTGAGCACGCTGCCGGCCAGCACCGTCGCCCGGATCTGCGAGACGGCCATCGGGTGCACCCGGCCCTGGCGCGGCTCGTCGGCGCGGTGCCACATCAGCTTGACCGGCGCGCCGAACTCCTTGGACGCGTGCGCGGCCTCGACCGCGGCGTCGCTGAACAGCTTGCGTCCGAAGGAGCCGCCGCCCTGGACCACGTTGACCGTCACGTCGGTCTGCGCGAGACCGAGAGCCTTGGCGATCCTGCCCTGGGCGTCGATCGGCGACTTCAGACCGCCCCAGACGGTGGCCTTCCCGTCGCGTACGTCGGCGACCGCGCAGTTGGGCTCGAGAGCCGAGCCGCTGCGGAAGTGGAAGGTGAACTCTCCGTCGACCGAGGTGGCGCCGACCTTGGGCACCGCGAGCGGGATCTGTCCGGCCCTGAGCTCGGCCTGGATGTCCTTGGCCGACATGGTGGTCACGGTGCCGGAGTTCCAGGTGACGTCCAGCGCGCGTACGGCGTCGATGCACTGACCGAAGGTCTTGGCGCGGACCGCGACGCCGGTCGGGATGATCGCGACGTGGGTGACGCCGGGCATCTTCTCGACCTCGCCCTTGTTCCTGATCTTGTCCGGGGTGCCGTTGAGCTCGGGCGCCCGGCAGACCATCGTGGGCAGCGCGCCCGGGATGTCGAGGTCCATCGCGAACTTCTTCTTGCCGGTGACGGCCGCGCGCGCGTCGACGCGGCGGTGCGGCTTGCCGACGACGGTGTGCTCCGAGGTCTGCTTCAGCTCGACCTCGACCTTCTCGGTCGTCGGCTTAGCCGCCTTGGCGGCCGCCTCGCCGTAGGTCACCGAGGACCCGTCCGGAGCGCTGATCACGCCACCCTTGGAGGTCAGCTGCGCGACCGTGCCCCCGAGCATGATCGCGGCCGCTTCGAGCAGCGCCTTACGAGCGATCGCGGCGGCCACGCGGACCGGGGTGTACATCGAGATGATCGTGTTGGAGCCGCCGGTCAGCTGGTTGAAGAGCAGCTCGGGGCGGGCCGGGGCCAGCGTGACGTGCACGTGGTCGACCGGCAGGTCCAGCTCCTCGGCGATCAGCATCGAGACGGCCGTGGTGATGCCCTGGCCGACCTCCATCCGGGGCAGCGCGAAGTGGGCGTGGCCCTTCTCGTCGACCTCGATCGCGATCAGGTTCGACGTCGGCGCCGCGCAGTGGGTCAGGAAGTCGTTGAGGTCGTAGAGCTCGGGGATCTGGGGCACCGACGGGATCGGTGCCGCCTGGGCGGCGGAGGGCGTCAGGCCCAGGTCGGCGGCGGCGATCAGGGTCGCGCCTCCGATGACGTATCCGACGAACGAGCGTCTGGAGACCCGAGACGGGCCCTCAGCGGGATGGTTCTCCATGGTGTGTTCACTCCTGGTGGGCAGGCCGAGAAAGATGTGACCCTCGACACATAGCACCATTCAGCAGCCGCAGCGCGTTTGGGAAGGGCGCGTCGGGAAATGTGTGAGGTCGCTATAAATCGCCTGGTGACGGGCTATATATGGATCTGATGCCTGGCGGGGTATCAGTTCGTCGAGGGGTTCCGGCGCCGGGTTTCTGGCGCCGGCTTCAGGTGCGGTGCGAGGTCAGGAAAGGTCGCTCGGAGGGTCGACCTCGCGGCGCAGGATCTTGCCGGTCGGACCCTTGGGCAGCTCCGACATGATCCAGACGTGACGGGGGTACTTGTACGCTGCGACCCGCTCCTTCACGAAGGCCCGGATCTCCTCGACCGAGGCCGTCGCGCCAGGCTTCAGCGATACCGCTGCGCCGACCTCCTCGCCGAGCGCGGGATGGGGGACGCCCACGACGGCTGCCTCGGCGACGGCCGGGTGCTCGTAGACGACCTCCTCGATCTCGCGGGGATAGACGTTGTAGCCGCCGCGGATGATCAGCGACTTCTTGCGGTCGACGACGTAGTAGTAGCCGTCGTCGTCGCGCCGGCCGAGGTCGCCGGTACGCAGCCAGCCGTCGACCACCGTCTCGGCGGTGACCTCGGGCAGCTGCCAGTAGCCCTTCATCACGTTGGGTCCCTTGACGAGGATCTCGCCGACCTCGCCCGGCGGGGTCTCGCTGCCGTCGTCGGCGACCAGCTTGAGCTGAACGTCGCGGACCGGGACGCCGACCGAGCCGGCCCGGCGTTCGATGTGCGGGTGGTTGAAGCAGGCCACCGGCGAGCTCTCCGAGAGGCCGTAGCCCTCGAGGATCGTGCAGCCGAACGTCTCCTCGAACTTGTGGAGCAGCTCCACCGGCAGCGGTGCCCCGCCGCAGATGCAGGTACGCAGGCTCGAGACGTCGAAGGAGCCGGCGTCGGCGGCGTGCAGCATCCCGGCGTACATCGTCGGGACGCCCTCGAAGACCGTGACCCGGTCCCGGCCGATCACCTCGAGCGCGGCCATGGGGTCGAAGCGGGGGATCAGGGTCAGGCAGGCGCCGGCCTGGACCGCGGTGTTGAGGCCGCAGGTGAGGCCGAACACATGGAAGAGCGGCAGGCATCCCATCACCACATCCTCGGGACCGACCTCGATCAGGGTGTCGCGGGTGACCGCGGTGTTGCCGCCGAGGTTGTCGTGGGTGAGCTCGGCTCCCTTCGGCCGGCCGGTGGTGCCGGAGGTGTAGAGGATCACCGCCGTGTCGGCCGGCGTACGCGGCACCGCCCGGCTCGTCGTGATGGCCGGCGGCACGTGCGCGCCGCCGGGGGCGACGGTGACGGCGGTCGCGCCCTGGGCGGCCGCTGCTGCGTACGCCTCGTCGACGAGCTGCTCGTCGACGAAGAGGAAGCGGGCGCCGGAGTCCTCGAGGTAGAACTCGATCTCGCGGGACTTGAGCAGCGGGTTCATCGGCACGACGATCCCGCCGGCGAGGAGCACGCCGTAGAAGTGCACCGGGAAGGCCGGCACGTTCGGTAGGACCAGGCCGACCCGGTCGCCCGGCTCCAGACCCTCCGCATTCAGCCACTGCGCCACCGCCGAGGCCTGGGCGAGGAGGTCGGTGTAGTCGAGCACGTCGTCGTCGAGGCGGACGGCCGGCCGGTCCGGATACCGCTGCGCCGCATCGATCAGGTGGGTTGCGAGATTCATCAGGTGACTCCTGCGGGGTCGGGGTTCAGGCCGTCGCGGCCGGGGTGACGGGATCGGTGTCGAGGGCCTGGCCTCGGGTCTCGCGCAGGGCGATGAGGCAGGCCGTGCTGAGCACGGCGAGCGCGGTCACGAACCCGGCGAGCCCGCTGGTGCCCCAGCGCTCGAGCAGCGCGCCGCCGATCACGAGCGGCAGCGCTCCGCCGATGATCCCGGCAAGGTTGTAGGCCATTCCCGCCCCGGTGTAGCGGTACTCGGCCCGGAACAGCTCCGGAAGGTACGCAGCGGCCGGCCCGTAGGGAATGCCGATGGCGATCATCAGCACCGTCAGCGCGATGGCGAAGGACGCGGCGTTGCCAGGCGTCAGGATCGCGAACGCCACCGGGCCGGCGACCAGTCCGAAGACGGTCCCGCTCATCAGCACCGCGCGTCGTCCGATGCGGTCCGAGAGCACCGCGGACCCGATCACCGCGAGGCAGAGCACGAGGCCGGCCACCATGTTGGCGGTGAGCATCTGGTTGAGGGTGAGACCAAGGCCGTTCTCCTCGGGCGGCTTGGTGGCGATGCCGCCGAGGAAGACGATGGCGAGGTAGAAGGCCCCGAAGGTCATGGCGAGCATCCCGCCGCCGAGCAGCACCTGCTTCCACTGGTCGCGCAGAGCGGCCGCGAACGGGAACGACACCGTGGCCCTGGAGGCGGTGACCTTCGAGAAGGAGGGCGTCTCGGCGATGTTGAGCCGAACCCACAGGCCGAGCCCGATGAGCACGATGCTGATCAGGAACGGCACCCGCCAGGCCCACTGCTGGAAGGCGGCAAGGCCGATCACCTGGATCGTGAGAAGGAACGTGCCGCTGGCGATGATCACCCCGAGGCCGGGGCCGAGCTGTGGGAACAGGCTGTAGCGTCCGCGCTTGCCCGCGTCGGCGTACTCGGAGGTGAGCAGCGCCGCGCCGGCCCACTCGCCGCCGAGCGCGGTGCCCTGCGTCGCCCGCAGGAGCACCAGCAGCAGCGGCGCCACCGCGCCGATGGCGGCGGCCGTCGGGATCAGGCCGATCGCGAAGGTCGCTCCGCCCATCATGAGCAGTGTCGTCACCAGGGTGCGCTTGCGGCCCAGCCGGTCGCCGAAGTGCCCGAACACCACGGCGCCCAGCGGGCGGAAGACGAAGGCGACCCCGAACGTCGCGACTGCTGCCCAGGTGCCGGCGGCGGTGCCGAGCGAGGGGAAGAAGAGTGGTGCGAAGACCAGCGCGGCGGCATAGCCGTAGATGAGGAAGTCGTAGAACTCGATGGTCGTGCCGACCAGCGATGCCATCGCGATCCGTGACATCGACCGGGTCTGGGTCGTTGTGCTCATGTGCCTGCCTCTGTGTCCGTCCTGCCGAGTGCGACAGGATGTCGGGTGTGACAGACATCACTGTGCGGGCGATGACGGTGTCGGGACCACGAGTACGAGCCACAGACCTTGTTGTGGTTCGCCCACAAACGTCCGCAGGGAGGTCGTGATGAGCAGCGAGCCGATCAAGCGCATCGTCGCGGGCGTCCGGGAGGGTCTCCCCGACACCGTCGAGCTCTTCCTGACGCGCACCTGGGAGCAGGTCCCGGCCTACGCGGCCAGTTCGGACCCCAACCTGCGAAGCGATGTCGCCCGCCACGCCGAGGCGGTCTTCCGGGCGGTGCTGATCACCCTCGAGGAGGGGCGCGCCGCCGTGCGCGAGGACTTTCCCCAGAGCGCCGGCCAAGCGGCCAACCGCGTCCGTCAGGGAGTCGCGCTCGCCGACTTCCTGCAGGCCTTCCGCCTCGGTCAGGTCGCCCTGTGGGAGCGCATCGTCGACATCGCCGCCGACGACCCGGAGACCAGCCGCGCGGCGCTGCTCACGGCCTCCCACGTGATGCAGGTGATCGAGGTCGGCAGCACGGTCGCCGCCGAGGCCTACCTCGACACCCAGCAGCTCGAGCTCGCCGAAGGTGACCGGATCCGTCGAGACCTCGTGGAGGATCTCCTGGCCGGGCGCGAGGTGCCGGCGGGTCCGAGGCTCGATGTCGCCCGCAAGTGCGGCCTGGAGCGCGACGGACGGTCGGCGGTGATCATCGCTGTCCCGGTGCGTCCGCTGCGCGTCGGGCAGAGCCTGCGCGAGGCGCTCCGGATCGTCCGCACCGAGCTCGGCCCGGCGCAGGAGGGCGTCGCAGTGATCCAGCAGGAGCAGATGGTCGGGATCCTGCCGGTGGCCACCGACGACGTGCAGGCACTCGTCCCCGACCTACGCCGGGTGCACCGTCAGCTCGCCCGGCAGGGCATCGATCTCGCGGTCGGTGTCAGCACCGTCCATGTCGGGTGGTCATCCGTCCCGGCGGCGTACGCAGAGGCGGGGATCGCCCGCGACTCCCTCGGGGACGAGCCCGGGGTGGTCGCGCTGCCGATGCTCTCGACCGTCGACTACCTCGTCCTGCGCGAGGACCCGACCGTGCGCCGACTCATTCGCCCCGAGCTGCGTCAGTTCATCACCGAGGATCTCGCGCGTGACGGGGCGATGATCGAGACGATGCTGGCCTACGTCGCCAGCGACCTCAACGCCAAGCTGGCCGCCGAGCGTCTGCACATGCATGTCAACACGGCCTACTACCGGCTCGAGCGGATCGCCGAGCGCACCGGCTGTGATCTGCGCCGGTTCGCCGACGTCGAGGAGCTCGTCTTCGCGATCAGGCTCCTGACCGAGCCGCGGGGCGCGAGGGCCTAGACCGCGGCCGGCTTCCGGCCGTAGAACCAGTACACCGCCGCACCGAGCAGGTTGGTGCTGCCCCACAGTCGCCACAGGAGCCGCGGTCCGCGGATCTCGTCGTCCGAACGCTTCTGCAGGTCACGCAGGATCACCGGGGCGACGGCCGCCTGGGCGGCGAGCGCGCCGGTGGTCAGGATCGCCTTCTTCTGCTTCTTGGTCAGTGCCATGACGCCAGTCTTTGCCTTGGTTTGCCTTGCGTCAAGCACCCTACGCCCCTCAGGTCGAGGATCGTGCCCACGGCGGGATCACGACGATGCCCTCGATCGGGAAGGTGCCGTCGCGGTCGCGCCGGAGCCACACCGGGCCCAGGCGCTGGGTGCGCATGGAGGCCTGCCACATGCTGCGGCGGTTGACGTTGTTCCCGCCGTCCTGGCCGAGGACGATCTGCTTCGTCCCCGTCGAGTTCATGCCGATGATCCGCGGCGTGAATCCCCAGTAGGCGGTGGTCGAGTACGGCGCAGGCCGTCCCAGGACCCAGACGTCGCTGCCCCTGGGGACGTGCCGCAGGATCAGCTGGCCGCCGCCGTCTATCTCAGACGCGACGCCGTGCCAGAACCTCGTCGCGCGGACCGTCTTGACCACGCCCCTGCGCTCGAGCTGGTTGTCGTCGAAGAAGCGCGCGATGCATGTCGTGTAGCCCCATGGCCCGACGCGTCCGGCAGCATCCACGGCCCGGGCGCCGACGCACGACGCCTGGCCCTGGTTGAGGCCGATCGTGATCTGACCCGTCCGCCACGTCGAGGTCAGCCCGACGCGCTGCAGGTGCGACGGGTACGTCCATGCGCGTCGGCTCGTCGAAGTGAGGGGCGTCTTCGAGACCCGCACCTGGACGTACGCCGGCCTGCCCCCGTCCTCCAACTCGCTGCCTTGATAGGCCTCGTAGGTGATCTTGAAGCTGGACGCGAGGGTGAACGGGTAGATCGGCCGGGCCACGGTCTGGACGCTGGGTCCGGACGTGGCGGCCTGTGAGCCTGACGAGGGGCTCAGGGTCGCCAGCGCTGCTACGGCCATGGCCGTTGCGACGCGCAGTGTTCGGGGGGTCATGCGCCGGAGGGTATCCCGTGAGGACGCCTGCAGCTGGTGTTTCACCCTGTTTGTCGACCAGTCAGAGCAGGCTCGGCAGGTCGGCGGTTGAGGGGAGGAGGTGGGTGTGGGGCTCGGTGGCGAGCTGCTCGTGGGTGAAGGAGCCGGTCGCGACGCCGACGACGAAGCCGGCCCCGGCATTGGTGCCGGCGCCGAGGTCGTTGGGGGTGTCCCCGGCAACCAGCACGCGGCGTACGTCGGTGACGCCGGTGGCCTCCATGCAGCGGAAGACGAGGAAGGGGGCGGGGCGGCTGGCGGGGACGAGGTCGGAGGTGACGACGGCGTCGACGGTCGAGTCGGCACCCGGGCCGACGGTCCAGCCGAGGCCGTCGAGGATGGCGGCGGCGATCTCGGCCGAGTAGCCGGTCTGCAGCGCCACCTTCACGCCGCGTGAGCGCAGCGCCTCGAACATCTCGGGCACGCCAGGGAAGGGCTGCGGCGGGGTCTCACGGTAGGCGGTGACGAGACGCTCGCGGAAGCCGTCGAAGATCTTGTCGACCTGCGCGGTGCTCGGGTCCTGGCCGAGTCCGCGCAGCAGCCCCTGGATCGCCTCCCACTTCGAGGTGCCCTTCCACCGCAGCAGCAGGTCGTGGGGGACGGGCTCGCCGGCGGCGTCGGCGACGGTCGAGTCGAGCACGTCGTAGACCAGCCCGCCCTCGTCGACGGTGGTGCCGGCCATGTCGAGGGCGGCGAGGTCGAAGCGAAGCCCGAGACGATCGGCGGGGTCGAAGCGGAGCCCGAGACGATCGGCGGGGTCGAAGCGGAGCCCGAGACGATCGGTGGGGGCGGGGGCGGTCACGAGATCTCCTTGAGGATGCGTACGTCGGTGCGGATCCCCGCCGCGGACGGGCGGGTGTTGTCGATGGTGAAGGTGACGCGGTCGGGCCGGTAGCGGTCGTCGGCGTACTCCAGCGGTGTGCCGTCGGCGGCGGTCGCCCGGCGTCGCTCCCGCAGGAGCGGGCTGCCGACGGCGATGTCGAGCAGGTCGGCGTCGGTCTCGTCGGCGGCGACCGCGTCCATGGTGTGGCGGGCGCCGTGCAGGTCGACGCCGGCGTTGGTGAGGTAGGCGTAGAGCGACCCGGAGTCGGGGTCGAAGTCGAAGAGCAGCCGTCCGACGCTCTCCACGAACGTGCTGCGCTCGAGCATCGCGGGACGGCCGTCGAGGAGACGGAGCCGGAGCACGTCGACGACCGGGTCACCCTCGTCGATGTCGAGCGCCTCGGCGGCCGCGGCGGTGGCGCCTCGCCGGGCGACCTCGATGGTGCGCTGGCCTGCGGTGCGGCCGATCTGCTGCACCCAGGCGCTGAACGAGATCAGCTGCTCGAAGGGCTGGCCGAGGGCCGTGTCGCGCACGGTCGGCGGACGCCCCTGGCCGCCGGTGAGGAGCCCCTCGCGGCGCAGGGTCGCCAGCGCCGTGCGGATCGTGCCGCGGGAGGCCCCGAACTGCTCGCACAGCTGCGCCTCCGACGGGATCGGTGCGCCGGTCGGCAGCTCGCCGCCGATGATCCGGGCTCGGATGGCCTCCGCGACCTGGGTGTGCAACGGACTGCTCATGCCGGCAGGCTACAACTTGATCAGACAAGTCCGGACGCTTGGATGGTGAACAGCAGGAGAACGCTGATCAAGCCGCATGGGGCAGAGAAGAACGACCGGTTAACTTGTCTGTACATGTTCGCTCCAGGTGTTGACCGGGCTGGTGCCGGGCAGAAGTGTTCGGGCCGTGCCAACTCATTCGATCACCACGGACACGGCCGCTGACCTCGTCGTCATCGGCGCCGGGATCGTCGGCCTAGCGCATGCCGCCGAAGGGCTCGCGCGGGGCCTTCGGGTCCACGTCATCGAGCGTGACGAGCGCGCCGTGGGCGCCTCGGTCCGCAACTTCGGCCACGTCTGCGCCACCGCCCAGTCAGGCCAGGCGCTGACGTACGCCCTCGCCGCCCGGGAGCGCTGGATCACCCTCGGCGAGCAGGCGGGTTTCGGGGTCAAGGAGACCGGCACCGTCGTCGTCGCCCGCACCGAGGCGGAGCTGGCCGTGCTCGGGGAGTTCGCCGCCGCCCGCGGCACCGAGCAGGCGCTCCTGCTCGACTCCGACGCCACCCGCGCCCTGTTCCCGCCGGCCACCGCGGATGTCCTCGGCGGCGCCCACCTGCCCCTCGACCTCCGCGTCGACCCCCGCGAGGCGCTTCCCGCGATCGCCGCCTGGCTCGAGGCCCAGGGCGTCCGGTTCAGCTGGGCGACCCACGTCGGCGCCGTCGACCCCGTCGCGGACGGCGTCCAGATCCGCACCAGCCGCGGAACCGTCCGTTCCGCCCGGGTCGTGCACGCCACGGGCCACGACGTCGACCGGCTCTTCCCGCAGGTGGCCGAGAAGGCAGGCGTACGCCGCTGCCGGCTGCAGATGCTCGAGGTCGCGCCTCCGGGCGATGTCGAGATCGAGCCTGCGGTGCTGACCGGGCTCTCCATGCTGCGCTACGGCGGGTTCGCCGAGACCACGGCCGCGGCCGGCGTACGCACGCAGTTCGAGGCCACCGGCCCCGAGCTCCTCGACGTCGTCATGAACCTCATGCTCACCCAGCGCCCCGGAACCGACGGCCGGCCCGGCTCGATCGTCCTGGGCGACACCCACCACTACGACCGCACGCACCAGCCCTTCGACGACGAGTACGTCGCCGAGCTGGTGCTGCGGGAAGGGGCGCGGCTGCTCGGGGCCCCGCTCACCATCCGGCGTCGCTGGCGAGGGGTCTACGCGGACTCGCCGCACACCGACTTCCTCGTCGACGAGCCGTTCCCGGGCCTCCGGGTCGTCTCGGTGACGTCGGGCATCGGCATGACCACCGCACTGGGCCTCGCGCCCGCCGTTCTCGACCAGCTGCTCTGATCACAGGAGAAGACCGACATGTCCAAGCTGCGCTCCCTCACCGCGCTCGCGGGTGCTGCGACCCTGACCCTCGCCCTGGCCGCCTGCGGCGGCGGGGCGACTCCCGAGAAGGCCGCCGCGGGCGGCGAGGTCGGCCCCGACCAGATCTGCCCCGACGGCACCTTGACCATGGGCGTCGAGCCGTTCGAGGACCCCAAGAACCTGATCCCCGTCTACGAGACCCTGGGCAAGGCCCTCGGCGAGGAGCTCGGCTGCGAGGTCGAGGTGCAGATCTCCGACACGTACGTCGCCGAGATCCTCGCCATGCAGAACGGCAAGCTCGACATCGGCCAGTTCGGGCCGCTGGGCTACGTCTTCGCCCAGAAGCAGGCCGGTGCCACGCCGCTGGCCTCGTTCGCGGGCGAGGACGGCAAGGTCTCCTCCTACACCGGCGGCATCTGGGTCCCCGAGGACTCGCCGATCGAGTCCGTCGAGGATCTGAGGGGCAAGACCCTGGCCCTGTCCGAGTCGGGCTCCACCTCCGGTGACGCGGTGCCGCGCAAGGCGCTGATCGACGCCGGGATCGAGAAGGACGTCAAGGCGGAGTACGCCGGTGGCCACACCGAGGCGCTCCTGGCCCTGGTCAACGGCAAGGTCGACGCCGCCGAGATCAACAGCCAGACCCTGGCCTCGGCGACGGCCGAGGGCCAGTTCGACGAGTCGGCCTTCCGCCGGATCTGGGAGTCCGAGCCGATCCTGAACGACCCGATCGCCGCGGGCCCGAACATGACGCCCGAGGTGTCGAAAGCCGTGCAGGAGGCGCTGCTGAACCTGCCGGCCGAGTCGGTCGAGAAGATCGGCGAGTACCTCGACTTCACCCCGCCCGCCGGCAAGCCGGCGCTGGTCGCGGTGACCGACGAGGACTACCAGCCCGTCACCGATCTGGCCGAGGCCCTCGACCTGACCACGGACGACCTCTGATGGGCGCTGGTCACCTCTCCGGAGCGGCCATGCTGCGTGTCGACGGCCTGAGGAAGGCGTTCGGGGAGAAGACGGTCCTGGACGGTCTGTCCTTCGAGGTCGCCTCCGGGGAGGTGGTCAGCCTGCTGGGGGCCAACGGCTCGGGCAAGTCCACCTCGCTGCGCTGCGTGGTCGGTCTGGAGCGTCCCGACGCCGGCACGATCACCGTCGACGGGGTCGACGCCAGGCCCGGCGCGGCGATGCCGACGGTGGCGATGGTCTTCCAGAAGATCCATCTGGTGCCCCGCCGCAGCCTGCTCGACAACGTCTGCGCGGGCGCGCTCGGGCGGCTCGGCCTGAGTCGCTCCTGGTCGGTGCTGGCCTTTCCGCGCGAGGTCCAGGCCGAGGCGATGGCGTGCCTGGACCGGGTCGGCCTCGCCGACCGTGCCCGGGAGAAGGCGGGCCGTCTCTCCGGCGGCCAGCAGCAGCGGGTCGCCGTCGCCCGCGCGCTGTGCCAGCGGGCCAAGGTGCTGCTCGCCGACGAACCGGTCTCAGCGCTCGACCCGGCCGCCTCGGAGCAGGTGATGAACCTCCTCCGTTCGCTGGCCGACGACGACGGGCTCGCCGTCGCCGCGGTGCTCCACCAGCCCGACCTGGCGCGCCGCTTCTCCGACCGCATCCTCGGACTGGCCGGCGGGCGGCTGGTCTTCGACAGCAGCAGTGCCGAGGTCGACGACGAGATGGTGGCCGGCCTCTATCGGCCCGCCCTGGAGGCGCTGGAGGCGGCCGAGGCCGCCGAGGCCGCCGAGATGAGGGAGTACGCATGAGCACGGTGACCAAGAATCCCGACCCGGGTCTGGAGATCCCGCCACGCTTCCGCCCGGCGGGGGTCGCCCTCGCAGTGGTCATCACGATCGGCCTGGTCGTCGTGCACTGGTACGCCGCCGTGCAGACGAACACCTCGCCCAAGGAGCTCCTCGAGGGCTGGCGGGGGCTGTGGAACTTCCTGTTCGGGGTCGACCGCACCTACCCGAACGGCAAGACCATCCACCAGGACGGCGCCTTCCCGCTCGACCTGCGCTGGTCCGAGACGATCCGCCCCGGCCTGGAGTACTGCCTGCTGACGATCTGGATCGGCCTGCTCGGCACGACCCTGTCGATCCCGGTGGCGCTGTTCTTCGCGGTGATCTCCTCGCGGACGACCAATCGGTTCGTGCCGCTGTGGCTGCTGGGCCGCGCGGTGATGTCGGTGCTGCGCGCGATCCCCGAGACGGTCTACGCGCTGATGTTCATCGCCGCGGTCGGCTTCGGAGCCTTCCCCGGCGTGATCGCGCTGGCGATCCACAACGTCGCGGTCATGGGCAAGCTCTGGTCCGAGGCCATGGACGAGGTGGACCAGGGGCCCGTCGAGGCGCTCCGCGTGGCCGGGGCCTCGCCCGCGCAGTCGGCTGCGCACGCGGTGCTGCCCGCGGTGATGCCGTCGCTGCTGGGCCTGCTGCTCTACCGGTTCGACACCAACGTACGCAGCTCGGTCATCCTCGGCACCGTCGGTGCCGGCGGCATCGGGTTCTTCATCAAGACCGAGGTGGACAGCTTCCACTTCGACACGATGATGACCTACGTCTGCATGGTGATCGTGCTGATCATCGCCATCGACCTCTTCTCGGCGTGGCTGCGCCGGAAGGTCGGCGCGGTCTGATGGCGCGGGTGGCGGTGTGGCGCGGCGGCACCGAGGTGACCCTGGAGGCCGTGGCCCTCCCTGAGCCGGGCCCGGGGGAGACCCTCGTCGAGATCGACCTGGCGACGGTGTGCGGCTCCGACCACCACACCGTCTCCGGCCGGCGGCCCGGCGCCTGTCCGAGCGTGCTCGGCCACGAGGGCGTCGGCCGGATCGTCGGCACCGGGCAGCGGGTGGTCTGGGGCGTCACCGTGTCGTGCGGCACCTGCGACCGCTGCCTGCGTGGCCTCACCGCGAAGTGCCGCTCGTTACGCAAGCTCGGGCACGAGGCCTACCAGGTGGCCTGGCCGCTCTCGGGCACCTATGCCACCCACGTGCTCCTGCCCGCCGGCACCGCCGTGGTGCCGGTCCCGGACACGCTGACCGACGCGGTCGCGGCGCCCGCCGGGTGCGCGACCGCCACCGTGATGGCGGCGCTGGAGCGGGCCGGCTCGCTGCGGGGCCGCCGGGTCCTGGTGGTCGGCGCCGGGATGCTCGGTCTCACCGCGATCGCGGCTGCGGCAGACGCCGCTGCGGCCGAGGTCGTGGTGAGCGACGTCGTCCCCGCCCGGCTGGAGCTCGCTTCCGAGTTCGGCGCCACCTCGACGCTCTCGGCCGGTCAGGGGATCGGGCCGGTCGACGTCGCGATGGACTTCTCCGGGGCCGCGCCGGCGATCGAGGCGGCACTCGGTGCGCTCGACGTCGGTGGCTCCCTCGTCCTGGTGGGCTCGGTCTCCCCGGGGCCCGCGATCTCGGTCGACCCGGAGAGCATCGTGCGGGGGTGGCGGTCGGTCAGCGGCGTACACAACTACGAGCGGCGGCACCTCGAGCAGGCGGTGGCGTTCCTGGCCGACTCGGACCGCCCCTGGGCCGAGCTGGTCGAGGAGCCCGTCGGGCTGGACCGGGTCGGCGACGTACTGACGAGGGAGCTGGGCAGGCCGCGGTCGTCCGTGCGTCCGAGGGAGGACTAGGCTCGCCCCTCATGACCGAGTTCGCCGCCGTGATCCTTGTCGACCGTCGTGGATGGGTGATGCTCCAGGAGCGTGACGAGCATCCGACGATCGCGCCGGAGAAGTGGTCCTTCAGCGGAGGCCACCTCGAGCCGGGGGAGGACCCGGTGACTGGAGCGGTCCGCGAGCTCGAGGAGGAGACCGAGGTGCGCCTCGCCCCCGAGGCCCTCGAGCCGGTCGCCGTCCAGGAGCTCCGCCACCCCGAGACCGGCACCGACGACAGGATCCATCTCTACGCCGCCGGTGTCGACCTCACCGACGCCGACATCGTGTGCCACGAGGGCCGCCAGATCGTCTTCGTCGACCCCGCGAAGGCGCCTGACCTGGACCTCAGCGACTCCGCCCGGATCGGGCTCGCGCGGTTCCTCGGATCGCCCCAGCACGTGGCGCTATCCGGGTCGGAGCCCGTCAGGGTGGAGACGTAGAATCCCCTCCTATGGGTCTCCTCGAACGCATCGCCGCGCCGCAGGATCTTCGTGATCTCTCCGACGACCAGCTCGAGCTCCTCGCGAGCGAGATCCGCGACCTGATGATCAGGACCGTGGCCACCAACACCGGCCACCTCGGCCCCAACCTCGGTGTGGTCGAGCTGACGCTCGCGATGCACCGCGTCTTCGACAGCCCGAGCGACAAGATCGTCTTCGACACCGGCCACCAGTCCTACGTCCACAAGCTCGTCACCGGCCGCGCCGGCGACTTCGGCACGCTGCGCCGCGAGGGCGGGATGAGCGGCTACCCGAGCCAGTCCGAGTCCGACCACGACCTGGTCGAGAACTCCCACGCCTCCACCGCGCTCTCCTACGCCGACGGGCTGGCCAAGGCCTACACGATCCGTGGTGAGGACCGCCACGTGGTCGCCGTGATCGGCGACGGCGCCCTGACCGGCGGGATGGCGTGGGAGGCGCTCAACAACATCGCGATCCAGCACGACTCCAAGCTGGTCATCGTGGTCAACGACAACGGCCGCTCCTACACCCCGACCATCGGTGGCCTGGCCACCGCGCTGACCTCGCTGCGCACCAACCCCCGCTACGAGCTTCTCCTCGACATGGTCAAGCGCCGCCTCAACGCGGTGCCCGGGATCGGCGCGATGGCCTACGACGCGCTGCACGCGGTGAAGAAGGGGCTCAAGGACGCGGTCGCGCCCCAGGGTCTCTTCGAGGACCTCGGCCTGAAGTACGTCGGCCCCGTCGACGGCCACGACCGGCACGCGCTCGAGCAGGCACTGACCTCGGCCAAGAAGTTCGGCGGCCCGGTGATCGTGCACGCGATCACCCGCAAGGGCTACGGCTACGACCCGGCTGAGCGCCACGAGGCCGACCAGTTCCACTCGCCGGGTCCCTTCGACGTCCAGACCGGAGCCGAGAAGCCCAAGGGCCGGATCTGGACCGACCACTTCTCCGACGCGATCGTGCGGCTGGGGGAGAGCCGACCGGACATCGTCGCGATCACCGCGGCGATGATGCACCCGGTCGGTCTCGACGCCTTCCAGGCTCGCTTCCCCGACCGCACCTTCGACGTCGGCATCGCCGAGCAGCACGCCGCCACCTCGGCCGCCGGCCTGGCGATGGGCGGGCTCCACCCGGTCTTCGCGGTCTACGCCACCTTCCTCAACCGCGCCTTCGACCAGGTGCTGATGGACTGCGCCCTGCACCGCGCCGGGGTGACGTTCGTCCTCGACCGATCCGGGGTGACCGGTGACGACGGTGCCTCCCACAACGGCATGTGGGACATGTCGCTGCTCCAGGTCGTGCCCGGCCTCCGCCTGGCCGCGCCGCGCGACATCACCCGCCTCAACGAGCTCCTCGACGAGGCGGTCGAGGTCGATGACGCGCCCACCGTCGTCCGCTTCCCGAAGGGCCCGCCGCCCGAGGACATCCCCACGGTCTCCAAGCTCGGCGGCGGCGACGTGCTCGCCCGCGTCGGCACCAAGGACGTGCTGGTCGTCGGCGTCGGCTCGATGGCCGAGGTCGCCATGGGTGTGGCCGAGCGGCTCACCGCTCAGGGCATCGGCGTCACCGTCGTCGACCCGCGCTGGGTCAAGCCGATCGATCCGGCTCTCGTCGAGGCGGCCGCCGACCACAGCCTGGTGGTCACCATCGAGGACAACGGCGTCACCGGCGGTGTGGGGGCAGCGTTCCTGCAGACGCTGACCGCCGAGGACGTACGCACCCCGGTGAAGATCCACGGCATCCCGCAGGAGTTCCTCGACCACGCCAAGCGGCCGAAGATCCTGGAGGCGATCGGCCTGACCCCGCAGGCGATCGCCCTGGACACCATCGAGCGCCTGGGTGCGCTGACGTCCACTCCGCTGTCCCGAGACGTCAGCCTCTGACGCCGCGAGGCCGAATTTTGACCTTGCGGACTCCGTCTCTCCGGCCGAGCCACTGGCCAAGTTCGGCTCGTCTGCGATTAGAGTGGGTCCGTCGGGGGCGACGAGGGCCCTCGGCTTTGTCACCACACAGCACTCGGGGGATTCCATGCTCTATGACGACCTCGTGGCCGAGTTCGCCTGGTCACCTGAGCAGATGTCGGCACCGTTCGACCTCAAAGCGGCCGATGAGGTGATCCGCAAGAGGATCGAGAGCCGGCGACGCTCACCCTCACCGCAGGCGACGGTGCGCCAGCAGGCCCCGCGGCAGCGGCAGAACGCCGTCGCGCCCGAGAAGGCATGAGCTGAGGCTCCTGCAGGAACGGATCGGCCCCCGACCGCATGGCGGTCGGGGGCCGGGCGCTTCCAGGGTCAGTGGAACTTCTTGCCGGTGACCTTCTCGGAGATGCCCTCACGGTCGAGGAGCTGGGTGATGCCGCCGTTCCAGAACTGGAAGCCGGCACCGGTGATCATCCCCAGGTCGATGTCCTCGGCAGCCTGGGCGACGCCCTCGTCGAGCATCCGGCCGATCTCGTCGGCGATCGCCTCGAGAGTCTGCTGGCGTACGTCCTCGGCGGTCTTGACCACGTCGCCGACGGTGAGGAGCGCCTCGACCTCCGGGTCGAGGGTGCGGCCGTCGGGACCGAAGAACGAGGCCTTCTTGGCCTCGACGACCTTGTGGAGGTTCTCCGAGAGGTAGAACCGCTCGGGGAAGGCCTTCGCCAGGGTCTCGTTGTTGTGGTACGCGATCGCCGGACCGACCAGCCCGATGAGCTGGTAGGGCGACATCGGGGTGACGCCCGCGAAGGCGGACTCGACGACGTCGATCGGGGTGCCCTCGTCGGCGATCTTCGCGATCTCGCCCATGAAGCGGCCCAGGAGCCGGTTCACGATGAAGGACGGGCTGTCCTTCACCAGGATGGAGGTCTTCTTCAGCGACTTCGAGACCGAGAAGGCCGTCGCCAGGGCGGCCTCGGAGGTCTTCTCGCCACGGATGATCTCCAGCAGCGGCATCACCGCGACCGGGTTGAAGAAGTGGAAGCCCACGACCCGCTCGGGGTTCTTCAGGTCCGCAGCCATCTCCGTGATCGAGAGGCTGGAGGTGTTGGTGGCGAAGACCGCGGTCTCCGGCGCGACCGCCTCGGCGTTGGCGAAGACGGTCTTCTTGACGCCCATCTCCTCGAAGACGGCCTCGATGATGAAGTCGGCGTCGGAGAAGGCCTCCGCGTAGTCGACCGAGGAGGTGACCAGCGCCTTCAGGCGGTTGGTCGCGTCCTGCGAGGCGCGCCCCTTGGCCAGCTTCTTGTCGAGCTCGGCGTGGACGTACGCCACGCCCTTGTCGGCGCGCTCCTGGTCGAGGTCGACCATGACGACCGGCACCTTGAGGCGCTGGACGAAGAGCAGCGCGAACTGTGAGGCCATCAGACCGGCACCGATGATGCCGACCTTGGTGACCTTCTGCGCGAGCGCCTTGTCGGGCGCACCGGCGGGACGCTTGGCCCGCTTCTGCACCAGGTCGAAGGAGTAGAGCGAGGCGAGCAGCTGCGGGGTCTTGGACATCGCCACGAGAGCGTCGTCCTCGGCCGCGAAGCCCTCGTCGCGGGTGGCGGTCTTGGCCAGCGCGAGCAGCTCGACGGCCTTCTTGGCGGCCGGGGAGGCGTCGCCGGTCTTGGCCCAGGCGAAGAAGCCGGCGTTCTTGGCGGCCTCGTCCCACGCCTCGCCGCGGTCGATCTCCTCCCGGGAGACCTCGACGGTCCCGGACAGGACGCCGTCGGCCCACAGCAGCGACTGCTCGAGGTAGTCGGCGCCACCGAACATCGCGTCCGCGATGCCGAGGTCGTACGCCTCGGCGCCCTTGAGCACCTTGCCGTTGTTGAGCGGGTTCTCGATGAAGACCTTGGCGGCCTTGGCCGGACCGATCAGGTTCGGCAGCAGGTAACCACCGCCCCAGCCGGGGATCAGGCCGAGCATGACCTCGGGCAGGCCGACGGCCGGTACCGAGTCCTGGATGGTGCGGTAGTCGGCGTGCAGCGCGACCTCGAGGCCACCGCCGAGCGCGAGCCCGTTGATGAAGCCGAACGACGGCTTCTTGGTGCCGTTGTGACCGTCGCCCAGCTTGCGGAAGACCGCGTGGCCGAGCTCGGCGATCGTACGGATCCCGTCGGCGCCACCCGCCTGCAGCGAGGTCAGGTCGGCACCGGCCGCGAGGATGAACGGCTTACCGGTGACCGCGATCGCGTCGATCTCGGTGTCAGCGAGGGCCGCGTCGCACGCCGTGTTGAGCTCGACCAGCGACTTCGGCCCGAAGGTGTTCGGGCGGGTGTGGTCGTGGCCGTTGTCGAGAGTGACCAGGCCAAGGACCTTGCCGGAGGGCAGCGTGACCTTCTGCAGCTTGGCCGCCGTCACGACCTCGTCGTCGGAGAAGAGCTTCTCCACGTCGGCGAGAAGCGTGTTGATGTCCGTCATGTCAGGCCTCCGCGCCGTTCCAGTGAGGGTTCTCCCAGATGACCGTGCCGCCCATACCCAGGCCGATGCACATGGTGGTGAGGCCGTAGCGGACCTCGGGGCGCTCCTCGAACTGGCGGGCGAGCTGGATCATCAGCCGCACGCCGGAGGAGGCCAGCGGGTGACCGAACGCGATCGCGCCACCGTAGGGGTTCACGCGGTCGTCGTTCTGGTCGATGCCGAAGTGGTCCAGGAACGCGAGCACCTGGATCGCGAAGGCCTCGTTGATCTCGAAGGCCTCGATGTCGTCGATCGTGAGCCCGGCCTTGGCCAGCGCCTTCTCGGTCGACGGGATCGGGCCGACGGCCATGACCTCGGGGGCGACGCCGGCGAAGGCGTACGACACCAGCCGCATCTTGATCGGCAGACCGAGCTCCTTGGCGACCTCCTCGGAGGCCAGCAGCGAGGCGGTCGCGCCGTCGTTGATGCCCGCCGCGTTGCCCGCGGTCACGCGACCGTGGGGGCGGAACGGGGTCTTGAGCTTGGCGAGGTCCTCCGTGGTGGTGCCCGGACGCATCGGCTCGTCGGTGGTGGCCAGGCCCCAGCCGTTCTCGGCGGAGCGGGTGGCGACGGGGACCAGGTCGGGCTGGATCTTGCCGTCGGCGTACGCCTTGGCAGCCAGCTCCTGGGAGCGGACGGCGAACGCGTCGGTGCGCTCCTTGGTGATCGCCGGGTAGCGGTCGTGGACGTTCTCGGCGGTGTTGCCCATGACGAGCGCGCTCGGGTCGACCAGCTTCTCGGAGATGATCCGCGGGTTCGGGTCGACGCCCTCGCCCATCGGGTGGCGGCCCATGTGCTCGACACCACCGGCGATGGCGACGTCGTAGGCACCGAAGGCGATGCCGCCGGCGGTCGTGGTGACCGCGGTCATCGCGCCGGCACACATCCGGTCGATCGCGTAGCCCGGCACGGACTGCGGAAGCCCGGCGAGCAGGCCCGCGGTGCGACCGATGGTGAGGCCCTGGTCGCCGATCTGCGTGGTCGCGGCGATGGCGACCTCGTCGATCCGCTCCGGGGGAAGATCGGGGTTGCGGCGCGTGAGCTCACGGATGAGCTTGACGACGAGGTCGTCGGCGCGGGTCTCGGCGTACTGGCCCTTGGCCTTGCCGAAAGGTGTGCGTACGCCGTCGACGAAGACGACTTCTCGCAGCTGTCGGGTCACCGTGTCACTCCATGTGAATTGCCGGTCGGTTGCCGCTGGGCGGCGCTGTTGTTGCGGGCACCGGTGGTGCCCCGGCGCTTACATTACCCGCTAGTAACAACGGCCGCACCGAGGGGGAGGTCACATCGGAGATTGCGATGCCGTCGCCGGCGCCCGCGCGTCGGCTTGGGAATATCGGGGGCCTCCACGATGCTGCGCTGTCGTCATGTGGAAGCGTGTATTGAGAAGGTTGAGCCCCAGGGTCGAGACCCCGGGCGAGGCAAGCGACGGCGAGGCCCGCGAGGGCAGTACGCAACGGGAGGAGACACCGATGGCCGGATCACGACTGGTGCACATCGTGGACGACCTGCCCGAGGAGATCATGCTCGCCGGCGGCGAGCGGCTGCCGCTGGTGGTGGTCCTGGACGGGTTCCTCGACGCGGGCAAGGCCTCCGAACGGGCCGCGGCCCACCTGATCCAGACCTCCAGGCGCGCACCGGTGGTGGCGACGTTCGACGTCGACGAGCTCCACGACTACCGGGCCCGCCGCCCGGCGATCTCGTTCGTCAGCGACCACTACGAGTCCTTCGACGCGCCGCGGCTGGTCGTCCGGCTGCTCAAGGACACCGGTGACACGCCCTACCTCCTGCTGCACGGCCCCGAGCCGGACAACCGCTGGGAGGCCTTCGCCGGCGCCGTACGCGAGGTCATCGAGCGCCTCGGCGTGACCGAGGTGATCTCGCTCACCTCCGTGCCGATGGCGGTGCCGCACACCCGGCCACTGACCACGACCAGGCACGCCAACGACGCGGCGCAGGAGCTCACCGGCCAGGTCTGGGAGAGCCCCTGGAAGGGCGAGATCCGAATCCCCGCCTCTGCCCAGGCCATGCTGGAGGTACGCCTGGGGGAGTGGGGCCTGCCCATGGGCGGCTTCGTGGTGCACATGCCGCACTACCTCGCCCAGAGCGACTTCCCCGCCGCCGCTGTCGTGCTCATCGAGGAGCTCGAGCGCGCGGCCCGGCTGACCATCCCGGTCTCCGACCTCGAGGCCGAGGCGCAGCGCCGCGAGGAGGAGATCGCCTCCTACATCGAGGACAATGCCGAGGTGCGGGAGGTCGTCGCCGCGCTCGAGCAGCAGTACGACACCTTCCAGCGTGGCGAGGAGTCCGGGCGCTCGCTGCTGGCGCCCGACGAGCCGCTGCCGACCGGTGACGAGCTCGGCGAGCAGTTCGAGCAGTTCCTGGCCGGGCTGAACGGCCCTGACCCGGATGACAACCCTGAGAAGGATTGAGAGACACTCACTCCCATGACGACCGACGCCGTAGCGGCGGATCAGGCGGTGGCCGAGCTGGTGGGTGTGCTCGATCTCGTCGAGATCGACAAGGACCTCTTCCACGGTGCCACGACGACCCGCAACTCGCGTGGACGCGCCTACGGCGGCCAGGTGGCCGCCCAGGCGCTGATGGCTGCGATCCGCTCGGCCGACCCGGCCTTCACGGTGCACTCGATGCACTCCTACTTCCTGCTGCCGGGCGACCCGTCCTACCCGATCGTCTACGACGTCGAGCGGATACGCGACGGGCGCTCGTTCGAGACCAGGCGGGTCCGGGCGCGGCAGAAGGGCCGCGACATCTACTACCTCACCGCCAACTTCCAGCGTGAGGAGTCCGGCTTCGAGCACCAGGACGCGATGCCGTCCGTCCCGCCGCCGGAGAAGTGCATCGACTTCCTGAAGCTGATGGCCGACTCGGGGTCGCCGGAGGCCGTGTCGTTGGCTCGTGAGTGGGAGGCCGTCGAGGTGCGCGCCGTCGGCAACTCCCTGCTCGGCATCGAGCCCGACCCCGCCCGCCCTGCGCAGCAGCGCCTGTGGATCCGCCTGGGCGCCTCGCTCCCCGACGATCCCGACATCCAGCGCGGCGCCTTCACCTGGGCCTCCGACATCTCGCTGCTCGGCGCCTCCCTGGCCGCCCACTCCCTGGACCACAAGGGCATCCAGATGGCGTCCTTGGACCACACGATCTGGTTCCACCGGCCGTTCCGGGCCGACGAGTGGTGGCTCTACGACCAGGAGAGCCCCTCGGCCTACGGCGGCCGCGGCCTGTCCATCGGTCGCGTCTTCACCGCCGACGGCACCCTGGCCGCGACGGTGGCCCAGGAGGGCCTCATCCGCCCGCCCCGCGCCTGACTCGCCGACCCGGCGCGTCTGTCCCGTCATATCTCGCCGACTCGGCGCGTCAGTCTCATCCTCACGCGCCGAGTCGGCGCATCTGTCCCATCATCGCATCCAGAAGTAGGTCGGCGCACTATCGCACATCCTGGTTGCCTGCCGCGATAGCGCACCGAAGCGGCCGCTAGGGTGGCGGCGTGGATCAGATCACCGTGTACGAGAAGCCGACCTGCACGACGTGTCGGAACCTGTTCGTCCTCCTCAAGGAGGAGGGCATCGACTTCGAGAAGGTCGACTACCACGTGCTGGGCCTGCGGGCCGAGGAGGTCAGGGACATCCTGGCGAAGACCGGCCTGAGCGCCCGCGACGTGCTGCGCAAGCGCGAGCCGGTCTACAAGGAGCTCGACCTCGGCAGCCGAGACCTCTCCGAGGACGAGCTCGTCGACCTGATGGTGAAGCACCCTCAGCTGATGGAGCGCCCGATCGTGCTCAAGGGCGACCGCGGCGTGCTCGCCCGGCCGATCGAGAAGGTGCGCGAGCTCTTCTGAGAGGCGTCAGGCCCGCAGCCGCTCGACCGGCTGACCGGTGGTGCGGGTGATGAGGTCGACGTCGTTGTCGGCGTGGAGCACGGTGAGGTCGGCCTCCTCGGCGACCGCCGCGACGAGCAGGTCGGGGACCGACGGTGGTCGGTGACGGCCCTCGCGCAGCACGATGCGCTGGATCTCCAGCGCCCGCGCCTCCGAACGCGGTGTGAGGGTCGCGAGCGGCATGTGGATCACAGGCACGTCCTCGACGAGCTCGGACCACTGCCGCTCGGAGCGGGCCAGGTGGCCGATCTCGAGCAGGGTCGTGGTGGTGATGCGTACCTGGCCCAGCTCGATCAGGCGGGACCACTTCTCAGCGTCGGGGCTGGTGGACATCCGGGCGAGCGCCGACCGGTGCACCAGCCAGGGTCGACCTACGACCATGCGTCACGCATCAGGCCCCGGTCGGCCAGCGCGGCGAACTTCGCGAAGTCGGCACCGGCCACGGGGCGCGCCGGCGGCAGCGGGCGGAGTGCGTCGGGTGTGAACCAGCGACGGAGATAGTCGTCGCGGGTGAGTCCGAGCCGCGTCGCCTCGGTGTCGATGCGCGCGAGCTCGTCATCCGAGAGGCCTCGGATCAGTACGTCGGACATGTCTGTCCACCTCCTGGACGGAAGATGCTAGCCCAGAGCAGGCCCTGGAGGTGGGATCAGGGGCGGGTCGCGCGGTGGATCCAGGTGGACTCGACCTCCATGCCGACGTGGCGATAGAGGTCGAGGGCGCCGGTGCGGGAGTCCGTCGACAGGGTCGCTCGGGTGGCTCCGTGGGCGCGGGCGGCGCCGAACGCGTCGGCGAGCAGGGCCTGGGCCAGACCCCTGTTGCGCTGGTCCTTGCGGGTGGCCAGCTTGCTGACGTACCCCTCGTTGCCGTCCTCGGTCATCACCAGCACCGCGGCGGCGACGACGTCGCCGTCCGGGCCGGTGGCCACCCGGATGTTCCAGGGCTCGGCGCCGGGTCGTTCGATGACGGTGGCGACCCAGTCGGCGTAGGGCTCCCGCTCCCGCTCGGACCACTCGAGGAAGGCGTCCTCGATCACGGTCCAGACCTGCTCGTGGTCCTGCGGGGTGGCAGCCCTGATGACGTACGCATCGGGCAGCTCCCGCACCGGGATCACCGCGTCCTCGGGCAGTGCCAGCACCCAGGACTCCCAGCGTGGGAACCAGCCCAGCGACTCCAGCAGCCGGTCGCCGGGCGAACCCTGGGGGACCGGCATGCCGATGACCGGCTCTCCGAGCTCGGCAGCACGGGCGCCGATCCAGCCGGCCAGCGCGGTGCCGACCCCACGGTCCCAGTGGTCGGGGTGGACGGCCGCGTCGGCCCGGGCGCCGCCGGAGCACTCGGCATAGCCCACCAGCTCACCGGTCGGCGCGTGCACGCCGACGGTCGCCGCGCCGACGTCGAAGGAGGGCCGCTGCCACTCCGAGACGATGTCGGCCTCCTCGATGTGGATCTCACCGACGGTGGCCAGCTCGTTCGCCGCCATCACGCGGGTCACGGCACCGGCGTCCGCGAGTGTCAGGGGGCGCTCCGAGTAACCCGTGGGGAGCTGGAGTGGGGCAGGCATGCGAGCACCGTCTCACCTCCGAGACCTCGCTCGCCACGGGTTAAATCGGGTGGATCACAGCGCGGTGGTACGTCCCACCAGGTGCAGCGTGTCCGAGCCGCGCTTGTGGAGCGAGAAGTCGTAGCCGTCCAGGTGCTTCAGTGAGCCGAAGGCGACCGAGGAGGGCAGGAAGACCGGCTTCTTGAACGCCACGTCCACGCGCACCGAGCCGGGGAGCCGGTTCTCCAGGGCGGCGATGCAGCGGGCCTTGGTCCACATCCCGTGCGCGATCTGCCGCTTGAACCCGAGCGCCTTCGCGGTCAGCGGGTAGAGGTGGATCGGGTTGTAGTCGCCCGCGACCTTGGCGTAGCGCCGCCCCAGATCGGCCTTCAGCGGGAAGACCGGCCCGGACGGATCGACCTCGATCAGATCGGACTTCCATGAGACATCGGGGTTGCGCTTCCCGCGGACCAGGTAGGTCGAGGTGGACTCCCACACCACCTCGCCCTCGACGGTGGCGACGGTCAGGAAGCGGTAGGCCTTCCCGACCGGGTGCGGCTCGGGCTGACCGACGGTCGCGGTGACCGCGACCGCCTCGCCGACCGCGATCGGGCGGTAGCCGCTGATCGAGTTCTCGATGTGGACCATGCCCATCGCGGGCGAGGGGAAGTCCGGCGAGGACATCAGCGCCATGTGGAGCGGGAAGGCCAGCATGTGCGGGTAGGGGAGTGGGACGGTGTCCTTGACGGGGAATCCGCACAGCTCGGCGTAGGCGTCGACCGCAGTCCGGTCGAGCACGACCGGCTCCCGGGCGAGGCTGAGCTCCTCGTAGGCGACGCCGGTCTTCTTGATCCCCGGGAGCGCGTTGATGCCCGGGATTGCGGGCAGCGCCGCGCGGACGAGCAGCCCGGGGCCGGACTTGCCGGTGAAGATGTCACTCATCAGGCACCCAGCATCATCTGGCCGCAGACGCGCACGACGTTGCCGTTGACGCCGGTAGAGGCCGGCGAGGCGTACCAGGCGATGGTCTCGGCGACGTCGACGGGCAGGCCACCCTGCGCCATCGCGTTGAGCCGCTGGCCGACCTCACGCGTCGCGAACGGAACCGCGGCGGTCATCTGGGTGATGATGAAGCCCGGGGCGACGGCGTTGATCGTGATGCCGTCGGGGAGCTCCTCGGCCAGCGAGTCGACGAAGCCGATGACCGCGGCCTTGGAGGCGCCGTAGGAGGTCTGGCCGACGTTGCCGGCGATGCCCGCGATCGAGGAGACGCCGATGATGCGGCCGTTGGGGCGGATCAGCTTCTGCTCGAGCAGCTCGGCCGTGATCCGCTCCGGGGCGCTGATGTTGATCTCGAGCACCGTGCCGAAGCGGTCGGCCTTCTGGTTGGCGAGCTTCTTGTCGAGGGTGACGCCGGCGTTGTGGACCACGATGTCGACGCCGCCGAACTTCTCCTGGAGGTAGGAGGCGATCGTGGCGGGGGCGTCCTCGGCGGTGATGTCGGCGGTGATGTAGTCCGGAGTGACCTTCTTCAGGTCGTCCTCGGACGGCGGGATGTCGAGGCCGACGACGGTCGCGCCGTCGCGCTGCAGGACCTTGGCGATCTCCTCACCGATGCCGCGCGCGGCACCGGTGACGAGGGCCACCTTGCCGGTCAGCGGCTTCTTCGGGTCGACCTGCTCGGCGGCGGTGGAGGCGTTCTTGGTGCCGATCCGCACGACCTGGCCGGAGACGTAGGCGCTCTTGGGGGAGAGCAGGAAGGCCAGCGTCGAGAGCAGCGAGCCCTCGAAGCCCTCGGCGACGTAGACGAGCTGCACGGTGCCGCCCTTGCCGATCTCCTTGCCGAGGCTGCGGGTGAACCCCTCCAGGGCGCGCTGGGCGACCCGCTCGCCGCCCTTGAGCTGCTCGGGCGGGGTGCCGATGACGACGACGCGCGGGTTGTTCTCCAGGCTGCGCATCACCGGGGTGAAGAACTCCTGCAGCGCGACCAGGTCGGACGTCGAGGTGAGGCCGGTGGCGTCGAAGACGAGGCCCTTGAAGCGGGCGCCCGCGGCCGCGGTGTCGGTCGAGGCGATGTCCAGCTCGCCGAGCAGCCCGCTCAGCGACTCGGCCAGACGACCACGGCCGCCGGTGAGGACGGTGCCCTTCACGAGCGGGGCGCCGGCCGCGTACCGCTCGAGCTTGGCGGGGCTCGGCAGCCCGAGGTTCTTGACGAGGACCTTGCCGATCGCCGACTGGGTGAAGCTCTGGTACTTGTCGCTCATGGTCTGCTCTGATCCTTCTGGACGTGGTCTCTGAGGCGTACGTTGGTATGTTACTGGCCAGTTGTAACTAGGCGTGTAACTCGGTGTCCACTTTTCGTGATCTCCCTGACATACCCTTCTCCAAAGAGCTTCATCAGACAAGGATGAACCCATGACCACCACCCGTCGTGTCGCCATCGTGGGCGGCAACCGCATTCCTTTCGCCCGTTCCAACGGTGCGTACGCGACCGCGTCGAACCAGGAGATGTTCACCGCCGTCCTCGACGGCCTAGCCGCTCGCTTCGGTCTCGAGGGCGAGCGCATCGGTGAGGTCGCCTCCGGCGCGGTGCTCAAGCACTCGCGTGACTTCAACCTGACCCGTGAGTCGGTGCTCGGGTCGAAGCTGGCTCCCGAGACGCCTGCCGTCGACCTCCAGCAGGCCTGCGGCACCGGCCTCCAGGCGGCCACGTACATCGCCAACAAGATCGCCCTCGGCCAGATCGACTCGGGCATCGCCGGCGGCACCGACACCACCTCCGACGCGCCGATCGCTCTGGGCGAGAAGCTCCGCAAGGTACTGCTCGAGGCCAACCGCGCCAAGACCAACGTCGACCGGATCAAGGCCTTTGCCAAGCTCCGCCCGGCCGACGTCATCCCCAACATCCCGGCCAACGTCGAGCCGCGCACCAAGCTGTCCATGGGGGAGCACGCCGCGCTGACCGCGCTCGAGTGGGGCATCACCCGTGAGGCCCAGGACGAGCTCGCCGCCGCCTCTCACCAGAAGCTCGGCGCTGCGTACGAGGCGGGCTGGTTCGAGGACCAGATCACCCCGTTCCGCGGCCTGGAGAAGGACAACAACCTCCGTCCCGGCTCGACCGTCGAGAAGCTCGCCACGCTCAAGCCCGTCTTCGGCGTCAAGGGCGAGAACCCGACCATGACGGCCGGCAACTCGACCCCGCTCACCGACGGTGCCTCCGCCGTGCTCTTCGCGAGCGAGGAGTGGGCCGCCGCCAAGAACCTGCCGGTCCTGGCCTACTTCGTCGACGCCGAGGTCGCCGCTGTCGACTACGTCGCCGGCGGCGAGGGCCTCCTGATGGCTCCCGCCTACGCCGTCCCGCGCCTCCTCGCCCGCAACGGCCTCACCTTCGACGACTTCGACTTCTTCGAGATCCACGAGGCCTTCGCGTCGCAGGTCCTCTCGACCCTGGCCGCCTGGGAGTCCCCGGACTTCTGCAAGGACAAGCTCGGCCTCGACGCCCCGCTCGGCACGGTCCCGCGCGAGAAGCTCAACGTCAAGGGCTCCTCGCTCGCCGCCGGCCACCCCTTCGCCGCCACCGGCGGCCGGATCATCAACAACCTCGCCAAGCTGCTCGACGAGAAGGGCTCGGGCCGCGGCCTGATCTCCGTCTGCGCCGCCGGCGGCCAGGGCGTCGTCGCCATCCTGGAGAGGTAGAACCCCTTCGCGCCGAGACGTCGCTCGGCGCCGAATCGGTAGAAGTGGCGCGCCGAGAAGGCAGTTGTGGGCGACGAAACTCGAGTTTCGTCGCCCACAACTGAGGACTCGGCCCGCCAGAACTGAGGATTCGGCTGGGCTACTTGGCGGTGAGGGCCAGCGCAGAGGTGACCAGGAAGTCGCGGACCTGGTCGGGGGAGACGGAGCCGACGGTGGGTACGCCGGGGGCGGACTCGGAGACCAGGATGCCGACGCGGGCGAGCTGGAGGGCGCCCAGGCCGGAGGCGTAGAGGGTGTTGGCCAGGAGGTTGGCGTCCTTGACGTGGAGCTCGCCGGTGGCGGCGCCGTCCTCGAAGACCGTGGTCAGGATGGTGAGGCAGCCGTTCATCGCGCGGCCGAGACGGAACAGCGCGCTCTCGGAGAGCTCGTCGAGCAGGTCGGAGCCGCTGCGGCGCATCAGTGTCTGGGCGCAGTCGACGAAGGCGGGGTGCTCGATGCCGTAGTCGACGAAGGTGCCGACGACGTCGCGGACCACGTCGATGGGTGAGCTGTCGCCCTCGGTCGCGATGAGCATCCGCTCGCGCAGCTCGTCGAGATAGCCGACCAGGGTCAGCGCGAAGATCTCGTCCTTGCCGGTGAAGTGCCGGTAGACGATCGCGCGGTTGATGCCGACGGCCTTGGCGATGTCCTCGATCTGGGCATCGCTCACCCCGCGCTCGTCGAAGAGCTTGCGGGTGGCCGCGACGATGTCTGCCTCACGTGCGCGTCGCCGGGCCGCAGCGGCCGAGCGGCGGCCGTCCGATGCGGATCCGGCGGTCGTTGGTCGGGTGCTCACAAGCACACTGTACGCGGTGTGCAACTCCGAGTTGCACTCCGAGTGCGCCGCCTCACACCTCACCGCTGGAGCAGCGCCTCCCGGGCGTTCGCGACGTCGCCCGTGGTGACGTAGTCGACCCCGGCGACCGCCGCGCGGAGCACGGATGACGTACCGATCGCCGGCCAGGTGCCGACCGCGGCCCCCTGGCGACGGTAGCGGTCGGCGAGTGCGGCGTCGAGCAGCCGGGTGTGGATGTGCACCTGCGCGAAGTCCCCGTCGTGGAGGTCCGTGGGATCAGGCTCGTCCTTGACCGCCACCGTCTCCATTCCCGTCCGCTCGGCGCCGGGGAAGTCGAAGTGGCTCGCGTCGAAGCTCATGAAGATCGCCTTGTCGCCATGGCCTGTCCGGGATACCCAGCCGGGCCGTAGCGAGACGACCTTGCGGTAGAGCGCACGCATCTCGTCGGGACTCTCGCCCTTGAGCTCGACGACGAGCCGCACCCGGTGCCCGTGAAGCCGCTCGGCCGCGTCGATGGCGTCGAAGGTCTCCTCGATCGTCGGCACCCGGACGCCCCGGAACTGCGGCGCCATCCACGAGCCCGCGTCCAGCGACTGCACCTCGGCGAGCGTGAACTCGCGCGGGCTCGCGGTCCGGCGCTCGGGGAAGCGGATCTCGACGTCGGTCGTCCGCCGGAAGTCGTCGTCGTGCAGCAGGACCCACTCGCCGTCGGCCGTGGGCTGGAAGTCCATCTCGATGAAGTCGGCCCGCTCCCGCACCGCACTGCGGAACGCGTCGAGGGTGTTCTCCGGGTAGTTGGAAGAGTCGCCGCGCCACGCCATCACTCCGACCGGCCTGCTCCCGATGGCGTAGACGGCCGCGGGAGAGCTCACGTGCCTCGGTGCACCGTGGTGCTCCTGGGCGATCGTCCGGAAGCGGGTCTTCACGACGTCCCGAGCCCTGAAGACGTACGCGGCGTGGCCGGTCGCGTCGCTGGTGAGGTCGGCGACCTTCGTCCACCCTCGGCCGTCGTGGCGCTGGAGGGTGAGCACCCGGCCGGACCGGGCGGGCGCGGCGAAGAGCGAGATCCGCACCGCGCTGCCGGCGCGCACCGACCTCGCCATGCGGGTCGTGACGACCTGCGGCTGCCCGAAGAGCGTACGTGGCTCCGTGACTCGCCGCGGCCAGGACCGACCATGGCGCTCGACGCCGGGGGCCAGGACCCGCCAGGGCATTCGCCAGGAGGACTGGGTCACGGTGAAGGTGTAGCGCCCGGAGCTCGCGACGTTCTGGCTCTGCGCCGGTCGCCACTCTCCGTCGTCATAGCGCTCCAGCCGCACCACCCGGCTCACGCTGGAGCCGATCGATCCGCTCAGCGTGTACGACTCATTCAGGATCGGCCCGGGGACGCTGGGTGACGGGGCCGCAGCCGTGACCTCGGCCGAGGCGGCGCCGGTGGCGGCAGAGACCGCGGTGAAGGCGACAGGGCCGGGGACCATCGTCAGCATCGCGAGCAGGGCGGCGAGGCGGGCGTACAGGGGCACGCCGAGTGAGGTTAGGGGTTCGAACGGGCGCACCTTCACCCGGTATCCAGATCAGGTCACTGAAGATACATTTTCACCGTCTCGATCGTGTCCGCCTCCGCCGGCGACTTGTCGTCGCGATAGCGGACCACCCGGGCGAACCGCAGTGCGACGCCGCCGGGATAGCGGGTCGAGCGCTGCACCCCGTCGAAGGCGATCTCCACCACCTGCTCGGGTCGCACCTTCACCTGCCAGTCGTCGGTGCCGCCGACGGCGAGTTCCGTGAACCGCTCGGTCTGCCAGGCGAGCATCTGGTCGGTCATGCCCTTGAACGTCTTGCCGATCATCACGAACTCGCCGTCGGCACCCCGGGCGCCGAGGTGGATGTTGGAGAGCCAGCCCTTGCGGCGCCCCGAGCCCCACTCGATGCCGATGACGACGAGGTCGAGGGTGTGGACGGGCTTGACCTTGATCCAGCCCGAGCCGCGGCGTCCGGCCTCCCAGGGCAGGCCCACGCCCTTGACGACGACGCCCTCGTGGCCGGCGGCGAGCACGTCGGTGGCGAACCGCTCCGCCTCCTCGGTGTCCACCGTGACCAGCCGCGGCGGCCGATGCTGCTCGGGAACGACCCGGTCGAGCTCGGTGAGGCGCTGGTCGAGGGCGAGGTCGATGAGGTCGCGGCCGTCGACGTGGAGGATGTCGAAGAAGTACGGCACCACGACCGCTCCGGGCGCCGACCGGGTCGCGGTGCGCGAGGCGGTCTCCTGGAACGGTCGCGGCCGGCCGTCGGGGCCGAGGGTCATCGCCTCGCCGTCGAGCACGAGCGTGTCGGCCGGGAAGGAGGCGACGATCTCCGCCACCTCGGGCAGCCGCGAGGTGATGTCCTCCAGGGTGCGGGTCGCGATGCGTACCTCCGAGCCGGACTTGTGGGCCTGGATCCTGATGCCGTCGAGCTTGGTGTCGACCATGACCGCCTCGCCGAGCTTCGCCATCGCCTCCTCGACCGAGCCCGCGGAGGAGGCCAGCATCGGCAGGACGGGCCTGCCCACGACCAGCCCGACCTCGGCGAGCGCCTCCTCGCCGTCGAAGGCGAGCCCGGCGACCACCACGGTCGACCCGGCGAGCATCGCGGCGCGGCGTACGGCCGGCAACGGCACCTGGGCCGCTGCTGCCAGTGCCTCCTGGACGAGCGAGTCGAGCGCACCCTGGCGGACCTCGCCGGTCACCACGCCCCGCAGCCATGCCTGCTCCGCCTCGGTCGCAGCGGCGAACAGCGCGTCGGCCTCGCGCGCCCGCTCGACCTGAGAGCCGGCCCCCGCCACCCGCGACATCCGCTCGAACGCCTCGTGCACCTCGCCGACCGTCAACGACGGCTCGGCCGCAGGCGAGGGGAGTGCGCTGAGCGAACGCCAGCCCAGTCCCGTACGCCGCTGCAGCAGCGTCCCTGAGAGGTAGGCCGTCACGACCGGGAGCTCGTCACGCGAGGTGGCGGCGAGGCACTCCGCCAGCGCGGCGACCTTCGCCTTCCGCGACCGGGTCGAGGCGACGGCGTTCGAGGTGGAGACGATGTCGGCGAGCAGCATGCCTCCAGTGAACCTCACGGCACCGACAAAAACCGGTGTGACGTCGCGACTCGCCTAGGCGGCTGGCAGCCGTTCCGGGTCGCGCCCGAGGAGGCTCAGGGCGTCGTACCACGGGTCCTCTCCGTGCTCGGCGAGAGGCGCGGCGAACACCGGCGTGCCGCCGGGTCGGGCGGCGATCTGCCTGGCCAGGTCGAGGACGACGGCGATGGTGGACTCCGAGGGCCGGTAGCTGCGCCCGAGAGCCGTCGCGACGTCCCAGGCGTGGACGGCGGCGTCGAGCAACTGCATGCCCAGCGCCACCGTGACGGTCGGCCGGAAGCCGAACTCGACGAGGTGGACGGCGGCTCCTGGATCCGCGGCGCCGAACGCGTCACGAACCCGACCCGCCGACTCCCGCCATCGCCGGGCGACGTCGTCGACGGTCACCGGCACGGACTCGAAGGCCGCGACCGGCGCGTCGCCGTCGGTGACCGCGGCGGCGAAGCCCAGGTTCTGCCCGACCATGTGGCCGAAGAGGTCGGCCAGGTCCCAGCCGGCGCACGGGGTGGGGACGGCCAGGTCGCCCACCTCGGAGGCGAGCGTGGTGGTGTCTTCGAGGGCGCGGTCGTACTCCGCGAGCATGTCGGAAAAAGTAAGCATGCGTTGATCGTAAGCAGGCGTAGACGATATGTCGAGCGGTTACGATTCTGCGGTGGATCGACCCGAGCTCGGCTTCCTGCTGTCCCGTCTGATGCGCGAGGTGATGGCGCGCGAGAAGCCGATCCTCGACGCCGCCGGGCTGGAGATGTGGGACTACGCGGTGCTGACCGCGCTGGCGGAGTCGGACGCACCCACGCAGGCACAGCTCGCCGCGTCCACGGGACGCGACAAGACCCGGCTGATCGGCAACCTGGACCGCCTCGAGGCCGAGGGCATGGTCGAGCGCCAGCCCGACCCGGCCGACCGGCGCAACCGGATCGTGTCCCTGACGCCCGCCGGCTCGCGGGTTCTCGCCCGCTGTCGCGAGGCCATCGGGGCCATGGAGACCGAGCTGCTGGCCGATCTGGACCCCCGCGACCGGGCCGGGTTCGAGCGGGCGCTGACGGCTCTCGCCGAGGCCGGCCGATGAGCGGGGCGCTCGCCGCCACCCGCGCTTGGCTCCAGGACGAGCTACCGGACCTGCTGAAGAGGCGGCGGGTGCCCGCTGCCGCCGTCGGCGTCTTCCAGGACGGTCAGGTCGTCGACCACGCGGCCGGCATCCTCAACCTCGACACCGGGGTCGAGGCCACCATCGACTCGCTCTTCCAGATCGGCTCGATCACCAAGCTGTGGACCACCGACCTGGTGATGCAGCTCGTCGAGGAGGGCAGCATCGGCCTCGGCGACGAGATCATCCGCCACCTGCCGACCTTCAGGGTCGCCGACGAGGAGGCGACCCGAACGATCACGGTGGGTCAGCTGCTCGCCCACACGGCCGGCTTCGAGGGCGACATCTTCACCGACCACGGACCCGGCGACGACGCGGTCGAACGGTTCGTCGCCTCGATGGGCGACCTGCCGCAGATCTTCGCGCCGGGGGAGCGGTTCTCCTACTCCAACGCGGGCTTCGCCGTGCTCGGCCGCTTGGTCGAGGTGCTGCGCGGCACCACCTGGGATCGGGCGCTCCACGAGCACCTGGCGGCCCCGCTGGGCCTCACCCACATCGCCACGACGCCCTATGACGCGATCCGGTTCCGCACCGCCATGGGCCACATCGACCCCGGTCCCGAGCATGTCCTCCGCCCGGGACCGTCCTGGGGGATGGCGCGGGCCAGCGGCCCCGTCGGTGCGATGCTCTCGATGCGCGTACGCGACCTGCTCGGCTTCGCCGCCATGCATCTGGCCGGTGGCACCGCCCGCGACGGGACCCGCGTCGTCTCGGCGGCCTCCTGCGCCGATGTGCTGACCCGGCAGATCGACCACCCGGCCTCCACCCGGTCGGAGGCGCGCGGCCTGGGCTGGTCGCTCGACGACACCAGGCAGGGGATCGTCGGCCACGACGGTCAGACCATCGGGCAGTCGGCGTTCTTCCGGATGGTGCCCGAGCACGGCCTGGCGGTCGCGCTGCTCACCAACGGCGGCGACACCTACGGGCTCTACCACGACGTCGTCGGCCACCTCCTCGACGACCTCGCCGACGTACGCATCGCACCCGACCCGGTGCCACCCCAGCAGCCACCGTCGGGCTTCGACGCCGACCGCCTGCTCGGCACCTATCGCGCCCGGATCGTCGACTGGACGCTGCGCCGGGCCACCGACGGGCGGCTGTGGGTCGAGGAGATCCCTGGACCGGAGGCAGCTGCCGTCGGGGACGAGCCGCACAGCTACGAGGTCCTGCCGTACGCCCCCGACCAGGTCGTCACCGCCGACCCCCTGCACGGCGTGCACCACGTCTTCGGGTTCACCGGCAGCGACCGGGGCGGCCGCGCGACGCACCTGACCACCAGCCGGGTCTTTCCCCGGGTTAACCTCGAAACATGAGTGCGCAGCGGACGGTCCGTCCGGGCTATGCGGTGGGCCTCGCCTCGATGCTGCGGCCGCTGCGGCGCGGGCTCGGGGACCCGACGTACAAGATCATCGGTGCCGACCACTGGCGCGCCATCCGTACGCCGCACGGACCTGCCACGCTCCGGCTGCGCCAGCGCGACGCCGACGCCGTCGTCGAGTCCGAGGCGTGGGGCGAGGGCGCCGAGTGGGCGCTGGAGCAGGTGCCGGCGCTGCTCGGGGCCGACGACCGACCCGAGGAGTTCCGCACCGACGACCCGGTGCTCACGACGCTGCTGGAGCGCTTCGAGGTGCCCCGGTTCGGGCGCACCGGACTGGTCATGGAGGCGCTGGTGCCTTCGATCATCGAGCAGAAGGTGACCAACAACGAGGCGTTCCGTGGCTTCGGCAACCTGGTCCGCCGCTTCGGCGAGGCCGCCCCTGGCCCCGGAGCCAACCACGGGCTCCGCCTGCAGCCGTCGCCGGAGACGCTGCGCGCCATCCCCAGCTGGGACTGGCTGCGGCTGCCGGTCGACCCGGCCCGTTCCAAGGCCGTTCTCCAAGCGGCTCGGGTGGCCGCCGCCGTCGAGCGCACCGCGGCGCTTCCCGGCGAGGAGGTCGAGCGCCGGCTCACCACCATCCCGGGCATCGGCGAGTGGACCGTCGCGGAGGTGCGCCAGCGGGCGCTCGGCGACCCGGACGCGGTCAGCTTCGGCGACTACCATCTGGCCAAGGACGTCGGCTGGGCGCTGACCAACGCTGCCTGGGACGACGACCGGCTGCGCGACTATCTGGAGAGCTTCCGGCCGCACCGTGCTCGCGTCGTCGCGCTGATCTATCGGGGCGCCGGGAAGCGGCCTCGGCGGGGGCCGAAGATGTCGCCTCGGACGCACTTGCCTTCTTGATCCATCTGGCTTTACTGCCGAGTCGGCGCATCAGCCCCCTCTGGCTCGCTTCGCTCGCCAGGCACGGGGGCAGATGCGCCGACTCGGCAGGCCTTCAGAGCAGCGGTCGCAACGGGGTGAGGACGAGCTCGGTGAACTTGCGGTGGATGTCGCGGGCGGCCCACTCGGCGGCGGTCAGCTCGAGCGCGTTGGACTCGTCGCGGGAGAAGATCTCCTCCATCTGCTTGGCGACGTCGCGGTCGAAGATCTCCAGGTTGATCTCGTAGTTGCCGGTCAGCGAGAGGCGGTCGATGTTGGCGGTGCCGACGGTCGACCAGAAGCCGTCTACGGTGGCCGTCTTGGCGTGGATCATCGCGTCCTTGAACCTCAGGATCCGCACCCCTGCGTCGAGCAGCTGGGAGAAGTAGCCGCGCGAGATCCAGTCGACCACGACGTGGTTCGACTTCAGCGGCAGCAGGATGCGCACATCCACCCCGCGCTGCGCGGCGGCCTTGAGCGCGTTCACGAAGTCCTCGTCGGGGACGAAGTAGGCGGTGGTCAGGTAGATGTTGCGGGAGGCCCGGTTGATCGCCTCCAGATACATCGAGCGGATCGGGAACATCCACAGCCGCGGCACGTTGCGGTGGAACCGCAGATCGGGGTCCCATGAGGGTGCGGTCTCGATGAGCAGCGGGCCTTCGGCACCGGCTCGGTGGGTCAGCGGGTGCGGCCGCCGCCGGTTGAGGTTCCAGAAGTCGGCGAACGCCCTGCGCAGATCCCATACGCCGGGCCCGGTGATCCGCACGTGGGTGTCGCGCCACTCGGTGGCGTACGCGGTCCCGATGTTGTAGCCACCGACGAACCCGACGGTGTCGTCGACGACCAGGATCTTGCGGTGGTCGCGGCCGTAGCGGGACAGGTCGAAGAAGCGCCAGCCGGCCGCGTAGGTCGGGTAGCGCAGCACGTGCATGCCCGCGGGGAAGCGCTTGAAGCGGGCCGGCACCACGAGGTTGGCGAGCTCGTCGAAGATGCAGTAGACCTCGACACCGCGCTCGGTCGCCGCGGCCAGGGCCTGCTTGAACCGCTGGCCGACCTCGTCACCCTTCCAGATGTACGTCTCGAGGAAGATCTGCTTCTTCGCGCCCTCGATGGCGGCGATCATGTCCTCGTAGAGATCGTTGCCGAAGGTGTAGGTGGTCACGGTGCCGTCGCCGACTCCGTTGGTCCGCGGCGGCGTGACCGGGAACGGCTTGGCCCGCTTGCCGCGGCTGCGGTAGGCGTCGACGAGGCTCATCACGACGGCAAGCGCGACCGGCACGCCGAAGACGGCGAGGAGCAGGCGGCGTAGGAACCTCATGACGCCCCCCGGCGACAGTCTCATCACAATCCCCAATCTAACCGGCTCGTCGCTCCCAGACACACCGGAGCGGCCATCTACCCCATGCCGATGGCTCCAGCGGTCCCGGCCACGCGCCGACCAGCATGCGAGAACGACCTTCACGGCGGCGTGGCACCGAGTGGAGGATCTGTGATCCCCGTCACCTACTGGCGGGTAAGTCGTTGAACTCGAATACCTCCCACCCTGTTCGCGGACACGTCGGGGCCGGGTCGTTGCCCTCAGAACTGAAACGTGTTCTACTACTGGGCGAAACGTGAGCCGAGTCACAAGACCACCCGAAAGGTGCAGGATGGCAGTGCAGTTCGCCTCGCTGGTCCGAGGCGTCGGCGGGATGGGCTTGATGACCGGAGAGGTCGTCAAGGGGACGTTCACGACCAAGTTCCAGACGAGGGAGTTCCTCGAGCAGGCCTGGTTCATCACCAGCGTCACGATGATGCCCGCGGTGCTGGTCTCGATCCCGTTCGGAGCCGTCATCTCCCTGCAGGTCGGCAACCTCGCCGGCCAGCTCGGGGCGCAGTCGTTCGCGGGCGCGACCGCGGTGCTCGCGGTGGTCAGGGAGGCGGCGCCGATGGCGGCCGCGCTGATCATCGCCGGGGCCGCGGGGTCGGCGATCTGCTCCGACATGGGATCGCGCAAGATCCGCGAGGAGATCGACGCGATGGAGGTGCTGGGCATCGACCCGGTCGTCCGGCTGGTGATCCCCCGTGTCCTCGCGTGCCTGTTCGTCTCGGTGATGATCAACGGGATCGTCATCGCGACCGGCATCGGCGGCGGCTACTTCTTCACGGTGATCGTCCAAGGCGGCTCGGCCGGTGCGTTCCTGTCGAGCTTCACCGCGCTGGCGAGCCTGCCCGACCTCTACATCTCGATGGTCAAGTCGGCCCTGTTCGGGTTCCTGGCGGCGATCATCGGCGCCTACAACGGCCTCAACGCCCAAGGCGGCCCGAGCGGCGTGGGTCGCGCGGTCAACGAGGCCGTGATCATCGCGTTCATGATGCTGTTCGTCCTCAACTCCATCATGACCGCGGTCTACTTCCAGATCGTTCCTCAGGACGGGTTGTGATCGCGCGGTGTCCAACACGCTCGCCCAGGTGGGCAACCAGATCGTCAAGGAGCAGCGCCAGGCCGTCGAGGGCTATGGCGATCAGCTGCTCTTCTACGTCAAGGCCCTGGCCTGGGCGCCCCGCACCATCCGCCGCTACAAGCGGGAGGTGCTCAACATCCTGGCCGAGGTCGCGTTCGGCGCCGGCGGCCTGACGATGATCGCCGGCACCGTCGGCGTGATCGCGTTCATGGCCTTCTTCGCCGGCTCCGAGGTCGGCATCCAGGGCTACGCCAGCCTGAGCCAGATCGGTGTCGCGAAGTTCTCCGCGTTCATCTCGGCCTTCTTCAACACCCGCGAGGTCGCCCCGCTGATCTCCTCGATCGCGCTCGCCGCGACCGTCGGCTGCGGCTACACGGCACGCCTCGGCGCGATGCGCATCAGCGAGGAGATCGACGCGCTCGAGGCGATGGGCGTGCCGAGCCTGCCCTACCTGGTCACCACCCGGATGATCGCCGGGTTCCTGGCGGTGATCCCGCTCTACATCGTCGCCCTGTGCGCCTCCTACCTCAGCCCGCGGCTGATCACGACGCTGATGTACGGGCAGTCGGGCGGGACGTACGACCACTACTTCCTGGCGTTCCTGCCGCCGATCGACATCCTCTACAGCTTCCTCAAGCTGATCATCCTCGCGGTCGCGATCATCCTGATCCACTGCTACTACGGCTACACCGCCTCGGGCGGCCCGGCCGGGGTCGGCATCGCGGTCGGCAAGGCGATCCGTACGTCCATCGTGACCGTCGTCGTCGCCGACTTCTTCCTGAGCTTCGCGATCTGGGGCTCCACGACCACCGTCCGGATCACGGGATGAGGGCGGTGACGGCCAGATGTTGATGGGAATCCAGCGCGACACCCGCGCCGAGCACACCAAGCTCTTCGTCTCCGGGATCGCCTTCACGGTGACCCTGGCCCTGCTCATCACGCTCTGCGTGGCGATCTACCAGAAGGCGTTCGTGCAGTTCACCACGGTCAGCGTCGAGGCCGACCGGGCCGGCCTGCAGCTGCCGCGCTACGGCGACGTGCGCATGCACGGTGTCATCGTCGGCCAGGTCCGCGAGATCCACCAGGACGGCAAGAAGGCCGTCATCGAGCTCGGCCTCGAGCCGGAGCAGGCCGAGCAGATCCCCGCCAACGTCAGCGTCGCGATCAAGCCGACGACGCTGTTCGGCCAGAAGTACGTCGAGTTCATCGACCCCGAGGGAGAGCGCACCGGCGCGCTGAGCGACGGCACCGTGATCCCCGCCGACCGGGTCCGCACCAGCGTCGAGCTCGACGTGATCCTGGCCCGGCTCTTCCCGCTGCTGAAGTCCATCCGGCCCCAGGACCTCAACAGCACCCTGCACGCCCTCGCCACCGCGCTCTCCGGCAACGGGGAGAAGCTCGGCGAGACCCTGGTCCAGCTCAACGACTACCTCGAAGAGATGAACGTCCACCTCCCCACACTCGAACGCGACCTCGAGGACATGGCCGACGTCGCCGAGACCTACTCCATGGCTGCCCCGGACCTGGTCAAGGTCCTCGAGAACACCACGACCACCGCCACGACGGTCTCGGAGCAGCGCCGACGGCTCGGCGGACTGCTCACCTCGGTCACCGGGGTCGCCGACACGTCGAAGAACCTGCTCGCCGAGAACGAGAAGGCGATCAGGTACGAGACCGAGCTGGCCGTGCCGCTGCTGAAGCTGCTGTCCGACTACTCCCCGGAGTACACCTGCCTGCTCCGCGGCCTCGACGACTACACCGAGCTGCTGGCGACCGTCTTCCAGCAGAACCGGGTGCGTCAGACCATGGTCCTCGACGGCACCCAGAAGCCGGCGTACGGCCGTGACGACCGTCCCGAGTGGGGCGAGATCGGTCACGGACCGTGGTGCGACGGCTTGCCGACCCCGAAGGTGCCGGCCGGCCCGATGGAGCTGGAGAACGGCACCGAGGACGTGCCGTGGGCCCCCGGGAACGGAGGTCTGCAGTGAACAAGCGCGATCTGAAGACCGCGGTCGCCGGGACCAAGCTGGTCGTCTTCACCGTGATCTCGATCCTCGTCACCGGCACGCTGGCCTCGATCATGGGCAACGTCGGCTTCGGAGACCGGGTGCCCTACCGTGCCGAGTTCACCACCGCCTCGGGCCTGAGCGAGGGAGACGACGTACGCGTCGCCGGCATCACCGTGGGCGAGGTGCTCTCCGTCGAGATCGAGGGCGGCGACCACGCGATGGTCACCTTCCGGGTCGACGAGACGGTGCCGCTCACGACCGCCAGCGGTGCCCAGGTCCGCTACCTGAACCTGGTCGGCGACCGCTACCTGGCGCTGACCCAGGACGCCGGGCAGGAGTCGGAGGCCGACGCGACGCCGTTGCGGGAGGGGCAGGCGATCGCGATGGCCAACACCACGCCCGCGCTCGACCTGACCGAGCTCTTCAACGGCTTCCAGCCGCTCTTCCAGGCGCTGCAGCCCAAGGACGTCAACAAGCTCTCGCTCAACCTGATCCGGGTGCTGCAGGGGGAGGGTGGCACGGTCGCGAGCCTCCTCTCGGAGACGGCCGAGCTGACCAGCGCCCTGGCCCAGCGCGACCAGCTGATCGGCGACGTGATCACCAACCTGTCCAAGACCCTCAACACCGTCAACGAGCACCACACCGAGCTCGCCGAGCTGATCCAGCAGCTCAGCGGCTGGATGAAGGACCTGGCGCGCGACAAGGAGGCGATCGGCGACTCGATCTCCTCGATCGGCGACCTCACCGACGAGCTGGCCGGGCTGCTCACCGACGTACGCCCGTTCCTGAAGGAGGACATCAAGCAGCTCAAGCGCGTGGTGGACATCCTCAACAAGCCGGGCAACCAGAAGCTGCTCGACCGGACCCTCGAGCGGCTCCCGGAGACCCTGGAGTCACAGGCCCGGATCGGCAGCTACGGCTCCTGGTACAACTACTACCTCTGCGACCTCGACTTCTCGATCAAGCTGCCTTCCCTCGGTGAGCTGCTCGACAACTCGCCCGCCGTCAAGGCGATCCAGAAGCAGCTCGACAACGTCGCCTTCTACAGCCGGGCGGAGAGGTGCAAGCTCTGATGGCGCATCACTCCGACACACAGCTCAAGCGCACCGGCGTGATCACCATCGTGGCGATCGCGCTGGCGCTCACCGCGGCGTTCAACCTGCGCAAGCTGCCGTGGTTCGCCGGCACGACCTACCAGGCCGAGTTCTCCGACACCAGCGGCCTGCACGTGGGCAACCGGGTGGAGATCGCCGGCATCCGCGTCGGCCGGGTCAGCGACATCGAGATCGACGGCGCCAAGGTGGTCGTCTCCTTCTCGGTCGAGGGCACCGAGATCGGCCACCGCAGCGAGGCGAAGATCGGGGTGCTCAACCTGCTGGGGGAGAAGTACCTCGACATCACCCCCCAGGGCGGCCGCACCCTCGACGCCGGCTCGCGGATCCCGCTGGCGCGCACCAGCGCCGGCAGCGACATCGTCGGCACGTTCGGTGATCTGGCCGAGACCACGGAGGCGATCGACACCCAGCAGCTGGCCAAGGCGCTGACCACCATGTCGGGCACCCTCGACAAGGCCGGCCCCGAGGTGCAGGGCGCCTTCCAGGGGATCGCGGCGCTCTCCCAGACGATCGCCGCCCGCGGCGACGAGCTGGAGTCGCTGCTCCAGGACGCCGAGAAGGTCGTGCAGCTCGTCAACGAGCGCAAGCAGGACATCATCGGCGTGATGGAGAACGGCGATCAGGTCTTCGCCGAGCTGATCCAGCGCCGCCAGGCCATCCACCAGCTGCTGGTCAACGCGACCGCGCTGGCCGAGCAGCTGCAGGCCCTCGTCAAGGAGAACCAGAAGCAGATCGGGCCCGCGCTGGACGCGCTCAACCAGGCGCTGAAGTTCCTCAACGCCCGCGACCAGGACCTGACCAAGACCATCCAGAACTACGGGCCGTACGCGTCGATCCTGATCAACATCATCGGCACCGGCCCCTGGTTCGACGCCTACCTCGCCAACCTGACCGGCATCGTGAGCGGTGAGTTCGTGCCCGGACGACGACCAGGGATCGTGCAATGACCAACATCATCGAACGACTGACCGAGGTGCCGCGAGGCCGGGGCCGGCGGCGTACGCAGGTGCCGGCCGCGATCGCGGGCACCGAGCGGCCATCGGGGCCCAGCCTGCGGTCCAAGTGGGCGGCGCTGCCGATCGCGCTGGTGGTGATGTGCGGGCTGCTGCTGGTCTCCGAGGTCGCCGCGCCCGACACCAAGCTGGTGACCGCGAGCTTCCCGCAGGCGGTGAGCATCTACGAGGGCTCCGACGTGGTCATCATGGGCGTCAAGGTCGGCAAGGTCGCCTCGCTGGAGCCGAAGGGCGACCACGTGGACGCGGTGATCGAGTACGAGAGCGACTACAAGCTGCCCGAGGATGTGAAGGCGGCGATCGTGACGCCGACGCTGGTCGCGGACCGGTTCGTGCAGCTGACGCCGGCCTACACCGGCGGGCCGGCCCTGGCCGACGGCGGTGAGATCCCGATCGAGCGCACCGCGGTGCCGGTCGAGCTCGACCGGATCTATGCCAGCCTCTCCGAGCTGACCACGGCGCTGGGACCCAACGGGGCCAACAAGAACGGGGCGCTCAGCGACGTGCTGCGGGAGGGCGCCGACGCCCTGGAGGGCAACGGCAAGATCGGCAACCAGGCGATCGCCGACATGTCCGAGGCGGCCCAGGTGCTCGGCGGCAACTCCGAGCAGCTGTTCAGCACCCTCTCCCAGCTCTCCGAGGTGACCAGGACGCTGGCGAGGAACGACGACACGACCGAGAAGTTCCTCACCGACCTCTCGACCGTCTCCACGCAGCTGGCGGGGGAGAGCGACGAGCTCGACCAGGCGCTCGCCGCGATCGCGCAGGCGGTCAAGGTGACCAAGTCCTTCGTGGAGAACAACCGCGACGCCCTCGTCGGCGACGTCAAGGAGCTCAACAAGACGCTCAACATCCTGGCCAAGGAGAAGGAGACCCTGGGCACCGTGGTCGACCTGGCCCCGCTGGGCATCGGCAACCTGGCCGAGTCCTTCGACCCCGCCTCCGGCTCGGTCGGCTTCCGGCTGCAGGTGGGCCCGATCGGCTCGGACCTGTCCAACATCCTCTGCATGGTCGTCGAGAACGACCAGATCCCGGGCGCCAAGGAGATCTGCGCGCTGTTCAAGGCGCTGTTGCCGACCGGGTCGACCGCTCCGGCCGGTCAGGCGCTCACCGAGGGCAGCGCGCCCACCGACCGCGACACCGACACCGGGCTGCCGCTCGACACCGGCACCCAGGCCAAGCAGCCGGAGGTGGAGCCCGAGGTGGTCACCCAGGGCGGCATCACCGAGCTCAGCGGCTCGCTCCAGGAACTGATGTCGGGAGGCAAGAGATGAGGCGCCTGTGGGCCGCTGCGGCGATGCTCGGCATCGTCGCCGTGGCGAGCGGATGCGGCGTACAGGCCTACGACCTGCCGCTTCCCGGCAAGGAGGTCGGCGAGGGTGACGGCTACGTCGTCACCGCGGAGTTCAACGACGTCGTCGACGTGGTGCCGCGCACCAAGGTGATGGCCAACGACGTGCCGGTCGGCCAGGTCGACAAGGTCGAGCGGGAGGGCTGGCACGCCAAGGTCACCATGACCATCCGTAAGAACATCGAGCTTCCGGCCGATGCGCTGGCCAACGTACGCCAGACCAGCCTGCTGGGGGAGAAGTACATCGCCCTGGTGGCCCCCGAGGGGTCTACCGTCGCCAGCGCCGGCAGGCTGGGCGACGGCGCGACCATCGGCCTCGACCGCACCAACCGCAACCCCGAGGTCGAGGAGGTGCTCGGCGCGCTCTCCTTCCTGCTGGCGGGTGGCGGCGTCGGTCAGCTGAAGACGATCAGCGACGAGCTCAACACGATGATGGACGGGCGCACCGGGGACATGCGGGCGCTGCTGGGCAACCTGGAGACCACGGTCGCCTCGCTCAACCAGCAGAAGGGCTCGATCATCAAGGCGATGGAGCAGGTGGACCGGCTGACCCGCACCCTGAACAAGGAGTCCAAGTCCATCGAGGCGGCGATCGACTCCTTCGGGCCGGCCCTCGAGGTGCTCCGCCAGCAGCACGCCGACCTGCTGAAGATGATGAAGGCGCTCGACCGGCTCGGCGTGGTGGCGACCCGGGTGATCAACCAGAGCGGCGCCAACCTGACCACCGCGCTGGACGAGCTGGCGCCGACGCTGCGCGAGCTCGCCGACGCCGGTGACTCGCTGCCCCGGGGCCTGATGATGGCGGCCAGCTTCCCGTTCCCCGAGAACGCCTCGGGGCTGGCGATGGGCGACTACTCCAACGCGCTGTTCCACATGGACCTCGACCTCGGCAAGCTGGTCGGCAGCCTCACCAACGGTGAGTCGCCCGGCCTGCTGCCCCAGGTCTTCCAGATCTGCCTGTCCTACTCCAAGGGCTGCGAGGCGATCCAGCCGCTGGCCAAGGCGCTGTGCGACCTGACCAACATGCAGATCACGTGCTCCGTGGTCGGCAAGGAGGACACCGCGTCCAAGCCGGGCGAGAAGACGCCCAAGCTGCCCGACATGTCCGACCTGCTGCCCAAGAGCTCGACCTCGACCTCGACCAAGACGCCGGGGCTCGAGGGTCTGGTCCCCGAGATCGCCGAGGGTCTCTCGGCGCCGGCGGACACCGACTCGCCCACGGCCGAGCCGACCACCGGAGGCCTGCTGGGCCTCCTCGGACTGCTGGGAGGCGGCAGCTGATGACACGGAGCGTACGCAACAAGCTGGTCGTCTTCCTGGTGCTCGCCGCGGTCGGGATCTTCTACGTCTCGGCCGCCTACCTCGGGGTCGTCGACCGGGTCCTGGGCCGCCACGTGGACGTCTCGGTCGACCTGCCGGCCTCGGGCGGGCTCTACGTCGGCAGCGAGGTCAACTACCGCGGCATCAGCATCGGCCGGGTGGCCTCGATGACCGTCACCGACGAGGGCGTACGCGCCGGGCTGCAGCTCGATCCCGGCACCCAGGTGCCGAGGGACGCGAAGGTGGAGGTGCACAACCTGTCGGCGGTGGGGGAGCAGTACGTCAACTTCATCCCTGAGTCCGCCTCCGGGCCCTACCTCGCCGAGGGTGACGTCGTGACCGCCGGGCCCGAGTCGATGCCCGGCACGACCGACGAGCTGCTCACCGAGCTCAACAGCTTCACCACCTCGATCAACGGCGAGGACCTGAGCACCGTGGTCGCCGAGCTCGGCACGCTGTTCCGCGGCAACGCCGAGAACCTGCGTACGTTGCTCGACTCGGGCTCCACGCTCGTCGACGAGGCCTCGGCCCACCGACGCGAGACCATCCGCCTCCTCAACACCAGCCAGACGGTGCTCCAGACGCAGAAGGAGCACAGCGGCGACATCCGCGAGTTCGCCAAGGGGCTCGAGGAGGTCACCGCCACGCTCGACAAGCGCGACCCGGAGCTCCGCGAGATCCTGCAGGGCGGCGAGGCGACGGCCGTCCAGGTGCAGTCGCTGCTCGACGGGCTGCAACCGCTGCTGCCGGTCTTCCTGGCCAATCTCAGCACCGTGAACGAGGTGCTCACCGCCCGGCTGCCCGCCATCGAGCAGACCCTGGTGACCTTCCCGCGTGTCGTCGCGACAGGGTTTACCGGCTCGCCCGGTGACGGCTACGGTCACCTGTCGATGGGCTACGTCTACACCACACCGCCGTGCCAGGAGGGCTACAAGCCCGCCGACCAGTGGATCCCCGGCACCGTGATGGAGGACCAGCCGCTCTACCCGGCCAAGTGCACCGACGAGCGCGCCCAGCCCGGCTACGAGGGCGACAACCCGATCATGCAGCGCGGCGTCAACATGGTGCCGAAACCCGAAGGCGTCGGAAAGTACGTGACGACCTACGACCCGAAGACCGGGCGCACCCAGCTCCCCGACGGAAAGACGGTCACGATGTCCACCCCGACCGATGACGGAGGCCTCGTCTCCGCCCTGTCCGACGACTCCTGGCGATCGATGATCCTGGGAGAGGAGTGATCCGAATGAGTTCTGAGAACCCCCTCGAGGTCAAGCTCTCCCTCGCCAGACTGGGCCGGGTCAACACCGTGCTCGCGGCGCTCGTGGTGGTCCTGGTCGTCCTGGCGGCGGCCGTGTTCATCGGCGGCGCCCGGGTGCTGCCCTGGACGACGCCCGCCGAGGCCGCGGCCGCCGACTACGACGAGGTGAAGGCGGTGGCCGAGGACGGCGTGATCGCGTTCCTCGATGTCGACTACCGCGACATGGACCCGCGGATCCAGGCGGTCAAGGAGATCTCGACCGGCACCTTCGGCAAGGAGTACACCGCCATCGCCGAGCAGATCCGGCAGGCCGCGATCCCCGCCCAGACCATCTCCAAGGGCAAGGTCAAGCAGGTCGGCATCCGGGCGATCGGGTCGAAGAGCGCGGTCGTGCTGGTCGCCGTCGACTCGGTCGTCACCAGCAGCCAGACCGCCGAGCTGAAGAAGAGCGACACCTGCCCCTACGACGGTGCGCGGTGCTCGAAGTACCGCTTCAAGGTGTCGCTGGCCAAGACGAAGGACGGATGGCGCATGTCCGACCTGGCAGGAGTCAACTGATGAGCGAGCGTCAGCGAGTGAACAATGGGATCCTCATCGGGCCGCGTCCGTACCATGGCGCGTGCGCTACGGCTACGACCGGAGCGAGGTCGAGCGGCGAGCTTGCTCGTCCGCTCGCGCCGAGCGAGGGAGTTACTGGGCGAAGCGCAGAGGCGGTCCGATGACAGGCGTACGAGCGAACGGGTCGGTCTCCACCGGCCAGAAGGAGTGCCCCTTCTGCGCGGAGACGATCAAGGCCGCCGCGATCAAGTGCCGCTACTGCGGGTCCGACCTGCTGCCACCGGCCGAGGACGAGAAAGAACCCCAGGACGTACGTGACGAGGTCGCTGCTCCGGAGGACGCGGAGACCGAAGCAGAGCCTCAGGCTGAGGTTGAGGGTAAGGCTGAGAACGAGGAGCGCGCGGGGTTCGCCGAGCGGTGGCTGGGCGACGGGAGCTGTGTGCTGACGGCCGTTCTCGGCGTACTCGTCCTGGTGGCCGGCGGTGTCCTGTGGCTGGCCGTCGACATGGTGTCGAAGGACGATGTCGCGCCGGGAGGCGAGCTGACCGCGGCCGGATCCAGGGCGGCGATCATGGAGCACTCGGTCGGGCTGGCCCAGACGGTGATGTCCTACCAGGCCGCCAGCGCGGAGAAGGACATCGCCGCCGCGAAGAAGCTGATGACGCCGGCGATGCAGAAGGAGTACGACAAGACGCTGCCCGGCGAGGACAAGCGCAAGGAGCAGGCCGAACTCGGGATCAAGGTCGACGCCGAGGTGGCGCCGCTCTCCGAGGAAGGGGCGAAGGCCGCCGAGGAGGGCAAGGCCTGCGTCGACGAGGACTGCGCCGCCTCGATCATCTCCGCCACCGAGGAGTCCGCGAAGGTGCTGCTCTTCGTCAACCAGAGCGCGACCGCGCCGAAGACGAAGAACACCGTGGTCAGCCCGACCTGGGAGGTGCTGACGCTGGTCAAGGACGACGGCGGCTGGCTGATCTCCGAGATGAAGGCCGCCTCCTAGGTCGAGACGGAGCCCGAGACGAAGGGGCCTAGTCTCAGCATGAGGTCCCTCCGGGGGCGTCACTGTCCCTGATATGGTAGAACGTGTTCTAGTTTCACTGCTCGAGGAGGGCACATGGCCGGCTCACGCCAGTCCGTACAGCTGACCGAGGCGGAGATCGAGGAGTTCCTCGGCTCGCAGATGAAGGTGCAGGTCGCGACCGTCGGTCCCGACGGTGCGCCGCACCTGACCACGCTGTTCTACGTGCTCGACGAGGGCAGGATCGTCTTCTGGACCTACGGGTCCTCGCAGAAGGTCCGCAACCTGCGCCGCGACCCCCGGGTCACCTGCCTGGTCGAGGACGGCGTCGACTACTTCGAGCTGCGCGGGGTGAGCATCACCGGCAAGGCGCGGCTCGTCGAGGACTACGACGAGATCAAGGGCATCGGGTCGCGGGTGATGACCCGGATGGCCGGCGGTGCGGATCTGGGTGAGCTCGGCGAGGAGCTGGTGTCCAAGCAGGCCCACAAGCGCGTCGGCATCGTCATCGAGCCCGACAAGGTCGCAAGCTGGGACCATCGCAAGCTGGGCGCGCTGCCCGGTCAAGGCTGACTTCGATGATGACGAGGACAAGGAGACGGACATGGCAAAGGTGATCGCGGACTTCGACCTGTGCGAGTCCAACGGGATGTGCGAGTCGTTCGCTCCCGACGTGTTCGAGATCGACGACGACGACTACCTGCAGATCGCGGACCCGACGGTGACCGACGAGAACCGCGACCGCGTCGAGCAGGCCGTGGCCGGCTGCCCCAAGGCAGCCCTGAGAATCGAGGAGTAGCCCCGCGTGAGCGTTGACCTGACAGGCAAGATCGCGATCGTCACCGGTGCCGGAGCCGGCCTCGGGCGCGCCGAGGCGGTCGCCCTGGCCCGCGCCGGCGCCCGGGTGGTGCTCAACGACCTGCCCGGTGCCGCCGAGGACGCGGCCGAGGAGATCCGTGGGTTCGGCGGCGAGGCGGTGATCGCGGCCGGTGACGTGAGCGAGCGTGCCACCGCCGACGCGATGATGGCCGCCGCCGTCGACGGGCTCGGTGGCCTCGACATCGTGGTCAACAACGCGGGCATCACCCGCGACAAGATGCTCTTCAACATGTCCGACGAGGAGTTCGACCTCGTCGTACGCGTCCACCTCCGTGGCCACTTCCTGCTGACCCGCAACGCCTCGGCCCACTGGCGCTCCGTCGCCAAGTCGACGGGCACGCCGGTCGACGCCGCGGTGGTGAACACCTCCTCGGAGGCGTTCCTCTCCGGGCCTCCCGGGCAGGCCAACTACGGTGCCGCGAAGGCGGGGATCACCGCCCTGACGATGTCGACGGCCCGCTCGATGGGCCGTTCCGGCGTACGCGCCAACGCGATCTGCCCGCGGGCGGCGACCGCGATGACCGAGGGCGTGCTCTCGGGGGACTCCTACGGCCCCGAGCACGTGGCTCCGCTGGTCACCTACCTCGCCTCACCGGCCGCCGCCGCGATCACCGGGCAGGTCTTCGTCGTCTACGGCGGGATGATCGCGGTCCTGGCGCCGCCGACGGTGGCCGAGCGCTTCGACAACGCCGCCTGGGACCTGGACTCGCTCGACAAGCAGGTCGGTGGCTGGTTCGCCGACCGCGACCCGGCGGCCGGGTTCTCGGCCGACTCGATCATGCAGCTCAAGCTGAAGGACCAAGAGGAGCAGTGATGGCACGTCTCGAGGGCAAGATCGCGATCGTCACCGGTGGTGCGCAGGGGCAGGGGGCCGCGATCGCCCGCGCCTTCGTGTCCGAGGGTGCCAAGGTGGTGATCGCCGACGTGGCCGACGAGCCCGGCAAGCTGCTCGCCGAGGAGCTGGGGGAGTCTGCGCTCTTCGTGCACCACGACGTGAGCTCGGAGGAGTCCTGGACGTCGCTGGTGGCCGAGACCGGTGCTGCGTACGGTCCGGTCAACGTGCTGGCCAACAACGCCGGCATCCTCCGTTTCGGCGAGATCCTGACCCAGCCCGTCGAGGAGTTCGAGCTGCTGTGGCGGGTCAACACCCTCGGCTGCTTCCTCGGGATGCGCTCGGTGATCACGACGATGAAGGACCACGGTGGCGGCTCGATCATCAACGCCTCCTCGATCGAGGGCCTGGCCGGGATGGCGTTCGTAGCCGGCTACACCTCCACCAAGTTCGCCATCCGTGGCATGACCAAGGCCGCCGCCCTCGAGCTCGGCCCCAGCGGCATCCGGGTCAACTCCGTACACCCCGGCATGATCGACACCTCCATGACCCGCGGCGTCGGCGCCGACGACGCCGCCATGGAGTTCGGCGCCTCGAAGGTCGCCCTCAAGCGCGTCGGCCACCCCGCGGACATCGCCCCGCTCTACGTCTACCTCGCCTCCGACGAGTCGAGCTTCGTCACAGGCGCCGAGATCGCCATCGACGGCGGTGCCACCGCCACCCACGCCTTCGGCGGCTGACCGCGGCCGAGGCATGGGTGAGTCGGCCACGTCACGAGCCGGACTCCGGCATACTGCGGTCGAAGGTTTCAGTCAGCGGGGACGAACCGAAGGCCATCACAACTTGTCTCGACGACGCAGTGCGTTCGCCACGACCGCCGTGGTCGCTGTTTTTGCCTGGTTCTACTCGTTCGCCCTAGCCGTGCCGGTCGACACCGGCAGCGTCTCCTCGCTCTGGCAGGCGCGCGGGCACGCGTGGTTCGGGGCTTTCCTGGCTCGGGTGCTCGATGGTCTGTCGTTCCTCTGGGGATCGGTGGTCAGGTACGAGTACGCAGCGGCGCCCGAGTCCGCGTGGCCGGTGCTGGTCTTCGTCGTCCTCCTCTCCGGGTTGGTCTATGCGAGCCTGCGAACCGGAGGGGACGGCGCCTACTCCGTCGCCGGCCGGGTGTTGGGTGCGTCCCTCCTCGCCGGCGGACTCACGAACCTCTTCGTCATCGTCGAGGCCGTCGTGGCGTCTCCCTACGGAGCCGCGCAGCTGTCAGCGATGGCGTGGTCGCGTCCTGACGACGGGATCTGGCTGGCCCTCAGCCTCGGAGTGGTCGGCGGCGTGGTGGCGGCGCACGTGGTGACGTTGGTCCAGCTCGCGGTCGCCGTTTCGGAACGGGCCGAACGCGAGGACTCGCCTGCCTCGGTGAAGGCGCCGAGGCTGAACCCTGCGCAGGGACGGACGCGCGCCGTTCGGGTCGCGACCTGGGGTGCGCTCCCGACGCTGGGTCTCGCGCTCGGTGGTGGCTTCGTGTGGGACCACGGTCCCGACGTCTACTCCGATGCCGCCGCCGATGCGCGCCAGGGCTGGGTGCACGTGGTCTGGTTCGCCCACGCCAGCCTTGCGCCGCCCGATGACCCCTACTCGCTCGGTGGCACCTTCGACACGTTGATCTGGTTGCCGCGCACGCTGAGCTCGGTCGTCCTGGTGGCACTCATCTGGCTCGCGATCCGTCTGGCGGTGATTCGCTGGCAGCGTGGTGCGGAACCGAGCGTGCTCGGCGTCGTGATGTGGTGCTGGGGCATGGTCGCGGTGGTCGCCGTGGTCGTGGGGCTGGTCGAAGGAGCTCTCGTGCCGGTTCCCGAGCTCGCCCCGCCGACCCATACCCTGCCGGCTTACACCCGGGCGTTCGACAACGTCGCCGACGCGCTGCGCTTCGCTGCCTTCTTCGGCTGGGTGACCGGGGTCGCCGTGGCGCTCGCGCTCCGGCTGTCCGGCGGAACCGTGACCGAGCCGGAGACTGCTGAGCCCGTACCCGAGGGGAGCATGGACCGATGACCAGGCAGAGGCCCGAGGGGCCCGAGAAGGACGCAGAGGAGGCCCCGAAGGAGGTCGCGAAGGAGGCTGCGGCGGAGGCGCCGACACCGGCCGGCGACGTACGCCGCCGGGGTCCGCTGCCGTGGGCGGTGTCGCTGCTGAAGAAGCCGACCGCCTGGGTCGTCGGCGTGGTCCTGGTCTCGCTGGGGGCGACGTTCGGCTCCGGCCTGCAGAATCTCTTCACCGGGCTCCTGCCCGAAGGGTGGAGCGATCCGGGCGCGGGCATCCAGCTGGTGGACGTACGCAGGAAGGCGATGAGCGGGCCGGTGCTGATCCCCGACGGTTCGAGCACGGCGCCGTTCAAGGACTTCGACCAGGCGAGGCGCGCGGTGAACGATCTCGACTGGCAGGCCAAGCACGAGTGGTACGCCGTGGGAAATGTGACCTGGGAGGTCACCCTGGTCGGCCGGCACAGCGAGGACGTGGTGATCACCGATCTGCGGCCGAAGCGTTCCGGGCCGTGCACGTCGATCCTGCGCCAGGGCACGGTCGTGGTAGACGTTCCCCAAGGCGGAGGGGGAGACAAGATCCTGCTACGGACGGACCTGGGTGCGCCGGTGCCGGCGCTGATCTCCGAGGAGGACGGTTCGCCCTACTTCACCAGCCGGACGGTGACCCTCTCCAAGGGGGAGACGGTGGTCATCCCGATCACGGCGTCGAGCTCGGGGCCGACCTGCCGCTGGGTGCTCGAGGTCGACTACGTCGACCACGGCAAGCGCGAGTCGATGATCATCAAGGCTCCTGGCGGCCGCGAGTTCGGGATCACCGGCACCCCCGAGGGGCACCCCTATCGGCTCAGCTGGATCCATGAGTGCGAGCGAGCGATGAGGCCCGAGGACTGGGCTGAGCGTAAGAGGGACCAGGGCTACTGCCCGAGGTGATCCTCAGCGCAGCAGCAGGCGCACGGCGACGTCGATCGACTTCTCGACGTCCTCGGTGTCCATCCGGCCGGTGACCCAGGAGATGAGGGCGGAGAGCCATACGTCGGAGATGATCCGGATGATGGCGGCCTCCTCCTCGGTGACCTCGCCGTGGTCGGGAGTGCCGTGCATGGCGCGGGCGATGACCGTGGTCAGGCTGGTGCCGACCTCGTGGATCTCGCCGGTCACCGACTGGTCGGCGAACATGAAGGCACGGACCAGGGCCTCGGTGAGCTTGGGCTGCTTCTGCAGGGCGCGCGTGCGGCGGTTGAGGACGTACATGATCCGCTCGTGAGCGGTCTCGCCCGGGGTCGCGCGGACGGCCGAGCGCTCGACGTCCTTGGTGAACTCGCGCGCGAGGGCGGAGACCAGGAGATGGATCTTCGAGGGGAAGTAGCGGTAGAGGGTGCCGAGCGCGACCTCGGCCTGCTCGGCGACAGCACGCATCTGCACGGCGTCGAACCCGCCCTCGGCCGCGAGCGTGATCGTGGCGTCGAGGATGCGCCGACGGCGCTCTCGCTGCGCCGCGGACCCGCCGGTGGGCGGCGTGGCTGGAGTGTTGCCATCGGTGTCGCGTGGCTCCGCGCTGACGGACGTCACTGGTTGTCCCCCTCGGACTATGACCGGATCTCGATCTGTGGTTCTCAGGCTAACCGCATCGCGGCCCGAGAATGAAACACGTTCCTTCGTGAGTCTAGACTTGTAACACGTTCTACATCAGTCTCTATTCCGGACGAAGGCTCCCGAAACAATAGGAGGTCGCTGTGCCGATCGGCATCACCGACGAACACCAAGCCCTCAGCGAGAGCCTGCGCGACTGGGCGAAGGGGCTGGGTGGCATCGCCCTCGCCCGGGCTGCCGAGGGCGCCGCCTCCGCGCGTTTCGACGAGGTGTGGCGAGGTGTCGAGGAGTACGGCGTCGCCGGCATCGCGGCGCCCGAGCCGAACGGCGGTGGCGGCGGAACCCTCCTGGACGCGGCAGTTGCGCTCGAGGCCTGCGCGCACGAGCTGCTCCCGGGCCCGCTCCTCGGCAGCACGGTCGCCGCCTATCTGGCGGGGGCGGCCGGTCTCGGCGACCTGGTCGCGGCCGTCACCGCCGGCGGATGCGGGATCGCGCTCGACCCCGTCCTCGATCACGGCGAGCGTCTCGTCGGCACCGTCCCCGTCGTCTACGACGGCGGGGGAGCCGCCCACCTGCTGCTCGGTGCCCGGAGCGGAGACGGTGAGGAGCACTGGTTCCTCGTCGCGGCGGAGCGGGCGGACGTACGTCCACAGGCGGGCCCGGATCTGACCAGGCGAGTCGCCGAGGTGCGGCTCGACATCGATGCCGCAGACGTGGTCGAGATCCCGGCGCTGCGCGGAGAGATCGTGCGACGTACGGCCCTCACCCTCGCGGCCGCGGAGGCCTCCGGGATCGCACAGTGGTGCCTGACCACGGCGGTCGAGCACGCCAAGGTGCGCGAGCAGTTCGGTGCTCCGATCGGGTCGTTCCAGGCGATCAAGCACCTCTGTGCGCAGATGCTGGAGACCGCCGAGGCAGTGGCCGCGACCGCCTGGGACGCAGCCGCTTCGGGCGAGGACGACGCCGGGCAGTGGGCCTTCGCGGCCGAGGTCGCGGGCGTCACCGCGCTCGACGGCGCGGTCAAGGCGGCGCAGGACTGCATCCAGGTCCTCGGCGGGATCGGCTTCACCTTCGAGCACGACGCCCACCTCTACCTGCGCCGCGCCGTCGCCCTGCGCAGCCTCCTCGGTGCCGGAGACGCGCACGCGGTCGCCCTGGCCGGGTACGCCGTGGCCGGGACCCGCCGCTCGGTCCGGGTCGACCTCGACGGCCAGGACGAGGACGTACGTCCCCGGGTGCGCGAGACGGTCGCCGCGATCGCCGCCCGTCCCGAGGCCGAGCGCCGGGAGGCGCTCGTCGAGGCCGCCTACCTGGCGCCGCACTGGCCCGCTCCGTACGGCCTCGGTGCCGGACCCGTCGAGCAGCTAGTCATCGACGAGGAGCTCGCCGCGGCGGCCGTGGCCCGCCCCGACATCAAGATCGCCGGATGGGCGGTGCCGACCATCCTGAAGCACGGCACCGACGCCCAGCGCGAGCGGTTCGTCGACGCCTCGCTGCGGGGCGAGATCGTCTGGTGCCAGCTGTTCAGCGAGCCCGGTGCCGGCTCCGACCTGGCCTCGCTGGCCACCCGGGCAGAGCGTGTCGACGGCGGCTGGCGGCTGACCGGCCAGAAGGTGTGGACCTCGCTCGCGGCCGAGGCCGACTGGGCGATCTGCCTGGCGCGCACGAACCCTGACGCCCCCAAGCACAAGGGCATCACCTACTTCCTCGTGGACATGCGCAGCGAGGGCATCGACGTGCGCCCGCTGCGCGAGCTGACCGGCGATGCCCTCTTCAACGAGGTCTTCTTGGACGCCGTGTTCGTGCCCGACGAGCTCGTCGTCGGGGAGGTCGACGGCGGCTGGCGGCTGGCCCGTACGACCCTGGCCAACGAGCGGGTCGCGATGGCCTCGACCAACCTCGGCGGCAGCGTCGAGCGGGCCGTCGAGCTCGCCGACGGCCGGGGCGAGGCCGAGCTCGCCCGGGTCGGCCACGCCGTCGCGCTCTCCACGGTCTGCGCCCTGCTCGGGGTCCGGTCGACGCTCAAGGCGCTCGCCGGCCGCGGGCCCGGTGCGGAGTCCTCGGTCGCGAAGCTGCTCACCGTGCGCAACCGCCAGGACGCCTCCGAGCTCGTCGTCGACCTGCTGGGTCCGCTCGCGCTCACCGACGACCCACAGGTCCGCGAGGACCTGCACCAGTCCCAGCTGACCCGCTGTCTCTCCATCGCCGGCGGCACCACGCAGGTGCTCCGCAACGTGGCCGCCGAGCAGATCCTGGGGCTGCCGCGCTAGGTGGGCGCATTTCACCTGACGAGCGGCGCTCGGGGCGCTAGGTTGCTGTCGCCGATCTCGAGGACCCAGGAGCTCACGTGCCACACGACGGCGCAGCCGCAGCACCGAACGACGCGCCTACGATCGAACGGGAGAGCCACGGGCACAGCGCCGACGGCGGCGTCGCCTCGTTGCGCGCGATCCTGCGGCGTACCAAGGAGCAGGTGGGCCAGTATCACCAGGACGCGCGCGACGCCCGGTGGGCGCTCGCCCGGGCGACGCTGCTGGCGCCACGCGGCGAGCTCGGCGACGCGGAGACCAACGGGAGGCAGTTCCGGGCGGAGCGGTGCGCGCAGGTGTTCGTCGAGCATCTCGACGAGGCGGTGGCAGCCCACGGGGCGCCGAGCTGGCAGGCGCGGAGCGCGCGGGCCGAGCTGTCCCGGGCCTACCGACTCCTCCTCGAGGACCCGACCAGCCAGGTCCGGGTCTACGACGACCACCTCAGGGCCGTGCTCGCCGAGGGCACGCATCGGATGATCGACCAGGTCCGGGCACGCCAGGACCTGGCCAACGCGTACGCCGACATCCACAAGTTCGACGAGGCGATCGCGCTCTACCAGGAGAACGTCGACAACCTCGAGCGCTCGGAGCGGTTCGGCGCGCACAGCCGCTACAGCGACCACGCCCGGCGGCTGCTCGCCTGGGCGCAGAAGGCGCGCCGCGACGTCGGCGCGGACAGGATGCCCGTACGCCGCCCGCGGCTGCGGCCCTCCGCCCACCGCCACGCGGTGCCGCTCGAGGACGGGCCGGCGATGGCCGACCTGCTCGGCGTCGACGGCGACGTCGACGCCCTCGGCCGGATGATCGCGGCCAGGTCGACCCAGCCGCCGCTGGCGATCGCCCTGCTGGCGCCCTGGGGCGGCGGCAAGTCGACCTTCATGCGCCTGCTCAAGCACAAGGTCGAGGTGGAGCTCCCCGCCGAGGACCCGGCGACCTTCCACACCAGCGTCGACGTGGTGGAGTTCAACCCCTGGCACTACAGCGACACCCACGTCATGGTCGGGATGTCCCGGGCCATCTTCGAGTCGCTGACCCGCTACCTGGAGCGCCGCGTCGCCGAGAGCGGGTCGACCGAGACCTCCTGGCGTGAGCAGGTCGAGGAGCGCAAGGCGCTGACGGCGACGCGGAGCCGCCTCGAGCGCACCCAGGACGCGCTGCGGACCAACTCGGTGGTGCAGCGTCCGCGCGCGGCGCTGATCGCGCTGCGTACGCTGCCCGACCTCGTCCTCGGCCGCAACCACAAGGTGATGCGCATCCTGGTGATGCTCAGCGCGGCGTCGTTCCTCGTCGCGCTGGCGGCCGTGCTCGGCTGGGAGGCCTGGGGGCTCGACGTCGGCGCCAGGATGCGCGCGTGGGCGGACGTCGTGCTGCGCTCGGCGCCCGCGCTGCTCGTCCTCTCCACGGTGTGGGCGACGATCCTGGAAGGTGTGCCGAAGGCCGCGGCCATCCACCGGAAGGTGCGCTCCGGCGCTTCCTGGCTGGTGGGCTTCGTGGCGGCGGGTGTCGATGCCGAGATCGGTCGCATCGACGAGCGGCTGAAGCGGACCGAGGCGCGCCCGACCACGGCGGCGGTGGCCGACCTGGAGACGATTCTCAGCGACCCTGAGCGCGCGGCCGAGCGCGACGTCCAGCGCGGAGTGGTCGGAGTGCTCCAGGCCCAGTTCGAGGAGCTGGCCGAGGCGTACGGCCTCGGGAGGGACGGCGCGCTCGGCACCCAGGTGGCCGCCGACGACCTCCGGATCCGCCGCATCGTGCTGCACGTCGACGACCTCGACCGGTGCCGTCCGGAGCGGGTCGTCGAGGTCCTGCACACCCTCAACCTGCTGCAGGCGACGCGCCTGTTCGTCGCCGTGGTCAGCGTCGACCCGCGCTGGCTGCGGCGGTCGCTGCGCGAGCTCGACCCCACCCGCCCCGGGGATCCGGACGCCTCCGATGTGAGCGGGCGGCTGCGGGACGAGATCGGCGACCCGCTGGACTTCCTCGACAAGATCATCCAGATCCCGTACGCGCTGAGGCCGATGAACGCCTCCAATGCCGAGGAGTACTTCAGCCGCCTGGTGCGCAGCCACGACCTGGATGATCCCCGGATCGAGGAACCCGAGGCCGCGGTCGGCGCAGGGGTGGCTCCGCCGGCGGCGCCCGAGCACCTGGACCAGCGGCGCCCGGCCCTGCAGCTGACCGTGACGCCGCGCGAGTGGGACTACCTCCGCCCGCTCGCGGCCGCGCAGGAGACGCCTCGGGCGGTGAAGCGGTTCCTCAACCTCTACCAGCTGCTGCGGCTGACCTCGGGACTCGGCATGGAGGAGGAAGAGGGCATCCTCGGCGACGACGTACACGCCGCGCGGCGAGCCGCCGCGACGCTGCTGGCCGTGCTGGTGGGCGCGCCGCGGCAGGGCTCCGAGCTGCTGGCCGAGATGCTCTCGGTCGATGCCCCGGACCACACCCTGGACGCCCTGGTCGACGACCTGCAGAGCAGGCACCTGCACGACCCGAGCGGCCCGCACTCCCGCCGCCGGCAGGCCGGCACGGGTCGCTGCGACGTCTGCGTCGGGTGGCGCCGGATCCGTGACGTCGTACAGCCGCCGGGCTCTCCTGACGAGGAGGCCGGGCCGGCGGACGGCCGTCTGCGGGTCGGTGACTTCCGGCCCTGGGTGGGCGAGGTGGCGCGGTTCAGCTTCCATTCCGAGGCGATGGGTCTCGCCGGAGTGGCATCCTCCTAGTAGCGGGGAAAACTAGAACGCGTTACAGTTTCGGCATGGGAGACGAGACGCTCGATGCCGTACGCAGCGTGGTGGCCGAGGTCCTTGCCCGCAAGTCCGACCGGGGTGACTGGTCGGCCTGGGCGAGTGCCGGGCTGACCGCGCTGCCCGTGCCGGAAGCCCAGGGCGGCGAAGGGTTCGGGCTGACCGAGATCGCGGTGCTGTTGCGGGAGGCGGGTCGCCACGCGGTCCGCGTGCCGGTGTGGGAGACGCTCGCGGTCGGCGCGCTGACCCTAGCCGGGCGCGGGACCTCGGAGCAGCAGGACGCGATCCTGCCCGGCGTGGCGAGCGGCGAGACGCTGCTGACCCCGGCGTGGCTGGAGCCGGGACGGCCCGACATGCCTTCTGCGACCTACCGCGACGGCACCGTGAGCGGACGCAAGATCGGGGTCACCTACGCGGCCGAGAGCGCGCACCTCCTGGTGACCGCGACCGTGGCCGATTCCGGGGCGCCGGTCGTGGTGCTGGTCGATCCGAGCGGACCGGGCGTCACGCTCGCCCCCGCCAGCACCTCGGGCGAGCTGCCGCAGCACACCGTGGTCCTCGAGGACGCTCCGGCCGAGCCGCTCGGCGAGGGGGCCTTCGAGACGCTGACCGGCCTGGCCGTCGCGGGCCTGGCGGTGAGTGCGGCCGGTGTGCTCGCCGGCGCGCGCGACCTGACCGCTGCGTACGTGAGCAACCGGCAGCAGTTCGGCCGATCCCTCGCTGAGTTCCAGGCCGTCGCGCTGCAGATGGCCGATGTCTACGTCACCTCCCGCACGCTGGACCTCACCGCGGACAACGCGGTCGCGGCTGTCACGCAGGGCCGCACGCCCGGCACGGACCTGAAGGTCGCCGCCTACTGGGCCAGCCAGGTCGTGCCGTACGCCTTCCGCACCTGCCACCACCTCCACGGCGGCATGGGCGTCGACGTGACCTACCCGCTGCTCGGGTTCACCACCTGGGGCACCGACATCGCCCACCTGCTCGACACCCCGGCCGATGCCGTGCCGGTCGAGACCGGCGACGCCAAGAACCGCGAGCTCACCGATGCGCAGCGGTCGCTGAAGGCCGAGGTCAGGGCCTACTTCGCCGGCCTCTCCCACGAGGGCGAGCCGGGCGATCCCGGCCCCGAGGGCTCCTGGGACCGACACGGCCCGACCTACCAGAAGCTCATCAAGCAGCTCGGCGACGACGGCTGGATGGGCGTCGGCTGGCCGAAGGAGTACGGCGGACACGGCCTCGGCGAGGTCGAGCAGACGATCTTCGCCAACGAGGCGCAGTATGCCGACGTGCATCTGCCGGCGGTGACCCTGCAGACCGTCGGCCCGACGCTGATCCGCTACGGCACCGACAAGCAGAAGCAGATGTTCCTCAACCGGATCCTCGCCGGCGAGGTGCACTTCGCGATCGGCTACTCCGAGCCGGAGGCCGGCACCGACCTGGCCTCGCTCCGCACCACGGCCAGGCGCGATGGCGACCACTACGTCGTCAACGGTCAGAAGCTGTGGACCACCGGTGGTCACGCCGCCGACTACATCTGGCTCGCGGTGCGCACCGACCCGGACGCCCCCAAGCACAAGGGCATCTCGATCCTGATCGTCGACACCACCGATCCGGGCTTCTCCTGGACGCCGATCATCACCGCCGACGGGTCCCACCACGTCAACGCGACCTACTTCAACGACGTGAGGGTCCCCGCCGACATGCTCGTGGGGGAGGAGAACCAGGGTTGGAAGCTGATCACCACCCAGCTCAACCACGAGCGCGTCATGCTCGGCCCGGCCGGGCGGATCGAGGGTCTGCGCGACCGGGTCCTGCGCTGGGCCGCGGCTCAGGGCGTCAGCGACAGCCCGGACGTACGCTCGCTGATCGGGAAGACCACCGCCGTCTTCCGCGTCAACGAGCTGCTCAACTGGGAGGTCGCGCGCGCAGCGGAGCAGGGCGGGATCGAGGTCGCCGACGCCTCCGCCTCGAAGGTCTTCGCCGCCGACCAGGTCCAGCACCTGCTGGCCGACCTGATCGCCCTGGTCCACCGCCACGGCGACCCCGGTGAACCCGTCACGAAGAGCCTGCTCGACTACCTCGACGCCCAGGCGAAGCGGAACCTCGTGCTCACCTTCGGCGGTGGCGTCCAGGAGGTCCAGCGCGAGCTGATCGCGATGTTCGGACTCGGGATGCCGAGGGTGCCGCGATGAGCGACAAGCAGACGCTGGTGGACGAGGCCGTCCACGGGAAGGTCATGGCCGCCGCCGAGGAGATCAAGGGGTGGGGCGAGGCCGCCGAGCGCGATGCCCGCGACCTGGTCAACCAGCCCACGATCAACAACTGGCTCGAGGCGATGGGCCTGGAGTCCGAGCGGTTCCACCAGGGCGAGGCGCCGCCGTCGATGGCGCAGGTGTGGACGATGTACGGCCAGGGCGGCAAGCACCCCGACCGCGACCCACTGCACGCGATGATGAACGTGCTCACCGACGCCGGCTTCCATGGCGTCCTCGGCACCAACTCCGAGCAGAGCTACGACCGCTACCTCCGCGTCGGCGAGCAGGTGCGCGTCACCACCGCGCTGGACTCGGTCGTCGGCCCCAAGCAGACCGGGATGGGCGTCGGCTACTTCGTGACCTCCAGATCGACCTGGTACGTCGGGGACGAGCGCGTCGCCACGATGTTGTTCCGCGTCCTCAAGTTCATCCCCAAGGAGAAGCCATGAGCGGCCCGGTGCGGCCGGTGATCGGCCAGGACAACGCGTACTTCTTCGAGGGCACCGCCAAGCAGGAGCTCCGGATCCAGAGCTGCAACGCGTGCGGGGCTCTGCGACACCCGCCGGGTCCGGCGTGCCTGAGCTGCGACGCGTACGACCGTGGTCATGTCGTCGCGAGCGGCGAAGGCACCGTCTACTCGTTCACGGTCATCCACGCCCCCAAGCTGCCCGGCAAGGAGCTGCCGCTGGTGGTGGCGCTGCTGGACTTGCCCGAGGGCGTACGCATGGTGGCGGAGGTGACCGGCGTGCCGCCCGAGGGCGAGGACGCCCTGACAATCGGCGAACGGCTGGTCGTCGACTGGAACACGATTGACGAGGAGCTGACGCTCCCGATCTGGAGGCGGCCATGAAGTTTCAGACCGGAGAGAAGATCCCGACCTGGGAGCTCCCGATCACCCCAACGCTGGTCGTCTCGACCGCGCTCGCGACGCGCGACTTCCAGGACGTGCACCACGACCGCGACCGGGCCCAGGCCGCCGGCTCGAAGGACATCTTCATGAACATCCTGACCTCGACGGCGCTGTGCGAGCGCTACGTCACCGACTGGGCGGGGACCGACGTGCAGATCAAGGGCATCTCGATCCGGCTCGGCGCCCCGGCCTACCCCTACGACACACTCTCCTTCTCCGGCGAGGTCATCGAGGTGGCCGACGGTGTCGCCACCATCCAGGTCACCGGCGCGGTCTCGCTCGGCGCGCACGTGACCGGGACCGTGAGGATCGCCGCATGAGTCTGAGCAAGAAGGCGGCGATCGTCGGCATCGGTGCCACCGAGTTCTCCAAGGAGTCCGGTCGCTCCGAGCTCCAGCTGAGCGTCGAGGCCACCCGGGCAGCCCTGGCGGACGCCGGCCTGACGCCGGGAGACGTCGACGGGCTGACCACCTTCACCATGGACACCAGCTCCGAGATCGCGTTGGCTCGCGAGCTCGGGCTCGGCGACCTGAGGTTCTTCTCCCGGATCAACTACGGCGGCGGCGCGGCCTGTGCGACGGTCCAGCAGGCCGCGATGGCGGTCGCGACAGGTGTCGCCGACGCCGTGGTCGCCTACCGAGGCTTCAACGAGCGCTCGGGCCAGCGCTTCGGCCAGGTGCAGCCCTGGGCCGCCCAGCAGATCAACACCAACGGCCTCGACAACTCCTGGACCTACCCGCTCGGCCTCTCGACGCCGGCCGCGACGGTCGCCATGCAGGCCCGGCGCTACATGCACGACTACGGCGTGACCAGCGAAGACTTCGGTGCCGTGGCCGTCGCCGACCGGCGTCACGCCGCGACCAATCCCGCCGCGTTCTTCTACGGCAAGCCGATCACGCTCGAGGACCACCAGGCCTCCCGGATGATCGCCGACCCGCTCCACCTGCTCGACTGCTGCCAGGAGTCCGACGGCGCCGTCGCGATCGTCGTCACCAGCCCCGAGCGGGCCCGCGACCTGCCCAATCCGCCGGTGACCATCGCCGCGGCCGCCCAGGGCAGCGCCGCCGACCAGTACGTGATGACCTCCTACTACCGCGACGAGATCGGCATCCCGGAGATGGGTGTGGTCGCCAAGGATCTGTGGCGCCAGTCCGGCCTCACGCCGGCCGACATCGACACCGCCGTCCTCTACGACCACTTCACCCCCTACGTACTCATGCAGCTCGAGGAGCTCGGCTTCTGCGGCAGGGGAGAGGCCAAAAACTTCGTACGCGACGGGGCCATCGAGCTCGGCGGACGACTCCCCGTGAACACCCATGGCGGCCAGCTCGGCGAGGCCTACCTGCACGGCATGAACGGCATCGCCGAGGGCGTACGCCAGGTCCGTGGCACCTCCGTGAACCAGGTCACCGGAGCCGCCCATGTGCTCGTCACCGCCGGTACCGGCGTACCCACGAGCGGACTGGTCCTGACAGCACCCTGACAACGCTGAAATTTTGCGCAAGGTCTTGCACCCCCGGGCTCCGCCCGGGGGTGCTGCTGTGAGATGGCTACGCCTCAGGGGTTGACGTGTGACCGGCATCACTCATACGGTCGGCCTGCAAGATCTTGCAGCAAGATTCAAGCGCGTCGTGTCACCCCCACCACCTATCCGGACGCGGCGCGTGCCTTCGACCTAGGAGGAACCATGGCTCTCAAGTCCATGGCTGCCGCACTTGCCCTCTCGGCGGGAGCTGCTGTCGCGCTCACGATCCCGGTCTCGGCCCCGGCGCAGGCCGCGCCGCCGGGAGACAAGGACGTCACCGCGGTGATGTTCGAATGGAACTTCGCCTCGGTGGCCAAGGAGTGCACCAGCACCCTGGGCCCGGCCGGCTACGGCTACGTCCAGGTGTCCCCACCGCAGGAGCACATCCAGGGCTCGCAATGGTGGACGTCCTACCAGCCCGTCAGCTACAGGATCGCCGGCCGGCTCGGCGACCGCACCGCCTTCAAGAACATGATCGACACCTGCCACGCCGCCGGCGTGAAGGTCATCGCGGACGCCGTCATCAACCACATGTCCGCGGGCTCCGGGACCGGCACCGGCGGCTCGTCCTACAGCAAGTACGACTACCCGGGCCTCTACTCGAGCTGGGATCTGAACAACTGCACGGCCACGATCAGCAACTACCAGGACCGCTTCAACGTCCAGGAGTGCGAGCTGGTCGGCCTCGCCGACCTCGACACCGGCGAGGACTACGTACGCGGCAGGATCGCCGGCTACCTCAACGACCTGCTCTCCCTCGGCGTCGACGGGTTCCGGATCGACGCGGCCAAGCACATGGCGGCCTCCGACCTGGCCAACATCAAGTCGCGGCTCACCAACCCGAACGTCTACTGGAAGCAGGAGGCCATCTTCGGCGCGGGGGAGGCCGTCTCGCCGAGTGAGTACCTCGGCAACGGCGACGTCCAGGAGTTCCGCTACGCCCGCGACCTGAAGCGCGTCTTCAACAACGAGAACCTCGCCTACCTGAAGAACTACGGCGAGGGCTGGGGCTACATGTCCTCGGGCAGCTCAGGCGTCTTCGTCGACAACCACGACACCGAGCGCGGCGGCGACACCCTCAACTACAAGGACGGCGCCAACTACACCCTGGCCAACGTCTTCATGCTGGCCTGGCCCTACGGGTCACCGGACATCAACTCCGGCTACGAGTGGAGCGACAAGGACGCCGGCCCGCCCAACGGCGGCGCGGTGACCGCCTGCTGGCAGGACGGCTGGAAGTGTCAGCACGCCTGGCCGGAGATCAAGAAGATGGTCGCCTTCCGCAACACCGCCCGCGGCCAGGCCGTCACCAACTGGTGGGACAACGGCGCCGACGCCATCGCCTTCGGGCGCGGCAGCAAGGCGTACGTCGCGATCAACCACGAGTCCTTCTCGCTCACCCGCACCTTCCAGACGTCGCTGGCAGCCGGCACCTACTGCGACGTGCAGAGCGGCAGGAGTGTCACCGTGAACGGCTCGGGCCAGCTCACCGCCACCCTCGGGGCCAACACCGCCCTCGCGCTGCACGTCGGCGCGACGACCTGCAGCTGACCCCTTCGTCCGGCCGTCCGGCGCCGTCCCCCATGGGCGCCGGGCGGCCGGCACGCCGCACGACCTCGAACGACCCCGCACAACCAGAGAGGCCCTCACAGGTGAATCGACGAAGTGGCGCACACTGCGCGCCCCGGATGGCCGTGACCGTGCTCGCGAGCGCACTGCTCGCCACGGCACTGCAGACGGCCGCACCGGCCTCGGCGGCAGATGCCCCGAAGCCGCCCTCGGACGCCAAGCTGGCCGCCGAGCCGGCCCGTCACGACGCGACGAAGGAGCAGTTCTACTTCGTGCTGCCCGACCGGTTCGCCAACGGCGAGACCGCCAACGACAAGGGCGGCCTGACCGGCGGCCGCACCTCGACCGGCTTCGACCCGACCGACAAGGGCTTCTACCAGGGTGGTGACCTCCAGGGCCTGACCGAGCGCCTCGACTACATCAAGGGCCTCGGCACCACCGCGATCTGGATGGCGCCGATCTTCAAGAACAAGCCCGTCCAGGGCGAGGGCGCGAACGCCTCGGCCGGCTACCACGGCTACTGGATCACCGACTTCACCCAGGTCGACCCGCACTTCGGCACCAACGAGGACCTCGAGACGCTCATCGACGCGGCGCACGCCAAGGGCATGAAGGTCTTCTTCGACGTCATCACCAACCACACCGCCGACACCGTCGACTACGCCGAGAAGAAGTACGGCTACCGGCCCAAGGGCGCCTTCCCCTACCTGGATGCCGAGGGACGCCCCTTCGACGACGCCGAGCCGGCCTCGGACGGCGCCGAGGTCGACCAGGACTCGTTCCCGTACACCCCGGCCAACACCGGCGAGATGGTCCCGTCCTGGCTCAACGACCCGACGCTCTACCACAACCGCGGCGACTCCACCTGGGAGGGCGAGTCGACCACCTACGGCGACTTCAGCGGCCTGGACGACCTGTGGACCGAGCGCCCCGAGGTCGTCGACGGAATGGAGAAGATCTACCAGCGCTGGGTCCGCGACTTCGACATCGACGGCTTCCGCATCGACACCGTCAAGCACGTCGACCTCGACTTCTGGACCGAGTGGGCGACCGCACTGGACGCCTATGCCGCCAAGCAGGGTCGCGAGGACTTCTTCATGTTCGGCGAGGTCTACTCCGCCGACACCGACGTCACCTCGCCGTACGTCACCCGCGGCCGCCTCGACGCGACCCTGGACTTCCCGTTGCAGGACGCCGCCCGCGCCTACGCCTCGCTCGGCGCCCCGGCCGACCGGCTGGCGGGAGTCTTCGCCGATGACTACAAGTACGCCACCGACAAGGCCAACGCCTACGAGCAGGTGACCTTCCTCGGCAACCACGACATGGGCCGGATCGGCACCTTCCTCGCGGCCGACCACCCGGACGCGAGCGACGCCGAGTTCGTCCGGCGGGCCCGGCTCGCCAACGAGCTGATGTTCCTCTCCCGCGGCAACCCGGTCGTCTACTACGGCGACGAGCAGGGCTTCACCGGCGCCGGCGGCGACAAGGACGCCCGCCAGACCCTGTTCGCCTCCGAGGTCGCCGACTACCTCGACGACGACCAGATCGGCACCGACCGCACCCATGCATCGGACGCGTACGACACCAGCCACCCGATCTACACCGCCATCGCCGAGCTGGCGAAGCTCCGCAAGGACCACCCGGCCCTGACCGACGGCACCCAGAAGGAGCTCCACGCCGCCGACTCCGTCTACGCCTTCTCCCGCACCGGCGAGGACCGCGAGTACGTCGTCGCGGTCAACAACGCCGCCGAGGCGAAGACCGTCAGCCTGCCCGTGGAGTCGGCCGCCTTCGAGACGATCTACGGCGGCGAGGCCACCGAGGCCGCAGCCGACGGCAAGATCACCGTGACCGTGCCGGCGCTGTCCGCGGTCGTGCTGCGCGCCGAGGCCGAGCTCCCCGAGGCCACCGCGAAGCCCACGCTGTCGCTGACCGCCCCCGAAGCCGGTGCCACCGGCACCGTCACCCTCACCGCCGACCCGGGGAGGACCGCGGACGCCCGAGTCGTCTTCGCCGCCCAGATCGGCACCGGCAAGTGGCGCACCCTCGGCTCGGTCGACCACGCGCCCTACAAGATCACCCAGTACGTCCCAGCGACCGTCGCGAAGGGCACTGCCCTGCGCTACAAGGCCGTGGTGGTCGACCGCGACGGACGCACCGCGAGCGCACTGGCCGAGACGACCGCCGGACAGACGCCCGAGGCCGAGACACCGAGTGCCGTCGACCGCGACTACGCGGTCGTGCACTACCGGCGCGCCGACGGCGACTACACCGGGTGGTCCCTCCGGGCGGGAGACCAGAGCGGCGGGTTCAGCGGCCGCGACGCCTACGGCGCCTTCGCCTGGGTGAAGCTCCCCGACGGCGCCTCCTCGGTGACGTACACGGTCGAGAAGGACGGCACCACCGACGGCGGCCAGCGGACGATCGACCTGGCCGAGACCGGCGAGGTCTGGGTCGAGGCCGGCAACGAGGGCCAGGAGACCACCAGGCCCGAGGGTGCCTACCCGGCGCCAGACACGTCGAAGGCCGTGATCCACTTCCACCGCGCCGACGGCGACTACGACGGCTGGGGCCTGCACACCTGGACCGGTGCCGCGAACCCGACCGAGTGGTCCAAGCCGCTGCAGCCGACCGGCCAGGACGCGTACGGCGTCACCTTCGAGGTGCCGCTGGTCGACGGTGCCACCTCGCTCAACTACATCGTCCACAAGGGCGACGAGAAGGACATCCCCAACGACCGCTCGCTCGACCTGGCGACGTACGGGCACGAGGTGTGGCTCAACTCCGGCGACACCGGCTATCTGCTGCCGTCGGTCGGCTCGGCCCCCGAGCTCGACCTGGCCAAGGCGCACGCGCAGTGGATCGACGAGACCACGGTCGTGCTGCCGAAGGAGAAGGCGAGCGGGTCGGCACTGTCGACGCAGCTGGTCTACGACCGCGACGGCGGCATCAGCATCGAGGACGGTGCGCTCAGCAGCGAGGGCCGCTGGCTGCGACTCCAGGCCGCGTCGCTGACCGACGAGCAGAAGGCAAGGTTCCCGCACCTGAAGGAGTACGCCGCCTTCACCGTCGACACCCGCGACCGCGACCGGATCCGGGAGGCGCTCGCCGGCCAGGTCGTGCTCACCCAGCGGATCGGCAACGGCGCCCTGGTCACCGGCACCGGCGTGCAGACCCAGGGCGTCCTCGACGACCTCTACGCCGCGAAGGCGGAGAAGGCTTCGCTCGGGCCGGTGTTCAAGGACGGCAAGGCCACCTTGTCCGTGTGGGCGCCGACGGCGCACGAGGTGAAGCTCGAGCTCGACGGCAAGACGATGCGGATGCGCCGCGACGACGCCAGCGGCGTCTGGTCGGCGACCGGCTCGGCCTCCTCCTGGCGCGGTAAGGAGTACCGCTACGTGGTGAAGGTGTGGGCGCCGAGCGTGCAGAAGCTCGTCACCAACAAGGTCACCGACCCCTACTCGGTCGCGCTCACCGCCGACTCCGAGCGCAGTCTGGTCGTCGACCTCGGCGATCGATCGCTCGCCCCGAAGGGCTGGTCGACGCTGAGGAAGCCCGAGACCGTGGCCCTGAAGGACGCCCAGATCCAGGAGCTCCACATCCGCGACTTCTCCGTCGAGGACGAGACCAGCGAGCACCCGGGCGGCTACCTCGCCTTCGCCGACAAGGACAGCGACGGGTCGCGGCACCTGCGGAAGCTGGCCGAGTCCGGAACCTCGTACGTCCACCTGCTGCCGGCCTTCGACATCGCCACGATCCCGGAGGAGAAGGGCGACCAGACCACCCCCGACTGCGACCTCGAGTCGTACGCCCCGGAGAGCGACGAGCAGCAGGAGTGCGTCGCCGCAGCGGCCGCCGGGGATGCGTACAACTGGGGCTACGATCCCTACCACTACACCGTCCCGGAGGGCTCCTACGCGACCGACCCGGACGGCACCGACCGGACGGTGGAGTTCCGGCAGATGGTGAAGGCGCTCAACGAGGACGGCCTGCGGGTCGTGATGGACGTGGTCTACAACCACACCACCAGCAGCGGCCAGGCGAAGACCTCCGTGCTCGACAGGATCGTGCCCGGCTACTACCAGCGGCTCCTCGCCGACGGCTCGGTCGCCAACTCGACCTGCTGTGCCAACACCGCGCCGGAGAACGCGATGATGGGCAAGCTCGTCGTCGACTCGATCGTGACCTGGGCCAGGGACTACAAGGTCGACGGCTTCCGCTTCGACCTGATGGGCCACCACCCCAAGGCCAACATGCTGGAGGTGCGTAAGGCCCTCGACGCCCTCACCCTGGAGAAGGACGGCGTCGACGGCAAGTCGATCATCCTGTACGGCGAAGGCTGGAACTTCGGCGAGATCGCCGACGACGCCCGCTTCGTGCAGGCGACCCAGAAAAACATGGCCGGCACCGGGATCGCGACATTCAGCGATAGAGCCCGAGACGCCGTACGCGGCGGCGGCCCGTTCGACGCCGACCCGGGTGTCCAGGGTTTCGCGAGCGGTCTCTACACCGACCCGAACTCCTCGACCGCGAACGGCACCGAGGCGGAGCAGCGGGCCCGCCTGCTGCACTACCAGGACCTGATCAAGGTCGGGCTCTCCGGCAACCTCGCCGACTACTCGTTCACCGACACCGACGGCCGACGGGTGACGGGGGCCGAGGTCGACTACAACGGCTCGCCGGCCGGCTACGCGGCCGAGCCCGGCGACGCGCTCGCCTACGCCGATGCCCACGACAACGAGTCGCTCTACGACGCGCTCGTCTTCAAGCTGCCCGCCTCCACCAGCACCGCGGACCGCGCCAGGATGCAGGTGCTCGCGATGGCGACCGCCGCGCTCTCGCAGGGTCCGGCGCTCTCCCAGGCCGGCACCGATCTGCTGCGCTCGAAGTCGCTGGACCGCAACTCCTACGACTCGGGCGACTGGTTCAACGCCATCCACTGGGACTGCGAGGACGGCAACGGCTTCGGGCGCGGGCTGCCGCCGGCCACCGACAACCGGGACAAGTGGCCCTACGCCAAGCCGCTGCTGGGCTCGGTCTCGACTCCGTCGTGCTCGGACGTCGACGGTGCTTCGGCTGCCTACCGGGACCTGCTGAGGATCCGTACGGACGAGCCGGCGTTCCACCTGGCCACCACCGGACAGGTCCAGGAGAAGCTGTCGTTCCCGCTCTCGGGGAAGGACGAGACACCGGGCGTCATCACCATGCGCCTCGGGGACCTCATGGTGGTCTTCAACGCGACCACGACGCCCCAGCGGCAGACGGTTAAGGGCGCCGAGGGCGCCGGCTACCGCCTGCACCCGACCCAGGCCGGTGGCGCCGACGAGGTGGTGAAGTCGTCCTCGTTCGACTCGGGCTCCGGCACCTTCACGGTGCCGGCCCGGACGGTGGCGGTCTACACCCGTTGACGGATGGGAAAACGGACGCGGCCCCGGCTCATCGAGCCGGGGCCTGCGGCTTCCTGGTGCGGATGCCGGACGTCAGGTCAGGAGGGGCTGTTGCCGGCGAGGGCACCGACCACCACGAGCGCGATGACGACCAGGGCGGCGATGACCATCAGGCCGGCCGGGCTCCGGAAGTCGAACATGGGAATTCCTTTCGGCTAGTTCGGCGACAGGCGTCGAGTGGGGACCGATGGCCTGCGGACGCGTCGAGAGAGCCGGTCACCGGCGATACCCGCGGCGTCGCGTATACATAACCAGCCGAGCTCGCGACGCGCGTAGGGCCCAAAGTCCCAATTTTTACCGAAGCCATTCACGTTCGACGGGATATGTGATATGGCAACAGTTCGCTCGATGAGCGTCTTCACAGACTAGCTGCCCGCCGGGGCCGACCGAGCATCGGTCTCGCCGGAGCTGCCCAGGCTGTGAGGCCCGTCACCCGATCCCGTCACTCGATCCGGTCAGCTGAGCCGGTCAGCCGAGCCGGTCAGCCGAGCCCGGCGGCATGACGTCCGGCCCTCCGCCCGAAGTACGAGCCGTCGCCGAGCTGCATGCCGGAGGCGTAGCCCTTGGCGTCCTGGGCGAGGTTGGCCGCACAGGCGCCGGCGGCGTAGAGGCCGGCGATCGCGGAGCCGTCCTCGCGGCGTACCTCTCCTTCGACCGTGGTCGCCAATCCGCCCATGGTGAAGCCGGCGTACATCGCCTTGCCGAGGGAGAGGTCGTAGGCGCCCCAGGGGCCGGTGTCCTGCGGCTCGGTCCATTCCGGCGCCTTGTGGAGCTCCGGGTCCTCGCCGCTGGCGGCGTGGGTGTTGTAGGAGGCCAACGTCTCGTTCAGCGTCTCGAAGGGGACCCCGAGACCGACCGCCATCTCCTCAATCGTCTCCCACCCGTCGATGAACGGGCACAGCGGCATCTTCGGGTGCTCGATGTGCGCCGAGTCGACGATCAGGAAGGCCGCCGAGTCCGGCTGTTCCATGACGAAGGCGGCCGTACGCGCGTGGTAGGAGTCCTCCGCGACGAAGCGCCTGCCGTGCTTGTTGACGATGATCCCGGTCAGCAGGATCGAGGGCGGGTAGAACGGCGCGGTCTGGAACGGCTCGTCCATGAACCGCCAGCGACCGCCGGCCGAGGCGCCCAGCCGCAGGCCCAGGCCGTCGTCGTAGGTCGAGGCCAGCGGGAAGAGCTTCTCGCCGAGCCGGGGCGTGTGCTCGGCGACCATGTCGGCGTTGCCGACGAAGCCGCCGGCGGCGAGGATCACCGCCTTGGCCCGGATCGCGCCGCGCTCCTCGAAGCGGCGCCACGCCAGCCCGACCACCCGGCCGTGCTCCATCACCAGGTTGGTGGCACCGGTCTCGTAGCGGATCACCGCGGAGGTCTCGGCGAGCCGGTCGGCCATCCGGTCGACGACCAGCTTGGCGCCGCCGGTGTCGCCCGGCACGGGGACCTTGTGGCCGCGCGGCGCGGGGACGGCGAGGTCGCGGAACGGGTGTACCTTCTCGTTGCCGGTGTACATCAGCCCCTCGGTGCCGGGCTGGATCACCGCCTTGCCGGGCCAGAACGAGCGCTCGAACTCGAAGCCCAGTGCCTCGAGCCAGTCGAAGTGCTCGACCGAGTCGTCGCAGTAGGCCCGGATCTTGTCGTCCTCGGGCTCCTTGGAGACGGCGCGGATGTAGTTGAACATCTCCTCGGCCGTGTCCTCGATCCCGGTCGCCTTCTGCACCGCGGTGCCGCCGCCGAGGTAGAAGTGGCCGCCGGCCATCGCGGAGGTGCCGCCGGGCTCGGCAGCGCGCTCCAGGAGGATCGTGTGGGCGCCGGTCCTGGCCGCCTCCAGCGCCGCGGCTCCACCGGCGACGCCGAAGCCGACCACGACCACGTCGGTCTCCTCCGACCAGCCGCCGAAGCGCTCCTCGACGTCGGCGGGGGAGAGTACGTCGGGGAGTGCCGTGCCGCTCATGCCGCCGCCTCCAGGTAGCAGTCGGCAAGGACCGGGGCGCCGTCGCGGGCCAGATCGGTCGACGAGATCGTCGCTCGGATCAAGATTCTGGGCTCCTCGTCCCACGCCTCGATCGAGATCGTCTCGCCGGGAAAGACGATCCCGGCGAACCTGGCGCCGAACCCGGCGACCCGGGTCGCGTCGCCGTCCAGGAGCAGGCCGGTCGCCTCGCGCAGCACGATGCCGTAGGAGCAGAGCCCGTGCAGGATCGGCTTGGGGAAGCCCGCCTTCGCGGCGAACGCGGGGTCGGCGTGCAGCGGGTTGCGGTCGCCGCACAGCCGGTAGAGCAGCGCCTGCTGCTCCGTGACGTCGTACGCAGCCACAGCATCGGGCGCGCGGTCGGGAACCGCCACCGACGTCGACGGCCCGCGCTCACCCCCGAAGCCGCCCTCGCCGCGTACGAAGATCGAGCTCCTGACCGTCCACAGCGGGTCGCCGCCCGGAGTCGTGGCGACGCCCTCCTGGACGATGACGGCGGCCTTGCCCTTGTCCCAGACCTCCGCGATCCGGGTCGAGACGACGGCCTCGCCGGAGGTGGGGATCGGCCCGTCGACGTGGATCTCCTGGGAGCCGTGGAGCACCGAGGCCAGGTCGATGTCGCAGCCGGGCAGGTCGAGCGAGGGCGGCTCGGTCACGTGGAAGGTCGGCGCGACCACCCCGAATGACGGCAGCACGGTGAGCGCGTCGGAGTCCAGCGTGTAGCGCAGCACGGCCGGGTCGGTCGCGTCGCCCGGACGCGAGCCGGCGCCGATGGCGAGGTGGTAGAGCAGCACGTCGGACGAGGTCCACGAGAACGACTGCGACGGCAGCGAGGCGCCGATGGCCTTGGTGGGGTCGATGGGCATCAGTTGCCCTCCTCGGGTGAGACAGTCTTGAGAGCGCAGTCCTCGGCGGCCAGGTAGCCGAAGACCAGGGCGGGCCCGATGGTGGCGCCGGGGCCGGCGTAGGTGCGGCCCATGACGGCGGCGGAGACGTTGCCGGCGGCGTACAGGCCCTCGATGGCGGAGCCGTCGGGACGCAGGACCCGGGCGCGTTTGTCGGTGACCAGGCCGCCCTTGGTGCCGAGGTCGCCGGGGGCCATCTTGACCGCGTAGAACGGCGCCTGGTCGATGACGTTGAGGGAGCAGTTCGGCTTCACGGTGGGGTCGGAGTAGTACTTGTCGTAGGTCGACTCGCCGCGGTGGAAGTCCTCGTCGACGCCCGACTCGGCGAAGCCGTTGAAGCGGGCAAGAGTCTCGCTGAGCCCGTCGACGGGCACCTCGATCTTCTCCGCGAGCGCTTCGACGGAAGAAGCCTTCACGACGACCCCGCTCTTGAGCCAGCGCCCCGGGAACGGCTGGCCCGGGCCGAGCCCGGCGAAGATGTAGCGGTTGCGGTAGCGCTGGTCGAAGACCAGCCAGGCGGGAACGTGCGAGACGCCTCCCCCAGAAATGAACTCAGCCTGCCCCTTGTAGATCTCGTGGACCGCCTCGACGTAGGGGAGCGCCTCGTTCATGAACCGCTTGCCCGCGCCGTTGACGATGATCGACCCCGGCAGGTTGCGCTCGGCGAGCGCGAACCACGGCCGTCCCGGGAACGGGATCGTCGGTCCCCACCAGGACTCGTCCATCAGATCGGTGTCCGCGCCGGCCGCGATCCCGGCCAGGATCCCGCCGCCGGTGTTGGAGAAGGCGCCGGTGGTCCACTCGACCGAGGTCGGTGCGGGCAGGTACTTCTCCCGCATCTCCAGGTTGCGCTCGAAGCCCCCTGAGCCGAGGATCACGCCCCGCCGTGCCCGGATCACCGTGGTCGGGCCGGACTCGTCGCGGCGTACCTCGACACCCACGACGCGGCCGTTCTCGGTGACCAGGCCGACCAGCTCGGTCTGGTAGCGGACCTCGACGCCGGCGTCGATCAGCCCTTTGCGCAGCCCGATCGCGAGGGCTGCGCCCATGGCGTACATCTTCCTGCCGAGCAGGCCCGCGAGGATCCGCGCGACCGCGATCTTGACCATCGTGATCGGGCCGCGGATCGTGCGCATGCCGAGGCTGATCTTCCGGAAGTCGGCCTGGGTGACCACCATGTTGGCCGGCGACTTCGTGTAGGGCGGGTGCAGCCGGTCGAGCTCGGAGCCGATGATCCGCGCGTCGAGCGGGGCGGGCTCGACGGAGCGGCCGGCGCCGCGACCGCCGGGTGCCTCGGGGTGGTAGTCGGCGTAGTCGGGCACCCAGTTGAACCGCACCGGCGTCTTCTCGCAGACGAACGAGAGCACCTCCGGGCCGCGGTCGAGGAAGGTCTCGCGGCGCTCGGCCGGGACGACGTCGCCCACGATCGACTCCAGGTAGAGGCTGGCGGCCTCGGGGGAGTCCTTCTGGTGGGCGGCCGCGAGGGCGTGGTTGCGCGGGATCCAGACCCCGCCGCCCGAGCGGGACGTCGATCCGCCGAAGTAGGCGCTCTTCTCGATGACGACGGTCTCGAGCCCGTGACGGCGGGCGGCCGCGAGCGCGGCGGTCATGCCGGCGCCTCCGGCGCCCACCACCACGACGTCGTAGGTCTCCTCGTCGCTCTGTCCCATGGTGCTCCTCAACCTCGTGCCATCAGGCGGCGCTATCTAAGAACTGAAACACGTTCTACCATAGATGACGGCCGAGGAAACACGCCCGAGGACTCGACAAAACTGGAACGTGTTCTAGTATTGATCCATCGGCAGCGCACGAATCGCGCCGCCCGACGACATCTGGGACACCATGCAGGAAGGCAGAGCGGTGAGCGAACCGACACAGCGCCCCCACAAGGACGCGCAGACCGTCAGGGACGGGGTGCAGGACCTGCTGCCCACCATCAGGGAGCGCGCCGAGGAGACCGAGCGTCTCCGGGTGGTGCCGGAGTCGAGCGTGAAGGAGCTGGAGGAGGTCGGCTTCTTCAAGCTGCTGCAGCCGGCCCGGTTCGGCGGGCTCGAGGCCGACCCGGTGGACTTCTACACCTGCGTACGTGACATCGCCTCTGCCTGCGGCTCGACCGGCTGGGTCTCCAGCGTCCTGGGCGTGCACCCCTGGCAGATCGCGCTCTTCGACGACGAGGCGCAGCAGGCGGTCTGGGGCGAGGACCCCGACACCCGGGTCTCCTCCTCCTACGCCCCGATGGGCAAGGCGGCTCTCGTCGACGGCGGCTTCCGGCTCTCCGGACGCTGGTCGTTCTCCTCGGGCTGCGCGCACGCCACGTGGGTGCTGCTCGGCGGCCTCGTCTTCAACGACGAGGGCCAGGTGGTCGATTTCCGTACGTTCCTGGTGCCGCGCGAGCGCTACGAGATCGTCGACGTCTGGAACGTCGTAGGCCTGGCCGGCACCGGCTCCAACGACATCGTCGTCGAGGACGTCTTCATCCCGGAGACCTTCACGCTCTCGATGGCCGAGACCGGGCGGTGCAAGGGCCCGGGCCAGGCGGTCAACACCGGCGACCTCTACAAGCTGCAGTTCCACTCGCTGTTCACCACCACGATCACCACGCCGATCATCGGCATGGCCCGCGGCGCCTACGACGAGCACGTCACCATGCAGCGCAACCGGGTGCGCGCCTCCTACGGCGAGAAGGCATCGCTCGACCCGTTCGCCGCCGTGCGCGTGGCGACCGCGTCCTCCGACATCGACGCCGCCTGGGCGCTGCTGATGAGCAACATCCGCGAGCAGCAGGCCTACGTCGCGCGCGGCGAGAAGATCCCGATCTCCCAGCGGCTGCGGATCCGCCGTGACCAGGTCCTCGGTACGCAGCGGGCGATCGATGCGATCGACCTGCTCTTCGAGGCCTCCGGCGGCCGGGCTCTCGCCAACGGCACCCCGCTCCAGCGCGCCTGGCGCGATGCCCACGCCGGCCGTGTCCACGCCGCCAACGACCCCGAGCGGGCGCTGCAGATGTACGGCGCCTCGGAGTTCGGGCACAAGGTCGACCCGGGGATGTACTGATGACGCTGGCCAAGGATGACGTCGCCCACGACGTCCGGATCAAGACCGAGGCGGCGGGGGAGATCTCGCTGCGCTACTACGATCTCGGTGCACCTCAGGACGACCGGCTGCCGCTGGTGATGCTTCACGGCGGGGGTCCCGGAGCCTCGTCGTGGTCCAACTTCGGATCGGCGCTGGAGGGCTTCGCGGCCGACTTCCGCACGATCCTGGTCGACCAGCCCGGTTTCGGGGCCTCCGACAAGCCGGAGGTGGTGGGCAACTACTACCGTTTCGCCGGCGACGCGGTGATCGCGCTGCTCGACGAGCTGAACCTGAAGAAGGTGCACCTGCTGGGCAACTCGCTCGGTGGTGGCACCGCGATGCGGATCGCACTGACCTACCCCGACCGGGTCGGGCGGCTGGTGCTGATGGGACCGGGCGGGCTCTCGCTCAACCTCTTCCACGCCGATCCCACCGAGGGCGTACAGCGCCTGATGGACTTCTCCGGCGACCCCACCCGCGAGGCCCTGAAGGCGTTCATCTCCACCATGGTCGTCAACCAGAAGCTGGTCACCGACGAGCTGGTCGAGGAGCGGTTCGCCGATGCGACCGCACCGGGCGCTCGCGAGGCGATGGCGTCGATGGGTTGGTCCTTCTACAACCCCGAGACCGCCGAGGACGGCATGCTCTGGCGCGAGGCGCACCAGCTCAAGCACCACACCCTGCTCACCTGGGGACGTGAGGATCGGGTGAACCCGCTCGACGGCGCGTTCCCTGCCCTGAAGCTGATTCCCAAGGCGCAGCTGCATGTCTTCCCGCGTTGTGGGCACTGGGCACAGATCGAGGCCGCCGACGAGTTCCGCGAGATCGCGGTCTCGTTCTTGAAGAGGCACAAGGAGCGTACTGCCGAGGAGAAGCGATGAGCATCGACATCAAGTCCATGGGCTACGTACGCGTCACCAGCACCGACCTGGAGGCGTGGCGTACGTTCGCGGAGAAGGTCCTCGGACTGGTGACCGCCAAGGGGCCGAACCCGGAGCACCTCTACTACCGCATCGACGAGGTCTCGGCCCGGCTCGTGATCGTGCCGGGTGAGGTCGACCAGCTCGGCTGCGTCGGCTGGGAGGTCGCCGACCACACCGCGCTCGCGCAGGCCCGCGAGCACCTGGAGAAGTCCGGTGTCGAGGTGGAGGAGGGCACCCCCGACGAGCTCGCCGAGCGCCGGGTGCAGGAGATGCTGCGCTTCCGCGACCCCTTCGACAACGTCTTCGAGCTCTTCCACGGCATCACCTACGAGCGCCGCCCCGCGGTCTCGCCCTACGGCCACACCTTCGTGACCGGCGACCAGGGGATGGGCCACGTGGTGATCCCGGTCAGCGACGACGTCGAGGCGCTGGAGTTCTACCGCGACACCCTCGGGTTCCGGCTGCGCGACTCGATGAGCATGCCCGGCGAGTTCGCCGGCAAAGAGCCCGGCACCAAGATCTGGCTGCGCTTCCTCGGGATCAATCCGCGCCACCACTCGCTGGCGTTCCTGCCGTTCCCCAACGACTCCAAGTGCGTCCACATCATGCTCGAGGTCGACAAGCTCGACGACGTCGGCCGGGCGCTGGAGCGGGTCAAGAAGTACGGCGCCAAGCTCTCCGCGACGCTCGGGCGGCATATGAACGACGAGATGGTCTCCTTCTACGTGAAGTCGCCGGGCGGTTTCGACATCGAGTTCGGCACCGAGGGGCTCCAGGTCGACGACCAGAAGTGGGTCGCCCGGGAGTCCACGGCCGTCTCGTACTGGGGTCACGACTTCGGCGTAGGCCAGTGATCGGGTATGCGTATAGAGGTGCCTGATGGGATGTCTCCCGATGCCGCCGAGAGCTGGCCGCATCCGGAGCTGATCGAGTCCTTCCACGGTCGCTTCGACTTCGAGGCGCCACCGTCCCCTCCGGAGACCCCTGCCGACGCGGAGGCCGACGCCCGGTTCCGTACGGTGCTGGGCCGGTTCGCCTCCGGGGTCACCGTGATCACGGCGCAGACCGCCGAAGGGCCGGTCGGCATGACCTGCCAGTCGTTCTCATCGGTGTCGCTGCGGCCGCCGCTGATCCTGTTCGCGCCGACGAAGTCCTCGCGTGCCTGGGCCCGGATCCGCCGCGCCGGGCACTTCTCGGTCAACATCCTCGCCGCGGACCAGGAGGCGGTCTCGAACCAGTTCGCCTCGCGGGCCGCGGACAAGTACGCCGACATCTCCTGGACCCCCTCCGCCCATCACGGCGACCCGCACCTCTCCGGTGCGGTCGGCTACCTCGACTGCGCCGTCCACTCGGTCCATGAGGAGGGCGACCACTACCTCGTCGTCGGCCGCGTCCTCGACCTCGAGGAGGGCGCCGCGACCGAGCCGCTGCTCTTCTTCCGCAGCAACTACCGCGAGCTGGGCTGAATCGGGCCCGTCAGGGGAGCTCGTCCAGTCGTCGGATGGCGTCAGCCTCGTCCGGGTCGGGCCCGGGCTCGTCCAGGAACGCCCGGGTCACCTCGACGGCGACGTCCGGGGCGAGTCGCTTGAGGCTCATCGCCAGGACGTTGGCGTCGTTCCACAGCCGGGCGCCGCGGGCGATCCAGGGCTCCCAGGCCAGGGCCGCGCGGACGCCGGGGACCTTGTTGGCGGCGATCGCCGTGCCGGTGCCGGTCCAGCACATCACCACGCCGACGTCGGCGCGCCCCTCGACAACGGCCCGGCCGATGCCGGCACCGAGATCGGGCCAGGAGGTGGTGGTGAGGACCTCCACCTCGCCACGCCCACGCAGGTGGGCGAGCACCGCCCGCGTCGTCTCGTTCTCGTCGTCGGCACCGAACACGATCCGCATGCTCCACAACCTAGCGTCGGCAGCCACGGCCCGGGTGACGTCGGGGGGCCTTCGCCGAAATGGCGTTGCCGGCCTGCCGGCGACGTCTGGATACTCGACGCGGCGATCGCGTCCCCGGCTCGAGGAGATCAGATGAAACCCACGCGCGTTGTCCAGGGAGCAGGCTTGACCTTGCTCGTCGGATCGTTGCTGCAGATCGGACCGGCCGCCGTCGCGGCCCCCGCAGGTCAGGTCTCCACGATCATGGCGCCGGTCTCCGTGGAGGCTGCCGAGGAGACGGATCCGGAAGCGTTGCGCGCCGCGATCCAGGCCATCATCGACGACCCTGCGAGCGGGCGCACGGTGTTGGAGAAGGCGCACGAGGCGCTGGCGGACGGCAGCGTCGAGGCGATGACCTACTTCCTGGAGACCGGCCGAGCGATCGCGCAGTACGAGGATGATCGGGCGCGGGTGTTCCAGATCCTGGGTGATCCGAACACGGGCCCCGCGGAGCGAGCCGCGGCAGAAGCAGCCCTGGACGACGGCTCGGCCGAGGCGCTCGCCTACTTCTTGGAGACCGGACGCTGGGGTCCGCGCACCGAGGACAACCGGGTGAAGATCTTCCGGATACTCGGAGAGGCGGAGTCGGGCACGGCGGTACACCGAGCCGCGGAGGCGGCGCTTGACGACGGATCGGCGGAGGCACTCGAGGAGTTCCTCCAGACCGGTTACCGAGCGGCACTGTGGGAGGACTATCGCTTCGAGACCTTCCGGATTCTCGGCCGGGCCGAGGACGGAAGTGCTCTCGAGCAGGCCGCGATCGCGGCCTTGGAGGATGGCAGTTTCGAGGCCCTGCAGCACTTCGTCGAGGTGGGGCAGTACGAGGTCGGCTGATCCCATCGTCCGGACGGTGTTTCGCAAGATCCCAGATCGCTGGGCCTTGCGGGCGCCTCAGGCGTGCGTGGCCGGTCCGCCGGGTCCGGTCAGCTTCGCGCTGGGCTGGTCCTTGAGGCTGGTGGTGAGCTCCCAGGTGCGCTCGTAGCCGGTGTGGGCGATGCGCCAGCCCTGCGGCGTACGGACGTAGCGGTCCTCGTAGAAGGCGGCGCCCTCGAGGGCGAACTCGAAGGCGGGCGCGAAGACCTTGTCGTAGAGGTACCAGCGGCCGGTGGCGGCGTCGCCGTCGACCGTGATCTCGGGGTGGTGGAGGTGGTGCATCGTGATGATCTCGGCCGGCAGGTTGGTGCGCATGTAGTCGACCAGCTCGCCGGGCGAACCGAAGGAGAGGCCGGCGTAGTCGGCGGTGGCGTAGTCGCTGAAGCAGGTGGCGAACTCGTCCCACTGCTTGGTGTCGAGGAGGCGTACGTAGCGGAACTTGAGCTGCTCGATCTCCCTGATGTCACTCATGACCCGATCATGGCAGAACGTGTTCTATAAATGGGTCGGTCGTGGGCTTCCGTTCGGCCGTCGGTCGGTCAGATGTCACGACGTGGGCCGCCGTCGAGGTGCAGGATCGCGGTGTGGACGGGATGGTCGAGCTGCGTGAGCGGCGTGCGGCGCTGCTGGCGAACCCTCGCCTGACCTGGGTCTTCGGTGCAGAGGACCCGGGAGCGGTGATGCGGGAGGTCTGGGCCGACGAGATGCGGCTGCGTGTGCACGCCCCGCGAGCTCCCGCGGCCTCCGCTGCCGGGCGACCGATCGTGCTGGCCTTCCATGGCGGCGGCTGGTGCTGGGGCTCGCCCGAGCAGTCCCGCTGGATGGCCGGGCGGATAGCGGCCCGCACGGGAGCGGTCGTGGTCGCACCGGCTTACCGGCTGGCGCCGGAGCACCCCTATCCGGCGGCGGTCGAGGACTGCTGGACGGCGCTTCGCTGGGTGGTCGCCCATGCCGTCGACCTGGGCGGCGACGCCGACCGGATCGCGGTGCTGGGCGACAGTGCCGGCGGCACCCTCGCGGCGGTGACGGCTCTGCGCGCCCGCGACGAGGGTGGGCCCCGGATCCGTGGCCAGGTGCTCATCTACCCGGTCGTCGACCTCGTCGGCCTGCGCGGGCCCGGGCTCGGCGGGATCGTGGAGCACTACCTCGGCGGGGACGGGTCGCGCGCCGAGGAATGGGCGGTCTCGCCGCTGCGCGCGGCCTCCCATGCGGGCCTGCCGCCGGCGCTCATTCTCACCGCGCGGTTCGACCCTCTGCGCAGGCACGCCGAGCGCTACGCCGCGGCGCTGCGTACGGCCGGGGTGGAGGTCGCCCTGCACTGCCCGACCCTGGCGACCCATGCCTATCTCACCCTGCCTGGAATCTCGCCCGCATCGCGCGCCGGCCTGGCCCGCGTGATGACCTTCCTCAACCAGGTTCTGGGCGGTAACTGACGCCGACTCGGCGCGTCTGTCCCGCGTGAGAATGCCGAGTCGGCGCATCTGTCTCGTGGGAGAGCGCCGAGTCGGCGCAACTGCTCCACCGCAGCGGGACATTCGCGCCGAGTGGGCGCCGAAATCTGGGACAGATGCGCCGACTCGGCGATGGCTGATGGGACAGTTGCGCCGAGTCGGCGGTCGGTCAGGCCAAATTCAGGCGGGTGGCGAGCTTGTCGAGGTAGGTGAGTACGCCGGCGGGTTCCGTGTCGGGGACGCCCCAGATCAGCTCGTCGGCGACCGACCACTCCGTCAGGTCCTCCGGAGTCGGCCGCTTGGCGACGAGCACCCGGACGTCCGGTTTGCCCTCGCGGCCGGCTGACTCCCACTCGTCCTGGAGGGTCTTGACCTTGTCGCCGATGCCGGCCTCGGTCGGGGTCGACATCCACCCCTCGGCGTTGCGGGCGATCCAGCGCAGCGTCTTGGGCCCGCCGCCGGCGCCGACGATCGTCGGGATTCGGCCCTGCGGTGGCTTCGGGTAGGCCCAGGAGGGGCCGAAGGAGACGAACTCCCCGTCGTAGGCGGCCTCCTCCTCGGTCCACAGGGCGCGCATCGCCTCGAGGTACTCCTTCAGCGCGGTGCGCTTGCGGTCGCCGGGGATGCCGTGGTCGGCGAGCTCGTCGGTGTTCCAGCCGAACCCGACGCCCAGCGAGACCCGGCCGCCGGAGAGGTGGTCGAGGGTCGCGATCGTCTTGGCCAGCGTGATCGGGTCGGACTCGACCGGCAGTGCCACCGCGGTCGAAAGCCCGATCCGTGAGGTCACCGCGGCGCACGTCCCGAGCGTCACCCAGGGGTCGAGCGTACGCAGGTAGCGGTCGTCGGGGAGCTCGGTGCCGCCGGTGGGGTGCAGGGCGTCGCGGCGTACCGGGATGTGGGTGTGCTCGGGCACGTAGAACGTGTCGAAGCCGCGATCCTCGGCGGCGGAGGCGAGCTCGGCGGGCGCGATGCCGCGGTCCGAGGTGAACAGGACGATGCCGTGGCGCATGACACAACAGTAGAACGTGTTCTAGTCTTTCCGGAAGGGATCACCGGGAGAGAGAAGTGAACATGGAAGCCGACTACATCGTCGTAGGAGCCGGGAGCGCGGGGTGTGCCACCGCCCGCAGGCTGGCCGAGAGCGGTGCCAGCGTGATCGTGATCGAGGCGGGCACCAAGGACACCGCCTTCGGGATCAAGAACCTCCTCGAGCTCCCCGGCGCGGTCGCCGCGATGCTCTCCACGCCACAGCTCAAGAAGCTGGTCGACTGGGGCTACAAGTCGGTGCCGCAGAGCGCCGCCCTCGACCGGGTCATCCCGATGACCCGCGGCAAGGTGCTGGGCGGCTCGTCCTCGATCAACGGGATGCTCTGGGTGCGCGGCAACCGGCAGAACTTCGACGACTGGGCGGCCGACGGCGCGACCGGCTGGTCCTACGACGACGTGCTGCCCGCGTTCAGGCGGATGGAGGACTTCGAGGGTGGCGCGGACGAGTTCCGCGGCGAGGGTGGGCCGGTGAAGGTGCGCTACCAGAAGGACCTCACCCCGGCCGCACAGACCTGGCTCGAGGAGGCGCCCAAGCGGCTCGGGGTCAGCGCGCTCGACGACTACAACGGCAAGGAGCAGGAGGGCGTCGGCGTCGTCCAGCTCTCTGCGTCCGAGGGACGCAGATACTCCGCCTCGAAGGCCTATCTGCGCGAGCCCCTGGACAATCTGCTGATCCTGACCAAGGCGCAGGTCACCCGCGTACGCATCGAGGGCTCGCGCGCGACCGGCGTCGAGGTGGTCGGCGCCGACGGTGAGAAGCAGGCGATCCGGGCGACCCGCGAGGTGATCGTCTCGGCCGGCGTCTACGGCTCGCCGCACCTGCTGATGCTCTCCGGAATCGGTCATTCCGGCCACCTCCGTGAGCACGGCATCGAGGTCCACGCCGACCTCCCGGTCGGCGACAACTTCCACGACCACCTCTTCGTGCCGGTCTCCTTCCGGATGGACTCCGCGCTGCGGCGGCCCACGCCCGCCTACTTCGCCGCCGGCTTCGCGAAGTCGCGGCTCACCCGCAAGGGCTGGGCGGCCGGCTCGCAGTTCGAGGCCTTCGGATTCGTACGCAGCGCCCTGGCCGGCCAGGTCCCCGACCTGCAGCTGCACGTCCTCTACTGGGTCTACCCGTTCCCGAACCAGGACGGCGAGAAGGCGATCCGGCCGCCGACGAGCAGGCCCGGCCTGTGCATCCTGCCGACGCTGATCTATCCCGAGAGCCGCGGCACCGTACGCCTGGCCAGCGCCGACCCGTTCACACACCCGCTGCTCGACCCGGCCTACCTGAGTTCGGGCAAGGACACCGAGGTGCTCCTGGACGGGATCGCGAAGGTGCGCGAGATGATGGTCGGCCTCGGTGACAACCAGGGCGAGATCACGCCCGGCCCCGACTACGCCGGCGCCGAGGCCACCCGTGAGCTGCTGCCCAACATCGTGCACAGCGTCTACCACGGCGTGGGCACCTGCCGGATGGGCTCGGACGAGCGTGCGGTCGTCGACCCGTCGCTGCGCGTGAAGGGCATCGACGGCCTGCGGGTCGCCGACGCCAGCGTGATGCCCTCGATCACCGGTGGCAACACCAACGCGCCCGCCATCATGATCGGGGAGCGCGCCGCCGACCTCATCCTCGGGGCGGCCTGATGTCCGACCTGTTGCTGAGCGAGGACCGCGACCGCGTCCGTACGCTGACCCTCAACCGACCCGACCAGCTCAACGCCTTCAGCCAGGCCCTCTACGTCGCGCTCGCCGAGGCGTTGCGCGCCGCCGACGAGGACCCGGAGGTGGCAGTCGTCCTGCTGACCGGGACCGGGCGGGCCTTCTCTGCGGGCACCGACCTGATCGAGATGAAGGAGACCGCCTCGAGTGCCGGCGAGGATGCTCGCGAGGATGCCGGCGACGGCGCCTCTCACGGGTTCATCGGCCTGCTCGACTCCCTGGTGGCGTTCTCCAAGCCGCTGGTCGTCGCGGTCAACGGGCTCGGGCTCGGCATCGGCGCGACCCTGCTCGGCTACGCCGACCTGGTCTTCGCCTCCACCGCAGCGAGGTTCAAGACGCCATTCACCACGCTCGGGGTGGCGCCGGAGGCGGCATCGAGCTTCCTGTTCCCGCGGCTGATCGGTCGGCAGAACGCCGCCTGGATGCTGATGTCGGGGGAGTGGGTCAGCGCGGCGGAGGCTCAGCAGATGGGACTCGTGTGGCGGCTCACCGACCCCGACGAGCTCCTCGCCACCGCGTGGGACCATGCCGCCACGCTCGCCTCGCGGCCGATCAGCAGCCTGGTCGCGGTCAAGGAGACGATGACCGCGTCGCTGCGCCCGGGGATCGAGGCGGCCCGGGAGCTGGAGAACGCCAAGTTCGCCGAGCTGCTGGGTGGGCCCGCCAACATCGAGGCGCTCGTCGCCTTCGCCGAGGGGCGCGAGCCCGACTTCACGAAGCTTCCGCCGGGGGCCTGAGCGGGCTCAGCGGTGGGAGCGAGGCCGGTGGTCGAAGCTTCCGTACCGGTCGCGGCCGTCGAGATGGTACTCGCGCTCCATCTCGGTGAGGTCGTGCTCGATCTGGCGGCCGCGACGCCGGTCGAGGAAGGCGGCGATCAGCATCAGGACGGTCCAGAACACGATCATCCCGATCGTGACCGCGATGACAGCGCTGTTCATGGGGATCAGCTCCTCTGTGGTGGGTCGATCTTCTCGTGGCCGGGCCCGCCCGGACCGGGCTCGGCGCTGAGCATGATGTGGTCGATGATCTCGAGTCCGGGCTCGTGCTCCCTGACGACCTCGAGGACCGTGCCCCGACGCTCCTCGGAGGCGACCTCGCCGGAGACGACGAGATGGTCGCCGCGTACCTGGACCCGGATGCCCAGCTCGTTGGTGCGTGGGTCGGTCGCGATGTCGCGCTCCAGATCTCGTGCCAGCTGTTCGTTCATGCCGACCTCCTCGGGACGACGTCGTAGACGCGGAACGCTGCCTGGATGACGGGCTGGGCGACGTTGCGTACGGGGACCCCGGCCGGGGTGAGGCCCTTCTCACGTCCGGCGTGGGCATGGCCGTGGAGAGCCAGGTCGACGCCGGTCTCGTCGATCGCCTCGCCAAGCCGGTAGTTGCCGAGGAACGGCCAGATCTCCTTCGGCTCCCCGACCAGGGTCTCGTCGACGGGAGCGAAGTGCGACAGGGCGACGGTCACGTCGGGCTCGTCGCCGAGGTCGTCGAGGGCTTTGCGCAGCACGTCGGCGGTCTCGATGCCGTGGCCGGTGAAGGCCTTCATCTGCGGCTCTCCGAAGTCGGCCGCGGAGCGGCCGAGGAAGCCGAGACAGAAGCCCTTGACCCCAGCGACGCCGAGCCGGCCGGCGTCCGTGTCGATGGTGGTCGAGGTGCCTTCGAGCACGGTCATCCCGCGGTCCTCCAGCAGTCGGGTGATGTCCCGTTCGGCCCCGGAGTGGTAGTCGTGGTTGCCGAGCACGACGAGGACGGGCACGTCGGCGACGCCGAACTCGTCGGCGAACGCCTCGGCCTCCTCGACCGTGCCGTGCTGGGTGAGATCGCCGGCAACGAGCAGCGCGTCGGCCTCTGCGGAGATTCCCTCGAGCAGTGGTGCGTAGCGTCCTCGCAGGTCGTCGGCGAGATGTACGTCGCCGACGGCTGCCACGCGAATCGGGTCAGGCATCGTCGCCTCCCATACTGCTTCCTTCCATGATGGCGAGCGCGTCCAGCAGGCCGAGCGCGGTCTGTGCGAAGGGGCTCCGCTTCGCCTCCTGTCGCACCAGCTGCCAGTCGATCTGCTCGCGCAGGGCGCGGGCGCAGCCGAGGATCGGCGAGAGGTCGCAGGCATGCTCGCTCAGCGCCAGCATGCGCGAGATGAGCAGGTCCGTCGCCGACATGACGGGCATGGTCACGGAATCGACCGGAAGCTCGGTACACCGCACCAGCAGCCCCTCGTCGACCGGCCCGGTCGGCAGCCGGTGGATCAGGTCGACGACCACGGTGTCGCGTCCGACCTTCACCAGCCAGTCCTCGGGGGCGGTGACCGAATCCATCCCGTTCTCGGTCAGCGCCTGCACGGCCTCCTCGACGCAGTCCTCGGGCAGGACGAAGTCGACGTCGTGGGTGCTCTCCGGTCCGCCACGGGTCCAGACCGCGTAGCCGCCGGCCAGTGCGAACGGGATCTCGGCGGCCTTCAACGTCGCGCCCACCCGCTTGAGTACGTCGCGTTGTCGCTGGAGCTCCTCGCCCAGCACGTCAGTTCTCGGCATAGAGGTGCGGTACCCCGAACCGGCGCCGATCACCCCTTGTCGAAAACAAGAACGTGTTCTAATCTGGACACGTGTCCAGCGCAACGAGCATCCGACAGACGGAGACGGTCGAGCGACTGTTCGCCGCGGGCCTGCAGGAGCTGCGTGAGGTCGGGCACGAGGCGCTCACCATCCGCGCGGTCGCCGCGCGGGCCGGAGTCTCCTCGGCGACGGCCTACACCTACCTCGCCTCCAAGAGCCGCCTCTTCGCCGAGCTCTTCTGGCGCCACCTCACCCAGGCCTCCTCGACGATCCTGACCGGATCGCGTGTGGAGCGGGTGCAGGGGGCCGTACGCGGCCTGACCACGAGGATCGCCGAGGAACCGGCGCTCGCGGCCGCGGTCACGCCGGCGCTGCTGGGCAGCGATGCCGACGTCGAGCGGCTGCGGCTGCGGATCGGGGGCGAGTTCGCCGCCCGGTTCGAGGCGGCGCTCGGGGACGGCGCCGAGGATGCGGTGCGCGAAGCGCTGCTGCTCGCCTTCTCGGGCGCGCTGCTGCAGGCGGGCATGGGCCTGATGACCTACGACGAGATGGCCGACCGGCTCGCCCCGGTCGTCGCCGTGATCGTCGGGGAGGAATGAGATGACGACCATCACCACCGAGATCTTCGACCCCTACGACTACGACTTCCACGAGGACCCTTACCCGGTCTACGCCCGGCTTCGGAAGGAGGCGCCGCTCTACTACAACGCCTCCGACGACTTCTGGGCGCTCTCCCGGCACGCCGACGTGCACGCCGCGATCAAGAACGACGTGACCTTCTCCAACCGGATGGGGGTCTCGCTCGACGCGAGCGCGTGGAACGCCGACGCCCACCGGGTGATGTCGTTCCTCGCCCTGGACGGGGCCGCGCAGACCCGGCTGCGCAAGCTGGTCTCGGCCGGGTTCACGCCCCGGCGGGTCCGCGAGCTGACGCCGCAGATCCAGGCGATGGCAGACCACTACCTCGACGCGCTGGCCGTGCTGTCGGCGGATGCCGGGGAGGTGGACTGGATCGCGGAGCTCGCCGGAAAGCTCCCGATGGACGTCATCTCGGAGATGATGGGCGTTCCCGCCGCCGACCGGGACGAGGTGCGGCGGCTGGCCGACCTGGTGGTGCACCGGGAGGACGGCGTACGCGACGTGCCGGAGGCCGGGATGACGGCCGCGCTGGAGCTGATCGGCTACTACGCCGAGATGGTCGCGCAGCGGCGCAGGCAGCCGCGCGAGGACCTCACCTCGGCGCTCCTCGAGGCCGAGGTCGACGGCGACCGGCTGCTCGACCACGAGGTGATCGCATTCCTGTTCCTGATGGTCGTGGCCGGCAACGAGACCACGACCAAGCTGCTCGGCAATGCGCTCTTCCACCTCGGCGCCCATCCCGCCCAGCTCACGGACGTCTTCGCCGATCCCGCCGACACCACACCGGTCGGCTCGTGGATCGAGGAGACCCTGCGCCACGACACCTCGAGCCAGATGCTGGCCCGCTACGTGGCCGAGGACGTCGAGCTCCACGGCCAGGTCGTGCCGGCCGGATCGAAGCTGCTGGTCCTGCTCGGCTCGGCCAACCGCGACGAGCGGGTCTTCACCGCGCCGGACGTCTTCGACATCCACCGCCCGCCCGAGGAGCTCGGCAGGATCATGAGCTTCGGCGTCGGCCGGCACTTCTGCCTCGGCGCCAACCTCGCCCGGCTCGAGGCCAAGGTCGTGCTGGCTGAGCTGGTGCGGCGTACGTCCGGGTTCGAGGTCGACGCCGACCGGGCCGTCCGGGTGCACTCCACGAGCGTGCGCGGCTTTGCCCGGTTACCTGTCTCGTTCACCTTGAGGGCGCGATGAGCGCCGTGGATGCTCACCGAGTTACCTCGGTGAGCGGTGTGGACATCCACCGAGGTACCTCGTTGAGCGATCACTTCCTTCGTGGAGTTCCGCGAAGGAAGTGCGCAGTCGCCGAGTTACCTCGGTCAGCATCCCGGGAGGACGCATGAGCAAGTACGCACAGCCCGACCGCCGCCCGGCGGTGATCACGGGGGCGTCGTCGGGGATCGGTGCGGAGACTGCGAAGACGCTGGCCGCGGCCGGATTCCCGGTCGCGCTGGGGGCTCGCCGGGTCGACCGGGTCGAGGAGATCGCCGCCGCGATCCGGGCCGACGGGGGAGAGGCGGTGGCGCACCCGCTCGACGTGACCAGTGACGACTCGGTGGCCGAGTTCGCCGCGAAGGTGACCGCCGATCTGGGCGATGTCGAGGTCGTGGTCAGCAACGCCGGCGTCACTCATCCGGGCGCGACCGTCGACGTCCCCACCGAGGCCTTCGCCGGCCAGGTCGACATCAACCTCCTCGGCGCCCACCGGGTCCTGCGCGCCTTCGGGCCGGGGATGATCGAGCGGCGCCGCGGCGACCTGGTCTTCCTCTCTTCCGACGTGGCGGTGAGGCCACGACCCTTCATGGGCGCGTACGCAGCCTCGAAGTGGGGCCTGGAAGGCATGGTTGCCGCGCTCCAGATGGAGCTCGAGGGCACGGGCGTCAGGGCTTCCGTCGTGCGCCCCGGCCCGACCCACTCCGACATCGGCAACGAGTGGCCCGCCGAGCTCGGCGGGTTCGTGCTGGAGCAGTGGGTCCGCTGGGGCCTGGCCCGGCACCCGCACTTCCTCAAGGCGCGCGCTCAGGCCGACGCGATCACGACGATCGTGACCGCTCCGCGCGGCGTCCACATCAGCACGATCGACGTCAACCCCGAGGCACCCGTCGTTCCCGAAGGGGCCGGGGAGCGAAGCGACCGGCGGCAGGAGAGAGCATGACGATCCCCACCGTTTCCACCGTCCTGGACGACCACGACCCGAGCGTCCCCGAGATCATCCGCGGCACCAGGCACCTGCCCGAGATGCGGGTCGACCCGATCTCGCTGTTCACCCGCGTCCGCGAGGAGTGCGGCGACCTCGGCCGCTTCCGGCTCGCCGACAAGGACGTCGTCCTGGTCACCGGTGCCGAGGCCAACGAGGCGTTCTTCCGGGCGCCCGACGACGTGCTCGACCAGGCGGCTGCGTACCCGTTCATGACGCCGATCTTCGGCAAGGGCGTCGTCTTCGACGCCTCGCCCGAGGAGCGCCAGCAGATGCTGAAGAACCAGGCGCTGCGCGGCGACATGATGCGCGGGCACGCGCAGACGATCGAGGCCGAGATCCGCCGGATGATCGCCGGCTGGGGCGAGGAAGGGGAGATCGACCTGCTCGACTTCTTCGCCGAGCTGACCATCTACACGACCTCGGCGTGCCTGGTCGGCAAGCCGTTCCGCGAGGAGCTCGACTCCTCGTTCGCCCAGCACTATCACGAGCTCGAGCACGGCACGGACGCGATCGCGTACGTCGACGCGTACGCGGACATCGAGAACTTCCGGAGGCGCGACGCCGCCCGGGAGCGCCTGGTCGCGCTCGTCCAGGCGATCGTCGACAAGCGGGTCGCCCGGGGCAAGGTCCCGCGTGAGGAGCGCGACCTGCTCGACGTACTGATCTCGATCGACATGGACACCGACACCATCACCGGGATCTTCATCTCGATGATGTTCGCGGGCCACCACACCTCCTCGGGCACGGCGTCCTGGGCGATGATCGAGCTGCTGCGGAACCCCGAGGTCATGGGCGATGTCGTCCAAGAGCTCGACGAGCTGTACGCCGACGGCAGCGAGGTCTCCTTCCAGGCGCTGCGTTCCATCCCGGTGCTCGAGGCCGCGCTCAAGGAGACGCTGCGGCTGCATCCGCCGCTGATCATCCTGATGCGTCTGGTTCGCGAGGACTTCGAGCTGCTCGGCGAGACCATCCCGGCCGGCACCCTGCTCGCCGCCTCGCCGCGGGTCTCCAACCGGATCGAGGAGGACTTCCCGAAGGCGGAGGCCTTCGACCCGTCGCGCTACATCGACCCGCGCCAGGAGGACATGCAGAACCGCTGGACCTGGATCCCGTTCGGCGCCGGCAAGCACCGCTGCGTCGGCAACGCGTTCGCGATGATGCAGATGAAGGCGATCTTCTCGGTCATCCTGCGCGACTACTCGTTCGAGGCGGCGCAGCCGCTGGAGTCGTACGCCGACGACTTCACCAAGATGGTGATCCAGCTCCAGCAGCCCTGCCGGGTCCGCTACCGGAGGAGGCGGTCGTGACGCTGACCGCTGACCTGGGTCTGTGCCAGGGGCACCAGGAGTGCCTCGCCGAGGCACCGGAGCTCTTCGGCTTCGACGAGGACGGCTATCACGTCGTCGTACGCGTCCCCGACCCGTCCGCAGACCAGATCGCGGCCGCGCGTGCGGCCGTCAAGTACTGCCCGGCTTTCGCTCTCACCCTGGTCGAAGCGGAGCCCGAGACGATCAACAGGGAGGACTGACATGGACCGCACCGAGATCGAACGGTTCTGGGCCGAGTGGCTCGACCTTAACCGTCAAGCAGAGGCTGAGGGTGACTGGGCGCCGCTGGCCGACGCGTACGCCGAGGACGCGACGTACGGCTGGATGTATACCCCCGACGAGCACTTCATGGCCGTGGGTCGCGAGCAGATCCGGGAGTGGGCGCTCGGCACCGAGATGGCCGGGCTCGAGGGCTGGCACTACGACTACCAGGCGACGGTCATCGACGACGTCAACGCGATGGTGATCGGGTTCTGGAGGCAGCGGGCCGGGATCGTCGACGACGCGACCGGCGAGGAGTACGAGATCCTCGGCATCGGCGGCTCCTGGTTCGGCCTCACGCGGCGGCCCGGCGGCGACGGGCTGGAGTTCGCCTGGCAGCGGGACTGGTTCGACCTCGGGTCCACCGCGACCACCTTCCTCGACATCGTGAAGGCCAAGAAGGCGACCGCGGGGCTGCTGGAGCGGATGTCCCTCAACGGCATCGAGCAGCCCGGTCACTACCGCCTCGCCGACCTGCCCTCGACCGTCTGGCCGCCACCCGTCGCGGCCGGGAACTTCGTGACCCAGAGCAAACCGTCTCTGGCTTCGCTTCGACAGGAGCCCGTGTGACGAACCGAAACCCCACCAACCCGCCCGCCCAGCAGCTCGTCGACGGCAAGCTCGGCGCGGCCGCATCCGGCGAGACGTACGCGATCCTCAACCCGGCCACCGGACAGGAGATCGGCCGCGCGCCCGACTCGACGGCCCAGGACATGGACGCCGCCATCGCCGCCGCGCGCCGGGCCTTCGACGAGACCGACTGGTCGACCGACGTGGCGTTCCGGGTTCGCTGCCTGCGCCAGCTGCACCAGGCGATCCTCGACAACGCCGCTGCGCTGCGTGAGCTGACGACCGCGGAGGTCGGCGCGCCGGCCTTCCTGGTGGCCGGGCCCCAGTTCGACACCCCGGTCGACACACTGCGGTGGACCATCGACCTGGCCGAGTCCTACGAGTGGTCGCGAGATCTGGGGGTCGGGGTCACGATGGGCATCTCCTCGCGCCGCACCGTGCGCAAGGAAGCTGTCGGGGTGGTCGCGGCGATCACGCCGTGGAACTTCCCCAACCAGATCAACCTGGCCAAGATCGGGCCGGCACTGGCCGCGGGCAACACCGTGATCCTCAAGCCAGCACCCGACACCCCGTGGCTGGCCGCGGAGCTCGGACGCCTGGCCGCCGAGCACACCGACCTGCCTCCGGGGGTGTTCAACGTGGTCAGCCCGCGCGACAACCGCGTCGCCGCCATGCTGGCCGAGGACCCGCGGGTCGACCTGGTCTCCTTCACCGGCTCCACGGCCACCGGCCGGGCCATCATGGCGGCCGCGGCGCCGAACCTGAAGAAGGTCTTCCTCGAGCTCGGCGGCAAGTCCGCGGCGATCGTCCTCGACGACGCCGACGTGGCCTCGGCCGCGTCGATGGCGGCCTTCTCGGTGGCCGTGCACGCAGGTCAGGGCTGTGCGCTGACGACCCGGCTGCTGGTGCCCCGGGCGTCCTACGACGCGGCCGTCGAGGCCGCCGCCGCGACCATGTCCTCGCTCGGCGCGGGCGACCCGGCCGAGCCCGGCACGATCTGCGGCCCGGTGATCTCCGCGGTCCAGCGTGACCGGATCCTCGGCTACCTGGCGCTCGCCGAGGAGGAGGGCGGCCGCATCGCCACCGGCGGCGCTGCCGCCGTCCAGGAGGGTGAGCTGGCCGCGGGGTTCTGGGTCCAGCCCACGGTGATCGCGGGCCTCGACAACACCGCCCGCGTCGCCCGCGAGGAGATCTTCGGCCCCGTGCTCACGGTCATCGCGCACGACGGCGACGACGATGCCGTACGCATCGCCAACGACTCGCCCTACGGCCTCTCCGGCTCGGTCGAGTCCGGATCGCTGGAGCGCGCGAAGTCGGTGGCCGCCCGGATCCGCACCGGCACCATCGGCGTCAACGGCGGCCAGTGGTTCGGCCCCGACGCCCCCTTCGGTGGCTACAAGCAGTCCGGCCTCGGCCGGGAGATGGGCGTCGAAGGCTTCGAGGAGTACCTCGAGACAAAACTCATCGCGGAGCCGGCATGAAACCCCCGACCCGGCGCATCTGCCCCAGGAAATCCCGCCCACTCGGCCCGTATGTCCCGCAGCCGACCGCCCAGTCGGCGCATCTGTCCCGGCTGAGGGCCTCGAGTCGGCGCGTATGTCTCATCAGGCCCGTCCTATCGAGGGCGGTCGGGACATTTGCGCCGACTGGGCACGGGGTTGTGGGACAGATACGCCGAGTGGACGCGGGTCTGCGGGGCTGTTGTGCCGAATGGGTGGCGAACGCTGGGACAGATGCGCCGAGTCGGCGGGGTGATCTGGGGCAGACGCGCCGGGTCGGCGGTGGAGCTTGGGACAGACGCGCCGGGTCGGCGTGGGAGAGGACGGACGGATGAGGTTCGAGGGCAAGGTTTTCGTCGTCACCGGGGCGGCGCAGGGGATCGGCGAGGCGTACGCGAAGGGGCTGGCAGCCGAAGGGGCCGCCGCCGTGGTCGCCGATCTGAACGAGGAGAAGGGGCAGCAGGTCGCCAAGGAGATCGAGGCGGCCGGGGGAGTCGCCAGGTTCGTACGCTGCGACGTCTCCGACCACGCCTCCGCGGCCGCGCTGGTGGCCGAGACGACCGAGGCGTACGGCGGGATCGACGGTCTGGTCAACAACGCCGCGATCTATGGAGACATGGCCTTCGACCTGCTCATCACCGTCGACTGGGACTACTACGAGAAGTTCATGAGCGTGAACCTCAACGGTGCCCTGGTGATGACCCGCGCCGTCTACCCGGCGATGCAGAAGCGGGGCGGCGGCGCGATCGTCAACCAGTCCTCGACCGCGGCCTACCTCTACTCCGGTTTCTACGGGCTGGCGAAGGTCGGCATCAACGGACTGACCCAGCAGCTCGCCCACGAGCTCGGTGGGATGAACATCCGGGTGAACGCGATCGCGCCGGGGCCGACCGACACCGAGGCGACCCGGGTGCAGGCCGGCGACGCGGCGCGAGAGATGACGAAGGGCATGGCGATCAAGCGCCTCGGCACCACCGAGGACATGGTCGGGACCGCGAAGTTCCTCCTCTCCGAGGAGTCCTCGTGGATCTCCGGGCAGATCATCGCCGTCGACGGTGGAGGGACGTTCCGGCTGTGAGCACGGCGAAGGGGACACGCGCAGGTTTTGTGGGGCTGGGCAACATCGGCAAGCCGATGGCGCTCCGGCTCGCGGGCACGGACGGGATCGAGCTGTGGGTCCATGACATCGCCGAGGAGCCCGTCGCCGAGCTCGGTGCCGCCGGTGCGAAGACCGCCGCCTCGGTCGGCGAGCTGGCCTCGGCCGTCGACGTGCTCAGCGTGATGGTGCGCGACGACGAGCAGGTCCGCCAGGTCATCGCCGAGGTGATCGCGGCCGACCGCTCGGAGCAGCCTCCGTTGACGGTCCTGGTGCACTCCACGGTCGCCCCGGAGACGCCTGCCGCCTTGGCCGCGACCGCGGAGCCGCACGGCGTGCAGGTGCTCGACGCCCCGGTCTCCGGCGGCCCGATGGGGGCGGCCGAGGGCACCCTGGCGATCCTCGTCGGCGGCACCCCCGAGGCGTACGCAGCCGCCGCACCGGTCCTGGCGGCGATGGGCACCAAGGTGGTCCATGCCGGTGAGATCGGTGCGGGGACCAGGCTGAAGCTGGCCCGCAACCTGCTCCACTTCGCCTCGTTCACCGCCGCGACCGAGGCCCAGCGTCTCGCCGAGGCGGCCGGCCTCGACCTGGTCGCGCTCGGGGAGGTCGTACGCCACACCGACGCGATCACCGGTGGCCCGGGCGCGATCATGCACCGCGACACCACCGCACCGATCGAGGAGACCGACTTCTGGCACGGCGTCTTCGGTCACGTGGTCGCGCTGGGGGAGAAGGACCTCGGCTTCGCGGTCGCGCTCGCCGACGAGCTCGACGTCGACGTGCCGCTCGCCCGCCTCGCGCTCGAGCGCCTGGCTCCGGGGTTGGGGATGCCCTCCACGACGTCGCCACCGGTGGCGGACGACAAGTTCGCCGACCTCCCTGAGGCGCGGGCCCGGGGACTGCGGAAGATGGAGGAGGTCTACGGCTTCGACATGGCCGATGGCGAGGGTGACTTCTTCCGCTACACCGCCGACCACCTCTTCGGCGACATCTGGCAGCGCCCGGGCCTGACCACGCGCGACCGTCGGCTCCTGCTGATCGGCCTGCTCGCCGGCAGGGGCGCCGCCGACGTGCTCGGGATCCAGATCCCCGCGGCGTACGCCAACGGCGAGCTGTCCGAGGACGAGCTGCGCGAGATCGTGGTGTTCCTGAGTCACTACGCGGGGTGGCCCGACGGGGCCAGGATGAACACGGTCGTCGAGGAGACGATCGGAAAGGCCCAGCGGAAGGCCCGGCGGAAGGCTCAGCGCTCATGACGTACGTCATCACCCAGTCCTGCTGCAACGACGCCTCCTGCGTGGAGGTGTGCCCGGTCGACTGCATCCACCCGGGCCCGGACGAGCCCGGGTTCGGTGCCGCCGAGATGCTCTACATCCACCCCGACGAGTGCATCGACTGCGGCGCCTGCGAGGACGCCTGTCCGGTCAACGCGATCTTCCCGGACTACGAGGTCCCGGACGCGTTCGCGCCCTACGTCGACATCAACGCGGCCTTCTTCGAGTTCACCGGCGAGCAGGACGAGCCCGCCCCGCTGCCGCCGCCCGGCGCGAAGATCGCCGGAGGCCCGCTCAAGGTGGCCGTGGTGGGGGCCGGCCCGGCCGGTTGGTACGTCGCCGAGGAGCTCGCCGCCACCCGCCGCTGCGACGTCGAGATCACTGTCATCGACCGGCTCGCGACCCCGTACGGTCTCGTCCGCTACGGCGTCGCGCCGGACCATCTGGACACCAAGGAGATCGTCTCCGGCTTCGCGAAGACGGCCCGCCATCGCCGGGTGCGGACGCGCTACAACGTGGAGATCGGGCGCGACGTCACCCACGAGGAGCTGCTCGGCGCCCACCACGCGGTCGTCTACACCACCGGTGCCGGCGAAGGCCGCAGCCTCGGCCTGCCGGGGGAGGAGCTGCCGGGCTCGACGTCGGCGGCGGAGCTCGTCGGCTGGTACAACGGCCATCCCGACCGCGCCGCGCTCACGTTCCCGCTCGCGCACGAGCGCGCCGTCATCATCGGCAACGGCAACGTCGCCCTCGACCTGGCCCGGCTGCTGCTGGCCGACGAGGAGACGCTGCAGGCCTCCGACCTGGCGCCCGCCGCGCTCACGGCGCTGGCGGCCAGCGGTATCCGCGAGGTCGTCGTCACCGCCCGTCGAGGCGCCGAGCACGCCGCCTTCACGAGTCCCGAGCTGCGGGCGCTGGCCGACGACCCCCACCTCGACGTCGTGGTCGACGAGGCCGACCTGGACGGACTGCCGACCGAGGCGGACCTGAGCGAGCGTGACGCGGGCACCTTCGCGGCGCTGCAGAAGGCCGATCTGCTCCGCGATCTGGCCGCCCGGCCGCGTACGGACGCTGGGAAGCGGCTGGTCCTCCGCTTCGGCCTGACACCCGCCGAGATCCTCGGCGCCGACACCGTCGCCGGCGTGCGCTTCGACACCGGCGAGGAGATCGAGGCCGGGCTGGTCGTCCGCGCCACCGGCTACCGCTCGGCGGGCATCGACGGCGTGCCGGGCGAGGAAGGCTCCGGCCGTTTCCTCCACGAGGCCGGCCGGGTCACCGGCGCGCGGGCCACCTACACCGCCGGCTGGGCCAAGCGTGGCCCCAGCGGCGTGATCGGCACCAACCGCGCCTGCGCCGCCGAGACCGTACGCACCCTCCTGGACGACCACGCCGCCGGCTCACTCACGGACCCGGCCGGCGAGTCCCTCGACGACCTTCTCGCGGCACGCGGGGTGGTCGTCGTCGACCAGAGCGGCTGGAACACGCTCGACACCCACGAGCGCGAGTCCGGCAAGGAGATCGGTCGGCCGCGGGCGAAGGTGACCGACCGGGAGGAGCAGGTGCGCATCGCTGCGCTTGCCCGCGTTTGACCCGCGGTCATTGGGGATGTCTGCCAGAGTGGATGAAAACCGATCCTCGGGGAAAGGCACTCGATGTCAGGCAGCGAATACAAGGACTGGAACCAGTCGATCATCGACGAGTTCCGCGCCAACGACGGCAATGTCACCTCCGTGCCGTTCGGGCGCGGGCTCTTGCTCGTGCACCACACCGGCGCCAAGACCGGCAAGGAGCGCGTCTCGCCGGTGGCCAACCTCCACCCGGACGCCGACACCTGGCTGATCGCCGCCTCCAAGGCCGGCGCGCCGGAGAACCCGGCCTGGTACCACAACCTCCTGGCCCATCCGGAGACCAAGATCGAGACTCCCGACGAGGGCGTCGTCGAGGTCGAGGTCACCGAGCTGAAGGGCGCCGAGCGCGACCAGGCCTGGGAGCGGTTCAAGGCGATGAGCCCGGGCTTCGGCGAGTACGAGGCGAAGACCGACCGGGTCATCCCGGTCCTCGCGCTGCGCCGCAGGTGATCCTCAGACCGGGGTGATCGGCAGCGACCGGCGCGGCTCGAAGGTGAAGTCCGCGCCGGTGCTGAACCGCACCACCGCGACCTCGGAGGCTTCCGGGGCAGGGTCGGGGCGGCTGACGACCTCGACCCGCCAGCCGTCGTCGGCCGTGCTCCCCTCGGCCGTCACCTCGACGTCGAGGTGGGGGTCGAGGGCCTGCACCGCGACCTGGAGCGGAACGAACCATTCCGGCCCGATCAGCGAGACCCAGGCGCCGTCCTCGTCGGCGGCCGCGGGCCGGACGACCAGCGCGCCGGCACCGACCTCGACCGAGACGTACGCAGCAGGGTTGAGCATCGGGTGGAGCGCGAGCAGCCGCAGCGCGCCCATGGTGTCCGGCGGCAGCGAGAGGGCCCGAGCGAGCCGGGCTCCGGCGATGCCGGCGACGCCGACGAGCTGCTTGCGGCGGATGTCGAGGAGCTGCTCCGGTGAGGTGGCCCGTGGCTCCAGGGCGAGGGTGAAGCCACGGTCGAGCAGCGCCATCTGCAGACAGACCTCGTCGGCGATGCGCGCCAGCGCGGAGTGGGAGAACGCGGCGAAGTCGAGGTCGGAGACGAGCGGCCCGGCGTAGTCGGCCGCGCCCTCATCGCCCGCCTCGATCGGGGCCAGCTCGAGCCCGGCCGCGCGGGACCGCTGGTTCACCGCCAGCTCTGGGATCGCCACCGCCTCGGGATGGGCGTCGTCGATGGTGACGGTCCAGCGGCAGTGTGGCGTCCGGTCGGCGGGCGTTCGCGGCGGGCGGTGGACCGGGCGCACCTGGGCGCGTGGATGCGTCGCGATCGCGGTGGCGTCGAAGGTGGGGTCCTCGATGTCGTGGCACATCCCGCGGACGTACTCCTCGCCCATCGGCTCGACGTCCATCAGCGCGCCGCAGTGGTCGAGGTGGAACTCGCCGTGGCGGGCGTCGTGGACGGTGTAGCGGAAGTCCATGAACTGCGGCGGTGCGCCGATGTCGAGCTGGAGACCCTTGAAGATGGTCGGCACGTCACCCTGTCCCGGCACGGCCGGTGCGTAGCCGAGCGCGGCCTGCATCCGCCGGGTGTAGATCGGTGAGGCGGCGGCCCACTCGACGATCGCGATCCGCAGCATCTCCTCGCGACCGAAGGCGGAGATGCACCACGCCATCCCGGCCCGGTCGATCAGCTGACCGATCAGGAGGAGCTCGCGGACGACCTCGGCGAGCTCCTCCCGGGTCAGATCGGCATAGCGGGAACAGCGTGCTGAAGACGTCAACGAATGCCGAGCTTCCGCATCCAGCGCAGCGATGTCTGCATCTGCTTGGCGTAGTCGTCGAAGGTCTGCTTGCCCTGCGGCCCCATGACCTGCTTCTTCAGGGTCGCGACGTTCTGGGTCTCGGTGTACTTGAGCAGCCCCTGGTCGCCGTGGCGGGCCCCGACGCCGGACTGCTTCATGCCGCCCGACGGCGTCGACTTGGAGGCGTAGGCGGTGGCGAGGCCGTCGTTGATGTTCACGTTGCCGGACTCGATCCGGGCCGCGATCGCCTGGGCGCGCTTGAAGTTCGTGGTCCACACCGAGGCGTTGAGCCCGTACTCGGTGTCGTTGGCCAGCTCGATGGCCTCCTCCAGGGTGGAGTAGCGGTGCAGCGAGACGACCGGCCCGAAGGTCTCGGTCACGCCGTGGAGCATCTCCTTCGTGGTGCCCTCCAGGATGGTCGGCTCGAAGAACGTCGGCCCGATGTCGGGGCGCGCCTTCCCGCCGGTCAGCACGGTGGCGCCCTTGGCGACCGCGTCCTCGACGTGCGACTGCACCCGTGCGAGGTGGTCGGGGGAGACCAGCGCCCCCAGGTCCGGCCCGAAGGCGTACGCCGCCTCGATCCGCATCCCCTCGACGGCGGCGACGAACTTGTCGCGGAACTCGTCGTACATCGCCTCCGGGATGTAGATCCGCTCGATGTGCATGCAGATCTGGCCGGTGTTGCCGAAGACGGCGAACATCGAGCCGCCCACGGTCTCGTCGATGTCGGCGTCGTCGAGGACGATCATCGGGTTCTTGCCGCCGAGCTCGAGGCAGGCGCCGATCAGGTTGCGTCCGGCCTGCTCGCCGATGACCCGCCCGGTGGCCGTCGAGCCGGTGAACATCGCGTAGTCGACGTTGTCCAGCATCGTCGGGCCGACGTCCGGGCCTTCGCCGCAGACCACCTGGAACAGCCCCTTGGGCAGCCCGGCCTCCTCGAGCAGCGAGATCCCGAACAGCGGCGAGAGCGCGGTCTTGTTGTCCGGCTTGAGCAGCACCGCGTTGCCGGCCATGAGCGCCGGGATCGCGTCGGAGAGACCGGTCGCGAACGGGAAGTTCCAGGGCGCGATGATCCCGATCAGCCCTCGCGGCGGGTGGCGCTCGATGGAGCTCGACAGCAGCGGCATCACGCCGGGTCGCTTCTTGTCCTTGAGCAGCTTCGGAGCCCGCTTGAGGTAGTGCGAGATCACCATCGGCGGGTCGCACACCTCCTCGAACGCGATCCGGCGCGCCTTGCCCGACTCGGCCTGGATGAGGTCGGCGATCTTGTGCTGGTTGCGCAGGATCAGCTCGTGGGCACGCTTGAAGACGGCCAGCCGCTCCGGGAGCGGGGTGGCCGCCCAGGCGCGCTGAGCCGCGCGGCCGGCCGCGGCGGCCCGTTCCACGTCCTCCGGTGAGGACTGCGGCAGCGCCACCAGCACCTCACCGGTGTAGACCTCGGTCAGCTTCCAGGACGCACCCGTCGAGGACGGGACCCGGGAGACCAGCTCGCCCAGCAGCTCCTCGGTGATCCAGTCGGGGCGGCGTACGGCTGCTGTCTTGGCTGTGTCAGTGCTCATGTCTGCTTCCGATCAGCTGGTTGTCGGGGTCGCTCTAGGAGTCTTCGTCGAGAATGAACGTCGCGCAACGGTCACCGATCATGACCGCGGGAGCGTTGGTGTTGCCGCCGATGATGGACGGCATGATCGAGGCGTCGGCGACCCGGAGGCCGTCGATACCGCGTACGCGGAGCCGTGGGTCGACCACCGCCCGCTCGTCGACGCCCATCCGGCAGGATCCGACACCGTGGTAGATCGAGGTCGCCCGGTTGGTGACCTCGTCCTTCATCGCCTCGGCGTCGATCGCCTTGCCCGGGTGGATCTCGGACTTCACCTGGTCGCCGAAGGCAGGGGACGCCATGATCTCGCGGATCATCTCGACGCCCTCGAGGAGAACCCGCTTGTCGTCGGGCTCGGCGAGATAGTTGAAGTCGATCAGCGGCTCGGCGGTCGGGTCTGCGTTGCGCAGGCGCAGCGTGCCGCGCGAGCGCGGGTAGATCAGCGACGACATCACCGTCAGCGCCGCCCGTGGGTCGACCTCGTGGCGGATCGGTGCGTCCTGGTTGGGGGAGGGGTAGGCCCAGGGGAGCACGTGCAGCTGCAGGTCGGGTACGTCGGTGGCCAGCGAGGTGCGTACGAACCCGACGGTCTCGAAGACGGTGTGCCCGAGGAAGGACCGGCCGACCGTCTGCTCCTTGAGGACCGCCTTGCCGAAGTAGGCGGCGGTGCCGTGGTGCAGCGCGGTCGGCATCTCCCAGGTGGTCGGCACGAACATGTGGTCGTGCAGGTTGTCGCCGACCGGCAGCTCCTGGATGGTCTGGATGCCGTGCTCGGCGAGGTGGGTGGAATGACCGATTCCGGAGAGCATCAGCAGCTGCGCGGAGCCGAAGACGCCGGCCGACACGATCACCTCGGCCGTCGCCGAGATCGTCTGCGGCCCCTGCTTGGTGAGGATCTCCACGCCCGTGGCACGCCCGTTCTCGATCACGATCCTGGAGACGTGCACGCGGGTCAGCGTGGTCAGGCCGGGCAGCTCCTGGTCGTGGAGGTAGCCCCGGGAGGCCGAGTAGCGGAGCCCGTCGATCGCGCTCTGCTGGAAGGTCGAGACGCCCTCCTGCTCGGCGCCGTTGTAGTCGTCGAGCACCTTCACGTCGAGCGTCTCGGAGGCGGCGCGCTGGAACGACAGCGACGCCTCGGTGGGCCGCGGGTGCTTCATGACCTTGATCGGCCCGCCCGTGCCGCGGTAGTCGGAGCCGCCGCCCTCGTAGTCCTCGATCCTCAGGTACGCCTCGTTGACCGAGTCCGCGTCCCAGCCGGTGTTGCCCTCGGCCGCCCAGCCGTCGTAGTTCGCCCGGTTGCCGCGGACCCACAGCAGGCCGTTGATGGAGGAGGACCCGCCGAGCACCTTGCCGCGAGGCTGGGGGAGCTCGCGGTTGCGGGCGTGCTTCTGGGGGACGGTGTGGTAGCCCCAGTCGACCAGCTTCTTCAGCCGCGGCTCGGCGTGCATCGGACCGATCATGCCGGGCTTGGTCACCATGTAGTTGTGCTTGTCGTTCTTCCCCGCCTCGAGCAGGATGACCGACTTGCCGGCCGCGGCCAGGCGCCCGGCGACGGCACAGCCGGCCGAACCGGCGCCGACGACGACGTACTCGGCCTCGCTGACCTTCTCGCGGGCCATCTCAGATCCTCTCGATGATCGTCGCGGTGGCCTGTGCGCCACCTGCGCACATCGAGACCAGGGCGGTGCTCGCGTCACGGCGCTCGAGCTCGTGGAGGGCGGCGGTGAGCAGCCGGGTGCCGGTGGAGCCGACCGGGTGGCCGAGCGCGATGGCGCCCCCGTTGACGTTGATCTTCTCCTCCGGGACCTGGTGGACCTTGGCCCACGACATGACCACGCCGGCGAAGGCCTCGTTGACCTCGGCGATGTCGATGTCATCGATCGTCATCCCGCTGTCCTCGAGGGCCTTCTCGGTCGCCTGGACCGGTCCGTCAAGGTGGTAGTAGGGGTCGGAGCCGACCAGGTTGGACGTGACGATCCGTGCCCGAGGCTTCAGCCCCAGGGACGAGGCGACCGAGGAGTCCATGAGCAGCAGTGCCGAGGCGCCGTCGGAGATCTGCGAGGAGGTGCCGGCGGTGTGGGTGCCCCCCTCGAGCACCGGGCTGAGCCCCGCCAGTTTCTCCAGGGACGTATCGCGGATGCCCTGGTCCTCGGTGACGGTGCGGAACTCTCCGGTGGGGTTGCCCTCGTCGTCGAGCATGGGGGCCTCGACGGCGAAGATCTGGCTCTTGAAGTGACCGGCGTCGCGGGCGTGCCGGGCCTTCACCTGCGACCACAGCCCGAACTCGTCGACCTCGTTGCGGGAGAAGCCGCGGTCCTTCGCGATCCGGTCGGCGCCCTCGAACTGGTTGGGCAGGTCGATGTTCCAGTCCGCGGGACGCGGGTCGCCGGCCCCCTTCGGCACGTTGGCGCCCAGCGGGATGCGCGACATCGACTCGATGCCGCAGGCGATGCCGACCTTGATCTGGTCGGAGGCGATCATCGCGTTGATCAGGTGGGTGGCCTGCTGCGCCGAGGAGCACTGCGCGTCGATGACGGTGGAGCCGGTGTGGATCGGCAGCCCGGCGTGGAGCCAGGCCCGGCGGACCATGTTGTTGGACTGCTCGCCGGCCTGGGACACGCACCCGCCGATGACCTGATCCACCAGGTCAGGGTCGACTCCGGCGCGCTTGAGCACCTCGACCTGGGCGGCACCGAGCAGTACGCCGGGGTGCAGGCCGGCCAGCCAGCCCTTGCGCTTGCCGATGGGGGTACGGACGGCTTCGACGATGACGGGCGTGCCCATGGAACCTCGCTCTTCGGGGGTTTCGACAAGTCGCTGGTGCACGGCCGCGCACGCTGGACTCCGGTGACGTGACACCGGTTACACTCGATTGTCCCAAATTAGAACGTGTTCTCGTTTGGCGCAACCCTTGTGTGATGCTGAGCACTGTGTGACGATAAACTAGAACGTGTTATAGAAAAGACCTCGAAGGAGCACACCCGTGACCGCTCTCCCCGTGGATTTCGATCCGACTGATCCCGTGCTCAACGAGGAGCGCGTCCCGCTGCAGGAGTTCCTCGAGCTGCGCAAGACCGCCCCGGTGTGGTGGGTCGAGCAGTCGCCGGCGGCGCGCGCCGGCTTCCTCGACACCGGGTTCTGGGCGGTGACCAAGCACGAGGACATCCTGGCCGTCTCCAAGGACAGCGAGAACTTCGGCACGAACGAGAACGGCGTGATCATCCGGTTCGCGCCCGACATGACCCGTGAGCAGGTCGAGCTCCAGCGCGCGATGCTGATCCACCACGACGCCCCGGACCACACCAAGCTGCGCCAGATCATCAGCCGCGGCTTCACCCCGCGTGCGATCAACGCCCTCAAGGAGCGTCTGGTCGAGCGGGCCAACAACATCGTCGACGACGCCCTGGCCAAGGGCGAGGGCGACTTCGTCTCCGAGGTCGCCGCCGAGCTCCCGCTCCAGGCGATCGCCGAGCTGCTCGGGGTCCCGCAGGAGGACCGGCGCAAGCTCTTCGACTGGTCCAACCAGATGCTCGCCTACGACGACCCCGACTACGACGCGGACCCTGAGGCCGCCTCGATCGAGATCCTGTCCTACGCGATGGCGCTGGCCGCCGAGCGCAAGGCCGACCCCAAGGACGACATCATCTCCAAGCTCGTCAACGCCGAGCTGGAGGGCGGCGCGCTGGGCGACGACGAGTTCGGCTTCTTCGTCATCCTGCTCGCGGTCGCCGGCAACGAGACCACCCGCAACGCGATCACCCACGGCATGCAGGCCTTCTTCGAGCACCCCGACCAGTGGGAGCTGTGGAAGAAGGAGCGCCCCGACACCATGGTCGACGAGGTGATCCGCTGGGCGACCCCGGTCACCGTCTTCCAGCGTACGGCGCTCAACGACGTCGAGGTCGGCGGGCAGCTGGTCAAGAAGGGCCAGCGCGTCGGCATCTTCTACGCCTCCGGCAACCACGACGAGGACGTCTTCGACGACCCCGACACGTTCGACATCACCCGCGAGCACAACCCGCACCTCGCCTTCGGCGGCCACGGAGCCCACTACTGCATCGGCGCCAACCTGGCGCGGATGGAGGTGCGGATCATGTTCGACGTGATCGCCGACCGGATGCCCGACCTCAAGCCCAACGGCACCCCGCGCCGGCTCCGCCACGCCTGGATCAACGGCATCAAGGAGATGCCGGTCACCTACGCCTGAGCGGCCCTCGCGGTCTAAGGCAGCCTCACGTTGGAGAAGTGGGGCCGGCGGAACGGATACTCCGTCGGCACCCACTTCTTCAGTGCTTCGTAGGCCACCTCGTAGAGCCCCTGCTCGTAGGCCTCGGTGGTCACCCACCAGCTGACGTCGACGTCATACGCAGCCAGCTCCTCGCTCAGCTCCTGCCGGACGCCCAGCGGGTAGAGATAGGCGCACCCGACGTAGCCGAGCCCGGCCGTCTCCAGGACGTAGGAGAACGACTTGTTCTCCTTCCACTCGCCCTCGTGCCAGACGAGGTCGATGTAGTCCTCCTCCTCCGACGTCGGACCCGTCGGCCAGCCGCCGCCCCGGGTCGCGTTGATGAGGTCGGTGTCGGCGTTGATGGCGCGTACGTCGTCGGCCAGGCATTCACGCGACAGCGGCCGTGCGGTCAGGTCGCCGTGGGTGAGCACCCTCGGTGCCTCGAACCCGGAGGGGACGGCGAGCAGCTTGCTCAGTCCTGCGTAGCTCATGCCCGAAGGCTACGTTCAGCGACGCACGGCCAGCATCCCGGCGTACGCGGCCAGCAGTCGCTCCTTCGGATACTCGTCGGGCCGTGCCAGCAGCAGCCGGGCGAACTCCTGCACCAGCGTGACGAGCGAGTGGGCGACCACCTCGACGTCGAGGTCGGTCTCGGGCCCCAGGCTGGTGCGGAGCACGTCGGCGACGAACCCGCGCAGCAGGACCAGGGTGCTCTCGATGCGTTCGCGCACGGCGGGCGGTGCGCCGTCGATCAGTCCGAGCACCGGGCGCCAGGTCTCCGGGTCCGCCTGGACCGCCTGGAGGAGTCCGTCGGCCGCCTCGAGCAGCCATCGGTCGAGCTCGACCGGCACCCCGCCGGCCGGGATGAGCGCCAAGGCCGCGTCGGCGGCCCGCTGCTGGGTGCGGTCGAGCAGGGCGTGGAGGAGAGGGTCGATCCCTCCGTATGCGTCGTAGACGACCGGTCGCGTCACGCCTGCCTCGGCGGCGATGGCGCTGATGGTGAGGTGGCCGTAGCCGTCACGGCCGAGCACGCGCAGCGCCGCGTCCAGGAGCGCCTCCCGACGCTCTTCGAGAGGCATCCGGGCGGCATAGCGTCGCCTGGCAGCGGGTTGGTCGTTGGCCATCACGACGGAACGTTACGGGCAGGAGGACGCGCGGCGGAAGGGGTGACACAGGCCACACGATGTGCGAATCTACACGCGTGTAGTAATTGACGGCGGCTGTCGACGACGAGGAGTTTCCGGGTGACCGCAACCTTGCCCGAGCGGCTGGCGACGGGCCTCTGGCGCCGTTTCGCCGAGGGACTCAGGACCGTCGGGGAGACCATCGCGCTGGGGGCAGAGGCCTGCGCGTACGCCGCCAGGGACATCGTCACCGGCCGGTTCGACTGGGCGCAGACCGCCGACCAGGCCTGGTTCATGGCCCGCGTCTCCCTGCTGCCGACCATCCTGGTCGCGATCCCCTTCGGGGTGGTGACGTCGATCCAGGTCGGTGCGGTGGCCAACAGCATCGGCGCCTCGTCCTTCAGCGGCGCCGTCAACGGCGTCGGGGTGCTTCGCCAGGCCGCGCCGCTGGTCACGTCGCTGATCATCGCGTGCGTGGTGGGCTCGGCGATCTGCTCCGATCTCGGGATGCGCGCGATCCGTGACGAGATCGCTGCCCTCGAGGTGATGGGGACCAACCCGGTCCAACGGATGGTCGCGCCCAGGATCGTGGCGGCGGTCTTCCTCTCGGTGATGCTGACCGCGATCGTGGCGGTGGCCGCGATCGCGACCGGCTACGTGATGAACGTCGGGCGGGGCGTGGTCGGCGCGGGGACCTATCTGGACGCGTTCACCAACTTCAGCCAGAGCGCCGACCTGTGGCTGGCCGAGGGCAAGGCGGTGCTGTTCGGGCTGATCGGCACCACGGTGGCGGCCTACAAGGGGCTTGGCGCGAGCGGCGGACCGCAGGGCGTGGCCGACGCGGTCAACCAGACCGTCGTGCTGAACGTGATCGTGCTGGCCGTGGTGAATGCGGTCGTCACCCAGGGCTACCTGGCGCTCGCTCCGGGTGGGGGTGCCTGATGGCCGCGGTCGAGACCGACGGGCCGGCGACCGGCTGGTGGAGCCCACTGGTTCCCTTCGGCTCCTTCCTCACCTTCAGTGCCGCCGTGCTGGTGGCGGTGCCGGCCACGCTGGTCCACCACTGGCGCACCTGCCTGCAGCACTTCTCCGACATCTGCTGGGGCAAGGGCGCGATCATCGTGGGCGGCGGCACGATCGGCGTCATGGTGCTGCTCTCGGTCTCGGTCGGCACCTCGCTCGGGATCGAGGGGTTCAACGGGCTGGAGCTCGTCGGTCTGGCGCCCCTGGTCGGGTTCATCTCGGCGACCGCCAACACCAGGGAGCTCGGCCCGCTGGTCGCCGCGCTGGCGCTGGGCGCGCAGGTGGGCTGCCGCTTCACCGCGCAGCTCGGCGCGATGCGGGTCAACGAGGAGGTCGACGCGCTCGAGGTCATGTCGGTCCGGCCGGTCAACTACCTGGTGGCCACCCGTCTGGTCGCCACCATGCTCGCGATCGTGCCGCTCTACGTGATCGGGCTGCTCGGCTCCTACATCGCCTCCGAGTCGACCGTGGTGATGCTCTTCGGCCAGTCGCCGGGCCAGTTCGACCACTACTTCCTGGAGTTCCTGACGATGCGCGACATCGGGTTCTCGCTGATCAAGATCCTGGTCTTCGCCGCGATCGTGGTGCTGATCCACTGCTGGTACGGCCTCGCGGTCTCGGCCGGCTCGCTCAACGTCGGCGAGGCCACCGGCCGCTCGATCCGGGCCAGCTTCGTGGTCATCGTCGTGCTCAACATGCTGCTCACCGTCGCCATGTGGGGTGGCGACCCGGGCTTCAGGATCTCCGGATGAGCCGCGGCACGAGCCCCCGGACCCTGGCCCTACGCGGCGCTGCCGGGATGCTGGCCTGTGGACTGCTCGCCGCCGGGATGATCGTGCTCTCCGGACGCCCGTTCTCCGACGACGTCGCGACCAGGGCCGCCATGGTCGATGTCGGTGCCTCGCTGCGTACCGGGTCGGACGTGAAGATGGGTGGGGTCATCATCGGCACGGTCACCGGCATCTCTCGGGCAGCCGGGTCCTCGAAGGCCTCGGTCGCGATCCGGCTGGACGACGAGGCGGCGGACAGGCTCCCGGCGGACGTGGCGGCACGGGCACTGCCGGCGACCGTCTTCGGCACCGCGTACGTCGACCTGGTCTCGACCGGTTCCCGGCCGGGGAGATGGGCGGGCGGCACCATCCCGCAGGACCTGCGTCAGGGCACGGTCGAGCTTCAGCAGGCGCTGGACAGCATCGACGAGCTGGTCAAGGCGGTGAGCCCGGCCGACCTCAACGCCGCGCTGGCCGCGGTCGCCGGTGGGCTCGACGGCCGCGGCGACGATATCCACCGGACCCTCGTGCTCGCCGCGAACGTCCTGGAGCAGGCCGAGGCCGACCTGCCCACCATCCGGTCCACCGCAGCCCTGCTGGCGGTCAACCTGGAGACCCTGGAAGCGTCCTCCGCCGACCTGTTCGCTGCGCTCGAGTCCGGCACCGCGACGGCCGAGACGATCGCCGCCAAGCGCGAGCAGCTCGCCGCGCTGCTCTCCGGTGGCCTGACCCTGACGGCCGACGCACAGAGGTTCCTCGACGAGCACGGCGCCGAGCTGGTCGAGGCGATGGACCAGGCGGCGGTGGTGGCCGACGCCGTCGCCGACAACAGGGAGGACGCCGTGGTGGAGAGCTTCCGGGCCAACCGCGAGATCGGCCAGGAGATCCCGACCGTGATCGACGACGGGCGGGCCGCGCTCGATCTGATCCTGAGCCGGGTGGCGCCGCCCTACTACACCCGCGAGCGCGACTGCCCGACCTACGGCAACACGTCAGGGGACTGCTGATGTCCGGACTGCGCGGCTCCTCGGGCCACCCCACAGCGACCTATCTCAAGCTGGGCGCCTTCACCCTCGTCGCAGGGCTCGCCTTCGCGCTCGTCCTCGGCACGCTGAAGGCGCCGGTCGCCGGTGACCTGGTCACCTACACCGCCGAGTTCGCCGACGTGAACGGCCTGCACGAGGACGATGCCGTACGCATCGCGGGGGTCAGCGTCGGCAAGGTCACCGACATCACCGTCACTGCCACCGGGAAGGCGACGGTGGAGCTGACGGTCTCCCGGAAGCAGCAGGTGCTGGACACCGCGCGGTTCTCGGTCCGCTACCAGAACATCGCCGGGCAGCGGTTCCTCGGGATCGAGCAGGCCCGCGGTTCGGGGAAGCCTCTGGCCGCGGGGGCGCGGATCCCGGTGAGCCGGACCAGTGCCGGGTTCGACCTGACCGAGCTCCTCAACGGGTTCCGGCCGCTCTTCGACGTACTCGATCCTGCCGAGGTCAACCAGCTCGCCGCCACCATCTTGAAGGTGCTGCAGGACGAGGGCGGCAGCATCCCGGTGCTGCTGGAGCAGACCGCCGAGCTGACCAGGTTCGTGGCCACCAGGGACCAGGTCTTCGAGCGGGTGCTGACCAACCTGACGCCCTTCCTGGCCGACCTGGCCGCGCAGGGGGACGAGTTCGAGACCACGGTGCGCGAGCTGGAGAAGCTGATGAAGGGCCTGGCCGAGCAGCGCGACGCCCTGGGCGCGTCCGTCGAGGAGCTGTCCGGGCTGCTGGCCACCGGCGCCGACTTCGGTACGCGGATCGAGGCTCCCGCACGCACGCTGAGCCGCAACCTGCGGATCTCGGTGACCGCCTTCGCCGCGAACCTGACCAGCTTCAAGGGTGCTGTGGTCTCCTTCGCCCAGCTGGTCGAGACGCTGGGAAGGATCACCTCCTACCGCAACGCGCTCAACATCTACGTCTGCCGCTACGACTTCTCCGTCGACGAGATCGTGCTGGCGCTGCCACCGAGCGATGACCGCTACTCCGAGGTGTGCTCCGGATGACTCCACTGCGAACCATGGACCCGCTCAAGGTCGGGATCGTCGCCGTCGTGCTCGCCGCGCTGGCGGTCGTCTTCGTCTTCCGTGCCGGAGCGCTCGGCTTCGGCGAGCGGGTCTGCGTGGCCCACTTCGAGCACACCGCGGGTCTGCGGGTCGGCGAGGACGTGACCGTGGCCGGTGCGCGGGTCGGCGAGGTGCGCTCGATCGAGCTCGGTGCCCGCGACGTGATCGTCGAGTTCACCGTCGAGGACCACATCCGGCTCGGGGCGCGCACCAGCGCCGAGATCGAGGTCGCCACCCTCCTCGGCACGCATCTGCTCGCCGTCACGCCGGCCGGTGGGGGAGAGCTGGCCGAGGACACGATCGCGCTGTCGGCGACGAGCGTTCCCTACAACCTGCAGGACATCGTCGACCGGGGCAGCGCTTCGCTCGACGAGCTCGACCCCGCGCTCCTCTCCCGCACCCTCGACGAGGTAGGCGGCACCATGGCGAGCTCCCAGCCCGATCTCGCCGCCGCTCTCGACGGTGTCTCGGCGGTCTCCGAGGTCGTGCTGACCCGGGCCGACCAGGCCGACGCGCTGGTGAGGGCGGCCACCGATGTGACGAGCCGGCTGAACGCCAACAGCACCGAGATCGTCTCGCTGATGAAGCAGGCCAACGCGGTGATGGCCGAGCTGCAGAGCCGGCGCGGGGCAATCCGCCGGCTGATGGCGGATGCCCAGCGGCTCACCACCACCCTGAAACGGGTCGTCTCCGAGAACGAGCGGGACCTCGAGGTCGCGCTGACCAAGCTGGCCGTGGTCATCAAGGGGCTGCGTGCTCAGGAGAAGGAGCTCAGTGCCGCGCTCGACGTGCTCGGTCCTTCGGCCCGCTACCTGGCCAATGCCACCGGCAACGGACCCTGGGTCGACATCCGGCCCGACGACCGTGCGCTGCCCGACGGGCTCACCTGCCGGGTGAAGGGACTGTGCTGATGAGGACGTCGTCGACGCCCGGCAGGCTGGGCAGGTATGTCGCGATCCTGGTGGCGGTGGCCGCCGCGGTCGGCGCCGGTGCGGCTGCGATCCCGCTCGCCGGCACCTACTCGGTGACGGTCACCTTCGCCGACACCGCCGGCCTCTTCGTCGGCAACGACGTCGGCGTGCTCGGGGTCAAGGTCGGCGAGGTCAAGCGGATCACGCCCGCGGGCGCGGGGGTCGCGGTGGACCTAGAGCTCGACCAGGACGTCTCCGTGCCGGCCGACGCCCAGGCGCTGATCGTCTCCCGCTCGGTGGCCAACGACCGCTACGTCGAGCTCACCCCGCGCTACGCCGGCGGGCCGGTGCTCGCCGACGGCGACCTGATCACCAGCGAGCGCACCCGCACCCCGGCCGACTTCGACGCCATCCTGAACGCGCTCGACCGGTTCAGCAGCGGGCTCGCCGGAGGCGACGGCAAGAGCGTCGACCGGTTCCTGCAGGCAGGATCGGCGACCCTGGGGCCCAACGGGCAGCGGGCTGGTGCAGCTCTGGCCGATCTCGCCGCCGCCCTGAACGAGGTCAACGGCCACACCGACTCCGCCGTCACCGCCCTGCACGAGGCCGACGAGCTGACCAGCGCGATGGTCGCCCACGACGCGCTGATCGAGCTCTTCATCGAGAACGTCACCGCCACCTCCGAGCTGCTCGCGGAGCAGCGCACGGAGTTCACCGCCACGCTGCGTACGACCCGGGAGGCGATCGACGCGTTGGCCAGGTTCACGCAGGCCAACGACAAGGACCTCCAAGCGGCGTTGAGGCAGGTCGACGCCGTGCTCGACCTGATCCTGGCGCACACCGACGACATCGAGGAGTTCGTCGAGGTGCTCCCGCTGGCCCTGCAGAACGTCGAGCAGGCGCGTGCCCCGGGCGGCGTGATGCTGCGCGTGCCGCTCACCGACGCGCTCAGCGAGGAGCTCGCCGGCCGGTGCCGCGAGGCCCTCTCGGACGTGTGCGAGATCGTCGGCACGGACCCGCTGAGCACAGGAGGCCGGCCATGAGGCGTCTGGTGCTGATGTCGGCGGCGACCGGCCTGCTGCTGACCGGGTGCGGCATCGACGCCCGTACGCTGCCCCTGCCCGGCACCCGCGCCGGAGACGACGCGACCACGGTCGAGGCCACCTTCGACGACGCCCTCAACCTCGGCGTCGGCTCGAAGGTGAGCGTCAACGGCGTGGACGCCGGCCGGGTCACCGCCCTGTCCACCGACGGCTACTCGGCGGTGGCCGAGATGAGCGTCGAGAAGGGCGTACGCCTCACCGACCTCTCCGCGGCACGGCTGCGCTACGACACCCCGCTCGGCGAGGTCTACGTCGAGGTGACGACCCCCGAGGGCGGCCGGGCGATCCCCGAAGGAGGACGGCTCGACCCGGCGCGGTCGACGACGGCACCGACCGTCGAGGACGCGCTCGCCTCGGCCTCCCTGCTCATCAACGGAGGCGGCATCGGCGACCTCGGCCGGATCGTCGACGAGCTCAACCGGGCCGTCGGCGACGGCACCGACGTGGCCGAGGTGCTCGACCGGAGCGCCACCTTCCTCACCCAGGCCAACCGCACCACGGCCGAGATCGATCGTGCCCTGACCTCGCTCGACGCCGTCTCGGCGACGCTGGCTCAGGAGCGGGAGACCATCTCCGAGGCGATGGCGGCGATCGGTCCGGCGGCCCGCACCGTCCGGCAGCAGACGACGCAGATCATCGCCCTGCTCAACCGGCTGGTGCGCCTCTCCCGCGACGCCAACGGGGTGCTCGAGCGGATGGACGACGACACCGTGGCCGTGGTCCGTGACGCCGGGGCGATCCTGGCCGAGGTCCGCCGGATCAGCGGCGACCTCGGCCCCGGCCTGGACACGTTCAGCTCGGCGATCAACGAGCTGCTCCAGGTCATCCCGGCCGACCACATGCCGATCCAGCTCCGCGTCGACATCGGCGAGTCCGTCGAGCAGGATCCCCTCAACCCGCTCCCACCGCTCCTGGATTCACCGGTCCTGCCCCAACAACCCCGGTGGGATCTGGGCGACCTCCTCGGCGACGGTGACGTGCTCGGAGGGGTGGGCTGATGGCGCTGCGCGAGACCGACCGGCCGCTCTTCGTCGGCTTCGGCGCGGCCATGGTCGTGTTCGTCGCGGCCACCGCCTACCTGCTCCTGGTCACCCTCGAGATCCCCGTCCTGTCCCAGCCGGCCACGGTCACCGTCGACCTGGAGCGCACCGGCGGCCTCTACGAGGGCTCCTCGGTGACCTACCGCGGCGCCAAGGCCGGGGTCGTGGAGACGATCGAGCTGACGACCGACGGCACGGCGCAGGCCCGGATCAGGCTGGAGCCGGACGTCCGGATCCCGCAGGACTCCCCGGCCGAGGTGCGCAGCCTCTCGCCGGTGGGGGAGCAGTACCTCGACTTCCAGCCGACCACCGCCTCCGGCCCCTACCTCCGCGACGGCAGCCGGGTCCGCGCCGAGGCGGTCGACCTGCCCACCACCCTGGCCAGCACCGTCGTCAGCCTCGAGGAGCTGATGGACCAGGTCGACCCCGAGCAGCTGCGCGCCGTGGTCACCGGTCTTCGCACGACTTTCGTCGGCCGCGAGGACGAGCTCGCCGACCTGGTCGAGGGCAGCCAGGTCCTGCTGGTCACCCTCGACAAGAAGTGGCCCACCATCTCCCGCGTGCTGGTCAACTCCGAGTCGCTGCTGCGCATCGGCGACCGGCACGCCTCCGACGTAGGCGCCGCCGCGCACGACCTCGCCCTGCTCACCGCCGAGCTGGAGAAGGCCGACCCCGAGCTGCGCCGCGCTTTCGACCGCGGGCCGGAGCAGTTCGCCGACCTCGTCCGTCTCGTCGGTGTCCTGGACCGTACGCTGCCCCCGACCCTGGAGCGCACCACCGCCCTCACCGACATCCTCGTCGTGCGCGACCCGCACCTGCGCGAGCTGCTGGCCGAGTATCCCGACGCCATCCGCTCGCTGGCGGACGCGATGTACGACGGCGCCATCCACGGCGGCCTGGTCCTCGACACCGACTACCAGTGCGACTACGGCGGCCCCAAGTATCCGGCCACCGACACCACCCCCAGGCCGCTCTACGAGGACGGCCACTGCTCCGCGCCGCCCGACCGGGTCGTGCGCGGAGCGGACAACGCGCCCGGCTCGACCGGATAGGCGGACCCTCAGGCGTCCTCGAACGCGCGGTGGAGCGCCTTGCCCATGAAGCTGCCGAGGTCGTCCGGACCCCAGTCGTTGCTCGTGTCGAGCAGCGAGCGCACCGCCGACTCGCAGGACGACAGGAAGAGGTCGATCAGGACCGGAAGCTTGCGCTCCAGGTCGGCCGTCTGCCACCAGCGCTCCATGGCAGGTCTGATCCAATCGGTCGCCTGTGCCTGAACCAGCGCCTTCGCGTCACGGAAGCGCTCCGCGATGGCCGGGTCCGGCTCGCCGGAGAAGACCAAGCGCCAGGTCTCGGGTGCGGCAGCGGCGGCGTGGAGGAGGGCCCGGAAGCCGTCCACGAACGCCTGCTCCGGATCGTCGGGGTTGGCGGAGCCGTGCAGCGCGGTGAGGATCGCCTCGAGCAGCTCGGCGGACTCCCGGTCGAGGAGAGCGTCGACCAGCTCGACCCGGTCCGCGAAGCAGGCGTAGACGACGGGCCGGGTCACGCCCATGGCCGCTGCGACCGAGCCGATGGTCACGGCGCCGATGCCGTCGGCGACCGCGATCGCCCGAGCGGCGTCGAGCACGTGGGGCCGCCTGCGCTCCGGACCCAGATGCGGTGCACGGGCGCGCTGCGCTTGACCGGTTGTCGACGGTGGCATGAGGCGATCCTAGGTGATCAGGAAAGTTCCTACATCGATGTAGCAAATTCCTACACGAGTGTATTAATCTGAGGGAGTCTTCTCACCACGGAGTGCTCACATGCCGCTGTTCAACCCGCACAAGCCCGACCTCGACGAGTTCGACGACGAGACCCGCCGCATCTTCGAAGCGACGATCGACTTCTTCGAGGGCAAGGGCAAGGAATGGCTGCTCCAGCAGGATCGCGACCGCGTTTGGTACGACGAGTTCCTTCGACGCCGAGCGCACCGCTCGGGTGTGGGCGGAGGCGCGCGCCACCGCCGGCGCCTACGCGATGAACCCGTGAACGACCGAGAGGAGCAAGCGATGAGGAAGACGCGCGAGATCACGCCGCACGAGGACTACGGGTTCTTCGGCCCGGACTCCATCACCCAGAAGGTCTGGGGCCATCCCTCGGTCCCGCTGATGGGCATCGTACGAGCGGTGACGATCGAGGAGCTCGATCCCCACCTCCTCGCCGCCGTGCACAACACCGGTGCGAACTACGACCGGCTCGACACGCGCTACGCCAGGACGGTCCAGTACTTCGCCGCGGTGGCGTTCGCGGACAGCCGGACCGTCGCGAAGATGGCGGACGTGCTGGTCAAGATCCACTCCAAGGCGATCGGCATCGAGCCGGTCAGCGGCAATCGGTACGACGCCAACGACCCCGACTCCCAGCTCTGGATCCTGATCACGGGCTGGCACTCGGTCCTCACCGCCTACGAGACGTTCGGGCCCGGCAGGCTCTCGGATGCCGAGGTCGAGCAGTTCTGGGGGGAGTGCGCGATCGCGGCGGAGTTCCAGACCTGCGACCCCCGCGCCGTTCCCCGCACCCGCGAGGAGGTGCGCGCGTACTTCGAGGAGTGGCGTCCCAGGCTCGCGGCGAGCGAGGCCACCCAGCAGATGATGCACCACCTGCTGAACGGCACCAACGCGATCCTTCCCGGCAAGGGACTGCTGGGCCTGGCCCGGCCGATCGCGAACGCGTTGATCTGCAGAGCGACGATCGCCACCCTGCCGCGACACATGCGTCGGCTCGCCGACATCCGGCAGTCACGGGTGACGGACGTGGTGGTGATCGCGATCATGAGGGCGATGATGGCGCCCGCCCACCGGAGTCGCGCGCTGCAGCGGTGGATCCTCGGCATCCTCGCACCGAAGGCCCTGCCGATCATGGAGCCCGTCTGGCGGGGCATCCCGCCCGTGCATCCGGTCGTGCTCACGCCCGCCGAGGCGCGGGAGCGCTATGGGTACGTCAAGCCGGCCCAGGCCCATCTCGAGCTGCGTGCGCGCCAGCGGGCACGCGTCTTCGACGACCGCCAGGCACCCAGCGACGAGGGCCTGATCGAGTCCCAGCCCATCCTCGGAACTCTCGGCTGAACGCCTGCGGCGGATCGCTTTCGCTGGTGGCTCCCGGTCGGTCGCCACGGGTGACCGACCGGGAGCCAGGCGTTTCGCCGCGACCGCAGGCTAGTTGGCCGGTTGCTCGGACCCCACGACCCACATCGAGAAGAACTGCGACCCGCCGCCGTAGGCGTGCCCGAGCGCCCGGCGGGCGCCGTCGACCTGGTGCTCGCCGGCCCGGCCCCTGACCTGCAGGGCTGCCTCGGCGAAGCGGAGCATCCCGGAGGCGCCGATGGGGTTGGAGGAGAGCACGCCGCCACTCATGTTGACCGGCAGGCTGCCGCCGATGGCGGTCTCGCCGGCCTCGCTGAGCTTCCAGCCCTCGCCCTCCGCCGCGAAGCCGAGGTTCTCGAGCCACATCGGCTCGAACCAGGCGAACGGCACGTAGATCTCGGCACAGTCGATCTCCCGGGCCGGGTCGGTGATCCCGGTCGCCTTCCACAGCGCCGCCGCGGCCTCGCGGCCCGCCTGCGGGTTGACCTGGTCGCGCTCGGCGGCCGAGGTGGGCTCCGAGCGCATCGCGGTGCCGTGGATCCAGGCGGGTGCGTCGTACGTCTTCGCGACGTCCTCCGCGGCGATCACCATCGCGCAGGCGCCGTCGGAGGACGGGCAGGTCTCGTCGTAGTGGATGGGGTCCCACAGCATCTGCGAGGCCAGCACCGACTCGACCGTGGTGCCCTCGTTGTGGAGGTGGGCGAAGGGGTTCTTCAGCGCGTTGTTGCGGTCCTTGGCCGCGACGATCGCGCCGATGTGGGACGGCGCCTCGGAGCGGCGGATGTAGGAGCGTACGTGCGGTGCGAAGTAGCCGCCCGCGCCGGCGTGCACCGGCATCACGAACGGGATCGGCACCGACAGCGCCCACATCGCGTTGGACTCCGACTGCTTCTCGAAGGCGACGGTGAGCACCTTCTTGTGGACCCCGGCCTGAACCAGCGAAGACGCCACGATGGCGGTCGAGCCGCCCACCGAGCCGGCGGTGTGCACCCGCAGCAGCGGCTTGCCGGCGGCGCCCAGCGCCTCGGCGAGGTAGAGCTCGGGCATCATCACGCCCTCGAACAGGTCCGGTGCCTTGCCGATGACGATGGCGTCGACCTCGTCGAGGGTGAGCCCGGCGTCCTCCAGAGCCCGGTCCATCGCCTCCCGGCACAGCCCGGCCATCGAGACGTCCTCGCGCTTGGCGCGGTGGTGGGTCTGGCCGATCCCGATCACGGCCGCGGGGATCTTGCTCACTTGGCTCTCCCGTTCTCCTGGGCTTCCATCACGCACACGAGGTTCTGCTGCAGGGCCGGCCCGCTGGTCGCGTGGCCGAGCACCTTGTCAGCGCTGCCGTCCCAGATCCGCCTGGCGGCCTCGCCGATGCGGATCGCCCCGGCGCTGAACATCGGGTTGGCGGCGAGCGCCCCACCCGAAGGACTGATCTGTACGTCGTCACCCAGCCCGAGCGCGGAGCGCAGGACGAGCTCCTGGTGGCTGAACGGCGCGTGCAGCTCGGCGACCTGGACGCCCTCGATGCCGCCCACGGCGGCGGCGGCCCGCTGCGCCGAGCCCGAGACGGTCAGGTCGCGGGTGCCGAGGTGGAGACCGTCGGAGCTGTGCGCGATCCCGGTGATCCAGGCAGGACGCTGGTTGGCCTCGTAGGCCCGGTCGCCGGCGGCGAGCACGATCGCAGCCGCGCCGTCGGTCACCGGCGCGCAGTCGTGCTTGCGCAGCGGGTCGGCGAACATCGGCCGGGCGAGCAGCTCGCTCACCGACGAGCCACCGGCACGGACGGCGTACTCGTTCTTCTCGGCGTCGGTCAGGGACCGGTTGACGATCTCGGCCATCGCGGACTCGTCCCAGAGCCCGGCGTCGAGCCCGAGGCGCGCCTGCAGCGCGGCCAGGGAGACGGTGTCGGGCCACAGCGGCGTCATCGTGTAGGGGTCGAGCTGCAGCGTCAGCGTCCGGCGCAGCACGCCCGCCGACGCCTTGCCGAACCCGAAGACCAGAGCGGTGTCCACCTCGCCGGTCTGGATCTTGATCCACGCCTCGTAGAGCGCCCAGGCGGCGTCCATCTCGACGTGCGACTCGTTGACCGGCGGCAGCACGCCGATCGCGTCGATCGCGCTCACGAACGAGAACGATCGGCCGGCCAGGTAGTCCGAGGAGCCGGAGCACCAGAACCCGATGTCCTTCTTGGCCCATCCGGTCTGCTCGTAGCACTCGGCCAGGATCGGCACGAGCAGCTCGGCCATGCTCGGCGATCCGTCGAAGTCCTTCATCTGTCGCTGGGCGAACCCGACGACGGCAACGTCTCTCATGTGGTCCTCTCCCGGGCCTAGAGGTGGTGCTTGTAGCTGTCGAAGTCCGCGTCCGGCTCACCGGTCGGCGCGAAGTGGCTGATGTTCTCGATGCTGGTACCCCACTCCTCGCGTGGCTTCCACACCGCCTTGACCCGCATCCCCATCCGGACCTCCTCGGCCGGGACCTCCAGGATCAGGTGCTGCAGCGCGATGTCGGCTCCGTCTAGGAGGACGTACGCGGAGACGTACGGCGGCTTGATCCGCTGCCCCAGGAACGGCACGTTCACGACACAGAAGGTGGTCACCGTCCCGACGTGGGAGAGCTCGACCTCCTCCGAGGTGGGCACGCCGTCGGTCGGGCAGGCGCCGCGCGGCGGGACGTAGACCTTCCTGCACTTCGGGCACCGCTGGCCCAGGATCCGGCCCTCGGCCAGGCCGCGGAAGAACGAGGACTCCTCCGGCGAGGCCGCGTAGCGGTAGTCGAGGCTGACCGGGGTGACGATCAGGCTGACATCCTCGGTGCCTCCCACGGGCGTGCCCGTCTCAGGCGCGTTGCCGTCATCGGCCACGAAGACCAGGTCGGTGACCGCCCCGGTGCGTTCCTCGGCCCAGCGCGCGCGGACCCGCATCCCGGTCTCGATGTCGTCGGGGGAGGCGACCTCGACCGCGTGCAGCCACGGGGTGTCGGCGCCGTCGATGGTGATCAGCGCGAACGCGAAGGGCTTCTGGAACGGCTGGCCGGCGACGGGCTCGCTGACCCAGGTCCACGAGGTGACCGTGCCGGTGTCGGGGAGCTCGACGAACTCGGTCACGGCCTGATGCGTGACCGGGTCGTACTCGGGTGGTGGGACGGCCACTCGACCGTCACCGAGGCGTCCGCCCACGATGGTGGCGTCCCTCAGTCCGGTGAGGAAGCGGCCGAGCACCGGGCCTGTGGATCTGGTGTAGTCGAAGGCCACCGTCACGGGTGCCTGAAGAGTGCGACTCATGGTAGAAAGTGAAACACGTTCTAGTATTGGCCACAACCCGTACGCCCTGCCGAACGGCTACGGAGCCTGCGGACGAAGGAGTCGATGAGAGTGAAGCTGGGGCTACAGCTGGGCTACTGGGGAGCACAGCCGCCGAGCGGGGTCGGCGAGCTCGTCGCCGCCGCGGAAGAGGCCGGGTTCGACGCGATCTTCACCGCCGAGGCGTGGGGGAGCGACGCGTTCACGCCGCTGGCCTGGTGGGGCCGGGAGACCTCCCGGGTCCGCCTCGGCACCTCGATCGTGCAGATGTCCGGACGTACGCCGACCTCGATCGCGATGCACGCGCTGACGCTCGACCATCTCTCCGGTGGCCGGTTCGTCCTCGGGCTCGGGGTGAGCGGCCCGCAGGTGGTCGAGGGCTGGTACGGCCAGCCGTTCGGCAAGCCGCTGGCGCGCACCCGCGAGGTCGTCTCGATCATCCGCAAGGTGCTCGCCCGGGAGGCGCCGGTGACCAACGACGGCCCGCACTACCCGCTGCCCTTCACCGGCGAGGGCTCGGTCGGGCTCGGCAAGCCGCTCAAGCCGATCGTGCACCCGCTGCGCGCGGACATCCCGATCTGGCTCGGCGCGGAGGGCCCGAAGAACGTCGCCCAGACCGCGGAGATCGCCGACGGCTGGATCCCGATCTTCTACACGCCCCGGTCCGCGCCGATGTACGCCGACTGGCTGGCCGAAGGCTTCGCCCGGCCCGGCGCGCGGCGCACCGCCGACGACTTCGAGATCGCCGCGACCTGCCACCTCCAGATCGTCGCGGACGCGGAGGAGAAGAAGGCGGCGCTCGAGGCGATGAAGCCGTTCGCGGCGCTCTACATGGGCGGGATGGGCGCCAAGGAGCAGAACTTCCACAACCAGGTCTTCGAGCGGATGGGCTACGCCGAGCTCGCCGGCCAGGTCCAGGCGCTCTACCTGGCCGGTGAGAAGGAGAAGGCGACCGCGCTCATCCCCGACGAGCTCGTCGACGACCTGCACATCATCGGCACCGAGGGCGAGGTACGCGACAAGGTGGCCCAGTGGGCGGAGACCGGTGTGACCACGCTGCTGCTGAGCCTCGGCTCGGCCGCCGACGTCCGCCGCATCGCCGAGGTGCTCGGGTGACGGCGGCGCGTGTCTCCGGGGCGGTCCGCTGATGGCGGTCTACGCCGTCACCGGGTCCGCCTCGGGCATGGGCGCCGCCGTGGTCGAACGGCTCCTCGACGCCGGGCACCGGGTCGTGACCGTCGATCTGCGCGACGCCGACGTGGTCGCGGACCTGTCGACCTCGGAGGGCCGCCGTGACGCCGTCGAGAAGGTGCTGGCAGCGGTCGGCGGCCGGCTCGACGGCGCCGTCCTCGCGGCCGGGCTCGGACCGGCGCCGGGACGCGAACGTCCCGCCCTGATCACCCAGGTCAACTACCTCGGCGTCGTCGAGCTGCTGGAGGGCTGGCGCGAGGCGCTGGCGGCCGCCGGGAACGCCAAGGTCGTGGTCTTCTCCAGCAACTCGACAACGACGATGCCGCTGGTCCCGGGCCGGGCGGTCGCCGCGCTGCTCGCGGGCGATGCGGAGCGGGCGGTGAAGGCGTACCGGGTCTTCGGGAAGAACGCGCCGGCGATGGCCTACGGCGCCTCGAAGGTCGCCGTGACGCGGTGGCTGCGGCGGCGCGCGGTCGAGCCGGCGTGGGTGGGTGCCGGGATCCGGCTCAACGCGATCGCGCCGGGCGCGGTGCTGACGCCGCTGCTGGAGAGGCAGCTGGCGACGCCGTCAGAGGCGAAGGCGATCCGGTCGTTCCCGGTGCCGGCGGGTGGCTACGGTGACCCCGGGCTGCTCGCCGACTGGGTGATCCACATGCTGAGCCCGGCCGCGGACTTCATGGTCGGGAGCGTCGTCGTGGTCGACGGCGGCAGCGACGCCTGGTTCCGGGCCGACGACTGGCCACGGCCGGTGCCCGGCCGGCGGCTGCGGAGCTATCTGCGCCGGATGCGTGAGTTCAGGAAGGCGCGCGCGTGACCGACTCCACGACCGACCCGCTGGCTCCGGCGAGGCTCGGCCCGGTGACCTTGCGCAACCGGGTGATCAAGGCCGCGACCTTCGAGGGTGCCTCGCCCGGGGCGCTGGTCTCGGATCGGCTGATCGACTACCACCTCGCCGTTGCCGAGGGCGGTGTCGGGATGACCACGATCGCCTACCTCGCGGTGGCCCCGGAGGGACGTACGCATGCCGACTGCATCTACTGGCGACCCGAGGCTCTGCCCGGTCTGACCAGATTGACCGAGGAGATCCGCAAGACCGGAGCGAAGGTCTCCGCCCAGATCGGCCATGCCGGCCCGGTGGCCAACGCGAAGTCCAACGGCGCCCCCTCGCTGGCGCCCGCGCGGTCGTTCAACGCGCTCGGGATGGCGTTCAACCGCGCCGCGACCGCGGCCGACCTCGCCCGGGTCGTCGAGCAGCACGGCGCCGCGGCTCGGATGGCCGTGGAGGCCGGGTTCGACGCGATCGAGGTCCACCTCGGCCACAACTACCTGCCCAGCTCGTTCCTCAGCCCGCGTCTCAATCCGCGCTCCGACGAGTTCGGTGGTTCTCTGGCCAACCGGGCCTCGTTCCCGCGTCGCATCGTGGCGGCGGTGCGCGAGGCGGTCGGGGGACAGGTCGCCGTGCTCGCCAAGATGAACATGCGCGACGGCTACCGCGGCGGGTTCGACCTGCCGGAGTCGGTGGAGTTCGCGCGCCTGCTCGAGTCCGACGGGCATCTCGACGCGCTCGAGCTCACCGGCGGCTCCTCGTTCATGAACCCGATGTATCTCTTCCGAGGGGACGCCCCCTACCGCGAGATGGCCGGCAACATGCCGCTGCACCCGGTGATCCGGATGGGCATGCGGATGGTGGGGAAGGGGTTCTTCAAGGAGTACCCCTACAAGCCGCTCTACTTCCTCGACAACGCGCGCGAGTTCCGACGCGCGCTCACGATGCCGCTCGTGCTCCTCGGCGGGGTCACCGACCTGACCGGGATGCGGACCGCGATGGACGAGGGCTTCGAGTACGTCGCGATGGCCCGTGCGCTGCTGCGGGAACCCGATCTGGTCAACCGCCTGCGGTCGGATCCCACGACGGTGTCCCGGTGCACCCACTGCAACCTGTGCATGTCGACCATCTATCCGGGGACCCACTGCCACCTCGACGACGAGCACGTCTACGGTGAGGCCACGTCGCCACCTCCGTAGCGCACGCGCCAGAATACGGACGCGGCGACGTGTTGTGGTCACGGTTCACTCGCTGACGCTCGCTCACCCCTCCTGCTGCCCCCATCCTGAACGCGAGGACCCAGATGTCGATGCACTACGGACGCGCTCACCACCCGCAGGCTCCTGCGGGATACGTCCACGACGACATGACCGAGGCCGAGATCAAGGAGCGGGAGGCCGCCCTGGTCCCGCTGACCGACTCGGTCCGCGGGCTCGTCGACGCAGTCGTACGCACCCAGGTCCCGGACGCGGTTCTCGACGACGTACGCCGCCGGGTCGAGGCGCTGACCGAGGAGCTGCTCGCCGAGGCGCTGCCGGGTCCGCACGGGGTCCGGTTCGGGGCGGACGGCGGCTTCCGCAACTACGGCAACCCGGTGGTGGGGAAGGGCAACGCGTTCGCCCCGCCGCTGGCCGTGCAGCGCGACGGCGAGGACGTCTGGGCCGACTTCGAGCTCGGTCCGGCCTATGAGGGCCCGCCGGGGCTGGTCCACGGCGGTGTCTCGGCGCTGATCCTGGACCAGCTGCTCGGCGAGGCCGCCTCGGCCGGTGGTCGCCCCGGGATGACCGGCACCCTGACGATCGTCTACAAGCACGGGACCCCGCTGGGTCCGCTGCGCGGCGAGGCACGGATCGAGACGACCGAGGGAGTGAAGGCGATCGTGCGTGGCCGGCTGCTGACCCGGCCGGCCGACGGCTCCGAGTCGGTCCTGTGCGTCGAGGCCGAGGGCATCTTCATCCTGCCCCGCTGGGCCCGCGAGGCGATGGCCGATGCCGACCGGGAGCACGTCGGCGACGCCTAAGCCCTAGAACACGTTCTAGTTTCACGGTATGGTGCGGCCATGGATACCAGCCGCATCGGTCCCCACAACGGTCATCTGATGGTCTCGGCGCTGGAGCGCCACAAGAGCCGTCCGATCATTCATCTCGGAGACGTGAGTCTGACCGGGGCGGAGGTGGCGGCGCGGATCAGCCAGTACGTCCAGGCCTTCGAGGCCCTCGGTGCCGGCACCGGCTCCGCGACCGCGCTGCTCGCGCTCAACCGTCCCGAGGTGCTCTTCATCCTCGGCGCCGGCCAGACCCAGGGATTCCAGCGCACCTCGCTGCACCCGCTGGGGAGCGCCGAGGACCAGGCGTACGTGATCAACGACGCCGGGATCACCGGCATCGTCATCGACCCCTACTTCGCCGACCGGGCCGTCGAGCTGCTCGAGCTGTGCCCGGGCCTCAAGCAGGTGCTGACCATCGGGCCGGTGCCGCCCCAGCTGGCCGAGGTCGGGGTCGACCTGGTCGCCGCCGCGGCGACGTATCCGGTCGAGCCGTTGACCGCGCGGCTGCTCCCGCCCGACCACGTCACCTCGATCACCTACACCGGCGGGACGACCGGCAAGCCGAAGGGTGTGATCGGGCTGGCCGGGTCGTTCGCGACGATGACCCAGGTGCAGCTCTCGGAGTGGGAGTGGCCCGAGGCGCCGCGCTTCCTGATGTGCACGCCCCTCTCGCACGCCGGGGCCGCCTTCTTCGTGCCGGTCGTGATCAAGGGTGGCACGCTCTTCGTGCTGCCGAGGTTCGACCCGGCCGAGGTGCTCGCGACCATCGAGCGCGAGCGCATCTCCTCGCTCATGGTGGTGCCGACGATGCTCTACGCGCTCCTGGACCACCCCGACTCCCGCACCCGCGACCTGTCCTCGCTCGAGACCGTCTACTACGGTGCCTCCGCGATCAACCCCGTGCGCCTGGCCGAGGCGATCGAGCGGTTCGGGCCGATCTTCGCGCAGTACTACGGCCAGTCCGAGGCGCCGATGGCGATCACCTACTTCGCGAAGACCGACCACGTCGACGCCGCCGGCGCGCCGCTGACTCACCGCCTCACGTCCTGCGGCCGCCCCTCGGCCCTGGTGCGTACGGCCCTGATCGGTCCCGACGGCACGCCCGTCGCCCCCGGTGAGCCGGGCGAGATCTGCGTCGCCGGCCCGCTGCTCTCCGGCGGCTACTGGCAGCTTCCGGAGGTCACGGCAGAGACCTTCCGCGACGGCTGGATGCACACCGGCGACGTCGCCCGCGAGGACGAGGACGGCTTCTGGTACATCGTCGACCGCACCAAGGACATGATCGTCACCGGCGGGTTCAACGTCTTCCCCCGCGAGGTCGAGGACGTCATCGCCACCCACCCGGCCGTGGCTCAGGTCGCCGTCATCGGCACCCCGCACGAGAAGTTCGGCGAGGCCGTGACCGCCGTCGTCGTCGTACGTCCCGGGGCGGCCCTCACCGACGAGGTCGTCGCCGAGATCCAGGCCCTGGTCAAGGAGCGGAAGGGCTCGGTCCAGGCGCCGAAGTCGGTCATCGAGATCGACGCGATCCCCATGACCGCCCTCGGCAAGCCCGACAAGAAGGCGCTGCGGGCGCGTTTCTCGGGCTGAGGCGCCTCAGGGGTGGCGCACGGCGTAGCGAAGGTGGGTCACCCCGCGCCCCTCGAGGCGCCGGACGAGCTCCAGCTCTACGGGCCGGACGCCGTCGTCCGGGAATAGCCGTCGCCCGGCGCCGAGGAGCACGGGCACTAGATGGATCTCGATCTCATCGAGCTGGCCGGCGTCGAGGAGCGCCTGGGCAAGGCCGGCGCCGTGCGCCATGACGACCTTGTCGCCGGCCGCCTCCCGCGCCTCGTCGGCGCATCGGTCGACGTCGGTGAAGTAGCGGGCGCTGCCTGGCGGGACGTCGTCGGGATGATGGGTGAGCACATGGATCGGCACGCCGTCGTGGTGATCACCGCCCCAGCGGTCGGCGAGCTCATAGGTACGCCGCCCCGAGATCAACGCTCCGGTGGCGAGGTACTCGCGGTAGACGTCGCCGTTCACCCCGGCGTCGTGCCGGTCGTCGAGCCAGTCGAAGATCCGGCCGCCGCCCCGGCCCAGCCCCTGGCCGCGTCGGTCGTCGGGGCCGGCGACAAACCCGTCCAGGGTCATGGACATGGTCAGTCGGATCGGTGTGCGTGACGTCTCAGACATAGGAAACCCTCCTGGGGTGGTGGTGAGGCGTGGCCGGTCGACCACGCTCACCAACACCACGATCGGGTTCTGGTCAATCAGACAGCTGGGACTCAGCGCCCTTTGAACTCCGGCTTGCGCTTCTCCAGGAAGGCCTTCGGGCCCTCCTTGGCGTCCTCGGAGGCGAAGACGGCGGCGCCGACCTTGGCATCGTCGGCCCAGCACTCCTCCTCGTGCTTCCCCTCGGAGTCGCGCATGGTGCGGAGGATGGCCTGGACCGCGAGCGGGCCGTTGGCGGCGATCATGTCCGCGAGCTCGTGGGCCTTCTCGAGGGCCGTGCCGTCGGGGACCACGTGCCCGATGAGGCCGAGCTCCTTGGCCTCGGGGGCCTTCAGCGTACGTCCGGTCAGCAGCAGCTCGGCGGCGACGGTGTAGGGGATCTGGCGGGGGAGGCGGACCGCGGAGCCGCCCATCGGGTAGAGCGACCAGCGGGCCTCGGCGACGCCGAACTTCGCCGACTCGCCGGCCACCCGGATGTCGGTGCCCTGCAGGATCTCGGTGCCGCCGGCGATGGCCGGGCCCTCGACGGCCGCGATCAGCGGCTTGGTGAGCCGGAATCCCTTGAGCAGGCCCTTGAGCACCGTCGGGTCGAAGCCTTCCTCGAAGGACTCCGAGGGCGGCTTCTCGTCAGCCGCCTTCAGGTCCATGCCGGCGCAGAAGTAGCCGCCGGCACCGGTCAGGATGCAGACCCGGATCTCCGGGTCGGAGTTCACCCGGTCCCAGGCGTCCTCCATGATCCGCAGCATCTCGGAGGAGAGCGCGTTGCGGCGCTCGGGTCGGTTCATCGTGACGATGAGCTTGTGGCCGTCCTGCTCGACGATCGCGTGCGGCGTCTCGGCAGAAGATTCTGTGATCGGCATAACATCAGACCCTAGCGGAAAACTGAAACGTGTTCTAGTCTCGCAGTCATGGCGCTGAACCTTGCTGACCTCTTCGAACACGCCGTCGACGCCGCGCCCGAGAAGGTGTCGGTCCAAGTCGGCGACCGCAAAGTGACCTACGCCGAGCTCGAGCGTGAGTCCAACAAGCTGGCCCACTACCTGGCCGCCCAGGGGATCGGGCAGGGCGACCACGTCGGGCTCTACTCCAAGAACTCCGTCGAGCACGTCGTCGCACTGCTCGCGATCCTCAAGATCCGTGCCGTCGCGATCAACGTGAACTACCGCTACGTCGCCGGCGAGCTGGAGTACCTCTTCGAGAACGCCGACCTCAAGGCCCTGGTGCACGACCGCGTCTATGCGCCGCTGGTCGCCGAGGTCGCTCCCAAGCTGAAGGGGCTGAAGACCTTCGTCGCGGTGCCCAACCCGCTGGAGCCGGGCGACGACTCCGACCTGAGCCCGTTCGGCGGCGTCACGCTGGAGGAGGCGCAGGCCGGCCAGTCCGACGCCCGCGACTTCGGCGAGCGCAGTCCCGACGACATCCACGTCATCTACACCGGCGGCACGACCGGGTTCCCCAAGGGTGTGATGTGGCGCCACGAGGACTTCTGGCGGGTGCTCGGCGGGGGCATCGACTTCATGACCGGCGTGCCGCTGGAGGAGTACGACCAGTCCAAGCAGGCCGCCGGCGCCGGCCTCATCACGCTCCCGCTCAGCCCCCTGATGCACGGTGGCGCCCAGGCGAGCCTGCTGATGCACCTCTTCGCCGGCCAGGTGACGATCCTGGAGCCCAAGTTCGACCCGGTACGCACCTGGGAGATCGTCGACCGCGAGAAGGTCCAGATGATGTTCATGACCGGCGACGCGATGGCGGTGCCGCTCATCGACGCGTACGAGGCCGGCGGCTTCGACGGCCAGTCGCTGTTCGCCATCGCATCCAGTGCCGCGATCTTCTCCAAGTCGGTCAAGGAGCGCTGGATGAAGGCGTTCCCGAACGCGGTCTTCACCGACTCGATCGGCTCGACCGAGACGGGCTTCCAGGGCACCGGGCTGCAGGATGCCTCCGCGCTCTCGACCGACGGGCCGGTGGTCACCGCTGGTGCGCACACCGCCGTGATCGGCGATGACGGCCACCCGCTCGACCTCGCCAAGGACGTCGGCAAGATCGGCCGCACCGCCCGCAAGGGTCACGTGCCGGTCGGCTACTACAAGGACCCCGAGAAGTCTGCGAAGACCTTCGTGGAGATCGACGGCGAGCGCTACGCGATCCCGGGCGACAACGCCCGGATCGAGGAGGGCAACCGCCTCACACTCCTGGGCCGGGGCTCGAACTGCATCAACACCGGTGGCGAGAAGGTCTACCCCGAGGAGGTCGAGGCGGCCATCAAGGCACACCCGGACGTCTACGACACGCTCGTCGTCGGCATCCCGGACGAGCGTTACGGCCAGGCGGTGGCCGCGGTCGTCGAGCCTCGACCGGGCGCGACGATCGAGCTCGAGGGGCTGCGTACGTTCCTGCGGGCGCACCTGTCCGGCTACAAGCTGCCCCGAGCCCTGACCATCGTCGACGAGGTGCCCCGCAACGCCACCGGCAAGGCCCAGTACCCCAAGGCCAAGGAGATCGCCCTGGCCAGCCGAGCGACCGAGCAGGACTCCGAAGGAGCAACAGCATGATCCGTACGCCATTGTGCGAGGCATTCGGGATCGACTACCCGATCTTCGCCTTCACCCCCTCCGAGCACGTGGCGGCGGAGGTCTCCAAGGCCGGCGGGCTGGGCGTGCTGGGCTGCGTACGCTTCAACGACGCCGAGGAGCTCGACCGCACCCTGACCTGGATGGACGAGAACACCGACGGCAAGCCGTACGGCGTCGACGTGGTCATGCCGATGAAGGTGCCGACCGAGGGCACCTCGACCGACCTGTCCGCCTACATACCGGCTGAGCACACCGAGTGGGTCGACAAGACCCTGCTCTCGCTCGGCGTCCCGCCGCTGCCGGAGGGGGAGGGGCGTGAGGGGGTGCTCGGCTGGTTGCACTCCACCGCCCGCTCGCACGTCGACGTCGCGCTGCAGCACCGGCCGGTGCTGATCGCCAACGCGCTCGGCACCCCGCCCAACGACGTGATCGAGAAGGCGCACGAGCACGGGATCAAGGTCGCCGCGCTCGCGGGAGCCCCGAAGCACGCCGTCTCGCACGTCTCCAACGGCGTCGACATCATCGTCGCCCAGGGCTACGAGGCCGGTGGGCACACCGGCGAGATCGCCTCGATGGTGCTCCAGCCCGACATCGTGGATGCGGTTGGGCCCGACGTACCGGTGCTGGGGGCCGGCGGAATCGGATCGGGCCGGCAGATCGCCGCCTCGCTGGCGCTCGGCGCGCAGGGCGTCTGGACCGGTTCCATCTGGCTCGGGACGTCGGAGTACCGCAACCTCAACACCCACGCCGGCTGGGAGACCGCCTTCACCCGCGCGACCTCGGCCGACACCCGGCGGATGCGGATCTACACCGGCAAGCCTGCGCGGTTGCTGAAGTCGAAGTGGACCGACGCCTGGGAGGCCGAAGGCTCGCCGACGCCGCTGCCGATGCCGCTGCAGAACCTGCTCGTCTCCGACGCCCACAACCGCATCAACGCGGCCGGGGATCCCGACGTCGTCGCGATGCCGGTCGGGCAGATCGTCGGCCGGATGAACGAGGTGCGCACGGTCGCCGAGGTGATGGCCGACCTCATCGCCGAGTTCGAGGCGACGGTCAAGCGGCTGGACGCGATCGCCGAGGGTTAGACCCGATAGGCCACAGGAAGGGGCGCCGGCTCGGTCAACCGAGCCGGCGCCCCTTTTCGTGCAGCGTCGTGCGGTCGACTTTGCAGCAACGCACTATCGCACAGCATGGTTGCCGGCGCCGCTGACGCACACCCGAAGCCGCCTCGGAGCGGAGAGCGACTGACAGGATGGACGTGTGACGATCTCGAGCTACGTACGTGACGGACTCACCTTCGACGTGATCGACTCGGGGCCCGTCGACGGCGACCCGGTCGTGCTCCTGCACGGGTTCCCCGAACGGGCGACGTGCTGGCGCGAGGTGTCGCCGATCCTGCACGAGGCCGGCTTCCGCACTCTCGCCCCGGACCAGCGCGGCTACTCGCCGGGCGCCCGGCCGCGTACGCGCCTGGGCTACGGCGCCGGCGAGCTCGTCGAGGACGTGGTGGCCCTGATCGACGAGATCGGACGGACGGTCCACCTGGTCGGGCATGACTGGGGGAGTGCGGTCGGCTGGGGAGTGGCGGCCAAGCGGCCCGACCTGGTCCGGAGCTGGACCGCGATGTCGGTACCGCACCCGGTCCCGTTCGCGCGGTCGATGAAGGGCCCGCAGCGCCGCAGGTCGGCCTACATGGCCTACTTCAACATCCCGTTCCTTCCGGAGCTGGTCTCCGGGCGCGGCGGCCGGATGGAACGGATGATGCGGGGGAGCGGTTGGGCCGACGAGGACGTCGAGCGCTTCCGTGAGGAGATCGTCGACTACGGCGCGCTCCCGGGCGGCCTGGGCTGGTATCGCGCCCTCTTCCTGGCTCCGCGCGTCGGCCGGGTCCCGGTCCCGACGACCATGCTCTGGAGCGACCGCGACGTCGCGATCGGCCGCAGCGCGCTGGAGGGCAACGAGGACTCCGTCACCGGTCCCTACGAGTTCATCGAGCTCACCGGCGTCAGCCACTGGATCCCCACCAAGGCGCCCCGTGCGGCTGCCGACGCGATCCTCTCGACCATCGCGAGGGCGGATCGGCGTGAGTGAAGGCCCACGCCGGATGGTGCGCCATGCGGTGGCGGCTGGTGTCGCCGCTGCGGCCGGCGCATCGGCGGGGATCGGGCTGATGAGTGTGCTCTTCTCCCCGGCCGTCACGTTCTTCGGTCGATTCATCGAGGTGGATGAAGCTTGGCCGTCCTGATCGCCCTGCCGCTCGCCGTGGTCGGATTCCTCGGTATCGGTCAGCTGTTGCCGGGTTCGGTTCCGTGGTGGTTCTGGCCGGCGATCACGGCGGTCGCAGGAGCGGCATCGGTCTGGCTCGCCGCCGCGGTCCCTACTCCGTCCCACCGGCGGTCGGCGACGTCGGCCGGGGTGCGGCGTCGCGAGCCGTGATCGCTTCGCCGACGCCTTGGATGGCCGCACGGATCATGTCGCCGTACGCCCCGGGCGGAAGCGCCGCTGCACGTTCCTCGGCCTTGCCGATCTGTTCAGCCGCGGCCGCGAAGGCGCCCAGCCGCCGGAGGTTGTCGGCGATGTTGAGGTGCAGGCTCGGGTAGAACCCGGCGACCTGCAGGCTCGCGTCGTGCTCCTGCGCCCGTTGGTCGGTGAGGGCCTCGGCGGCGTCGAGGGCACGTACGTCCCAGATCAGCGCCACGGCCGCGTCCGCGTAGAGGTCGGCGAGATAGTGGGCGAGCACGCAGCGGTGGAGCGGATCTCCCGACACCCCGAGGTCGGCCCAGATCGCGAGCAGCTCGTTTCGTGCTCTGGTGACGTGACCCTCGCGACCAAGGGTCACGGCAGTGGTGATGACGTCCATCGTCGGATCAACAGCGGGCGTTGCAGTCATGTCCGCGAGCCTGAGGCTTCGACCAGCCTGAAGGTCAAGGCGTTGAGTACGCCGGCTCATCACGCCGTGCTTCGAGTTCGCCAGACTCGTGACATGCTCGCTGTCGACCGCCCGCTCCGAGGCCGCGGCGCATCAGTCGGGTGCCCTGGGCCCCTGCCGCCACTGTTCTCGCATCGGGCGTGGCCCTGGTCGCGATCGGAAGCCTGGCATCCAACTGGCCGGATGTCTACCTCGTCTTCTTCAGCGACCAGCCGCAGGTCCTGCCCTCGACGGCGCTCCGCCTGCTCCTCCGGCGGCGACAACGCCGAGTGCGTCGAGGGCTGATACTGCGACCGCCTGTCAGGCGCGGTCGTGGAGGGTGATCTGGTAGCCGTCGGGATCGGCGAAGGTGAAGGTCCGGCCGAAAGGCCCGTCGATCGGAGCGGACACGATGGTGTGGCCGTCGGTGACGAGCCTGTCGTGGATGGCCTGCACCTCGGTGGCGTGGAGCCAGATGGCGGCGCCGATGCCGGGCTGGGCGACGGACTCGAGGTCGGTGCCAGCAATCACCTCGCGGAGAGCGAACGCGATCGGCTTGGTCTCGAAGACGACGGCATGCGGAGGCCCGGCCGGCGAGCGAACGAGGCCGAGATAGCGCTCGTAGAACGCCTGCGAGGCGTCGAGATCGCGGGCCTGCAGTGAGATGAAGTCGGGGCCAGTGACGGGCATGATGCTCTCCTCAGGATGGTGTCAGTTTACTGACACGGCGAACGTATGTCAGGATACTGACATGAGTCAAGACGGCGTCGATCTGGACAAGTCGCTCGGCTACCTGCTGAAGGAGGCGTCGAGCGCCCTCCGTACCGCCATGGAGGAGGTGCTGCGACCGCTCGGCATGAGCATCACCCACTACGCCTGTCTGGAGCTGTTGGCCCAGCGACCGGGCCTGTCGAACTCTGAGCTCGCTCGCGGCGCCTTCGTGACGCGGCAGACGATGAACGTGCTGCTCCGGTCCCTCGAGCAAGAAGGCGATGTCACCAGACCCGCCGAGGCGCCCGTCGGAAAGGTCCTGCCGACACGGCTCACTCCGCGTGGCCGACGGAGGCTGGAGAAGGCGACCGCGGCGGTGCGGTCCGTCGAGGTCAGGATGCTCGCCGGTATGACGCCGGCCGATCAGGCGGAAGCCTTCCGGATCCTGCAGGACATGATCCACTCCCTGCGGGATCGATCGGTCTCCGGCTGACCCTCTCTCCATAGGTTGGAAGACGCGCTGATTCGGCCGCGTGGCGCGGATGCCGGGCGCTGTCGGGTGGGGTGTGAATCGCTGTGATCGGTCGGTCTATGTGCGGCGGGTGAAGCGGACCTGGCCGTCGGGGAGGCGCTCGTGGGTAAAGGCAGGGTCGTGGGCTCGGTGGTGGTGATGGGAGCAGAGGAGTGCGGCGTTGTCGAGGTCGGTCGCACCTCCTTGGGCCCATTCGATCCAGTGGTGGGCTTCGGCCCAGGTGCCGGGGATGTCGCAGCCTTCGGCCTCGCAGGTGGCTGAGCGAAGGAGGAGGGCTCGGCGTTGGGCTGCGGTGAAGAGGCGTTGTTTGCGTCCGAGGTCGAGGACCTCGGAGTCGCTGCCGAGGATGGCCGGGAGGATGTTGGCGGTGCAGGCCAGCCGCCGGGCTTCGGCGGCGGTGATCGGGGTGCCGTCGATGGTCTGGGCGATGCCGGCTTCTTTGCGGAGCTGGTCGAGGTCGATGGTGACGATCACGGTGCTGGCGTCCCCGCCGTGGATGGGCAGCCGGGCGGGGTCGAGGGTCTCGAGCAGTTGGCACAACGCGCGCCCCAGCCGGCGGTCGTAAGGAAGAAACTCACCCGTGTCGGTGCGGGCGCCGTCATCACGCCGGGGTGAGGCGAAGGCCTCCAGGGTGGTGGCCAACCGGTCCGCGCATGCGTCCGGGACCACGGCCGAGATGCGGGTGGTGCCGTCGCCGAGGCGGCGCATGCTCAGCCGGGTCTTCTTGCGGGCGTGGGTTTCTTCGGCGGTGAGTCGTCGGGCTTCTTCGGCCTCGGCGATCTCGGGGGCGATGACATCAAGAATGCGGCGCCCGAGTCGGCGCAGCTGGGCGGGGTCGAACTCGGTGGCGTAGGCCACCAGCGTCTCCTCCGCCTTGATGCGGATTTCCGGATCAAGGTCGCCGGGGAGCTCGTCGAGTGCGTTGACGATGACGTGGGCTTGGGCGGGGTTGCAGTCCCCACGTCGCATCGCCGTGGCGACCAAGCCATAGGTACGGTCCAGTGCGGTAGCGAGTCGGAGGTCGGCCCGTAGGGTCTCGGGGCGCTGGTGGGTGTGGTGATGAAGCCACGCGGCCATGTCTCGGGCGGCGCTCTCGGCGGCGACGTCATCCGCGGTCGCGATCACTCGTAGTTCGAGTTCGGCCAGCTGGGCCTTGGCGCGGGCGATCTCGACCAGGGTGGTGGCCTTCTGGTCGGTGGCCATGAACGACGGGTTCGCATCCCTCACGCCGTCCAGGGCATCGGTGATCGCGACCACCGCCTCCAGCACGGGGTGTTGGGGTTGTTGCAGCGTGGTCATCGAACCGTCTCACCTCCCGACGCACGAACTCTTCACACCCGCCGATGCGGGTGTGTTCTGGTTCGCTGGTCTTGGAGGCCCGGCAGTACGGGCTATTACTTACCCTCGCAGCTCGGCGGTCACGCCCCTGGTTCCCCTGGATTACCCCCGCACCCGTTGTGTCCAGGGTGCGGCAGCACGCCTCTTTCGAGGTGGTCGGCCATCACGTTAATGCCTGCGCCGAGCCTACCACATGAAGCAAAATCAAGCGAACCCAAACCAGGTAAACCCAGTCAGGGACAGGTATCCCAACCAAAACCCGGACCGCTGCTGGAAGCCCGCAAGACACCCGAATGGCACCCAACCCAGACACCCTGGCCTGTAAATCTCCCAACCCAGACAACGTATTGGCCCCACCCGCGCTGGAACCCGACACGAGACCAACGGACACACATCCAGATCCCCACACGATCGCGGCCAGCGAACCTCGTGCCCCAACACGCCAAGGCCCGCCAGAGCCGAAGTGAGCTAGACGGCCGCAGTGGCAACGAGTACGTCCCCGGATGACCCGCCCCGCGTGCGGCACGAAGTACTGGGGGAGGAGCACGGCGAGCGGCGCGAAGCTCCAGCGAGGGAGCCCGAGGGCCAGGCGGCGCTCGCGACGGCGCTCGCGACGGCGGTCGCGATCAGCAGCAGCCCGCTGGCGAAGTCGGTCATCGCGGTGGGGTCGAGGCGAAAGTCGTTGCCGATGGCGGTCAGGCTGGCGTCTCCGCCCGCGATGGCCTCCCGATAGGACCGCGCACTATCGCACACCCTGGTTGCCGGCCGCGATACCGCACCAACAACAGCCACGAGAAGAGGGGCTCCGGCGATCGCCGGAGCCCCTCTGAGATCTGCTCAAGGTCAGGACGCTGCGAACGCGCGCCCGATCCGCAGAGCCTGCTCGGTGGCACCTCCGAAGACGAACTCGAAGCGCTTGGCGGTGGTGAAGTAGCGATGCGCCTCGCCGTCGAGGTCGATGCCGACACCGCCGTGGACGTGGACGGTCGTGTGGGCCAGGCGATGGGCCGCGTCGGCTGCCCAGAGCTTGGCCACGGCGACCTGCTCGGCGGCGGGCAGTCCGGAGGAGACCCGCCAGACGGCCTGCCAGAGGGTGAGCCGCTGGGCCAGTACGTCGATGAACCCGTCGGCGAGCCGCTGGGAGACCGCCTGGAAGGTGCCGATCGCACGGCCGAACTGCTCCCGGGTCTTGGCGTAGGACGAGGTGAGCTCGAGCGCGCCCTCGGTGACGCCCAGCATCTCGGCGGCGGCAGCGACGGTCAGCAGCTCACCGAGGCGGGCAGCGGTGGAGGCGTCGCCGATCCGTCGAGCCGGGGCGGACGCGAACGAGACGAGCGCCGTGACGTCGCCGTCACTGGTGTGCTGTGCACGGCGGTCGACGCCCTCGGCCGAGGCCTCGACCAGGAAGACGCCGGTGGTGCCGTCCGGTGCCGAGGCGGTGACGAGGAACGCATCGGCGATCATCCCGGCCCTGACCAGCGTCTTCACGCCCGTGATCGTGTCGTTCGTGGCGATGACGTTGGGGGAGTCGGGCAGATGGGAGTGCTCCTCGGCGACCGCGGCACCCAGCACACGAGACCCGTCGGCAACGCCGGTCAGCGCGTCCGCAGCGGTCTCCGCGAGGAGCAGCCCGCAGGGGCCGTGCACCGCGAGCGGCACCGGCGCGACGCGTCGCCCGGCCTCGACGAGCACCCGGCACAGCTCGACGAGCCCGAGCCCGGCACCGTCGTACGCCTCGGGCAGATGGAGCCCGAGGAGCCCGGCTTCGCCGAGGGCGGACCAGAGGGCGGCGTCGAAGCGGCCGCGGTCGCCGGCGTCCGCCTCGACCGTACGCAGCCGGTCGAGCGTGGTGGCATCGCCGATGATCTTGGCCGCGAGCTCGGCGGCGTCGTCGGATTCGGTGGTGAAGGAGAAGTCCATGAAGTGTCCTCGGAGGTCGGGGTGGTCAGCGCTTGGCGGCGGGGAGGCCGAGGCCCACGTAGCCGATGATGTCTCGCTGGATCTCGTTGGTGCCGCCACCGAAAGTCATGACCAGCGACGAGCGGTGGAACCGCTCCAGGCGGCCGGCGAGCACGGCGCCGGGGGAGTCGGCCGTCACCCCGGCGTGCGGGCCGACGATCTCCATGAGCGTGCGGTAGACCTCGGTCGCCAGCTCCGAGCCGTACACCTTGGTCGCGGACGCCTCGGCCGGCGAGAGCGCGACGCCGTGGTCGGCGTCGGAGGCGAGCTTCCAGTTGACCAGCGAGAGCGCCTCGATCCGCGCGTGCGCCCGACCCAACGCGACCTGCACCCACTCGGAGTCGATCACGCGGCTGCCGTCGGGCACGACGGTGGTGCGTGCCCACTCCTTGACGAGCCCGAGCGAGTGCACCAGCGGCGCCGCCGAGGTGAGCGCGACCCGCTCGTGGTTGAGCTGGTTGGTCATCAGCGCCCAGCCCCCTCCGCGCGAGGAGACGAGGTTCGAGGCCGGCACGCGCACGTCGGTGTAGTAGGTCGCCGAGGTGCCGACGCCGGCGACGGTCTGGACCGGCGTATAGGAGAACCCCGAGGACGACGTCGGCACCAGGATCATCGACAGCCCCTTGTGCCGCGACGCCTCGGGCTCCGTCCGACAGGCGAGCCAGATCCAGTCCGCATACTGGATCAGCGAGGTCCACATCTTCTGGCCGTTGATCACCCACTCGCCCGTGCCTTCATCGAGGACGGCACGTGTCTGCAGCGAGGCCAGGTCGGTCCCCGAGCCGGGCTCGGAGTAGCCGATCGAGAAGTGCAGCTCGCCGGCGAGGATCTTCGGCAGGAAGTACGCCTTCTGCTCCTCGGTCCCGAACCGCATGATCGTCGGCCCGACCGTGTTGAGGGTGAGATAGGGGATCGGCACCCCGGCCACGGCGGCGGCATCGGTGAAGATCAGCTGCTCCACCATGGAGCGGTCCTGGCCGCCGTACTCCTTCGGCCAGCCGATCCCGAGCCAGCCATCCGCGCCGATCTGCCGGATGGTCGAGAGGTAGACCTCCTTGTCGGCCTCGTCACCGAACTCGCCCGACGCCCGCGCGAGCGCGGCGCGACGCTCCGGCGTGACCAACTGGGCGAAATAGGAGTTGAGCTCTGAGCGAAGTTGCTCCTGGGCGGGTGTCAAGGCCACATGCATGTGATAAAACTAGAACAGGTTCTACGTTTTGAATAGGGCCCAGCGAACAGACCAGCGGAAGGTACGACCATGGCCGACCCCACCACCCAGACCCGCACGCTCGACCACGGCTCCCAGCCGGAGCGCTTCGCGCGCGGTTGGCACTGCCTGGGCCTGGCCAGCGAGTTCAAGGACGGCAAGCCGCACGCGGTCGAGGCGTTCGGCGGCAAGCTGGTCGTCTGGGAGAACACCCAGGGCGAGCTGGGCGTGCTCGACGGCTACTGCCGCCACATGGGCGGCGACCTGACCCAGGGCACCGTGAAGGGCGATGAGATCGGCTGTCCGTTCCACGACTGGCGCTGGGGCGCCGACGGCCGCTGCAAGCAGATCCCCTACGCCCGCCGGGTCCCGTTGCGCGCCCGCACCAAGGCGTACGAGACGGTGATCCGCAACGACTCGCTGCTGATCTGGCACGACCCCGAGGGGTCGAAGGCCGACTACGACATCCTGCCGCCGGAGCTGCCCGACATCAGCAACCGCGAGGTCTACACCGACTGGATCTGGAACACCGTTCCGATCAAGGGCAGCCACTGCCGCGAGCTGATCGACAACGTGGTCGACATGGCGCACTTCTACTACGTGCACTTCGCCTTCCCGACCGACTTCCGCAACGTCTTCGAGGACCACACCGCGACGCAGTACATGGCCTCGAAGGGGCGCCCGGACGTGGCCGGCGGCTACGGCGACGCCGACATGTTCCTGAAGTCGGAGGCGACCTACTACGGCCCGGCGTACATGATCAACTGGCTCGAGGTCGACTACAAAGGCTTCGTGACCGAGGTGATCCTGATCAACTGCCACATCCCGACCGGTCCGGACTCGTTCCTCCTGCAGTACGGCATCACCGTCAAGAAGCCCGAGGGCCTCGACGACAAGACCGCCAACTTCATCGGCAAGAAGTACGCCGACATGTTCGGCGACGGGTTCCTCCAGGACGTGGCGATCTGGGAGAACAAGGCGCCGGTGCAGAACCCGTTGCTGTGCGAGGAGGACGGCCCGGTCTACCAGCTGCGCCGCTGGTACGAGCAGTTCTACGTCGACGTCGCCGACATCGAGCCGGAGATGCGTGCCCGCTTCGAGTTCGAGGTCGACACCACCAAGGCCAACGAGTTCTGGCACGAGGAGGTCGCCGAGAACCTCCGCCGGATCGAGGCTGAGAAGGCCGAGACCGCCGAGGCCGCCGAGTCGAGCGACGCAGGGGTCAGTTGATGGCCTCGTTCGTCCCGACGTCGCAGGAGACCGTCGAGGACCAGCGGCTCTACACCCAGGCCCGTCTGGTCGAGGTGGAGTGCCTCGATTGTCTTGCCCGCGTCGGGGTGAAGAAGAACAGCGAGCACCAGACCTCCGTCCAGTGGACGGCCGAGGCGCAGGCCCAGTGTCCGGATCTCGTACGCCGCAAGACCGCCGCCGACGGTGCGCGGCTCGCCCACGCCCGCTGCCCTCGTCTGGCGGCGTCCATCGAAGCAGCCGTCGCCGACGGCCGGATCCAGATCGGAGCCGAGGATGGCTACTGACTCTTTCCTGCTGCCCGTCAGCGACGTCGTCAAGGAGACCGCCGAGGCCCACTCGATCGTCTTCGAGGTGCCCGAGGACGCGAAGCACGCCTTCCAGCCGAAGCCGGGGCAGTTCCTGACGGTCGCGGTGCCGAGCGACCGCGACGGTCTGGCAGCGCGCTGCTACTCGCTGTCCAGCGCTCCGGGCGACCCGCTCACGGTGACCGTCAAGCGCACCGTCGACGGCTACGCATCCAACTGGATCTGCGACAACCTCCGTCCCGGCGACACGCTCCGCGTGCTCCCGCCGAGCGGTATCTTCACCCCGGCCGACATCGACGCCGACTTCCTGCTCTTCGCCGGCGGATCCGGCGTCACTCCGATCATCTCGATCGCCCGCACGGCGTTGCGTGAGGGCACCGGACGGATCGTGGTCTTCTACGCCAACCGCGACGAGCGCTCGGTGATCTTCGCCGAGGAGTGGGCGCGGCTGGCCGCCGAGCACCCGGACCGGCTGCAGGTGGTGCACTGGCTCGAGTCGGTCCAGGGGCTGCCCACCGGGGAGCAGCTCAAGGCGTTCGCGGCCGACCATCTGACGTACGACGCCTTCGTCTGCGGTCCGGCGCCGTTCATGAAGGCGACGATCGCAGCGCTCAAGGAGCTGGAGTTCCCGCGGGCGCGCCGGCACCAGGAGAAGTTCGCGTCCCTGGGCGGCAACCCGTTCGGCGACGTCGCCCCGGTCGAGGAGGCCGAGGCTGAGGTAGTCGAGGGTGAGAGCGCCGTCCAACAGCCGGTGAAGCTGGAGATCGAGCTCGACGGCACCACGACGACGTACGACGACTGGGACCCGGGCACCCCGATGCTCGACTTCCTCGAGTCGAAGGGGGTCAAGGCGCCCTACTCCTGTCGCGAGGGCGAGTGCTCGGCGTGCGCGTTCCGGCTGCTCGAGGGCGAGGTGAAGATGGTGCGCAACGACGTGCTCGAGCAGGAGGATCTCGACGACGGGATCCGGCTCGGGTGTCAGTCGCTGCCGACCACCGACACCGTCCGCGGCACCTACTCCTGAGGGACTCGCGAGAGACACAGATCACCAACCGGTTGCCAGGTCGACGTGCCTGGCGCGATAGTGTCGCGCTGCCCGAACCACATCCCACCGGGTCATCCGCAGCGAACCAGAGCGGGTGGTCGGTGGGGCACAAGCGAGGTTTCCCCCCAACGTGTTCAATCGCAACTTCTACGCTGCCCAGGACGACCGACGGTTCGTCGTCGGCTATGCCCTCGACCTCGGTTTCAGGGTCTTCGACGCCTACTCGGCGCCCGGCCAGCCGCTGAGCGAGATCACCACGACGGCCTCGGCCTCTCTGCTCGCGGCCCGGCCTGCGTTCAAGCTCTACGCCCCCAACACCGGCCCCGAGCCGGTGATCACCCGGGTCGAGCTGGACGAGTCCGAGTTCGGTCCGTCGGCCTATGAGTACCAGTGCAGCGGCTGGGGTCTGATCAGCCTCAACTTCGGTGGGGTGGTCGGTCTCGGCGGGCTCGGCTGGAGCACCCTGACCACGATGGCCGAGGCCCGCGCGACCCGCTGGCACGCCGTCGAGCCGGTCGGCCCCGCCCCCTCGGAGTGGAACTGGCCCGCCGTCGACGATGCAGCCGTCAAGATGTTCGAGGCGATCACCTCGATGGCCGGCTCCGCCGTCGGCGACAGCCCGATCCTGGCGGCCGCCGGTCAGCTGATCAAGGACAAGGGCCTGCTCTACGAGTCCGGCGGCGGGCTGCACGCCCGGCCTGGCCTCGGCTGACGCCTTCGTCGCCTGTTGATACGCCGCGCGTATCAATGCAGGGCATATCGATACTTCCCAACAGCAGGTCTGCGCTCCTAGATTCTCGGGCATGGACGTCACCTGTGTAGCCAGCACCCCGGTCGGTAGTGAGCGGGTGGCGTCGTGAACGCGGTCGACGTGCACCAGGTCGTCTCCGGCCGCGCAGACGGCCCGGTGGTGGTGCTGTCCAACTCGCTGGGCGCCACCCACACCATGTGGGACGAGAACCTGCGCGATCTCGAGCGGCATTTCCGCGTGGTGCGCTATGACACCCGCGGGCACGGAGGCTCGCCGGTCCCGCCCGGTCCGTACACGATCGACGACCTCGCCGACGACGTCGTCGCCCTGCTGGACCGCCTCGGCGTCGAGCGAGCCCACTTCGTCGGCCTCTCGCTCGGCGGGATGACCGGCATGCGGCTCGCCGCACGCCACCCCGACCGCGTCGACCGCCTCGTCCTGCTGTGCACCGGCGCGCACCTGGCGCCGTCCTCCGCCTGGAGCGACCGCGCGGCCACCGTGCGTACGGACGGCAGCCAGGCCGTCGCGGAGGCGGTCGTCGCCCGCTGGTTCACGCCGGGCTTCCTCCAGGCCAACCCCGACGTGAAGGCGGCCTGCGAGGCGACCGTCGCCGCCACCTCGGACGAGGGGTACGCCGGTTGCTGCGAGGTCATCGCCGCGATGGACCTGCGCGCCGACCTCCCTCGGATCACCGCGCCGACCCTGGCCATCGCCGGAGCCGACGACCCCGCCACACCTCCGCCGCACCTGAAGGAGATCGCCGAGGCGGTCCAGGACGGCCGGCTCCTGGTGGTCCCCGACTCGGCGCACCTGGCCAACGCGGAGCAGCCCGAGACCATCACGCGGGCGATCATCGACCACCTCGAAGGACGCTGAGGGACACCCGCGGCGGGATAACCAGGTGTGGCCGGGTGCGCGACCTGGCTAGGTTCGGGCCGATGCGAGAACTCGATGCGGCGTCGACTTCCCGCTGGTCACCTTCGAGGCATGGACCACCATCGGCGACGAGACCCTGACCTCGACCTCAACCCTCCGTTTCCGCGATCGCGCCGAGATCGAGCGCGACCTCAGCGCTCACGGCTTCTCCGTGAGCGACGTACGCGACGCCCCGGACCGTCCGGGCAAGGAGCACGTCTTCCTCGCCCGCGTGCCGGACTGACAGACGCGCCGCTGCCGTACGCCCGTCGGTTCGACTCCGGCGGTTTACCTTTGGCGAGTGGCGAACACAAGCGAACCAAGCAGCGCAGTCGAGCGCGCCGTGGCGGAGATGGACGAGCGTCTGCGGGTGACTCAGGCGGTGGGCGCGTTGATCCTGCTCGTGGTGACGTTGACCGCTCCTGTGCTGGTCAGCATCGACGATTCGACTGGGAATGATCATCGCAACGTCAAGGCAGTCTGGTCGGCGTTGTCCTATGCGAAGCTCCTGGTGAGCAATCCGGATGCCGACTTCGGAAGCCACACCTCTCACGTCGTCGTGTTCGTAGGGCTGATCGCCACGGTCGCGCTCTGCCTGTTCATGCTGGTCGGCGTCCTGTCCGTGCTGATCCCTCTCTCGGCGAGACCGCGACGGTTCTGGTCGGTGGTCAGCATCGCGACTGCGGTCGCACCAGTGGTGACGCTCGTCGGTCTCGGTCTCTCTTCGGGTGACTCCGAGTTGGCGGCGACATGGACGACCTTGGCGCCCACGGGGCTCGGCCTCTGGGTCCTCGCTGCAACTGCACGTCAGGCAACCTCGTGAGTCAGCTGCTCGCAGGTGGCTACATCGGTGAGTCCACGAGCAGGGAGATCGCCTACGCCCGGGACACCGGCAAGCCGGTCTTGTTGACCGATCGGCGGTTCGACCGAGCGACCAGCAGATAGCCGGCGCCGTCGGCGTCGACGGTCGTGGTCTCGACGGTCAGTCCGACGCTCTGCAGCTGGGCGACGAGCTCCTCGTAGCGGTAGGGCCAGAACGACAACCGCTCCGCGCACGTGTGGAGAGATCCGTCAGGCCTCACCTCGGTCACGGCGATCTCGAAGTGATGCTCCTGCTCCCAGTCCGGCGCGATCTGGGTGTGGTAGATGACCACCGCGTCGCGACCGTCGCGGCGGATCAGGTGATCGCGGACATCGATCCGAGAACCCCGAGCCCGGACGACCTCCCACATCCGGGAGGTGAGGACGAGTCGCCCGTCAGGACGCAGGAGTCGCGCCATCGAGGCAAGGGCGGCCAACCGGCCGCGTGACCCTTCGGCGTGACCGAGGGAGTTGCCGACGCAGAACACCAGGTCGAAGGTCGAGGCCTCGAGCTGACCGGTCAGGTCCTCCCAGCTGACCTGGCGCGCGTCGAGCCGCACGCCGTGCTCGTCGGCGAGTGCCGCGGTTCGACGGATCATCCCGGCACTGGCATCGGTCGCCACGACGTCCAGGCCATGACCGGCGAGACCGACGGCGAGCTGGCCGGTGCCGCAGGAGCAGTCGAGGACCCGTGCGTTCGGCGGCAGAGGCGTCACCAGGTCCTCGAACCTCGCGACAGAGCCGTCCGGGGAGAGATGCTCGTCCCGAATCAACCACTCGTACGCCTCGGACAGTGCGCCATAGCCGGCCACAGTGATCACCTCCGTCGTCCAGCGAACCAGACACGGAGGTCGCGATGCCACTGAGTTTGCGGCGCCCTCAGCTCGCCGCCGCCTGCTGGGTGAGCACGTCGAAGACCACCTCGTCCTCGGCCCCGGAGGCCAGCCGCCAGACCGCGTCCGCGATCTCGTCGGGGTCGAGGGTCGCGAACGGGGCGGGGGCGCCTGGCTCGGTGAGCATCTGGTGGATGTCGCCGCGCTCGATCAGGCCGCCGACGACGAGCGAGCCGATGCGTACGCCGTCATCGCCCTCCTCGGCCAGGGCAGCGGCGAGGGTGCGGGCGTAGGTCCGGAGCGCGGCGGAGGCGGGCCCGTAGGGACCGAGGAACGGGATCGGGACGAGCGCGCTGACCCCGGAGACGTAGACGAGGGAGCCACTGCCGCGCGATCGCATCGTGGGCAGCACCAGGGAGGCGACCTCCGCCGCCGGTTCGACGGTCTCGGCCACCGCACGGCGGATATCCGCGGGCCCGGTCTCCAGGATGCCGGTGGTGGGTGCGGACAGGTCGTGGGCGCCGGGGCCGTGGTAGACGACGTCGAGCGGGCCGAGCTCGGCGGTGATCTCGTCGAGCGCGTGGGCGGCGGCGCCGGGGGCGCGCAGGTCGGCCGCGACCGCGACGGCGCGGACGCCATGCCCTGCCAGGGCCTCGAGGTAGCCCGGGTGGCGATCCGCGCTGCGTGAGACCAGCCCGACGGCGTACCCCTCCTTGGCGAACCGTTGCGCCACCGACATCCCCAGGCCGGGGCCCGCGCCCAGGACCGCGATCGTGCTCATCTTCTTCTCCCTCATGGATAGGTTGCTGACATCAGCAACTCTCGCCGTCCGGCGGCGCTCGCGGAAGAAGGCACTTCAATGTCAGATGGGAACACCGATGTGCCCCAGCACATCGTGAGCGTGGCTCTCGGGCCCGGGCTGCCGGCTCTCGTCCCGGCCGGGGAGTACGAGGCATGTCCGGTCACGCAGACCCTGCAGATGCTCGGCGACAAGTGGACCCTGCTCGTCATGATGATGCTCGCCGAGCGCCCGCACCGCTACAACGAGCTGCGTCGCCGGGTCGAGGGGATCAGTCAACGGATGCTCACCCGGACCCTGCGGGTCCTGGAGGACGAGGGGATCGTGACGCGCACGGTGTTTCCGACCGTGCCGCCGGGTGTCGAGTACGCGCTGAGCGAGCGCGGCCGGGACCTGCTGGATCCTCTGGCCGGTCTCGCGGACTGGGTCGTCCGAGGTCCGGCCGCCTAGAACCCGCGGGTCCAGACGACCTGCTCGTGCAGCTTGCGCGAGCGCCAGCCCTCGGGCGTACGGACGAAGGTGTGGCGGTAGAGCCCGCCGACCTCGACGACTCGCTCGCCGCCCGCGCCGTCCGAGATGACCATCGGGTTGTCGAAGTAGGCGACGATCTCCGCCTCGTCGGCCGAGTCGGCGAAGGCGTAGGAGATCTGACCGAGGGTGTGCAGGCGCTTGCTCGAGAACGCCGGCAGCATCTCCGCCAGCCAGGCCTTGACCTGGGGGTACGCGTCGATGGTGCCGCCCGACTCGGAGTAGTCGATGACGGCGTCGGGAGTGAAGACCGTGTCGAGGGCGTCCCAGTCGCCGGTGTCGACGGCGAGCGTGTAGCGGGTCAGGGCATCGGCGATCTCGGTACGGTCGATCAGTTCGCGGGTTTCCATCGACATCTCCTCAGGAGCGGGGTGAGAGGACGATGACCGGGATCTCCCGGTCGGTCCAGGTCTGGTAGGTCTCGAAGTCCGCGTACGTCTCCAGCAGCCGTGGCCACAGGGCCTTCTTCTCCGCGGGGTCGGCCACGCGGGCCCGGACGAGTCGGCGGCCCCTGCGGGGGAGGCGGACCGCGACGTCGGGCTCGGCGCGCAGGTTGGCGACCCACTGCGGGTCCTTCGGTAGGCCGCCCTGCGACCCGACGACCACGAGATCGGCGCCGGAGGTCATGAACAGCAGGGGAGTGGTGAAGGTGCGGCCGGACTTGCGGCCGACGTGCTCCAGGAGAAGCACCGGTGCGGGCTTGCGCCATCCCGCCATCACCCGCCACCGACCGCCTACCCGGCCGTTGGTCAGCTTGAACAGCGCGGCGTTGGCGCGGGCGCCGTACTTGATGACTCTCGCCGTCAGCGGCGAGTCCAGGCCTGCGGGACGATCGAGAGAAGGAGACATGGCGAACACTCTGGCAGAAACTTAGAACACGTTCTAGTGTTGGTCCATGCGCTTCACCTATGCCGAGGCAATGACGCAGGCCGACTACTACGCACCGCTGGCCCAGGCGGCGGAGGCGGCCGGCTACACGAGCATGACCGTGGCCGACAGCCTGATCTATCCCGAGGAGTCCGACTCCACCTATCCCTACACCGACACCGGCGACCGGGAGTTCCTGCAGGGCAAGGAGTTCATCGAGGCGTTCATCCTGTGCGCCCATCTCTTCGCGGTCACCGAGACGCTGCGCCTGACGCCGTTCGTGGTGAAGCTGCCGGTGCGCCCGCCCGTGCTGGCTGCCAAGCAGGCCTCGAGCCTCGCCTTCCTCTCCGGCAACCGGCTCGGTCTCGGCGTCGGCCTGTCCCCGTGGCCGGAGGACTTCGCCGCCCTCGGTGTCGACTGGAAGCGCCGCGGGAAGCGGATGGACGAGTGCATGGACATCCTGCGTGGCCTGACCGACCCCTCCGGCGACTTCTTCGGCTACGACGGCGAGTTCTACGAGTTCGCCCCGCTCCAGCAGCGTCCCGCGCCGACCGAGAAGATCCCGCTCCTCGTCGGCGGCCACGCCGACGCCGCACTGCGCCGGGCGGTCCTCAAGGGCGACGGCTGGATGCATGCCGGTGGCGACGGGGAGGAGCTCGACCGGCTGCTGGTGCGTCTCGCCGAGATCCGGCGCGAGGAGGGCGACACCCGCGACGACTTCGAGGTCCACGTGATCAGCTACGACGCGTACGACCTCGACGGGATCAAACGGCTCGAGGACAAGGGCGTGACCGACTGCATCGTCGGCTTCCGCGACCCGTACGTGAAGGGTGCTGACCCCGAGCCGCTGGAGAAGAAGATCAAGCACCTGGAGTGGTACGCGGAGAACATCATCGCCAAGGCGAACGGATGACCTCGCCGGAGCCCAGCGCGGCGTACGGCCTGACCGAGCCGCTCCAGCGGGCGATCGCGGAGGCGGAGGAGCTGATCGCCAACGCGCCGTTCATCCGGACGGAGGCCGACCGGCTCGAGGGGTATGAGTACCTCTCCGGCCGAATCAGGATGGCCATGCAGACGGCGTTCGACTACGACCTCGAGCAGCCGCTCTTCGTGAACCCGACGCACCAGTTCTCCAAGCAGGGTCTGGACAACCCCGACGCCATCTATCTCAACGCCTACCTGCGAGAAGGCGTCGAGTACGTCGTCCGCGGCCGCCGTGGGACGAGCGCCGACCTCTCGTTCCAGGTGATGGGCGGCGCCTATACCGCGGAGGCCGCCGCGACCAGCCTGATGGCCTTCGACGACCGCAAGCTCCAGGTCGACGAGGACGGGTCCTTCGAGTTCACCTACACCGCCGAGCCGGGCGCGAAGACCCTGATCGTGCGCGAGGTCTTCAACGACTGGGACACCGAGACCCGCGGCACGATCACCATCGAGCGCCCCGACACCCTCGGCCGGCCGCGCCGCCCGCTCACCCAGGAGCTGCTCCGGAAGAAGTACGAGGTCGCCGCCCGGTCGCTGACCGGCTCGATCCAGACCTGGTTCGCCTTCCCCCAGTTCTTCCAGTACAAGGAGCCGGTCAACACCCTCACCGTTCCGGCCCGCACGCCGGGTGGGCTGGAGTCGCAGTTCTCCTCGATCGGCCACTACGAGCTGGCCGAGGACGAGGCGCTCGTGGTGGAGGTGCCGCGATGCGACGACTGCTCCTACCAGGGGTTCCAGATCGGGTCCGACTGGTACGCATCGACGGACTACGAGACCCACCAGACCAGCCTCACCAAGGCCCAGGCGGTCACCGACCCCGACGGCGTGATGCGCTTCGTGATCTCCGAGCGCCCACCCCTGGACGGCGAGCCGATCGCCAACTGGCTCGAGACCACCGGTCACCGCACGGGGTCGCTGATGCTGCGCTGGCAGCGGCTCGAGCGCGACCTCACGGCTGCCGACGGTCCGGTGGTCCACAAGGTGAGCCTGGGGGACGTACGCGACCTGCTGCCGCACACCGAGACGCTGAACCCTGGGGGGTATGCGGAGAGGATCACCGCACGTCAGCGGGCGGTTGCGCGCCGGATGCTCAGCTGAGGTAGGGCGCGACGCGAAGGCGTCGGACGCCTATGCTTGCCGCCCATGGCCAGCCCCCACCACGAGCCACCGACGATCCCGGGTTTCCGGCATCGCGCGCTGATCGGCGCGGGCGGATCCTCGGAGCTCTTCCTCTACGAGTGGCAGCAGGAGAAGGTCGACGTCGCCGTGAAGGTCTGGAACGACCGGCTCGGCGCGGAGATCCAGGACGCGCTCGCCCGGGAGACCAAGGAGGTCGCCGAGCTCGCCGCCCACCCGCATGTGCTGCCGCTGCATGCCGTCGGGGTCAGTGACGACGACCGCTGCTTCGTGGTGATGGACCACCGCGCCGGCGGTGACCTGGAGGCCCGCCGCAGGAGCGAGCGGCTCCCCGTCGCGGAGGCGCTGAGCCTCACGATCAAGGTCGCCGGCGCGCTCGACGTCGCGGCCCGGCACGGCATCCTGCACGGCGACGTGAAGCCGGCGAACATCCTGCTGACCAGTGCCGGGGAGCCGCAGCTGGTCGGCTTCGGAAGCTTCTCCTCGGCCGGACGTCCCGCTGGTGCAGCCTCGTCCTCGCTGCCGTGGATGGCGCCGGAGATGCTCGCTGAGCCACCCGAGCCGAGCGCCTGGGCGGACATCTGGAGCCTGGCCGCGACCTGTTACACGCTGCTGGCGGGACGTACGCCGTTCGAGGGGGTGGACGGCTCCAGTGGCCCGGAGGCGCTGGCGGAGAGGATCCGGGAGTACGAACCCCTCGCGATCGACCGTGACGACATCCCGGCGTCCTTCGAGGAGGCGCTGCGCAAGGCGATGTTCAAGCGCCGCGCCGGGCGGCACTGGAGCGCCGCCGACTTCGCCAAGGCGCTCCAGGCGGTCGAGGGTGAGCTCGGTCTGCCGGTCACGCCGCTCGCCGAGATGCCCGAGCCCGGGGCCGAGGCGCCGGAGCTGGCGACGATCACGGATCCCCCTGAGGAGGTCGCCGAGGTATCCGAGGCCCCTGAGATCCCTGAGACTCCTGAGGCCGCCGTCGTCGAGATCGCACCGGACCCGGTTCCGCCTCCGGTGCAGTCGGAGTCGGAGTCGGCCGCGGCGGGGGACACCGCCGAGGTGCCGATCGTGACCGGGCTGGTGATCGCCAACGTTCCCGAGGACCCCGGGCAGACCGAGGACGACGTCCTGGGGCACCGGGTCGACGTCGACCGGGTGGCCCGTCTGCTCGTCTCTGAGCACACCCAGCTCCCGATCTCGGTGGCCGTCCAGGGGCTGCCCGGGAGCGGGAGGTCGACCTTCCTGCGGAAGGTCCAGGAGCGCGTCGAGTGGCTGAGTGCGCACGACGACGCCTACCCCGCCCGCACCAGGCACGTACGCATCGACGCTCGCCAGTACGCCGACGGTGACGTGGCGAGCGGAGTGCTCGAGAGCGTGCGAAGCGTCGGGAAGAGCCAGCCGCCGCCGCTGGTGGCGAAGCACCAGGCCGCGCAGCGGCGGACCGCCGAGCTGCGGGCCGCGCTGGCGGGACTGCCCGAGGAGGAGACGCAACGCGGCAAGCGCCGGACGCAGCAGCCGATGACCACCAGCATGGCCCTCGCGGCGATGGACCGGGAGGTCGCGGCGTACGAGGCTGCGCTGCGGGCGGCCCCGCCCGGGCCGCCACCGGGCGCGCCCGCCGGCTCGCTGTCCGGTGCCCCGTCCGCGCGGACGATCGTCTATGTCGACGACCTGGACCGGTGCGATCCGGCCACGACGGCCGGCGTGCTGCGGGCCGTCGACGAGCTGGGCGGCCAGGAGGGTGTCGCGGTCGTCGCGGCCGTGGACGCGCAGACCTTGCGGCGATCGCTCGAGGGCAGGGTGGCGGAGCCCGCTGCGTACCTCTCCCGGCTCTTCGACGTCCCGTTCGCCCTGCGTGCGTTCGCGGGCGATCCGGCGGTGCGGTTCATGCGGTCGCTGATGCGCCAGGCGGTGCCGTCGTGGCCTTCCGCGCTGGCCGCGGGCGCCGGTGACCACTCCGGTCGCCAGGGCGTGGTCGCGAGCTTCGAGATGACGCCGGGTGAAGCGCTGTTCGTGAGCGAGCTGGCGAGGTTCTGCGCGACGCCCGGGGGCGCCAGGAAGCTGCTCGCGGTCTACCGGCTGGCGCGCACGGCGCCGGTGAACGTGGGCGCCGGCCAGGCCGGCCACCACGCTCTGGGGATCCTGATGGCGATCCTGGTCGGTGCGCCGGCGCAGGCCTCCCATGTGCTCGGGGCCGTCGTCGAGGCGCTCGCGGCGGGCGAGGACAGCGGGACCTTCCGCAAGCTGCTCGAGCAGGTGGCTCGTGAGCACACCGCCCAGTGCGGGCGGGCGACGTGCAGTCCGTGCTCGGACTGGTCCCGGGTGCTCCGTGCTCACGCCGACCTCGTCCGCGGGCAGCAGGTGCCACAGGAGATCGGGGCGTACGCCGCATGGGTCGACGAGGTGGCGAGGTTCAGTTTCCCGGGCTGACTCCTTTCAGCCCTTCCAGAAAACTGAAACACGTTCTACTCTAGGCGCCATGACTGGACTCCTGGATGGCAAGGTCGTCGTACTCTCGGGGGTCGGCCCCGGCCTCGGTCGCTCGCTGGGCGAGCAGGCCGCGCTCATGGGCGCCGACCTGGTGCTCGCCAGCCGCACCGAGAAGCGACTGCAGAAGATGGCCGGGGTGATCGAGGAGCACGGCCGGCGTGCGCTGGTGGTGCCGACCGACATCACCGACGAGGACGCGCGGCGGCACCTGGTCGACGCCGCTCTGGAGGAGTTCGGCCGTGTCGACGTGCTCCTCAACAACGCCTTCGGCATCCCGCCGATGGACCCGCTCACCCAGATCCCGCTCGACGCGCTCCGGCTGGCCCAGGAGTCCAACGTGTACGCCCCGCTGCGGCTCTCGGCGCTCTTCGCCGACGCGCTCGCGGCCACCCCCGACAAGCCCGGCGGCGCGATCGTGATGATCAACTCGGCGGTGCTCTACCAGAGCCAGCCCGAGTTCGCCGGCTACAAGCTCTCCAAGGGCGCCCTCGCGCACCTCGCCTCCTCGCTGGCCACCGAGCTCGGCCCGCGCGGCATCCGGGTCAACTCCGTCGCGCCGTCCTACATCTATGAGGACGTCAACAAGGCCTACTTCGACTGGATCGCCTCGGAGTCGGGGCGCACCCACGAGGAGGTGTACGCCGAGAAGGCCGCCCCCACCGACCTGAAGCGGCTCGCCACCCCCGAGGAGGTCGCCCGGGCGGCGCTGTTCCTGGGCAGCGACCTGGCCTCCGCGGTCACCGGGACCGTGCTCAACGTGGACTGCGGGGAGTTCCATGACTGAGACGCGCCCAGCAGAGACCGCACCGCGCGAGCGGGCGGACGTCGGGACGTACGAGGACATCTGTGCCGCCGCCACCCGCACGACAGGGCTCGAAGACTTCGGCGGGACCGACCACGAGGAGGGGCTGCGGCTCCTGGTCGAGGACCTGGCCTCGCCGGAGGCCGGGCTGACCCCGGTCGGCAACTACTTCCACCGCGCCCAGGTGAAGTCGGCGCTCGTCGGCCGGCTGATGACGCAGGCCCGGCTTGCGGAGTTCCCCCAGCACCAGGACGTACGCATCGAGCGCCCGATCTTCGTCACCGGGCTCGTCCGCACCGGCACGACCGCCCTGCACCGGCTCCTGGCCGCCGACCCGGCGCACCAGGGCCTCGAGACCTGGCTGACCGAGTTTCCCCAGCCGCGGCCCCCGCGGGGGACCTGGGAGGACGACCCGGTCTTCGACGCGCTGCAGAGCGCCTACCGCCAGCACCATGTCAGCAACCCCGAGTTCATGGGGATCCACTACATGGACGCCACCAGCGTCGAGGAGTGCTGGCGGGTGCTGCGGCAGAGCGGCAAGTCGATCTCGTTCGAGTCGCTGGCCAACGTCCCGCGCTACTCCGCCTGGCTGGCGAAGCAGGACTGGCGTGACGCGTACGAGCTCCACCGCCGGAGCCTGCAGCTCATCGGGCTCAACGACACCGACAAGCGGTGGGTGCTCAAGAACCCCTCGCACCTGGTCGCGCTCGACGCGCTGATGGAGGTCTATCCCGACGCGCTCGTCGTCGTCACCCACCGGGACCCGGTCGTCTCGGTCGCCTCGGGCTGCTCGCTGTCCGCGGAGGCGACCGCCGGGATGTCGACCACCTTCGTCGGCGAGACCATCGGGGCGACCCAGCTCGAGATGCTCTCCCGCTCGTGGCGCTCGTTCGCAGAGGCCCGGCAGCGGTATGACCAGGCGCAGTTCCTCGACGTCGACTACCGCGAGTTCGTCCAGGACCCTGTCGGCACGGTCGAGGGCATCTACACCCACTTCGACATCCCGTGGAGCGACGCCGCGCGCGCCGAGGTCTCCCGCATCGACGCCGAGTCCCGGACCGGGAGCGCGCGGCCCAGGCACGACTACAGCCTCGCCGACTACGGATTGACGGAGGACGAGGTTCGCCGGGCGTTCACCTTCTGATCCGGCGAGGACTCGGCGTGGCGCACCGGACGTGCCCTACCGTTCGGCGCGAGCTCGCCGGGTGCGGGCGCATGAAGCTGCCCAACTCACGGGAGTCGTGTGATGAGTCACGCCGCTGCGGTCCTGGCCTCCGAGTCGACGGACGCGCCTGCCAGGCCCTCGACCAGGCTGGTGGTCGTGCTCGCCCTGCTGGCCGCGTTCGCGGCCTCGATGAGCGTCTACGTCGCCGCCACGCACGCGCTGTCCTACCACGCACGTGACGAGGGGCCGAACGCCTCGTACGCGGTCTCGCTCCACGCCGGCGACCTGCCCACGATCGACTCGCCGGTGGCGCTCGACCGGGACCGCTTCCCGCAGATTGCCCGGGGCGCGAACCGGGAGGCGTTCGACCGGCACCGGATGATCTGGACCGCCAACCATCCGCCGCTCTACTACCTCCTCGGGGTGCCGTGGGTCGCCCTCGCGGACGCGTTCGACCAGCCTCAGGTGCTGATCGTCGGCATGCGGGCGACCAGCGCGCTGGCGTACGGGGTGCTGGTGTTCCTGGTCGGACTGATCGCCTTCGAGGTCACCCCTCGGCGCCCGGCGGCGGCGATGCTCGCGACGGCGATCACGGCCTCGCCGGCGGTGCTGGCGGTCGCGGCGGGGTTCATCATGAACGACAGCGTCGCGGTGGCGGCCTCGTCGCTGACCGTGCTCGCGACCCTGCGCATCCTGCGGCTCGGGGTGACCCGGAATCGGATGATCGTGATGGCGGCGGCCGGCACGCTGGCCGCCGCGACGAAGGCGCCCGGGGTGATCACGGTGATCATGTGCGGTGCCGCACTCGGGCTGACGCTGCTGCTGCGCGACCGCACCTGGAAGGGCTTCCTCCGGGCCACCTGGCTGACCGCGATCGCCACCGCGGTGCCGGGCCTGGCGATCGGCTGGTTCTACGTACGCAACATCGTGCTCTACGGCGACCCGACCGCGAGCGCGGCGCTCCTGGAGCGCTACCAGCGAGTGCAGGTGGACACCTGGTTCGAGGTGATGACCGCGCCCCGCTTCTGGCACGGCTGGTACGACCACCTGTGGGTGCCCCTCCCGTTGCGCGGCACCGGGCTGCACTGGATCATCGACGCGATCACGCTCCTCGCGCTGCTCGGCCTGGCTCTCGGCGTGGTGGCGCGGCTGCGTGACCACGGCCGGGAGCACGGCCTCGTGGTCAGTGCACCCCGGGTGCCGTCGGTGGCGACCGTCGGCCTGCTCGTGCTGATCGCTCATGCGTTCGTGATCATCGTCAACCTCGCCCAGTTCCGCTCCGGGGGCGGCAACCCGCACGAGCGCTACCTGATGACGATCATGCCCCTGGTGGCGATCGTGCTGTCGGTGGGCCTTCTCGCCATCGTCGACGCGGTCCCGTGGGGCGAGATCCGCCGGCGTGAGGAGATCGCCGCAGCGATCGTCTCGGCGTTCCTGCTGGGGATGGCCGCCGCCACCTTCGTCGTCTGGATGCGCACGCAGATCCACCTCGGCCTGGACCGCATGCTGCCCGAGATCAGACCACTTCCGTACATGGCCCTGGGCATCGGCGCGCTCTGCGCGATCGCCGGGGTGTCCTTGCCCCTGCTCTGGCGCCCAGCAGCGCTGGAGCGCCCCTCATCGGTGCGCAGCGCAGCAGATGAGGACCAGCATCAGGCGAAAGCCCTCGCGAACTACTGAGCAGTCGCAGACGACCCAGCGTCGGAGCGCCCCTCGTCTGGACGGAGCGCAGCGGAGGAAGACGAGGGTCAAGCGGAGGCGCTGCGCGGATTGCGGAGCAATCGCAAACAGAATTGTCGGTGGGGCCGCGTAGTCTCGTAACCATGCGTCCTGTCACTGATCTCGAGCGTCGTGTCGCCCCGTTCAAGGTGGTCTCCGACTACCAGCCCTCGGGCGACCAACCGGCGGCGATCGCCGAGATCACCAAGCGGATCCAGGACGGCGTCAAGGACGTCGTCCTCCTCGGTGCAACAGGAACCGGTAAGACGGCAACCGTGGCCTGGACCGCCGAGCAGCTGCAGCGTCCGATGCTGGTGCTGCAGCCCAACAAGACCCTCGCCGCCCAGTTCGCCAACGAGCTGCGCCAGCTGTTCCCGGACAACGCGGTCGAATACTTCGTCTCCTACTACGACTACTACCAGCCGGAGGCGTACGTCCCTCAGACCGACACCTACATCGAGAAGGACTCCTCGATCAACGAGGAGGTCGAGCGGCTGCGCCACTCGGCCACCAACTCGTTGCTGACCAGGCGCGACGTGATCGTGGTGAGCACGGTGTCGTGCATCTACGGTCTCGGCACCCCGCAGGAGTACGTCGACCGGATGATCCGGCTGCGGGTGGGGGAGGAGCACGACCGCGACTCGATCCTGCGGCGGCTGGTGGAGATCCAATACACCCGCAACGACCTCTCCTTCACGCGCGGCACGTTCCGCGTGCGCGGCGACACCCTGGAGATCTTCCCGGTCTACGAGGAGCACGCGGTCCGGATCGAGTTCTTCGGTGACGAGATCGAGCGGTTGATGACACTGCACGCCGTCACCGGCGAGGTGCTCACCGAGGACCAGGAGCTCTACGTCTTCCCGGCGACCCACTACGTCGCCGGCCCCGAGCGCATGGAGCGCGCGATCAACGGCATCGAGGCCGAGCTCGACCAGCAGCTGAGCACCTTCGAGAAGCAGGGCAAGATGCTCGAGGCGCAGCGGCTGCGGATGCGTACGACCTATGACATCGAGATGATGCGCCAGGTCGGGTCGTGCTCCGGGATCGAGAACTACTCGATGCACATCGACGGGCGTGAGCGCGGCTCGGCGCCCAACTGTCTGCTCGACTACTTCCCGGAGGACTTCGTCCTGGTCGTCGACGAGTCCCACGTGGCGGTGCCGCAGGTCGGCGGGATGTACGAGGGCGACATGTCCCGCAAGCGCAACCTCGTCGAGCACGGCTTCCGGCTGCCCAGCGCCCAGGACAACCGGCCGCTGAAGTGGGAGGAGTTCCTGGAGCGGATCGGCCAGACCATCTACCTCTCCGCGACCCCGGGCGACTACGAGCTCGACAAGGTCGGTGGCGACACCGTCGAGCAGATCATCCGCCCGACCGGCCTGATCGACCCCGAGGTGATCATCAAGCAGACCAAGGGCCAGATCGACGACCTGATCGGCGAGATCAACGACCGGGTCGCAAAGAACGAGCGCGTCCTGGTCACCACGCTGACCAAGAAGATGTCCGAGGACCTCACCGACTACCTGCTCGACGCCGGGATCCGGACCAGATATCTCCACTCCGAGGTCGACACCCTCAAGCGGATCGAGCTCCTCCGCGACCTGCGGATGGGGGAGTACGACGTCCTCGTCGGCATCAACCTGCTCCGTGAGGGTCTCGACCTCCCGGAGGTGTCGCTGGTCTCGATCCTCGACGCCGACAAGGAGGGCTTCCTGCGCTCGGACAAGTCGCTGATCCAGACCATCGGCCGTGCGGCCCGAAACGTCTCCGGCCAGGTGCACATGTACGCGGACAAGATCACCCCCTCCATGGAGTCGGCGATCGAGGAGACCAACCGCCGCCGCGCCATCCAGATGGCCTACAACGAGGCCAACGGCATCGACCCGCAGCCGCTGCGCAAGAAGATCGCCGACATCACCGACATGCTCGCCCGCGAGGACGAGTCGACTCAGGAGCTGCTCAACACCTGGGCCGGCACCGAGGCCAAGGGCCGCGCGGGCAAGACCGCGGCCAAGTCCCCGACCCCGATGCTCGGCGACGCCGCCCGCGACGCCCGCGAGCGCGGCCTCGTCGGCCTCCCGTCCTCCGACCTGGCCCAGCTCATCGGCGACCTCACCGACCAGATGAAGGGCGCCGCCGCCGAGCTGCAGTTCGAGGTCGCCGCCCGGCTGCGTGACGAGATCTCCGAGCTCAAGAAGGAGCTCAGGCAGATGATGGAGGCGACCAAGTGAGCGGTCGCGCTCAAGCGAGGAACGAGCTTGAAAGCGCGAGCCGCGAGCGCGGGAGCCAAAGGCGCGAAGCGCCGTCGGCGACGAAGTGACGAACGAACCGGCGTAAGCCGCCTCGCGCCGAAGTATTCGTCATGCGACACATCTCGCCCCGAACCCGCCGAGTTCGTCTCAGACTAACCATCGATCTCGCCGAGTCGGCTCGTCATGACGAGCCGACTCGGCATGGATCGTGTTTGACCTACGCGAGCATGCCCTCGATCAGGTCAGCAGCCCGGCGGGTGCCGCCCTCGGTGAGCGCGTCGGCGCGCAGCTGAGCAGACCGGGCGACCCGGTCGGGGTCCTCGAGCAGCTCGAGCAGAGCCGTACGCAGCGCAGCGGCCGAGACGTCCTCGGCGTCGATCCGACGGGCGACCCCCAGCTCGACCAGCCGGTCGGCGTTCATGAACTGGTCGACCGCCTGCGGCACGGCGATCATCGGCACGCCTGCCATCAGGCCCTCGCTGCTCCCGCCCATCCCGGCGTGGGTCACGAACGCGTCCGCCGCGGCGAGAACGGCGCGCTGCGGCAGCCAGCGGTGCACCTCCACGTTGCCGGGGAGCTCGCCGAGCTCGGCGGGGTCGAGCGTGGTGCCGATCGACATCACGACGTGCCAGCCGGGGAGGGCTGCGTACGCCTCGATGCAGGCGCGGAAGAAGGAAGCGTCGCCGGTGTAGGCCGAGCCGAGGGAGACCAGCAGGACGTGCTCGGCGCCGGCGGGGCGGGTCCAGGTCTCGTCCGAGCCGAGCGCGAAGCACGGCCCCACGAAGGTGACCACGTCCTCGTCGACCTTGTCCGCGTTCGGCTGCATCGCCCGGGGGATGAGCGCGAGCGCGCGCTTCGGCGCCCCGGCGAACGTGTCCAGATCCAGGGTGGTCGCCCCGGCTTCCTCGAGCCACGCCGAGAACCGGTCGAGGTAGTCGTCGTAGCCCGGCAGCTGGCGCACCTGTGCGCCGACCTCCTCGGCATACCCGTCCCAGGCCACGAACGTCGGCGAGAGCTGCACGAACGGGCGCTGCTGCTTCTCGGCGAGCGCCCGGGCGGCGTAGCCGCCGATGTCATAGAGGTAGAGGTCGGCCGGCTCGGTGTCGTAGAACGCGTGCAGATGCGGCAGCACGAGCATCGCGTCATCGAGGAAGATGCCCATCCCGGCGACGGGGTCCTCGGGCCACTGCCGGTCCTCGACGGGCAGCACCGTCGGCATCGGGACCAGCTCGGCCCCGGTCGGCTTGATCGCCTCGGACATCGACTCATGGGTGGCGTACGTGACCCGATGGCCGCGCGCGACCAGCTCCTTGATCAGCTCGAGGCTCGGCAGGACGTGGCTGATCGCGGGAGAGGCGACCATGGCGATGTGGCGCGGTGGAATAGTCATGACATCGCTGGACGCTATCGGCCCGGCGACGGCCGAAGCGACCGAGTATTCGCGTCGACCTTCGCTCACCTGCCCGTCGCGGTCTGTTCACCGCACGTGAGCCGTGGGCCGCGTGTCTCGTCAGTTTTGCGCGTTACGGTCGTAGATGTGTCTGTTCCCCGGGTCTCCGCGTCCCAGTCCACGATCTGCGTCCTGCTGCTGGGTGTGCTCGGCTTCGCGATGAGCGCCCAGGTGGCGATCGCGATGCCGGCTCTGTTCAAGGCGGACGAGCGGGCTCATGCGGCGTACGCGGTGGCGCTTTCCCAGGGGACGCTCCCGACGATCGACACCGACATCCCCGACGACCCGGCGCGCTACCCGCAGCTGGCCGAGAGCCTCTTCGGGGCCGACGAGGCCCACCGCGACATCTGGGTCGCCAACCATCCGCCGCTGTTCTACGTGATGAGTCTGCCGCTGGTGTGGCTCGGCGACGCGGTCGGCTCCCCGGGGCTCACGCTGCTCGGCATGCGGCTGCTCAACGCGCTCGGCTTCGCCCTGACCACGATCATGGTCGGTCTGCTCGCGCGCGAGCTGGTGCCACGACGCCCGGCGGTGCCGGTGATCGCCTCGGCGATGTGCATCGGCTGCGGGGCGATGACGTTCCTCGGCGGCGGGATCTACAACGACGGCTGGTCCTCGGCAGCGGCATTCATGACGCTCTTCCTCGGCTTCCGGATGATCCGGCAGGGGGTGACCCGCGAGCGCCTGGTCGCCGCGGCCGCGGTGGGCGTGGCGGCCGCCGGTCTCCGGTCGACCGGCCTGGTCGCGGTCTTCTTCCTCGGCCTCTGCGTGCTGGTGGCGATGTGGCTGCGGGAGCCGTCGCTGCGTACGTTCCTGAAAGGTTCCTGCTGGCGTGCGGTCGGGATCGCGGCGTGCATCGGCATGGCGCCGGTGGTCGTCTTCGGCTGGTTCTACGTGCGCAACATCCAGCTCTACGGTGACCCGACCGCGTCGGGCTCGCTCTTCGAGAAGTTCGGGCGCGAGCCCAACGGCACCACGCTGTTCCAGCTGGTCAACCCCGAGTTCTACGGCCATCTCCTCGGCAGCCTGTGGACCGACGGCAACATCGCGAACCACTGGAGCCAGGCGGCCGCGATCGTGCTCACGCTCACCCTGGTCGGTCTCGTGCTCGACGCCGCTGCGAAGGCCAACCCGCGTCGCACCGGGGTGCTGCAGCGCATCCGCCTGGCTCCGCAGAGCACGATGCAGCACCGCCAGGACCTGGCGATCTGGGCGCTCCTGGGCGGCTACTGCGTGCTGATCCTGGTCAACGTCGCCGGGTTCATCGCCGGTGGGGGCTGGATCCACGCGCGCTACGCCGTCCCGTTCCTGCCGTTCCTCGCCGCGGGCGCGGGGATCGCCGCGCTCCGTCTGGGACGCCTCCTGCCACTGCACGTCTCCACCGGCCCGAACACCGGCGGGACCGCGCTCGACGAGGCGCGCGACCTGCGGATCGGGCTCGGCGTCTCGCTCGCCTTCATGGTCGTCGGCCTGGTGTGCCACCTCGACACCGAGCAGTACGTCGACGGGCCGGTCAGCAGCACCTTCGCGCTGGTCGCCCTGGTGGCGGCCGACCTGGTGATGTTCGCGGTCGCCGCGTACGTCGCCACCGAGCTCCGGCGGCGGATGCGGCCCGGCACGTTCGACCGCGTTCCGGCTCTCTCCGCACCGGTGTCGACCGGTCCTGTGACCGACGTCGCCCCCAGCCGTCCACGGGAGAGCACCGGCAGCTCGACCACCCCGAAGACACCGTAGCCTCTCTATGTGAGCCACGAAGACCCTCAGTCATCCGCACGCTCATGGCTCGTCTGGGGCATCGGTGTCGCGGTCTACGGACTGGCGGTCTTCCATCGCAGCAGCCTGGCAGTCGCCGGCCTGGTGGCCACCGAGCGCTTCGGGATCGGCGCCAGCCAGCTGGCCGTCTTCACGATGCTCCAGCTGCTCGTCTACGCGTTCATGCAGGTGCCGGTCGGGCTGCTGGTGGACCGCTACGGGTCGCGTACGGTCCTCTCCGCCGGCGCCGTCATCCTGGCTCTGGCGCAGGCCGGCTTCGCGTTCGCCGACTCCTACCCGCTGGCGCTGCTGGCACGTACGTTCGTGGGGATGGGCGACGCGATGACGTTCATCTGCGTGCTACGGCTGGTGCCGTCGTGGTTCCCGGCCCGCAAGGTGCCGCTGGTCAGCCAGCTGACCGGCACCGTCGGCCAGATCGGCGCGATCGCGGCGGCGGTCCCGATGACCTGGGCGCTCGGCCATCTGGGCTGGACCCGTGCCTACCTCACCGCAGCGCTGATCGGTCCGGTCCTCCTGGTCCTGCTGCTGCTCTTCGTCCATGACGGTCCCGGTGCCCGGCACCGCCGCGGCGGCGCCCTCAACCCGCGTGAGGTCTTCCGCAGCCTGAAGGCGTCCTGGTACCAGCCCGGGACGCGCCTCGGCTTCTGGATCCACTTCTCCACCCCGTTCAGCTCCCACCTGATGGGTCTGCTGTGGGGCTTCCCCTTCCTGGTCACCTCCGAGGGCCTCTCCGACACCCTCGCCGGCACCCTGCTCTCCGTCACCGTCGTCGCCGCTCTGGCGGCGGGCCCGGTGATGGGCGTCCTCGCCGGCCGCCACCCATGGCACCGCTCGACGGTGGCGCTGACGATGATCGCGGTGATCGCATCCGTCTGGACTCTCGTGCTGGTCTGGCCGGGCGAGGCGCCGCTGCCGGTCCTGGTGCTTCTGATGTGTGTGGTCGGTGTCGGCGGGCCGGCCTCGATGATCGGCTTCGACGTCGGCCGGACCAGCAACCCGCCAGCCCGGCTGGCGAGCGCCAGCGGGATCATCAACCAGGGTGGCTTCGTCGCCGCCCTGCTCGTGATCGTGCTGGTCGGCTGGATCCTCGACTGGCGTACGCCGGGAAGCTCGACCTCCTACACGCCGGAGGCGTTCCGCTGGGCGATGTCGGTGCAGTACCTGTTCTGGGGTCTCGGAGCGGTACAGATCTGGCGTCACCGGCGCGACGTGCGGCGGCGTACGACCCGGGAACAGGTCGCGGCCGGCTCCTCGATGGTCGCCGACTGAGAAGCGATCGCCGCCGTTCGCCCAGACGTCACCTGGACGGCACCGAGGCGCACTAGCTTGTCGAGGTGCCCACGCCTCCGCGCTCGCTGTCCCAGGTAACCGTATGCCTGCTCCTGCTGGGGGTGCTCGGCTTCGCGATGAGCGCGCAGTACGCGATCGGGATGCCGCCGCTGCTGAAGGCCGACGAGAAGCAGCACGCGGCGTACGCCATCGTCCTCTCGCAGGGCGTCCTGCCGACCATCGACACGAACACCCCCGCGGACCCGGTGCGCTACCCGCAGTTCGCCGAGGCACTCTTCGGGCTCGACGAGCCGCGCCGCGACATCTGGGTCGCCAACCACCCGCCGCTGTTCTACGTGATGAGCCTGCCGCTGGTCTGGCTCGGCGACGCCGTCGGCGGTGCGGCAGGGGTCGGGGTCACGCTCCTCGGGATGCGGCTGCTCAACGCGCTCGGCTATGCGCTGAGCATCATCCTGGTGGGGCTGCTGGCCCGCGAGCTGGTGCCCAGACGCCGGGTGGTCCCGGTGCTCGCTGGGGCGATGGTGCTCGGCTGCGGCGCGGTGACCTACGACGGCGGCGCGATCTACAACGACGGCTGGGGCACGGTCGCCGCGTCGCTGACGCTGCTGCTCGGGTTCCGGATGGTCCGTGAGGGCGTCAGCCGGGACCGGTTGATCTGGGCGACCGTCGCCGGCGTCGCGGCGGCCAGCTTCCGCTCGACCGGCCTGGTGGCGGTGCTCGTGCTCGGTGGCTGCGTGCTGGCCGCGCTGTGGGTGCGCGACCCGACCCTGCGTACGTTCCGCCGCGGTGTGCTCCTCGCGGTCCGGATCGGGCTGGCCCCGGTGATCGTGATCGGCTGGTTCTACGTACGCAACATCGTGCTCTACGGCGACCCGACCGCCTCCGCGGCGCTCTTCGAGAAGTTCTCCAGGCAGACCCACGGCGACACGCTCTTCCAGCTGGTCAACCCGGAGCTCTACCTGCACCTCTACGGTTCGCTGTGGGCCGACGACGTGATCCCGAAGATCTGGATCGTGGCCGCCGCGGCGACACTGGTCGTCACCGTCACCGGCATGGTGCTCGATGCCAACGCGAAGGCTCGGCCACGGCCCGACGGGGTGATGCGCCGCGTCGTGATCCCCGGGCCGGAGCCGACGCTCCTGGAGCGCCGGCTGGAGCTGGCCGTACGTGTGCTGATGGGGGTCTACTGCGTCATCATCATCGTCAACCTGGCCTCCTTCCATGCCGGCGGCGGCTGGATCCACGCCCGCTACGCGGTGCCGTTCCTGCCGGTGATCGCGGCGCTGACCTCGCTCGCCGTGCTGCGCGTGGGACGTCGCTGGGTCCGCGGTGCCGACGAGGAGAGGGTCGACCTGCGCATCACGCTCTACGCCGCGGTCGGGTTCATCGTCTCGGCCACGGTCGGCCATCTCCACATCCAGCAGCGGATCGACGGACCGGCGGACGCCTCCTGGCTCTTCGCCCTGATCGCGGCCGACCTGGTGATGTTCGTCGTCGCCGCGTACGTCACCGCGCAGCTGCGTCGCCGGCTTCGACCTGACGTCTTCGGCCTGATGACGCGGCCGGAGGCGAAGTCTTCGCCCGCCGGTCACCTGGCGACCGGTCACGCGTTGCCGTAGCGAGAGCCTGAACCGCGAGGGTGGCCGCCCACCCCCACTTCAAGGAGCTCCTGTGGTTGACATCGATCGTCGTAGGTTCCTCGGACTCGCGGGCGGCGCGACCGCGCTGACCATGCTCGATCAGAGCATCGCGCGAGCCGCCTCCATCCCCGCTGCCCGTCGGACCGGCACGATCCGCGACATCGAGCACGTGGTCGTCCTGATGCAGGAGAACCGCAGCTTCGAGCACTACCTGGGCACGCTGCGCGGTGTGCGCGGCTTCGGCGACCCGCACCCGGCGATCCTGCCCTCGGGCAAGCCGGTGTGGCACCAGCCGAACGGCGACGGCGAGCTCCTCCCGTTCCACCCGGACGTCGATGACCTCGGCGCCGCCTTCCTCGAGGGCCTCCCGCACGGTTGGACCGACGGTCAGCAGGCGATCAACGGCGGCCGCTACGACCAGTGGGTACCGGCGAAGGGCACCACGACCATGGCTTACCTGCAACGGGAGGACGCGGCCTTCCACTTCGCGCTGGCCGACGCGTTCACGGTGTGCGACGCGTACTACTGCTCGTTCATCGGCAACACCGACCCGAACCGCTACTACATGCTGTCGGGCTGGACCGGAAACGACGGCAAGGGCGGCGGACCGGTGCTCTACAACGACGAGGCCGGCTACGACTGGACCACCTACGCGGAGCGGCTCGAGGCCGCCGGCGTGAGCTGGAAGGTCTACCAGGACGAGGGCAACGGCCTCAACGCCGAGGGCGACAACTGGTGGGGCTGGGAGAAGGAGGACGCCTACATCGGCAACTACGGCGACAACTCGCTGCTCTACTTCAACAGGTTCCAGGACGCGCAGCCCGGCGACCCCCTCTTCGAGAAGGCCCGGCGGGGCACCCGTGCGGTCGACGGCCAGGACTACTTCGAGATCCTGCGCGCCGACGTCGAGGCGGGGGACCTGCCCTCGATCAGCTGGATCGCCGCACCCGAGGCCTTCTCCGAGCACTCGAACTGGCCGACCAACTACGGCGCCTGGTACATCTCGAAGGTCCTCGACGCCCTCACCGCCAACCCCGAGGTGTGGTCGAAGACCGCCCTGTTCATCACCTACGACGAGAACGACGGCTTCTTCGACCACCTGGTCCCGCCGCACACCAACAGCCCGCTGGTGCCGGGGGAGTCGACCGTCTCGACCGAGCACGAGCTCTACACCGGCTCCCACGGCGATGGCCACTACGGCCTGGGGCCGCGGGTGCCGATGTTCGTCGTCTCCCCGTGGAGCGTCGGTGGCTGGGTCTCCTCGGAGACCTTCGACCACACCTCGATCCTGCGGTTCATGGAGAAGCGCTTCGGGGTCGCCGAGCCCAACATCACGCCGTGGCGCCGCGCCGTGTGCGGTGACCTGACCTCCGCCTTCGACTTCTCCCGCACCGCCGAGCCGCCCACGCTGCCCGACACGAGCGGGTGGGAGCCCACCGACCGCGAGCGTCACCCGGACTACGCCCCGCAGGCACCGGCGAACGGGACGATGCCCACCCAGGAGCGGGGCTCCCGTCCGGCTCGCCCGACGCCCTACCAGCTCGAGGTCGTCGAGACCTTCGCCGCCGGTGAGATCGCCGGTGAGATCGCCGTCGAGATCGCCGTCGAGATCCGCAACACCGGCAGCGTCGGCGCGCACTTCCAGGCCCGGCTGCTGGCTCCGGAGGGCGCGCCGCACAGCTACACCGTCGGCGCGGGAGACAGCCTCTCGGTGCGGTGGCCGGTCAGCGGCGACTACGAGATCCACCTCCACGGACCCAACGGCTTCTTCCGCTCCTACGCCGGCACGGCGGGCTCCGACCCCGTCACCACCGCCGGGCTGCGGCACGAGGGCCGCTCTCAGCGACTCACCGTAACGGCGCCCGGGAAGGCCGAGATCACCAGTGCGTACGCCGGCAGGATCCGCTCGCGCCACGTGGACACCCGCGCCACCGGCGGTTGGTACGACCTGACCGTGACGATCCCGGGCACCACCTGGTCCCGCGGGTTCGCCGGCCATCTGGAGAACGGGCGTCCCTCGGTGAGCGACCCGCAGCTGGGCGCCTAGCGGGGGCTCACGAGGGATCGGCGGGCCGGTCCTTCTCGGACTGACCCGGCGGGTCGAGGATCGGGGCAGCCGTCTCGGGGGCTGCCTCGATCTCGTCCTGCGATGCCTTCTTCGCCGCCTTCTTGGCGGCCTTCTTCTCGAGGCGGTGCACCTCGCGCTCCACGATCGCCTCGCGGCGTACGCCGGTGCCGACCAGGTTCACGACCAGGAAGAGCATCGGGTAGAGCGGCCAGGGATGCCCGTCGGGGGCGGTGGTGAACAGCCAGATGCCCCAGGTGATGAGGCTGACCATCAAGAAGGTGGCGAGCGCCTCCTGGAGCTCCTTGCGGTAGGCAGCCGCCCCTTGCTCGCGGAGGCTGAGCGCATCGGGCAGGTTCGCTTCGGTCTCCGCCGGAACCGGCGAGACGACCACGAGATCGTCGACGAGCGCGGGCAGCTCGCCGAGCGTACGCGCCTCGAGCAGGGTGCCCACCCTCTCGTCGTGCTCCTCGCGGGTGAGCCGGCCATCGGCGAACGCATCGGTCAGCACGGTGCGTACGACCTCCCGATCGGCATCGGAGGCGCGCATGCGTGCGTTGTCGGCCTGCCTCGGGTCGAGGCGGAACCGGGTCCAGAAACCCTCCACAGCACCAGCCTAGACGCCCAGCCCGACACCGTCTGTTGAAGCGGCTGCATTAGAGTGACTGGCGCTGGCTACCTGCTAGTATAGAACACGTTCTAGTTTTGCTCTGCCTAGTTTCGAGGGAGGTGGCGGATGCGGATCGCTCTGCTGTCGTATCGCAGCAAGCCGCACGTCGGCGGTCAAGGCGTCTATATCCGCCATCTGAGCCGGGAGCTCGCCAAGCTGGGGCACACCGTCGAGGTCTTCTCCGGTCAGCCCTATCCGGATCTCGACCTCGAGGGGGAGGGCGTCACCCTCACCAAGGTGCCGAGCCTGGGCCTCTACGAGGAGCCCAACCCGTTCGGCAACCCGAAGCTCTCCGAGATCCGCGACCTGGTCGACGTCGAGGAGTGGGCACGGATGCGCACGGGTGCGTTCCCGGAGCCGCTGACCTTCGCCAAGCGCGTGCTCCAGGTCCTGAAGGAGCGTGCCGGCGACTTCGACATCGTCCACGACAACCAGACGCTGGCCACACCGCTGCTGCGCATCGAGCCGGAGCTCGGGCTGCCGCTGGTGACCACGATCCACCACCCGATCTCCTTCGACCGGCGCATCGAGCTGGACAGCGCCGTGGGCTGGAAGAAGAAGTTCGGCGTCTGGCGCTGGTACTCGTTCGTGAAGATGCAGGCCAAGGTCGCCTCGCAGCTGCGCCACGTGATCACGCCTTCGGACAACTCCAAGCGCGACATCCTCACCGACTTCGGCGTCCCCTCGGACCGCGTGCAGACCGTGCACCTCGGCGTGCCGGAGGAGTTCGTCCCGCCGACCGGGCCCCGCGTCCAGGGCCGGATCCTGGCCATGGCCAGCGCCGACGCCCCGCTGAAGGGCATCGCCTTCCTGCTCGAGGCCTTCGCCAAGCTGCGTACCGAACGCGACCTGGAGCTGGTCCTGGTCTCCAAGCCCAAGAAGGACGGGCCGACCGAACAGCTCATCGAGAAGCTGGCGATCAAGGACCACGTACGTTTCGTCAACGGCATCTCCGACGCCGAGCTCGTAAAGCTGATGGGCTCGGCGGAGATCGCCTGCGTGCCCTCGCTCTACGAGGGCTTCTCGCTGCCGACCGCGGAGCTGATGGCGTGCGGCACCCCGCTCGTCGTCTCCCGCGCCGGCGCGATCCCGGAGGTCGTCGGACCCGACGACCTGTGCGCGAAGCTGGTCACCCCGGGCGACACCGAGGAGCTCGAGCAGGCCATCGCCGCGCTGCTCGACGACCCCGAGCGCCGGGCCCGCTACTCGGCTGCCGGGCGCGCGCGGGTCGAGGAGCACTTCTCCTGGCATGCCGTCGCCGAGCGGATGACGGCCGTCTATCAGCAGTCCATCGACGAGTTCCACACAGACGAGAGGAAGTGAGCCGTGCTCACCGTTGACTTCGACCGCCTTGGCCTGAAGGCCGGAGAGCGCGTGCTCGACATGGGTGCCGGCGGTGGCCGGCACGCCTTCGAGATGTACCGCCGTGGCGCCGACGTGATCGCGTTCGACCAGGACGCCGAGGAGCTCGCCAAGGTCTCGGAGTGGTTCTTCGCGATGCGCGACGAGGTCCCTGCGGGCGCCAACGCGGAGATCAAGGAGGGCGACGCCCTGTCGTTGCCGTTCGCCGACGGTGAGTTCGACCGGATCGTCGCGGCCGAGGTGCTCGAGCACATCCACCACGACGTCGACGCCATCAAGGAGCTGGTCCGGGTGCTCCGCCCCGGTGGCACCCTGGCCATCTCGGTGCCGCGCTGGCTGCCCGAGGTCGTCAACTGGAAGCTCTCGGCCGACTACCACAACACCACCGGCGGCCACATCCGCATCTACACCGACCACGAGCTCATCGACAAGGTCACCAAGGCCGGCCGCCCCAACGACGGCACCCCCGGTGACGCGATGATCTTCGAGGGCAAGTCCTACGCCCACGGTCTGCACGCGCCCTACTGGTGGCTGAAGTCGGCTGTCGGCGTCGAGAACGACAAGCACGTCCTGGTGAAGGCCTACCACCAGCTCCTGGTCTGGGAGATCATGAAGAACCCGCTGCCGCTGCGGCTGGCCGGGAAGGTGCTCGACCCGGTGATCGGCAAGAGCATGGTGCTCTACTTCCGCAAGCCGGGCCCCATCGCCACCGACCCCACCTCGGCTGCCTGATTCGCGGATGAGAGTCGAGATCCCGTACGTCGACGGGGTGCTGACCCCTGCCCAGATCGCTGCCACGGCCGGGTCGATCGCCCGCGCCCAGGAGCCTTCGGGCGCGATCCCGTGGGTGCCCGGCCAGCACACCGACATCTGGAACCACGTCGAGGCGGCCATGGGCCTGCTCGTCGGTGGTCTGGTGGAGGAGGCCGAGGCCGCGTACTCGTGGGTCCCGACTCTGCAGAACGCGGACGGGTCCTGGCCGATGAAGATCGTCTCCGGGGCTCCGGTGGAGACGATCGGCGAGTCCAACATGTCCGCCTACTTCGCGGTCGGGCTCTGGCACCACTGGCTGATCCGGCGTGACCGGGCGTTCGTGGAGCGGCACTGGCCCTCCGTACGCGCCGGGCTGGACTTCGTGGTCGGGCTGCAGCTGCCCTTCGGCGGGATCGCCTGGACGCCGCGCGACCCGTTCGCGCTGCTCACCGGTTCGTCCTCGATTTACCAGTCACTGCGCGCCGGCGTCGCCCTGGCCGACCTGATGGACGACCCGCAGCCGGAGTGGGAGATCGTCGGCGGCCGCCTCGGCCACGCCCTGCGCCACCACCGCGACTCGTTCGAGGACAAGTCGCACCACTCGATGGACTGGTACTACCCGGTCCTCGGCGGCGCTGTCGTCGGTGCCGCGGGTCACGACCTGATCGAGTCGCGCTGGGACCACTTCGTACGCCCCGGCCTCGGCGCCCTCTGCGTCGACACCAACCCGTGGGTGACCGGCGCGGAGACCTGTGAGCTGGTGATGGCGCTCGACAACCTCGGCGACCACCGCCGGGCGCTGGGGCTGCTGACGGACATGCAGCACATGCGCGCCGACGACGGCGGCTACTGGACCGGCTGGGTCTACGAGTCGCCCGACTACCCCAACCCGAACCCCAACGCGTTCTGGCCTGAGGAGCACTCCACCTTCACCGCCGCCGCCGTCATCCTGGCCGCGGACGCCCTCGGCGAGCGCTACGGCGGCTCCACCCCTGGCTCCGGCATCATGCGCGGCACCTCCCTCGCGGCTCCGTTCGAGGAGCTGGCGTTGGAGTGTGGGTGTGAGAGCGTAGGAATACCCGGTTAACCGGGTATTCCTGCACTCCTCTGGCAATGCAACACCGGAGAAGTGCAGGAAGTGCCTGAGCGGTGTGACTCCTGTGGCGCTCGAGGTCAGCTGAGGCGTCGCAGCACGCGTAGCGAGCCAACCGCGTCGATCTCCTCGAACTGCTTCGAGGCGAGCGCGGGGAGGTAGATCTCCTCGTACGGGGGCCGGCCACCGTCTGCCGGGTCGGGGAAGACGTCGTGGACAAGGAGCAGGCCGCCGGGCATGACCTTCGGGGTCCAGCCGCGGTAGTCCTGCTGCGCGGGCTCGACGCCGTGGCCGCCGTCGATGAACAGGAACGAGACCGGCGTGGTCCACCAGCGGCTCACGGTCGTCGAGGCGCCGATCACCGCGACCACCTCGTTCTCGAGGCCGGCCTGCTCGATCGTGCGCCTGAAGGTCGGGAGCGTGTCCAGCCGCCCGGTGGCAGGGTCGACCAGGGTGGTGTCGTGGTGCTCCCAGCCCGCCTGGTTCTCCTCGCTGCCATGGTGGTGGTCGACGGTGAACACCGTGCCACCGGTCAGCTTCGCCGCAGCACCCAAGTAGACCGACGACTTCCCGCAGTAGGTCCCGATCTCGACCGCGGGTCCGTAGGGCAGCCGCTCCACGGCGTACTCGAACAGCGCGACGCCCTCCTCGGGAGGCATGAACCCGGTGGCGTCGAGAGCGTGCTTGAGCAGATCCGCGGGCATCTCAGGCGTAGACACCCGGGCACCCTAGCCGAGCCGTCGCGCGTCGGCGACAATCCGGTCCATGACGAACACCGAGGAGGCCGCGACGGCATCGACGGGGCACTCGGTGCTGGTCGTCCCGGTGCCCGAGCTGGAGGCGTACGTCCTGGAGCGGACCCGCCACTACGACGACTCGTTCGTCTCCACCGACCCGGCTTTCGTGCACGCGCACATCACGCTGCTCGCGCCGTTTCTCGCCTCACCCACGAGCGAGGACCTGAGGCTGGTCGAGAAGATCGCGACCGCTGCCACATCCTTCGACTTCGTGCTCGAGGACGTGCGCCTCTTCTCCGGTGGCACGATCTATCTGCATCCCGAGCCGGCGGAGCCGTTCGCGGCGCTGACCGCGGAGCTGAGTGCCGCGTTCCCGCAGTGCCCGCCCTATGCGGGGCTCTTCGAGCCGGTGCCACACCTGACGGTCGACCACATCGCCGGGGGAGTGTCTCTCGAGTCGGCGCGTACGTCCCTGGCGGCAGTGCTGCCGGCGCGGTGCCGCGCCGACCGGATCAGCCTGCAGTGGTACGCCAACCACGGCTGCCGCGTGATCGAGGAATGGCCGCTCGGCGGGACGTCGGAGGTATGAGCGTGCGTCAGGGCGCGGGGGCGGACATCGCCTGCATCACGTAGCCGATCATGACCAGCATCGTCAGACTGCTGATGGCGATGCCGGCGACCGCGGCCCATCGGCCGCGTCGCTTCTCGTCCGCGGTGCGGGCCAGACCGATGATCCCGAGGATGAAGCCGAGCGGGCCGCACAACAGCACGCTCGCGATCAACGACGCAACCGAGACGCCGTCGAGCGGCACGGCGTAGAGCGACCAGGCGTTGGCCGGCTTCCTTGGCGCCGCGCCCGGCGGCGGCGTCGGCGTCACCGGCTGCGGGTTGGCCGGTTGAGGATTCGGAGCCTGGGGCTGTGTCACCTGGGGGCTCGCCCCCTGAGGCTTGCCCATCGACGGGTTCCCCATCGGGGGATTCCCTGGCAGGGGATTCGCCGTCGCCTGCCCGGCGGTCGTCTGCGGTCGAGGCGTCTCGGGTGCCGCGGGAGGTGGCTTGGGCGCCGCGGCTCGCTGTCGGGCCGAGAGGGCCGGGTTGGCCGCACGAGCCTGGCGGGTGGCCTGCCGCAGCCGGCTGACGGAGGGGCGCACCCGGGCCGGCGGCGGGGGCACCGGGCCCTGGGCGGCGCCAGGAGCCGGTGCGGGCCGGGGCGCCTTGCTGCCCCACTCGGCTCGCCAGCGGCGGTCGCGGCTGAGCGGCGGGGCGGAAGGAGCAGCCTCCGGGGTGTTCACCGCAGGTCCAGCGGGAGTGACTCCGCGGCGCCGCGCGAGCTCCTCGTCGAGCGTCGCACGGGCCACCGGGTCGAGGAGCACGTCACGCGCCCGGTTGATCCGCATCATCAGCTCGCCGTCGGCGACACGGCCGCCACGGTCGGGATGGAACTGCTTGGCGAGCTCGCGATGGCGTGCGCGCACGGCCGCATCGTCCGCGTCCGGGCCGATCTGGAGTACGGAATAGGCGTCGATGAACTTCCCGCTCACTCAACGCCCCCCCACGCACAGTCCTTCGGTATTCGGCCTCGACCCCCAGGTTCCTCACCTGGTGCCTCAGAAATCCCAGAGCAGGGAAATCCTAGAGCAGTCGTGGCGAGATACTGGTTTCGCCACGGGAAATTGACCGAGGGCCGCCCGACTGGGCGGCCCTCGTAGTGGAGCGGACGACGAGGCTCGAACTCGCGACCTCAACCTTGGCAAGGTTGCGCTCTACCAACTGAGCTACGTCCGCTTGCGAGAAGAACAGTAGCGGATGGGGTCGGCTGCGCTCCAACTGGGGGTGCGCGTGTCACGAACCTGCTTCGGGGGAGTCGACCGGCGGCGTACGTCGCTCGAGCTGCTCCACGAGCTGGGTGACCTGGGCCTGATGTGCCGCCCTCAGGTCCTCGAGGCGCTCGGCCGCGTGGGCGCGCTCGCGGTCCAGCTCCGAGCGGGCGGCGTCGCGGTCCGACTTGGCAGCGGCCTCGCTGCCGCGCAGGTCGGCGATCTTGTCGCGGAGCGCGTCCACCTGCTCGCGGGCGGCGTCGCGCTGCGTACGCAGCCCGGAGCTCGTCGCCTCGGCGCTGGCCACCGCTTTCTCAGCAGCCCTCTTCTCGGCGATCAGCTGTTCCTGCAGCCGCGCCATCGCCTTCTCGGCATGGTCGGCGCGGGCGGCCTCGCTCCGCCTACGTTGCACCGCTGAGTCGTGCTCGGCCTGCAGCCTCTCGAGTCTCTCGGCCAGGCTCGCGCGCGCGGACGTCATCTCGGCAAGGCTCTGCTCGAGCGAGGCGATCGTCGCGGCGGCGGTCTCCGCCGCGGCCCTCGCCTGCGACTCGGCCCTCTCCAAGGCGGCCTGCGCGTCCTGACGGGACTCCTCGGCCGCGGTGGTGGCCGCCAGCGCTTGCCTCAGGACCTCGGCGGAGCGCTCGGACTCCTCCAACGCCTCCGCGGCGGCGGCATCCGCTTCGTCCCGCTCCGCCTCGGCCGCACGCTGGGCCTGCTCGGCACGAACGGCACGCGCCCCGGCCGCGGCGATCTGCTCCTGCGCCTCGCTCTGCACGGTGGCGATCTGGGCCTCGGCAGCGGTCAGGTCACCGAGCGTACGCAGCTCCTCGAGCGCCTTCGGAAGCTGATCGAGGAACCGATCGGCGAGCTGGGTCAGCTGCGTGGTGATCTCGGCTGCGCGCTGCTGAGCGGCCTGCACCGGCCGCGCGGTCTCCTCGGGTGGCCGCGCCTCCGCGAGTCGCTGCAGTCGCTTTCGCTCGCGCCAGGCGGCGGCTCGGTTGTGGGTGGGGTCGTCGCAGTACTCCGGCGGCCGGCCGCTCCCGCTCTCCGAAGCCGCCGCCGGCAGGGGACAGCCGGGGAAACGGCAGAGCTTCTCGTCGACAACGATCGTTTCCGTCATTGCGTCATCATAGCGTGACGAAAGACGAAACGAATACCTAATAAGCCCCGAAGTGAGATCCGTCGAGGACACACAACATAACTGGCATTATGATGTGTGCCTGTGAGCGCCATCGAGAACCGTCCGCAGACCCCGACCACAGACCTGGCGGTGACGGAATCCGTCAGAGAGCTGTTCCTCGGCGACCTGGCGGAGCTGCCCCCGGAGAAGAGGGCTGCGGCGCTCGCCCGCAGGTTCCTGCTCTCCTACGCAGGACACACCCGCGCGGCGTACGGACGAGACCTCGCCGACTGGTTCGGCTGGTGCGCGGCCCTGGACATCGACCCGCTCGCCGCCAACCGGGCGATGGTCGACGGCTATGCCCGCCACCTCGAGACACGACGGAGCCCGGCGACGATCGCTCGGCGGCTCTCCGCTATCGCCGGCTTCTACCGCTACGGCGTCGCCGAGGACGTCCTGAGCACCTCGCCGGCAGATCACATCAAGCGCCCCAGGACCAGCAACGACTCCCAGACCCTGGGGATGGACAGGGGAGAGGCGCGGGCCTTCCTCGCCGCCGCACGCGACCACTCCAGCCGCGCAGCCGCCCTGGTCACGCTCCTGCTCCACGACGGGCTGCGCATCTCGGAGGCCCTGGGCGCCGACGTCACCGACCTCAGCCACTCCCGCGGCCACCGCATCCTGACGATCACCCGCAAGGGAGGCGCCCGGCGCGACGTCGTCCTCAACCCGGCGACCTCCCAGGCCCTCGACACCTACCTCGACGCCCGAGTCGACGGCCCGGTCTTCGTCACGAGCACCGGCAACCGCTGGCACCGCTCCGAGGCCTTCCGCCTCATCCGTCGCCTGGGTGCATCCGCGGGCATCGAGCACGGCGACAAGCTCTCCCCGCACAGCCTGCGCCACACGTTCGTCACCCTGGCGCGCGAAGCCGGCATACCTCTCGAGGACGTCCAGGATGCCGCGGGTCACGCCGACCCGCGCACCACCCGCCGCTACGACCGCGGCCGCCACAACCTCGACCGCCACCCCGCCTACGCCCTGGGCGCCTTCCTCGCCGACTGAGAGCCAGTCGGTGATGACCGTCGTCGGGTCGCCGCCGGCCTACTCCGCGTGGGAGTGCGCAGTCGCCTCATGGTGATCGGTGGCCCGCATCGCGCCGTAGAGACGGTGGCTGTACACCTGGTAACCCAGCATGGCCTCCACGTAGCGTCGTTCGTCCTCCAGGGACCGGGCGCGGTGTACGGCCAGATGCCGGACGGCGTCGAGGCGCTGCTCGAGCTCGGCGCGGAGAACATCGGTCAGATAGTCAACCAGCTGTTGGCTCGAGCCTGATTCGATCGCGCGCTCGGCCAAGGGGATCACGGGACCGACCGACAGCCCGGCCGGCTTCAGACCGGTGTACGGAGCACCCTCCCCGGCGCGGTGCAGGCGCACCACGGTCTCGAAGAACCACAGCTCGGCGGTCTCGCGGACCTGCGGTCCGGTGTCACGAAGCGGCGCCACACGGTCGTAGGCAGCGCGGACCTCGGCTTCCGCTTCGGCGGGTACGAATGGCAGGACAAGGTTCACATCAGCCGCTTCCAGCGCCTCGCGAGCCGCAGCGACGACCGGGCCGTCCATCGAGTCACAGTGCGGAGGCATGCCATCCCCTCCTTGACGGATCTCGTCTCCTTGACTTCGACGCTAGGCGTGGGTGTCCGCGAGGAGAAGAGCCCAAGGTCACCGTGATGTCGGGCCGCGCGGGCCGTTGGGCTCTGCTGTCAACGCCGGTCTGATCGCTACCGTCGACCGGTGTCCACCCGCGGTGCCGTCCTGACTGATCCTGATCGTCCGCCCGACGACGAGCAGATCCGTGTCCACCTGGGCACCTCCTTCGTCGCCTGGCAACGTCTCGAGCCAGCGCTGAGCGGCCCCGACCTCGACCTGGTGTTGTCGTGGCACCACTTCCGCGACGGCGGCTGGCTGCGCAAAGCGCTCCGGGGGAAGAAGAACGTAGCCTGGCTGGCGGTGTGGGAGGGCTACGCCACGGTCACCTGCTATTTCTCAGCGCGACACCGCGAGGAACTCACTGCGCTGCCGCTTCCTGAAGATCTCCGCACCCAGATCAGCCAGGCGCAGATGTCCGGAGCCATGCTGCCGGTCGTCATCGAGATCCGCTCTCCGGCGGACGTCGAGGCCGCCGTCGAAGTCGTTCGTCACCGTCTCCGGGCGCGATAGCGCGCGTCCGGATTCGCCCCGCCGGAATCCGCCGGAGGGCCTGACAAGCCGGATGGGTCCCAGTACGTTCAGTGTGGCAGCCACCCTTGTCAGCGTTGACGGAGGAGAGATATGAGCCAGACGAGCGTTCAAGAGCTCACCACGGACTACGTGGTGGTGGGGGCAGGATCGTCGGGGGCCGTGCTCGCGGCACGACTCAGCGAGGACCCGAGCGTCCAGGTGACCCTGCTCGAGGCAGGCCCGCGCGACAAGGGCATGAACATCCACGTCCCGGCGGCGTTCTCCAAGCTCTTCCGGAGCGAGCACGACTGGGACTACTCCACCGAGCCGCAGCCGGAGCTCGGCGGCCGCCGGATCTACTGGCCGCGCGGCCGGATGCTGGGCGGCAGCTCCTCGATGAACGCGATGATGTGGGTCAAGGGGCTCCAGACCGACTACGAGGAGTGGGGCGCGGCGGCAGGACCCGAGTGGGGCTGGGACGCCGTCAAGAAGGCCTACGCGAAGCTCGAGGACGTCGAGGACGCCACCGCGCTCGACGGCACCGGCGGCCCGGTCCGGGTGGAGCGGCAGCGGAGCCCGCGCCCCTACACCGAGTCGTTCCTCCAGGCCGCCGAGCAGGCCGGCTTCACCCGCGGGCGGGCCAACGGCCCCAACCCCGAGGCGTACGTCGAGACCATGGTCACCCAGCGCCGCGGCACCCGGTGGAGCACCGCCGCCGCCTATCTCAGGCCCGCCGCGAGACGCGCCAACCTGAAGGTGCTCACCGGCGCCCAGGTCTCCCGGGTGACCTTCGACGGACACCGCGCGACCGGTGTCGAAGCCGTCGTCGACGGTCGGCAGACCACCGTCACCGCACGACGCGAGGTGATCCTCTCCGGCGGCGCGGTCAACACCCCGCAGCTGCTGATGCTCTCCGGGATCGGGCCGGCCGCCCACCTGAAGGACCTCGGCATCGAGATCGTCCACGACACGCGGGAGGTGGGGGAGAACCTCACCGACCACCTCGTCGCCGGTCTCGGCTGGGAGGTCGAGCAGGGCTCGCTCGCGACCGCGGAGTCGCTCCGCCACCTGGCCAACTACCTGCTGCGCCGGCGAGGGATGCTCACCTCCAACGTCGGCGAGGCCTACGGCTTCCTCCGCTCGCGTCCCGACCTGGAGGCGCCGGACATCGAGATGATCTTCGCTCCGGTCGGGTTCTTCGACGAGGGGCTGGTGCCGTTCGTGGGCGAGGCGGTCGTCGCCGGCCCGATCCTGGTCGACCCGGCCAGCCGCGGCCGGATCACGCTCGCCTCCGCGGACCCTGCCGCCAAGGCGCTCATCGACCCGCGGTATCTCTCGGACCCGGAAGGAAGGGACCGCGCCGCGATGGTCGAGGGCGTCCGGGCCGCTCTGGACATCGCCTCGCAGCCCGCGCTCAAGCCGATCCTCGGCGACCTCCTGCGTCCCGATCTCCCGGCCGGCTCGACCGCGGAGGAGGTCGCCGACGCGCTCCTGGCCCGTCACGCGCACACCCTCTACCACCCGACCGGCACCTGCCGGATGGGCACGGACGAGGCGAGCGTGGTGGATCCGAGCCTGCGCGTACGCGGCGTCGAAGGCCTCCGCGTCGCCGACGCCTCGATCATGCCGAGGATCGTGCGCGGCCACACGAACGCGCCCGCGATCATGATCGGCGAGCGTGCCGCCGACCTCATCAGGGGCGCCTGAGACCATGACGGACTCCTACGCCGCCGGCGAGACCGCCACCCCGCTGCTGGAGGAGACGATCGGGGCGAGCTTCGATCGCACCGTCGCCCGGTTCGGTGACCGGGAGGCGCTGGTCGAGGTGGCGACCGGCCGCCGCTGGACGTACGCCGAGATGAGCCGTGACGTCGACGCGCTGGCCGTCGGGCTCCGCAAGGCCGGGATCGCGAAGGGCGACCGGGTCGGCATCTGGGCGCCCAACTGTGCGGAATGGACCCTGACCCAGGTGGCGACGGCGAAGATCGGCGCCATCCTGGTCAACATCAACCCGGCCTACCGCACCCACGAGCTGGCGTACGCCCTGACGCAGGCGGGCATCAGGCTCCTGATCTCCGCGCCCGACTTCAAGACCTCCGACTACCGGAGCATGGTGGCCCAGGTCAGCGGCAACTGCCCCGACCTCGAACGGACCGTCTTCATCGGCGACCCGGAGTGGGCGGCGCTTCTCGAGGCCGGTGCCGGCGAGGCGCTGAGCGATCACGTCACCGACGAGCTGAGCCCCGAGGACCCGATCAACATCCAGTACACCTCGGGCACGACCGGCTATCCCAAGGGCGCGACGCTGAGCCACCGCAACATCCTCAACAACGGCTACTTCACCACCGAGACGATCGGGTTCACCGAGCACGACCGGCTGGCGATCCCGGTGCCCTTCTACCACTGCTTCGGCATGGTGATGGGCAACCTGGGCTGCATCACCCACGGTGCCACGATGGTCATCCCGGGCCAGGCCTTCGACCCGGCGGCGACGCTGAAAGCGGTCCAGGACGAGCGCTGCACGGCCGTCTACGGCGTACCCACCATGTTCATCGCGATGCAGAACCACCCCGACTTCGCGACGTACGACCTCAGCACGCTCCGCACCGGGATCATGGCGGGCAGCCCGTGCCCCGTCGAGGTGATGAAGCGGTGCGTCAACGAGATGCACATGAGCGAGGTCTCGATCGCCTACGGCATGACCGAGACCTCTCCGGTCTCGACCCAGACCCGGCGGGACGACGACCTCGAGCACCGCACCGCCACCGTCGGCCGGGTGCACCCGCACGTCGAGGTGCGCATCGTCGACCCGACCACCGCAGCGGTGCTTCCTCGGGGTGAGGCCGGCGAGCTCCAGACCCGGGGCTACTCGGTGATGCTCGGCTACTGGGCGGACGAGGAGAAGACCCGCGCGGCCGTCGACGAGGAGGGCTGGATGCACACCGGCGACCTCGCCGTGATGAACCCCGACGGCTACTGCAACATCGTCGGCCGTATCAAGGACATGGTCATCCGCGGCGGCGAGAACATCTACCCGCGTGAGATCGAGGAGTTCCTCTACACCCACCCCGACATCGAGGACGTCCAGGTCATCGGGGTTCCCGACGAGACGTACGGCGAGGAGCTCTGTGCCTGGGTCCGCCTGCGCCCCGGCGCGGAGCGGATGACGGCCGAGACCCTGGAGGCGTACGCCACGGGCAAGCTCGCTCACTACAAGATCCCGCGCTACGTCCTGGTCGTCGAGGAGTTCCCGATGACCGTGACCGGCAAGGTCCGCAAGGTCGAGATGCGGGAGAAGACCGTCTCCGAGCTGAGGCTGTAGAGCCTCAGGTCAGGGAGGCGGCCGCGACCGCGGTGTCGTCGCCGTCGAGGGTGATCTCGACCCGCTCGACGTCGGCGATCGGGACCGCGGAGGAGGCGTCCAGCCCGAGCGTCTCCCCGCCCGACCAGGTCCACGACCCGGCGACGGTGCGCGCCCCGTCCCGGCGCACCAGCACCAGGTCGTACGTCACCGGCGCCGCCTCGTAGTCCGACGACGTCGGCGGGGTCTTCCCGGGCTCGGGCGGGTAGTGGCAGCTCCACGTGAGCTTGGTGCCCCACGAGGTCGGGGTGACGACGAGCTGGGCCCACATGTCGACGCTGCCCACGGGGCGCAGGTCGACGGTGCGGACGTTCGCATCCGCGGAGCCTGACGGCGTGACGGATGCCGACGGCCGGGCGATCGGCTCCTGGTTCCCGTCGCGGCCGAGCAGCAGCCCGCCGATGGCCGTGCCACCGGCGAGAAGGACGACGGCGGCCGCAGCCGCGAACGCCCGGCGACGCAGTCGCGACCTGCGTACGGCCCCGGCCAGGTCGGCGAGCGGCGGCGGGGTGACCTCGGCAGGTGCGTCCTCGAGGAGCTCCTCGGCCTCCTCCCGGGAGAGTGCCCCGAGCAGCCCCGGCATTCCGGCGAGCTCGGCGACGGCCTCGCGGCACACGGCGCAGCCGGTCAGGTGTCGCTCGTAGGCCCTGCGGTCGCTCGGGCTCAGCGCCCCGAGCACGTAGGACGCGTCCCAGTCGGCGAACGTCTCGTGCCCGGAGGCATCGAGGTGATCGTTCATGAGGTGACCCCCTTCTCTTGCAGGGCGAGACGCAGGGCTCGCAGTCCGTAGTGCAACCGAGACTTCACGGTGCCGGGCGGGATGTCGAGCTCGCGGGCGAGCTCGGCCACCGACCGGCCGCCGTAGTAGGCGCCGACCACGACGGCCCGGTGCTCGGCGGAGAGGGCCAGCAGCGCATCGGCGACGACCCAGGAGTCGAGCACGGCCTGGGTGTGGTCGGCCCGGCTCTGGTCAGGGGGCGACTCCGCGGCGTACTCCCGCTTGCGGCGCGCGCTGCGCAGGTCGTCGATGACGAGGTTGCGGGCGGTGGTGAACAGCCAGGCACGTACGCCGTCGTCGGGCCGCTGCAGCACCTCCGGGTTGCGCCAGGCCCGCAGCAGCGTCTCCTGCACCACGTCGCGAGCCTCCTCGGCGTCGCCGGTGCGGCGTACGACGTAGCGGTAGAGCGCCTCGGAGTGGGCGTCGTGCACCGCTACGAGCAGCTCGTCCTCCGCGCCCATGTCACCTCCCCGCACCGAACCAGGATCCCAGAGCCCCGGTCAGCCCTTGACCAGCTCGAGCGAGAACTCGACGCTGCCGGTGTCCTCGACGCTCACGAAACCCAGGTTCGGGGCCTCGACACCGAAGTCCGCGAAGGTGATCGGGACGCTACCGACGACCTGGAGGGCGCTGGCGCCGTCACCGCCGACCTCGGCGTCCACCGTCACCGACTTCGTCTCGCCGTGCACGGTGAGATCGCCGACCAGCTCGACCTCGGTGGCACCGGCCTCGAGGGCAGCGGGCTGGGTGAGCTCGAAGGTGGCGGTCGGGAACTTCTCGGCCTCGATCGCGTTGTCGCGGAAGTAGCCGTCCCGGTTGCCGGAGTCGGTGGCGATCGTGGCCACCTTCACCTCGATGCTGGCTGCGGTGACCTCGTCCTCCGCGATGGTGACCTCGCCGGTCACGTCCTCGGTGCGGCCGGTGACGGTGACGTCCTCGCCGCGCAGCACCTCGTCGAGGCGGTAGCCGGCGTAGGAGCCGTCGGAGACGGTCCAGGTGCCGGTGCTGTCGGCGCCGTCAGCCGGCGCCGCCGACGCGCTGAGGCTGGGCTTGTCCGCCGCCGCGTCCTCGGCCCGGTCGGCGTACCAGCGGGGTCCGAAGATCGCCGCGACCCCTCCGACCACGACCACTGCCGCACCGATCCCGACCATTGCCTTCGTACGTGTCCGCACGCCGTTTCCTCTCGCCGCGAGGCCGACCCGATGCCGGCCTTCATCCCTACTACGGAGCGCTGTGGCGAACGGTTCAAACCAGTCGGCGTGACGGGTGACACAATCGGTCGCGGCCCCGATCGAACCCCAAGGAGACTCCCCATGCCCCAGACCCCGCTCGAGCTCTTCGGCACCGAGGCCCTCATCGGCGATGAGGACCGCGCGATCCGCGACACGGTGAGATCCTTCGCGGAGAAGGAGATCAAGCCGCACCTCGCCGACTGGTTCGAGGCGGGCTCGGTGCCGGTCAAGGAGCTGGCCCCCGAGCTCGGCAAGCTCGGCGTGCTCGGGATGCACCTGGAGGGCTACGGCTGTGCGGGCACCAGCGCCACCGCGTACGGCCTGGCCTGCCTGGAGCTCGAGGCCGCCGACTCCGGGATCCGCTCGCTGGTCTCGGTGCAGGGATCGCTGGCGATGTTCGCGATCTGGAAGTGGGGGAGCGAGGAGCAGAAGCAGGAGTGGCTGCCGCGGATGGCGGCCGGCGATGCGATCGGCTGCTTCGGGCTGACCGAACCCGACTTCGGCTCCAACCCGGCAGGGATGCGCACGCGTGCCCGGCGTGATGGCGACGACTGGGTGCTCTCCGGCACCAAGATGTGGATCACCAACGCTCCGGTCGCCGACGTCGCGGTCGTCTGGGCCCAGACCGACGAGGGGGAGAACGGCAAGGGCATCCGCGGGTTCGTGGTCCCGACCGACACGCCCGGCTTCTCCGCCCCGGTGATCAAGCAGAAGCTCTCGCTGCGCGCCTCGGTCACCGGCGAGATCGTCCTGGACTCGGTCCGGCTGCCGGCCTCCGCCGCCTTCCCCGAGGTCAGGGGTCTGAAGGGCCCGCTGTCCTGCCTCAACGAGGCTCGCTTCGGCATCGTCTTCGGCGCCGTCGGGGCAGCCCGTGACTGCCTCGAGGCCGCCATCGCGTACGCCGCCTCCCGGGAGATCTACGACAAGCCCCTCGCGGGCTACCAGATCACCCAGACCAAGCTCGCCGACATGACCCTGGAGCTCGGCAAGTCGATGCTCCTGGCGTTGCACCTGGGGCGCCTGAAGGACGAAGGCACCCTCCGCTCCGAGCAGATCTCGCTGGGCAAGCTCAACAACGTCCGCGAGGCCATCGCCATCGCCCGCGAGTGCCGCACCATCCTCGCCGCCGCCGGGGTTACGCTCGAGTACCCGATCCTGCGCCACGCCAACAACCTCGAGTCGGTCCTGACGTACGAGGGCACCAGCGAGGTCCACCAGCTGATCATCGGGCAGGCGCTGACGGGGGAGTCCGCCTTCCGCTGACCCGGGCTCACGCGAGGCGCCTCAGTCAGGTCGCGCAGGTGGGCTGTTCGGTGAAGAAGCTGGTGCCCCGGCGAGCATGAAGCCCAGGGTGAGGTGGGTGGTCGCGGTCGAGGTGGAGGCACGGGCATGACCCCACTTGTCGAAGAGGTGAGCCCGCCCGTCGGGTACGCCCTGCGCTGTGCGGTGGAAAAGCTCCGGGCTGTAGAAGGCGTCGCTGCGGCCGCCGACTACCAGTGTGGGGGCCGTGATCTGCGACAGGTCGGCCTCGACGTCGAAGGCGTCCTCGGCATCGAGGGTGACGAGCAGGTCGGTCGGGTCGGCGGGGACCATCGGGCGGGCCGCCCAGCGCACGAGCGGGCCTGTCGGACGCCTCAGTGGCCGCGGAAGCATGCCCGTCATCATGGATGCCCACGCCGCGCGTGGCTCTCCGGCCCTGATCAGGCGTGCCATCTCTGCCTGCATCGCATGCCCGCGTGACCCCAGTCGGCACGCCGATGAGACCACTACGAGTCGGCGAACGAGGTCCGGCCGGTCGACGGCGAGCTGGAGCGCGACCGACCCGCCGGTGCTGGTGCCGTGCAGGAACACCGGCTCGCTGAGGTCGTGCGCGATCGCGTCGGCCAGATGGCCTGCGATGTCGGACATCGACTGTCCTGGTCGCAGTCCTCGCCTGCGATTGACGACAAGCACGGTGAAGTCCTGGGCGAACGGGGTCGCGAAGGCTAGCGCCATCCGACGCTGCAGACCCGTGGGCACATCGTGCTCGGGGGTCAGACCCAGCACCGACACCAGCGGCGGTCCGTGGCCGATCCTCAGGTAGGGGATGTCGCCGTGGAGGAACCCGACCGACTCTCGTTCCTGCATCTCACACCTCGCCTTCGCGGGCGCCCTCTCGATCGACTGTCAGCGCACCGGCCAGGGTGAGCACCAGTCCGCCGAAGGCGACCGGAGGCAGCAGTGCGGGCAGCCAGGTCGAGTCGACGCCGGCCAGCCACTGCAGCAGCACGACGCCGAGAAGGAGTGCCAGGAAGCTGCTCACGGTGAGCAGCAGTAGGGAGCGCCACGCAGAAGCCAGCGCGTGGCGAACACGGCCGGGCTTCCTGGGCCGGGTCCTCGGGTCTGCGCGGAGCAGACCGATGGCCAGCACGAGGCCGACCAGTGGCGGTCCGAACCCACCGCCCACCACCAGCAGCAGAACGGAGAGGCCGAGCAGCCCCCAGCCGTCCCGGCGGTGAGGCCGGGCCCGTACCGCCCACCATCCCAGGGCAAGGGCGGTCACGACGCTGACCACACCGGCGATGCGCAGGTCGGGGATCAGGGTCATGGCCGGCTCACCGTCCAACGGCTCGAAGGCTGCCACGTCCGGCCACGACTCGATCACCAGCCCATCGGCCGTCGAGGCGTCCTGGAGGAGCTCGCCCACCCCGTGCTCGATCCCCGCCAGCGATGCCACCAGCCCGATGGTTGCGACGACGACGCGGACCGCCGAGGACGACGCTGTCTCGCGATCGAGAAGGGCGGGCTCGGTCCGGCTCATGGCGTCGCGTCACCTCCAGGGTTCAGGATCCGACAGCCACAGCCTCGGTGCCGCCCGGCAACCCGAGGAAGGGGCAGAGGACCCGGGATGCCGGGACATGGTGCCTTCCCTTGCGGGTTCGGGGTCGAGGACGCGAGGCCGGGCGGGCTCAGACGAGGGCGGCGGCGAGCAGGGTGAAGGCGGCGATGATGACGGCGACGCGGAGGTAGTGCCAGCGCTCCCAGCGGCTCAGCTGCGTCCTCCAGTCCTCGGGCCGGTTCTCGGGGGTCCAGGACTTGTTCCGGTTGTTGATCGGAACGAGCAGCAGGACCGACATGACGACGCTGAGGATCAGAAGCGCGCCAGCAGTGATGACGAGGGCAGTGTCGTCGTGCTGCCACCCGGCGATGGCCCAGATGATCACCAGCACGAGCGAGCCGATGTACCAGACCGGCATGACGGCGCCGAGCATCCGGCCGCCGTGAGCGTGACCGAGCTGGCTGCTGTCCTCGGGAAGTGCGTTGAGGATCCGGTTCATGACGAAGGCGACCGAGAACTCGACCCCCACCATGACGCCGACGACCACGGTGGTGACGACCTCGAGTGTGCTGAACATGATGCTCCTCCAAGAAGCTAGCAGTGCTAGAACGGAGTGCAACGCTAGCAGTGCTGCTGCTCGAATGTCTAGCAGTGCTAGGATTCGGGTCATGTCCGTACAGGAGCGCAAGCAGCGCGAGCGAGCAGACCGTGAGCGCCTGATCGTGGCGACGGCCCGTGAGCTGGCCGAGGAGCAGGGCTGGGATGCGGTGACCACGCGCCGGCTCGCCGAGCGCATCGAATACAGCCAGCCCGTCCTCTACAGCCACTTCCGCGGCAAGCGGGAGATCATCGGCGCCGTGGCCCTCGAGGGGGCTTCCGAGATGGCCGTGGCGATGCGGGCCGCGACGGCCGCCGCGAAGACCCCGCGCGAGCGGGTCGCCGCGCTGGGTCGTGCCTACCTCGACTTCGCCGACCGCAACCCCGCGGTCTACGACGCCCTGTTCCAGCTCGACGGCGGCCTGGCGTACGCGCAGGAGGACACCCCGGAGCAGCTGAAGGGCGCCTTCGCGGCGCTGATGGAGACCCTGGGCGAGGTCGCCGGAGAGGGCGTCGCCCCGGGGCTGTTCACCGAGGTGTTCTGGGCGTCACTGCACGGGATCGCGACCCTGACCCGGTCGAGGCGGTTGCTGCCCGAGGACGCCGAGCAGAGGCTCGAGCTTTTGGTCGACCGCCTCGCCGTGCTCTGAGGCGCTTGATCGCCGAGAGGTTCAGAGATCCTCGGTCAGCATGCTGAACTCGTTGTCGCCCGGGCACGACCAACCGACGGTCCACGTCGCTTCCTTCCGGTGCCACATCGAGGCCTCGGTCAGATCTCCTCGCAGGTGAGCGAGGACGCCCAGTCCGTGCATCGCCGGAGCGTAGAGGGCGTGGATCGACAGTGCCCGTTCGAACCACTCCTGCGCGGCGGCGCTGTCTCCCCGCAGCCCGGCCAGCATTCCGAGGCCCGTCATCGGGCACGGGGTGGCGGGATTCATCTCGATCGCGTCTCGGTAGTAGGCCTCGGCGGCTTCGAGATCGCCGGCGACGGCTTCCAGCACGCCGAGGTTGTTCAGAGCCGTGTCATCGCGTGCGTCGACGGTGAGCGCCTGCCGATATCGCGTCCGGGCCAGCAACACGTCCCCGGAACGGCGTGCGTTGACTCCGCTGCAGCACAGGGCCCATGCGCTGCGCGGATTGGCCTTCAGGGCCAGGTGGTACGTCTCGGCGGCCCGTTCGGACTGTCCCATGGCCTCGGCGAGGCGGCCCAGATAGACCAACGGCTCGGCTGAAGCGGGACTCGTTGCTCGTGCCTGCTCGAACCATCGGCGCGCGCGCTCGGCGTCCCCCTCGCGAAGCGTTAGATCTCCGAGCTGTGTGATCACCCATCTGTAGCTGGAGTCTGCTTCTAGGGCGCGCTCGTACCAGCCCCGAGCTTCGTCGACGTCACCGCTGTTTTCCGCAAGCAGGCCGCATCCGGCGAGGGACGGAGCGTAACCGGGATCGGTCGCGATGGCCTTCCGGTACCACGCCGTCGCCTCGACGGGTTGGCCAGTTGTTCGCGACAGATCACCCAGGTGATCAAGGGCGAAGGCAGATTCCGGGTCGGCGTCCAGCGCCCGCAAATACCGTGAACGGGCCTCTTCGACGTCGCCGCGGTCTTCGGCGATCTCCCCGAGCATCGTCAGCGCCCAGGCGAACTTCGGATCAGTGTCGAACGCTTTCTGATACCACGCCTCCGCGCCGTCGGCGTCGCCGGACTCCTGGGCAAGCAATCCGAGCTGAGCCATGGCAAGGGTGTATTCGGCTTCGGCTTCGAGTGCATATAGGTACCACTTCTTGGCCTCGACTCTCTGGCCGCGGCGTCGAGCGAGACTCCCAAGTAGGGCCATGACCCACGCATTTTCTGGATCGGCAGCGAGCGCCTTTTCGTGCCAGGTACGTGCGGAATCATCATCGCCCGCGTCCTCGGCAAGTAGACCCAGACCGGCCATGGAGTACGCGTAACCGGGGTCGACGACGAGGGCTCGCTGATACCAATCCTCGGCCTCTGCGGCGTTGCCGTTGTTGCGCGCGAGGTTCCCTAGACAGTCCATGGCAAACGCGTTCTCGGAATCGACCTCCACGGCGTTCTCGTACCAGGAGCGTGCTTCGTCGGCCCGGCCCGCCTGCTCGGCCAAGGACCCCATCCGCGTCATCACCCAGGCGTAGGTCGGATCGATCTCTAACGCCTTCTCGTACCATGAGCGTGCATCATCGATGGCGCCTGCCTCAGCATCCAGGAGGCCGAGCTGGGCCATCGCCCAAACGTACGTCGGATCGGCCTCCAGAGCCTGCATGCACCACGAGCGCTCCTCGATGGAGTCACCTGCATCCCGGGCAAGCATGGCTTGTCCGGCGTGGGCGATGACGTACGTGCGATCTAGGTCGAGCGCCTTGGTGTACCACTCCTTCGCTTCAGCGGGCCTGTGGTTGGTTCGAGCGAGGTCTCCGAGATCGACCATGAGCCAGGCGTAGGTCCCGCCTGCTTCCAGCGCCTTCTCGTACCACTCGCGCGCGCCATCGACGTCACCTGACTCTTCGGCAAGTGAGCCGAGCTGTGCCATCGCCCAGGCATAACTCGGGTCGGAATCCAGTGCCTTCTGGTACCAGCTACGCGCTTCGTCGGTATCGCCAGCGTCCTCGGCGAGGAGGCCGAGGCCGGCCAGCGAAAACTCGTACGTCGGGTCGATCTCGAGCGCCCGGCGGTACCAGCGCTCCGCGTCTGCGACGTTGCCCGCCTCACGCTCGAGGTCCCCCAGGTCGTCCATCGCCTCAGCGCTTCTGGGGGCGACGGCAAGTGCCCGCTCGAACCACGAACGAGCGGATCTCGCATCCTTTCGCCGCTGAGCCACACGCCCCATCGCTCCCATGGCGTTGGCGTCGGTCGGGTCAACACGCAGCGCATGCGTGCACCAACGCTCGGCCGCGTCGAGGTCTCCGGAGTCAAGAGCAAGCGAGCCGAGACTCAGCGGTGCCTTGAGATAGGTCGGGTCCGCCTTCATGGCCTTGCGATACCAGCGCTCTGCCTCGGCGGTGTTCCCGGCCCGGTTCTCGAGTCTGCCGATTCCATCCATCGCCCGTGCATGCTTGGGGTCGGCCTCCAGTGCGCGCTCGTACCATTGGCGTGCGCCCTCCGGATCATCGTTGAATCCCGCAACGGCCCCCAGTCCCGCCAATGCTCTCGCATGACCAGGGTCTTGTGCGACGGCGTTGTCGTACCAGCTCTTTGCCGATACGAAGTCACGGTCATCTGCATAGAGATCGCCGAGCACGGCCATTCCCGTCGCGCTACCTCGTCGAGCTGCGGTTTCCGCGGTCAGTCGGGCCCGTGCCGTGTCGTGTCGGGCATAGAGGGTCTGGGCGATCGATCCGGCCGCCCGCGGAGATGTTGTATCCACGATGACCTGCAGCCGAGACGGAGCAAGGTCAGCGCCGGACGAGGCGCGCTGGAGGAGCATGTCCGAGACGGTGTAGCCGCCGACCCGCGGCTCGAGCAGGCTGATCGACCCACTCGCGGGAGGACGTACGCCGTTAACCGACTCCGTGGCCCAGGCGATGCCGGTGTCCAGCCAGTCGTCGCTCACGGCGTCAGGCGGATCCGGCGTCAGCGCAGCCTGCTGGGCGGGAGTGAGCGATTCCCACGCCAGGGCCCTGATCACACCGAGCGGCACCGGGACCGGGTGCTCTGCGCGGAGCGCGTCCAGACAGGCCTGCACCACAGCCGTGCCATAGGTGCTGCCGCCGAGATCGAGCTTCCTGAACAGCGCGGGCGCCGCGGCCAGCACCTGGGTCATCGGCAGGTTGCCCGTGTAACCGGCGGCTTCCGCGAGCCGTGAGTCGGCGAGGCCCAGGCCGGCAGCGGCCTGCTTCTCGGACTCGGTGAAGTCATCAGGCATCGTGATGACCTTCGCCTGATGGGTGAGGATCTCCCGGGCGTCGAAGGTCCGATCGGAACGCGCCTCTTCGCCGTCCGCCGGGAGGCGAACCAGTTCGTCGTAGATCTCCGGCCAGATGGTCCCGACGATCATCACCGGAGCCTTGCCGTTGAGGAGTCGTCGGACATCCGCGAGCCGGAGGCGTTCCGGTCCGAGGAAGCGCTTGATCTCATCGAGCCATACGACTGTCTCGCCGAGGCTGCTCCCGTCCGCCAGTACGCCGGCGAGCTGGTCGTAGTCGGACGGAGCGAAGAGGCGCCAGCTCGGTGCGGTCGACTTGAGGCTCTCCCACAGGCTCCGCGACTTTCCGCGCCCGGACCGTCCGTGAACGATGACGAGTCCGCCTCGCTGCTTCGCCTGGGTCAGGGCGTTGCGCAGCTGGGCATCGACTTCCCTCGCGACATACGTCGGGAGCGTTTCGGAGAGGTCTGGATCCGTGTCCCCGCTAGCGGTGAGAGCGATCGCCGGATGAACGCCGAGGTCCCGTACCACCGTGTCATCGGCGATCTCCTTGACCTGCGGGAACTTGCGGGCGGAACCGTGGTACCCCTCCCGGCTCTTGATCTGGGACTCGCGCTTGGTCTGCGCGATGTCTTCGGCTCGCCTGATCCGGCCGCCCAGAACCTCCTGGGCGAGACCGAAGACGATCGCGCCAGCGCCGAGAAGCGCGGGTACGACCCAACCTTCGACGCCGAGCTCACCTCGAGCAGCGACGATCCCGGAGATCACCATCGCGACGATCCCGAAACCCACGAGGGCCAGCCATGGCGACCTGAAGTTCACGATCACATGCTGGCAAGGTTGGTGACGAGCCCGCAACAGAACTTCGGCGCCGACGCCGGCAGGATCCTCGAAACCGGCTCGCCAGGTCAGTCGCGGGGCACCAGGAAGGACGCGCGCCAGAGTTTGCGGTCCTTCTCCGAGACCATCCCGTGCTCGGTGAGGTAGGGCATCATCTTCTCGCCCATCCAGGCCAGGGTGGCGCGGTAGTGCTCGTTGCCGAGCGCCTCGCGCCGTGCGGCCATCGGGTCGAGGCCGACGGCCGCGTAGCAGTCCGGGTGGACCAGCGAGCGAGCCATCACGTAGGCCGAGCGGGCGGTGAGGTTCTGGTGGAGTCGGAGCTGCGTACGCCCGATCTTCTGCGACATCGCCGCGGCGAGCTCCTCGCGGGCGAAGGTGACGTGGCGGGCCTCCTCGGTGACGTGGATGCGGGAGGCCATCCGGGTCAGCGGCTGGCAGCGCTCGTCCTTCATCAGCTCGCGCTGCCACCGGTCGAGCGGCTCCTCGCCGACGAGGGTCGCGGAGAAGACGCTGGGCCCGTGCAGCAGCGGAGCGAACTTGCCGATACGCAGGACGGCGGGGCGGGGGCCGTACGCCGGTGCGCCCATCGCCGCGATCGCGCGGCCGAACATCACCGAATGACGGGTCTCGTCGCCGATCTCGGTCAGCGCGTACTGCGTGCGCGCGGTGCGTGGGTCGGCTCCGTAGACCTCACGGAGCAGCAGCTGCATGAGCAGCACCTCGAACCACAGTCCCACGCTCATGATGCTGGCGACCTCGTGCCGGGAGAGCTCGATCTGCTGCTCCTGGCTGAGCCGGTCCCACATCGGGGTGCCGTAGAGGGAGACCCGCTCGGGCTGCATCCACCACAGGCCCTCGACGGGCGCGGCGTCCCAGTCGAGATCGACCTCGGGGTCGTAGGACTGACGCGCGGTCGAGCGCAGAAGCCGGTCGGAGGTCGGGTCGGCGATGGTCATTCTTCTCCAAACTGAACTACGTGTTACCGAGAGTTACGGGTAGTTGCTAGAGTGCAGGACATGACACGGAAGGTCAAGGACGACGGTCGTTCCTCGCGCTGGGACGCCCACCGGGAGGCGAGGCGCGCAGAGCTGGTCGCGGCGGCCGTACGTGCCGTGGACTCCGCCGGCGCCGAGGTCTCGATCGCCGACATCGCCACAGAGGCCGGGGTGAGCAAACCGGTGCTCTACCGCTACTTCGCCGACAAGGCGGAGCTGCACGGGGCGGTGGGGATGTGGGCCGCGCGGCAGATCCTGGACGCGGTCGTCGATGCGGTGCTCGCGCCTGCGCCGACCCGGCGGCGCGTCGAGGCAGGGGTCGCTGCGTACGTCGAGACCATTGCCCAGCACCCCAACGTCTACCTGCTCCTGGTGCGCCAGCACACCGGCGGCACCGACCCGCTCGCCGACGGCAAGCAGCTCATCGCGGCGACCTTCGCGCGCCTGCTCGGCGACACCTTCGGTCGTCTCGGTGTGGATGCCGCGGGCGCCGAGCCGTGGGCGCACAGCCTGGTCGGGATCGGTGAGTCCGCGGGCCAGTGGTGGCTCGACCGGCGCACCATGTCGCGCGCCGCGTTCACCCGCTACCTGAGCGAGTTCGTCTGGCACGCCCTGGAGGGCACCACCGCCGAGTACGGCGTCGACCTGAGCGACCTGGACCGTCCCGAGATCGTCACCCCGCTGCGAAAGAGCCCCCGATGAGCGAGCACGAGCCCCAGCACCTCTACGACGGTCCCGCCCGCCTCGAGTCCGCGGGCGCAACCTGGGAGGTCGACGTCGCGCTGCGCGGCGTGTTCCAGCCGATCGACGGCCACTTCCACTGGTACGGCCGGGTCGCGACGGCCCTCGAGGGCGTACGCAACGGCCAGACCGTCACCGTCCAGACGGACCACGGCGAGGCCGAGGGTCGGCTCTCCGACATCGACCCCTGGGGCCGGTTCCGGGTCTCCGGGACGGGGAAGCCGCCGTTCTGACGCCGCGGAACCTCAGCGCACGAGCATGAGCGTCGCGGCGCCGATCCCGACGACGACGATCAGCGAACGTAGCACCGCGGCCGGCAGGCGACGACCGATGTGGGCACCGACGTACCCGCCCACGACCGAGCCCGCGGCGAGCAGTCCGACGGCCCGCCAGTCGAGGTCGGCGATCGCCAGGAAGATCACGGTCGCGACCACGTTCGAGGCCATCACCGCGAACGTCTTGAGCGCGTTGACGGTGCGGAACTCCAGGTCGGTCCCGAGCCCGAGCACGGCCATCATCATCACCCCGGACCCGGCGCCGAAGTAGCCGCCGTAGACGCCGGTCAGCGTCGCGAACACGGTGGTCAGACCAGAGATCCGCACGCGCGGCTCGTCGTCGGTGGCGTGCTGGCGCAGGAACCGGCTCAGCCGAGGCTGGATTCCGACGAGTACGCAGGTGCCCAGGATCAGCCACGGCACGACCGCCTCGAAGACCGACCCCGGCAGCCACAGGAGAAGCAAGGATCCGGCGACGCCGCCTCCGGCCGCCGTCATCAGCACGGCAGCGGTGACGCCCGGATGCTCCGCGAGCTCACGCCGGTAGCCGAAGGAGCCACTCAGTCCGGCCGGCGTCATCCCGACCGTGTTGGAGGTGTTGGCCACCACCGGCGGCAGCCCGACCGCGACCAGGACCGGAAAGCTGAGCAGCGAGGCGACGCCGACGGTGGAGGTGAGGATGCCGGCGCCCAGGCCCGCGGCCAGCACCGCGAGCTGATCCAGCCACGTCATCAGTCGCGGAGCAGGGCGACGTCGCTGACCAGCATGACGTGGCCGTGCATCGCGGCGGCGGCGGCCTGCGGGTCACCTGCGGCGATCGCGTCGGCGATCTTCTGGTGGCCGGCGAGCGAGGTCTTGGGCCGGTCGGGCTGGGAGAGCGACTCGATGCGGGTCTCCCGGATCAGCTCGCTGATCTCCGACATCATCTGCTCGAGCAGAGGGGAGTGGGCGGCCTCGGTGACCGCGTGATGGAAGAGCTCGTCGCCCTGGACGCCGCGCCCACCGCCCTCGATGTCGTCCGCCATCGCCTTCAGCGCCGCCTGGATGCGGTCCAGGTCCTCCTGCGTACGCCGCTGCGCAGCCAGCGCGGCGATCTTGGTCTCGAGCGCGTCGCGCGCCTCGATGACGTCCGGGATCCGCTCCGCGTGCGCCCGGATCGCATCGGTGATGCGCTCGACCCGCGGCTTGTCGGTCAGCACCGTCCCGTCGCCGTGCCGCACCGCGACGACGCCGATCACCTCGAGCGCGACCAGCGCCTGACTGAGGGTTGCCCGACTCACCCCGAGACTGGTCGCGAGCTGTCTCTCCGGCGGCAGCCGGTCACCTGACTTCAGGTCGTTCTCCGAGATCCAGGCAGTGATCTGCTCAGCGACCTGCTCGTACAGGCGGGTTCGCTGCAGCGGACGCGGAAAGCGCGCGGACTCACTCATGACTACAGAGTATGGACGTCAGGGCGGATTGACCTATTGGCTAGGCCACCAATGTCTGTGGGACACGTCACAACTGAGACGTGGCCGCCCCCTGAGAGGGAGCGGCCACGTAGGTCGTCGTACGACTTCGGGCTGGTCAGCCCACGTGCACGCCGCCCTCTGGCCCGTCCGTCGCCAGCTCGGTGTGCTTGACGTTGAGGAAGATCCAGATGATCGCGGAGACCCCGAGCATCATCACGGATCCGACCAGGAACGCTGCCTGGGCGCCGGAGGTGAAAGTGCCCTGGAACAGCGCGCCCTGGAAGAAGGACAAGTCGCTGCCTGGGATCAGGGCGTTCGGGTCCATCCCGGACTTGGTGATGCCGTCGTGCAGCGGAGCGGCGATGTCGTCACCACGGCTGTTGCTGAACTGGAGCGCCACCGTGCTCAGAATCGCGAGGCCGAGCGCACCGCCGACCTGCTGCATCGTGTTGAGGACGCCGGAGCCGATGCCCGAGTCCTCGGTCCGCACGTTGTGCACTGCGGTCAGGGTGAGCGGCACGAACACCATGCCCATGCCGATCGCCATGAGGAGGATGTACGGGAACAGGCTGGTCCAGTAGTTCACGTCCGCACCGACGGGGTTGCCCGCGCCGAGCGCCGAGAGGACCGCTGATGGGCTGTCGTCGACCTCGATGCGAGAGAACATGAACAGCGAGATCGCCGCGAGCAAGGTGCCTGTGCCCGAGAGGTAGCGCGGAGGGATCCGGGCCACCAGGTTGGACGACACGGCCGCGCCGATCACGATGCCGAACGAGAACGGCAGGAACGAGAAGCCGGCCTCGAGCGGGCTGAACCCCTTGATCTGCTGAACGAACAGGCTCAGGTAGAAGAACATCGCGAACATCGCGGCCGGGGCGATCATCATGGCCACGAAGCTCGTGGCCCGCGTCCGGTTCGCGAAGATCCGCATCGGCAGCAGCGGGTGGTCGACCCGCGACTCGATGACGACGAACGCGATCAGCAGGGCGGCGCCCGCGACGAGCGAGCTGATGGTCTGGACGTGGTCCCAGCCGTAGGCCTCCTCGCCGGCGCGCGAGAGGCCGAACACGATGCCCAGCAGGCCGAAGGTGCCGGTGATGGCGCCCGGGATGTCCAGCCAGCCGGTGTGCTTCTCCGACTCCTGCAGGATGCGGGGAGCCGCGAAGGCGGCGACCAGGCCGATCGGGACGTTGATCAGGAAGGTGAGCCGCCAGCCGTCGACGCCCAGGGGCTGGTCGAGGCCGGTGAGCCAACCGCCGAGGATCAGGCCGATCGCGGCGCCGATGCCCGACATGGTCGCGTACGCCGCCATCGCGCGGTTGCGCTGAGGGCCGGCGGGGAACGTCGTGGTGATCAGCGCGAGCGCGGCCGGTGCGGCGAGCGCGGCACCGACACCCTGCAGGCCTCGCGAGCCGAGCAGCAGCGCCTCGTTCTGGGCGAGCCCGCCGAGGAGCGAGCCGATCGCGAAGACGGTCAGACCGCTGATGAAGAGGCGGCGCCGTCCGTAGAGGTCGCCGAGGCGGCCGCCGAGGAGCAGCAGGCCGCCGAATGCGAGCGCGTAGCCGGTGACGATCCAGGTCAGGTTCGCCTGGGAGATCTCGAGGTCCCTACCGATGTAGGGCAGCGCGATGTTGGCAATGGTCGAGTCGAGCACCACCATCAGCTGCGCGGTGAGGATGAGCACGAGGGCGAGACCGGCGTGCGGGACCTTGGCCTTCTCCTGCTCCGGCGGCGCGGTCGTGGAGATCGTCCCTTCGGCGCCGAGGGATTCGGTGTTGGTCATCAGTTGGATTCCTTGGTGTGGTTGGAGTCAGCCGCGGATCACGGCAGGGAGGATGAGCTGGTCGACCACCTTGGCGATCAGCTCGTTCGTCGGCGGCTCCCCGAGGAGGAATGTGTGGTGCAGGACGATGCCCGGGAGGGCGGAGGAGATCAGTTCGAGATCGAGGTCATCGCGGAGCTCGCCGCGCTCCTGCGCGCGGCGGAACATCTCGGTCGCGATGGCCTTCTTGGGGCCGACGACACCGCGTCGGAACGCCTCGGCGAACTCGGCGTCACGGGAGATCGCGGTGACGACGCTGCCGAAGATCGCGATCTGGCGCTGGTCGGTGAGACCGCCCATGCCGCAGAACGCGCCCAACAGGTCCTCGCGTAGGTCGCCGGTGTCGGGAGCCGTCATCGGCTCCTTGGTCGAGGTGAGCGCTTCGATCACGAGCTGGGCCTTGCCGTTCCACCGGCGGTAGAGCGTCGCCTTGGAGGCCTTGGCCCGCCCGGCGACGGCGTCCATCGTGAGCCGGTCGTAGCCCAGCTCGGCCAGGATGTCGATCGTCGCGTCGAAAATCTCCTGCTCCCGCTCGCCCTCGACTCGCGGGCGAGACTGCGCCTCGGCGGCGGCCCGGGCAGCTCGGGTGGGGGACATCGGCACCTCACAGATGAGTCGTTGATGAAACGGTACGGTTTCGTTTCAAGAGATAGTACGGAGTCGTTTCGTTCCAGGCAAGTCGGCCCTCGCTATTGACGTTCTCCGGATTGTCCTATTGGCTAGGCCACTGAGCCGCCGTGATCCGGGTCACAAACCATGCGGTGTCATCTGGGGGCCAACAGAAGGGAAGTCCGATGGGACCGGAATGGGTGGCGATCATCGCGTTGGTCGCCTTGTTCGTGGCCGGCACGTTGCTGCCGATCAACATGGGAGCTCTGGCCTACGTCGCGGCCTGGCTGGTCGGGATGTTCGCGCTGAACCTCGACGAGAAGGAGATCCTGGCCGGCGTCAGCGCCGACCTGATCCTGACGCTGATAGGTGTCACCTATCTGTTCGCGATCGCCAGGAACAACGGCACGGTCGACCTGATCGTCAGTAGCGCCGTACGCGCTGTCGGAGGCCGGGTCGCTCTGATCCCGTGGGTGATGTTCGGTGTCACCGCGCTGCTGACCGCGATGGGCGCCGCCAGCCCGGCGGCCTGCGCGATCATCGGGCCGGTGGCCCTCGGGTTTGCGGGCCGCTACAAGATCAACCCGCTGATGATGGGCATGTTCGTCGTCCACGGCGCCCAGGGCGGTGGCTTCTCGCCGATCAGCATCTACGGCACCATCACCAACTCGGTCATGGTCGACAACGGCCTGCCCGCCAGCGAGATGACCGTCTTCCTGACCAGCCTGGTCGTCAACCTGATCATGGCGGGGATCCTCTTCTTCGCCCTCGGCGGGCGGTCGCTGATGTCGATGCGGCTCGACCCCGACGAGGCGGCCAGCGCCGCCGCCGGCGTACCGGGCGAGCTGAACGAGGGCGGCGTGACCGTCCCGGCGCGCGGCTACGGCACCGTCGCCCCGACCGGCACCAAGCCCGGCATCCGCACCGAGCAGGTGCTGACTCTCGCCGCCTTCGTGATCGTCGCGGCGATCGCCCTGTTCTTCGACAAGAACATCGGCTTCGCCTCGATCACCGCGGCGACCGTCCTCGCAGCGCTCTCGCCGAGCCAGCACAAGGACGCCATCCGCCAGATCGCCTGGCCGACCGTGCTCCTGGTCGCCGGCGTCTCGACGTACGCCACGATCCTGAACACCGCCGGATCGCCCGAGTTCGTGGGTGGCTGGGCGGCCGGTCTGGGCGTCGCCGCGGTCGGTGCGCTCATCCTCTGCTACGTCGGGGCCGTGGTCTCCGCGTTCGCCTCCTCCACCGCACTGCTGCCGATCATCATCCCGATCGCGGTGCCGCTGATCGCCGAGGGCGGGATCTCGGCGGCGATGTTCGTGGCCGCGCTGGCGATCTCCTCGACCATCGTCGACGTGAGCCCGTTCTCGACCAACGGCGCGCTGATGCTGGCCAACCGGCCGGAGAGCATCACCGAGGAGCGCTACTACAAGCAGATCCTCGGCTACAGCGTCGTCGTGGTGCTCGTCGGTCCCCTCCTGGTCTGGGCCACCATGGTCCTCCCGGGGTGGTGACGCGCATGCGTGGACCGCTCGACGACGTCGTCGTCCTCGACCTCTCCCGCGCCCTGGCCGGGCCGCACGCCGCGATGATGATGGGCGACCTCGGCGCCCGCGTGATCAAGGTGGAGGCGCCCGGGCACGGCGACGACACCCGGGGCTGGGGCCCACCGTTCGTGGGGGAGGAGGGGCAGCGGGAGGCGACGTACTTCCTCTCGGCCAACCGCAACAAGGAGTCGATCACCCTCGACCTCAAGGCCACCGACGACAAGGACGTGCTGCTGCGCCTGGTCGACCGTGCCGACGTGCTCATCGAGAACTTCCGCACCGGGGTGCTCGACCGGCTCGGGCTCGGCATCGACGAGCTCCAGGCCCGCAACCCCCGCCTCGTGGTGCTCTCGATCACCGGGTTCGGTCACGACGGCCCCGAGGGCGGGCGGTCCGGCTACGACCAGATCGCGCAGGGCGAGGCCGGGCTGATGTCGCTCACCGGCTCAGGTCCCGACGACCCGCAGCGGGTCGGCACCCCGATCGCGGACCTGCTGGCCGGGATGTACGGCGCCTACGGTGCGCTCGCCGCTCTGCACGAGCGGGACCGCACCGGCCGCGGCACCGTCGTCCGCACCTCGCTGCTCTCCGCGGTCGTCGGCGTGCACGGGTTCCAGGGGACCCGCTGGACGGTGGCCGGCGAGGTCGGCCGAGCGCAGGGCAACCATCACCCGAGCATCTCGCCGTACGGTCTGTTCCGCTGTGCCGACGGGACCGTGCAGATCGCGGTGGGCAGCGAGGGGCTGTGGCGGCGGTTCTGCACCGCCTTCGACATCTCGCCCGACCTGGAGGGGATGGCCACCAACCCGGAGCGGGCGGCCAACCGGGAGAAGGTCGTGGAGCTGGTCGAGGCGCTGTTCGCGCCGTGGCCTGCCGAGGAGCTGCTCGCCAAGCTCGCCGAGGCCGGTGTCCCGGCCGGCAAGGTGCGCACGCTGGACGAGGTCTACGCCTGGGAGCAGACCGCCAGCCAGGGTCTGCTGATCGACGTCGACCACTCGACGCTCGGCCATCTCACCCTGCCCGGGCCGCCGCTGCGGTTCTTCACCGAGGGAGCGGAGGTGACCCCCACCGGCCACGCGGCTCCGCCCACGCTCGACCAGCACGGCCCCGAACTGCGTACGTGGGTGGCGGATCAGCCCTGAATCGGAGGAGGGGAGCGCCTGACTGGGATACTCCAGGATCATGGACGACTCTCGTGACGGCGCTCCTCTCCGGCTGGGTAGTGCCCAGGGCCGCTGGGTGCTGGCGACCACGGTGCTCGGCTCCGGCCTGGCGATGCTCGACTCGACCGTCGTCAACGTGGCCCTCGGCCGGATCGGGGAGGATCTCGACGCGGGTTTCTCGGGTCTGCAGTGGACGGTGAACGCCTACACGCTGAGTCTGGCGGCGCTGATCCTCCTCGGTGGCTCGCTCGGTGACCGCTTCGGCCGGCGCCGGGTGTTCCTCGTCGGCGTGGTGTGGTTCGCGGCCGCGTCGCTGCTGTGCGGGCTGGCGCCCGACATCGATCTGCTGATCGCGGCGCGCGGGCTGCAGGGGGTCGGCGGCGCCCTGCTGACACCGGGGAGCCTGGCGATCATCGCCGCCTCGTTCCATGCCGAGGACCGGTCTGCCGCCGTAGGCGCCTGGTCGGGTCTCAGCGGCATCGCAGCGGCGATCGGTCCGCTCGTCGGCGGCTGGCTGGTCGAGGTCGACTGGCGGCTGGTCTTCCTCATCAACGTGCCGGTCGCGGTGCTCATCGTGATCGTCGCCATCCGCCACGTACCGGAGAGCCGTGACCCGGATGCCGGTGGCCGGCTCGACCTGGCCGGGACGGTTCTTGCCGCGGCCGGGCTGGGAGCGCTCACGTTCGGGCTGACCCGGGCGGGCGAGGTCGGGTTCGCCGGGACCGTGGCGGCGACCGCCGCGGTCGGGATCGCCTGCCTGGTGGCCTTCGTGGTCGTCGAGGCCCGCTCGACCCATCCGCTGGTCCCGCTCGAGCTGTTCCGCAACGCCCAGTTCAGCGCGGCCAACGCGGTCACGCTCCTCGTCTACGCGGCGCTCGGCGTGATCTTCGTGCTGCTCGTCCTGCAGCTCCAGGTCGTCAGCGGCTGGTCGCCGCTCGCCGCGGGATCCGCACTGCTCCCCGTCACGGTGGTGATGCTGCTCTTCTCCTCGCGCGCGGGCGCCCTGGCGCAGCGCGTCGGCCCGCGCCTGCCGATGACCGTCGGGCCGGTGCTCGCAGCGGGTGGGGTCCTCTGGATGGGGAGGATCGGCCCGGAGGCGTCGTACGTCGCGGACGTGCTCGCACCCGTCCTGCTCTTCGCCACCGGGCTCACGCTGCTGGTCGCGCCGCTGACCGCCACCGTGCTCGACGCGGCCGACGACCGGCACGCCGGTATCGCCTCGGGCGTCAACAACGCGGTCGCCAGGACCGCCGGGCTGCTGGCCGTGGCCGTGGTCCCGGCCGCGGTCGGGATCGCCGGCGACGACTACACGAACCCGAGCGCCTTCGACGACGGGTACGGGATGGCGATGATCCTCAACGCCGGCCTGCTGCTCCTCGGCGCGGTGCTCGCGGCGGTGTTCGTGCGACGACCGCTCGCGGCCGAAGCGGAGCCCGACGAGCACCGCGTGCACATCGAGACGTGCGCGCACTGCGGCGTCACCGGGACGCAGCTCCACCCCGCCGACCACGACCACTGAGAGCGGCCGAACGGACCCCGAGCGAGGGCATGACCTGAGCGACATCCGGTTACCGGGCTTCCGTGGATTCTCCGTGGTGGCGTGAGGCCGTGACGTACCAGATATATCCGCGCTCGTTCGCAGATGCGGACGGGGACGGCACCGGCGACCTCGCGGGTATCACCTCGCGGCTGGACCATCTGGCGGGCCTCGGTGTGGACGCGATCTGGCTCTCGCCGTTCTATCCCTCGCCGCAGATCGACTACGGCTACGACGTCACCGACGCCCGCGGGGTGGACCCGCTCTTCGGGTCGCTCTCCGACGCCGAGGACCTGCTCACCAAGGCGCACGAGGTGGGCCTGAAGGTGATCATCGACCTGATCCCCAACCACACCTCCTCGGACCACCCGTGGTTCGGCGAGGCACTCTCGGCGGGACCCGGGTCTCCGGAGCGCGATCGCTACATCTTCCGCGACGGTCGAGGAGACGGCGGCGAGGAGCCGCCGACCAACTGGCAGTCGGTCTTCGGCGGGTCGGCATGGACCCGCGTCGAGGACGGACAGTGGTACCTCCACATGTTCGCCGAGGAGGAACCCGACCTGAACTGGCGCCATCCCGAGGTGGCCGAGGAGTTCCGCTCCGTGCTGCGGTGGTGGCTGGACCGTGGTGTCGACGGGTTCCGCGTCGACGTCGCCCACGGCCTGGTCAAGGCGCTGCGCGACCAGCAGGTCCCCGAAGGGATGTCCCCGAACTCCGACCCGGCGGTGATGTACGACAGCGGGATCGAGGACGACCCGATGTGGGACCACCCGGACGTCCACGGGGTCTACCGCGACTGGCACGACCTCATCTCGTCCTACCCCGGGGAGCGGATGCTGATCGCCGAGGCGTGGACCCAGGGTCCGGCGAACCTGCGGGGCTACCTGCGCACCGACGAGTTCGAGCAGGCGTTCAACTTCCAGTGGCTGCAGGCGCACTGGTCGGCGCGCGAGTTCATGGACGCGATCATGTCCACGCTAGAGGCGCTGAGTCCCTCCCGTGCCTGGCCGACGTGGGTGCTCTCCAACCACGACGCGGTGCGACACCGGACCCGCTACGGCGACGGCGCCCAGGCCCTCGCGCGCGCCCGCGCGGCGACCCTGACGATGCTGGCCCTGCCCGGGTCGGCGTACCTCTACCAGGGCGAGGAGCTCGGGCTGCCACACGTGGAGCTTCCCCCGGAGCACCAGCAGGATCCCTGGGCCGCGGGTGGGAACGGCCGTGACGGCTGCCGGGTGCCGCTGCCGTGGAGCGGTGATGCTCCGCCCTTCGGATTCGGTCCCGGTGACGGACAGCCCTGGCTGCCGCAGCCGGTCCAGTGGGCTGAGCTGACCGTGGCCGCGCAGACCGGCCGACCCGGGTCGACCCTGGAGTTCTACCGGTCGGCGCTCGCGGCCCGCCGCCGCTACGCCCGGGGGAGCGAGGTGAGCTTCCTCGACCTGCCCGACGACGTCATCGGGTTCCGGCGCGGCCGGCTGACCGCCGTCATCAACTGCGGTGCGGTGCCCACGCCGCTGCCTCCTGGCGAGGTCGTCATCTGCAGCGGCGAGCCGGTCGGCGCCGAGCTGCCGCCGGACACCGCGGTCTGGTTGCTCGGCGACGACTGAGCCCGGCTCAGCGGCGGTAGACCCGCGACTCCCACGGTGCCATCACCGGACCGTGGCCGGTCCCGAGCACGAGCTCGCCCCGGCACTCGTCGGCGAGCTCGCCCAGATCGGCCTCGTCGCCGCTGAAGTTGGCGAGCACCGTCACCTGCCCGCTCTCGTGGCGACGGCGGAAGGCGAAGAGCTGCGGATGGCTCTCGGTCAGCAGGCTGAAGTCGCCGTCGACCACGGCGGGGTCCTCGTGCCGCAGCTGGATCAGCCGGCGATAGTGCGAGAGCACCGAGTCCGGGTCCTCGCGCTGTGCGGCGACGTTGATCTCGGTGTGGTTCGGGTTGACGGCGAGCCAGGGCTTCCCGGTGGTGAACCCGGCGCCGGGAGAGTCGTCCCACTGCATCGGCGTACGTCCGTTGTCGCGAGACATCGCCCGCAGTGAGCGCATCACGTCCTCGTGCTCCAGGCCGGCGGCGATCGCCTCGTGGTAGTAGTTCACCGCTTCCACGTCGTCGAACTCGTCGATGGAGGCGAACGGGTAGTTCGTCATACCGATCTCGTCGCCCTGGTAGACGAACGGGGTGCCCCGCTGCAGGTGCAGCACGGTCGCGAGCAGCTTGGCCGACTCGGTGTGCCAGCGGCCGTCGTCGCCGTACCGTGACACCACGCGCGGCTGGTCGTGGTTGTCCCAGTAGAGACTGTTCCAGCCCACGTCGGCCAAGCCGGTCTGCCAGGCCGCGAGCCGGTCGCGGAGGCGACCGAGGTCGAAGGGGCGTACGTCCCATTTGAAGGTGCCGTGGTCGATCTCGACGTGCTCGTAGTGCAGGACCATGTCGAGCTCACGGCGTGCCGGATCGGTGTACTTGCGGCCTTCCTCGACGGTCGTCTCGCCGGTCTCCCCGACGAGCAGCAGATCGCGGTCGTAGTGGTCGAAGACCTCCCGGTGCATCTCGGCGAGGAACTCGTGGACGCGCGGCCCGTCGATCACCGACCTGCGCATGTTGCCGTAGCGCTGCCCCGGCAGCACCGGCGCCTCCGGCAGCTCGGGGTCCTTGGAGATCAGGTTCACCACGTCCATCCGGAAGCCGTCGACCCCTCGGTCGAGCCACCAACGCATGACCTCGTACACCGCCTGCCTGACCTCGGGGTTCTCCCAGTTCAGATCCGGCTGCTTCCTGGTGAACAGGTGGAGGTAGGAGGCGGCCCTGCCCTCGCTGTAGGTCCAGGCCGGCCCGGAGAAGAACGAGCCCCAGTTGTTGGGCTCCTCGCGCCACCAGTACCAGTCACGCTTCGGGCTCTCCGGGCTCATGGTCGAGTCCACGAACCAGGGATGCTCGTCGGAGGTGTGGTTCGCGACGAGATCCATCACCAGCTTCATCCCGCGCTCATGGAGCTCGGCGATCAGCGCGTCCAGCTCCGCGAGCGTTCCGTACGTCGGGTCGACATCGTGATAGTCGCTGACGTCGTAGCCGTTGTCGGCCATCGGCGAGGGGTAGACCGGCGAGATCCACAGCACGTCGACCCCGAGGCACTCGAGGTGGTCGAGCCGCTCCCGGATCCCACGCAGGTCGCCCACGCCGTCACCGTTCCCGTCGGCGAAGCTGCGCGGGTAGACCTGGTAGACGACGGCGGAACGCCACCACCCCGGCCCGGTGCGACCAGCGGGTTCGGTGAGGTTCGAAGGCATCCTGGTTTCCTCCTGATGAGGGGACAACGGTCCCTGCGAGCGGTAACCGGGTCGGGCGCCGCGCATACACGCCGCGCATACGCGCCGCGCTCGGGCGGCGGCTAGCGTGTGCGCATGGCACTGACGCACGACTACACGGTCTCGGTGGAGTGGACGGGCAACCGTGGCACCGGGACGAGCGGCTACCGCGACTACGCCCGCGACCACGTCGTACGCATCGACGGGCTGCCCGACATCCTCGGCTCCGCCGATCCGACGTTCCGTGGCGACGCGAGCCGGCACAACCCCGAGCAGCTGCTGCTGGCCTCTCTGGCGCAGTGCCACATGCTCTCCTACCTGCACCAGGCGGTGAAGGTCGGTGTGGTCGTCCTCGACTACCACGACGCCGCCACCGCGACCATGGAGACGCAGGGGAGCGGCGGCCGCTTCACCCGCGCCGTGCTCCACCCCGTCGTCACCGTCGCCGACGAGTCCATGATCGAGGCCGCCACCGCCGCGCATCACCAGGCCCACCTGGACTGCTTCATCGCGAGCAGCGTGAACTTCCCGGTCGAGACCGAGCCCACCGTCATCGTCGGGGGACTGAATCGGTAGCCCCCTCTTCCGGGGGTAGGGCGGGCGCGGACTCGCCACGAAGATGCCGTCATGACGAGTACGACGACTTCGACGGATGCCCTGCTTGCCGCCCGGGATGCGCTGATCGCCCAGCGTGTCGACTACACCGCGGCGGTCGACACCTTCCGCTGGCCCGACGTCGGCGAGACCTTCAACTTCGCCCACGACTGGTTCGACCCGATGGCCCGGGGCAACGACGCGCCGGGGCTGATCATCGCGGAGCCGGACGGGTCACGTGCTGCGTACTCCTTCGACGAGCTGGCGCGTCGCTCGGACGCGGTGGCTCGCTACCTGCGGCGGCTCGGGGTCGGGCGCGGCGACAGCGTGGTCGTCATGCTCGGCAACCAGGTCGAGCTGTGGGAGACGATGCTGGCGGCGATGAAGCTCGGTGCGGTGCTGATGCCGACGACGACCGCGGTGGGCACCGCCGAGCTGGTGGATCGGCTCGCCCGGGGCCGGGCGAAGGCGGTGGTATGCAACGCCGATGACACCGGCAAGTTCGACGGCGTCCCCGGCGACTACGTCCGGATCAGCGTAGGGGAGCAGGAGGGCTGGCACGGGTACGCCGCGGCCGCCGCGGAGAGCCAGGAGCCGCTCGAGCATCCCGGCAACGCCACGAGCGACGCGCTGCTGCTCTACTTCACCAGCGGCACCACGAGCCGGCCGAAGCTGGTCGAGCACACGCACTACACCTACCCGGTCGGACACCTGTCGACCATGTACTGGCTCGGTCTGCGCCCCGGCGACGTGCACATGAACATCTCCAGCCCCGGCTGGGCCAAGCACGCCTGGTCGAACTTCTTCGCGCCGTGGCTCGCGGGAGCGACGGTCTTCGTGCTCAACTACGCGCGCTTCGAGGCGGCCACGCTGCTGCAGCGGATCCGGGAGGAGCACGTCACCAGCATGTGCGCCCCGCCGACGGTGTGGCGGATGCTGATCCAGGCCGACCTCAGCGGTGGCTGCGGCTCGCTGCGCGAGGCGATCAGCGCGGGGGAGCCGCTCAATCCCGAGGTGATCAGCCAAGTACGCCAGGCCTGGGGACTGACCATCCGCGACGGCTTCGGGCAGACCGAGATGACCGCGACGGTCGCCAACAGCCCGGGCCAGCCGGTCCGGCCGGGCTCGATGGGACGCCCGCTTCCTGGCGTACCCGTCGTGCTGGTCGACCCGATCGAGGGCACCGTGATCGAGGGGCCGGGGGAGGGAGAGCTGTGCCTCGACCTCTCCGCGCGCCCGGCCACCCTGATGACCGCCTACCGCGACGACGAGAAGCGCACCGCCGATGCGATGCGCGGCGGCTTCTTCCACACCGGCGACGTCGCCAGCCGCGACGCGGACGGCTACATCACCTACGTCGGTCGCATCGACGACGTCTTCAAGGCCTCCGACTACAAGGTCTCGCCGTTCGAGCTGGAGTCGGTTCTGATCGAGCACCCCGCGGTGGCCGAGGCCGCGGTCGTCCCCGCCCCGGACCCGGTGCGGCTCGCTGTGCCCAAGGCGTACGTCTCCCTCACCGCCGGCAACGAGCCGACGGCAGAGACGGCCCGGGCCATCCTCGAGTTCGCTCGCGACCACCTGCCGCCCTACCTGCGGGTGCGTCGCCTGGAGTTCTACGACCTCCCGAAGACGATCTCGGGCAAGATCCGCCGCGTCGAGCTCCGGGTGCGTGAGCAGGACGTGGTCGACGAGCGGCCGCCGGGTGAGCACCGCTACGAGGACTTCTTCCCGCGCAGCTAGCGCTGGGGCCGCCGGACGAATCCGACCGAGATCTCGGGATCAAGGCCACGGAACCGAGGGCGGAGGGCACCCTGGCCCGGGACCAGCGACCTTGTGGCCACCGTCGTGGCGGCGAAACGATCGAGGGATGACGGAAGAAGCAGCCGGTTTGCACCGGTCGGGGTGGCCGAGGAGCGACGTGGTCGTCCTGCTGGACCTCGGTGCGAAGGTGCTGCTCCTGCTGTTCCTCGTGCGTGTCGGCGTCGACCCGACCTGGGGCAACCTGGAGGGGAAGGCCCCGGTCGCCCGGGCCCTCCTCTATCCGCTGCCTGCGTTCGTCATACCGCTCATCTGGCTGGTGCGCCGCCCAGAGGCCCCCTTCCCCTGGGCGGCCGACCTGCTCATCTCGTCGGCCTGCTTCAACGACATCCTCGGCAACCGTCTGGATCTCTACGACACCGTCGTGTGGTTCGACGACCTCAGCCACTTCGCCGCGACGGCGCAGTTCAGTGCCGCGGCTGTCCTGCTCACCCTGCGGCGTGGCACCTTTCGACAGGCGCTCGAGCGTGCCGTGTCCGTGGGGATGACGATCGCGCTGGGCTGGGAGGTGTTCGAGTACCTCTCGTTCGTCACCAGATCCGCCGAGCACACCGGGGCCTACCGCGACACCATCGGCGATCTGACGCTCGGGTGGCTCGGCACGGTCGCCGCGGCCGCAGCCGTCGCGGCGTACTGGCACCTCACCTCACCCCCGGGGACGCGCCCCGGCCCGCTGCCAGGAGACGACACCGTCACGGACGCACGGTCAGGCACTGGGTACTGACGCCGAAGGCGCCGCGCTCGTCATGGAGCACGCTGGTGGTCACGCCGGCACCGCCGGGACCGAAGGAGACGGTCGTGTCGAGCCCCAGCCAGCCGTCGACCGGGGCACGGAACAGGTGCGCGGTCAGGTCGAGGTTGGGGAAGCTGACGTCCTTCGGGTCGACCCGGACGGCGACACCGTTGGTGATGTCGAGCAGCCCGGCGACCTGCGCGAGCCGGCTTACCTCCTCGTCGGCGACGAGCGGATGAGGCGTACGCACCCAGGACTGCGCCCGCCCCGGGCCGAGGTCGTGACGGCGCACCTCGACGGAGGCGATGAAGCCTCCGTCCCACAGCGAGGTCATGTCCCAGGCCGGCACTGTGTCCGGTGGGGGCATGGTCACGTGATGGGTGCCCGAGAGATCGCCGGTCGGGTAGCCGGCGGTCAGCCAGGTGCGGAGCAGCACGACCGGCCGGCCGCCGTGGCAGGCGCGCGCCTCGACGAGCTCGATCGTGCGGCCGGCCCGGAGCACGGCGACCTCGACGTCGACCGGCTCGAGCGGGATCGTGCCGAGGATGTCGTAGCTGATCCGAGAGATCTGGACTCCGTCGTCGCGGCGGGCGTCGCGGTCCCGTTCAACCTCGTGCGCGAGCACGCCGAGCAGGGTGGCGATGTGCTGGGTGTCCAGGTCCCAGGCGCCGCCGACGTGCTCGGTCGGGGTGAGCGTGCGTGGGCCGGTGCGGTGCCAATAGGCCATGCGGCGGCTCACAGGCCGAGCAGCGCGACGCTCTGCTCGCGCATGTCGATCTTGCGGACCTTGCCGGTCACCGTCATCGGGAACTCGTCGACGATGAGCACGTAGCGCGGCGACTTGTAGTGCGCGAGCTTGCCGTCGGCGAAGGCCCGGACGGCGGCGGCGTCCAGCGGCTCGGCGCCGGGGCGCATCCGGATCCAGGCGCAGAGCTCCTCGCCGTACCTCTCGTCCGGCACACCCACGACCTGGGCCTCGGCGATGTCGGGGTGGGTGAAGAGGAACTCCTCGATCTCGCGGGGGTAGATGTTCTCCCCGCCGCGGATGACCATGTCCTTGATCCGGCCGACGACCACGCAGTAGCCGTCCTCGCGCATGACGGCCAGGTCGCCGGTGTGCATCCAGCCGTCGGCGTCGATCGCCTCGGCGGTCTTGGTGTCGTCGTCCCAGTAGCCGAGCATCACCGAGTAGCCGCGGGTGCAGAACTCGCCCGCCGTGCCACGGGGGACCACCTCGCCGGTGGCGGGGTCGACGATCTTGATCTCGACGTGCGGCGCGGCCCGGCCGATCGTCTCGGTGCGCCGCTCGAGGTCGTCGTCGGTGCGGGTCTGACAGGAGACCGGAGAGGTCTCGGTCATCCCGTACGCGATCGCGACCTCGCTCATGTGCATCTCGCTGACGCACCGCTTCATGACCTCGATCGGGCACAGCGCACCGGCCATGATCCCGGTGCGCAGGGTCGAGAGGTCGAACGAGGCGAATCCCGGGTCGTCCTGCATCGCGATGAACATCGTCGGCACACCGTACAACGCGGTGCACCGCTCGTCCTGGACCGTCTGCAGGGTCGTACGCGGGTCGAAGCCAGGGCCGGGGATGACCATGGTCGCGCCGTGGGTGGTGCAGCCGAGGTTCGCCATCACCATGCCGAAGCAGTGGTAGAAGGGCACCGGGATGCAGAGCCGGTCCTCCTCGGTGAAGTGGATCGTCTCGGTGACGAAGAAGCCGTTGTTGAGGATGTTGCGGTGCGACAGCGTGGCGCCCTTCGGGAAGCCCATGGTCCCGGAGGTGTACTGGATGTTGATGGCGTCGTTCGGGTCGAGGGTGTAGTCGACATGGTCGGCCAGCCGCTCGCCACGGCCTGCGGCGAGCAGGGCGTCCCATTCCGGCGTACCCAGGAAGACGGTCTTCTCCAGCGCGCCGCAGTCGGCCTCGACCTCGCCGACGAGCTTGACGTAGTCGCTGGACTTGAAGGCGGTGGCGCTGATCAGAAGGCGCACGCCGGACTGGTTGAGCGCGTAGGCGAGCTCGTGGGTGCGGTAGGCCGGGTTGATGTTGACCAGGATCGCGCCGATCTTCGCGGTGGCGAACTGGACCATCGTCCACTCGGCGCAGTTGGGAGCCCAGATGCCGACGCGGTCACCCTTGCCGATACCCGCCTTGCGGAGGCCGACCGCGAGGGCGTCGACATCCGCGTTCAACGAGGCGTAGGTCCAGCGTCGTCCGGTGGCGATCTCGACGAGCGCCTCACGCTCTCCGTGGCGGGCGACGGTGCGTTCGAAGTTGGCTCCGATCGTCTCCTCGAGCAGCGGAACGTCGATGTCGCCACGGGCCGACGATGCGGTGATGGATGAGGTCTCGGTCATGCCGCGAGCATGACCGAGACCGTGGTGTCCGCCACACCCCCGAAGGAGGGTGGATCAGGCCGGCGCCGGCTCCGCGTCGAGCTCCACGCGGCTGGTCTCCTTGGCGACCAGCAGGCAGACGACGCTCAGCACGGCCAGAGCGGTGAGGAAGTACGCGATCCCGTCGGTGCCCCACCGGGCCAGCAGGTCCTCCGCGATGACCAGCGGTACGGCGCCGCCGAGGATGCCGGCGATGTTGTAGCCCAGCCCGGCGCCGGTGTAGCGGTACTTCGCCTGGAACGTCTCGGGCAGGAACGCCGCGATCGGACCGTAGTTGAGGCCGAGCACGCAGAGCAGCAGGCTGTTGCCGAGCGCGAAGCTCGCGAAGCTGCCCGGCTGCATGACGCCGAACGCCAGCGGACCGGCCACGATGCCGAAGGCCGCACCCAGGAGCAGCACCGTGCGGCGGCCGAGCACGTCGGAGAGCCAGGCGGAGAGGATGACCGTCACGCTCATCGCGAACGCGGCGACGATGACCCCGAGCAGAGCCTGGGTCATGCTCAGGCCGAGGGTGCCGACCGCGTGGGCGACCATGAAGCTGGCGCCGGTGTAGAAGGCACCGAAGACGATCGCCATGATGCCGCCGCCGAGCAGCACCTGGCGCCACTGGTCGCGGATGCAGCCGACGAACGGCAGCGCGCTGCGCGTGCCGGCGGACTGCACCTTCTTGAACGAGGGCGTCTCGGCGATGTTCAGCCGCACCCAGAGGCCGACGCCGATCAGGACGGCGCTGGCCAGGAACGGGATCCGCCAGCCCCAGGCCGCGAAGGCGTCGGGCTCCATCAGGCGGAAGGTGGTCAGCATCGCCCCGGCGGCGATGATCAGGCCCAGGCTGGGACCGAGCTGCGGGAACATGCTGTAGCGCCCGCGCTGGCCGTGGGCGGCGTACTCCGTGGTGAGGAGGGCGGCGCCGGCCCACTCACCACCGAGCGCGATGCCCTGCAGCGCACGCAGCACCACCAGGATCACCACGGCGCTCTTGCCGATCGACTCCACGCTCGGGATGAGCCCGATCGCGAACGTCGAGGATCCCATGATCAGCAGCGTGGTGATCAGCGTCGCCTTGCGGCCGATCCGGTCACCGTAGTGGCCGAACAAGATCGCGCCGAGTGGGCGGAAGACGAACGCGACGCCGAAGGTCGCGATCGAGGCCAGGGTGCCCTCCGGACCGCCCATGGACGGGAAGAAGATGGCGTTGAAGACGAGCGCTGCGGCGAGCCCGTAGATGAGGAAGTCGTAGAACTCGATGGTGGTGCCGGTCAGTGACGCCGTCGCGACGCGGCGCATGGTGCGCCCGTCGACCTCGGCTCGGTTAGCCGCGATTTGGGCCATGATCGTGCCTCCTACTCGGATTGGTGAACCGAGTGTGGGACGGTCGCCACATGTCCGATACCCCCGGACGAGTGCCCTCGAAGGAGGGGGTCTGCCTCTTGTTGCCTGTGATGGCCGTCACTTACGCTCAACGTCATGAGCACCCCCGCGATCGCCCCTGAGGCGCCGTACGACGGGTCCCGGATCGCCCAGACGCTGGCCTCCTTCCGGGCCGCGTCGGGGCTGGACCTCGCCTTCGGAGGTCCGGTCCGCGGCGACGGCACAGCCATCGACATCACCGCGACCTGCGGCGCGAAGGGCGTCTCCCTGCGCGGCCTGCGGGTCGTCAACGGGGAGGGCTTGGGCGGGAAGACCCTGCAGACCCGCCAGCCCGGCTCCGTCGACCACTACTACACGGCGCGAGGGATCACCCATCTCTACGACACCGCGGTGGCGCAGGAGCAGATCCAGACCGTCGCGGCCCTGCCGATCCTGGTCGACCGGAGCCCACGGATGCTCATCTACCTCGCCTCCCGGTCGCGACTCGGACTCGGCGGCGTCTGGTTCGACGGGCTGCGCCCGCTGATCCGCACCCTCGAGCGCGAGATCCTGATCGACGACGAGGTCCGCAACCGGCTCTCCCGGCTGGCCCCTACGCCGGCTCCTGCCTCGAGCTCGGTCGAGGCCGCGGCTGCGGCGAAGCGCGACCTCGCCGAACGCCGGGAGATGGCCGCCGAGCTCACCGATCTGGCCGGCCAGGTGATGGACCCCGAGGTACGCAGCCGCCTGGAGGCCATGGTGCTGCGTCTCACCGCCGTGCCGGGGGAGAGGCGCCCGGCCCAGCTGGTCCCTGCCGTGCGCCTGGCCGCGCGCGAGATCGACGTCCTGCGCCAGGTGGCGCTCGGGAACAGCAACCGGGAGGCCGCCGAGGCCCTCGGCATCGTCGAGAGCACCGTGAAGTCCTACCTCAAGAGCGCGACCCGCAAGCTCAACGCCAACAACCGGGTCCACGCCGTCCGGATGGCCCGCGAGGCCGGCCTGATCGACTGACCCCGCCCTCCTACGGGGGTACCGCCCGATGCGCCGGGTGCGCAGTATCTCGGCATGACGCATGGGGACTCGGGCGGAGTGTCGGAGAGGTGGCGTACCGCGCTCGCGGACGCCTTCTCAGGACTGCAGGCGGAGCGGTTGCCACCCGGGCAGCAGGTGCTGCCCGGCCCGTTGGCCGGGGCGATCGAGCACGCGAGCCTGGGTCGCGTCGACGCGTTCCGGGTCGGCGGCACCCCGCAGGTCGTACGCCGCACCCGCCGCTCCCTCGCCGACGTACCCGACGAGCCGTTCAAGGTGTGCATCCAGCGCCGGGGCCGGTCCGTCGTACGGCAGGGCGGCACCGAGCTCGTCCTGAGGCCGGGGGACATCGCGATCTACGACACCAGCCGCCCCTACGAGCTGCGTTTCGACGAAGCGTGGGAGTGTCTCGCGATGACGCTCCCGCGCCGCGCGCTTGCGGCACCCGGTCCCGCGGTCGAGCGGTCGATGGCGCACGGCTGGACCTCGACCGACGGCCGAACCGGCGTACTCGGGCATCTGCTGGGGAGCGCCGTGCGTCAGGTTCCGCAGGCCGGGGGAGCGACACATCTGGGCGAGGCGGCGATCCAGCTGCTCTCGAGCCTGGTCGGCGGTGAGGATCTGGTCGACCCGGGAGAGGCGCTCCGGACCCGAGTCATCGCCCACCTGGAGGCCCACGCCTCCGATCCGGATCTGAGCCATGACGCGGTGGCGGCCGCCCACGGGCTCTCGCCCCGGAGCCTCCACCGGCTCTTCGAGGGCCAGCCGCTCTCGGCGATGGCGCATCTGCGGGAGTTCCGTCTGCTGGCGATCCGGGACGCTCTGGTCGACCCGGCCCATGCCTCGCGATCGACCGCGACGATAGCGAGTCGCTGGGGATTTCCCGACCCGTCGCACTTCGCCCGCACCTTCCGGTCCCGGTTCGGAGTCACGCCGGGCGCGCTCCGTAAAGGCTCCCTGACCTCGGTGTGAGCCGATCGCGCGAGCTGGCGCGGAAAGTCAACGAAGTTGGCGTTCCAGGGCGACACAGGTGTGACGCGCCACACATAACGTGACCAGGACCCGACCGGACCAACGGAGGAAACCGCCTTGTCAACACATCCCGAGACGTCATCAGGCCTGTCGGTATCGGGCCTTGCCGACCACGAGATCGGCCGCCGCCGTTTTGTCGGCTACCTCCTGGCCGCAGCGACCGTCACCGGCGCGGCCCAGCTCGGCATCGGCCTCGGCACCCCGGCGGCGGCGGTCGTGCCCGGGGTCCCGCAGCCGGCCGATCTCTACGATCTCAACGACCTGCTGACCGATGCCGCTCGCCCCACGGCGAACCTGATCCAGGTCGTCGTCGAGAAGGACGGCACCGCGTCGTTCGAGCTGCCCCGCGCGGAGGTCGGCCAGGGCATCACCACCTCGATCGCGATGCTGATCGCCGAGGAGCTCGATCTGCCGCTCAGCAAGGTGAACGTGACCTTGTCGAAGGCGCGGCCCGAGCTGATCTGGAACCAGATGACCGGCGGCTCCAACACGATCCATGCGATGTACACGCCCGTACGCGTGGCCGCCGCCATCGCCCGCGGCGCGCTGCTCGACGCCGCGGCGATCGCGCTCGCCCAGCCTCACGACACCCTCTCCGTCTACGAAGGCGTGATCTCCGCCCCCGGGGGCGCCTCGATCTCCTACGGCGAGCTGGCCACCTCGGCGGCGGCCCTGGTGACGAAGGTCGTCGACGTCGACCTCAAGCCGAAGTCCGACTTCGCGGTGATCGGCACCCCGCGGCGCCGCAAGGACGCCCTGGACGCGGTCACCGGGAAGAAGCAGTTCGCGATGGACCTCGACGTGCCCGACGCACTGCCCGCGATGGTCTGCCGCGCCCCCGAGCACAACGGCACGGTGCGCTCCGTCCGCAACAAGGCGGCCGTCGAGGCGATGCCGGGCGTGACCCACGTCGTCACGATCCCGACCGGGGTGGCCGTACGCGCCGGCACCTTCGGTCAGTGCATCAACGCCGTCCGTGCCCTCGACGTCGAGTGGAACCCCGGCACCGTGAGCGGCAGGTCGGACGCCGACGTCCTCGAGGAGCTGCGCGGCATCCAGCGCCCGATGCTGGTGCCGGACGTCGAGGAGCTCCTCGGCACGGTGACCGACGTGGTCGGCGTCACCGGCGGGCTGACCGGCGGTTTGACCGCGGCCGACGTCAAGACGCACGACACCGACTTCGTCTTCTACACCCGCAGCGGCTCGCCGCTGGAGACCAACTGTGCCGTGGCCGACGTCCGCGCCGACAAGGCGGCGATCTGGGCCGGCTCGAAGACGCCGATCGTGGCCGCTGAGAGCATCGCGCTCGAGCTCGGTCTTCCGCCGACGGCCGTGACGTTCAACGTGGTCGAGTCCGGCGGTTCCTTCGGCCGCAAGCTCTTCTGGGACGCCGCCCTGGAGGCGGCCCTGGTCTCGCAGAAGTGCCAGGCGCCGGTCCGGCTGATGTGGCATCGCGCCGACGAGCCCCGCCAGGGCCGCAACCACCCGATGGCGACGTCGCGGGTGCGTGCGGTCTGGGCGGGGGACAACATCCTCTCCGTCGAGCAGCAGCACACCTGCACCGCCACCGACTACCGCCACGGCTTCGGCGAGATCCTGACCTCGTCCGCCATCTCTCTCCCCGCCGGGGTGAGCAACCTGGGCGTCTCGGAGACCATCTTCGTGACCTCGCAGCAGGTGCCCTACGACTTCGGCGTCACCACTCAGGGCCTCATGGAGACGACCAGCAAGGCGATCAACTCCGGCGCCGTGCGCAACGTCTACTCGCCCGACGTCCGCACGGCCCTCGAGCTGACGATCGACCAGGTCGCCAAGAAGATGCGGCTGAACCCGGTCGAGTTCCGGCTCAAGTACGCCAAGGAGGACCGCCTGCGCCGCGTCATCAAGCAGGTGGCCGCGGCCGGAAACTGGGGCAGGTCGATGCCCGCCGGCACGGCCCAGGGCATCGCGGTCCACCAGGAGTACAAGGGCTACTCCGCCTGCCTGGTCGAGATCGACTGCCGCCCCGAGACCGTCGGCCGGAAGGTCTACAACGCCGTCACCGGCCCCCGGGTCACCAAGGTCACCTTCGCCATCGACTGCGGCGAGGTGATCAACCCCAAGGGCGTCGAGGCGCAGATGCAGGGCGGGATCATGGACGGCATCGCGCTCGCGCTGACCGCCAGCACTCATCTGGAGGACGGCCACTACCTCGAGGCCAGCTGGGACAACTACTTCTACACCCGCCAGTGGAACACCCCGCCCGACGTACGCGTCTTCGTCATGGACCCGGTCACCGACATCCCCGGCGGTGCGGGGGAGGCCGGGGTCGCGGCCTCGTTCGCGGCGGTGGCCTGCGCCTACGCCCGGGCGACGGGCACCACGCCGACCTCCTTCCCGATCAACCACCACGACCCGATCTCGTTCGAGGTGAAGTCGTTCGTCCCGCCCGTGCCCGCCTCGCCGACCGACGGCCTCAGCTACACCTACTGAACAGGGGAAAGAGCATGCCCAACTACACCTTCAAGCTCAACGGGGAGAAGGTCACGGTCGACGTCGAGGACAGCGAGCGCCTGCTGTGGGTCCTGCGTGACGTGCTCGGCGTGCGTGGCCCCAAGTACGGCTGCGGGATCAACGTGTGCAAGGCCTGTACGTCGCACATCAACGGCAAGGCGTTCAACCCCTGCGCCACCCCGATCAGCGCCCTCGACGAGGACGACGAGGTGACCACGATCGAGGGCCTGGCCGACACCGTCCCCGGCGACGGCCTGCACCCGATGCAGGAGGCCTGGCTCGACGCCGACGTCGCCCAGTGCGGCTACTGCCAGCCCGGCCAGATCATGGCCGCGGTCGCGACGGTCAACAAGGCCCACGCCGAGGGTCGTTCGGTCACCGACGCCGACATCGACGAGATCCGCAACATCTGCCGCTGCGGCACCTACGTCCGGATCCGGGAGGCGATCAAGGCCGGCGCGGGCAAGATTGGCTGAATCCGCGGGCCCTGGTCACGTACGCTCACGGGGTGGCCATCGTCGGAGTCATCGCCTGCGCCGCAGCCGGTGTGGAGCAGCTCTGCGACGAGCTGGTCACCCCGTTGCGTGTCGCCGGTCACCAGGTGCCGGTGACCCTGACGCCGACGGCGTTCAGCTGGCTCAGCGCGAACGGGGAGGCCGAGCGCATCGAGGCCGCCACCGGCTTCCCTGTTCGCGGGCCGAGCCGTCTCCCGTGGGAGCCACGCACCCACCCGGCCCAGCTCGACGTCATCGTCGTGGCGCCGGCGACCTTCAACAGCACCGCCAAGATCGCCCTCGGCCTTGCCGACAATCAGGCCCTGACGGTCGTCACCGAGAGCCTTGCGACCGTCCCCGTCGTGCTCTTCCCGCTCATCAACGCCGCCCACGCGGAGCATCCCGCCTGGGCCTCCCACATGGCCGCGCTCCGCGCCGCCGGCGTACACCTCATCGAGGGTCCCGACCTCTGGCCCCTCCACCCTCCCCGTCAGATGCCCGCGGACCAGGCCCTGCCGTGGCAGGCGATCTTCGATGCCGCTCAGCGGGCGGCACGTCATCGGCGGCCGCCGGGGCTCAGTCGGGGATGGTGATGACCTCGATCACATTGATGTCAAGGGCCTGCAGGGCGTGCAGGATGCCCTGCAACGCCTCTTGGTCGGGCACCTCGCCGGCGAGGGTCGACTCCTGATGATGCGCCTGAGCGGCCAACTGGGGGAACGCGCTCTGAAGCTCTCGGGCGAGCTCACCGTTCACCCTGATCATCACCCTCGTCATGGTCCACCTCGACTGCTCACGCGCAGCACGGTACGAATCATCCAGGCCCGGCAGCTCGCCGAATTCGGGTGAGGCGAGGAGCCCGGTCCGCCGGGATGGTCGGTGAGGAGCCGATGCCGACGACAGCAAGGACTGGTGATGGCGAGCCTGACCGCATGGGTCTACGACCGGATCATGGGCGCCGCAGACGCCGAGGTCTGGCTCACCGACCTGCAGGATCGTGGGGCGCTCACCGTGCACGACGCGATCACGCTCACCTGGTTCCCTGGTGCGGAGGAGCCGCAGATCGGCCACCTCCGCCACCGTACGGCCGGTGCCGCAGCCAAGGGCTCGCTGCTCGGTGGCCTTCTCGGGATCCTCGTGCTCAATCCGGTCGCGGGCGCCGTTGTAGGGGCGGCATCCGCGGCTGCGGTTCAACGGCTGAGGCAGGCCGGCATCGGCGACCAGGTCCTCGCCGATGTCACTGAGCACCTCGGGCCGGGCAAGTCCGCACTCGTGGTGCTGAGCAGCGACGGTGACCCGGATGCCGTCACCGCGGCGATGAAGCACGGTGACCCCACGCTCGTCTACGCCGAGCTGGACGACGAGCTCGCCGAGGACCTCGAGGAGATCTTCCGCACCGAGACCGCAGAGCCGACTGACGACGGAGACTGACCATGGTGATGAACCGACCGCCCTCCCCACGACTGCGGCCCGCCGTCGACACCGGCCGGCTCTGGGCGGGGGGCGCCGCCGCTGCAGTCGTGGCCGCCCTGCTCGCGGTGGCCGGCATCGTGATCGCCCGAGGCATCTTCGACGTTCCCATCCTCGCGCCCGAGGGCGACGGGGTCTGGGGAGACGCCTCGACGTGGTGGTATGCCACCTGGGCCGCGATCGCCGGGCTGCTGGCCACAGCTGTCGCACATGTGTTGGCGGTGACAACGCCGCAGCCGCAGACCTTCTTCGGATGGATCGTCGGCCTGGCCACCGTCATCGCGGCGCTGTGGCCGTTCACGTCCGAGGCGGGTCTGGACACCAAGCTCGTCACGATGCTGATCAACCTGGTGATCGGGATCGCCATCGGCTCCCTGGTTTCGGCCGTGGCTCGGAGCGCAAGCGTCCCGGATATCCGATGACGAGTCGTGGGTGGTGTCAGATCAGTCCCCGCTCGCGTGCTTCACGCACCGCCGCTGACCGTGTGTTCACGCCGAGCTTCTGGTAGATCGAGCGTACGTGCGTCTTCACGGTGTTCTCGCTGACCCCTTCGGCGGCCGCGATCTCTGGGATCGTGAGCCGCGAGGGGAGGTCATGGAGCACGTCGATCTCGCGGGCGCTCAACAGCGTGCCGATGAGCCGGATGGGGCGCTCCTCCGGCTCGTCGTGGTAGGCGAGCAGTGCCGCGACGAAGTCCTCGGCGGGCCCGAACCGTGAGCGGTTCGCCGAGACCAGCCGCTCCAGATGCGGCCACAGGTCGATGAACGGCCGGCGGAAGTTGTTGGGGACCGCCCACTCGAGAGCCTTCCTGAGCGCGTCGAAGGCACGGACGTCGTTGCCCACCGCCGACTCCAGGGAAGCGGCCAGCACCTGCGCGTAGACGAGGGTCGTCGGTGCATGCGCCGGGCAGGTGCCGTCGAGCACCGGCTCGAGCGCGGTCAGCGCGTCGCGCGTCCGCCCGGATGCGGCGAGGATCTGCGCGTCCGGGATCGTGCACTCGGCGCTTCCCGGCATCTGGTCGCGCACGCGGGCCGCGATCTCCCGCGCCCAGCTCTCGTTGCCGGTGGCGAGGGCCATCCTGACCTCTTGAGGCGTGGCGGCACTGGTCGCCGCAGGAGAGACGTGCTGGGCGGCCTCGAGCTGCCAGATCCGCCGGAAGGCCTCGACAGCAGCGGCGCGCTCCGGGCCGGTCGTGGCCTCGAAGGTCGCCAGGGCGTGCATGCCGCGTATGCCGAGCCCGACCTCGGCGTCGCTCACCCCCTCCAGCGCTCGCATGCCGAGCTCGGCGTACTCCAGCTGTGCCTGGCCTTGTCCGGTCAGGAATGCGGTCCATGCGGCCACCAGGTAGGAGGGGGCGAGCCTCGGCGAGTCCCGCCATCCGTGCTGGGTGGCGAACGCGATGGCCTGGTCGGACCAGTCGAGGGCGGCGTGGAAGTCACACATCGCGCTGGTCATCCCGGACAGCTGCGACATGGTCTCGAGCACGACCTGGTCGTAGTGACGACTGCGGGCCAGCACGAGTGCCTGCTCGAGGTCGTCGATGGCTCCGAGGTAGTCGCCGGTGCGCATCCGAGCGGGCCCGCGCTGGGCGAGCAGGACCAGGTTGACGTCGCCGTCTCCCGTCTTGGCGACATCGAGGATCGCGCTGTCCTGCAGGGCAGCGATGACGTCGCCTCCGGCGAGGGCACGCTGGACGACGGCCGCGGCGTGCATCGCGGCGTACGTCGGTTCGAGCGGCGGATCACCGGTCGGCACCGCGCCCAGAGCGTCGTCGGCAGCGGCGAGGTCGTTGGCATCGAGTGCTGCCAGGGCGGCAATGATCGTGACCCGATGGTCGGCGACGGACGCATCGCGGGACGCGATGGCTGCGCGCACGACATCGCCGCGTCCGGACAGCACCATCTGGAGCCCTACTCCGACGATCAGGTCGTCGAGCAGGTCCATGTCCCCGGCGAACTCCGCATGCCGGAGCGCGGCCGCGGGTTCGCCGTGGGCTGCGAGCCAGACAGCGGTGGCCCGATGCTGGCGTGCCGGTGCCTCGACGTCGCGCCGGGACAGAGCAGCGAGCAAGCAGGTCCGCAGCAGGGCGTGGTAGCGGTACCACGTCGAGTCGCCCGACTGGCTGACGAGCGCGTTCGCCGCGCACAGCCGGTCGAGCAGAGTGCCGGCGTCGGGCCTGCCCGACAGGTGGGCAGCAAGGTCGATCGAGAGGTGCTGGGGCGCACAGGTCGCATAGAGGAACTCGGCCAGCTCCGGGTCGAGCCGGTGGACGACCTCTGCCAAGACGTACTCGATCACTGTGCGGACATCGCCGTCGAAAGACGAGACGACCTCGGCGGGGTCGGCATCGCCGGCGGTGGCCGCGACCACCGCCATCCGGAGCGCGGCGGCCCAACCCTCGGTCACGCCGACGAGATGGGAGATCGCGTCCGGCGTCATCGATAGGCCGCCGGACGCGAACAGCTCCAGCGCCTCCTCATCGGTGAAGGCGAGGTCCTTGTCGCGTACGTCCGTAAGCTCCCCGTCGAGCCGCAGCCGATGAAGCGGGAGCGACGGCTCGGACCGGCACGCCATCACCAGCCCCACCTCGGGCGGCAACTCGGCAAGGAGGACCTCGAGCCCATGCAGCACCTGGTCGTCATGGAGCAGATGTACGTCGTCCAGCACGATCCAGCGCACACCGGCGATCAAGAGCGAGTCGACGATCTTCGCGACGAACCTCGGTTCGGTCCCCTGCGGGGGTGGGGTCAGGCCGTCGAGCTGCTCGGTCCTCCCTGGCAGCCCGGCCCGCAGGAGGGACTCGATCAACGCGGACCAGAACTCGTAAGGCTTGTCGTCCTGCTCCTGCAGGGACAACCAGGCCACCGGTTCTCCGCGGGCAGCGGCGCGGGTGGCCCAATCGGCCGCGAGCATGCTCTTTCCGTAGCCCGCGGGAGCACAGATCAGCGTGAAGTGGCACCGCCCGACGGCATCCTCGACCAACCGATCCCGCCTGATGAACCCTGACTGCACGCGCGGAACACACAGCCTCCTCGGCGTCACGTACGCGCGAGAACCAGCGCCCACCATCCGCAAACTTTCGCTCTTCTCGTCGCCGAGACGCCACTGTCGGGAACCATCCAATCAGCGACTCTTCGGCAAGATGAGGATCCGAATGACCCATATACCTAACCGGGGGTACGCGCAGACGGGTGGTCGCGCTCACCCCTAACGGGTGATACAGCCAAGTCGTACGGGCTAAAGCATGGAGCCGTGAGCCCCAGGACACAGAACCGGGTAGAGCCGGCCACGAGCTGGTCACCGCCGTTCCGGGTCCTGGCGGTCCTGCTGGGATCGGCCGCGGTGGTGATCCTCGTAGCCGGGCTCCAGGCAGCCAATGGCATCCTCGGACCGCTGTTCCTCGCGATGGTGCTGACCATTGTCGTCCATCCCGCGCGGAACTGGCTGGCGCGGCGACTCCCGTCCGGCGTCGCCACTGCTCTCTCCATCATCGTGGTCGTCCTCGGGGTCGTAGGCCTCGGGGTGTGCGTGCTGCTGGCGGTGGCCCGATTCGGCACCCTGCTGGGCGCTTACGGCGATGCGGCCAAGGAGCATGTCCAGGACCTGACCCACTGGCTCACCGAGATCGGCATCGGCGCGGACGAGGTGCGTGCGATCGTCGGCTCGTTCGACCCCTCGAATCTGCTGTCCCTGGTCTCGGGTGCTCTCGACGGCATGTTCGGACTGCTGTCCACCATGGTCTTCATCCTGGCGCTGTGCCTGTTCATGGCCATCGACGCGACGGCTCTGCCCCGGCAGCTCGCCTCGATCGGTAGCCGCCGCCCAGGCCTCGTAGGTGCCTTGTCCTCGTTCGCGGTCGGAACTCGTCGCTACCTGCTGGTCTCGACGGTCTTCGGCCTGATCGTCGCCGCCCTCGACACGCTTGCCCTCTATCTGTTGGACGTACCGGCGCCGTTGGTGTGGGGCCTGCTTGCGTTCCTCACCAACTACATCCCGAACATCGGTTTCGTGATCGGTCTGCTACCACCGGCGATCCTCGCGCTGCTGGATGCGGACGTCACGCTGATGCTGGCGGTCATCGCTGTGTACTGCTTCCTGAACGTGGTCATCCAGTCGGTGATCCAGCCAAAGATCGTCGGTGAGGCGGTGGGGCTCTCGGCGACGCTGACGTTCCTGTCCCTGATCTTCTGGTCGTGGATCATGGGCCCGATCGGTGCTGTGATGGCAGTACCGTTCACCCTTTTCGTGCGAGCGGTCTTCGTGGAGGCCGACCCGGCCAAGCGCTGGCTGATGCCGCTCATCGCGGGAAGTGCCCCGGTGGAGCTACTCGGGGATCGTGACGACCTCGATGACGTCGACGCCGAGGGTGCTCAGTAGGTCCAGCACAGCCTGCAGCTCCTTCGCGTCGGCCAGGTCGCCGACCAGCGTCGTCGTCGCCGGCTGTGTGGCCCGGGTCAGGTGCGGGAACGTCTCGAGGACGTCGTCCGACACCGACGAGCCGACCCGGATGAGGATCCGGGTCATGAGCGCTTATCGCCGATCAGGTGTCCGTTCACGTTGGCTCCAGAGGGTGGCCTGGGACGGTGGTCTGATCAGCCTAGGCGGCTCGATGCCCGGCGCGGTCACCGGAAATGGGCGATGGTGAGCGGGCGACTCCAGGGAACACTGCTCACGTGAACGTGGCTGCTCTGCGGGGTCGGGTGGACACCTTGGTCGCCCACATACCTCTGCTGCGGAACCTCGGCACAGAGATCATCCGGATCGAGTTCGTCGACCGCAGCATGCTGATCGCCGCCCAGTCGCTCTTGGCCATGGTGCCCATGCTGGTCGTCCTCGCGGCGTTCCTGCCCCACCTCATCGGGACGGCGCTGGAACAGGTCTCACAGGTCACCGGTTTCGGCGACGAGGCCGTCCGCCAGGTGGCCGGGGAGGTCGACCTGGACCAGGTACGTTCCGAGACCGGCGCCGTCGGCCTGGCTATCACGATCGTGTCGGCGACGTCCTTCGGTCGCGCCGTACAGCGGATGTTCGAGCGGGTCTGGGAGCGGGAGCATGTCGGAGGCCTGCGGGGCGCCGGTCGGTGCTTTCTCTGGGTGGGCACGTGGCTGGGGTGTCTCGGTGTGGTCAACGCAGTCGTCAACCTGCTCACCGACCCAGGGGACGCACTCCGACCCTTGCTCCAGATCGTGGGAGCGAGCGCCGTGTGGTGGGGGAGCAGCTGGGTGCTGCTGTTCGGGCGCGTCCGAGGGTGGCTGCTGCTCCCGGGGGCGGTGCTGACCGGCCTTGTGCAGGTCCTCTACGGCCTGGGATCGGCATGGTTCATGCCTGCCTACGTCGAGTCGAACGCCGAGCAGTTCGGCATGTTGGGTGTGATCCTCGCGCTCTCGACCTGGCTGATCGGCTTCGGCGGCATCATCGTCGGCGGCGCGCTGCTCGGCCGGCTGCTCGTCGAGGACCCGGTCATCGTCCGGACCGTGCTACGGGCGCGCACGGTTCTCACCCGGAGCAGGTGATGCCTGAGAAGGTGGTCTGCGCTGAGGTCGGGCCATGGAAGAAGCAATCGGCCAGTCTCTACCGATCGCGGTCGGGGTGCTCGTCAGTCCCTTCCCGATCGTCGCACTCGTTCTCATGCTGGTCAGCCGCCGTGCTGGCTCGAACGGCACGGCCTTCGTCCTCGGGTGGCTCGCCGGAATCTTCGTCCTCGGGACGTTGGTCGCGCTGCTCGCCGGCGGTGCCGGATCAGGGGGCCAGGACACGCCGCTCTGGGCAGTCCTGCTGAAGATCTTCCTCGGAGCCCTGCTCCTGCTGCTCGCCGTACGCAGCTGGCAGGGGCGGCCGGCCGAGGGCGAGTCCGCGCCCGTCCCGAACTGGATGGCGACGATCGACGCCTTCAACGCGTTCAAGGCGTTCGGCGTCGGGGTGCTTCTGGGAACGGTCAACCCGAAAAACCTGCTGCTCGTGATCTCGGCGGGCACCACGATCGCGACGGCGACCTCGGAGACCAACCAGCAGATCGTCGCGGTGGCCGTGTTCACCGTCGTCGCGAGCCTGGGTGTGCTCGTGCCCTTCGGCATCTACCTGGTGGCGGGGGAGCGTGCGGCTGGGCTCCTGGATGGCATCAAGGCGTGGATGATCGCCTACAACGCGGTGATCATGACCGTTCTCCTCTCTGTGCTCGGGGTCAAGATGCTCGGCGACGGCGTGGCGTCGTTCTGATGGATGAGGGCACCTGGATCGCCAGCCTCGTCAGCGCAGCTCTCGCTGTTGCCCACGTCGCGGTCTGCGTGGTCGCGCTGGGCGTGATACCCGGAGGCCGGAAGCCGTCGACCGGCCTCGCCTGGCTGTTCCTCATCCTGGCGCTGCCGGCGTTCGGCCTGCTCGCCTTCCTGCTCTTCGGGAGCACCAGCGTCGGCCGCAAGCGCCGCGCGTGGCAGCGGCAGGTCAACGAGCGGATCAGCGCCGAGCTCAGGTCCGACCCGGCGGCGCTGACCGCCCCCGCGGGCCCGACGCTGGGAGCCGTCCGGCTGAACGAGCACCTGGGATCGTTGCCGCTGACCGGAGACAACCGGGTCGAGGTGTTCCCCGAGTACGCGGAGACGATCGCGGCGATGACGGCGGACGTACGCCGGGCGCGATCGTTCGTGCACGTGGAGTTCTACATCTCCGCCTGGGACGAGGCCACTGGTGACTTCTTCGACGCGCTCGTCGAGGCGGTCGGCCGAGGGGTCGAGGTGCGCTTCCTCTTCGACCACCTCGGCTCGCGCGGCATCCCCGGTCACCGGGACATGCTGTCGCGGTTGGAGGGTTCCGGCATCAGGTGGGCCGCGATGCTTCCGGTCCGGCCGCTGCGCGGTGAGCTCCGCCGCCCGGATCTGCGCAATCACCGCAAGATCCTCGTCGTCGACGGGGTGGTTGCGTTCGCGGGCTCGCAGAACCTCATCGAGCCCGGCTACGACAAGCCCAAGAACCACAAGGCCGGCCGCGAGTGGGTCGACCTGATGGTCCGGGTGGAGGGGCCGGCGGTGCGGGACCTGGCGATCGTCTTCGCGACCGACTGGTACGCCGAGACCGCCGAGAACATCCGGGACCTGCTCGGTCCACGCGCGCCCTTGGAGGGCCAGCGGACCGGACGAGCCGCCGAGGACGTCTCGTGCCAGATCGTGCCGAGCGGACCCGGGTTCGTGACCGAGAACAACCTGCGCCTGTTCAACACGCTGATCTACGGCGCCCAGTCACGGATCTGCCTGGTCAGCCCCTACTTCGTGCCCGACGAATCGCTGCTCTACGCGGTCACGACGGCCGCCCAGAGGGGTGTCGAGGTCGAGCTGTTCGTGAACGAGGGCGCCGACCAGTTCATGGTCTTCCACGCGCAGCGCTCCTACTACTCCGACCTCCTCGATGCCGGTGTCAGAATCCGGCTCTACCCCGTGCCCTACGTCTTGCATACCAAGTTCTTCACCGTCGACGACACGATCGCCGTGATCGGCTCCTCGAACATGGACTACCGCTCCTTCGCGCTCAACTACGAGGTCGTCCTGCTGCTCGAGAGTGATCGCGTGGTCCGCGATCTGCAGGGCGTGCTCGACGACTATCGGAAGAGGTCGAGCGAGCTCACCGCGGAGCGCTGGTCGCGGCGCGGCCGCGGGGCTGCGTACATCGACAACGTCATGCGTCTGACGGCGGCCCTGCAGTAGCGGCCGCGAGGGCGGCCTCGACGGTCGGGTAGACAAGCGGCTGGCCCTCCTCGGCGGCCTGGGTCAGCACGTCGCGTACCTGGCCCACGTCGCCGGCCAGCACCAGGTCGGCACCGGCGCGCCGCAGGTCTGCGCGCAGCTGGGTCAGCATCGCGGTGGCGGTGACGTCGATCGACGGAGTCGCCCGGCCGTCGAGCACCACCAGCCGGAGGTCGGGGACGTCCGTGGCGAGCTCGCGGATCCGCTCGCGCACGTAGTCGGCGTTCGCGAACAGCAAGGACGCCTCGACCCTGACCACCAGGACACCCGGGACCCCTGCGTACACCGGGTTGCGGCTCTGGTCCACCCACAGGCCCGGGTGCGGTGCCGCGACGCCGTCGTCGGAACCCGCGTCGGAACCGGCGACGGGGGCCAGTGGTGCGATGTGCGGCCGCGAGGTCCGTGCGATGAGCAGGACGAAGGAGACGCCGATGCCGATCACCAGGCCGGGCAGGGTCTCGAAGACGAGCACGCCGACCAGGGCGGCGACGGCACCCACGAAGTCGGCGCGTGCGCTGAGCTGGTAGACCTTGGTGAGCTGTCCGGTCCGAACCCGCCACAGCCGCCGCAGCGCGGAGAAGTCGACGAGCTCGATCACCGCGGCGATCACGATCGCGGCGAGCGCGGCCTCTGGAAGGTCGGAGAAGAGCCGGGTCATGAACAGCAGGGTGAGCAGCGTGAGCGTCGCCGCCGTCACCGCCGAGAGCTGCGATCTCGCACCGGCCGATCCGTTGACGGCGGTCTTGGACAGCGAGCCGTTCACCACCATGCCGCTGGCCAGCCCTGACCCCAGGTTGGCGACGCCCAGGCCGAGCAGCTCTCGGTTCGGGTCGATGTCGTACCCGCTCTTGGCGGCGTACGTCTTCGCGGCGCCCAGGCCCTCCACGAAGCCGACGAGCATCAAGCCGACGGCGGCCGCGAAGAGGTCGCGGAACTGGGCGGCCGACACGTCCGGGAGCCCGATGGCAGGCAGCCCGGCCTCGATGTGGCCGACGATGGCGACCCCCCGACCGTCGAGGTCGAGCAGGGCGGTGAGCCCGATGCAGGCCAGCGCCACGAACAAGGAGGCGGGAAGGAGCGGGACAAGACGCCGGAGCACGAGCAGGACGACGAGGCTGCCGACTCCGATGGCGATGGTCAGGGCGTCGACGTCACCTAGGTGGCGCAGAAGGTCCCAGGACTTCTCGAAGAAGTTGCCCGAGCCCTTCTCCACACCGACCAGTGGCGGTAGCTGTCCGATGATGATCGTCAGCGCGAGCCCGATGATGAAGCCGCGCAGGACCGGCTCGCTGATGAAGGCGGCCAGGAAGCCCAGGCGCAGGATGCCGGCGATGAGAGCGACGACGCCCGTCGCGATCGCCAGGCCGACGGTGAGCGCGACGACGTCGGCCCCACCGGAGGCGAAGGATCCCACGATCCCTGCCGAGAGAGCCGCGGTCGCCGACATCGGTGCGACGATCATGTGGCGCGAGGAGCCGAGCAGGCTGTAGAGCACCAACGCAGGCACAGCCGCGTAGAGGCCCACGACGGGCGGAACACCGGCGATGGTGGCGTATGCCAACGACTCCGGGACGAGCACAGCCCACACGGTGAGCCCGGCGAGCACGTCGGACCTGATCCAGGACCGTGAGTAACCGCTGAATGAAGGAGCGAGGAGTCTGGCCACGATCGGTGAGGCTGCTATGCCGGGCCGGTTCCCGGATCGCCCGGAAGGGGTGACCGCCGCAGGTCACCCGATGCGGGTGAGCGCCGTCGCTACTCGGCGACCTAGCGTCCGAGCTGTTCTGTCGTCCGGCAGGCGTACGACAAGAGGGAGGCACCATGGACCGCGGCCCGGTCGAGATTCTGTTCCTGTCGATGTCGGAGGAGGTCGATCTCGGCGACGTCGTGGCGGTGCTGCGACCTTCGGTCGAGAGCGGGGTCATCAAGATCATCGACTGCGTGCTGATGGCCAAGGACGCCGATGGCACCTTCCGTGCCCTCGACCTCGAGGAGCAGGAAGGCCTGCCGAATGAGCTCGCCGGGCTCGAGATCGACGCCAACGACCTGCTGAGCGACACCGACATCGAGCTGTTCGCCACCGCCCTCGAACCGGGGCAGGCGGGACTCGCTGTCGTCTACGAGGAGGTCTGGGCGCGGGAGGCCGTCACCCGGATCCGGAACGTGGGCGCCGAGGTCGAGCTGTTCCTCCGCGTGCCACCCGAGGACGTCGAGCTCGCCTTCGCATCCGCCCGCTAGCAGAGGAGACCCGCCATGTTCGCCCGACGCATCGGCCGCCCCGGCCTGCTCGGTACCGTCGCACGCACTGCTGTCATCGCCGGCACCGCGACGGCCACCTCGAACGCCATCAACCGCCGGCAGGCGGCCAGGGCCCAGGAACGGGCCGAGGCACAGGCGTACGAACAGCAGCAGTACGCAGCGGCCCAGGCTCCCGCACCGCTCGCGCCGGCGGCCCCGGCGCAGAACGATCTGATCGGACAGCTCGCCAAGCTGGGTGAACTGCACAGCCAGGGGGTTCTCAGCGACGAGGAGTTCGCAGCCGCAAAACAGCAACTGCTCGGCTGAGGCACACCAGCAGCGAGGACATGGCGACCGGAACTCTGGCCGTGTGACTGACCGAGCGCCGGGAATCCGCGCTGCGAACGTCTTCGGCGCCGGAGGATCGCCCGTTGCGGGTGAGCCCGTCGGGGCTGACGCCGCCTAACTTCTCGTCCACCGAAGCGGTCGACGAAGAACCGCTCACGACCATAGGGAGCACCCCATCATGAGCAGCACCACTTCACGAGGCGGAGGCTATGACACTCCGGTCAAGACCGCCTTCGCCTTCTCCGGCGCCATCTTCGCCGGCACCATCCTCACGATCGTAGGCATCTTCCAGCTCCTCGCCGGCATCGCTGCCGTGGCCGAGGACAAGGTCTACGTCAAGGGCGTCGAGTACGTCTATCAGTTCGACATCACCGCCTGGGGCTGGATCCATCTCATCCTGGGGGTGATCGCGATTGCCGTCGGCATCGGCATGCTCCTCGGGCAGACGTGGGCCCGTGTCTCCGGCATCATGATCGCGGTCCTCGGCTCTGTCTCCGCGTTCATGTTCATGCCCTACTACCCGTTCTGGGCACTCGCGATGCTGGCGCTCTACATCTTCGTCATCTGGTCGCTCGCGCAGCTGATGTCGAGCGATGCCGAGTTCTGACGTGGCAAGCTCCGACATCCCCAGACCCGAGGACCCGAGCCGCGACGCGCAGGACATGGACGCCGACCAAGACCCGATCGCGAGCGCGCCGGACCGTCCGGTGGGTTCGGGGTCCGTGTTCGAGGGCCTCGGGGACTACTGGGGCCTTGTCCTGGCCTACGGACTGGTCACCACCGCGCTCGGCATCATCCTGGCGGTCTGGCCGAAGCAGACGCTCGTCGTACTCGCGGTGATCGTCGCGATCCAGGTCATCGTGTCCGGCGTGTTCCGCCTCATCGCCGCGGTGGCCGGCAGCTCCATGGAAGGCGGCCTGCGAGCGGTCGTCGGCTTCTCAGGTGCGCTGGCGATCATCGTCGGCCTGCTCTTCCTGCGAGACCCGGTGCAGACGGTGCTCATCGTCACTCTGCTGCTCGGAGTCTGGTGGGTCATCGGAGGCATCGTCGACATCATCGGCGCCGTCCTCCGGCCGGCCCCGGGCCGACGTATGTGGGACATCACCGCCGGAGCCATCACGCTCCTCGCCGGTGCGGTGCTCCTCATCAACCCGGTGGTGTCCTTGGGCGCTCTCCTGGTGGTCTCCTGCGTCTGGCTGATCGCCGCCGGCATCGTCGCGATCGTGATGGCCTTCCGTCTTCGTGCTGAGGCGAAAGGCTGAGGTGTCGGGATGAGCGAGGAGCCGGCACCACGCGCGGATGACAACCGGACCGAGAGTGAGCTAGATCGCCTCAGCCGGCTCCGCGCGGAGGTCGCTGCGCTCGAGAGCCAGATGGGCCTTGCGGCCGAGCCGTCCGCAGCCACCCCTGGGCCGACGCGCAGGGGTGGCTGGTGGCGCGGGGTGGTGGTGACCCTGTGCCTCACGTTGCTGGCTCTCCTGTGCCCATTGGCCGTCGTGGCGACCTGGGCACGCGACGAGGTGGGTGACACCGACCGCTACGTGGCGACGGTCACCCCGTTGGCATCCGACCCAGCGATGCAGAAGGCGATCGCCAACCGGATCACCGAGGAGCTCACCACCCGGGTCGACATCCGTCAGATCATCATGCGGATCGTCGAGGCGCTGCGGCAGGGCGGCCTCGGGCCGCAGGCCGCCGACGGGTTGGAGACGCTCTCGACGCCGCTCGCCAACGCAGCGGACGACTTCATCGCCGATCAGGTCGACAAGGTCGTACGCTCTGACGCATTCGCCGTCGCCTGGGACGAGGCGAACCGCGAGGCGCACGCGCAGATGGTCGCGCTGCTCACCGGGAAGGAGAGCGCCGTACGTCTGGAGGGCAACGCCGTCACCATCGATCTCGCCGCCTTCATCGAGGTCATCAAGGAACGGCTCATCGAGCAGGGCTTCGGCCTCGCCGCCAGGATCCCGGAGATCAACGCGAGCTTCACGGTGTTCGAGTCCGACCAGCTGCCCAGGGCCCAGAGCGGGTTCCAGCTCCTGACCGCGCTGGCACGCGCTCTGCCGATCGCGGCCCTCGTGCTGCTCGGGACCGCTCTCGTGATCAGCACGCGCAAGCGGCGCACGCTGCTCGCGGCGGCACTGGTGGTCGCCGGCTCGATGCTCGTGCTCGGCCTGGCGCTCAATGGTTTCCGGGCCTTCTACCTCAACGCGGTCAGCGCCGAGGGCCTCTCGATCGACGCCGCGGCGGTCTTCTACGACACCGTCGTGCGGTTCATCAGGTTCAACCTGCGCGCGGTCCTGGTGATCTCCTTGGCCGTCGCCCTGGTCGCGTGGGTGAGCGGCCCTTCGGCCTCGGCGCTCGGCCTACGCCGTGGCGCCTCCCGGACGCTGGCGGTGGTCCGCACCCGTTCCGACAGCGCGGGCCTGGGCACCGGGCCAGTCGGTGCCTTCCTCGGCCGCCACCGCACCGCGATCAGGGTTCTGATCGCGGGCCTCGCCGTCGTGACCTACGCCCTCGCCGACCGCCCCACCGGCGCCTGGACGCTCACCCTCGTGCTCATCGCCGGTGTCGTGCTGCTGGTCGTCGAGGTGCTGGCCCGGCAGCCGGTTCACGGTGAGACGACCGAGGCCGAGGTCAGATGAGGTTCAGGCTCCTCGCCACGGCCAGCGCCTGACTGCGTCGCGAGACGCCGAGCTTGGCGTACAGACTGCTGACGTGGGTCTTCACCGTGTTCTCGGAGACGAAGAGCGTGGCACTGATGTCGGCGTACGTCGATCCACGGGCCAGCTCACGAAGGACGTCGCGTTCCCGGGCGCTGAGCCCCGGGAGCGGCCCGGCCGACTTGTCGACGGTCTCGGTCGGCCGGGGTGTGCCCTGATCGAAGTACGTCGTCAGGCTGGTCAGGTTCGCGATGCCGGACGAGATCCTGCCGACCCAGCGATGCGGCCGGAGCGCGGGGAACCGACCCAGCATGGTCTGGACGGGCGTCCCCTGTCGGGTCCAGCCGAGGAACGGGATTGCGTTCTGGCGCACCTCGGTCTCGATCGCGACCTGCTGGAGCAGTTCCGCGGCCGCCGCCGTGTCGCCCAGCTCGTGGAGCAGCTCAGCGCGGCCGACGAGCGCGATCCCTCGAGTCATCGGCTGGGACCAGGTCGTCTGCTGCGCGGCGGTGTCGAAGAGGTCCGCGGCGAGCCGCCGGTCTCCGTCGAGGTCGGCGCGCAGGGCCTTGGCCAGCGCTGCCTCGCCGGTCATCCCGTGCTCGGTGAGCGCGGCCTCGACCGTCTTCAGCGAACGCCGATCGGTCGCCAGCGCGGCGAGCTCGGCCCGATTGAGCAGAAGAGCGACCTGCAGATGGTCGGGCAGCGGGAAGGACCCGGGCAGGTCCAACGGCTCCTCGAGGATCTGGCGGGCGCGCACGACCGAGTGGCCGGACAGGGTGACGTGTGCTTCGCGAAGTCTCATCCAGAACCGGGTGCACAGGTCCGCGGGATGGAGCGCCGCGGCCGGGATGGGCTCCAGCTCGAGCCAGGGGCACCGTGCGGTGCGGGCGAGTGCCGTGGCCAGCGCCGTCCGGGTGCGGATGAAGTCGCTACGAGGGCTCTGCGGGCGACCTCGGTAAGCCCGCTCGAGCAGTGCGACGGCTTCGTCAGCGATCTCCCCGCAGGCCGCCTCGCGGCCCAGCATGTACTCGGTCATCGCCAGATGACTGGAGGCAGCGGCACCGACCGCCGGCATGTTCCAGCTGCGAGCCAGTCCGATCGCCGAGGTGAGGCTCTGCTCCGCCTCCAACAGCTGACCGAGCCAGCCCTGCGTGATGCCGAGCTCCGTGAGCAGCTGCGGCAGGATGTCAGCCGCCCCGCCGGCGCCGTGCCTGCCTTGGACCACCGCGACCGCCCTGTCCGCCGCGTCGCTCAGAGGCTCGAGGCCGAGTCGCGCCCGCATCAGTCCGATGCAGGCCAGCTCTTCCTCCGACATAGCCGCTGACTCCGCCAGACATCGATCGAACCAGTGCTCGGCCTCGGGTACGCCGCCGTCGAGCCACGCCTCGATCGCGAGTGCGAACCACGTCCTCGGGGTCGTTTCGACGTGCTCGGCGAGGTTGCGTGCAAAGGCGCTGAGCCGGTCGCCGTCGCCACGCAACGCCGACTTGACGCCGTCCTCGGCGAGCACGACCGCCATCTCCTCGTAGGCCCCGACGGCCTCCAGCCGCATCAGCGCGCCGCGGGCCTCGCCCTGGGACCGGTCGATCCGGACAGCACGCACCACCGTAGATCGCGCCCGGGCGACGTCGACCCCGCCTGCGACCAGCCGGCGGCGTACGACCTCCGCGAGCAGCGGATGGATCCGATACGCCTCCTCGGCATCGGGGACCAGCGGGACCGCGCGGGTCACGAGCAGCCCGGTGCTCTCCAGATCGGCGAGCGTGTCGCCGGCGCTCGGGTCCTGTGAGAGGTGCGCGGCGGTCCTGGCGGTGACGACGGTCTCGGCGGACGTACACAGCAGCAGGTGTCGCGCTCCCGCGGACAACGATGCGAACGCCTCGCTCGCCACCCGGTCACCGAGACCGACGGTTCCGTCCTCGAAGACGGTCTCGCCCGCGCTGCCCGGCGGGCTCGCATGAACGGACCGGGCCGCGAGGACCACTGCGGCACACCAGCCGCGTGCCTGCCGGGTGATGGCGTCGATGACGGGTCTCGACGGGGTGCGGGCGTGCTCCACGATGAGTGCCTCGGCGTCGGCGTCGCTCAGCCGCAGGACGTTGCCTCTGATGACCGACAGGTCCCCGAGCAGCTCCGGCACGAGCCTGGTGAAGGGCAGGTCCCAACGGCTGATCATCACCAGCCGCATCGAGTCGGGGTCGTCGTTGAGCCTCTCGTTGATCATCCGGTGCGTGGATGCGGGAAGCAGGTGCGCGTCGTCGATGATGACGCGCTGGGGCGTGCCGTCGGCTGCCGATGCGGCGTCGAGCATGCCGGAGAGCTGCTCGGGGCTCATCGAGTCGTCGCCGTCGACCCAGCGCTGCGCGCGCCGAGGCCCGTCGCCGGTCTGTTCCCGAAGCCATCCGGCGACCCCCAGGGTCTTGCCGGCACCTGCAGGCGCGATCAGCAGCGTGATCGCGGCATCGACAGAGCGGTCGAGTTCGGCCCACAGCGAGCGGCGTGGTACGTAGACCTTCGGGAGGCGGGGCCAGGGGGCGCTGCCTGAGTTGTCATCGGAACTCGACCTGGGTATCGCCACCGGCGCCTCGTGGCGCGGAATCGGTGCGGGTCCTTCTGTCGTCGAGTCTGTAGCGGGCGCCGACCTGCTGCGCTGCACAACCCCTCCCCTCAGCCAGAGCTCAGTTGCCAGTGTCCGTGCCGTGCGCTCGTGCTGGGGGAGTGTGATGAGCGGCACCGTGTCGTCGTCGGGCGACCCAGTCGTCGTCTGGCCGTCCCGCGACGGTTCTCAACATAGATGGCCGAAGGATCGACAAGATCACCTATTTCAGGTGACCGGGATCAGATCCGCTTCTTCAGCGGCCGACGGCGGCGGAAACGGGTCTGGGAACCCTGCGCTGAGCTAGAGGGCCATCTGGTCGGGAGGCCAGTCGCCCCGGTGCGGGTCACGATGGGCTCCCGTGACCGCCGGCCGCTCCTGGTCTGCGGTCTTCTCGGCGTCCTGTGCCACCCAGGCGACCGCATCCTCGTAGGCTCGCCGGGTCGCCTCCCAGATCACGGCGCTGCCCTGGTAGACGGCGCCCGCCGTGCCGAGAGTGCCGTCTGACTCGAGCTGGCGGACGAGCCGCTCGTTGTCGGTGACGATGACCAGCCGGCTGTCGAGGTCGGCGAGCTCGGCGGCGTACGTCCTCAGCACCTCGAGCAGCGTCGCGCCGGCCTCGTCTGCGCCACGGAGCCGCAGGATCACCACAGATCTCCGCGAGGCGGGGGTCACCTCCGGCATCTGCGAGCGCAGCGCGGAGGCGGTGGCGAAGAAGATCGGGCCGTACGGTTGGAGCACCACCACTTCGCGGTCGCCGAGGCGCGCAGGCGGGTTGGTCTCGATGACCCGATGGTCGTCGCCGAGCACGAGGCGGCGGGTCACCAGCCGCGAGGACTGGCCGATCACGAACAGCAGCACCGAGAGCCCGACGCCGACCAGCACGGCGTACTGCAGCGGCATCAGCAGCGTGAGCACCAGGGTCGTGAGCATCACCGTCAGCGGCACCGGCCCGGTCCTGGCGACCGCGAGCAGCTTGGCCGGCTTGATCGTGCCGACCCCGACGACGATCAGCAGCCCTGCCAGAGCCGGCATCGCAACGTGCTCGACCACGTCTCCGAGCAGCACGATGACCACCGCCATGACGCCCGCCGCGACCAGGAGCGCGAACCGGTTCCGGGCGCCCGCGCTCACGACCAGCGAGGTGGCCGACATCGACCCGCCGACGGGCACACCCCGAAAGAGTCCCGAGACGACGTTTCCCGCGCCTTGGCCGATGAAGTCACGAGAGGGACGCGCCGGACCGTCCTGGTTCGGGAAACCCGCGGAGACGCCGGCGCCCTGCACGAGGCCGACGAAGGCGAGGGAGGCGGCAGGGAGGAGCAGATCGAGCGCGGCGGATAGGTCCGGGAACACCGGCAGCGGCAACGAGCCGGGCACGTCGGCGACATCGGAGACAAGAGCCACGGAGTCGCTGCCGATCGCGTTCAGCACGGCGGCCAGGGCGGACCCGGCGACCACGGCTACGACCAGCCCGGTGGCGCCCAGCCGGGTGCGCTGCAGGACGAGGATGCCGGCCACCGTCGTCAGGCCCACGAGCAGCGACGCGAGATCGACCGCGCGGAGGTGCAGCAGCAGGTCGAGCGCCGCGGCGACGCGGTTGCCTCCCTGGGAGTCGTAACCCGTGAAGTTGTCGAGCTGGCCGAGCACGATGCTGATGCCGACCGCGGAGATGAACCCCGTCATCACCGACGTGGACACGAACCGCAGCAGTCGGCCCAGACGGAACGCCCCGGCGGCGATCATCAGGACACCGGTGAGGATCGTCAGCGTGGCGAGCGCACGGACCGGATCCTCGTACGCATCGAGGTCGACGTCTGCCACGATGATCGCCATCGCCCCCGTGCCCTGGATCGCCATCGCGGCGCTGCCCGTGAACAGTGCCCCGCCGGCAAGGCCGAACAGGTAGCCGTAGAGCCCGGCGACCGGGTTCACCCCGGCGAGGAGGCCGCTGGCCAGCCCGTCCGGGACGGACTCGATACCGAGCACGGCACCCGCAGCGGCGTCACGCCGGGCCGCGCGACGGTCGAACAGATGGCGAGGCAACCGGACCCGCTCGCGCAGCCAGGTCAGCATCGGGCCTTCGGCGGGGTCTTGGTGACGTACGCAGGACTGCTCACCACACCATCGCAGCGCCGCCTCGCTGTAGTCGCCTCACCTGACTCGGGTGAGGGCCGGAGCCTCTGGCTCGATCTGGCGGCGGGGGAGGCCGGGACCGAGCTCACGACACCCCGGGAAGCGCCGAGCGGTTCCCGTTGGACGAAGGTCGTCGACCGGACATCGGCTCGCCGGGGGCGTAACGCTCTGTCGACAGCTGGTCGGCGGAGACCCATTCCGTCGACCAGTCCGTCGGCGTGGTCATGCGCACGATCTGAGCCCACCACACGTACTTGCCGAACTGATCGGCCGGTGAGTGTGCCCAGGCCAGAAGGAACACCGGGTCGCCTTCGCTCCCCGGCGAGGGCGATAGATGCCGCCAGCAGTGCCGCGCCTCCGGGCGGGGCACGATGATCGGTGGCTCAAGGCCGGGTGGCTTCGAGGAACCTGGCGTGCGGGTCATGAATCGATCATACGTTCGATTGACTCGGAAGTGATCTCCGAGGTGCTGGCAGGGGAGAGGCACATGAAAGAACCCCGTCTGACCAGTCAGGCGGGGTTCTCAGTGGTGGACGATACTGGGTTTGAACCAGTCCGCCCTGGATGACGCCTTTGTGCTGGTCGGCAGCGTGAACGTACCTTCTGATCAGGGAAAACACATCGCTGCGTTTCGGGTCACAAGTGGTCACGACTGGCCAGATCTTGACCCCCAACGGCTACAGAACGGCTACGAAGCCGTTCACGGAATCCAGGGGAGACCATGGTCAAGAAGTCGGCGCAGGGCAAGCGCAAGTTCGGTCAGCTTTATACGTTGGGCAGCGGACGCATCCAGGCGCGCTACACCGGTCCGGACGGCCGGCGCCATCCGGCGCCGATGACCTTCGAAGACAGTGACGCCGCGACGGCGTGGCTCCTGCGTGAGCGTCGCTTGCTCGAGGAAGATCCGACGGGTTGGACGCCGCCTAAGGCACGCGCAGCGAAGAAGAAGTCTCAGGCGGTCACCTTTGGCGCGTTCGCCGAGCGGTGGCTGCTGACGCGCAAGGTCAAGGGGCGACCGCTTGCGGGACGAACGCGTGACCACTACCAGGATCTCCTGGATCGCTTTATCCTCCCGACATTCGAAGAGACGGTCGTCAAGCACATCACGCCCGAGATGGTTGACGACTGGTACGACGCAACTGCTCTGGATACGCCGACCTACCGTGCCCATGCGTACGGCTTGCTGCGAACGATCTTGAAGACCGCGGTCGAGCGCAACGTGATCCCGGCCAACCCGGCTCACGTGAGAGGAGCGGGGTCGGTGAGTGCTGCACACGATGTCGAGACCGCAACGCTGAACGAGGTCGCGACGATCGTTGCCATGATGCCTGCGAAGCAGCGGCTCATGATCTTGCTCGGAGCGTGGTGCTCCAACCGTTACGGCGAGATCGCCGAGCTCAGACGCCGCGACATCGATCTCAAGCGCATGGTGATCCGCGTGCGCCGCGAGGTCGTCTGGGTCAAGGATGCGGACGGACGCTATGTCGCCACGGTGAAGGCGCCGAAGACCGATGCTGGCAGCCGTGACGCTCCGATCCCTCCCCACCTCGTTCCCGATATCAAGGACCACCTCAAGCATCATGCGGCCGACGGTCTCGACGGGCTGCTCTTCCCGAACGCCCAGGGCGGGCAGGTCCGTCACAGCACCTTCTACGGCCAGGCGCCGGTCATCGACAAAAAGACGAAGAAGATCCGCCGCAAGGGGCATGGTTGGTACGCCGCCCGCCATGCGGCCGGTCGTCCCGATCTCCACTTCCACGACCTGCGCCACACCGCCCTGACCAATGCTGCGATCGCCGGCGCCACGATCGCTGAACTGATGGCCCTCGCCGGCCACTCGACGCCCGCCGCCGCGATGCGCTACCAGCACGCCGCCCGCGACCGAATGCAGGACCTCGCCAAGCGCCTGTCGGAGATGGCAGTCGGAGAGTTGGGCGCCAACGAGGGCTCGAGCCGATCTGGCAGCGCGGCGTAGGACGGTCACTCCACCCAGCGGGCGCTCGGGACCTGGTGTCCTGATGCCTCCAGGTCAGTCCGCTTGATGCGGATCGCCCTCGGTCCGAAGCGGTACGCAACCAGCGTTCCCGCCGCGATACGCCGGCGAAGGGTCTTGACCGACTGGCCAACGACTTCGGCTGCCTCGGGCAAAGAGAGGTAGATGTCGTGTGTCTGCTTGTGGGCTGTGCGCATGCGGTGCTCCTATCCTCGTGTGCCGACGTTGACGTTCGGCACACAGCTATTAGGTGCTCCATCGGCCCCGATCGACCTCCGTGGGCTCGTCTGGGCGATAGCACAAGCCAGATGAGGCGCCTCTAACTGCTTGCGCAGGTATGCCATGGTGGCACTCGTGAGGATCCCGTTCCCCGAAATCGCGTTGAGGGCGTTCAGTCGCCAGCTCGGCAGTCCTTCAGGTCCCTTGGGAGGCGTGGTCGCACGCATTCTCAACAAGGGCAATCGCACCGCCACTGAATCGGCCGTGAAGGCACTCGACCTGAAGGGCGACGAGGTCGTCGCCGACATGGGGTTCGGTGGTGGGGTCGGGCTTCAGTTGCTCCTTGCGGCGTCCCCGCACGGCAACGTGCTCGGGATCGAACCGTCTGGCGACATGCTCTCACGGGCGAGGCGAACATTCGGCGAGGCGGTGGCTGCAGGACGTCTGGTTCTCCACGAAGCGACGATGTCGTCGCTGCCGGTCGCCGATGGGGAGCTCGATGGCTGGATCAGCCTGAACACGATCTACTTCATCCCCGAGCTGGAACCCGCATTCGCGGAGCTGTCGCGGGTTCTCGCGCCCGATGGCCGCGGCGTGCTCGGCATCGCCGACCCGGACTGGATGGCATCGCAGCCGTTCGTCAAGCAGAACTTCTTACTGCGCTCAGTCGATGACGTCATCGGCCAACTCCAAGAGGCAGGTTTCGCCGTCGAACGGATCGAGCTCGACCGCGATGGATCCTTGTACAACCTCTTGGTCTGTACACACTGAGCACCGCCCCCGTCGTCGGGGTGTGAACGGCGACCCCAGAAGCCGGTTCAAACAAAGGCGACGGGTTGTGCCCTAGGTCACGTCGTGGCGTCAGGGTTTCTTCAGGATCGGCTGCTAACTTGGGCCGCGCCGGACTGTTGAGGATGACGACGCAAGGGGGCGTATGTACTCGGGTGCCAACGCGGCCGTCTCGTCCCGTTTTCGTCGCTTCGCGTTCTCTGCAAGTCAGTCCCGTGTCGTGGTGGCCCTGATGGCGGCCATGGTGTTTGCAGTGCATCTGCTGAGCATGCACAGCGGTCACCACGGAGGTTCCGACCATGGCGTCGTTGAGCCTGTTGCTGAGTCGGTGACTCTGGCAGCGGCCGATCTCGGCGAGAGTGAGCAAGACGCGGTCGGGCATGCGGACGACGGCGCTTGGACCGGTTTCGCCGGTGACGTGGACGCAGTCGCTGTTGAGCATCCTCATGGCGAGTACGAGTGCGGCGAGATCACTCAATCGCGTCTTGGAGTCGCTGCATCGGCGCTGACACCTGCCCTGGGATGCTTGTGGGTCCTCCCTCGCCCCGTGGCGCTCATCCAGTCTCAGGACCCCTTTGATCTGCCGCGGTGGACCCCGCATCCCGTTCGTGAACTCGGAGTGCAGCGGGTCTAGGAGCCGACGTCGTTCGACGACGCCTTCCTAGACCTTTCACGCACCTTTCGACTTCATGAACGAAGGAACTTTGGCATGCCCGAAAACATCCACGACTCCCTGATCACCTGCGTTGGCGATACCCCGCTGCTGCGGTTGCGACGCTGCTTTCCGGACCCGGACCGAGAGGTGATCGCGAAGCTCGAGATGCTCAATCCCGCTGGCAGCATGAAGGACCGCCCGGCGCGCTTCATCATCGAATCCGGCCTGGCGGCAGGCGATCTTCGACCTGGGATGCGGCTCGTGGAGAGCACCTCAGGGAACCTCGGAGTGGCGCTGGCAACGATGGCCAAGCTCCATGGGTTGGCCTTCACCGCGGTAGTCGACCCCAAGACGACCCCGACCAACCTTCGACTCCTTCAGACTGTAGGAGCCGACGTGGAGCTGGTAACTGAGCGAGACGAGAGCGGTGGTTACCTACACACCCGGGTCCGCCGGGCCCGGGAGCTCGCAGAATCCAGCCCGGACAGCGTGTGGGTCAACCAGTACGCCAACGACCTCAACTGGCGTGCGTACTACGAGACCAGCGGTCGCGAGGTCCTCGACGCAATCCAGACCCCGGTGGACTACTTGGTGGCAGCCGTATCCACCTCCGGTTCGATCCTGGGACTGGCCAGGCGGCTTCGCGAGCGGTATCCCGCGATGCAGGTCGTGGCCGTAGATGCGGTCGGGTCGGTCATCTTCGGTGCGCCGGCGGGTCCTCGAGAGATTCCCGGCTACGGAGCGAGCCGCGTGCCCGAGCTTCTGAGCCGCTCGGAGATCGACCACGTGGTCCACATCGACGATGCTCGAGCGGCGCTGGGCTGCAGGCACCTGGTCGCGACCGAGGGCGTCCTGGGTGGCGGGTCATCCGGCGCGGTGGTCGCAGCCATTACGCAGTTCCTGCCGACCACACCGCCTGGCAGCCGTGTCCTGACGGTGCTGCCGGACCGGGGGGAGCGGTACCTCGATCTGGTCTATGACGACCAGTGGCTCGAGACGGTCTCCACGGTCGGCGGGATGGCGGGTCAGCGACTGGACGTGTCAACGCGGGCGTGAGAGAGCAGATGACCCTGCGGCGGACGGACATGGGGCTGCTGTGGATCTCCCAGTTCGTCAACACCGCCGGGCTGATGGCGCTGGTGCCGATCATGCCGCTGTACATGGCATCGCTCGGCGCCTCCGACGCCACCGTCGGGGTCTGGGCGGGGGCCGCGATCGCGGCTCCCGCCCTCCCGCTGGCGATCACCACACCGCTGTGGGGCCGATTGGGCGACCGCATCGGTCCCAAGTGGATGGTGGTCCGCGCCCTGGTGGGCTTGTGTCTGGCGATGGCTCTGATGGCCGTTGCCGGCAGTCCACTGGCCCTGCTGGCTGCACGGGTCGTGCAGGGCACGCTCGGAGGCGTGGTCGAGGCAGCCGCGGCGTATGTGGGGTCTGCGGCCTCGGAGGGCGGCCGTGGGCGCGCACTGGGTCGCTCCTACAGCGCCACGGCAGCTGGCGCCCTGGCTGGTCCGGTTGCCGGCGGCACGCTGGTGGCCACCGGTGATCTCCGGCCGCTGCTGATCGGGATCGCCGTCGCGGCGTTGCTGCTCGGGGCTGTCTGCACGCTCCGGCTGCGGAATCCGCACGCTGCACGGCAGCCGTCCACGGGCTCAGAACCGGCCCGGGCATCTCTAGCGTCCGTGTGCTCTCGGATCGGCTGGGTTCCCTTGGCCGGGGGTTTCCTCGCCTTCTTCGGCGTCTACGGTTTGATCCCGATCTATGCCGACTTCGTCACCGAACTGGTGGCCGAACCCCAACACGCGGGGCCATGGGTGGGCGGGCTCCATGCAGTGATGTGGGCCGGCACCCTGGTCGGCTCCCTGTGGTGGGGCAAGGTCAACGACAAGACCGGTCTTCCGCTGCGCACGCTGGCCATCGCGAGCGGCATCACCGCCGGGACAGTGCTCATCCAGGCAGCTGTCGGCTGGCTGCCAGCGTTGGTGCCGCTGCGGTTCATTCAGGGCTTCTGCTTCGCCGCGCTGGCACAGTCACTGATGTTGTATGCCTCGCAGAAGGCGGGCCAACACGAGCGTGCCGGGTATCTCGGCGTCGCCAACAGCTTCCTCCTCGGCGGGCAGTTCCTCGGACCGCTCATGGCCGGAAGTGCGATGGCGCTACTCACCCCGTCCGTCGGCGTGCTGATCACCGGGATCTGTGTGGCCTCGACGGCTCTGCTCGTCTTGGCGCCGGCCATTGCCACGGCCCGTGCATCCCGCGGCGAATCGGCCCGGGCGCCGGCGATGCCCTTCGTCCCGGAGCGCTGGCGGGCCCAGTCAGGCGGTCGGCACGCAGCTCCTCGCAGGCCGCAGCACCGCAAGGGAAGCCAGCCAGGACCGCGGGTACCCAATGAAGGTCGGAGTCGTGTCCCAGCCGTCTCGACTCACCCCGCAGCCGCGCGGCCACGCGATCCTCGTTCAAGAGTGAACCGGTGATGGCCAAGCCTGGGGAGCTGGTGTCGCGCCTCTGGCCCGACGGCAGTCAGCTGTCGGGCCAGAGGTGGAGGTGCGGACCGACCTAGGCGTCTTGTGCTTGTTCTGCCGCGGCCGCACGCTGGCCAGCAACGAAGCCAACCTTGGCATGGGAGCCGTCGCAGAACGGCTTGTTCCTGGATTCGCCACAGCGGCACAGGAAGATCGTCTTGCCGGTGTCGTAGCTGTTGCCGTCGTGGTCGACGAGCTGCGCTGCACCCTTGATCTGGAGTGGTCCGTTGTCGACCGTCTTGATCGTTGTGGGCTTGGTCTGACTGTTGGCTTCGGGTGCCGAGTCGTCGGTCATGCGCGCTCCTTCTACGTTATCGGTGGGTCTGTCGCGGTGGACATCCGTACCTTAGGGGGGTATGGTTTCTCGCACAGCAGGAATATACCGTACCGGGGTATGGTTTCCGGACAGTCGAACAGATGTCGTTGGAGCAGCAGAGGAATGACCATGGGAAGTCACGATCACCAAGGTGAGCGCGGCTATATGCACCGCCAGGACGACTACCTCAAGCGGCTGCGGCGCATCGAGGGCCAGGTTCGTGGCCTGCAGCGGATGGTCGAGGACGAGAAGTACTGCATCGACATCCTCACGCAGGTGTCTGCGGTGACGAAGGCTCTGCAGTCGGTGTCCCTCGCGCTCCTTGACGAGCACCTCAACCACTGTCTGGTGCAGGCAGCGGCCGCGGGTGGGACGGAAGCCGACGAGAAGATCAAAGAGGCCTCCGACGCCATCGCCCGCTTGGTCCGCTCCTGACCCGCGGCATCGCCTACACGGACAGCCACTACTGACACCAGGACCGTATGGGTCCCGACTAAGGAGCCTCCACGTGAAGACCTCGCTCAAGCTCGGCGGATTCATCGCCGCTCTTGCTGCCGTTCTCGCCGTCGCGTTCGGCGTCGGCAACGCCACCGGGCCGATCGGCCGAACCGCACAGAACACCGACCACTCAGGAGATGACATGACCACGAACGCGGGCCACGGGCAGGCCGGCCACGACAACACCGACAGCAAAGCCAGCGGGCACGCCGGCCACGGCGGGGGTGCTAGCAAGCTGCCCGGCGGGCTGATGGTCTCGGAGCACGGATACACGCTGGACCTGGACTCGGCGATCCTGGCTGCCGGCCGTACTTCGGTGAAGTTCCGGGTGACGGGTCCCGACGGAGAGCCCGTCACCGACTACGAGCCCACCCATGACAAAGAGCTCCACTTCATCGCCGTCCGGCGGGACATGAGTGGGTTCCAGCACGTGCACCCCACGCTGGCCAGGTCTGGCGACGAGGCGGGCACGTGGACGACCGACCTCGACCTCACGCCCGGAGCGTGGCGGGTCTTCGCCGACTTCCGGGCCACCGCCCATGGCGAGACCATGACGCTGGGCAGCGACATCTCGGTCCCAGGCACCTACCAGCCGGCGCCGCTGCCGCCCGTCAGCCAGACTGCAGAGGTCGACGGCTACACCGTCACGCTGAAGGGGCAGCTGGTTCCCGAAGAGTCCTCGGAGCTGACGCTGACGGTGAGCCGGGATGGGCAGCAGGTGACCGACCTGGAGCCTTACCTCGCCGCGTACGGACACCTGGTGGCGCTGCGCTCGGGAGACCTGGCCTACCTGCACGTTCACCCCGAAGGTGAGCCGGGAGACGGCATCACCAAGCCCGGCCCGGACATCACCTTCTTCGCCACCGCGCCGTCTGCCGGACCGTATCGCCTCTACCTGGACTTCAAGCACGACGGCGTGGTCCGCACTGCCGAGTTCACCGTCCAGGCCGGCAGGTCCGCGCCCGCGTCGGGGGAGCCCGAGGCAGGTGAGTCCACCGCACAGCCCAGCGGTTCCGGCTCGGCAGGTCACGGCGGTCACAGCCACTGACCAGAACCAGCCGACACGCATCGAGAACGAGAAGCATTCGGTGAGGAAGGAAGAGACAATGAGCGCGCTCAATGACGTCATGCCCGAGAGCGGTGCCCCCGGCAACCAGGTCGAGCTTGCGATCGGTGGTATGACCTGCGCCTCGTGCGCGAACCGCATCGAGCGCAAGCTGAACAAGCTCGAGGGCGTGACCGCGACGGTCAACTACGCCACCGAGAAGGCCAAGGTCACCTACGCCAACGGCATCGAGCCGGCCGCGCTTGTGGAGACGGTCGAGCAAGCCGGCTACACCGCGCGACTTCCCGAGCCGAAGGGAACCTCGCGTCAGGCGGCGACCTCGGAGGCCGGCGCCGAGGCAGACCCTGTACACGCCTTGCGCAACCGGCTGGTCGTCTCGACGGTCCTGAGCGTGCCGGTGATCGCGATGGCGATGATCCCGGCGCTGCAGTTCAACTACTGGCAGTGGCTCTCATTGACGCTCGCCGCGCCGGTGGTGGTCTGGGGCGCGTTGCCGTTCCACAAGGCGGCCTGGACCAACCTCAAGCACGCCACCTCGACCATGGACACGCTGATCTCCATGGGCACGCTGGCTGCGCTCGGCTGGTCGCTGTATGCGCTGTTCTCCGGCACTGCCGGTGCGCCGGGCATGACCCACCCGTTCGAGCTCACCATCGCTCGCACGGACGGGTCCGGCAACATCTACCTCGAGGCAGCGGCCGGGGTGACCACGTTCATCTTGGCAGGGCGCTACTTCGAGGCCCGCTCCAAGCGCCGCGCCGGCGCAGCCCTGCGGGCACTGCTCGAGCTCGGCGCGAAGGAGGTGTCGGTCCTCCGCGACGGTCCCACCGGACCCACCGAGGAGCGGATCGGCGTCGACCAGCTGGCAGCGGGTGACCGGTTCGTGGTCCGGCCCGGGGAGAAGATCGCCACCGACGGCCGGATCCTCGAAGGCTCCTCAGCAGTGGATGCCTCCATGGTGACCGGGGAGTCGGTGCCGGTCGAGGTCGGCCCCGGCGACACGGTGATCGGCGCGACCGTCAATGCGGGTGGGCGGCTCGTGGTCGAGGCCACGCGTGTTGGTGCTGATACCCAGCTGGCGCAGATGGCCAAGCTGGTCGAGGACGCCCAGAACGGCAAGGCTCAGGCCCAGCGCTTGGCGGATCGGGTCTCGGGGATCTTCGTCCCGATCGTGATCGGCCTGGCTGTCGCGACCTTCGGGTTCTGGGCCGGCACCGGTGGTGGCATCGCTGCAGCGTTCACGGCTGCGGTGGCCGTGCTGATCATCGCCTGCCCGTGCGCGCTCGGGTTGGCGACGCCGACCGCCCTGATGGTGGGGACCGGCCGTGGCGCCCAGCTCGGCATCCTGATCAAGGGCCCCGAGGTGCTGGAGTCCACTCGCAAGGTCGACACCATCGTCCTGGACAAGACCGGCACCGTCACCACCGGTCAGATGACCCTGGTACGTACGGTCGTCGCCGACGGTGAGGACGTCGATGAGCTGCTGCGGTTCGCCGGCGCCCTGGAGAACGCGTCCGAGCACCCGATCGCACAGGCCATCGCCAAGGGCGCGGCCGCTCAGGTCGGTGACCTCCCGGCGGTCGAAGACTTCGCCAACATCGAAGGTCTGGGGGTGCAGGGGATCATCGTCGACGGGGAGGTCTCGCACGCCGTCCTGGTCGGACGGCCGCGGCTGCTCGCTGAGTGGTCCCAGCACTTGACGCCGCCGCTGGAGGCGGCGATGACCGACGCTGCTGAGAAGGGCCAGACCGCGGTGGCTGTCGGTTGGGACGGGCGAGCCCGCGGGGTCCTGGTCGTGGCCGATGCGATCAAGCCGACCTCTGCCGAGGCGATCAGTCAGCTGCGCAGCCTGGGGCTGACCCCGGTGCTGCTCACCGGAGACAACGCCACCGTCGCCACGGCGGTCGCGACCGCCGTCGGCATCGAGGCCGGGCCCGACACCGTCATCGCTGAGGTGATGCCGTCGGAGAAGGTCGATGTCATCAAACGACTCCAGCAAGAGGGCAAGACCGTCGCCATGGTCGGGGACGGTGTCAACGACGCCGCGGCACTGGCTCAGGCCGACCTCGGCCTGGCCATGGGCACCGGCACCGACGTCGCCATCGAAGCATCCGACCTCACCCTGGTCCGCGGAGACCTCCGCGTCGCCGCTGATGCGATCCGGCTCGCCCGGCGCACCCTGGGCAACATCAAGGGCAACCTGTTCTGGGCCTTCGCCTACAACGTCGCCGCACTCCCGCTGGCGGCCGCCGGACTGCTCAACCCGATGCTCGCCGGAGCCGCCATGGCGTTCTCCTCGGTGTTCGTGGTGTCCAACAGCCTGCGGCTGCGCGGCTTCCGAGCGACCAACAGCGACCCACGAACCGAAACCGACGTCACCGAAGCGTCCCGGCCCGAGCCGGTCAACGCCTGACCCCACACTTCTGGATTCTCGAGACGAATCGGGATCCCAGAGGACCTGCCTCGCCGGCAGGACCGAACAACCGGCCCAACCCGGGCGCGGAACCCACGAGAAAGGTTCACCCCATGGCAACCAACGCCACCTACACCGTCTCCGGCATGACCTGCGGCGGCTGCGCCGGCAAGGTCACCGACCAGGTCGAGCAGATCCCCGGCATCCTCGATGTCGACGTCGACCTCGCCACCGGCGCGATCACTCTCACCAGCGAGAACGACATCAGCGACGCGTCCGTGAAGCAGGCGGTCGAAAACGCCGGCTACAAGCTCGCCACCGCCTGAGACCGCACGGCCGATCTCCCGGACCCGTCGCCGCGCCACCGGTGAACGCGCGGCGACGGGGCCGGGAGTGTCAGATCCACGAAGAGAGCCGCTGCTGCCGGAATACCAAGCCGACCACACCCGGTCGCACTCCAGACCGGCGAGGCACACGCCCGGCTCGACGGTGGCCGGACAGACCAGAGACAGCGGCAAGAGACATGTTCTCTTCGAACGAACCACCACGCCAGGACAAGGAAGTGACCTGGCACAAGAAAGGGGCTAGAGCCATGGGGTTGTTCGCGATCCGCGACTACCGGCGCCTGTTCAGCGCGCAGGTGATCGCTCTGTTCGGAACCGGTCTGGCCACGGTCGCGCTGGGTCTGCTTGCTTACGACCTGGCTGGTCCTCGCGCAGGTGCTGTGCTCGCGACCGCGTTGACCATCAAGATGGTCGCCTACGTGGTGGTCGCGCCGTTGGCAGCGGCGTACGTTGATCGGTTGCCTCGGCGCCTGTTCCTCACCGTCCTCGACGTGGTCCGTGCCATGGTGGTGCTCGCCCTGCCGTTCGTCACCGAGGTCTGGCAGATCTACGTGCTGATCGGTGTGCTACAGACCGCCTCTGCGGCATTCACTCCCACCTTCCAGGCGGTCATCCCCGACATCGTCACCGAAGAGGCCGACTACACCCGAGCACTCTCCGCATCGCAGGTCGCCTACACCATGGAGAGCCTGCTCAGTCCGGTGCTCGCAGGTGTCGCGCTCGCGGTCATGTCCTTCAATCTGCTGTTCCTCGGCACCTCGATCGGGTTTGCTGCCTCCGCGATACTGGTGCTCTCGACCCGTATCCCCAACGCCCGCCCCAGCCAGCACACCAGCCCCCTGGACCGGGTCGTCTCAGGGATCCGAACCTTCACCGCCACGCCCAGTCTGCGTGCTGTGATGGCCTTGAACCTCGTGGTCGCGGCCGCCGGATCCATCGTCGTGGTCAACACCGTCAACTACGTCCGCGACGTGCTCGGCGGAACCCAGTCCGACGTGGCCTGGATGCTCGCCGCCTCAGGATCGGGCACCCTCCTGGCGGCCCTCGCCCTCCCCAGGATCCTGGACCGCGTCGCCGAACGGGTCGTCATGCTCACCGGAGCTGCCGTTCTGGTGGCCGGGGTCCTCGTCGCACTCGCGACAGCCGCGGCGAGTCTCGCCATACCGCCGCTCACCGCGGCCATCTGGCTCACGATCGGCGCCGGGATGGCACTCATCATCACCCCGACCGGACAAGTGCTCCGGGGGTCGGTCGAACCCAACGCCATCCCGCAAGTCTTCGCCGCCCAATTCTCCCTGTCCCACCTCGCCTGGCTGATCACCTATCCCATCGCAGGATGGGTCGCCACCAACGCCGGCTTCACCACCACCTGGACCATCCTCGCCATCCTCGCCGCGATCGGCGCCACCGCCGCACCTGTGCTGTGGACGCGCGACGTGGACGCAGCCGACACCGTGCCGGCCGCCGAGCCAGCCGGAACCGCGGCCGGAGTCAGCGCCGGAATCACGGCCGGAACCACGGCCGGAACCACGGATCGTGGCCGCGGAGTCGACGTGCTCGTCCGTACGGCCGCCGATACCGCCGAAGGCACCCTCGCTGCATGCCAGTGCGCATGCGTGCACGCCGTGTAAGTCCACCAAGTCGCTGGCCCGTGCACGCCTGCGTCTGAGTCCGGACAGTCCGGGACGGTATCGACCGTCGGGCCCTAATGGTGACCGGGTCCGGCGGTCTCCACCCGGAGGTGGAGAGATTCAGCGACGAGGTCGACGAGGCGGTCGACCTCGTCGGCCCCCGATGCCTGCCCGGCGGCCTCGAGCGCGTGGATGCTGTAGGCGGCCAGTTCCTCGGTCGCGACGTCGGGCCGTACCTGACCGGATTCCTGCGCGTCTCGTACGGCCTTGGCAAACAGCACGGTCAGGTCCGCGCTGTTGCGCCGGTGCTGGTCTCCGCGGTGGACCAGGCCATGTAGGTCGGACGCGGCTGAGGATCCTCGGTGGAAACAGATCCGTGCATAACCCTGGAGCATTGCGTACAGGCCGGCCCCGGCAGAGCTCGCCTCGTCACGGAGCCCCTCAAGATGTGTGAAGTGCTGCGCGACGTGCTCGGCATGACCGGCCACGAGCATGTCGTCGACACCGCGAAAATACTTGTACAGAGTCGCCCGGCTGATACCCGCCCGCTCGGCGACGAGGCCCATCGTCACGCCACGGACACCATGCTCGCCCGCCAGCATCCAGGCGGTCTCGAGGATCGCCGCTCGGACATCGCGCCGGTGCTCGGCGACCGTGTCCTTCCAGAGTTTCGGCATGGCTCGACGATACGCCTTGTCTTACATGGAGACACCATGCATATTTACGTAGACACATTGTCTTACAAAACGAGGACTGAGTAAATGGCCACCGATGACAGCCCGAAGCCCGACGACGTACCCCCGGGGATGCCGTCGTGGGTCAAGTACCTTCTCGTGGTGCTGCTTGCAGTGGTGCTGATCGCCCTGCTGGCGATGTTCGCCCTCGGTGGCGACCACGGGCCAGGACGCCACATCGGCGGCATGCGCTCCGCCCCGATCGGGGAAGAGATCGATCATGGGACCGGCCTGTGATTGTCGGCCCGCGGCTACGACGGCTCCTGCTTGCCCTGCACTTGAGCTGCTCGGTGGGCTGGATCGGCTCGATCTGTGCCTATCTGGCGCTGGCCTTCGCGGTGCCGGCCACGGACGATCCCGCGGTTGTTCGAGCATCGTGGATCGGGATGGAGGTCGTCGGCTGGTACGCGATCGTGCCGCTCGCTCTTGGATCGCTTGCCACCGGCGTGCTGATGGGCGCGGTGACGAAGTGGGGACTGCTGCGTCACTACTGGGTGGTCATCTCGCTGGTGGGCACGGTCGTGCTCACCACAGTCCTGATCATGCACATGCCCGACGTCACCGCTCAGACCCAGCGGGCCCGAACGGCGGGGGAGGGGGAACTGCTGGTGATGGGCAGCGATATCTTGCACGCCGTTGTTGGGCTCGTCTTGCTGATCGGCATCATGATGCTGAACATCTACAAGCCCCGCGGCCTGACGAGATATGGCTGGCGTAAGGACCGGGCGGCGCGCGCCGCTGTCCGCCCCGGTTCGACGCTGAGCGGGGCATAGTTGTGCCGTAGTCGTTCCAGCCCGACAAGGATCCGTATGCCGTACGCAGCTGACGCCACCAGCCCCTTCTTGCGACTCGACGTCGAGTGTCGCGACCGCCATTGGTGGCTCACTGCCCTGGCTCTGGCGGCTCTCGTCGCCGCCATCTCGATGGCGCTCATTGGTCTTCCGCCCGTCGATCTTCACGGCCCGTTGCACAAGGTCGGGATCATGGATCCGCTCTGCGGAGGCACTCGAGCAGCTCGCTACGCGGCCCAAGGCAACCTCGTCCAGGCGTGGAGATACAACCCGCTCAGTATCGTCATCGTTGCTGGCGCCGTGCTCGCGGTCCTGCGTAGCCTGGTCGGGCTCCTCGGCCGACGGTGGCTCACCTTTAGGTTCTCGTGGACGCCGCAACGCCGGCGTTGGGTGATCGGGGTAGGACTCGTCCTGCTGGTGCTGCTCGAGATCCGACAGCAGCTGCGAGCGGATCTACTCATCGCTGGCACCGACATGTGGCGCTGAGGGTGCGCTGGAACGTTCAGCGCGGTCATCGACCTCAGCGGTTGGCGAACTTCGGTCAGCCGAGGTTTGCGAGCAGGTCTCGGCAGGCTTGCTCGCAGGCTCGGCACGCGTCGGCGCAGACGCGACAGTGCTCGTGCATGTCGGCGTGGCGGGCACACGCGTCACCGCACGCCTTGCACGTGGTGGCGCACGCCTCCAGGAACGCCCTTGTGATGTTGGCGTCGTAGCCGGTGTGCCGCGACAGGACGTTGACGGTCGCAGAGCAGGCATCGGCGCAGTCCAGGTTGCTGCGGATGCACTTGGTCAGGTCGGCGACCTTGTCTTCGCTGAGGCAGGCGTCCGCGCACGCTGTGCAGGCCTGAGCGCATTCGGCCAGCGTCTGGATCGTCTTCGTGAGCTGGGTGGTGTCGATGCCGCCCAGGTCCTTGGGGTAGGTCTTCAGCATCTGCACGACGGTGTGCATAGCATTCCTCTCGTCGATGGTGCTGTCGTACACGAACCAATTGGCCCGATGCCCAACAGGTACCCCACCGTGGCTGGGCCATGCAGCCCGCTTGGCGAGCATTCAGTCAATCCAGGGCTCAGGTCAGTGATCGGCCAGATCCACCCGGGCGGGCCACGGGTTGGCGGTGCATCCGTCCAGCCCCTTGGTCTGTTGCAGCATCACCGGAGCAGCCGCGCCCTCGCCTGGACACTCCGCATGCGGGTAGCCGAGCGCGTGGCCGGTCTCGTGGTTGACCACGTAGCGACGGTAGGCCACCAGCTTGTTGCCGTAGCTGTCGGCGCCGAAGTGCCACCGCCAGGCATTGAGAACGACATCGCTGCCGTTGCGGCACGACAACCTGCCATCGGTGTCAAGCGGAGCACACAAGGTGTCGGCGGTCTCCGGCGTGGCCAGGACGATCCGCAGGTCGGCGTGGCCGTCGACACGTGCGAGCCGGTGTTCGGCCGCCCAGCCGCGGTCGTCGGCGAGAGTCGTCTCGACGAATCGAGCGAACTGTTTGGTGGCGTACGGCAGTCCCTTTTCCACCTCGACTCGGTACGTCGTCGCCTCATCCAGTGGACCAGATGGAGCGGCCGCGACCTCAAAGCTCCCCGACCCGCGCTCAGGTATCGCCATCGACGTCGCGGGTGGTGTGCTGGGTCGGGAGACATCTCCCTCGGCTGCAGCGACCTCGCCATCGGGGAGCGTTGTCCCGGAGCTCGGCGAAGCTGAGGGCGATGCAGCAATCGACGACGTCGGGGCGCGCGCACTCTTCGTGGCGGGATGACTGTCGCGCGCCATGGCGACGAGTGGGAGGGTGATCGCCAGGCCGGTGAGAAGGACCGCGAGCGCAGCGTGGCCGGCGGAACCCTCGGCCGTACGCCGGCCGTGGCGAGGTTGCCGGCGTCGGTGAGATGGATTTCGGTGCTTGCTCATCGTCTCCCCGACCTACAGGACCTGTTTCCAAGTCTCGCCGTTGTCATCGGAGTGGAATGCTTCGTTCGACGTGGCGGCGTACCAGCCGTGCTCGGTGATCGTGAAGGCCGCCGGCTGGCCACCGATCGATCCGGCCTCCTGCCACGTCGTGCCCGCGTCGTCACTGATCCGAACGACACCGTCAGGGCCGATGCCTGCCAGGCCGCCTTCTGCAGTGGCGTCGAGGTAGGCAGTGATGGGGCCGCCGAGCTCGCGGGTCTGTCCCGAGGACGCGTCGATGCTGATCAGCTGGCCCTTGCCTGTGGTTGCGAACAGTTGGCCGGCTTCGCCGGTGGCGGCGACGCTGATGAGGTCGCCTGCGTAGATCTCCTCGAACTGCTTCCGGTCCTCGGTGCGGAGCAGGCGCTTCGTGGTGGCGTCAAACCCGTAGAGGACGTCGCCGGCCGGTTCGAGGATGTGGAAGTCGGCCTCACCTTGCAGCGCGAGCGGTGTCCAGCTTGCGCCTGCGTCGGTGGACTCGATCAGCCCCAGATGTGACGGCAGGTCTTCGGTCAGGTCGGGGTGTCCGCTGCCGAGAAAGTGGCCAGGGCCAACCACGGTGAACGCCATGGTGTCCTGCCATCGGTCGGCGACTCGGCGCGGCTTGCCGGTGTCTGGAACGTGGAAGAGCCCGAAGTGGGTGGCGACATAGAGACTGTTGTCGGCGGGGTCGATGCCGAGGCCATGGATGTGGCCGACCGAGCGGTCGTCGGTGGTTTTGTCGGCTGCCGCTGAGGGGTTGGGGTCTGGGTCCGCCGCGCAGGCGGTTGCCAGGAAGGCCGTCGCCACTGCGACCGCGATCGCGAGCCGGGAGGTTCGGTTCATGAAGATGCTCCGGTGTTGGGAGGTTGCCGGGCAGGCGCATGCCTGCCCGGCTTGGACGATGGTCAGGACTTGAGCAATGCCTGCATCGTCTGGATCTCCTCGGTCTGGGCAGTCGCGATGTCCTCGGCCATCGCCGTGGCGTCAGGGAACTCGCCGTCGGCCTGCTCGGTCTGAGCCATCTCGACGGCACCCTCGTGGTGCTCGATCATCATCGTGAGGAACATCTGGTCGAACTCGGCGCCGGAGGCATTCTCCAGAGCGGTCATGTCCTCCTCCGACATCATTCCGGTCATTTCCTCCGACGACATGTCGCCGTGATCCATGCCGGGCATGCCCTCGTCCGGGACGTCCTCGCCCCAGCTCTCGAGCCAGCCGGTCATGGTCTCGATCTCCGGGCCTTGTGCTGCCTCGATGTCGGCAGCCAGGTCCTTGACCTCCTGGCTCTCAGCCCGGGTCTCGGCAAGCTCAGCCATCTCGATCGCCTGCTGGTGGTGCGGGATCATCTGTTGGGCGAACGTGACATCGGCATCGTTGTGCGTATCGGAGGTGTGGCTGTCGTCATCGCCGCCACGTGCAGCGAGGACAAGCACCACGGCCGCGACGACGAGCAGGACGGCCGCGAGGACGGCGGCCGTTAGGGTCTTCTTGGGCATGAGAAATACTCCATCTGTGTGATCCGAATCTGGGCAGCCGAAAGCCCGAGTCACCCGGTTGGGTGGCTCGTAGCGGCGCCTGTCAGCAGCGGATCACACAGAGTTGGAGAAGATCGGGCGGGTCGCGGTCGCGCCCGTAGAAGACCGGATTCGGCCAGGCGGGGAGCAACGTGCAAAGAATCTGGATGCCGCGTCGTGCCATGAGCAGAGCGACGGCCAGAATCAATCCGCTGAGGATGGCAAGGCACAGACCCAGAAGGTCTCCGTCCACGCCGTCGAATGGGGCCCCGGGCGTCTGCGCAGTCGTGTGAGTCCTGGACTGGTCAGTCGCGCCCTCACCGCTCAATGGCGATAGCCCGTGCACGTCACCGTGGCCCGCGGGCGCCACGATGCTCACGCCGTGGGACACCGCCCCGACGATGTGTGTGCTGGCGTGAGACCCCCAGCCGTGCATCGACAGGAGCCCGAACAGCGCCACCGCAACAGCGGCGAGCACAAGGCGTGCACCGCGTGTCTGCGACGCCCTACGGAGGTCCTGCATGGCCTCGATATTAGGCGAAAGCCATCCAGGATCAGAACTCGCTCCCGATGAATCCCGGCGGATTCGGCGGCAAACGTTCGAGTTGGCCCACAAGAATCGATCAACTATGGTCGATAGGAGAAGCGGGATTTCTCCCTTCCTCGGCGGGTGCCTGGCTTCCCCGGCACGGGCATCCCCCACTTCATGCCTGTGGCGCCGGGCATGTACGCGAGTCGGTGGGACGAGGAGAACAGGTGCGCCCTGGTCGACACAAACAGATACGTGACACCAAACGAGGCCGGTTGCAGGCGCGTGCCGGACGTACCCCGGCCCCGCATCCGCCGGCGCTGGTCGGCGGCCGACGCCGCGGCGTACGTCGGAACCCGCCCCAGTGGCGAGGAGCGGTCCCGCAGGTTCTGGCTGTCGCCGCGGTCGCAGCTGCACTGGGCGGTGGTTCGGCCGTTCAGGAATCGGCGGTGCCGGCTGCATCGACGAAGTCGACCTCGAAGCCCTCGGTGCCGCTATCGGCGCTCGAGCGGCCGAAGTCGGTGACCCGATCTTCAGAGCGGTCTCCTGCGGTGCGCGAATCGCGCGAACCTGCCAAGCCCAGGGCGAGTCGCATCCCGAAGGGCCAGCCGAATCAAGACCGTCTGGTCGAGCGGCTCAAGGTTGATCGCGAGACTGATCGCTGGGTGCTCCCGGTTGCTTCATACCGCCTCACAGGAACCTTCGGTGAGGGAAGTTCGCTGTGGGCAAACACCCATACCGGCCTGGACTTCGCGACGGCACAAGGGACGACGATCGTCGCCGTGGCCGGTGGTCGCGTCACTGAGGCTGGCTGGGCTGGTTCCTACGGATACCGCACGATCGTCGAGCTTCCTGACGGCACCGAGATCTGGTACTGCCATCAGGCCGTCATCGACGTCAGCCTGGGCCAATCCGTGAGTCAGGGTCAGCGGATCGGAGAGGTCGGAAGCACGGGCAACAGCACCGGGCCACACGTGCACATCGAAGTTCGTCCAGATGGCGGCGATCCAGTCGATCCGATGGTCGCGTTTGCTGATCACGGCGCTCGCCCCTAGAGGCATCAGATCCCATGAGGAGCAGCTGCTCCTTGAAATTCAACGCCAAAGGCGCTCTACTATCGGCAATAGTAGAGCGTGGGAGGCGGGCCGTTGAGACAGCATGCTGCACAAGACGATGGAGTAGCGCAGAGCGAGTCCGTCGATCGTCCGCCTGTGAGGATCAGGCGGATGGGCCTGCAGGATCTGCCGGACGTCGTGGCTGCACATCGTCAGCATTTCCCTGATGGATTCTTTGCGCGGCTTGGGCCCCGATTCCTCGGCCGCTACTACCGGACCTTTCTCGACGGTCCGCTGGCAGTGGCGCTCATCGTCGAGATGTCGGGAGTACCGTCTGGCTACCTCGTCGGCGTCCTGGATCCAGTTCAGCACCGTCGACTTCTACTGACGTACCACGGCGTTGCCCTGGCTGTGTGTGGTCTCCTCGGCTTGACCCGCAGGCCGAGGGTCTTGGCGCGCTTCCTCGTCACGCGATCACGCAGATACCTGAATGCGCTGAGGCGGTCTCGCGATCTCGCGACGGACACTGTCAATGTGCCCCGCCTCGCCGTCCTGTCGCACGTCGTTGTGGCGGAGAACGCCCGCGGCCACGGCCTAGGCACGCTGCTGGTCGATGCCTTCCTTGCTCAGGCGCGTGAAGCAGGAAGGGAGCGTGCATGTTTGGTCACCATCACCGGGCCAGAGGGTGCCGGCGCCTTCTACGCGAAGTCCGGGTGGAGCCACACACGTGACGCAACTGGAGTCGACGGTCGCCGATTGTCGTACTTCGAGCGAGAGCTCCCGGAGACCGAGTGAGGGCAACGCGAAGACTGGGTGTCATCCTCGTCCTGCATCTGGTGCTCTCGGCATGTGCGGTCGTGCACGGCAGCGCCTCCTCGGAAGGTGGGGCGACTCTCTCTGAGAGAGCATCTGCGCCCACCGCCATGTCGCCGTCGGTTGGTCCTTCCAAATCGTCCTCGTCGAAAGACCCCGCCAGTCCGGTGATCGAACCGGTCGCCCCTGGCCAATGGAGAAGAATGAAGGCGGCAGGGATGGTCCGACCCGGATGTCCAATCGTGCGGCGCAGCCAGCTCCGTTCGGTGCGGGTCAGCTTCGTGGACTTCAAGGGCGTCAAGCAGCGCGGTCAACTGGTGGTCAATCGTGATGTGGCCGCTAGCGTGGCCCGGATCTTCAGTCGCCTGTACGACGCTCGATTTCCGATTCGCAAGATGCGGCCAGTTGAGGAGTACGGCGGCGACGCAAACGCCAGCCTCGCCGACGACAACACATCCGCGTACAACTGCCGCAGAGCGAACCAGATCAACGCACCGTTTCGCGAGTCTCCGCACGCGAACGGCAGGGCGATCGACATCAATCCCTTTGAGAACCCCTGGAAGGATCTGCGCTGCAAATGTTGGTTTCCCTCTGACGAGCACCGGGCACGCAAAGAGGCTCCTGGAGTGATCCTCCGAGGCGGAGTGGTCTGGAAGGCGTTCCGCCAGGAAGGGTGGATCTGGCAGAACATCGACGTCGCCGACTACATGCACTTCGACACCGGCTATCCATCAGAGCCGTTTGGTTCGGGGCCAAAGGAGAACTGAGTCGGCTGCTCAGCGCCGAAGAGCCTGCTCACGCTGCTCCAGTTGGGGCCCTTCGAGCTGGTACAGGAAGCGCTCATCGAACGACTGCCGCTCGCACTCAGCACTCCGGCACCAATTCCGCGCTGCGCGCAGTCGCGACGCGCCTTACGTTCGATGCCTGTACCTGTTCGCGGACGTGCTGCGGGCGATCGCAGTCGGCGGCTGGCGAGTGGTCGAGTTGCAAACACAGGTGAGCGCGTGCATACCGTTGATCCACCCGATGAAGGGTCTGGGTGACTTATCCATTCCTTGAGGCGTGGAAGTGACACCACGATGGCGTCGTCGGGTGCCGCGACCCCGGCAGCAGGTCGGGGTCGCGGTCCGGCGACTGATGTATCGGACAGCACCTCGGCAGCCAGCGCAAGAGTGACCGCTCGTAGAGCGCGTACAGCGCACCTCGTCTGCGGCTAGTGACGGCTTGCTTGCTGGGACCCTTATTTGCCAGCGTAGGAGTGCAGGCCTCCGCCCCAGAGATTGATGCCCACGAAGTTGAACAGCAGCGCAGCGAAGCCAATGAGGGCGAGGGTGGCGGCACGGTGGCCGCGCCAGCCGGCGGTGGCGCGGGCGTGGAGGTAGGCCGCATAGGCAACCCAGGTGATGAACGCCCAGACTTCCTTAGGATCCCAGCCCCAATATCGGCCCCAGGCGTAGCGCGCCCAGATAGGACCGGCGATCAGTGCCGCGAAGGTCCATACCGGAAAGCCGAACGCATGCAGGCGGTAGGCCAGCGCATCGATGACCTCACTGGCGGGGAGTCGTGCGGCGAGGCCACGGTTACTGGTGCCGCGGGCCTCGGCACGTGACCGATGGAGGTAGAGGCACGAAGCCAGGGCGCCCACCGTGAAGGCTCCCGTTGCGAGCAAGGCCGCCGTCACGTGGATGTAGAGCCAGTAGGAGTGCAGTGCTGGGACCAGCGGGCCCGCGGGGACGTCCAGCAGAAGCACCGCAACCATGAGAAATATGACGACCAGCCCGGTGACGGCGAGCCCGAGCCATCGAATTGGCTGGAAGCGGAGCAGCACGAGGTACGTAGCGACGGTGGCGACGCACCCGGTGATCGTGAACTCGTACATGTTGCCCCATGGCACGCGATCGGCCGCCAGTCCCCTGGAGACCATCCCGCCGGCGTTCAGGGCGAATCCGATGACAGTGAGGGCGACGCCCAAGCGGCCCGCGAAGTCCTCGCGGTAGGAGATCTGCTGAGTCCGCTGATCTGGGTCCGTGTCCTCGTCGGAGGCGCCGCCGCGGACGAGGCGGGCCGGTTCGGGCTGAGGAACCTTGCGGAGCGACCATTCGGCGATGTGGGCCAGGAGCGCGAGGCTGTAGACCAGTGCAGCGAACATGATTGCGGTGTTGCTGAACTGGGCGTATTGGATATTGCTCATGTGGTTGCCTTCTCGATGTTGGCGAGGAAATCGGTCAGCGACTGATCGAGGCCGTGGCCCTCGAGGCGGTCGAGGCCGGCGATCTCCAGAGCGGCGCCGACCTCCGTACGGTGTGCGCGCAGCCAAATGCGTCGCGGGCGGATGAATAGGGATCCCATGAGGCCCAGGAGTCCGATGATGACGCCGCCGAGGGCGATACTTTCGCCAGGAGTAGAGCTGACTTGGAGTCGTGTCCAGCGGTTCAAGCCATCAAACGTGACTGAGCCCAGGCCGTCGGGGAGCTTGCGGGTAGCGCCCATCGGGATGTTGAGCGTGAGCGGCTTTCCGGTCTTGTCTGTGACGGCGGTCAGCTTCGTCTTGTCCAAGGCGTACACAGACTGGGGGACACCGTTACTCAGTCCCAGGTCGCCCTGGTAGACAGCCATCGACAGCACGGGGTTCATCGCGTCGGGGAACTGCGAGATCGGCCCCGTTTCCTTGCTCCAGGCGTACGTCGGCAGTAACCGCGCGTCGAGACCGAGTTGCGAGGGCTTGGCGTCCGGAGCCTTCACGACCCCCACGGAGGTGTAGCCGGCGTCCTGCGGCATGAAGACCGTCGGACCGGAGTAGACCGTGTTGCCTTCGCCGTCGTGGACCGTGATGGCGGGCGCGTAGCCGTTGCCGACGAGGAAGACGCTGGTGTCACCGATGGTCAGCGGGCGGTTCACCTCGACCCGCTGTTTCTCCTTGTCGGCACCAGGAAAGGGGCTGTAGGAAAGGTCTGCGCGGAAGGCCGTGGGCTGGCCCAGCGTGGGGCCGGAGGTCATGAAGTTCGCCTCGAACTTGTCGAGCGTGAAGCTGAACGGCTTGAGCGAGTCCGCGCGGAAAAGCGGTCCGGGAGCGAAGTCGTCATAGGACTGGCGCGCATTGGTGAACGTCTGTCCTTGCACCAGGTTGACCGAGCCGCGGAACCCGAAGAAGCTTCCTGCGGCGAAGGCGATCAGGATCACGACCAACGACAGGTGGAAGACCAGGTTGCCGGCCTCGCGCAGGTAACCGCGTTGCGCCGAGACGGTCGCGGACCCGTCATCGGAGGAGGTCGTCTCGACGCGATAACCCTGCCGCCGGAGCAGTTTCCGGGCCGCGGAGGTGACCTCCTGCGGGGAGGCGCTTGATGCACCCGTGATCGAGTGTGGGAGGCGGGTCAGGTTGCGGGGCGCGCGGGGCGGGGGAGCGGTCGCAGCGCGCCAGTACACCCTGAGCCGCGGCAGGATGCAGCCCACCAGGGAGACCATCAGCAGCAGGTAGATCGCGCTGAACCACGGCGACCCGTAGACGTGGAAAACATCGAGTCGCTCGTAGACCGGCGTCAGCTTGGGGTGCATCTGTTGCCACTGGCGTACCGCGTTCGGATCGACCGGCTCCTGCGGCACGAGCGACCCGGGAACTGAGGCCAGCCCCAGGAGAAGGAGCAGAATCAGGGCGGTCCTCATCGAAGTGAGCTGGCGCCAGGCCCATCGCCCGAGTTCCAAGACTCCGAGTTTGCCCGGTGCCGATGGGGGCTGGCTCGGTTGCGTGGTCAGCGGTGCGTCGATGGTGTCGGTCACGTGACCGGACCCGCAGATGAGGCCTCGAAAGTCTTGTTCGAAGCGCTGGCGCGCTGGGTTGCCAGCGCGAAGTACGTGGCTGCAGCGACGAAGACGATGATGCTGGTCCATACGTTCAAACGCAGTCCGAGGACGTGGTTCGCCGTGTCGATCCGCAAATACTCGATCCATCCCCGGCCAGCGGTGTAGCCCATGACATAGATGGCGAACAATCGACCGCCGGCGATCTTGAAGCGCGCTTCGACCCAGAGAACGAGTCCCACGACGCCAAGGTCCCACAGCGACTCGTAGAGGAACGTGGGATGGAATGTCGCGAAGCTCTCGTAGCCGTCCGGACGCCTATCGGGGCTGATCTGCAGCCCCCACGGCAGTTGTGTGGGCCGGCCGAAGAGCTCCTGGTTCCACCAATTGCCCCAGCGGCCGATCGCCTGCGCGAGCGGGATGGCGGGTGCGATCACCCCGGCGATCTCACCGAACGGCGCGCCGGCGCGGCGGACACCGATCCAGGCCCCAAGTGCACCCAGGAAGATCGCACCCCAGACGCCGAGCCCGCCATGCCATATGTAGAGGGCCTCGATCGGTCGGCGTCCCTCCCCGAAGTAGAGCTCGGGGTCGGTGATGACGTGGTAGAGCCGACCTCCGATGATGCCGAACGGGATTGCCCACAAGGCGATGTCCTGGATCCGCCCCGGCTGACCCCCTCGGCTTGTCCATCGCTTCTCAGCCAGCCAGACGGCTGCGATGATGCCGGCGATGATGCACAGCGCGTAGGCGCGCACCGGGAAGAGTCCGATGTGCCAGACGCCTTCACTCGGACTAGGGATGTAGTAGAGCGCAGTCATGCCGTGCTCAGACCCTCGGGTTCGGGTCCCCGACGATGCCGCCGATGACCGCGAGCACGCCGGCAGCCGGGTAGCCGATGAGCAGATCCTGCCAGCCCATCGAGATCGGGATCGGCCGCCAGCCGGCATGAGCGACCAGATGCTGGACGGCGATGAGGGCCGCCAGGCCGAACAACGACCAAGACGCGATGCGGCGCTTGCTCCAGGTAGACAGCTGCCTGTCGATATCGCTCTTCTTGGCGCGGCGACGGATGCTCGCCATGACGCACTTCCTCTCCTCAGGAACGAACTACTAAGGAGAATAGTAGATGAGCTTGTGCGTGCCGCCGCAGGGCCGATGGGAGTCCCGTCGATTCATGCCTCCGCTGGTCACGGAGGAAGACAACTCACGCCATCCGACAGATGCCTTCCCATGCGATAGCGATAGCGGGAGCGGCGGCCAGGACCAGCGGGATCATCACAGCCGCGGCGATTCCGAACGATGCACCCACCGATGCAGTCACCGGCAAGCGTCGTGGTCGGTCTCGCAGCCGGGACAACCGTGCCTCAACATCGTGTGCGCTCGCAGCCAACGTGCCCGCTGGTGCGGGATTACACGCAAGTCGAGCAAGCGCGTCGCGAAGCGGTCCCGGGCCGACCCGGCGGCGGGCGCCGTCATCGGCGCACAGCTCCGCATACAGGCGCACCAGGGGCATCGCCGTACGAAAGGCAGGAAAGACTGGCGCGAGGGTTCCGAAGAGCGCGCGACACGCGACCAGCGCCGTGTGGTGCCGCTGGCGAAGGTGCGCATGCTCGTGGGCCAGAACGGCATCGAGCTCGTCGGGGCGGAGAGCGGCGAGCAAGCCACTCGTGAGCACGACTCGATGGCGTCGGCCGCCGATGCAGAAGGCGTACGGTGCGTCGTGCTCGACGATCAAGGCACCTGTCGCGGCATCAGGTCGTCCGACCATGTCAAATGCTGCGATACGCGCGGCGCGCTCCCTGCGGTCTGACACCGACACCCCAACCGCGCACCACATGGTCCGCGAAAGCAGCGCGAGGAACAGTGTCAGGCCAAGGAGCGCCGTGAATGCACCGCCGGGCGAGGCGTAGCCGTGGCGAAGATTCTCGGCGCAGAGGCTGAAGAATCTGGCCACATCGCCGCTGACATGGGAGAACGAGATACCGAGGGCAAGTCCAGAGGCAGCGAGGGACAGCAGCACCGAGATCGCCAAGGCCTGCCAGGCGGCGATGGCGAGTCGGGGCGCAAGCGACGTCCAGCGGGCGTCCCGCAGCCACGCGGCGCCGAGCGTCCCGGCAACCGCGGCGTACGTCGCCAGGAGGAGCGCATCAATCACCGAGTGCCCGCTTCAACTTCTTGACCTCGGCTGCCGACATGGTGTCAAGGAAGCGCAGCAGCGTGACCGAGCTGTCGCCGCTGCCGTTGAGCAGCTCATGCATGAGGTCGGCGGTGTGCGCGGCGCGGTCCTTGGTCGACCAATAGCGAAACGCCCGTCCCTCGCGCTCGCGGGTCACCACGCCCTTGCGGTGCAGATTGTCCATGACCGTCATCACCGTGGTGTAAGCCAACGGCGGGTCTCGGTCGATCCGCTCGAGCACCTCGCGAACCGTCAGCGGTTCGTCTGCCGCCCAAAGGTGGTCCATGACCACAGCCTCAAGGTCTCCGAATGGGCGCACTTCCGATTGACTCCTCTTCCTCGGTCACTGGCCAGCGGACAGGTGGCCCGTCAGGACAATGGCTCCCACTCGGAACCCGCCTGCTGATACACGGTAGCGCGGTCGCCGTCGAGAACGGCGATGACGAGCTTGTCCTGTGCAGTGTAGGAGGCCGCGCTGGTGCCATCGGGAATCGCGGCCGAGGTCCAGGTCGACCCCATGTCAGTACTGACCTGGGCGTCACCCATGCCGACGACGAACAGATCTTGTCCGCCGCCGCCGACAGCAACCGACATGGACCCCATGCCGCCGCCCATTGCATCCCAGGTGCGGCCGCCATCGGTCGTTCTGGCGGCGCCGGCCTGCATCGATGGCGCGATCGCTACGTCGGGGTTCGACGGGTCTACCCAGATGGTGCCCATGAAGTCCATGCCCTGCGAACTGCGCCGCTCGAATGTCGTTCCGCCGTCCTCCGAGACGAGGATCCCTGCTTGGGGTGAGGCCACGTAAACCACCCTCCCTGAAGCACCGACGCCGTGAACATCAGATACCGGCAATCCGGAGACCGAGTCGAACGTCGAGCCGTCGTCCGTTGAGGCGTACAGGCCCTCGTGGCCGCCGGCAAGCACGGTGTCTCCTGATTGCGCCCAGCCCATGACGTCCTTGTTGTTGAGCGACTCGATCTGCGTCCAGCCCCCGGCAGGGTTGCGGTACCCGGCTCCGCCGTGGCCTCCGACGAACAGCCGGTCGCCAACCTGGCCAACCGCGTGCAAATCGCCGCCGACGACGGGCCCTCGTCGACCCTCGGAACCACCTGCCTCGGTGCCGTTGCTCGACCGCTGGGTCAGGTACGTGCCCATCGCGATCACGAGGACCGTGACGATGAGAAGTGGTGCGACGACCTTACGGGCGCGTGGCGTTAGGCCGAAGATTCGATCGCTGCTGGGGTCGGTCATGCGAGTCCTGTCCATGAGGGGCCCGGTTTATCTGCACCGGGCTCTGCGCCGTACTATCCACTATGGACGATAGTAGATGACTGGAGGGTGACGGAATGCGGCGCAACGTGCGCACGGCGGTTGTGGTCATCGTGGTCGGCGCGATCCTCGGCGTTGGCTGGTGGCAGTTGCGCGAGACCCGATCGCATGCCCGCAGCACAGACGCTGGAGAAGTCGGTTTGACGCTCTATTCCGGGGATGAGGGCATCCCGCTTCCGAATGTCGAGGGCGAGACCATCGCCGGTGAGATGCTCTCGCTGGCTGACCTTCGTGGTCACGTGATCGTCCTCAACGTTTGGGGGTCGTGGTGTGCGCCTTGCCGTGCAGAGGCGCCGGATCTCGCAAAGATCTCGAAAGAATCCGCTCCACGGGGCGTACGGTTCGTCGGGATCGACGTGCGCGACAACCCTGCGGCCGGCCTGGCCTTCGAGCGCAAGTTCGGGATCACCTACCCGAGCTTCAACGACCAGGACGGGCTCGTGCTTGCCTCGTTCACCGGCATAGTGCCGGTCAGTGCCGTCCCCTCGACCCTGGTCATCGACCGCAACGGGTTCATTCGCGCCCGCAACATCGGCCGCATCGACGCCACCACTCTGCGCGGCCTGATCGAGGACGCGGAGAAGCTCGGATGACTCATGCGCTGTCGATCGGTGCCACAGTCGCCTACGGGCCACTCCTGGTGGCCATCCTGGTGGCTATTCTCGCGGGCGCGATCTCGTTCCTCAGCCCGTGTTGTCTGCCGCTGGTCCCTGGCTACCTTGCCTACGTGACTGGCGCGGCGGGAGCGGACGCCGCGGGCGAGGCCAGCGCCAGGAAACGGTCGACCGCAGTAGTGGGGACCGCACTGTTCGTGCTTGGGTTCGCCGTGGTGTTCACCAGTTACGGAGCGCTGTTCGGCACGATCGGCGGCACTCTGGTCCGACATCAGGATCTGCTCATCCGGATCCTCGGAGTCGTCACGATTTTCCTGGGCCTGGTGTTCGCTGGTGTGTTGGGGGCAGTGCCGGGGCTATCACGTACCTTCCGACTCGGCTACCAACCGACGGTCGGCCTCGCTGGGGCTCCGGTGCTCGGAGTCATGTTCGGTATCGGTTGGACGCCATGCATCGGTCCGACGCTTGCGGCGGTGCTCGCCCTCGCGACCACCAGCGGTACAGCCGGTCGCGGGGCCCTGCTGTCCTTCGCGTACAGCCTCGGCCTCGGGATCCCGTTCCTGCTGGCCGCCATGGGCATCAGCCGCGCCTTTCGCGTCTTCGCGTTCGCCCGGCGTCACGCGCAATCCGTGATGCGGATCGGCGGTGCCATGCTGGTGGTTCTGGGGGTCCTGGAGGTCACTGGCATCTGGGGTGCCTGGCTGGCAAGCCTGCGCACGCTCTTCGGCACGTGGCAGGTGCCGCTGTGACGCACGCCGCTGCATGGTTCGCTCGGCATCCCATGCCTGCGGTCGTGCTTGCGCTTGCACTGCTTGGCGGCGCATCGTGGGAGGTCGCTTACGCCTTCGGTGCGCAAGGGTCGCCGGCGGCGCAATCGACCGTCTCGGAGGGCGGAGTTGCGCCGTCAGTGCCACCTGAGCCCAGCCAGGACGCGCCGCAGGCGCGGGTGGATCAAGCACATAGAGCTCTGCATGCCCTTGGCCGTGCCTGCAGGAAGCCTATTGCAGTTCGCGATCCTGACGCAGTGTCCCGGCCGACGGGTGTGATCGTGGCGTTCGCCCGAGATCACCCAGGCAGTGGCTTCCGAATCGATGGTGAGCCCGGCAGCACTCTTACGCTGCTCATCGTCGTTCGGAACGTCCTGGAGTCATGTGATCCTATGCTGGTCCCGAAGGTCGACGCGTTCATCCCGCGCGCATACCGCCCGTAGTAGCCATCGAGGCAGCGGGGGAGAGCACATCGAGGGGACGATCCCGCCGCGGAGGTGGCGCTGCTATGGACCTGGTATCGCATAGGGGCGTCGGCTCACTCGCGTGGGCGTGTCGGCTCAAGGGGGACCAGACCGCTGTTGTCCACGCAACTCGGCGATCTCGGCATGAAGTCGGTCGATCTCGGTCGGCCGATCCTGGCTGTCCAAGTCTCCACAGCAGGAGCGCCCGTGGCCCATGCCGACTAGACCGCTTTGACGGTCACGCCGCATCGGGCGAACGCAGAACAGGTAGGTGAGCGTGATCGCTGCGGCCGCTACCAGCCCCGGAACCATCAGGTCGGTCATGGGAGATCCGATCGGGCTGCGGCGTCACGCTGGGCAGCCTTGAGTTGGTCGAGCTCGGCGCGAAGGCGAGCGAGCTCTTGCTCGTTTGCCGGCGGCGCTGACGTGTGGCCACCGGAGCGGCGCATCATGAAGAACATCATGAGTCCCATGCCCACCGGGCAGGCCAGGATGGCCACGGAGTACAGAAGCTGTGTCATTGGAAGGTTGTCCTTTCGGAAGGCGAGGCATCCGCCATCTACTAACTGAGATAGTAGGTTACTCCATGTGGCCACCCGCCGACAGCAGCCTCGACTCGAGCGAGGTGCCCGACCGTGCTCTTGCCAAACATTGCGTGAGAGGTCGCCATTCGGTACCCCAGTGTCAGTGATTCACGAGGGCGACGTGCGCGGAGCGGTGGTGAGTGGTCACTGCTCGTGCTCACTGTTCGTGGGCATGACCGTCATCGTCCTCTGGGTAGACCAGCGTTCTGGTCGTGAGGTGTTTCGGGGCGTTCAGGGTCTCGCGGATGATCCGGTCGTGATGGTCCAAGGTGAGATGCACATACGTCCCTTCACCGGGGTAGGCCAGAGCGAGCTCGGTCTCACCGGTGTTGGGGTCGCGTCCGAGCTGTACGACGGTGGGCGCGATCCCGGAGCCGTAGGGATCCGAGTCCAGGAGCTCCTGACCGCTCATGGGGATCCGGGTCTCGATGCCTGAGGCGCCGTTGGTGTCACTGGTGACCTGCTCGTACAAGACGAGTTCCGGTATCTGCCGCATGACGCGCACGGTCCGCTTCAACAGCTGAGCGGCCTGCTCAGCCGGCCAGGCCACGGTGATCGCTGTGGTGCCTCCGCGGAATTCAGAGGAAGTGGCCTTCAGGGTGATGGTAGTTCGACCCCGCTGCCACTGGAGTGGGGCCACGAAGCATCCGGTTCCGCACCGACGCAGATGCAACGCTCGAGGTGCGGCGCCGCCCGGCGCAAGCGCGTTGGCCACGAGGTCGTACGTCGTCGTGTCGACGGCGTCCGCGGCCGGATGCATGTCCGGAGTGCTCAGCCGCACCAGCAGCTGACCTTGCGACGCCGTGAGCCCGATGCCGATCCAGCCGGCGCGACCTCCAGCTGCCGACACCGGTCCGACAGGAGGTGGCGGGAAGGGCAATTCAAGATCGGGCTGAACCGGCGGCGCAAGGGAGGTCAATAGGGCGGAGACGGCGAGTACCGCACCAAGACCTGCCATCTCCACTCGGGCGGTCCACGACGGCTGCGTCGCGTCCGACCGTGCCGAGAGGTGCCGACGAGCCCACATCGCCAGTGCAGCGACGATCACGACGATGGCGGCCTTCACGACCAACCAATGGCCGTATCTTGTTGCGGTCAACGTCTCGACCAGGCCCGCCGGCACGGCCAACACCAGCCCGCTCACGACGCCGCTGCCGAGTACCAAGAGGAACAACCACACCGCGACGCGCGCGTAGCTGCGGACTACCTCCGCGGCGGAGGTACCTCGTCGGCGGCGGGACAGGCCGACCCGCACGACGTGAACGAGGGCCCCGATCCAGACCGCGGCCGCACATAGGTGCACGAACGTCAGTGCGGCGCCCCACCCTGGACTGCTGGCCTGCGGATGTGCTCGGACGCCTTCGGCAGCCGCCACTGCGACCAACATTGCGGCGGCGACGCTGCCACGCCGTGCAAGGCAGGCAGCAGTTGCCGCGGCGAACGCCACCACTTCCACAGCAGCCACCAAACCGGGAGTCGTGTTGAGCAGTTCAAGGGGTCGCAAACGTGTCATGCCTGCGACCATTGACCCGCCGCCCAGTAGGACCACGGCCAGGCCAACCGCGCTCACCAAGCCGAGCAGGCTGCCGGCGAGTAACCAGGGTTCCGGATCCTGTTCGCGAGCCTGCACCGAAGATGTGCGTCGCGCTATTCGGGCTCCTACTAATCCTCCGAGCGTGAGCGTGAGGCCGCTGAACAATCCCAGCCGCAGGATCGTCAGCGCTGCCAGGCCGCGGACCTCGGGGTCGCCGCCCCCGCCCAGTGTGAGGCCGGATCTGGATCCGACGGCGAACCGGTACTTGCCGGTCATCGTGTCGCCGTCATTGGCGGTGACCGTCCAGTCCACGACGTACTGGCCGACTTCGAGCTCCTCGAGCACGGCAGCGCTCACCGTTCGCCCGTTCTCGCCCGACGTGGTTGTCCCAAGGCGGAACGCAGTCCCTTGTGGGCCTTCCAGCTCCAGGGCCGACTCGGCCGGAATGACCTCTTGGTCGAAAACCAGCTGGATCTGCTTCGGCGAGGTCGGGACGGCGCCCTCGACTGCCGGGGTGGCGAACAGCAGGGTCGCGTGCGCCTGCGCCGCCGGTGCTGCGAAAGCCAAAATCAGAACGCCGAGCAGGGCAGCGAGTGCAGCCTGACATCCTCCTCGCAATGACATCCGCCTCGCGGGGGCTGCGGTCGTCCGTACTACAAGCTTCACGCGCACGTCTTTCCCAGTGAATTGCTACGACGATCGATAGTAGACAACGGCTCGACGGCTTGAGCAGCCACCTCTTATCGCGCGATTCAGGAGACGCCGGACTACAGCACAGCGAGCTGCACGCTTGGTCAGGCCTTCGCGGTCTTCGACAGTGGTTTGTCAGTGGCGGGAGTCGGGCTGGTGGGGGGCAGAACTCCAACGCTCGTCGATCCGGCCGAGCTTCCAGACAGCGACCGAAACACCCCAGGTGATGAGGAAGAGGAGCACAACGGCGTAGCCCACGTTCTCCAGATCGAGCGCTGCAATTGCGCCGAGTGGCCCGGTATCGATCCCGAGCTTCGCTGCCAGGAGGCCGACGAGCTCGACGCTGCCGATGAGGAGAGCGACGGCGACAGAGAGCGCAGTCACGATGATGTTGTAGTAGATCTTCCGCACGGGCCGAGCAAGGGCCCACCCGTAGGCCACGTTCATGAAGGCGCCGTCAAGGGTGTCCAGCAACGACATTCCGGCTGCGAAAAGGACCGGCAGTGTCAAGACTGCCCACCAGGGCACGTTGGAGGCGACGGCGCCACCTGCGATGACGAGCAGCCCAATCTCGGAGACCGTGTCGAATCCGAGGCCGAAGAGGAAGCCGGTCGGATACATGTGCCAAGGCTTGGAAACCATGCGGGTGACCTTGCCCAGGATCCGGTTCAGGAAGCCGCGGCTGTCCAGCTGGTGCTCGAGGGCAGCCTCGTCATACCTGCCTTGTCGCAACTCTCGAAGAACCCCCAGAATGCCCTTCAGGGAAGCGAGATTGATCAGCCCGATGAGCAACAGAAAGGTGCCGCTGACCGCCGTACCCCAGATGCCGGCGACATGCTGCAGGGTCGATCCCTCGTCCCCGATGCCGCGGGCCAGGGCACGTACGCCGAGGGCTACTGCGAGCACCATGACGAGCACCACGGACGAATGCCCCAGGCTGAACCAGAATCCGACGCTCATGGGCCTCTGCCCGTCGGCCATCAACTTCCTGGTGGTGTTGTCGATCGCCGCGATGTGGTCGGCGTCGAAGGCGTGGCGCATGCCGAGCGTGTAGGCGGTCAGGCCCAGGCCGATGCCGAGCACCTTGCCCCCGACGTCGTACTGATGTGGCCCAGCGACGCCGACGAGGAGGCCCCAGCCGAGCACGTGGAGAAAGGCTACGAAACCGAGGGTCTTCGCCAAGCTCGCTCGTTGGTCCCATCCAAGCCGGGGCTGAGGCGGAGCATCGAGGCGCGTCGTCATGACCGGGATCCTATGTAGTTGCAAAGCTCTCGCAATAAGGCTGGCGGTTCGGTCGGAGCAACCTTCATCAAACCTTCATGTTGTCAGGGCAGGGACTTTAAGGGTGAAGGTGGAACCCATGCCCGGCCCACGGCTGTATGCGTCAAGGCGTCCCCCGTGCGCCTCGACGATCGCACGGCTGATCGTGAGGCCGATTCCCGATCCTTGTTCGTCGCCGGTTCGCGCAGTGTCCCCGCGATAGAAGCGTTCGAAGATGTGCGCGAGCTGGCTCTGAGAGATGCCGTCGCCGGTATCGGTGATGCAGATCGTTACCCAGTCATCCTCGGCGTGAGTGTCGATGGTGACCGTTCCGCCTCTCGGCGTGTGCCGGCGCGCGTTGTCCAAGAGGTTGGTGAGCACCTGGAGGAACCGGGTGCGGTCCACTGCAACGTGGCCTGGGCCCCTCTCGATCACGTCGATTCGCATGTCCTTCTCCTCGTACCGGGCGGTGACCGCGTCTCGTGCGGCACGGACCAGCTCGGCTGTGGTGGCCGGCTCGAGTGTCATCTGCAGCTGGCCCTCCTCGGCTCGGGAGACCGAATCGAGGTCCGAGGCCAGGCGTGCCAGCCTCGTGACCTGGTCGCCCAACACGTTGCGAGTGGGCTGGTCCCATTGGCGTACGCCGTCGTCGAGGCCCTCGAGGTAGGCCTGGAGGGTGGCGATCGGTGTGCGAAGTTCGTGTGCCAGATCGGAGAGGAGGCGTCGGCGCGTGTGCTCTGTGCTGGCGAGCTGAGCGCCGAGAGTGTTGAACGATTCGGCCAATGCGTCGAGCTCGGGGCCGGCGTCCCCGACCGGCACACGAGTTTCGTAGCGGCCTGCTGCCACCTCAGCAGCGGCGCGTTGCAGCCGGGTCAGCGGGGCTTGGAACCGTCGGCTCAGGAACCAGCTGACGGCGAACGCCAGCAGCGCGGCGGTGAGGACGGCGATACCCAGGGAGACGATGCTCGCGGTTCGGAAAGCCCGTTCGACGTGCTCCAGTTCGGAGGGGTCGGGAGCGTGGTCTGCCTGGAGCATGTGTTCGTGGAACAGAGGTGGCCCCACCACAGCGGCGATGACGGCAGCGGAGATGATGGCCGCGAGAAGAACCAGTGCCTGCGCCACGAGCAGGCGCATCCCGATCGGCCATTGCCGAAGCCTCATCGCGTCTGCTCCGCCTTGAACCGGTAGCCGACCCCTCGGACGGTGTCGATGAAGCGAGGGCTGGTGGCATCCTCGCCCAGCTTGCTGCGTACGTGTGCGATGTGGACGTCGACGATGTGCTCGTCGCCGCCCCAACCTTCGCCCCAGACGGCGTTGACAAGTTGGCGCCGCGAGAAGACTCGCCGTGGCGATTGCGCAAGAGTTGCCAGCAGGTCGTACTCGGTGCGCGTGAGGGAGACGTTCTCCTCATCCAGGCTGACCTCGCGGGCCGCGAGGTCCAGGCTGAGCCCGTCGAACCGGAGCAGGTCTTCTGCCGGTGGTGTTGTCAGCTTGCTGAGTCGGGGGCGTCGCACGGCGGCCTGAGCCCTGGCGAGGAGCTCGCGGGGTGAGAATGGTTTGGTGATGTAGTCATCGGCACCCACGCCCAACCCGATGAGCTTGTCGATCTCGTCCTCGCGGGCGGTGAGCATGATGATGTAACAGTCGGAGAAGGTGCGGATGCGGCGGCACACCTCGATGCCGTCCAACCCAGGTAGGCCAAGATCCAGGAGGATCAGGTCGGGGTCGTGAGTGCGAACCTGGTCGACTGCGTCAGTACCGTTGTGGACCTGCGTGACGGCGAAGCCACCTTTGGTCAGGTAGTCGGCCACGATCTGCGCGAGGGAACGCTCATCCTCGACTACTAGGACCGGGACTGGTGCTGTCATGGGGCCCAGTCTCGCGCGTTGCTGATTGGGCACTCGCGGCGGCTCAACCGAGGTTCTCCCCGCGCAGTCGCAAGGCATTGGTGATCACGCTGACGGAGGACAGAGCCATCGCCGCGGCCGCAATGATCGGGGACAGCAACAGTCCGGTGAACGGGTACAGGATTCCGGCGGCGACAGGGATTCCTGCGACGTTGTAGACGAAGGCGAACAACAGATTCTGCTTGATGTTGCGCATGGTCTTGTCCGACAGGGTCCGTGCTCGAGCGATGCCCATCAGGTCGCCGTTGAGGAGGGTTATCCCGGCGGACTCCATCGCCACGTCGGTGCCTGAGCTCATCGCCAGCCCGACATCGGCTGCGGCCAAGGCGGGTGCGTCATTGACGCCGTCGCCGGCCATGGCGACCACCTTGCCCTCAGACTGGAGGTTCTGGACGACTTCGGCCTTGCGGTCGGGCAGGACTTCGGCCTCGATACGGGCGATTCCCAGATCCTTCGCGACGGCGTCGGCGGTGACGCGATTGTCGCCGGTCAGCATGACGACCTCGACACCGTCCTGCTCGAGCAGCGCGAGAGCACCTGGCGTAGTCGGCTTGATTGGGTCTGCGATCGCGAACACTGCGACCGGCAGGTGGTCGACACCCATGAGAATCGCGGTCGCTCCCGTCGATCTGAGCCGGTCGGCGACGGGCACGAGCGGCATGGGGTCGATGCCCTCGTTGGCGAGGAACGCGGTGCTCCCGAGTACGACGCGCTTGCCGTCTACGGTTCCGGCGACGCCGCGACCGGGTGGAGAGTCGAAGTCCGCCGCCTCCGCCAGCGACAGACCACGTTCCGTCGCCGCATCGACGATCGCTTGTCCAAGTGGGTGCTCCGATGCACGCTCGACTGAAGCGGCAAGGCGCAATGCATCGCCGAGGTCTCCGTCTCTGTCTGCCAGTTCAATCTTGGTGACTGAGGGTTTCCCTTCGGTCAGGGTGCCGGTCTTGTCGACCACGACCGTGTCGACCTTCTCCATCCGCTCCAGAGCCTCGGCGTTCCTGATCAAGACCCCCAACTCGGCTCCGCGGCCCACACCGACCTTGATGCTGATCGGAGTGGCCAGGCCGAGGGCGCACGGGCAGGCGATGATGAGCACCGCGACTGCGACGATCAGTCCGTGGGCCATCCGTGGCTCTGGACCGATCAGCGCCCAGATGACGAACGCCAGCGCGGCGATTCCGATCACCACAGGAACGAAGACCCCTGCGACCCTGTCTGCAGTGCGCTGGATCGGCGCACGAGAGCGCTGAGCATCGGCAACCATCGCCACGATCCGGGACAGCATCGTGTCTCGGCCGACACGTTCGGCACGCACCACCAGACCACCGGTCGTGTTGATCGTGCCCCCGATCACGCGGTCGCCTTCGGACTTGCTGACCGACATTGACTCACCGGTGACCATCGCCTCATCGACCGACGACCTCCCCTCAGTCACCACCGCATCGACCGGGATCTGGTCGCCCGGGCGCACGCGGAGAAGGTCCCCGACAACGACCTCATCCAGACCGACCTCTTCATCTGTGCCATCGGAGCGCACGCGACGAGCGGTCTTCGGCGTGAGATCGAGCAGGGCACGAAGAGCCCCCGAGGTTTGCTCGCGGGCTCGTAACTCCAGCACCTGCCCCAGGAGCACCAGAACGGTAATGACCGCGGCCGCCTCGAAATAGACGTCGACCGCCCCCGACCCCATTCCGTCGGCCATCTCAGCCGAGCTACGGAAGGAGTCGGGGAAGATCCCTGGGGCCACGGTCGCAACCAGGCTGTAGAGCCAGGCCACCCCAGTGCCCATCGCGATCAGGGTGAACATGTTCAGGTTTCGGGTCCGAACCGAGGCCCACCCCCGAACGAAGAATGGCCACCCGGCCCACAACACCACGGGTGTGGCGAGTGCGAGCTGGATCCAGTTCGACGTCGACTGCGGAAGCGCCGCGCCGATCGCGTCGACGAAATGGCCACCCATCTCCAAGATCACCACCGGTACGGCCAGCGCGAGACCGACCCAGAACCGTCTGGTCATATCCCTCAGCTCAGGACTCGGGCCGTCGTCGACGGTTATGGTCACCGGCTCCAACGCCATCCCGCAGATCGGGCAGGCACCCCGACCCGGACGGCGGATCTCGGGGTGCATCGGACACGTCCACTCCGTGGCAGCCGCCGCGGCGTCCTTGGGTTGCGCCTCAGCGGCGGGCGAGGCCACGTGAAGGTCGTGCTCATGCGGAGCGTGCATGTCGTGATCTGGGCGAATGTGCGGGTCGGGCGTCTCGTGCCCGTGGCCGGCGGTGTGCTCTCGGCTGGCTTGGCGCGTACCCTCCGCCGCGTACGACACAGGATCGGCCTCGAATCGCTGCCGACATCCAGCGGAACAGAAGAAGTAGCGCTCGCCACGGTATGTCGCTGAGTGCGGCGTGCTCGCTGGGTCGACGCTCATGCCGCACACGGGATCTGCGGCCTGCACGGGGTGCTCGTGGGCGGGACGGCTCATGGACCCATTCTGGCCGCCATCGGGTGATAACACGACCGACTCAGGCCCTGACGGCGCCGACCTTCGTCAAACCTTCATGGAACCTGCCGGACAACCACAAAAGTCAGCATTCAGGCTGGAGCCGTGATGAACGCTGCTTGGAGCATAGCCTGGGTGTGGGGGATCCTCGGCCTTGTTGCGATTTGGACTGCGGTTTTCCTCGTATGCCGCACGATCATCGGCTCGCGAACGCGAGGCACTGAGCGCAATAGGCATGCCGGTGTGGAACACCAGTTGACCGGTGACGATCTCACAGCCGACGAGGTCCATCCCCATCTCAACGCCGAGCTCGAGCACGGCCCGCGAACCAACGACGGTGAGGGGCACGCATGAGGATCTCGCGTCGCTCGCTTCTACTCGGCTCCGCAGCAGCTGCCGGCGGTGGCCTCCTCACGGCCTGCTCCGGGACGTCCGCATCACCGTCGACGGGCTCCGTGTTGCCTACCCCGTCCCCGATGAGTCCAATGGGAGGGCGGCGGGTCGTAGAGCACGCCTTGAAACCCCGTGCGGCGTCGGTCGACCTCGGCGGCGTGGCCGTTGATACCTGGGCCTTCGGTGACAACGTCCCAGGGCCATTGATCCGGGCAACGGCAGGAGATCTGCTGCGGATCACGGTTGAGAACCAACTTCCTGCAGACACCAGCATCCATTGGCACGGCATCGCTCTCAGCAACGCCGCCGACGGTGTGCCCGGGCTCACCCAAGATCCGATCACACCGGATTCCCGGTTCGTCTACGAGTTCGTCGCCCCGGATCCGGGAACGTACTTCTACCATCCGCACGTCGGGGTTCAGCTTGACCGCGGCCTGTACGCCCCGCTCGTGATCGACGACCCGGCCGAACCGGGCGATTACGACGAGGAGTGGATCGTCGTCCTCGATGACTGGATCGACGGCACCGGAAAGACTCCTGATGACGTTCTAGCCAGCCTGGTCGCTGCCCCTTCCGGCTCCTCCGGCCCGATGGGTGGGATGGAGGGCATGGACATGGGATCGGGATCCTCGATGTCTGGAATGGACGGGATGCCGATGGAATCCTCGGAGTCTCCCTTCGGCGATGCTGGTGACGTCAAATATCCCCATTACCTGATCAACGGGCGGGTCGCTTCCAGCCCTGATGTTCTGCGCGCCAGGTCCGGTCAACGGGTGCGACTGAGGTTCATCAACGCCGCAGCCGACACGATCTTCGCTGTCGCCGTCGGTGGCCACTCTCTGTCACTCACCCATGCGGACGGGTTCCCCGTTGAGCCCCGACAAGCGGACGCGTTCTACATCGGCATGGGGGAGCGGTACGACGCGGTGGTCACCCTCCAGGACGGCGTCTTCCCACTTGTCGCCCGGCCGATCGGCAAGGACGGGCGAGGATTCGCCCTCATCCGTACCGCATCGGGCACGGCACCTGCGCCAGACGACGCGGTCGCCGAACTCAACGGACCGACTCTGATGGGCGCAGACCTGACCCCGGCAGAGTCGGCACGCCTACCAGCACAAGACGTCGAGCAAGACCTCGCATTGACCCTGACGGGGCAGATGAGTCCCTATGAATGGGCAATCAACGGAGTTGCGTATCCCGACAACGACCCGCTGACCCTCCAACCGGGCAAACGCGTCCAGATCCAGCTCTCGAACATGACGATGATGGCGCATCCGATGCATGTGCACGGCCATACGTTTGCGCTGCCCAACGGCCTCCGCAAAGACACCGTCCTGCTCAAACCGATGCAGAAGCTCGCGGTCCAGCTTCAAGCCGACAACCCCGGCAACTGGATGGCGCACTGCCACAACGTCTACCACGCCGAGGCGGGGATGATGGCCGCCCTCGTCTACCAGTCCTAGAACCGCCACATCCAGTGAAAGAGACCGACCGTGCATACTAAACCCTTCGCGGCTGCAGCCTTCATCGCGATCGCCGCACTCACCCTGACCGCTTGCGGCGACAGCGACGATTCGATGCCAGGTATGTCGGGGATGGACTCATCGACCGGAGCTGAGTCGACCGACTCCAACGTCGGCTTCAACGACTCTGATGTGACCTTCGCCAGTGAGATGATTCCCCACCACCGTCAGGCGGTCGAGATGGCCGTGCTGGCGGAGACCCGGGCAAAGAGCTCCGACGTCAAGGAGCTCGCCGCGGCGATCAAGGACGCCCAGGATCCTGAGATCCGGACCATGTCAGGATGGCTCACATCCTGGGGCGAACCGGTCCCCGAGGACATGAGTGGCATGGACATGTCGTCGTCGATGCCCGGGATGATGAGCAGCGACGACATGGACAAGTTGTCGCGCGCCATCGCTGACGAGTTCGACCAGATGTTCCTCACGATGATGATCGAGCACCACGAGGGGGCGATCGAGATGGCCAAGACCGAACAGGCCGACGGTACGTCTCCCGACGCCGTCGCCCTGGCCAAGCAGATCGAGACCGCTCAAACCGACGAGATCACCACGATGAAGGGGCTGTTGGGCTGATGCCGGTGATGTCCGCCATCGAGAGCGCATTCTGTCGAAGTGGCCCATGGCGACACCTCGCCAGACGCTGGGTCCTGCCTTGGGCGCTCGATGGCGTCGAGCTCCAGGGCGACGTCCTCGAGATCGGAGGCGGTAGCGGCGCCATGGCTGAAGGGATGGCCCGCAGGTTCCCCAACACCAGGCTCACCGTCACTGACGTCGACGGCGCCATGGTGCGCGCCGCCGGCCATCGGCTCCAAGACCACCCCAACGTCAAAGTCGAACGAGCCGACGTGACCGCGCTGCCCTACGCCGGCGGGTCGTTCGACGTCGTAACGACCTACCTCATGCTGCACCACGTCATTGACTGGACCGATGCCCTTCGAGAGGCCGCTCGGGTTCTCCGGCCCGGCGGGACACTCATCGGCTACGACCTCACCGACACCGCGCTGGCCCGGCTGACACATCGGCTCGACGGCTCACCTCACCGCATCATCGCCCACGATGAGCTGACTGAGGGTCTCGCTGTAGCTGGATTCAGGGACATCAACGTCGTCTTGTCTGCGCGTCGCCATCTGATGCGTTTCCGCGCGAAAGGAGGGGAGTGACCGGTGACGTTCGAACTTGCCTGTGACGACTGCGATGTCGTCCTCTCTGCCGACACGGACCACGATCTGGCAGAGCTTGTGACCAGGCATGCACAGAGCATTCACGAGCGCACCCCGCCGCGGGATCACGTCCTTGCGCGCATCCACCTGCAGAACACATGAGCCACCGTCGCGACCACTCGCGCGAGCGGCTACAACGGCGATCTATGACGACGATGAGTAAAGGGTGCAGGCATGCTGTTGGCACGTCGACTGACGATCGGCGGGATCGTCGCTATTGCGACCGCACTGTTGATCGGGATCCCGACCGGGATCATCCAGACCCCGTGGTATCACCGCATGACACCCGTGCTGTGGTGGAACTATCCGGTGTGGGCCATATCGGCTCTCCTCACCGGTGCGCTCATTGCGACGTACGTCCGCGATCCAGACCTTCCAGTTCCCACCACCCAGGGAGGCAAGACCTTCTTGGGCAGCGTGATCTCGTTGTTCGCCGTCGGGTGTCCCGTCTGCAACAAGCTCGTTGTCATGGCGATCGGGGTCAGCGGAGCCCTCAACTGGTTCGCACCCATCCAGCCGGTTTTGGCGATCGGATCGCTCGGCCTTCTCGCGTACGCCCTCTGGGCACGACGGCGTACGACTCTTGCGTGCCGATTAAACGCACAGCCGTCGTCAGCGAATGCTCGCTGAGTTCGGAGCACTGGCAGCAGCTCGGGACGTGATGGCGCTGAACAGCTCAGCACGGCTCGTTGCGGCCTCGGGAGGTGCGGCTGGCGTCGCGGGCGCAGGTCGAAGGCGCTCGCGGACTACGGTTGCGAGGTCGGTGCCGCGCTGGCCGGCAATGGGGGCGAAGCGTACGCGGACGGGTTTGACGAGCTCGGGGCTGGTCTCCTCGAGGCGCGGGACGTGAGCCCGGCGGAGGAGGGTCTTGTCAGCGATACCGGCCTCGATGATGTCGGCGAGGCGGGCGTCGATCTTCTCGAAGCGGCTGTCAAATGCCGTCCAGATCGGCGAGTCGCGCTCGGGCATCTCGGATCGGAGGTACTCGGGCAGTGCGTCGAGGCGGAGGCGGATGTTCGCCGCCTCTTCGGCGGCGTGGATGCCGTCGCCGACTCGGCCGGCGACGTTGCGCAGTTCGTTGAAGACGAGCTCGTGGGTCGTGGCTCGGCGGGTCCATCGAGTGGCGAGTGCGGGGGAGGGGGTGATGTCGGCGAGCGCGGCGCTGATGAGCCGCTGGGACTGAACGACCTTCTTGAGGTTGATCGGGCTGGGCAGGGCTTTGAGGCGTACGAGGAGGTTGTGCTCGGCTTGGAGGACCCCTAGAAGCCCTGGCTTGGCTGGGCCGCGGACGAGGCTCGCCGCGGGTCGCCAACCGCGTATGTCGACGGTGTAATCGGGCGGGTCTAGGCTCGCTTCGAGTGCGGTAGCCATCGTGGCCCAGGCAAGGCGTCCCGGCGACGGGATGTGCTGCCAGCCGGGCGTGCTCATATAGCGCCGGTCGAGCATCAGCACCGCCTGGACGACCGCGGCGGCGTCCTTGAGCAAGGTCTGGCCCTGCTGGATGGAGAGAGCGCCGGACTCCAGGCCGGCGAAGAAGTCGTGCTCGCCGAGTGTCGCACCTTTCGCGACTTGGCGCCAGGACTCGACGAGCGGCAGGTCCTGTGGGGTGCTGAGCTCTTCGAGCGTTGGCAGGTCGGAGGTCGAGGCGCTGATGACCCGGCGAAGTTCGATTCGAAATCTGTCGTAGGGCCGCCTCGTTCGGGAGCCGCGGTCGTGGTCGAGGAACGGGTCGTCGGCTTCGGGGTCGCCGGCGATGGCCGCTTGGTGACACCATGTGAGAACGGTTTGCCGGAATCGACGGATCTGAGCCCCGGCGTCCCGGCGTTCGGCGTCGGTGGTCTCGACGGGCAGGGCGGGTACGCCGCTGCCGCCAAGTCTGAACTGCACGCGCTGCTGGCGTAGGAGGTTGGTCAGCCCGTCCCGGATGGCGGCGCCGCTCTCGGCGTACGTCATGGTCGGTCGCCGCCCGGGTCGGTGGGCGTTGTTGCGGGATGTCCGCATGCATCATCGATCATCGCGAGGATGAGTTCGAGGTGTAGCGGATCGAATCCGAAGGGTACGAGGTCGAGCAGCGCCTTCTCGGTCAGCTCGTGGAGTAGGCGAGGCTCGATGAGCGGGAGGAGTTCGAGCGCCGGCACCTCGTCGCTGTGGATCGCGTCGAAGTAGAGCAGAACATCGTCGTACGCAGTGGTGGCAGCAAGCGTCGGGGCTTGGTCGGCGAGGGCGGCCAGGTACGAGCGCGTCTCGGCGAGAGCGATGGCGTGAGCGAGCAGCATTGGGGTGCCTCATGATTCATCGAAGCGGTCGCGCTGGTGACGATCCGTTGTTTCGGTCTGCGCCGACTGCCTCAGTTGGATTGCGGTGGATAACGGCGCCGCGGAGCGGGTCGAGACCAGATTCAGCCCCGCCGGGTGGCGATATCGGCGGCGACGAACAGGCGGAAATCCTCGTCGCGGTTGGCGATCGGCGATTCCGGCGCAGGTGGGCGGGGCGATTCGCCTGGCCACACGGCGATCCGCGTCGGTCGGTCCCGGTCGAGTCGGGTGCCGCAGGTGGAGACCCAGTCGCGAAGCCGGTTGCGGGCTTCTGCGAACTCGCGATGCCATGCAACCGGCGCGGAGGCCGATGAGTTGGGGTCGTACGAGTTACGCCAGTGCGTGTGGAGTGCGGAGAGCTCCCAGACGAGTTCGTCGTGCCGGTGCCACAACGGCGGGAGGACGGTGGGCGGCAAGCCGTAGGTCGTCTTCAGGAACTTCACCCAGTTGTCCAGATCGCGCCACTCGGCTTCGGCTTCGTCGGGGCCGAGGGTGTTCCAGTTGACCGGACGGATGACGTCGTCACGATCGTCAGGCGCAGTATCGAAGCCACTCTCGTCGACGGGGTCGAAGAGTTCCTCGTACTCGGCGCCCAACTCCCACTCAGAGTTCGACCTCGGAGTCCCAGGCCCGGACTGCGCGTCGGCGATCGAGCCGTTCTCGGACACGTCACTGCCTCAGACTGAGTGCAGAGTCGGTGATGGCGGCGTTGGACCGTCAGGCCGTGAGTCGAGCTCCGGCGCGCGCCGCTGCACTTCGTACTTGGTCTTCGCCGCGTCATGGCCCATCTGCTTGGCCACGAACTGCTCGTGCGTCTCTTCGAGCCCGTTGCGCTCGCGGGTGAACTCGTGCACGTAGCCCGACGCGACGATGTGGTCGCCCGGCCGGAATCGTTCATATGCCTTCTCGGCCTTGTTGCGAAACATGACCAGGTCGTGGAAGGTCGGATCGAGCTTGGTCCACGCACCGTCGGCCTCACGGCGGTAGTGGTCCACTCCGACACGGGCATAGAACCTGGCAATGCCGCTCTGGGTGAATGTCAGCTGTGGTGTCGTCGCGATGAACCCGGTCAAGCTCATCTGGGTGGGAATCGTCATCACCCTGCTCCTGTTCTCGGCCACCTCGGTGGTAGGCGCCGTTCGAGAACAAGGTGTGCGGTCGCCGCCGCCAACGACACCTCGGTCGCTGGAGCAGGTCGACGAGGCTATTCGTGTCCCGGTGAGTGCATGCCTTCGACAGTCACGATCGGATGGCCGTCGGCGTGCAGGTCTCTGTACTGGTCGGGAGGCAAGCCCTTCCTGCTCGACCACCCGTCCGCGTAATCCAACACCTCCCTGGTAGCGCGTTGCATCGCGGCCAGCAGCTCCCGCCAAAGCCGCTCCGGCACTACCCCGGGCCTCAGGGGCAGACCACCCGTCAGCACGTCGTCTCGGACTTGCCAGGCCGCACCCATGTGGGATCGAGAAAGGTGCACCCACCCCGACGCCTTGTCGTAGACATCTTTGGTCCACGGATGGAACGGCTGCGCCAGATCCTTGAGCCGACCATCGGACAGCTTCCTGCCGTCTACATCCTTCATCTGGCGGAATTCGACGCCGGCCATGACGTCCCTCACCACGTCGTCGACGCTCGGCGCCCGACACACATAACTCAGCCGGAACAACGAGTCGATCTGAACGCGGAGCAGTGGCGCCGCAGCATGCAGGTTGTGGTGGTCGACGGCGTCAATGAAAGCGTCTACCAGCCCATAGCTCCGTTGGAGCACGGCCATCATGAAGAGGTCCGGAAGGTAAAGCTCGCCGCCGCCCACGGTGAGCATCAGCTGTCCAACGTCGAGATGATGGATCCGGAGTCGGTCGAGATCAGTTCGAACATCCTGAAGTCCAGGGAACCGGTGTGCCGCGGAATCCGGCTGGACCGGACGCGGCTCTCTCGGAAGTCGTGACGACCCGGGTTCGCCGTGGACGGTCATGGGCGGAACGCTACGCGCTGCATCATGTGCCGTCATTCAGATTTCCGAGCACCGTGCCGCCTGAGAGCGTGCAGCGCAACGTTGCGTGTGCCCCAACGCTGACTGCTTCTTGACTGGGGTCGGCGCCGTGGGCTGATCGAACATGCGTGCGATGTATCGTGGTCGCCGAGGGTCGGTCGTTTGTTTGTAATGGGAGGTCGACCCGTGCCGCGTACGCCGCCGTTCTTCGTCTGGGTGGATATGACGGGAGAGTTCGGGTTACGCAGTGCGCCGGGGTTGCTGCTGGGCTGGCGACGGACTCCCGAGTCGAAGTTGAGCGCCCGTAAGGATTCGGCGTGGCAGTGCCTGGTGATCCACGCCAGCGAGCCGGCGCCGTATTCGCCGGAGAGCATGAATGTCTATCAGTCGTGGATGAATCCTGCTCATGTGCGTCCGATCGAGGTGGAGAAGCCAACACCGCGCAAGTGGAAGACGAAGTCATGGTGACTACTCCTGGTCGCCTCGTCGGAGTGCGCTCTCGACAGCGGATCGCCCGCGGCGGAGGGCAGTGGCGTCATCGCGAGCGGTCCACGGACGTAGATCGGTCACGATGGGTGGTGTTGCGCGGGGAAGGACGAGGCCCGTCCCGAACGGAAGGGTGCGGACGGCGTCAGGAGGCATGATCGGTACGCGGTGGGTTGAACGCTGAAGGCTGCGGGAGCCGTAGTCGCCGACAATGTGGGTGTCGTGGCGTTCCTCGCGCTCGCCGATGAGGGTAGAGAGGTCTTGGAGGTCGCGGGCGGCGGCCGTGCCACCGAGGATGATCTTGACGATGGCGGCGTCCCAGATTGCTCCAGCGGCGTGTTCGCCCCACTTGTCACGTGCTTGGGAGAGCGACTGGAGTACGGGCATGGTGGTGATCCCCGTGCCTCCTCCTTCTGCCATCAGGGTTGGCAGCGAGGGGAGCGGGGCGAGGTTGCCGATCTCGTCCAGCGCTAGCAGGAGCGGGGGGTCGAGTCGGGCGCCGGGAGCTCGGGCGGCGAGGTGGCGCGCGGTCTCGACGAGGTCTTCGACGAAGGCCGCTACGAGTGGCCAGGCGGCGCCGCTTCCTGCACCAGTGGCGAGGAGGTAGAGGGTGCCGTTGTCGCTGAGGAAGTCGATGGGATCGAAGTGCTCGCCGTCGGCTGGGCTGACGGCGTCGACGACGCGTGGGTCGGCGAGACATGAGAGCGCGAGGGACACTCCCATCCAGATCGAGTCTCGGGTACGCGGGTCGGCGTGGATCATTGATTCCAGGGAGTCGGCCCAGCCCTCGGCAGCACCGGGTGCGCTGGCAAGGATGTTCACTGCGTCGGATGCCAGCGAGGGGTTGAGCGTCCATGCGTAGAGCTCTCGTGGCGTACGCCGGTCGAGTGCTGCTGCATGGAGCAGGGTCTGAAGTGCGGTGCGGGTCTTGCCCTCCCAGAAGCCACCGCCTTCGACGCCGCCCGCGGACAGTCCCGTAGCGGACGCGAGGCCGGTCGCGCGGATCATCGCAACGAGCGGGTCCTCGCAACCGCGGACGGGTGACCATCGGAGACCGGCGGGTACGCCCTGTGCGAGACGTTGCGGATCAAAGACCGCCACGGGCCCCTGGCGTTGGCGCCAGGTGATCGTCGCGGCCAGGTTGTCAGGCCGGGTGGACGTGGCGATCACCGGACCTGGCGCGTCGAGGATCGCGTTGATAACGACGTGGAGGCCCTTGCCTGAACGCGGCGGGCCGAGCACGAGGGTCGAGTCCTCGACGGACGTCCAGACCTCGCGACCGTGAGCGCGGCCAACCAAGTAGCCCACCTCGCACGGCCGAGGTTGTGTCAGTGACGGGCGGAGAGTGTTGGCTCGCTTGAGCAGCGCGCGCCTCGACGCCGTGGCGGCGACGTCGTGTGCGGTTGCCGTGCCGGGGCGCCGGCGCGGGTTGCGTGCGACGTCCTGCTGGTGCCGGCTCATGACCTGCCAGACCCACCAGCTCACGCCAGCGACGGCCAGGAGCAGCAGGACGACCGCGCTCCAATAGGCGACAGTGGAGAGACCGGGCACGCCGAAAGCGTGGCCAGGGGCAAAAGGATGTGCCAGCACCTGGACCACCTGGGCGGGACCTCCTCGAGGACCCGGCAGTGATTGAACCCATGCGGTGATGACGCCCGCGATCCCGAGAAGCCCCATGAGTCCAGTCAGAGCAAGGACAAGTCCTAGGACGAGGTTGACGAGCTGATCATCGACCGGGCGACTGTTGGCGTTCAACGCGGCTCGATGAGGTTGTAGGTGCCGGACCCGCGGCCAAGCAGAACGATGTCCCCCCGCACACTCTGCAGCAGTGCGGGCGGCATGTTCAGGCTGGCATAGCCCTGGCTGTCGGCTTGCACTGCGTGAACGATCACGGCCACGTCGACCCATTCACCGGGGACGTACCCGCCTTCGACGAACTCGGACATTCCGTCGTTCTTGCCGCGAGGATTGGAGGCGACTGGGATCGCCGATGCGAAGTCGGGCGGTGTGGCGATGTCGGTGTAGACCTTGCCGTCGGCCTCGGTCACCTGGACATGGACGGGTCCATGCTCGACCGCGACCAGGTCGACGAGCCGGGGGACGGCGTCGCGGCCGAGCTCGGTCCAGTGCTCGGGGAGCCTGTAGGGCGTGCCGTCGAGCGTGACGACAAGGTCGTCGTCATCGAATACGCGGATCTTGAGGCGGGGGAGGACCGGCGGGACCCGACGCGGACGGTTGGCGTGGCTCTTGCGGTTCTTGTTGCGCTTGGCACTCATAGTCCGATCGCCTCGCTCGGCCCAGTCGACGTCAGCGGTCGGATGGTGTCGGTGGAGCGGGTCGGTTCAGGGCGCGTGCGATCCAGTCCTGGTGGAGCGCCGTCGTTGATCTTCGGAGTGTCGAGCTTGTCGAGGATGGTGGTTGCGATTCGACGTACCCGCTCAGCGGTGGCTTGGACGACCTCGACCGGTGACTGGCCTGATACGCGGTCGGCCCAGGTCGCGACGTACGGGATCGTGTAGTCGGATGTGTCCATGCCGTGCGCGGCGCCGATCATCAGCGCGACGCTCTCGGCCTCTACCTCCGCGATCCCACGGTGCATCGGCCCGTCGACGTTCTGGACGCCCTGGATGACGTGCGCAAGTTCGTGGGCAGCCGTCTTGACCATGGCTGCTTCGTCCATGTCGACGCGTACGGAGACCTCCCGGTTCAGGTGGTCGGTGATCCCGTTGGCCCCTCCGATCGCGGCCCTGTTCGAGACCAGGCGGAGCCCGTAGCCGCGCTCGGTGATCTGGTCGGCCAGCCCGTCCCAAAGTCCGTCGGGCGCCTCGCCTGCGAGGACCTTGGGCTGCGGCACCTCGGGTAAAGGATCGCCAGCGGTCATTGAGACATCGAAGACGTGGGCCAGTTTCACTCCAACGATCTTGGACCTCACGGCCTCGCCAGGACGGGGGTGCTCGCCTCGGGTCAGTCGGCGCCACGAGCCCGCGTCTGTCGGGGTGGTCGACGCGAACCGCCCTGTCACTGGCGCGAATATCTGATAGGAGTGCGATCCCTTGATGACCGACCGCCCGAGGCTCTGCCACTGACGGAACCCGGCAACGTACGTCGGGAATGGGTGGGGCACCATGCCGAGGTTGTACGCCTCCAGGTGCTGGACCTCGATGAGTCTGGAGTTGCGGAAGCTGCGGCTGCGGAATCGTGCGCCGAACTCCATCGCCCTGCGCCAGTCGTCGCCGGTGACCAGCCCCTCAACGGCGGCGGTGAGTCGCTCATGGAGAGCATCAAGCTTCGCCGAGCGCTCGGCCGTCCTCTGCTCGTTGGTCCGGTTGTCGTTGGGCATGTCGAACCTCCTGTCGATCTGACTGGGAGGTGTGCCCGCTGCGGCGTGCTCGCAGGAGCCACAGAACGCCGAGCGCCAGGGGCGCGTTGCAGGCGGATGGAATGGCCGTCCAGTATGCGGCAGTACCGATGCCGTACCCAGCCCAGGCGAGCGCGTTGACGAGCACCAGAACCATTCCGATCCTGGAGCTCCCTGTCAGCGCTTCTGGCTGTCTGCGGAACCGCCATGTACGCGTCGCCTGCGGGATGAACATCACCAAGGAGACGACCGAGCCGATGACGCCGAACGCCTCGACGACGGCGGTCACCTCGACGGCCTGCGGCCGGGGCGTACGTGACCTCCGTCGAGGTCCCGAAGCATCCCGTCAATGCCGATCGTCACCGCGATGCCATGGCGGTGATCGCCGTGGCACTCGAGCAGCGAGCCGTATCCAGGAGGCTCCGTGACGAACACCTTGTGAGGTACCGGGCACTGACACGTGCATACCGGAGCCTCCTTCGGTCGGCGGTGCCGCCACGGGCGTGCCAGCTTGAGCATGATGCTGTCCATGGCGTGGCGAAGCGTGTGGGCATCCAAGGCGACCTCCTCGTGGGTACTGGAAGGTGCGCGCCTGGCCCCTGGGCATTCAGCAATGCACGGCGCGAAGGGCATTTTGGCTTTCCGCTCGGTGCTCATTCCGAGATCGATCGGTGAAACCGACTGCGAGGCGACTTCAACGTTGGTCCGCAGCAATGAACGTGAATCCGGGGTCGACGCCCGAACTTGTTGCGCAGCGCCTGGACCTGCACGATGCTCCCTCCGCGAATGGCCTGGCCTGCGAATCTGACCCATGTCGCGGAAGACGCACGTAGCGTGACCTTGCACGAGTCGGCGGGTTGAAGGATTCGCACGAAGGGGTCAGGTGAGCGATCGGGCGCAACGCCAGCCGACGCGAAGTAGGCGGCGCACGGTCCGTCTGCTGATTGTGCTGTGCCTGGCGCTCGCGCCGGTGGTCTACACGGCACCGGGGGTCGCTGCTGGCCCTGTGGCCCTTGACCTGGGGTGCGACAACGACGACCCGCCGATCCCGGCTTCGCCGCGTGGCCCGGGTTCGTTGGCAATCCAGGTCACCAAGCCGCCCTCAGCGGACGCCGACCCGTTCACCGATGAGGGCGTTACGCTGGAGTCGGTCTACGGGACGACGCCGCAGTGGTGGACGTACAAGAACGGGTGTACTGGACAGTTCATCGCCTCAGCCGGGACCGCGGTCGGCAACATCATCCTCGAGATCTCCGGTGTGATCCCGAACTGGACCCACGCCCTGCTCCACTCCGTCGTGGCGCCCGATTCGTCGCTACAGGCCCTCACCGAGCCTGTCGTGGACGCAACGAGAGCAGTCACCGAGTCGGTGTGGGCGCCGTGGATGACTGTCGTGCTTCTGATCGTTGGCGCGCTGGTGCTGTGGCGTGCTCGCTCGGGGGCGTTCGCCGGCTCGGTCCACGCGGGCGCGTGGGCGCTCGGGGTCCTGTTCGTGGTCTCGTTCCTGATCCAGTATCCCGCCGAGGCCGTGCGCGGTGTCGACTATGGGGTCCGGACTGTCACCACGACCTTCATCAGCGCGTTCAATGCCGACGCCCCGAAACCCGCAGAGGGCGAGGACCCGGCCGTGGCCGCGGTCGCTGGTCAGATGGACGACATCGTCCAGTCAACTCAGTATTCGGCTTGGCTCTCCGGTGCGCTGGGGGATGCGGACTCGGAGACGGCGACGAAGTACGGTCCGGACCTCTTCAAAGCGACCCATCTGTCCTGGGCGGAGGCCGAGACCTATCAGAAGGATCCCTCGGGCGACGGCGCCGAGGTCGTCAAAAAGAAGCAGAAGCAGTTCGCCCAGATCGCCGCAGAGATCGAGCGCGCCGACCCGGTCGCCTATGAGCATTTGCGTGGGGAGCACTGGACCAACCGTGCCACCGCTGCGCTAGTGAACGCGGCCGCCGTTGTCGTGGTCTGCGGCTACCTGCTGATCGCCGGCCTGGTCATCCTGCTCTCCTATGCGCTGATCCGGCTCGTGGTCCCGTTCGCGCCCGCAGCCGGAGTGCTGTTCATGATCGACCGCACCCGGGATATGGCGGTCGGGTCTCTCAAGCGCGTCATCGGGCCGCTGGTGATGGGGCCGGTCTACTTCCTGGTCGCGCTCATCCTGCTCCGCATCGACACCTCGATCCTCGCCTCCCGCGTGCCCTGGCCGCTCCAGATCATGATCATAGGTGTCCTTGCCTGGTTTGCCTGGCGGATGACCAAGCCAGCCACGTACGGGATTGGACTGTTCGGACACGGGGCCGGTTTCGCGTGGTCCTTCGCTGCTGGGCGCACTCGGCGGTCATGGCAGGATCACCAACCGCAGCCGACCTATAGCGAGCCGGCGACGGCAAGCGCGGCGCCAGCGCGTGAGGCTGGATCTCGAAGACTATCCCCGGGACCCGGAGAACATCCCAGCCTGGCTGCGAGAACGACTTGACGAAGCGCGAGCGAACGCCCACGCCTCCTGAGAGAAGGCAGTCTTGACGGTGTCGTCTCGGGGGAGGGGCGCCTACCGTCGTGAGTTCGAGTCCGAAGTGCCTTCAGAATTTCTGGACTAACGGGGAAGCCCCACGAAACGACCCGAGGTGTCGAAGAGTCCGAGCTCCTCGGGGTGCAGCTGATGCTGGCAGAGGAACGATCGGCTCTTGATCCTCCAGAGTCCCTGCCCTGTGCCGAGAGTGGGCAGGAGGTCCTGCTCGGTGCTGGTGAGCCCAAGGGCCGTCGCGGTGGGGCCGAGTTGGTCGGCTTCCTGCCGGTAGATGATGCGGGTCTCGGCGTTTGCGAGGAGCGAGGATGCGAGTGCGCGGGCCGCGGTGCCGGAGTCACCGACGTTGTCGAGGTCGGTGAGCTTGTGGAAGATGAGCATGTTTGCAATCCCGTAGTGGCGGGCCAAACGCCAGTGGGCATCCATCCGACGTAGGAGGGCTGGTTGCTGCATGAGGCGCCACGCCTCGTCGTAGACCACCCAGCGCTGCCCGCCGTCAGGGTCGAGGAGGGCGGACTCCATCCATGCGGACGCGCACGTCATCAGAACGGATATGAGGGTGGCGTTCTCGGTGACCCGCGAGAGATCCAGCGAGATCATCGGCAGCGTCGGATCGAACCTGACCGTCGACGGGCGGTCGAACAGGCCGGCGAGGTCGCCCGCGACGAGACGCCGAAGGGCATGAGCGGCCAGGCGCCCGTCTTCGGCAAGCCGGCCGTCAGGGTCGTCGCGCTTTAGGGGATCGAGGAGATGGTCGACGACCATCGGGAGTACCGGGACCTCGGCTCGTCGGACAGTTGCAGCGAGGGCTGTGTCGATGGCCGTGTGCTCGAGCGGGGTGAGGCTACGGCCGAGGACGGTTTCGGCAAGCGCACCGACCAGGTCGCGGCGCCTTGCGGTGACCTGCGCTTCCCACTGAGAGTCGTCCAGCCCGGAGGGACGGTGGCCCTCGTCGAGAGGGTTCAGCCGGGTCGGCATCCCGTGGCCGAGCGCGATTGCCCGCCCGCCAACAGCCTCGGCGACCGCGGTGTGCTCGCCCTTCGGGTCGCCAGGGACGTACACGCGCCGTCCGAACGGGATCGACCGGGTGTAGAGGCTCTTGGCCAGTGAGGACTTGCCGGAACCAACGATTCCGGCGAGGACGATGTTGGGTGCGGTGATCTGCCCGCGGGCGTACAAGACCCAGGGGTCGTAGACAAACGAGCTGCCGGAGTAGAGGTCTTGGCCGACGAAGACGCCGTCGGCGCCGAGGCCGCCTTCGGCGAGGAAGGGGTACGCGCCGGCCCAGGTCGCGGAGGTGTCCTGGTGTCGGGGGATGTGGAGTCGACCGGGAGTACGTAGGGTGACTGGTCCTCGCTCGCCGGCGCGAGGCACCGTTTTGTACGCGTCGCGTTCCTCGGCCAGTGCAGCGGCCTTGTCTCGCCTGCTGGAGCGGCGTGCTGATTGAACCTCGGTCACGCGAAGTGCGGTCTCGCGCTGGCGCGCCTTACGGTCCCGGCGGCGTTCTCGGTGGGGTGTGACCAGCGTCAGCGCCTGGAATCGCCCGCCATCATGCTGCCTCACATCGACAGCCCGGGAGTTGCGTTCGGTGATGTCGGCACAACCGACTCGACAGGACGTGAGTAGGCGACTCTGGCCTCGAGTTCGTGGGCGTGGTCGACGGCCTTGGCGATCTGCCTCGTCATAGCAGCGGCGCGGTGGAGCTCCCAGGAGACTTGGTAGGATGTCGCGCGCCCGCCTCGGACGCTGTCGGCTACGACAGGCCGGATGTCGCGCTTGGAGAGTCCGTCGTGAAACGCGCCGAGCTGATCGAGGACCTGCTCGGCCGACGCGAGTGTCTGCGAGATGGCGCCGAGAACGTCGTAGACATCCGCGGGATTCTCGATCGCACGCGTCGTGTGCGCGAGGGCGCGCATCGCTTGGCGTGCGTCCTCTGCATCCTTGGCGGGGTCATCCAACCTGGGCATCGTCTGCTCCTTCGCGTTGTGTGGATGTGAAGGAGGTGTGCCGGTTACGTCAGGGCAGACCGACGCGGTCGAACTCCTGCTGGAGCCGCGGTCGGCGGCGGTGCTCTTCGCGAGTTGGGCGACGAGTGCGTTCACCTCAGCGATCGCTTCCTCATCCGCCGCGGCCAGGCGCTGGCGGGTGCGAATCAGCGGGAGTACGGCATCGGCGAGGTCGTTCTCGGCGAGGACTCTCACCTGTTCGCGCTCGACCTGCACAACGGCAACGCCGCGGCGGCGAACGCCTGCGCCTGTTGCCCATAAAGCCGACGGGTCTCGCACGAGGCCTGGACAGCCGCTTGTTCGATCGATGCGACTGCACTCTCGAGCTCATCGGGACCTGTAGCAGTCACGCTGATCAGCCCAGTCGTACGCAGCAACCCGTGTCCCGCGGTGAGGTCGGCCTCCTGCTGAAGGATGTCGAGATACTCGGCAGCCTGCTGGGCGTCCTCGATCTGCCCGATCTTCGCCCGCTGAGCAGCATCCGAGACGTACTCGGTCTTCTTCTTGCGAATGTCGCGAGAAGCGGCGTCGGTGCGCATCGGCTTGAACAGGAGGGTAAAGGTCCGATGTACGCCCGTGGAGAGCAACAGCGGAGCCAGGAAGCCCGGGTAGACCTGCGACCGCGGCCACTCGCTGATCCACAACACTGCGTGGAACGCCGAGTCGGACCGAAGCATCGCCCAGGTCTCGGTGACTGCGAGCGGGCCCGCCGTGGCGAGGTCACGACCCAGGCTTCCGTGCCGTTCGAGGGTCGCGGCCACCGACGGGTCGTATGCCGCGCGCAGAGTCAGTGCAAGGTCGCCCGGAGTGAGCCAATCGCCCGGACTCAGGTCGGCGGCGCGTAGCGCGGCGGTCATGGTCTGCATCTCCTGACGAAGCACCGCAGTGGCACCACGATTGCCGCCGCCTGCCGCGCGAATCGAACGAGAAGCGCGCCGCATGTCGAGCGAGATCGAGATCGTGCTCGCGTGCCGCTCACCGGCCGGACCGGCACGCTCGATGAGTTCGGCGTACGTCTTCGCGGCCCAACCAGCATTCTGGTCGCCGCGTGCGGTCCACCAGTCAGACAGGCTCCGTCCTGATTCCGGGAGCGTACGTTCGGAGACCTGCACTGCCGCAAGCCGACCCGAACGGCATGCCGTGGCCAGCACCCGGCCCCACGACGTCACGCGGCGCTCCTGCTCAGCCGCGTCCAGGAGCACGAACGCCGGATGCGTCACGCCCACTGCCGCAGTCAGGGTGGCGGCGTGAGGATCATGCACCATAGCCGCGCCGGTCTCACGGTCCTCCCACTGGCGCAGGCATGCCGCATCACCCGGAAGTGCCAGCGTTCCGACGCGATGAGGTCTCGCGACCCTGTGCCGGTAGTCGAGTTGTTTACCTTCGCGGCGCCAGAGCCACACAGCCACGATCGGTGCCCACTCCACCAGGTGCCGGCCGCCGACGCGGCCCCATGCAAGGCCGGCGCAACCAACGAGCACCGGGGCCGCCATCGCCAGAGAAGCGGTCCCCCCGGCGTACAAGGCGACGACAAGCACGGAGACGCCCACGCCGATCACGGCGAGTTGGGGGAGTGAGAGACCAAGGAGTACGCCGCGCCGGCTCAGCCGGGAGAACTTGACTGGCGTCAGGGTGACGGCCATGCGCGATCACTCCTCGGTTGGTCGAGCGTATGGTCGGCGACCTGTGGCATCGGACGCTGCGACTCTTCTGGCGCCGCGGCTGCGGTGGTCTGCATGCCCGCGTCGCCTACGGCCTGGCCGACGCGTTGCCCGGCCTCCTGAGACTTCTGAAGTGCTTGAACGCCGATCAAGGCCGCTGCCGCGGCTGGAGGAGCGGTCGACGCCGCAACGCCTGACTTTGCAGGAGCGGAAGCTTCCTTGACACCCGGCGTGACCGGAGCCGACTGAGGCGCCGCGGGCTTGCCGGTTGTCGGACTGCGCGCTCCGTCTTCGGCTCCACCGTCGAGGACCTGCTTCGCCTCTGCCGGCGGCCGCCTGACCGGGATCGGCATCGGCCGGTTGAGCGCCTGTTTGGTCTCCTGCTCGGCCGACATCGCGTGATACATGTCGAAGCCCATGAAGCTGATCGCTTTGTACGCGATGTACGGGGCGAACCCTGCGACCAGCATCAGCACGATCCCGGCGATCGGGTCGGAGATCGACTTCAGATCCGCGTCGATCGGGGCAGAGACCTGCGTGGCGGCGATCAAGAAGATCACGACGATGACCAGCTTCGACACGATCATCGCGACGACGAAGGACACCCACCGTCCGACCCAAGCCCGGGTGTGGTCCCAGCTCGACCCGGCCAGCGCCAGGGGAGCGAGCACGACCGCGATCAGGAGCAGTGCCTTACGAGTCAGCAGGCTGAGCCAGACCAGGAACGCACCACCGATCGCGAGGGTGCCGAGGAAGATGTTGATGATCGCGCCGGCACCTGGGTTGGACATCGTGATCCCGCCGAGCCCAGCGACAAGCAATCCGATCCGCTCACCCATCTCCGCCATCGTGTTCCCCGTGGCATGGACGATGCCCACACACAAGCGGTCGGTGATCTCGAGCGCTGTGCCCACCAGCGTGAGAACGACGAACGAGCCCAGGATCGACTTGGCCAGGCCGAGCGCGGCACGTGTGAGTGCTGGCGGCTCGCGGCGGATCATCCCGGTGATCACCTGCAGCAGGAAGAACCCGAGCATGATGAACAGCGCGACGCCGAAGATCAGGTTGTATACCTGTGTATAGCCGCTGCTTGTCACGTCGACGAACGTTGTGTCGTCGAGCACTGTCCAGACGGTCTCGAACATGGCCTTCGCCGCCGCGCCGGTTGTTTCGGCCAGCCACTCGAACGGTGCTGCCGCCACACTGTTCGCGGCGTCATCCGCTGTGTTGCACACCGTCGAGATCGCCGGTACGTCGCATACACCCATCGCTGCTCCCCGGTCCCGTTCGCCAGTCAGACCGACTGGCCGACGTTCCAGAAGAAGTTCACCAGCGTCACGGATGCCCCGCAGACGACTGCCGCGCCGAGCGCGACGAGAACGCCGAGCTTCCCGCGGCCAGCCAGGTGGGGGTTCGACGAGTTCGCCCCGAGCGCCCAGACAATCGCGGAGATAATCAGCGCCAAGACCGCCAAGATCAGACCGATGGTCATCGTCGCGCCGACGACATTGCGGAGCTGAGCGATGCCGGGCAGCCCGTTGGAGTTCGGCCTGATGTTGATGTCGGCGATGAGCGATGCCGCTATCGGAAGAATCGTGGTGCTGATGTTCACGACGCTGGTCCTTGATGTCGGAGGGCCTTGTACGTCGTGAAGGTGTGGGATCGACGCCAACCTGCTCAAAGTGCGGCAGGTCGGCGCGCGGCGCTGGAGAGACGGACGGCCGCGTGATCGGATGCCCGTACTCGACATCCTGTGACCAGTGGGGGAGCGGTGCTTGTTCCCGCAGGTCAGCAGGGTGCGCCGCTAGTCGTCGGAAGCCTGGCGCCAGGGCGCTTGCGGAAACCGGTGTCGAGCGTCAGCGGTACGTCGTCCATCGTGCTTCGAGATCACCGCTGCGGAACGTGTCGAATCGGTGGCGCCACTGCTCCCGAACGCTGGGGTTGGTGGCGAGCACAGGTAGCACGCTGCGGACGAGCTGCAGCTCACGCAGTCGCCGAAACAGCGGGAACCCCGCCCACGTGAGGATGTCGACGCCGTAGGCCTCGACGAGCTGGCCGTGGTAATCGACTGGATAGCGGAAGTGGAGCCTGCCGACGGCCGCCGGCGTGAGATCCCACTCCCGCGGGCCGACGCAGGTGGAGTCGAAGTCGCACAGGACGGGTCCGTTTGGTCCAGGGATCAGGTTGCCGACAAAAGGGTCGCCGTGTATCGGCCCAGGGGCGAGGACATAGTCGACCTCGTCGAGGTCCGCGGCAATGCTGTCGGCCGTCTCAACGAGGAAGGCGTGCTCGGCGCTGCTCAGGACGTCGGCGGTCTCCAGGCGGGAGCGAATCAAGCCCAAGGTGTTCCACGGCGGTAGATCTGGGGCGTCACCCAGCGAATGGAACAGCCGCAGGATGTGCCCGATGTCGCGGCCGGTCGCAGGGCGGCCGGTGTCGGTCACGAGTTCCCACAGGCTGACGGCATGCCCGTCGATATCGAGCGGCTGCGGCACGTCGGTGGCGAGTCGAACGGTTGGCATGCCGTGGTGCTCAAGCCAGCGGGCGACGTCGACGACCTTGCCTGCGCTCCGTCCGACCGCGGCCGAGCCTGCGATGCGGACCACAAGGTGGCTGTTCGGAAGGGCAAAGACGGCGTTGTTCGTGAGCTTGATCAGCCGGGCTTGCGACGCGTCTGCGTCACCTGGGCGCACACCTTGTCGAGGATGAGGTACGGCCATAATCCAGGGTCGGGTGCGGAGTATGTGGGCGACTTGGGGTGCACATCAATCATCATGCGGTAGCCCGAAGGCTCTCGATATCGTAAGAGGCCACTGGCTTCTCGGAAGCCCGCGCGGGCGGCTTAAGGGAATCGGCTACGGGTGATGCTGAAGTGCGAACCGCACAGCCTCTTCTGGCGTGGAGGCTACAGGTGGAGCGTCCGGGACCGGCTCGCCGTCGGCGGTGAGCAGCTGCCAGCCCCCGATGGTAATGATGGGTACGGGTCGTCGTCGGGCCAGCGCGAGCTCGGACAGGGTGCCCCAGGATCCGCCGACAACGATGACAACGTCGGCAGATCAGATCAGGATGGCGTTTCTCGCCTCACCCATGTTGGTGGCCAGAACAGCGTCGAGGTCGGCATTCGCGTCGCTAGTTTCTGGTCCCGGGCGTATGCCGATCACGAGCCCGCCAGCTTGCTTGGCGCCGGAGGATACGGCGGCCATGACGCCGATGCCGCCGTTGATGACGGTGGCGCCAGCCTCTGCGAGGAGCCGGCCGATCTCATGAGCGTTGGTGCGGTCGTCGTCGGTGCAGTGGCGGGGGCCGCACACAGCGACCTGCAAGGCACGAGGCATGAACGCGAGCCTAGGGCAGCGGGTCCCAGCGCCACGGTCGTGGACCGTTCATCCCCCGAAGGCAGTCGACCCGAGTGACTGCGTTCGACCTCAGAGCTGGGTCGTGCTGGGCTCGGTAGGCGGCATAGCAGGTGACTCGGAGTTCACGGATGTCGCGGAACAGGTCGAACCCGTCCCATCGGGTGACGTCGCGTCCGTAGGCCTCGCAATAGTCGGCGTAGTCCTCTGCCGACAGAGTTGAGTACGACGTCACCCGGCATGCCGTCGAGGTCAGGTCCCACTCGGGCGGGCCGATGGTGCACCGCTCCAGGTCGAGGAAGGTGACCCCCTCGACGGTGCTGACGACGTTGCCGGCCCAGGCGTCTCCGTGGATCAGAGAGTCGGAAAGGCCGCGGGGCCGATCCGTCCAGGCTGCTTGGAGGTCTTCGAGCCTCGCCAGTAGCCAGGTGCGATCGTCGGTTCGCAGCCAGGTCGCGGCGTTGATGCGTTCCTCGAGGCGCACGAATGGCGCCACTTGGGCGACCATCGTGTCGGGAGTGGGCAGGGAGTGGAGTTGCTTCAACGCGGCAGCGACCTCTCGGGGCGTGCCCGGTCTATGGTCGCCGAGGTCATGCCAGAAGGTGACTGGGTGGCCCTCGACGATGACGGGCTGTTCGACATCGAGGGATGCGTACGGGTGAACCGCGCGGACTCCGTTGGTGTTGAGCCATCTACCTAGGAAGACCTCCCGCCTGGCGGCCTGTTCTTGACCGGGTTTGGAGACCCTCGCGATCGCACCGTGGGGGAGGCGGTAGACATGGTTCTCGCCCGCGCTGAGCAGCTGTGCGTCCGCAGCCGACAACCCGGCGCGGCGGCAGGCAGCAGCCAGAATCTCGCCCGACCCGAGCACTGGGGGCGGGTTCACGAGGCGACGCCAACGGTACGGACGGTCTCCAGCACTTCAGCCACTTGATCGCGCTGATCGTGCTGATGAAGTCGCGCAGACTGGGCGATCTCCATCGCAGTCCGATGCAGCCGCTTGGAAAGCACACCTGCTGCGTCATCGACAGCAGCCTGGGCGATCTCGACTGCGTGGTCCGGGTCGCCGGTGCGCATGGTGAGCGCAGCCAGCTTGAACCCGCTGATCGCCCGCGATCGGATGTAGGTATCGGGGTGCTGGTCGACCGCGATGGCGAGCCGGCGCGTCGTGTCCTCGACGCGTACGCCGTGGACGGCCAGCTCGGCAAGGGCATGCCCGGTGTCGCCACAGTGCTGGGCGTAGTCGTAGTAGGCCATCCACGGCACGTCGTTGCCGGGATCGGCCCGGGCGAACGCATCATCAGCTTCACCAACCGCCTGCAGCGTCGCATCGACATCGCCCCGCCGACCATGGGCACGGGCCACCGCGGTAAACAGCATGGCCTGCTCCGTCGCCGTGAGCCGGTCGTGCCGAACGAGCCCCAGCTCCGAAAGGGTCAGCGCGCCCTCGGCGTCGCCAACCCAAACCGCTTGTCGTGCGCGCCAGGACAACGACTTCGCGCGAAGGTGCCAGTCACCGCAGTCCTCGGCACAAGCGGTGGCAAAGGCCAGAACCCGATCAGCGAGCTGGTGCTGATGGGAGTCGAACAGCAGAGCACCGGTGGCGACACCGAGCTGACCGACCGCAGCGAGCAGCTCGGGCCGGAGCCGCGGCGGGCACGGCAGCTTCAGCAGGTTCGCCGCGCGGCTCATCTCTGACGAGACGGCATGACCAATCTGCTCGCTCCCGTGCGCATGGGACCACGAGCTGAAGAAGTCCCCGGCGGAGCGCAGGCGAGCAATGTCAGCCTCACTGACCGTCGCTCTCGGGGCCAGAGCCTCCAGCTCGTGCGCAATCCCATCGAGCGATGCACCCATCCCAACTGCACCGACCGCACCGAGGGTCTGCAGGAACTGGCGGCGGTCTGGTGCCGGCGTGCGCCCGTGACGCGGCGTATCGGGCGACGGATGATCCTCGTCGGGTTTGTCTGGCAGGTCGTTGGATGCCCCCGCTTGTGCGAACCGAGCCTTGGCGGCGTCGTCTGCCTGGGCCAGGGCTGTGTCGAGGATGGCCTGCATGTGGGGTCTCGGCTCACGTGCGGCGCCCGCCTGTTCCCACTTCGAAACTGTCCGGTGAGGGACACCGAGGTGGTCGGCGAACTCGCGCAGGCTCATGCGCAGTGCGACCTTGCGCAGCCGCCGTGCATCCGCTCCCGTCCACGTATCCACCTCGGCATTGAACCAGGTTCGAGCGACGAAGGGGAGCACTTGGGCGGCGGAAGGGCGGCAGCAGGACGTTCCAGGGGACTCCGTTTCTGACGAGGCTTGTGAACGCCCGGGGCGCCGAAGGGTTTCCTACAACTTGCGGCGGTGTCCTGGGCACCAACCTGCCAACCACACCCGACGGAGTCTCGATGAGTTCCGCAGCCAGACGTCCTCGCCCCGGCCGGCCCCGGCATATCCCGCCAGTCGACAGCAACCTGTCGCCTCGCGAGCAGATTCTCGACGTGTGCGCCCGACTGTTCACGCAGTATGGTTACGCTGCTACCTCCACGAGAGACATTGCCGACGCGGTCGGGATCAGACAGGCGTCGCTTTACTACCACTTCGCCGGGAAGCCCGGAATCCTCGAGGAACTACTCGCGCGGACCGTGCGGCCCACAATCGACCTGCTCGACAGGATCGAGGCCGTCGCCGATGAGCACGGCGCAGCAAGCGCGTTGTATGCCTTAGTGATGATCGACACGGCCACCCTCGCGAAGGCCCCGCACAACTGCGGTCGGCTGCCTTCGTTCCCCGACGTGCGTTCGCAGGAGGAGTGGCAGCCGTACAAGCTGATCCACCGCGACCTCGTCATAGCCTACGACCGGCTCGGTCGTGAGGTCGCCGGCAAGGACGTCAACGGAACTTGGATCGAGAACCTGGTCGAGATCGTGGTGGCCAACCGCGCCGAAGGGCTGATCGTTGATGAGGCCGAGCGCCACATAGTGGCGACGAGCGTGCTCAGGGCCTGCGGAGCCACCCACGAGCAGATCACCACCGCGAAGGCCGTTGCCTGGGCCGAACTGCTAGACGAGTAGCCAGCCCTCTCAAACACCGGGCCTTCGAGCGCGGATGCCTGGGCGATGAACATCGAGGAGTGTGGCCGTCAGATCGGTGACCTGTGGCGGGCGGGAGCCATTGATGGTGGCATCCGTGGGACCCTGGCGCGCGTCGTGATCTTCCACTGGAACCGCATAGGCCTCCAGGTCCGGCAGCAATCACTCCTGGCCGCTACAGCTCGGGACGCGTTCCTCGGTGACGCGGAGTGACGCCGGACGGTCAGAGGACGCACTGTTCCAGTGCCGTACCTACGTGGACCCCTGGCGACATCGGGCCGGTTCGCCGAAATCTTCGCCGACCAGGTGTAGGTATGGATCGGAACGACTCAGAGGCGGTGAGCATGCTTGTCAGCAGCGCCCGCCAGTTGGCCAAAGGGTTCGTACGTCCCCTCGGCCACCGCTGGGAGCACAGTCGGGCCGTCGTAACGCGGGTCGCAGAGCTCGGCTCGAGTTTCCCTGCGGCAGACCGGGATAACCCGTCGCTATTCAGTCTGAAGAAGATCGCGAGCGACAGATCCGAGCAGCGCCTGCCCGTTGTTCGTGATCGGTTCTTCGACGCTCTTGATGGGCATCAGGTCTCGGGCAGCGCGGATCAGTCGACCGCCGATGCCCCGGCGACGCCACGCGGCTGCCGTCCAGATGTGGGCTAGGGATTCGTACTCGCCGTCATCGTCGCGGTCGTGGAAGACCGCGAAACCGACGAGGTTGCCGCGAAAGGTTTCGCCGTTCAACTTGTATGGACTCGCGGCGATGATCCAGACGCCAGCTTGGTCGGGTGGTGTGTCCCAACGGGTCTCGCGCTTGTAGGCCAGTGCTGCTTGCGCCGGCGCTGTGTCTCTCCAGTCGACGTCGTCGGAACTCCACCTGGTCAAGCAGTCTGCACCCGCTGGATCACTGAGGGTGCCCTCGTCCATGTCGACGGTCATGACGATGAGCGGTGGGAAGTCTTCCTCGTCCGTTATGGTTCCAGGCCAGGTCATCCGCGGGCCTCTTTCGGCGATGATCGCTTCGTTGGCCAGGCGGTAGAGCCAATCGAGGTCATCGACGACATGCGCGAGCAATTCATCATCTCCCGCCGTCATGGCGGTGGGCGGCAGGATCCCACGAAGAGCGCGGTGCACCTCACGGATCGGACCATCCAGTTCGGAAGTGAAGTGCGGGGAGTCCTTGATCATGTTGCCCTCTCCATCGGGTCGACTCTGCGTGAGCCAAGCTATGTCCTGAATCGGATAAGTTCAGGGAGGTTGTAGTCACCGGGGCTGATGTCGCCGCATCACTGGAACTGGTTGCCGATGCCGATGAGCCAGTTCGCCCAGGCGAGTGCGCCGCCGACGAGAACGGCGCCCGCCAAGGAAACAACGAGGCCGGTCTTCGCCTTATCGGCCGCGTGCCAGTTTCCGCGGGAAGAAGCAATCGCCCATGCTGCGGCGCAAACGATGAGCATGAGCATCGAGGTGAGCAGGCCGTAGGTCAGCAGCGCACCGACGACGCGGCGAAGCTCAGATGCGTCGGCGACGGCTCCGAGATCGGGATAGACGCGGGAGGGTACGAGGCGGAGCGATGCCATGCACGGAAGGTGTGAGATCGCGGCCATGGACGGACAGAAGTAGCCTCGCAGGAGTCTTGGGTCTCCGGCGGGGCTGAGACCAATCATGCGGTGGTCGGGGCGCTTGTCAGCAACGTTGGCCAGAGGACCTGAGCGGTTCGATGAGGTCGACGGCGCCGTGGTCTGCAAGCCACGGCGCCGGATCGATCGCAGACGCGTACGTTCCATCGTGCCGGATCTCGAAGTGCAGGTGGGGTCCGGTCGCTTTCCCGTCGGCTCCGACATCGGCGATGTGCTGCCCGGCAACGACGACATCTCCTTCGCGGACATGGATGCCCTCGGCGTACATGTGGGCATAGCCTGAGAACACTTGGCGACCGGCGACGGTGTGCTCGATCAGGATCAGATGCGCGTAGCCGGACGAGACGGCGCCCGCGAAGACGACTCGGCCGTCCGCGATCGCCAGGATCGGCGTACCGAGCGGTGCCGCGTAGTCGGTGCCGGAATGGATGGTGTCGATGTGGGTGACCGGATCGGTGCGTGAGCCGTATCCGCTGGACTTCGCCCAGGTCTTCGCTGGGAGCGGGAAGACGACGCGGGCCGTCTGGGTAACGGCCGGCGTCTTGCCAGCTTTGGGCTGCGACGTCAACGCCTCGAGGATGGCGTCAGCGACCGGGGCATACCGGGCATACCGATCGGGAAAGGCTGAGACCTCGACCGCCTGGGCGGCGGCCCCAGGGCTCATCGAACGCCAGCCGGGGATGTCAAGGAGACCGCGAGGTGAGCCGCGGTTTGGGCCGCGCGGGCCGCCGAAGAACGCCCGCGCCTGGTAGGTCGCCTCCATGAGCTGCGCGACCGTGCCCCAGCCTGTCGACGGTCTCATCTGGAAGAGGCCGAGCGAGTCGTGATCGCCGCCGTCTCCGTCGTTGGGGAATCGCGCGGACTCAGGGTAGGCGCCCGCGTTGGCGAGCATGCGAAGGCTTGATTCGGTGAGCGCGGCCATGAGAGCGATGCGTACGCCATCTCGGCCTACCCCCTTGGTCTGCCCACCGATCGTCACGATGGTCGCGGCCCTGGAGAGCTGCGTGCGGTCGAGCGTCAGGTGGACGCCGTCGGCTGTGGCCACCGCCAGACTGTCAGGAACCTCGCCGACGCTGGGGCCGCAAGCACCGTCGCTCCCGAGCGCGGCGACAGCCAGTACGGTGACTCCCAAGAGGTAAGCCGTCGGTGAGAGGAACAGGACGAGCGCGAGCACGACGAGACCGATCTTCCGCATGACGCCAACCGGGTCAGGGGAGCGGATGGTTGAGCTGGGACAGGCGAAGCAGCTTGCATTCGTCGTACGTCGGGCGGCACGTGATGAACACCGTGAAAGTGACGCGTTCGACGGTCTGAGCCTGCTCGCCTTGCCAGATGCCTGAGCGGCGTCGGAGCCCCGAGACCGTGAAAGCCGTCGTGCCGGCGGCGAGCTCGCGGCCGGCGTCGTCGGCTCTTGTCTCGTCCCACGAGTCGGGGACGGCATAGGAATTGATATCGATCCACTGCCGGACGCGATAGCCGCGTAGGTCCGCCCACGAAGCAGGCGAGGGCAGGTACGTGGCCAGGTCGGTCACCAGACCTGCGGACTCCTCCCCAGACGGGTCGGCGACGGCAAGGATGCGGCCGGTGTAGTCCGAGAGGGGAATCGCCGTGGTCGTATCCCAGTCGAAGAGTGCGCTGGCGACCGAGACAGCGAACGTCTCCGGGTTGTCGGTCTTCTCGACGGGGCTGATGCTGGTCGTGCCTGGCGGCGATCTATGACCAGGATCCGTACGCGAAGCCGAGGGAGAATCGGCGGGGCTCGGCGCATTGCTCGGCCCTGCGAAAGCCAGGCAGGCACCGAGCATGGCACCGAAAGTTGCCAGGATTGCGATCGCGATGAGGATGCGGCGTGGCGGCATGGTTGTCCTCCTGAAGTAGAACGGTGCGCCGGCTAGGAATTGGCCGCCGGCGAGGTTGCATCGGGCTGGTCGGTGCGCGCTTGTCGTGCGGCGCGCGCGAAGTCGGTGGTGCCGGCGAGCACACTCTCGAAGAGCTCCCAGTCCGCGTCGCTGAGCGCGGGTCCGATCTCGGTGGGGTCGTAGTGCGTCCACCAGCCGTCCATCTCGGTCCATGTGATGACGAAGGCACGAGCTGACCACGCGGTGGGCTTGGGGCGTCGTGACCGGGGCTGATGGATCCGGTCGATGGCTTCTTGGGCGATCGTGGCGAGACCTGGCTTGTCTGCTGCGCTGGCAACCTGGCGGACGGTCCGGTGCGCAGCGCTGACCGACGCTCCCTCGTCGATCGCATTCAGGGACTCGGCTGCGACCTGGCGTACTGCTTCTGGCATCTCACTCGCCGTAGCGACATCCTGGATCTCGCCGATGCGGTCCAGGCGCTGGTGGGAGTCGGCGCCGGTGATAGCGGTCGACGCCTGCGCACGGGTCTTGCCCGGTGACGGTGGTGTTGAATCAACACCACCGTGGCTTCCCGTGTGGTCTGCCTGAGCGCCGAAGCGGGTCGCCGCCTGTCGGCGGGCAGCGTCTTCCTCCATGACCTGTTTGAGCTCGCGGTAGAGCTCGGCGGCCTCGGTGGGGGAGAAGGGCTTGTGGAGAAGGTTCTCGTCCTTGAGCGCGAAGAGCTGGTTGAGTTGGTCCGAGATGCCAGAGCGCACCCAGACTCGTACGCTGCGCCAGCCGAGCCGCTTGACGGCCTCGAGTCGGCGGCGGCCGCACAGGAGCGCGCCATCGGGCGCGATGGTGATGGGTTGGAGCAATCCGAGGTGCTCGATGGATGCCATCAGCTTGTCGATGTCGCCCAGGTCGTTGCGGTGGCGTACGCCGACGGTAATGGAGTCGACGGTGCGCTCCAGCTCGATGTAGCCCCGGTCAGACATGAGCCGGCCCTCGCTGGACTTGAGTTGCGGTGCGGGAGAGAGCGACGACCAGCTGGTCGTCGTCGAGCACCTCCTGCGGGCTGAATCCCAGAGCGAGTCGCTGGAGGAGTCCCCGGCCGGAGGCGGTCTGAGCACGCTCGGGGTTCGGGCTGCCCAGCACGATCCGCAGGGTTGTCGCCCAGCTGCGTCGGTCCAGGTCGAGAGCTGCTCGAGCGGCATGGTCTCGCCGCAGAGTCTGGTGAGCAGTCGGCCGTGAACCTGACACCGTCAGTCGACCACAGATGCAGTCGATCGTGGCTCGCGCGCTGTCCTCAGGCCAGCCGAAGGCGACGAAGATGGCAACCGCCATGTCTGCGGCAACATAGGCGCCGGTGCCTGGACCATCCAGATCGTGGTGGCCATCCAGCCGGTTGAGGAGCTCGTCCTCATCGGTCTGCCACCGGAAGGCCGGGTGGTAGTCGTAGACCGGATTCTCCCGATCACTGAACCGCTCGGCGTCGTGGTACGCGGTCATCTCGGCCCGTCGAGCCCGCATCGTCGAGCACAACAGCCCCTCAGCCCGTTCCTCGGCGATCATCGTGATCTGGACGGCTCGCGTGACCACCGCCCACGGATCCGTCGCGTTCCGCGCAGCGGACGTGAGCATCACTTCGTACGCCGCGCTGGCTGCGTCCTCGGGCTCCTGGCGGTGGCGGCGGGCGAGTGCGGCGTACTTGTCGATCGTGTAGCGGACGAGCTCAGCAGCCTCGGGGTCGTCGACCCAGGATCCTTCGCCGGCGTCGTGCAACCGCGTGAGAAGCGCTCGCAGACCCTCTGGGGTGGTGAACGGCGCGAGCACGACATCGCTGGTCATAGCCCGATCCGTTCTCGTGACACCGACGACCGTGTCGGTGTCGTGTGGGTCGGCGGCAGGTCCGCGATCGCTCGTCGGCTCACCCTCGCTCGGATCCTCGTGGCGACCGCACCTGGTGTACGGCGAGTCGACTGCGCGACCTGCCGCTGAGCGTCGATGCCGAATCGGGCGTACTTGCTCCCGACCATCCCGGGAAGGTCGCTGGGCCGCACCCACATGACGGACTTGTTGCGCGCGATATCGGGCTTCGCCTGCCGCTGGGAAGGATCGCCGTGCACGGCCAGATGGGACGGTTCCGTCGTCGCGCCGGCGTCGGGCTGGACTGGATCCGGCTCGGGGACGGTGTGCCGGACGTACGGCTGGTCGGTGTTCATATCGCCACCGCCTCACTCGTCCGGGTAGGGCCCCGGCCGCTCCCACGGGTCTGCTGCGGACCGAGCCGGGAGGCGATTCGGTACGCGGATCGGATCGTCGACTCGGCCTCTCGACTCGGGAGGCCGGCGGTCTGTGCCGCATCACCGAGCATGGACACCGCGACGTCGTACCGTTGTCCGCCCTCAGCCATCCGGCAGGCTGCCCAGAACAAGCTCTGGTTCCTCGCGCCCTCCGGGCGCGTGGCGACCCAGTGAGCGAGCCGGTCGGGTCGAGCGTCGCCGAGCGTCAGCGCTGCCGGCGGGCGTACGGCTCTCGGCGGGTCCAGGAAGCGACGAAGTGCATCAGAGTCGAGCGGACGAGCCTGGTGCTGCGCGACAGCGATGACCTGGTAGGCGCGGCTGGTCGCGTCGGAGTTGGAGATCCGCGAGGGCGGCGCGATGACGTAGCCACCGTCCCCGCGGAAGTCGAGATGCTGCCCGGGCAGTGACCACGACCGCATCTCCGGATCGATCGGCCGGAAGTAGGCGTGCAAGCCGCCAGACGGCGTACGCACCAGCCAGCTCCACCGGTCCACGAGTCCAGCTCGTCCCGCTCGGTCGAACGCGGCGAACCCGGTCCGGTCGCCATGCACATCGACGTCGACCGCGGCGAGTCCGCTCGCGGCGCCGGTAGGGATGCCGATGTTCGCGTCAGGATGACGCTGCCACCAGCGCTGGACCTGGCGGATGCTGATGGAAGCGTCCTTGAACCCGCGTAGCGTGAGCGGTTCCTTGCCGCCCGGTACGCATGGGAACACAGGGATCCTGGTGGTCGCGAGCGCGACCGCCGCATCCTTCAAGCTGCCCGCCGCTGCGGCATCGCGCATCGTCTGTGGCGACCAATGCGGGGTGAGGTTGGGTGCGTCGTTCATGCCCACCACGCTGGGACGCGCCCCTCCCGCACCTTCTCACCGGTGAGGTGCCGTGAGGCTGGCAGGAGTCGCGTTTAGGCAGGTCAGGAGGCTTCCTGAAGTGGCTGGACGTGCCGGGATCACAACCGTCGCCAGCATCCGCGGCGCGCAACTTGTCGGTGCTCACGACCATACTCACGGCCAAGGAAGTGCAGGCTCACGACGAAGGCAGAAGGATGACTCGGGCGTCATATATTCAGCGCGGTGCGATCGCGTTAGTTGGTGCAGTAACTGTGGGGACGATCGTGACCCTGATCGGACCGCGTCGTGTGACGCGTCAAAGAGATCGGAGCACGGATAGGGCTGATCGGCCGCAGTCATCGCCAATGAACAGACCGCGGGCGAACAACGCGCGATCAGATCGAACGTCCTCAGCATCGCAGTTCGGCATAGCCAGCGGCGCGACCGTCGTCTTCTTGTATGGAGCGGTGGTCGCGGCAGCGATCCGGGCGATGTACGCGCAGTTTCACCATCTCGACTCAGAAATCTTTGGCCGACCTGTACTCCGCAGCGTCTGGCACACCGCCCATCCCCTTGATGTCGAAGGGATCGTGGCGCTGGCGGCGCTCCACCTTGGTGTCGCTGCAGCTCTCTTCATCGCAACCGCGCTCGGTGCCTCTGACCGTCTACCTCCGGCTCTTGAGGACCGCATGATCGCGACGCACTGGCTCGCTTCAGGTGTTGGCCTGCTCGGGGTCGTCGGCTTCTTCCTTCTCATTCCAGACGCAATCCAGAGCGACGCCCCACCTGCGATGCTCGCTGTCTGCGTGGCAACCGCTGTCATCAGCGCAGTCATGACAGCCATCAATGGCCCTAGGGCGACCGAGCTCGAACGATGGGCTTCGGCTGAGGAGGCCAAGATCGAGCAGGTCAGAGCAACGATATCGAGACTTCAACTGAACGGGATCCGGCTGTCTCCGCGACGGGGCAGGTTCCTCCATCGAGTCTTGGTCTGGATGCGTACGCCAGATGAGGATGCAGACACCCACGTCCGCATGCTCGAGTCCATCAACTGGCTGGCTGTCACCGTTCCTGTGGCCGCCGGTGTATTGGGATCAGTTGCCGTCGGCTTCATTTCTGATCGCGCCATCGGCCTCCTCATCCTTACTTTCTTTCTGATCGCACAAGCCTTTGCTGTGGGCATCACGGTGAGCACCGCGAACACCACCTTGGTCCACGAGCGGCGCGGACGTTGGTACCCGGTGGGCGTCTCCTTCTTCTGCATTCTTATGCCGGACATATTGGTTCTGACGGGCAACCTCGCCGCGGTGGACTTGGCGACGACGTGGCTCGACGTGTGGATCATCGTCGGCGTGACGATCATCGAGCTCGCACTCGTCTGGTGGGTCTATCGCCGTATCGCCTATTCCCCGATTTGGATCCTTGGAGCTCTGATGATCGTTGAGCAGCGCGCCGTTCGCGCTGAAGAGCGGAACCTCGCCAGAGCGGAGCGGCACGGCACAGCGCGCTGAGGACCTCGTGCCCAGGCCGCTCAGCGCTGGCATCGTGAGCTTCCGACGAGCGTCAAACGCTATGGACGAGGGCAGATCGCGGCTGGGGTCAGCCTGCTTGCCTGCGATGAGCGAGGTGTCGAAGGTGCCGGTCGACGATCTCACGGGCACGTTCGGGAAGTTCGATGGGACCGAGGTCGTCGTCGCTGCGGTTGTAGATTTCATCCACGAGCTGCTGGGCGGCGAGAGTGACGTGGCCAGTAGTGGCCGCGACCTTGATCAGGTCGAGGCGCGCGGTCTCGTCGGCGGGAACGGCCTTGATTACGGCTTCGGCAGTTCGACGAGCGAGGTCGTGGTCACCAGTGGTCAACGCGTGGTCGATGACAGTGTGGGCGACGTCGACGATCGCGCACTGGGCAATGTGGTCGATCGCATCGTCGAGCAGCCAAGCCCAGCCGTTGTCGCGCTGGTTGCTGAACGGTGCGCCGGTGACGAGGTCAAGGGCCGCAGTGAGATCGCCGATGCCGTCGGCGCCGCGTGCTTGGGCTCGGGCCCGAAGACGACGGAACAGGTCGAGGTCGCAGAGGACGCCGCGTACACGGTAGATCGCCTTGGCGCCGCCATCTGCTTGTGCACTCTTCTGGGCGTTGGGCAGGTAGGGCTCGCCGGTATCTGGGTTAGTGCCAAGCCAAGCCCGCAGCATGGCGAGAACTGTGTAGATCCGGGCGGGTCTGATGTGGAACGCGTCTTGAATCTGGTCGGTGGTGACGCCCTCGGGGTGAATAACCAGATACGCGAGAACCTCGACGTAGTAGGGCTTGCGGTCGGGCGGCCGTTCGCCGGGCGCCCTAGCGTTGAGCGGCCCGAGCAGGACGAGTTTCGGCACCCGCGCGTCAGGGTCGTTCCACCGGTGACGGTCTCGATCGAGGTGCGCGTCACCGTCAATGAGTTCGCGGCTGACGGCGGCCGGGACAAGCGGTGCCTCGGTCGCGACATCTTCTGCAGTGGTTGCCGACGCCTCGACGTAGGCTGCAGTGGGCCCAGCAAGGACGGCTTCGTTGCCAGCAGGTTCGGTCAGGTCAGCTGGCCGGGAATCCACCAGGTCGCTACGGACGGCCCCTGCCGAATCCGTCAGACTCTCGGTGACTGTCGTGGGTTCCGCGGTTGCCGGAATCGGCTCGTTGGTCGTGGCACGGGTTGCGTCCACGATCGCAGCACACGCCTTGGCCTCGTCCGGACTGAGCCCCGCGGCGTGAATGTCGAGATCCAGCGTCAGGGCGCGGAGCCGGCCGTCGATGCCGACTTCGAGGACGCACACAGCACCATGGGCGCCATCGCGTTCCGGATCTACGAGGACGACCGCGGCACCAGGTCTCCCAGGATGCTCGGCGATGATCTCCGAAACCGGACGAACGGTCTCAGCATGGTTGGCCGTTGTGAGAACGACCCGGAAGCGGTCTGGCCCGAGGTCACGGTCGACCGCGGCTGTCGGGTCGAGCTCGCTCGCAAGCCAGTCGAGGAACACGACGTCGTCATCAGCATGACTGTGCAGTCGGTCAGGGCTGAGCCCGTCCAGCTCCGCGCCGATCCCGAGCAGGTCGACGCGAGCGAGGCACGACCACGGGTTGATCGCGAGTTCTGCTGCCACGTAAGTCGCAAAGTCCATCGCGCGATCGCGGTCACCAGTGATGACGATCTCCTGCAGCTGCTCGAGGTTGACGAGCCAGTCCCGATCGTCGTCGTCCCGTCCGACTGCGACCAAGAGCGGGTACGCCGGTCGCTGGTCGTCGACGGTGACATCAGAGTCGAGCGGCGCTGACCAGGTCGTACCCTCCCCGTGCCATGGCCACGGCAGCTTGTCGACTGGATCGGCGAGATGGAGGGTGACGCTTCCATCGGCGACTTCAGCGCTCACGAGGTCGGGAGGAGCGGAGTCGACGGATAGCGTGCGGAGCGTCCGGTCGAGGTCGGTCACGTACGTCGCGCCGGTGTTCCCGACGAGATGGATGCTCTTGGCGACGGGGCGGAGTTCGCGGGGCGGGGGCGCGATCATGTGGCCAGGTCGTCGATGGCGCATCTGCGTACGGCGGAGCTGCCGCAGCACCAGCAGTAGTGACCCGGCGAGCACCGTGCCTGCCCCTGCGAGGCCCGGCAACAACCATCCGGGAGTCACCTCGGCATCAGTGTCGACGGCATCCGAGCCGCGCTGCGCACCGGCTTCCTCGCTGGGATGCGTGGCTACCGGTTGCCGGTTCGTTGGAGCCGGCGAAGAGGTGGGTCCAGATGGAGTGACTCCGGGAGCTGTCATCGGCGGAGGTTGGCGGGGTGGAGACGGGACAGGTGCCGGGCGCGCACCCTCATCAGGGGTGAGACTTGGCGCCTGTCCTGGGATTGTCAGCTTCCAGCCCGTGACGATGAGGTCAGGGTCGGTCAGCTGCCTACCGTCCCGCTGAACAGTGTCCTCAGATGCCTCGACGATCCTCGGGTATGCGTCGGCGTCTCCGAGCTCCGTCTCCGCGATCTCGGAGAGGGTGTCACCGGGCTCGACGACGTACGTCGCGGTATCCTGAACCTCGACTTCAGGTGCTTCGTCGACCGGGATGAGCAGATCGGTGCCGGCGATGAGCCAGTCGGGCTGAGTCGCCAGGACCTCGCGGTTGAGCTCCACAATCTCGGTGTAGCGGCTGCCCCGGCCGAGGTGTGTCTGTGCGATCTTCCAGAGGCTGTCACCGCGTTTGACCTGGTAGTGCTTGGTCGTTCCATGGGGCGGGCCGGATGCCTCATAACTCTTCGTCAGAGCCGACGCAGTCCGTACCGGGCTGCTGACAGTCTCGGGCGACGGATCAACCTCCGCGGCAGCGGTGGCGACGGGAACGTAGGTGTTGGCCGCCGGAGCGCCGGAGTGGGCTGAGGGGACAGTGATGAAGAGCAGCGCGGCGGTGGCAACCAGGTTGTTCGCGGCGTTCTGGGGAAGCGTCAAGCCGGGGAGTCGTGGCGCGCGTAGGCCACGAACTTGAGACGGGATCGCGATGGCCACGGAGATGGTCCAGAGCCCCCAGAACAACCAAGCGAGGGCCGTGATCACTTGGAGCAGGAGGGAGCCGTCATCGGGCATCATCAGTCGGTCCCGGGTGAACTGGGTGAAGTCAGGAACCGCGTCGATCCGCAGCAGGAGGACCGGCGTGCCCGCGGTGAAGACGACGATCGCGATCGAGGCGATGAGTCCGCGGAGACGTACAGCGATATTCATCGTGGGACGCCTCCTAGGCTGCGTACGAGATGGGCGGTGGCCTCACCGTGGACCTTGAGCTTGGTGAGGCCGATGATCCCGAGGAACTTCGTGTTGTAGGTGTCGTTGGCCCTGACCACGATCCGGTTGCCGTCGCGGATCGAGACTGAGCCGCCGACGCCGGCAGCTGATAGGTACGCCTTCGCTGCCTGCCGTGCGGCCGCTGCGTCGATCCTGGCGTAGCGACCTTCCACGGCTGGCCCTGCTTGAACCTCTTGGCCGCCCGCCCGTGCAGCCTGGGCCGCGATGTCGTGAGTACGTTGCTGGGCGTGGACCTGGCCGCCGAGATCGACGGCGAGGCCGACCAAGGTGGTCATCGCGAAAGTGGCGGTGACCAGCCAAACCGACACTGAGCCGCGCTCGTCGGAGGTTCGACTCACCGGGAATCACCTCGTTCGCGCCATTGGTCAAGCGGCGAGGTCATCGTGACGCGGATCGTTCGAGATCCTGGCACGCCCGGCGCCGAGAGATCGGACAGGTCGAGACGACAGATGACCGATGCTGAGACGGATCCCCGTTCTCCCACCGCCGTCCCGAAAGCGCGCGTGTCGATCCGCACCGCGACTGAGCGACACCGGATCCCTTGGTTGGCGAGATTCTCGCGAGCAGCCTGCTCGGCATCCCGGGCTGCGACGCCAGAAGAGCGAGCGATCGAAGCCGTCCGGGCGGCGTCCGCAGCAGCGGACTGCACGGCTTCGTGGGCCATAGCCGTACGCCCACCGAAGATGATCAGCCCGACGAACAAGGCGAATGCAGGGATGCCAACGGCGGCCTCGATCGTGGCAGACCCGCGCTCGTCTCGCGATGACGTGGTCATGGCGCCGTCAGCCTCTCGACTGTGACCGTCGCTTCCTGCCGTACCGTCGGCCTCCACCCCGGCAAGACGCTCAGGCTTCGCCCGGTGATCGTGACCGACGCGGTCGTAGCCGTTCGAGAAACCCGGACGTGGGTCGACTCCAACGCATCGCCACCGACGTCGGCAAGGTACGCCGCAGCCGCCCGGCTTCCGTCACCGGACGTGCCGTTCTCTGCGCCAGCGGCGCGGGCACCCTCCTGTGCTGCAGCGATGGCGATCGTGCGCGCATGGAAGTACAACGCGGCCTGCATCCCCAGGAAGAGGACCGCGAAGAGTGCGGGCAGCAGGATGACCAGCTCGATCGAGGCAGCGCCTCGCTCGTCCGGGCGTCTCCTACCTGATCTTGCCGGACTCACTGGTCACGAACGATCTGATGGCGGCGACGACGATCGCAACGATCGCGATGACCGCGACGGCCCAGAGCACGTTCTCGATGGTGACCGAGCCACGCTCGTCCCGCCGGAGTCTACTTCCGACGAAGTCGTCGAGTCGGAGGCGAGCGATGAGGAGGAGACCCAGGAGGGCCGTGGTGAGTCGGGGCATGAGCGTTCTCGATTCGTGTCGCAGGTAGCCATTCATGTGGGCATGACCATCCGGAGAAGGGCAGGGGCAAGAAGCAGCCCCATGAAGACGACCCCGAGCAACGAGCTGGGAATCGACATGCGTTCACCCGTGGCGTTGGCCTCGGTGAGCTCGTCGTTGAGCATCGCGGTGCGCATCGCGTTCGACCGAGCGCGAAGGGTGGCGTAGACAGACGCGCCCTCCTCCCCGGACAGGCGCATGATGTCGGCGAAGTCGTCCAGCTCAGGCAGACCGAGCTCGACGCCGAGTGCATGAAGAGCATCCCAAGGTGGCAACCCCGACCATCGCGATCGGGTCAGTTCCTCGGAGAGCCGGGTGAAGACCCAGGAGGTGCAGACGTTCGCCGCGGCCTCCATCGATTGGCGTACGCCGGAGCCGGTGTTCCTCTCCAGAGCAACCATCTCGATGTACGCACCGAGTGCGCGGGTGAACTCCAGCCTGGCCTTCTTCGCGTCGTCCACGGCGTTGTAGTTGGGCAGGAAGAACATCAGCACCGCTAGCCCGATCGAGGCGACGATCGGGATCGTCCATGGCAGCTCGATCCCGATCACGCCGAAGAACACGGTCAGCAGCGGTGGGATCGTCAACCCCAGCAATGCGAAGAGCAGCTTCTCGCCATAGAACCGAGCCAGCGAGATCCGCAGCAAGGCAAGCTCGCGGATCGGCGTACGCACCCAGATTCCCGGCGGGAGTACTCGAATCGCCCAGAGACCGAGACGCTCGGTCGTGCTGGTCGCCTCGTCCTGATGTTGGTTCTGTTGGACACGCGTGGGGGAGAGGCGTGCAAGAGCGTCCGCGAGATCGACATGCACGGGCAGCATCCATACGAAGAACATGTAGATACCGAGGCCGATGAAGCCACCGGAGATCATCGCGAGCAGGAGTCCGCTGGTCATCGGACGTCCTTCGTGAACAGGCGAGGGAGCGGACGGCCGTTGGCCATGCGCTTCATCCACACGAGGATGCCGACGTAGGCGCCCAGCAGAGTCGCGAGGATGACCTGGCCGAGCGGGGTGGCATATGGGTCGACGTATGTGCCAGAGACTGCGAGCACGACGATAACTACCGCGCTGATGATGGTCACCCAACGCGCGGTCGCTCGAGGTTTGGCTCGGTCGGCTTCGACCTGTCGCCGAGCTCGTACGTCGGCAGCCACCGACTCCGCCAAGCCCTCCAGGACAGCCGCCAGACCTGCGCCGCGGCGCCGCGCGCCGAGGATCAGGTTCGCGGCGACCAAGTCTCCGGTGGCGTCATTGAGCTCATCAGCGAAAGCACGCAGCGCATCCTCCGTCGACCAGCGAGCACGCAACCGCGCTGCGAGCCGGTTTACCTCGGCCACGATCGGTGCGGGAGTGGAGCGCAGCGTGGCGATGAGCGCCTGCTCGAGGCCCACCCCGACGGTGAGGACGCCAGACAAGGACCTCGTCCACTCTTCCAACGCCTCCAGCCGCTGGATCTGGGTGGTGGCGCCGGCCGTCGACAGCAGCACTGGAAGGCCGATGCAGGCGGCAGGCGCCAGGACGAGCGCGAGGATCCAGCCAGTCACTTGCCAAGCAACGATCCCCAGCCCGAGGCCGCCGATCACCAGGAGTTGAGTACGTCGCGACATCTGACGGAGACGACGTACAACACCCGAAGCCGACCTGGGTTGGTCGTTGACCGGGACAGGGCGGAGTCCAGCGATGAGGCCGATGAGGCCGGCGACCATCAGCGCACCGCCGAAAGCCGGAATGATAGGGGTCATGACGGCCCTCTTCCGAAGGAGTCGACGCTCCGCTGGCCAGCGAGATAGCCGGCCAGGTCGAAGCCGTAGTCAGACAGCACGCGGTACTCATCGGGAAGAACGGTGGGCACCGCCGTGCCGCTGGCGTCCGGCGCGAAGACGTGTGTCGTGGCGTACCCGGTCTCTCGCTCGCCGGGTGCGATGGCGATGATCTCGGCGACCCGACGGGTACGTTGAAAGGCGCCATTCTCGCTTCGAGTGTCGAGATCGAGCTGGACGATCAGGTCGACGGTGGCGGCCAACTTGGACGTCGCGAGCTCTTGGGTCACATGAGCGCCTGCCTCCATGGCGCAGGTGACGAGCTTGCGTACGGCGGCGACGGCGTCCGAGGCGTGGGTGGTGGAGATGGAGCCGGTGCCGGATTCCATCGCCTTGATCATGGCCCAGATCTCCTTGCCGCGGACCTCGCCGACGATCTGGCGCGAGAGGTTGAACCGGAAGGAGTCGACAAGCGCCTCGTCGATGGTGAACTCGCCAGCCTGGCGCCCGTCGGCTCCGCGTTCGCCGGAGCCGGGGCGGGCCTCCCAGGCGTGCACGATCCAGTGCCGGTCACGGAGCTGGTGCAGATGCAGTTCGTATTCGGTCTCGAAGGTGCCGATCGCCTCGATGGGGTCGATCTCCGCGCAGAGCGCGCGAACGAGTGTCGTCTTGCCCGCACCTTGCGCGCCGGAGACCACGATCGACTTCCGCGCGCGGACCGCAGCACGAAGGAAGGACGCCGCAACCGGGGTGAGCATCTGCCGATCGACGAGCTCGTCGAGAGTGATCTCCATCAGGCGGTGACGACGGATCACCACCGAGGGCCGCGGGGTCACCCACGCGGCGGCGGCAAGGCGCGACCCGTCGTCCAGACGAAGATGGAGTCGCGGCTGTGCCTCGGAGAACCCACGAGCGTTGACCTCGCTGCGCGAGGCCAGGAAGACGAGGAAGTCCTTCAGCTCGTCGTCGGAGTCCGCTACGGCCGGGCCGACTTCGATCGATCCGTCGACGAGCTCGAGCAGCACGTGGTCGTAGCCGGTGATGATGATGTTCTCGACCCGATCGTCGTCCACCAGCGGCTGGAGGCGTCCGAGGCGGAAGAGTGAGTCGAAAACCGCCTGTGCCATGGATTGTTGGTGGGCCAGCGTCCAGGACGAATCTCCAGCATCGACCGCGTCTGCCATCGCCGCCTCTATCAGGTCGAGCACGATGGATCGGCCCAACTGTTCTTGAGCGGGCCTGTCCAGGCCGCCTCGCTCAGCGGCAACCGCCTGACTGAGCTGCTCGGATGCCTGAGCACGCAGCGCAGCGACAAGCGACCAGTCGACGCCCGACCCGGCGCTCGGTCCCGAGGGCGTCGCGACAGGAGAAGTTACCGCGCGCAGGGTTGGCGCAGGATCGGCAAAGAACGGCAGCCGAGATGGGTCGGGCGCTTCGGCATTCGTCGGCGAGAAGATGTGGCCGTTGCGGGGGTGGTTCATCGGAGCCCGTCCTCGACGAGCTGGGACCGGCTGTGCGCGATGTTGGCTTGGATCGCCTCGACCACGGCGAGCATTCCACGGGCGTACGCACTCGTCTCGAAGCGCGCGGGCGGAGCAGCACCATCGTGATAGACCGCTGCGGCCACCGGGTCGTCGGGAAGGGCAGCGACGACGGGCAGTCCGATCACCTTGCTCACCTCGGACGCCCGGTAGGGCTTGCTCTCGCCGATGAGCAGGGCTCCTGGCTGTCGCCAGCCGATACCGGGCTCACGTGCAGTCTCTGCCCAGGACTTGGTGCCTGCGAGCGACGCCAGCGACGAACGCGTCAGCAGCAGCGTGAGGTCGGCGCCAGCGATCAACGGTTCAGGAGAACCGGCAACGCCGAGTCGGCCAGCATCGACGATAACGTCCTGACCGGACGACTCCAGCTCCGCCAGAGCAGTGATGAGGGAGTCCCAGAGCCCGCGAAGTCCCGTGGCTTGCGTGTGAGACCTCGTCCCGGCGAGGAACGAGACCGAGGTGTCACCGATCCGCTGGACGACGGTGGGGAGTGCGTCGGCAACGCCGCTCGATGCGAGAGCAAGCTCAACGAGTCCGGTCTGATAGCTCCACGCTCCTCGGAAGAACCCTGCGAGGACGCCTGACGCGCCGGTCGGGTCTGCTTCGACGAGCAGCACCGGGCGGGGCCACGCGATAGCGAGGCCGATTGATGTGGTCGTGACGCCCGGTGAGGCGAACGCGGAGGTGAGCGTGATGACGGCCATCAGGGTGCCTCCGGGTCGAGCACGATCCCTACGTTTCCGGATGCAGCCCTCGACGCGAGCACCGGCGCATCGGCGTACGGCACGAGCACGTCGACAAGGAACATCCCCGATGTATCGTCAGCTCGAGCAGCCACTACCTCCGCCTCGGTGAACTCCGGTGTTCCTGCCGGAGCCTCGGCACCCTCGGCCGGTGTAACGACCACGCGCACGCGGTCGCCCGTTCGAAGGTTCACCGCAGGGGAATGGGAGGTTGCAAGCGCCAGACCGACCACCGACATGCCGTCAGGAGGCATCGGTGAGGAGGTCGTGGCTTCCTCGGTGAGCAACGCACCCGCCGCGATGTCGAGCCCCGCCTTCTTGCCGATGACATCGCCGTAGGACGATCCCGGCAGCGCCTCGAGTGCAGGGTCGGCACTGATCTGGATCCGCTTGATGTCGTCAGCCTCGATGAGGCTTCCGCGCTCGATCGTGTGGCGGGCGACCAACACATCCTGAGTGTCGGTGGTGGCGAGCCAGGCCCAGCCGGTGACGATCGCTCCGACGGCAACTGCTGCGGCCGCACCAAGGATCATTCCGGGGCGACGCCGAAGCTTGGGAGGTGGCATCGGTTGCGGTCTGGCCGTGACTTGGTCGATGTCCACGACCTGGGTATTGCTCTTGCTGGTCTTGCTCATCTCGCGGTGCCTCTCAAACTCGACAGATGCTCAGTTCACGAGCACCTGGGCCTCTCCGACCGCGATCTGCACCGAACGGAACAGTCCATTCAGCCGGATGGTCCCGGTCTGCCCTGCGCCCGTCCACTGCACAACCCACGCCGACGTCGCTGTCACCGTGTAGGTCTTGCCAGGTTCGTGCGCGCTGCTCTTGCGGTAGACGTGTCCGCAGTCGGGCGACGCCTTCTTTCCGAATTCGGGCCTGTAGGCGGTACCAGGACCGTTGCAGACGATGGAGGTTCCGTCGCCCATGTCCCAGGTGATCGAGTGCACTCGCGCCGTCGCGCTCACCGTGATCCCGCCAGCGCTCGCGGATGCCGTTGCCGGGCCGTACGTGTGCCGGTCGGGATGCCTGGCCCACATCCACACCGGCATCCCGACCAAGCCGACGTTGTCTTGCCCGGGCTTCGGCGCGATCCCGATGTCGATGGCTGCCAGGTCGAGTTGATCGACGGCCAGCTGCGCGACTTCACGCGGAGTCGGTCCGGCGGCCGCACCGGCCGGCGGGTCTGCCGCCCAGATGTAGATCAGCAGTGAGGTCTGCGGTTGGAAGCAGCTGTAAACCGCGCCGTCGCCGGGCTCGTGGCCCCTCCACGCCGGGTCGCCAGCGGGCGGCGGTGGGTCAGCGACCTCCAGATAGCAGCCGTAGGTGTTGCTCCACGTCCCGTACGGGCTCGTGCAGTCCACCGGTCCGGCAGTTCCTGGTGCGCCCTGCTTCGCGGGGTCCCAGTAGCAGGGGTTGCCAGAGCCGGTGTCCTTTGGCCCGTCATCAACGGGTGCGGCGTTTCCACCTCCACCTCCACCTCCACTCCCGCCACCACCAGGGGCGTCAGCCCAGATCTTGCACTGACCAGTTGCGGCATCCACCTGCTCACAGACGGTGTCGGCGTACGTCCGCCCAGTCCCGAGGAAGACGATGGTGGCGGAGATGAGAAGTATGGGGAGGGAGTGCCTCAGGATCCTTTGCATGGCGTCTGCTTGAGGTCGTGGCCGGACGCGACGCGCCAGCCTCCGGTGGGGTCGTCGGACCAGCGGTAGTTGGCCACGAGGAAGCGGGTCCAGCCGGTGTCGGGCCGGCTGGCGGCGACGATAGATTTCCCGCTCTTGTCGAGCACATCAACATCGGTCACGTCCCAGCACACGTCGACGATGACGGTGGGGACCTTCCCAGCGGACGGGTTGGAGTTGTCGAGGCTGACCGACTGAGCCTTGACGACCGCGAGCTGAGTGTCGCCAGTCTGCCGGTGACCCTTCTTCCGTTCGTCCTCGAGGTAGAGAGTGTCCGCGGTGAGCTGCTTGCTCACCGCCACCTTCTCCATCGACTTCAGCGAACCGTCGCCGTCCTGGCGCAGGGAGTCGAGAGTTCCGTAGTAGTCACGGAGCTTCTCGGTCGCCGCCTCGACTGCAGCTTCCGACGTGGACGTCGGCTTCGACGAGGTAGGCGGCCGTTTGGTCGACTCCCCGGTGTCCGACGTCGGGTCCGTGGATGGCGTTTGGGCACAGCCGACAGCGACGGCGAACAGTAGAACTGCTGTCGTGGCTCTCAGGACTCGTCGAGAATTCCTCATCATCGGTTACGGTCTCCCTCCGCGTGGGAGGACTTTGACCTTGCCGCTCCACCCAAGCCAGGGCTGACAAAGTCAAGGTCCCATTACTTCACTGAAACGGCATGAAGCGCAACGTTTTCGTAAAATCGGGACTGGCGCGTATGGTCCTATCCCTCCTATCGTCGCGACCTCAACCTTGCCGCACCTACCTCCTCGGGTGGCTCACCGCGGTTACATGGACACCGAGGAGGAACGCGCGTTTCCGCAGGTCAGATGCCTTCCTGGGCCAATTCCTGTTTGACGTCGATGACGTGTCGCATGCACGCACTCGGATCAGTGAGGTAGCGGCGCGGGGGAGCCGATCGCCGGTCGGCACGTCATTCGAGGTCAAGACGCCTTGGCGCGGAGCGCACAACCGCTCTGACTACACACCGGAGGCTGTGTCCGTGACCGACCAGTGCCGTGGGCAAGCCAGATCGCATCCATGTCGACGCCGTTCCTGAGCGCGCCGCGCATCTTCGTGAATGCATTGTCCGAGTAGTACGTTAGTTTCTGGCTCTTGAACGTGAACGTGTGGACGCACCCAGGGTCACCGTCGATCCCGAGGTGTCGGCGCAGCGCCGCCGACTTCGGCAACGTGAGGCCCACGGCATTGGCGAGGTCGGTCGCCGAACGGTGGTACTTCTTCTGCAGGTCAACCTCGCGGATGGCCGCGACGTCCTGATCGGCGTCGGTTACCAGTTGGACCGGGAGACCTCCCGCTTTCACGAAGCGGACCTCGACGGACAGACCCTCGCCGGCAACGCTTGCGGCGACCTCGCCCAATTTGGGGAAAACCTGGGGGCGGCTCTTACCGTCCCGGATGCCCTTCACCACACGCCGGACGTCAGTGTTGGAGACCGCGGCGTCATCGGCCACGTGAGCCTCCATCGCAAGTAGTGCACGCACGCGAGCTGCGGCCTCGGCGCCAGCCCGCCGCTTCGGCTTTAGCAACTCGGCGATGTTGTCGTACTCGCGGTCGACCAGGGTCTGGAAGTCCTGCGGCGGTTCCGATCCGATCGGCAGAACCCGCAACGGGAGGTACTCCGCAAGTCGGTCGTCGAACGCACGGTGAAGGAGATCGTCGAATAGCGTGACTCCTGCGCGAGCGTGCAGGTAGAGGAGCCCTTCGTCAACGATCGTGTACCAGTGCTGCTCGTCATCACGCATCGCGTCGATGCTACGCAGCGTGCCGGCTTCCGCCTCGGTGAGCTTGATGCGTGACGACTGCTTGGCTTCATGCAGGCAGCGGTCGAAGCCGATCGATCTCCCGGACTTTCTGTCGAAGACGGCCAACCGATCTTGGACCAGCGCCGCCTTGAGCAACATCTCGAAGGCGTGCTGGAGATGTAGGAGGACTCGCGTTGCCCTGCCATCGTCGTCAGGACTGTTGAACGACATCATCGCTGAGCGCATCGAGGAGATGGCTTTCGTCTTCAAGTGCCGCGCGTCCTGCCTCAGGTTCACAGTCCGATAGTCCCGCGGGCCGGCATTGAGCGCAGCAGGTTTTCGATTGCCGGGGAACACCGATTTCGGCAATCCGGCGGTCTTCGAGCGGTGACGCGGTCGTAGGAGCACAGGCTCTCCCGGAAAGGCAACCACAGAACTGGCTCGCGCCACGGCCTCGAGTTTCTGCTGCCACCGATCCATCAACGGCAGCACACGGTTTGCAGATCGAGGTTTCGATATCGAATCGAATTACCGACGTTGGCGGCTTGCGTGCACCTGCCTGTCACTGGGAGGTGGGCCAGGTGACCGTATCGATGCGGGTGATGTCTGCTGGCGATGGCTACCGCTACCTGCTTCGAAGCGTAGCCGCCGGTGACGGTGACCGCGCGATGTCCACGCCGTTGACGAGGTACTACGCAGAGTCCGGAACACCGCCCGGTCGATGGGTCGGATCAGGGGTCGCACAACTCGCAGCTGGCCGACTTGCCGAAGGTGATGAGGTGACGGAAGAGCAACTCGCTCAGCTCATCGGCCAGGGTTGTGACCCGGTGACGGGGGAGGCGCTCGGCCGCGCGTACCCCGAATACAAGAGCACCGCGGAGCGGATCGAAGAGCGCGTCGCGGAGATCGATCCCTCGCTGGGTCTTGAGGACACTGAGGCCGAGACCTCACGGATCGAGGCAGACGAGGCATCGCGTGGCGGGCGCCGCGCCGTTGCGGGGTACGACTACACCTTCAGCGTGCCGAAGTCGGTCTCGGTGCTGTGGGGAGCGGCAGACGCCACCACCCAGGAGCTGATCGTCGCTGCACATCACGCGGCGGTCCTCGACGTGCTCGCCTTCCTTGAGCGAGAGGTGGCTGCCACCCGCACGGGAGTAGCAGCCGGGAATGGCGCAGTCGCTCAGGTCGCCGTAGCCGGTGTGGCTGCGGCAGCGTACGACCACTGGGATTCTCGCCTCGGTGATCCGCAGCTTCATACGCACGTCGTGATCTCCAACAAAGTGAAGGCACTTCTGGACGGGCGTTGGCGCAGCCTTGACGGCCGACCGATGCACGCCGCCGTGACCGCCATCTCCGCGCACTACAACGCAGTGCTGGCAGACAGGATCACCGGCACGTTCGGAATTCGATGGCACCTGCGTGACCGCGGCCCCGAGCGGAACCCGCAATGGGAGATCACCGGAGTGCCCGACGATCTGATCAAGGAGTTCTCCTCGAGAACTCGCGCGATCGAGCTGGAGAAGGAGCGGTTGATCAGTGAGTACGTCGCGGCGCACGGACGTCGTCCGTCGAAAGCGATCATCGTCGAGCTTCGTGCGCAAGCTACCTTGGCTACACGGCCGAAGAAGCACGTACGTCCACTCGCGGATCTGATGACCGAGTGGCGTGCTCGGGTCCGCAACGTTGTCGGAACCGACGCCACGACCTGGGCACAGACGGTCACGTCGGCGGAAGCCCCGACCTTCGGTCACCCCGAAGAGTTGGACCAGGGTCTCTTCAATGAGTTGGGCGCACGGGTCGTTGCCGGCGTTGGCCAGAAGCGTACGACCTGGCGGCACTGGAACCTCTGGGCCGAAGCATCGCGGCAGACGATGCGCTGGCGGTTCGCGAGCGTCCGGGACCGTGAAGCGGTGGTCGCCCGCGTCGTAGAGGCGGCCGAACGCCAGTCGGTAGTGCTGACGCCACCGGAGCCGGCGCCGACACCGCCGGAGTTTCAGCGCGATGACGGCACTAGTGTCTTCCGGCCCCGCCACGCACAGGTCTACTCGTCGAACGACATGATCGATGCCGAGGCACGCCTCCTCGCGAGAGCCGCCAGCCAGACCTCCAAGACAGTCGCTGTCCCCGTCGTTCGAGCAGTGACCAGCCGGGCGCGTCATGCGGGCAGGCTCAGCGACGAGCAGGCGAGGGTGATCGAGCAGATCGCGTCCTCGGGCAGGAGGGTCGACGTCCTGATCGGCCCCGCCGGCGCAGGAAAGACCACGACGATGCGGACGTTGCGAACAACATGGGCCACGACGTACGGCAAGCGTTCTGTTATTGGTCTCGCCCCGTCGGCGTCAGCCGCGGAGATTCTCGCGGATGATCTCGGCATCACCTGCGACAACACCGCGAAATGGCTCCACGAACACGTCCGTGGCAACCCCGCGTTCACGCTGACACCTAACCACCTGGTCATCCTCGACGAGGCCAGCATGGCCGACACACGGACACTCGACCAGATCACAGCGGCCGCGGTCGATGCCGGCGCCAAAGTGCTCCTGGTTGGCGACCCAGCCCAGATTGACGCGGTCGACGCCGGGGGAGCGTTTGCCCTACTTGCCTCCAGTCGAGCCGACGTCGCGACACTCACCGACATCCACCGCTTCGCCAACGAGTGGGAGAAGACGGCATCCCTCGCGCTCCGTGACGGCAGCCCGGTAGCGATCAGTGCGTACGCTCGCCACGACCGACTTCGCGCGGGGACCACGGACGAGATCGCGACCCAAGCCCGCCAAGCGTGGGAACACGACGTGCGCAATGGCAAGACGACGCTCCTCATCGCCGAGACTCGCCAGCAGGTCCACGCGATCAACGAGGAGTTGCGGGCCATCCGGCTCCGGACCGGCCAGACCCTCCTGGGGCGCGAGGCGGTTCTCGGCGACGAGCACCGCGCATCGGTCGGCGACTGGGTGATCACCCGCCGCAACGACCGCACCCTGCGTACGCTCACCGGCACCTGGGTCCGCAACGGCCACCGATGGGAGGTGACCCAGATCCACCGCAACGGCTCTATGACCGTACGCCGTCAGCATGGCCACCGGGCCACGCTCACCCTCCCCGCCGACTACGTCGCGGCCCACGTCGACCTCGGCTACGCCGTCACCGCCCACCGAGCCGAGGGCCTCACCGTCGACACGGCGCACGTCCTGGTCACCGCGAGAACCACCCGCGAACATCTGTACGTCTCGATGACGCGCGGCCGCGAAACCAACACCGCATACGTCGCCCTGGACCAGCCCGACGAGACCCACACTGGTCTTGAAGATGACGATGTCACCGCGGTGACGGTCCTCCAAGCCGTACTCCGCCATGCCGGAGCCGAGCTATCCGCTCAACTTGCCATCAAGGCCGAGCAGGAGACATGGACATCTATCGCCCAACTTGCGGCTGAGTACGAAACCCTCGCGGCTCACGCTCAGCGAGACCGATGGATCACACTGATCCGTGGATCGGGCCTCACCCCGGACCAGGCAGACGACGTCATCGACTCCGATGCCTTTGGCCCACTGGCCGCCGTGCTGCGAAGGGTCGAAGCCTACGGGGGAGACCCTGGCAACGTGCTGAAAAAGGTGGTCGGGCGACACGGGCTCGGCGACGCCGAAGACATCGCGGCTGTGCTCCACCACCGGCTCCGCCTCGCGTCCAATCGAGGAACATCGACGAGCGGACGCTTCGTCGCCGGCCTCATCCCTGCCGTGAGCGGACCGCTGCCAGACGAGTACGGCCCAGCGCTCAGCGAGCGCGCGGCCTTGATCGAGTCTAGAGCTCGAGCACTCGCCGAACAGGCGGTCCAGGCTGCTCCGCCATGGCTACAGCGCATAGGCACGCCACCCGCCGGCCCAACTGCCCGCGATCGCTGGTTCCACGCCCTCGTCACCGTCGCCGCCTACCGCGACCGATACCAGATTGACAGCGACGTACCCCTTGGCGTGCGACCGGGCTCGCTCGCCCAACGAGCCGACGCAGACCGCGCGCACCACGCGTTGCGAACCGCGACGAACGCCGCGATCGCCACGTCCATGATCGGCGCGAGGAGTGCCGGTCCGTCGATCCAGGGGCCGTAAGGCGTTCCGAGCTGCGACCCGTGCACGAGTTATCCACACGGGAGTAGACGAAGGGCACTGGCCACGGGATGCCAACGACGCTGGTCGGAAGAACTCCGTCATCGTCAGGAAGGCTCATGATCATCTTCATCCTCGCATGGCGCCTCAGCGCCAGCATCTACAGCTACCTTCAGACGTACGCCCCGACGAACATCGCCATCGCCTGGCTCCGCACCTGCCGCGGCGTCAAGTGGGCGATCCCCGCCGCATTCGTGGCGACGCCCCTCTACGCCTGGGCCGCCGACGCACTGGTCAGCGTCCTCGACCGTGGCGGACCGCCATGGTTGGGCTTCTTCGCGATGCTCTGCGTGTGGAACGCCCTCAAGTTCACGCTCAACGGACTGATCACGCCGTTCATACTGGCCGCTTCTCGTCATCGTCGTCGCCGGGGGCAGGTGCTACTCAAGTCTCAGATCGTGCCGGGTCATCAGCTGCATTCTCGGGATCGTGGTCGACGTCTTCGATCGGGCTGGGTGGCTCTGGCCAGTTGTCGACGTACAGGTACCTGATCGACCGTGCGCTCAGCGACAACGCACCGTGATTCGCTACGTCTGCGCCTCCATCGGGCCGATAGAAGATCAACGGCGCGGCGAGAACGACGTCTCGATCAGGCACGTCCTCAGGCACGGTGCTGTAGGAGGCCAACCAGCCGACGACCCGCGTGCCGTCGTCCAGGAGGCAGGTGACCTGTTTGTACGCATCCGGCTCGAATTCTCGAACCACGTGCGTCCACCCAGACCGCGTGCGCGCCGCCCCCGCCGGGAGCAGACGGCAAGCCACCGCAGCGGCGTGCAACTTGCCTGGCATCCGCGCGCCGTTGAGCAGGCCAGCTCCAAGAGCCGCGAGAATCGTGGCTAGGCCGATAAACAGCATGAACCAGACACCGACGACGTCGAATGAACCGCGCGCGTATTCCCCCGGCGACGCTACGAACGCGGGTAGGTCGAGCGCAAACCGACCCGCATGCGGAGCCACGATCCGCACGATGACGATCGCGATCGCATCGAAGACCAAGCTCACGAAAACGACGGTGCTCATCTCGTGGAGCGTTGTCTTGCTCCGGGGCGCGTACGGTCCGCGATGGTGCACTGCGAGAAATGCGGCGCCCGGCGCAAGGCACGCGATGAAGAGGATCAATTGCGTGATCGAGCTCGGCATGGCGGGCTGCTACTCCGAGTCGGCACGTCTCTGATTCTGCTGGGCAATCTGAGCCTGTGCTGTCGGTGGTTTCGAACCGGCGGGACGCTTCGGAGGTGTGACCGGCTTGTTGGGCTTGGCCTGGCCACGCTGCTCGAAATTCTCGCCTGGTCTGGCATCCATCGTCCTGATGCGCCGCTCGACGGGCCCGTTCTGTTTGGTCATCTTGGTGCTCCCTTCCGCGTCGCGTCGCGATTGTCGCGACGCTGTGCGGAACGTTAGCGGTTCGCACCGACAAGTATGCGGAACCGACGCTGACTCCCGCGGCGTCGCCCATCTCGGATGGCCCACCGCTCCATGAGGACGCGCGCGGCACCGGTCGACATCGCCATCGCGTGGCGTCACGCCGTCGGTCCGTCGGCCTGGAACGTGAGCCACTCTGAACCAGACGTAGCATGGAAGATGACACGCCGCTGTTGCCCTCGAGGACGCGGCCGAGGAAGCGCAGCCTTCAGCCCCTAAGCCGATCGCGAGCGGGCAGGTTGACCGGCTGCGGAAGGTCCTCGACGCCCGCGGTGTGACCAGATGGCCGAACGTCGCGCAGTGATCGAGCGGCATGCCAGGCGGGAGATTGAGTCCACCCCGGGAGGGGAAAGATCCTAGTTCGGCCGATAGCACCCGACGTGGACTCCGCTCTGGATCAGCGCCTCGTCGAGAGCGAGTCCACAACCGCCGCAGAAGGGCTGCCATCCAAGGTCCCTGAGCCAGAACCGGTACGACCAGATCTCTGCTAGGGCGGTGGTGTAGTGCTTGCGGGTCCAGTCGGCCAAGGGGAGTTCGGTCATCTGTCGAAAGCGGAAGGCGTCAGCGACGCGGGCGTCGGCAAGCACGGCGGCGAGCGTACGCAGCCTGTCGATGATCGCGGCCCGGTCCACCCGCAGTTGCCTGTTCATGCTCCGGGCCCGATTCAGTCTGCCGAGGCGCTTGTGGCGTGCCCACTCGCCGAGCAATTGGACAGAGCCTCCCTTGTTGTTCGTGGCCGATGCAGCGGGACCCGGCAGCGCGAGCGGCGTTGTAGACGCAGCCGCCGGTGGCAACCCGCGATGCTGCGTCTCGCGACGTGCCACTGGTGTTCGTGCAGGAGAGTCCAGCAGGGGCAAGAGCGTCGAGAGGCCGAGGACGCGGGTCTTGCGACTGTGGGAAGCAGCAGGGCCGTCGGACACCCAGCCAAGATCCTCGTCGCGCTTCACGTCCCCGTGCCCGGTGAGCACCCACTCGCCGTGCCTCTGGAGGCGTACGCGCTTCGCGTCGTCAGGGAACGCCGGGGCGCGCAGGTCGCCGTCGATGAGCCACACCGGGGTGATGCCCGCCTGGATGTGGTCGACGGATCGGGCGTAACTGGTGTCGTCGGGGATCGCAGACAGCTGGACCTCGAAGGTGAACTGGCGCCCGAGGTGATCGCGGGTCCAGACGTCGGCGCGCCTGTTAGTGCCTGGAACGCACCACTCGACTTTCGCGTCCCAACCGAGTGCCCGGCACATGCCGTAGATGCGGCGTTTCAGCTCGTGATGGGCGTCGGACTCCCGCGCGACGACGAAGCGACAGTCTGCTGGCGCGCCAGCCAAGTGTCGGAAGTGCGAGCTCCGTCGTGCGGGCATGACGACGGTCATCGAATGGGAGCAGTCCTTGCAGCGTAAGGCCTGACGGCGACGCTTCACTAGGCTCGCGACGTCCGCAAACGATCGAGCGTCGTGATCGAAGATGAAGATGGGCCGACCATCGAGAACAGCGGTCAACGGCATGGCGCACTCCTGAACTACCACCACCGGGGTGGCGTCGACACGGACAGACGACGAGCCGCAAGGGACTACAGCAGTCCCACTGGTTCTCAGGCCGGACTTAAGGAGGTAGTTGTCTGTGTCGTTGGAGTGCGAGCGCGGAGATGGCGGGCCGTGGTCGCACCGTTTGTTAACGGGCCGCCGCGCTTACTTTGTTTGATGTGTTTTGTGAGTTTCGAAAATGCCGTTATCGCTGAGAGGCTCGGCAGCGAGCCGAGCGCATCACAGCGCCGGTCGATCAGGCGTTCGATCAGGGTGGTCAACGGACGTGACCTCTGCGTTGTCTCGCACGGCGTCCGCTCGGTCCCTCGGGGCGCCCGGTCGGGGCTCGTCGTCCTCGAGCGAGCACGTCAGCTCCGCTAGCTCGCTGTCGTTGATATACGCCGCTTCAGCGACCCACGGCGGAAACATGTCGGCGGCCTCGGAAACCTTCCCGGGATCGCTGACGCTGGCCCAGTACGCCTCACCGGCGGCGGTGAGGAACGAAACGAGCGTCGACAGTGCTTGGCGTGGGTCGACGGGGGAGGAGACAGCTGAGTAGAGGTCGTACGCCTCGACCGGGGAGTGGGCTGAGTTGTGCTCGTCGGAGATTCGGTAGCCGTACTTGCAACGGAGTCCACCAGTCTCATCGGCGGCACCTCCGACGTGCCAGACGTAGATGCGGAGGCCGCCCGCGGTCGCGGCGATGCGGGTTCTGTCCTCGAAAGTGATCATGTCCGCAGGTGTGCGCCGACCGTCTGATGAGGCCGCGTAGCCGATCTGAGTTAAATCTATTGGCTACAGAACGGCTACAGACCCTCGAAAACGAGCCCGGCTCCTGACCTGTTTCCCCAGGTCAGGAGCCGAATTCAATGTGGTGGACGATACTGGGTTTGAACCAGTGACCTCTTCCGTGTCAAGGAAGCGCGCTACCGCTGCGCCAATCGTCCGTGGCTATTCAATTTATCAGGGTGGTGCTTCGAGGTGGGTACGGGATTTGAACCCGTGTACACGGATTTGCAGTCCGTTGCCTCGCCTCTCGGCCAACCCACCGCTGGAGGCAATGCCTCCGGTGGAGACCTACTCCGAGCGGACGACGAGGCTCGAACTCGCGACCTCAACCTTGGCAAGGTTGCGCTCTACCAACTGAGCTACGTCCGCTTGTTGCTTCCGGCCCGGTTTCCCGTGCCCTTGGCGACGAGAAGAACATTAACGGAGCCGCACCCGGGGGACAAATCGGGGGTCACCTTCGTGTCATTCACCAACAGCCCCAGGAGTCCCATCGGCGCGCATTCCGGGCCCTGACCAGGGACGTCATAGGGTTGCCGCATGCGCGCGTGGATCGATGGTCAGCTTCTCGACAACCCGGCCGCTCCGGCGGTCTCCATCCGCGACCACGGTCTGGTGGTCGGCGACGGCGTCTTCGAGACGCTCAAGGTGATCGAGGACCAGCCGTTCGCGCTCGCTCTCCACCTCGACCGCCTGGAGCGGTCGGCGACCGGACTCGGCCTGCCCGCTCCCGACCGCGGGTTCATCACCAAGGGCGTGGAGGCCGTGCTCGGGGCAGCCCCGACGGCGTACGGCCGCCTTCGGATCACCATCACGGGCGGGCCGGCGCCGTTCGGCTCCGGTCGCGTGGACGTCGCGCCCACGGTCATCATCGGCCTCGAGGACGCCGAGCCCAACCCGACCGAAACCAAGGTCGTCAGCGTGCCGTGGCGCCGCAACGAGCACGGCGCGACGAGCGGCCTGAAAACGACGTCGTACGCGGAGAACGTGATCGCCCTCGCCGAGGCGCGCAAGCACGGGGCCACCGAGGCGATCTTCGCCAACACCGTGGGCGACCTGTGCGAGGGCACCGGGAGCAACATCTTCTACGTGCTCGACGGAGCGCTGAAGACCCCGACCCTGTCCAGCGGTCCGCTGGCCGGGATCACCCGTGCGCTGGTGCTGGAGTGGTTCGGCGCGGAGGAGACCGACGAGCCGCTGGCCGAGGTCGAGGAGTACGCCACGGAGGTCTTCCTCACCTCCAGCCTGCGCGACGTGCAGGCGGTGACGGAGTGGGGCACGCGCACCCTCCCGCACGGCCCGGTGACCCGGGCGGCGCAGGAGGCGTGGCGTACGAACGAGCCGAGCCTGCTCGGCCTCTGAGCCGAGGGAAGAACTCAGCCGGTGAAGAGCTGCGCCGCACGGCGCAGCGTCTCGATGACTCCGTAGGCCAGCGGGATCCCGACCAGGGCCCAGGCGACGACGATCTTGGGGTTCATGCTGCGCTCCTCTCGGTCTCAGCGGGATCGGCCGAAGACGGCTCGTGGAAACGGTCCGGCACCTGGTGGACCAGGAGGTTGGCGACGAAGCCGACCGCCAGCAGACCGACCATGGTCAGCAGCGCGGGCCGGTAGGCGTCCGCGGTGAGCGTGCCGGGCTCGCCCTGCGCGTCGAGGAAGGCGTTGATGATGAGCGGCCCGGCGATGCCCGCGGCCGACCACGCGGTCAGCAGCCGGCCGTGGATGGCACCGACCTGGAAGGTGCCGAAGAGGTCACGCAGGTAGGCGGGGACGGTCGCGAAGCCGCCACCGTAGAAGGACAGGATCACCACCGCGAGCAGCACGAACAGCGCCATCGAGGCGCTGCCGACCGTCGCCAGCAGCAGATAGAGGACCAGGCCGACGCCGAGGTACATCATGTAGATCGGCCTGCGGCCGATGACGTCGGACGTCGAGGACCAGATGAACCGGCCGCCCATGTTGGCGATCGAGAGCAGCCCGACGAAGCCTCCGGCCGCGACGGCGCTCACCGAGGAGACTCCGTCGGTGCGGAAGAAGTCCTGGATCATCGGAGCCGCCTGCTCGAGGATGCCGATGCCGGCGGTGACGTTGCAGAAGAGCACGATCCAGACGAGCCAGAAGGAGCGGGTGCGGACGGCGTTGCGAGCAGACACGCTCGCGGTGGTGACGAGCTTCTTCTCCTTGACGCTGGCAGGGTCCCAGCCTGCCGGCGTCCAGCCATCCGGCGGGACCCGCACGGTGGCTGCGCCGAAGGACATGAAGACCAGGTAGACCACGCCGAGGGTGAGGAAGAGCATCATCACGGCGTGGCCGTCGGGCACGGTCGTGGCGTCACCGGTGTAGGACGGGTCGTAGAGCGCCAGCAGTCGGCCGCTGAGCGGGCTGGCGATCATCGCGCCGCCGCCGAAGCCCATGATCGCCATCCCCGTGGCCAGGCCAGGCCGGTCCGGGAACCACTTGATCAGCGTGGAGACGGGAGAGATGTACCCGATGCCGAGCCCGATGCCTCCGATGAAGCCGTAGCCGAGGTAGACCAGCCACAGCTGGCCGGTGCCGATGCCGAGCGCTCCGATGAAGAACCCGGAGGCCCAGAACACCGCGGCCGCGGTCATCGCCGCGCGCGGTCCGTTGCGGTCGACCCAGGTGCCCATCACGGCGGCGGAGAGGCCGAGCATCACGATCGCGATCGAGAAGATCACGCCGATCGCCGTCTGGCTCGAGTCGAAGTGCTCGACGAGAGCGGTCTTGTAGACGCTCGTGGCGTACACCTGGCCGATGCAGAGGTGGACGGCGAGAGCGGCGGGTGGGATGAGCCAACGGCTGAAGCCGGGGGCGGCCACCGTTCGCTCGCGAGACAGGAAAGCTGGCAGCACTGTGACCTCCGAGAGGGTGCGGGTGACGCACATCACTACCACAGTTGACCTGGCAACCGCGAGGGATCGCTTCCGGTCAGCGAAAAGCACGCACCCTCCCGTCCCGGGGCGTCCGGGACGGGAGGGTGCGCTGACGAACGAGCAGGCGGGCGGAGTGCCTACTCGGCGTCGAAGGAACTGCCCAGCAGGTCCGCGATCAGAGCGTCGAGATCCATGTGCTGGCTCTCCGAGCCGACCGGGACGGCCGAGAAGGACTTGCCGAGGAACATCTGCACCTCGCTGGAGTCGGCGGTCGCGATGAGACGGCCGTCGGGGGAGCTGAAGTCGAAGACGGCCACCGCCTTGGCGTCCTCGTCGATGCTGGGGTAGATCTTCACGTCGCCCTCACCGGCGGGGGCGGCCAGTCCCTGCAGCATCAGGGTGCGGGACACGACCCACTCGACGTCACCGCCGCTGGAGTGGAAGGTCAGGCTCACTGCGTACGGGTCGTTCTCGCGGTAGCCCAGGGTGGTCGGCACCTCCACCGTGCGACCCCAGGGGTCGAGGCACGAGATCTTGATGTCCTGCTGCACTGCCGGGTGCTTGATGTCGCTCATTCGTCCGCTCCTTCTTGGTGGTCTTGCCAAGGAGACGGAGCGGTACGCGGCTGATGATGCCGTTTCTACAAACTTTCTGAACCGAGTTGTGGAGACCTGGATCACACCCGCGCGAGAGCGGCTTCCAGGCGGGCGACCGGGGAGGTCAGGTTGTAGGTCGCGGCCAGCTCGCGCAGGCGTTCCGGGTCGGCCGGGGCGCTCGGCAGGGCGGTCCGGCTGCGGTCCAGGTCGAGGTCCCGCGCGACTGCCACGACCTGGGGCGCCACGGCCAGGTACGGGACCGCGTCGATGAACTTCTGCCGCTGCGCCTTGGTGAGCGACGTGGTCGGGTCGGCGACCGCGGCGACGATCCCGTCCAGGTCCCCGTACTGCTCGAGCAGCTTGGCCGCGGTCTTCTCACCCACGCCCTTGACGCCCGGCAGTCCGTCGGAGGTGTCGCCGCGCATGGTGGCGAAGTCGGCGTACTGCGCGGCGGTGATGCCGTACTTCGCGATCACCCACTTCTCGTCCACCAGATCCGGATCGCCCACGCCCCGGGTCGGGTAGAGGATGCGTACGCCGGCAGCGTCGTCGACCAGCTGGAAGAGGTCGCGGTCGCCGGTGACGACGTCGACCGGCATCCCCGCGCCGGTGGCGAGGGTGCCGATCACGTCGTCGGCCTCGTAGCCGTCGACGCCGATCACGCAGATCCCGGCGGCCGCGAGCACCTCGCGGATGATCGGCACCTGGACCTGCAGCGGGTCGGGGACCTCCTCCACGTCCGGGACGGTCTCGAGCTCCTCGACCACACGGTGCGCCTTGTAGGACGGGATCAGGTCGACCCGCCACTGGGGGCGCCAGTCGTTGTCCCAGCAGCACACCAGATCGGTGGGGGAGTAGTCGTTGACCAGCCGGGAGATGAACTCCAGCAGACCACGGACGGCGTTGACCGGGGTGCCGTCCTCGGCCTTGATCTCGGGCACGCCGAAGTAGGCCCGGAAGTAGAGCGACGCGGTGTCCAGCAGGAGCATTCGAGGTTCAGCCACGAGTGAAGCCTAGTGAATCGCCCGCGTCGTGTCGGTCGGGTCGGACGAGAGTCGCTGAGCCAGCCAGATCGGCGCGACCGAGACGACGATCATGACGACCGCCACCACGTTGACGATCGGCGCCTGACCAGGGCGGAACAGGTTGGTCAGGATCCAGACCGGCAGGGTGGTCACCCCCGGTCCGGCGGCGAACGTCGTCACGATGATCTCGTCGAAGCTGAGCGCGAACGCCAGCAGCCCACCGGCCAGCAGCGCCGACCGCAGCTGGGGGAGCGTGACCAGCCGGAAGGTGGTCCACATCCCCGCCCCGAGGTCGGCGGAGGCCTCCTCGAGGTTGCCACCCATCCGCCGCAGCCGCGCCTGCACGTTGTTGAAGACGGTCACGATGCAGAAGGTCGCGTGCGCCACCACGAGGGTGAAGAACCCCAGGCGTACGCCGAGGATCGACGAGAACGCGTTGGACAGCGCGATGCCGGTGACGATGCCGGGCAGGGCGATCGGGAGCACCACCAGCAGGTTCACGGTGTCCTTCCCGAAGAAGGAGTAGCGCTGCATCGCCAGGCCGAGCAGGGTACCGAGGACCAGCGCCAGCACCGTGGCACAGGCCGCGACCGTCAGCGAGGTGAGGATCGCGTCGTGCGCTCCCGGGTTGACCGCAGCCCGCTGCCACCATTGGGTGGTGAAGCCGCTGGGCGGCCAGGTCAGTGCCTGGGAGGTGTTGAAGGAGTTGACGACGACCAGGGCCAGCGGTGCGTAGAGCACGGCGAGCACCAGGCCGGTCACCGCGGCGAGCAGGCGTCGGGTCGATCGCGAGATGGTCATAGGTTCTCCAGAGCTCCGGTGCGGCGTACCAACGCCAGGTAGATCATGATCACGACGATCGGGATCAGCGCGATCGCGGCGGCCAGCGGCAGGTTCGACCCCGAGTTGATGTAGACGAGGTTGCCGAGCATCTGGTTGGCGCCGCCGACGATGTTGACCGTGATGTAGTCGCCCATGGTCAGCGAGAACGAGAAGATCGACCCCGCGACCAGCCCGGGGACCACCAGTGGCAGCACCACGGTGCGGAACGTCAGCGCCGGCCGGGCTCCGAGATCGCCGGCGGCGTCGAGCAGCGAGTCCGGGACACGCTCGTAGGCTGCGTACACGGGGAGGATGACGTACGGAAGCCAGATGTACGCCTGCGTCAGCACGATCGCGGTGAAGCCGAATCCCGGCGACCCGAGGCCGACCAGGCCGCCGGCCCAGTCGAGCAGGCCGCCGTTGGACAGCAGCGAGCGCCAGGCGAGCGCCTTGACGAGGTAGGACGCCCACAGCGGCATCAGGAACGCGATCACGAGCAGGTGGCGCGAGCGCCTCGAGGCGATCTTGGCCATGTAGAAGCCGACCGGGAGTGCGATCGCGCAGTCGATCAGGGTCACCAGCAGCGCCACCCCGAGGGTGCGCAGCGTGACGGTCCGGTAGAGCGCCTCGCCGGTGATCTCGCGGACGTTGTCGAGGGTGAAGGTGCGCTGGAGCTCGTTGGTGAAGGAGTCGATCGTCCAGAACGCCGTCACCAGCAGCGCCGCGAGAGCGACGACGTAGACGAGCACCAGCCAGGTCAGGGGAGCGGCCAGCAGGAGGCCGAGGCGGATGCCCGGCCTCCTGCTGAGCGTGCTGCTGATGGAGCTCAAGGTCACCCCTTGATCTCCGCCCAGGCCTTGGTCCAGTCCTGGTAGTCGGTGCACTTGACGTCGGTCCGTCCGTCCAGGCACTTCTCGATCGGGGTGTTCCAGAACCAGATCTGCTCGGCGTACTTCTCGTCACCGGCGTGGAAGGTCTCGCAGTGGCCCTCGGAGGCGAACTCGCAGGCCTTGTCCGAGTTGGGTGCCTCGCCGAAGTACTCGGTCGCCTGGGCGTTGGTCTTCGGGTCGGAGATGTGGTTGAGCCAGGCGTAGGCGCAGTTGGGCGACTTCGCGTTCGAGGAGATCATCCAGGTGTCGTTCCAGCCGGTCGCGCCCTCGGAGGGGAGGATCGCCTCCACCGAGGCCTTCTTCGGGTCGATCAGGTTGGCGATCACCTGCCAGGTGGTGCCGACCACGGTGTCGCCGGTCTCGAAGGAGGCCTGCGTCTTGGTGTAGTCGGACCAGTACTCACCCACGGAGGCCCGCTGCGTCTTGAGCAGGTCGACGGCCGCCGCGAGCTGCTTCTCGTCGAGCGAGTAGGGGTCCTCGATCCCCAGGTCGGGCTGGTGCGCCATCAGGTAGACCGCGGCGTCGGCGATGTAGATCGGCGAGTCGTACGCGGTGACCTGGCCCTTGTGCTTCGGCGCGTCCTCGAAGACCGCCTTCCACGAGGTCGGGGCGGGGGTGACGTCCTCGGTGTTGTACATCAGCAGGTTGGCGCCGTAGCCGTGCGGGATGCCGTAGTTCTTGCCGTCCACGGTGTTCCACTCGCGGTCCTTGAGGAAGTCGTAGATGCCCTCGTAGTTGGGGATCAGGTCGGTGTTGACCTCGGCCGCCTCGCCCGCCGCGATCATCCGCAGGGTGAGGTCGCCGGAGGCGGCCACCACGTCGTACTCACCGGACTTGGCCAGGTTGAAGGCCTCGTCGGAGGTGCCGTAGACCTTGGCGGTGACCTGGCAGCCGGTCTCCTTCTCGAAGCCGGAGACCCAGTCGACCGCCGGGTCGGTCGAGCCGTCCTCGACGTAGCCGGGCCAGGCCAGGATCGAGACCTCGCCCTCGTTCTCGCCGAGCTTGTCGACGGCGCCGGTCGACTCGCCTCCGCCGTCACCGCCGCAGGCGGTGAGCGTGATCAGGGACAGGGCCGCGACGGCTGCGCCGACGGCGCGGCTGGCGGTGTACCTGGTTGGGATGTTGCGCATGATCAAACCTCTCTGGATGGGTTCTGGCTCATCGGTGTTGCACGGCACGGGACGAGTCGGTGCCCAAGGGGACCAGGTCGCCCGGCGACCAGGAGGCGACCACGCGGTCGCCCCGAGACTCTGGTTCGGCGGCATCGGGGTGCAGGGCGCCGCGGCTCTGCTCGAGGGCGACCAGCCTGGTGCCGTCCTCGAGCTCGATGTGGACGCGATGACCGGTGCCGATGTAGATCGACTCCGTGATCACCCCGGCAGCTGTCATCGCGCCGGCCGGGGCGCTCGCGGCGGCGGGTGAGAGCAGGATCTTCTCGGGCCGCAGCGCGAAGGCGCCCTCCATCTTCAACGTCCGCTTGGACGCTTCCTCGTCGAAGACGTTCGAGGTGCCGACGAAGTCGGCGACATAGGGGGAGGTCGGCCGCTCGTAGATCTCCTTCGGCGTGCCCAGCTGCACGATCCGACCGCTGTCGAAGACGGCGATCCGATCGCTGAGGGTGAGCGCCTCCTCCTGGTCGTGGGTGACGAAGACGAAGGTGATCCCCAGCTCGCGCTGGATCTGCTTGAGCTCGACCTGCATCTGCTCGCGGAGCTTGAGGTCGAGCGCCCCGAGCGGCTCGTCGAGGAGCAGCACCCTGGGACGTACGACGATCGAGCGGGCCAGCGCGACCCGCTGCCGCTGTCCACCCGACAGCTCGGTCGGCTTCCGGGTCGCGACGTGCTCGAGGCGGACCATCGCGAGCGCCTCACGTGCCCGTGAGCTCCGCTCGGTCTTCGGCACCCCACGGACCCGCAGCCCGTACGCGACGTTCTCCAGCACGTTGAGGTGCGGGAAGAGCGCGTAGTCCTGGAAGACCGTGGTCACGTCGCGGTCGAACGGCGCCAGCGCGGTGACGTCCTCGCTGCCGAGGCGGATCGTGCCGGAGTCGGCGCGCTCGAAGCCCGCGATGAGGCGCAGCACGGTCGTCTTGCCGGAGCCGGAGGGCCCGAGCATCGAGAAGAACTCGCCGTCGCCGATGGTCAGGTCGAGAGCGTCGACGGCCATCACGTCGCCGTACGCCTTGGACACGGCGTCGAGCTGGATCTGCGGGGATTCGGTCGGTCGCATTGCTGAATCATATGGAACCAGATCTTAGATTTTAAAGACCTTCTGCGTAAGTTCTTCGTAAACCCACTCGAAGGAGGAGCCCGATCGTGGCCAACCCCCGCGCGATCACCTCGCGCGCCCGGTCGGCGATCTTCGCGCCGATCGGCGACGAAGGCAGAGCCGTACGTGTCGAGAACCGGCTGGCGGAGGCGATCCGCTCGGGCGTCCTCGCCGACGGTGACCGCCTGCCGAGCGAGCTCGAGCTCGCCCAGATGCTCGGGGTGGCGACCGTGACCGCCCGCGAGGCGCTGGTCTCGCTGCGGGCGCAGGGCCTGGTCGTGACGACACGGGGACGTGGCGGTGGTTCGTTCGTGCGAGCTCCTGACCCCGGCGACATCGTGAAGGGAAGGCTCGCCACGATGTCGCGTGTCGAGCTCCGCGACCGGGCGAGTCTGTATCAGGTGGTGCTGACCGGCTGTGCCGAGCTCGCCGCCGAACGGGCAGCCCCGGAGGAGGTCGAGGATCTCCAGGACCTGCTGATCCCGGTGGACGAGGCGGACGTCGGCCGATGGCGCGACGCGGAGAGCGAGCTCTATCTCTCCGTCGCCGCGTTGACACAGTCGGCGCGTCTCACCCGGGAGGTGGTGCGACAGGAGGCCGACTTCGGTACGTTGCTGCGAGTGCCGCTGAGCGAGCCGGACTTCCGGCAGGCATCCGGCGAGCGGCACCGGGCGCTGGTCGCCGCACTGGGGTCGGGCGACGTGGCCGCGGCCCGGGGGAGCGTACGCGACCATCTGACCCACGCCGTTGCACGTCTGACCGAGATCCACGAGGTGGTACGCCAGTGAACATCGATGTGTCCCTCGACTGCGCCGCCAGGATCGAGCAGCACTTCGGCTCCATCCTCACCGAGCTCGAACGACTGCGGACCGAGGTCGGTGCTCTCTTCGCCGCCGGACCGGTCACCTCGGATCAGCTTCGGGCACACGTCGAGGAAGGCACGCTGGCGTTCCTCCAGGACCCGAACCTCCTGGGCGGCGGGTTCGTCGCCGCACCGGACGCGCTCAGCGACCGGCGGCTCTACCTGGCCTGGTGGCAGGGAGCGGGCCGCGACCTCCTCGGCGAGGCCGAGGTGCCGGGCACTAGGGAGACCATGGACTACACCCGCCAGCCGTGGTTCCGCGTCCCGGAGCGCACCGGGCGGCTGCACGTCGCCGGGCCCTACGTCGACTTCGTCTGCGCCGACGAGTACGTCATGACCACGACGCTGCCGGTCTACGCCGACGGGCGGATGGTCGGCGTAGCCGGCGCGGACACCTCGGTCGAGACCCTGGAGACGATGCTCCTGCCCGGACTGCGGGAGGCCGGCGCCACGCTGGTCAACGCGCACGGCCGGGTGGTCGTCTCGGCGGACCCGCACCGGGCCACCGGCGAGGCCATGAACGGCGCCGACGAGGCCCCCGAGGGCCGGCTCCTGTCCGTGGTCCGAGCAGCGCCCACCGACAGTCAGGATGAGCTGGTGTCGCTCGCCGGCTGGCCCCGCTGAAGCCGGAAATCTTTCGACATCAACTAGTTTTTTGGACGTTGCGGCGGAGATATTGCTGTTGTGGGTACGCTATCGCCGTGACTGCACCTGAGATCGAGGCCACCGACCGTAAAATCCTCCAGCTTCTCGCGGAGGACGGTCGGATGTCCTACACCGACCTGGGCAAGGCGACCGGCCTGTCGACCTCGGCCGTGCACCAGCGCGTCAAGCGGCTCGAGCAGCGCGGCCTGATCACCGGCTACGGCGCCACCGTCAACTACGCCGCCATCGGCGTGCCCCTGACCGCGTTCGTCGCGGTGCAGCCCATGGACCCGTCCCAGCCCGACGACTGCCCCGAGCGCGTCGCCGACCTCCACGAGGTGGAGGCCTGCTGGTCGATCGCGGGCGTGGAGTCCTACATGCTCAAGGTGCGGGTGGCGACCCCTGAGGCGCTCGAGGAGCTGCTCGGCCGGATCCGCTCGGTCGCCAACGTGTCCACGAGGACGACCATCGCGATGTACACCTACTACGAGAACCGCCCGACCCTGACCCACTGAGTCGGGCGCGCTGGGCCGGGCGGATCTCGGTCACTTCGCGTGGGTGCGCCACCACTCCTGGCCCGACTCGGGCAGCGTGTGGATCGGGTCGTAGTACTCGTAGGTCCTGGTCAGCGCCTCCGCGTCCGAGGCCTCGATCGAGGTGCGGTAGTTCTTGGTCCAGTAGGAGATGCCGCGCTCGGTGTCGTAGTCGGCGAGCTGGTGGACCCAGCGCTTGCCGACGAAAGGTACGTCGCACACGATGCGCGGGGTGGCGAACCCGGGCAGGTAGCCCATGATGTCGTGCTGCATCCGCTGGGCGTCGGCGACCGAGACGCGCCAGTGCTCCGAGAACGGGATCATGTCGCACATGTAGAAGTAGTAGGGCATGATCTGGGCGCCGTCGAGCAGGCGGAAGCAGAGATCGAGCAGCGAGTGGCTGTCGGCGTTGACGCCGGCGAGCAGCACACCCTGGTTGCGTACGTCCCGAACCCCGGCCGCCATCAGCGCCTTGGACGCCTCGGCGACCAGGGGCGTGACCGAGTTGGCGTGGTTGGCGTGGGTGTGGACGGCCAGTGAGACACCGCGCTCGCGGGCGATGCTGGTCACCCTGCTCATCCCCTCCAGGAGCGGCTCCTGCAGCCAGTGCTGGGGGAGCCCGACCAGACCCTTGGTGGCCAGCCGGATGTCGCGGATGTTGTCGATCTCCATCAGCTTGGTGAGGAAGTCCTCGAGCCGCGGCCAGGGCAGGTTGGCGACGTCGCCGCCGGAGACGACCACGTCACGCACCTGCGGGGTGTTGCGGAGATATTCGAGCATCGCCTCGTGGCGGTCGACCGGCTTGCCGGTGAGCTTGAGCTTGTCGATGACCGGGGTCGAGTTGCCGACCAGGTCCATCCGGGTGCAGTGGCCGCAATACTGCGGGCAGGTGGAGAGCAGCTCGGCGAGCACCTTGGTCGGGTAGCGGTGGGTCAGCCCCTCGGCGACCCACATGTCGTGCTCGTGCAGCGAGTCGCGGCTCGCCTGCGGGTGGGAGGGCCAGTCTGTGCGGCGGTCGGAGAAGACCGGGATCATGTAGTGACGGATCGGGTCCGCGTAGAAGGCGGCGGTGAACTCCTCGCCGGCCGACGCGCCCGTGGGAACCATGGTGTTGACCATCTGGGGCGGCACGAGCATCGACATGGTCGCGCGCTCGGCCATGTCCTTCTCGAGGTCGGCGTAGAACCGCTCGTCGAGAAGATCGCCCATCAGGGCACGCAGCTGGCGCACGTTCTTGATGCAGTTGACGCGCTGCCACTGCACGTCGCGCCACTGCTCCTCGGTCACGTCGGCCCACCCCGGGAACCGGGTCCAGTCGGGCTCGACCAGCTCGACACGCTGGTAGGCGTAGGGCTGTCCGTCTCGGGTAGTGGGCTCGATGGTTGCCGTCATGATCTCCACCATAGCGGGAGATCCTCCGGTGTTAGCAAGCCTAGGCCGCAATTCTTCCATCAGTCGCTGGTAGGGTCCGGCGTGAGATGGACGCAAGGAGGCGTACGACGATGACCACTTCTGACCCGACAGGCCTGCACCGGGTGCTCGATGAGCCGGTGGCCGGCTCGTTGCCGCTGCCTCAGGCGGCGCGAAGACTCGACACCCGAAAGACCTTGTGGCCCGACGAGGTGCGGATCCGGGTCGAGCGGCTGAACCTCGACGCCGCCTCCTTCCGGCAGCTCGAGTCCGCGCACGACGGCGACGGTGACGCCGTACGCCGGGAGGTGCTCGACATCGTCGCCGACCGCGGCAAGATGCAGAACCCGGTGACCGGCTCGGGCGGGATGCTCGTCGGCGTGGTCGAGGAGGTCGGCCCGGAATCCCCGCTGGGATTGAAGGCCGGCGACCGGGTCGCGACCCTCGTGTCGCTGACGCTGACGCCGCTGGTGATCGAGGACGGGCTCGCCGGATGGGGCGGTGACTCCGAGCAGGTGCCGTGCGACGGCTACGCCATCCTGTTCGGCCGCTCCATCGCAGCGGTCCTTCCCGACGATCTCGCCCCCGAGCTGGCGCTGTCGGTGATGGACGTGTGCGGTGCCCCGGCGCTGACCCGCAGGGTCGTCTCGGAGCGCTACAAGGACGGCGTCGTCGCCGTCATCGGTGGCGGCGGCAAGTCCGGGTCGCTGTCGCTGGCCGCGGCCCGTGACGCCGGAGCCCGCCATCTGATCGGCATCGTCCCGACCGAGACCGAGGCATCACGACTTCGCGAGGCAGACCTCGCGGACGAGGTCGTCGTCGCCGACGCCCGCAACCCGGTGGCCCTGCGCGACGCGGTCGCCAAGGCCGGCGGCCCTGCCGACGTCACCGTCGTCTGCGTCGACGTGCCTGGCTGCGAGGGCGGCGCCATCCTCGCCACCGCCGACCGGGGCACCGTCATCTTCTTCTCGATGGCCACCTCCTTCTCCGCCGCCGCGCTCGGCGCCGAGGGCCTCGCCGCCGACGTCACGATGCTGGTCGGCAACGGCTACGTCCCGGGCCACGCGGTCTACGCGCTGGATCTTCTCCGTGCCGATGCCGGGGTCCGGGCACTGTTCGAGGGGAGACTGGCCCAGTGAGACTCGACCTGGACCCACACACCATCGCCCGTGCCCGCGAGCTGGCCACCCGTGCCGGGGAGCCGATCGTGGAGATGGCCAAGCGGCACACCACCGTCGCGGTGGAGCGAGCCACGCTGCGGCTGGCCGGCCTCGCCGGCGCCGACCCGGACGGCACCCCCTGGGTGAACCATCTGGTCGACGCGGTGCGTGCCGACGTCGGCCTGGAGCACGGCATCGCCCTGCCGGTGTGGCACGCACTGGCCGCCCACAACAACGACCTGGCCCGCCTCGCCGAGGAGGCGGCCGCCGGTCAGGTGACCTTCCGCCTGCCCGAGGGCGCCGAGGCCGAGCTGGCCGCGAAGCACGCCCGCGAGGCGGTCGGGGTCGGGATCGCCCGGCTCGACGCCAGCCGGGTGGCACGTGAGCGGATGATCGCCGAGATCGGCGACGCACCCCGCAAGCCCTGGATCTACCTGATCGTCGCGACCGGCGACATCTACGAGGACATCCCGCAGGCGCAGGCGGCCGCCCGCGAGGGCGCCGACATCATCGCGGTCATCCGCTCGACCGGCCAGTCGCTCCTCGACTACGTGCCCGAGGGCGCCACCCGAGAGGGTTTCGCCGGGACGTACGCGACGCAGGAGAACTTCCGGCTCATGCGTGCGGCCCTCGACGAGACGAGCCGCGAGCTCGGCCGCTACGTACGGCTCACCAACTACGCGAGCGGGCTGTGCATGCCCGAGATCGCGGCGCTGGCCGGCATGGAGCGTCTCGACATGATGCTCAACGACTCGATGTACGGGATCCTGTTCCGCGACATCAACCCGGTGCGTACGTTCGTCGACCAGCGGCTCTCCCGCCAGATCCACGCACGGGCGGGCATCATCATCAACACCGGCGAGGACAACTACCTCACCACCGCCGACGCGGTCGAGGCGGCGCACACCGTGACCACCTCGCAGCTGCTCAACGAGTACTTCGCCAAGGAGGCCGGACTCGAGGACTGGCAGCTGGGCCTCGGCCACGCCTTCGAGATCAACCCGGACGTACCGGACTCGTTCCGGCTCGAGCTCGCGCACGCGCTGCTGGCGAAGACGATCTTCCCCGACGCTCCGCTGAAGTGGATGCCGCCGACGCGGCACATGACCGGCGACATCTTCAAGGGCTACCTGCTCGACGGGTTCTTCAACCTCGCCGGCGCGATGACCGACCAGGGCATCCTGCTGGTGGGGATGATGACCGAGGCGGTCGTGACGCCCTGGCTCTCCGACCGCGACCTGGCCCTGCAGAACGTCCGGTACGTGATGGACGCGGCCGGGCGTCTCGGCGAGGACTTCCACCCGGCTCCCGACGGGTTCATCGCCAACCGGGCCCGCGAGGTGCTGGGGGAGTCGATCGACCTGCTCGGGAAGATCATAGACGAGCCCAACGGGCTCCTGGACGCCATCGCCGACGGCACCTTCGGCCTGATGAAGCGCCCCGCCGACGCCGGCAAGGGCCTGGAGGGCGTGGCCGAGAAGTCCGAGGCGTACTACAACCCGGCCAGCGACATCTTGGAGGGAAAGTGACCATCATCAGGCCGTACGGCGACACCACCGGAGACGGGATGGTGCAGGTCTCCTTCACGCTGCCGATCAAGCACAGCAAGGTCGCCGACGGTGCCGCGCTGCAGCTGGCCAACAAGATGGGCATGGAGCCGGCGATGGTCGTCCACTCCAAGCCGATGGGCGACGACTTCACCTTCTTCGTCGTCTACGGGCAGGTGAACCACCTCGTCGACACCGACAAGGTGCAGGTCGTCGAGCGCGACTTCCCGCTGCTGACGCCCAAGGAGGCCAACGCGGTGATCAAGGAGACGCTGCGGCGGCCCATGGTCGTGGTCGGCGCCTGCATCGGCACCGACGCCCACACCGTCGGCATCGACGCGATCCTCAACATCAAGGGGTTCGCGGGGGAGAAGGGGCTGGAGTACTACAAGGAGATCGAGGTCGTGAACCTCGGCGCCCAGGTCTCCGTGCCGTCGCTGGTGGACGCCGCCGTCACCCGGCGCGCCGATGCCGTGCTCGTCTCCCAGGTCGTCACTCAGCGCGACGCCCACCTGCTCAACACCCGGGAGATGTCCGCCGCGTTCCGCGAGGCCTATCCGGCAGGGGAGCGGCCGCTGCTCGTCGTCGGCGGGCCCCGGTTCGACGAGTCGATGACCGGTGAGCTCGGCGTCGACCGTATCTTCGGCCGCGGCACCACCCCCGCCGAGGTCGCCTCCTATCTCGTCCACCGCACCACCGCCAAGGAGCCCGCCGCATGACGTCACCCGAGACCGGGCCCGCGATCGGGACCAAGGTCGTCCACCGCCGCTACGTGCCCTACTCCCACGCCCACTACGCCGGCAACCTGGTCGACGGCGCCTACAGCCTGGGCCTCTTCGGCGACGTCGCGACCGAGATGTGCATCCTCACCGACGGCGACGAAGGCCTCTTCGCCTCCTACGACGAGGTGCAGTTCAAGGCGCCGGTGCGCGCCGGGGACGTCCTCGAGATCACCTGCGAGCTGACCAAGGCCGGCCGACGGTCCCGAGTGATGGAGTTCGCCGTGTACGTCGTGGCCCGCGGCGCCGCCACCGAGGACCGTCCCGGTGCCGCCGCGATGCTGGACCAGCCGATCCTCGCCACCTCTGCACGCGGTACTGTCGTCGTTCCCTGATCGCCGCAACGGGTACCCGCAGGCGACACGCCGAGGTTCCCCGGTAATTCGTTGCTTTTTCGCGTCCGCCAGGCTGTTGCTGACCTGCGGAAACATGTGTTTCCGCAGGTCAGCGCCGTGTTGACTTACGCCGAGCCAGCGGGTGATGGTGGCAACGTTCGCCCATGCAGAGTCGCGGCTGGCGGACCGGCGCTCGACGAATCGGGTCGGGGGGTGTCGAGCCAGGCATACCTTCGTTCCGTTTTCGCGGGCGCGGTCAACGGCCGCGAGGGCAACGCGGGAGGGCCGAGACGCCCTTAGACAACGATCGTCCCCCTGCCTCCAGCAGGGATCGGAACGGCCCGAAGAACGTCTTGATCCTCCCGCGCTCTGTGTTATTTGCGATTGCTTCGCAATTCGCGCAGCACCTCCGCTTCACCCTCGTCTTCCTCCGCTCCGTTCGTCGCTGCGCTCCTCACTGCGCTGCGTCCAGACGAGGGACGCTCCGGCGCTGTACTTGTGGCGATTGCTTCGCAATTCGCGCAGCACCTCCGCTTCACCCTCGTCTTCCTCCGCTCCGTTCGTCGCTGCGCTCCTCGCTCCGCTGCGTCCAGACGAGGGACGCTCCGGCGCTGTACTTGTGGCGATTGCTTCGCAATTCGCGCAGCACCTCCGCTTCACCCTCGTCTTCCTCCGCTCCGTTCGTCGCTTCGCTCCTCGCTCCGCTGCGTCCAGACGAGGGGCGCTTCGGCGCTGTACTTGTGGCGATTGCTTCGCAATTCGCGCAGCGCCTTCGCTTGGCGGCGCGAGGATCTTGGGTTCGACCGGGGGGCGGATATCCTGTGACTTCCACCCCATTCCTTGACAAGGCCGGCGTACGTGACGAACGAGCAGCTTCCACCCTGGACCGAGATCGGCCGGGCGGTGATGGTGATCCCGACCTACAACGAGGCGGACAACCTCGCCTGGATCGTGGGGCGGCTGCGCAAGGCGCAGCCCCGCGTTGACGTACTCGTCGTCGACGACGGCTCGCCCGACGGCACCGGCACGATCGCCAACGAGCTCGCGGACAACGACGAGCAGATCCATGTGCTGCACCGCACCGAGAAGGCCGGTCTGGGGGCTGCGTACCTCCACGGGTTCGGGTGGGCGCTCGAGCAGGGCTACGACGTCGTGGGGGAGATGGACGCCGACGGCTCCCACCAGCCCGAGGAGCTTCACCTGCTGCTGGAGGCGCTGACCTCCGCCGACCTGGTGATCGGCGCCCGCTGGGTCCGCGGCGGCTCGGTGGTCAACTGGCCGCTGTCGCGACGCCTGCTCTCGGTCGGCGGCAACTTCTACGTCCGGCTCCTGCTCGGCATCGGCGTCCACGACGCCACCGCCGGCTACCGTCTCTTCCGGCGTACGACGCTCGAGAAGCTGCAGCTGAACAGCGTCGAGTCGACCGGCTACGTCTTCCAGACCGAGATGGTGACGCGTACGCTGCGGGCCGGCCTCACCGTCAAGGAGGTCCCGATCCAGTTCATCGAGCGGGTCCGGGGCGAGTCGAAGATGAGTCCCGCGGTCGCAGCCGAGTCGATGCGCCGAGTGACCCGCTGGGGCCTGGCCGAGCGCCGGGAGCAGCTGCTCTGGCTGCTGCGCCGCTTCGGGCTGGAGCGTCTCGTGGGAGGCCGTCGATGACGACGCGACGCCGCAGGCTCTCCTGGGTGCTGGTGCTGCTGTTCCTGGTGATGCCGCTGGCCGAGCTTTTCGTGCTCATCCAGGTCGGTCAGGTCATCGGCGTGTGGTGGACGATCCTGCTGCTGATCGCCGACTCGATCTTCGGCGCCTGGCTGATGCGCCGGGAGGGCGCCCGTGCCTGGTCCGCACTGACCACGGCCCTCTCCTCGGGCAAGTTGCCGTCCAACGAGATCGCCGACGGCGCGCTTATCCTGCTCGGCGGCGCGCTGATGCTCAGCCCGGGGTTCGTGACCGACATCTTCGGCATCGTGCTGATCCTGCCGTTCACCCGGCCCTTCTTCCGGAGGATCCTGGCCACGCTCGTGCAGAAGCGCCTGGTCACCGCCACGATGCCCTCCACCTTCGGTCCGGGTGCTCGGCCCCGCAACGACGACATCGTCACCGGCGAGGTCATCGACAAGGACAACATCGCCTAGACACCCCTCGAGATACGCCGAAGGCGGCCTCCCCACCGGGAGACCGCCTTCGGCGTATCTGGCTGTATCAGAAGTCAGGCGTTGGCCTTCTTCTTGCCCGGTCCCTTGCGGTGCAGGTGAGCCGGGCCGATCTCGCCGCCGCGGAGCAGGTCGAGGCGCTCCTTGAGGATGTCCTCGAGCTCCTTCTCCGAGCGCCGCTCCAGGAGCATGTCCCAGTGCGTACGCGCCGGCTTCTCGGCCTTCTCCTCGGGCTTGGCACCGGAGAGGTTGAGAGCCTCCATCCCGCAGCGCGGGCACTCCCAGATCGCCGGAACCTCGGCCTCGTCCGACATCGTGATCTCGAAGTCGTGGCCCTGCGGGCACCGGTAGGCCACCTGCTGGCGGCCCGCGAACTCGATGCCGCGTTCGTCCTCAAAACTTTGTCCGCCCAGTCGGGCGCCGCGCAACGTGCGCTCGGCCATGAAGCACCTCCTGAGTCGATCGTCCCCCGTTGAATGAGCTGAAGAGCGAAGCGGTCTGCGGACTCATGACGCAGGCCGGTCAGGCCTCTTCACACCAACAACGGTACAGAGGAGGTGATGATTCCGTGAATTGTCGAGATCCTCGCCGTGTTGTTCGACACAGGGCCCGCCTGACCTGCGGATCTCCCTGAGAGAGTCCTGAGCGGTCGATGTCTCGAAACCGCCAGCGGCAAGGAGCGCTCTCAGACCCTCTCAGACCCGCTCGGGCGCCCGGTTGCCAGCCTGCTCGATGCCCTTGGCGGTGTTCACCAGCGCCAGCAGAGCGCCACCGAGGACGAAGAAGGCGATCAGCGCCAGGATCGCGGGCCGGTAGGAGTCGGTGAGCTGGTAGACGAGGCCGAAGACCAGCGTGCCGAGCCAGGAGGTGCCGCGGTCCATGGCGTGGTAGAGGCTGAAGTACTCGGCCTCCTTGCCCGCGGGGATGAACAGCGAGAAGTAGGACCGCGCCAGCGCCTGGGTGCCGCCCATGACCAGCCCGATGCCGACCGCCACGACGAGCAGCGGTGCGAGGCTCTTCTCCGGCACGAAGTAGGCCACGACCACGATGAGCATCCAGCCGCCCAGACCGCCGAGGATCACCCGCTTGGCGCCGAAGCTCTTGGCCAGTCGGCCGAAGAAGATCGCGCCGCCGACGGCGACGAACTGCACCAGCAGATAGATGCCGAGCATCGTGCCGGTCTCGAAGCCGAGCTCCTCCACGCCGTAGGTCGACGCCGAGCTGATCACCGTCTGGATGCCGTCGTTGAAGAAGAGGTAGGCCAGCAGGAAGGTCAGCGCCACCGGGTAGTGCGGCAGCTCCTTGAGGGTCACGAACAGCTGGCCGAAGGAACGAGCCACCACGCCACCGGAGACGTCCTCCACGTCGGCGGGCTCGTGCCGGCGGATCCGGCGCCACGGGATGATGATGAAGCCCGCCCACCACAACCCGGCCGAGAGCATCGAGATCCGCACCGCCAGCGCCGTGCCGAGCCCGAGCGGGTCGGCGAAGGTGACCAGGAGGAAGTTGACCGCGAGCAGCAGCCCGCCGCCCGCGTAGCCGTAGGCCCAGCCGATGGAGGAGACCCGGTCGCGCTCGTTCTCGGTGGAGATCAGCGGCAGGATCGAGTCGCTGACCACCACGGCCGCACCCGCGCACAGGTTGGCGATGATGAACATGATCGACCCGAACCACCAGTTGTCCCCGGTCATGAAGAACAGCAGCGCCGCACAGAGCGCGCCGGCCCAGGCGAACCCGACCATCAGGTCCGGTTTGCGGGAGGTGCGGTCGGCTATCGCACCGACGAGCGGGTAGATGAGGGCCGAGAGAAGTGTGGAGAAGGTGATGACGTACGACGGCAGCGCACCCGGCGCGATCGAGAGGCCCAGCACGTCGATGCGGTTGTCGACGGCGGCGGCCTTCGCGATCTCGATCAGGTAGGGCGCGAACAGCACCCCGGCGACCGTCGTCTGGAAGGCGGAGACGGCCCAGTCGGTGAAGAACCAGCCCTTCTGCTCCCGCGCCCGCTCGACAGGCCTGAAGTCGCCGATCCCGGCTGATGTGGTCACTTCTCGGGCTCCTCGCCATGCTCTACGGATTCGGCCTCGTCGGTGGGCTCAGCCCGAGGCGGCTCAGCGTGAGACGGCTCAGCCTCCCACAGGCCACGCTCCTCCAGGAACGCTTTCAGTACGTCGGTGCGGTCGGTCATCAGGCCGTCGACGTCGCGCTCGATCAGCCGCTTCATCTCGACCGGGTCGTCGATGGTCCAGACGTGGACCTCCTTGCCGGCCTTGTGGGCGCGGCGCACCAGCCCACGCGATGCCACTCGGACGGACAGCGGGCCGATGAGGCGCTGACGGTGTGGGATCTGGAAGGCGTCGAACCGTCCGCCCGCGAGCCGCCTGGCTATCCCGGCGGTCGGGGCCAGCACATAGGCCAGCACCTCCCGAGGATTCGCCGAGGTCCGCACGCGCCCCTCGGTCAGGCGGCGGAACTCCCTGATCCGGCGGGCCGAGAACGAGCCGACGATGACCGTGTCCTCGCGATCGGTCGCCGCGAGGAGCTCGGCCAGCGCACCGACCGCCCCGTCGGACTTGAGATCGATGTTGAAGGTGACCCCGGGGAACGCCTCGAAGAGCTCGGCCAAGGACGGCACACCGTGCTGACCGCCGATGCGGGCAGCCTGCACCTCGGCGTACGTCATCTCCGCGATCAGGCCGCTGACGTCGGTGACCCGGTCGAGCGCTTCGTCGTGGAAGGCGAGCAGGACGCCGTCGCGGGTGACGTGCACGTCGGTCTCGAGATGGGTGTAGCCGAGCTCCACCGCATGCCGGAACGCCTCCATGGTGTTCTCCATCCCGACCAGGTCGGGATGGAGCGCTCCACCACGGTGCGCGTAGGCGCGTACGCGTCGTTGCTGCTCCTTCACGGGGAGCATTAGACCACCGTCGCCGGTCTCGCAGTGTGGGAAGCGCCGCAGAGGTTGACGGGCACTTCGTGGGGTTGACGGGCACTGGAACACCTGTCAAGCCCAGGGATACCCGGTCGACCGGGTATCCCTGGGGCGCAGCTCAGATGTCGCGGAAGGCGGTGATGTTCGCGCCGAGCTGGTTGAGCCGCTCGGCGAGGTCCTCGTAGCCGCGGGCGATGACGTAGGTCGAGCGGAGCACCGAGGTGCCCTTCGAGGCGAGCATCGCGAGCAGCACGACGACGGCGGGACGCAGCGCCGGCGGGCAGACGATCTCGGTGCCGGAGAAGTGCGTCGGGCCCTCGATCATCACCCGGTGCGGGTCCATCAGCGTGACGTTGCCGCCGAGCTTGTTGAGCTCGGTCAGGTAGATCGCCCGGTTCTCGTAGACCCAGTCGTGCAGCAGCGTCTGACCCTGCGCCACCGCGGCGATCGCGGCGAAGAACGGCAGGTTGTCGATGTTGAGGCCGGGGAAGGGGAGCGGGTGGATCTTGTCCAGCGGCGCGTGCAGGACCGAGTGCTTGGTGTCGATGTCGACCAGGCGGGTCTTGCCGTTGAGCGCGAGGTACTCCTCGGAGAGGCTGTAGTTGAAGCCCATCTCCTCCAGCGTCGCCAGCTCGATCTCCATGAACTCGATCGGCACGCGCTTGATGGTGATCTCGGAGTCGGTCACGATCGCGGCGGTCAGCAGCGACATCGCCTCGATCGGGTCCTCGCTCGGCGCGTAGTCGACGTCGACGTCGATGACCTCGCGGCCGGTGACGCGCAGCGTGGTGGTGCCGATGCCCTCGACCTCGACGCCCAGCTTCTGCAGGTAGAAGCAGAGGTCCTGGACCATGTAGTTGGAGGACGCGTTGCGGATCGTGGTGGTGCCCGGGTGCAGCGCGGCAGCCATCAGGGCGTTCTCGGTGACGGTGTCGCCACGCTCGGTCAGCACGATCGGGCGACCCGGCTGGATCTCCCGGTTGACGCTCGCGTGGTAGGCGCCGTCGGTCGCCTTCACCTCGAGGCCGAAGGGGCGCAGCGCGGACATGTGCGGCTCGACGGTGCGGGTGCCGAGGTTGCAGCCGCCGGCGTAGGGCAGCTCGAAGGTGTCCAGGCGGTGGAGCAGCGGGCCGAGGAACATGATCACCGAGCGGGTGCGGCGGGCCGCGGCCTCGTCCACCGCGTCCAGGCGCAGCTCCTTCGGCGGAACGATCTCGAGGTCGTTGTCGTCGTTGAGCCAGCGGGTCTGCACACCGATCGAGTTGAGCACCTCGATGATGCGGTTGACCTCTTCGATGCGGGCGACCTTGCGCAGCGTCGTACGGCCCCGGTTGAGCAGCGAGCCGACCAGGAGCGCGACACCGGCGTTCTTGGAGGTCTTGACCGTGATCTCACCCGACAACGTCGTCGGACCGGTGACGCGCAGATGCGTCGGGCCGGCCCCGATGTCCACCAGGGAGGAGTCGAGCGCGGCACCGACCCGGGCGATCATCTCGAGGGACAGGTTCTGTTGTCCCTGCTCGATGCGGTTGATCGCGCTCTGGCTGGTGTTGAGAAGGTCAGCGAGCTGTGCCTGGGTGAGGCCCTTGTGCTTGCGCGCATCGCGAATCAGATTCCCGATACGACCTTTGTATCCGTCGGTCATGGTGCACCACCGTAACTCATATATGAGATAAGCCTGGATTCCCCGCGAAGTGTCGGCGATTCGTTTCAGGGCTGTTGCCTGGCTCGTGGAGAGGCCACCGTGTGCAACATCTCTTTACGCCGGGTGACAGGATGCCACCATGCGCGCGACGACGATCCATGGGGTGGGCGACATCCGCTTCACCCAGGTACCCGATCCTGCTCTGAAGCAGCCCACCGACGCCATCGTCAAGGTGGTGGGCTCCTGTATCTGCGGCTCCGATCTGTGGAACTACCGCGGCTCCAACGGTGAGATCGAGGAGCCCCGCACGATCGGCCACGAGTGCATCGGCGTGATCGAGGAGGTCGGCGCCGACGTACGCGACTTCAAGGCCGGCGACTTCGTGATCGTCCCCTTCGACCACTGCGACAACACCTGCCCGCACTGCCTCGCCGGGGTCCAGTCGGTCTGCGAGAACCTCGGCTTCACGGTCAGCGGCCAGAGCGAGTACGCCCTGGTCAACCAGGCCGACGGCTCGCTGATCAAACTCGACGAGACGCCCGACCCTTCGATGTACCCCGACCTGCTCGCGCTCACCGACGTGATGGCCACCGGCTGGCACGCCGCGGTGATGTCCGGCCTGGGCTCCGGCGCCAAGGGCGGCACCGCGGTCGTCGTCGGCGACGGCGCGGTCGGTCTGTGCGGGGTGCTCGCGGCCGCTCAGCTCGGCGCGGAGCGGGTGGTGGCGATGTCGCGCCACGAGGCCCGCCAGGAGATCGCCAAGAAGTTCGGCGCCACCGACATCGTCGCCGCCCGTGGCAAGGAGGGCGAGGCGGCCGTGCGCGAGCTCACCGGTGGCATCGGGGCCGACTACGTCCTCGAGTGCGTGGGCACCGACCAGTCCTTCAAGACCGCCTCGAAGGTGGCCCGCCCCGGCGCGACCGTCGGGTTCGTCGGCGTGCCGCACGACGTCAACCTCCCGGTCAACGCCCTCTTCCGCACGAACGTCGGCCTCAAGGGCGGGATGGCACCGGTACGCCGCTACCTGCCCGATCTCCTCAGGCTCACGCTCGAGGGAACGATCAACCCCGGCTTGGTCTTCGACAAGGCGCTGCCCTTCTCCGAGGCGGCCGAGGGCTACCGCCTGATGGACGAGCGGCTCGCGACCAAGGTCCAGCTCACCTATTGAGCAGATCCCGGGCGGGGGATCGACCGAGCCGTTCGTCTGCGACACTCGGTCGATGCCCCGCACCGACACCATGCGCCTGCGCCCGCTGTCACCGGGCGACGAACACGTCTACGCCGCCTGGGCCGAGGATGAGGAGTTCCGGGTGGCCAACGGCTGGCCTGAGCGTGACCGCGACGGTCACCTCCGCCACTGGCGTCGTCTGATCGAGGCCCCGCCGCCCGAGCTCATCCGGCTCGCCGTGGAGGTCGACGAGGAGGTCGTCGGCTACGCCGACCTCCACGGCCTGGCGCCCGACACCCGCGAGCTCGGCATCGCCATCGGCCCGAGCTCGCGCTGGGGACAGGGCCTCGGCCAGCGCGCCATCAAGACCGCGCTCACCTACGGCTTCTCCGTCCTCGACCTCACCCGGATCTGGGCCGAGACGCACGAGACCAACGCCCGCGCCAAGAAGCTCTTCGACGCCACCGGTTTCATCGAGACCGGCCGCCACGGCACCGACACCTACCGCGGCGAGGACGTCAGCCTCGTCCAGTACGCCGTCGAGCGCCCCTACTAGCCGGCGATGCGTACGGCCTTCTCGTCCGGGTAGCCCTCGGGCAGCAGCATGGTGCCGTCCTGGTGCCGGTAGAGAACCTGCCAGTGCCAATAGAGGTCGTACGCAGCGGGGGACCGCTTCATCTGCTCGGCGTAGGCGCTGACGGCCGCCACATAGCGGTCAGAGTGGTTGTAGGACCACAGTGCGCCGGCCATGTCCCCGGGCGCGCCGTTGTTCGCCAGCATGCGGCCGGCCGCCATGATGGCGTCGCCGGGGTCGTTGATGTCGCCACCGGCGCCGTACTGGGCGAAGGTCGAGGGCAGGAACTGCATCGGACCCTGGGCGCCCGCGGTGCTGGTGCCGCGGATGCGCCCCATGCGGGTCTCGACCAGGTGGACAGCGGCGAGGTACTGCCACGGCGTCCCGGTCTCCCGCTGCGCCCTGCGGTAGAGCGGCCGGAGCTCGTCCGGAGATGGTGGCGTCAGGATCTTCCAGTCCGGGAGCTTCGGCTGCGGGTCGGTCATCGCCATGAGCTCGCGGGCAGCGGCGATGTCCGACTCGAGCTGGGCGCGGTCGGCACGGCCGAGCGCGCCCAGCACGGCGTCGGCCTTCGCCTTCGACCCGCGGGCGAGGTTGCGTGCGGTCGTCTGCTCGAACAGGGCCGCCTCGCGTACGTCCTCGGCTCCCGGCGTGCCGGCGGCGATCGTCGCCATCGCCCGGGTGAGACGCTCGGCCAGCGGCACCGACGCGTCGTCGAGCGGCGTCCTCGCCGCAGACGGATCCGGTGAGGACGCCGACGACGACGCCGACGGGCTGCGGCTGGAATCCGAGGACGGGTCACCTCCGCAGCCGGCGACGCCGGCCGAGAGGGCCGTGATGGCGGCCAGGGCAGCGAGCCGGGTGCGCACGCACCCGACGCTACCCGAGGCCTGCCTACTCGCCCGCCTGGGCGATGACGGCCGCGAGCTCGGCCGGCTTGGACAGCTGAGGCCAGTGGCCGGTGGGCAGGTCGACGTAGGTGACGTCCTTGTGCTTCGGGATCGCGGCGACCGACTCCATACCGTCGGCGACCCACTCCTTCAGGTCGGCAGCCCGGTATTCGGGGCAGACGAACACGGCCGGCACCGAGTAGCGCCGCTCGTCGCCAGCCTCGAACGGCTCGGTGGTCAGGCTGGCGGGGGAGGGCCGCAGCAGCGCCTCGAAGGTGGCGCGGTCGAGGTCGCGTACGTCTGCCTCCTCGAACTCCTCCCACGGCACCGGCGGCAGGTCGGCGCCGTCGGTCGGGAAGTTCTTGGCCGGGATCATGCCCGGCTCCGCCGGCCAGCCACCGACGTAGACCACGGTCGAGACCTTGTCGACGCGCGCGTCGAGCGCAGCGCCGGCCACCGCGCAGCCCATCGAGTGCCCGACGAGGAGCACGGGGCCGTCCGACTCGTCGATGGCTGCCACGACGGCAGCGACCTGGTCGGCCACGTGCACGCCGGAGCGGTCGGTCTCGGCCGACTCGAGGCCGGGAAGGGTGATCGGCCGTGCGGTGTGGCCGGCGTCGGTCAGGTGGGGGACGACGAGGTCCCATGAGGATGCGTCCAGCCAGAGGCCGGGTACCAGAACGATGTCCATGAGGCGATCCTGGCCCTGGTTGCGGACGATCCGCTTCCGCGACTCAACTGATTCTCGAACGTCGCTGACTTTCGAACACAAGAACGGTGGCCACCGCGATGCGGTGGCCACCGTTCTGGACGCCCGAGACAGCTGACGTCAGGTCGTTCAGCGAGCGCCGGCGACCTCCAGTAGCTCCGCGACCTCGTGGGCGCGGCAGTCGCAGTCGGCGTCACACGGCAAGAAGCGGTGACGTGCGTGCCCGCAGTCGCGGCACGGCATGTCGTGAGAAAGCGTGAAGCTCTGCACCTCAACGGTGTCCCACATAATGAATTCATCCCCCAGAGAATGTTGGTCGGCCTTATATCGGTGAAACTGCATCGGTGAAGCTGCCTGATATGTAACACGATAATCCGCGACTTCGGAAGAGCTCGGACAACACGCCGAGACAATGTTTTCCCTGGTCAGTCGACCGATATGATTATTCGGTCGACCGATAGATAAACTCATAAGGGGCTCCTGTTGGTGCCGTGTAGACGTCTGCTTTACGGCACGTACGACGGCCCTCTTGGCGTGTGGACGGAATGAAAACAGAACGCTGACCGCCATACGACCACCGACAAGGTGGTGTCGAGACGGAGACAGTTCCGGAGTGCAGAACACCCAGAGGCGAAGGTCCCGGTCGCCCCGTCGGACGTGACCAGGCCTCGCCTGACCCCGCTTCGAGGGAATCCTGTGGGACTGTTGAGGGTTCTACTACCCGTGAAGAACATCGGATTCTTGTCTTTCGGCCACTGGACACCGTCGCCCTACTCGCAGACGAAGTCGGCACGAGACGCGCTGCTCCAGGGCATCGAGCTCGCCGTCGCCGCCGAGGAGCTCGGCGTCGACGGGGCGTACTTCCGGGTCCATCACTTCGCGCGCCAGTACGCCTCGCCGTTCCCGCTCCTGTCCGCGATCGGTGCCCGTACGTCGAGGATCGAGATCGGCACCGGCGTCATCGACATGCGCTACGAGAACCCTTTGTTGACATTGCGCCACTTCTGACAGAATGCGCTCCATGAGAGCGGTGGTGTACACACGGATCAGCCTTGACCGAGCGAGCGAGCCTGGCACGACAGACACGACAGATGCGACAGGCCCACGACGAGGCGACGCACTGGAGCGCCAAGAGGCAGCCTGTCGTGCCATGTGCCTCATGCGTGACTGGGAAGTTGTCACAGTCGAGTCTGACACCGTGTCGGGGTACACGGGGGAGACCCGTCCCGGCTGGGAGCGCGTACAGCAGATGATCGCTGCGGGCGAGGTTGACGTTGTGGTCGTGTGGAAGATCGACCGACTCACGCGAACCGTGTCGGGCCTCGTCGACCTCGTGAGGATGGCGAAGGACACTGGCGTCAACATCGCCACGACGGACGGCTTCCTTGACCTGTCAACACCGATCGGTCGAGCGATCATCACGATCCTCGCCACGATGGCTCAGTTGGAGACCGAGCTGAAGCAGGAGCGGCAGCGTGCGGCGAACCAGCAGCGCCGCGAGAGGGGTGAGCCGTGGAAGTCGGGCTGGAAGACGTTCGGGTACGAGTTGGCGACCGGCGATGTGATCGAGCCTGAGGCGGCTCTCATTCGCAAGGGCGCTGAAGACTTTCTCGGCGGCAAGCCGATGAACCAGATCGCAAAGGACTGGGATGCCTCAGGTATCAAGCCTCGCTCCGGGGGCAACTGGAACATCACCTCGGTTCGTACGGTGCTCGTGAACCCTCGCCTGGCCGGCCATCAGACATACAAGGGCGAGATCATCGGTGAAGGCGCTTGGGAGCCGATCCTCGACAAGGAGACGCACGCTCTCGTCTCTGCTCGTGTCGCTGACCCGTCGCGGCGTACTGGCGGCTCGAAGGCTGGCCCAAGGGCTGAGTACCTGCTGTCCGCTCTGGCGACATGTGCGACGTGTGGCGAGAAGGTTCAGTCGCGTGGCTCGTACCGATGCAAGAACAGTCACGTCTCCACCGATCAGGCGAAGGCTGACGCAACGGTTGTGGCCGCCTTCAGCCTGGCTGCAACGATGATGCTTCCTGGTCTGCTCGTGAACCTTCCGACGACTGGCAAGTCAAAGCACGTGCTCACGGCCATCGACGAAGAGCGCACGAAGCAAAGGGAACTGGCTGACTCGTTCGCCGCTGGCAGGATCCCGCTGGCGGTTCTCGAGTCTGGCTCTGCGTTGATCGAGAAGCGCATTGCCAAGCTGGAGCAGGAGATGGGCGGGGGAGAGCAGGGCATCGACCCGAGGCGCTTGAACGCTCAGGCCGTGCGGAACTTCGCCAACGGCGACCTGAACACGCAGAGGGCGATCCTCTCGCGTGTCGCACGCATCAAGTTGTTCCCGAAGGGTCGCGGCAGGAAGAACGTCGGGATCCGGGAGCAGGTTGCGATGCAGGTCAAGGTTCGAGGCAGGTGGGTCGATCTCATGGATCGCAAGTACGACGACTGATCCATCGCTCCATCGCTGCGAGCCCTGCCCGCAGTCATGAAGGGAGTCATGCACGCAGTGGCGCACTCACTGTGAGTGCAGAAGAGGCTCACACTGATGTTTCAAGGAACTCAGTGTGAGCCTTTTTCGTTCTCTCTGTGATACCCTTCGGTCGACAAAAGAAAGACCCCGCGAGAGCTGCAACTCTCCGGGGTCATGGCTGAAGGGATGACTTCAACGTGTCCAACCGTACCACCGAACTCACGCACCACGCGCACGTCAGGGAGCAGATGATGAACTCAGAACTCACGTCCACTCAGCGGCTGGTCCTGCTGGCCTTCATCGACCACATGGAGAAGGACGGCTCGGTCTGGCTCAAGCGCGAGCGTGGCCTCCAGTGGACGGCGCTCAGCAAGGCGACGTGGGATCGCTCCATCAAGACGCTTCGGGCTGAGGGCTGGCTTCAGGAGACGAAGGCGGCTCGTCCTGGTCGCTCGACGGAGTACAAGGTGTGCGTGCCTGGCACGGCGTACGACTCGCAGGCTGACGCTGAGACCGTGGCTGCGTTCGCCTCGGAGATCGAGGTTGTCTTCCCGGATCCCTTCATCAAGGAGCCAGCCAACGGCCAGAAGTTGCCCACCGGCAAGGAGATGCACGAGTACATCCGCAACGAGATGCCGTGGGTCAGGAACATGGCTGCGTTCCTGCGCAACGACGAGGCGAGGGATGAAGTCATCGCTGGCGTGCTGAAGCAGCGGTCGAAGAAGGTCGCCTTCGATGCGGTCATGGGCGACCCTGAGCGCTGCGAGAAGGGGTACAGGTTCGACGCTGACGGCGAGTGCCTGGGGGCCTGCCGGCATCGGCGCTGACCGGGGGAGTGGGACAAGCCTGACCGATCTTCGGACTGTACAAACAGGGGGAGCGGGACAGACCGCACCGTTCCTCCGTATGTACAAGTGAGGCGCGTGGGACAAGCCCGAGCGTTCCTCCGTATGTACAAGTGAGACGCAACGGCCAGGCACTGCCGAAAACTGTCGGTGGTGCCTGGTACTCTGCTGCCTTCGTGTCTTCCCATCGGGACGCGTCTCACCATCATGACCATCAGTCAATACGAAAGAAGGTACATCGCACCTCAATGACCTGTCAACACTGCGGCGCAGGCTTCACCGCCAAGCGCCGAGATGCCAAGTACTGCTCGAAGCCCTGCCGTCAGGGAGCCTCTCGCGGAAGTGTCGCAAGGAATGTACAAAGCAGCAGCGACTCATTGGTCTCGTTCAAAGCCAGGGTCAATGACCATTGCAGGCTCCTCGTCAAGCGAAACCGCCACAACGGCTGGAGAGATCGAGGAAGGCTCCCTGAGCCGATCGTCTTCGAGAACGCTCCACCAGCGGGACAGGCAGCGCTCTGGCTCGATGACGTGAACGAGCAGATCTTCAGTGCCAACGCTCGCGCAGTGGCAAGGGCTCTCGCCTTCCTCGCCGGAGATGACTCTCAGGTCTCGATCTCCTGGAGAGACCTCGCAGACTTCGTCGGCAGGAAAGACCGAGCACATCGAACGATCGCTCCAGTGCAGCGAGGCATCGCCGTGCTCATCAAGGCCGGCTGGGTCGCCAAGCGCGTCGAGGGCATCGGCAGAGAAGCGAAGACCACGTTCTTCCTCATGCCGGGTGAAGCCTTCAGGGTCGAGCGCTGGGAGCGCCGCATGGAGGCGATCGAGGCCGGTGGCCTGGTGCTGCTGAGCGACGTCGCCTGATGTGTCGCAAGAAACGTACAAAGCAGCGGAGAAGCAGCGGAGGCAAGGACAACATCAAGTCCTTCGTCCCAAGTGGGGCCTTCGGCCCCCTCTGACTTCAAAGACCTTCGTGGGGCCTTCGGCCCCCATCAATCCATCATTCCAAAGGAGATCCAAAGACATCATGAATGCGAAGAACCCAAAGTGGCAGAACATCGAACTCACTTCGGAGGAACTCTCCTCCATTCCGATCTTCGATCCGAAGTACTCACAGAAGATCAGAGACCTCAAGATCCAGAAGATGCTTCTTCTTGATCCTTCCGCTGAGAAGCCGAAGCGCAAGACTCGCGCTGAGCTGGTGGAGATGTACACCAATGACGATGGCGTGTACATCAACTCCAAGGGCATTCCGAACACTCACATGCAGCCTGGTGAACGTCCGAAGGTTCGCTCCTGGATCACTGGTCTGTTCCCCGCTGGTCCTGGCCGGCCCAAGGGCCTCGACGGAGACAACAAGCTCGTTGGCGAAGTCTTCGGGGAACTCGTCGTTCTCGAAGAGCGAGAGAAGCGCGATGGTCGAAACTGGACTCACCTCTGCCGCTGCTCATGTGGCAATGAGTCTTGGGTTCGCAAGGATCGCCTCGTCTCTGGGAAGACAAAGTCTTGTGGCTGCCTCAAGAAAGGTCGACCAACGAAGCGTCAGCAGGCCGAGAAGACGGTTCTCAAGATGCTTGAGGGCTCCCGTGGGGAATGGGACCAATGGGATGCCGAGAAGCTCCTGATGGCGAACCTGAGGGTTCCTGAGGAGTTGCGCTCCCTTGGCGCTCTTGAGGTCCAGGTGCTCAAGGAGTTCGCCGACTGGGACGAGGATGACGACCTCGCAGCCTGATCCCCTGAAACAGGGGTGAAAGAAACGTACTTGAGTACAGGAAGACAAAGAGAAAGAAAAGACCTCTTCTCTTCCTCCTCCTGAAAGACAAAGAGCCGAGAAGTCGGTTCAAGCAGTCGAGCCCGCGCGGGGGTGATGGCCCGCACGGCTGAGCAGTTCGCAGCCTCTCCTTTCACTGTGATCCGCAAGCCTCCTGCTTGAGCCGGCCTCCCGGCTCTTTGTCATTCCCTCTCCCTTGCAACGCCCTGACGCACGACACAGGTCCCCTTCGAAAGAGCCTGCTCACGTGAAGCCGTCAGGGCGTTGTTCGCATTCCACCAACCATCACACACAAAGGAGTTCCATCAATGAACGAATACACGATCTCAAACATGACCGTCGAAGAGGCCAAGAGCCTTCTCGACACCGAAGGCACCTTCTTCACGTACGTCCATCTCTCGGCAACGAACGAGGTTCTGTACGTCGGCCAGACCAACGACATCGAGCGCCGCACGACTCAGCACAAGGAGTCCTCTCCCTGGTTCGCCGATGTTGCTCACGTTCGCCACACGAAGCACTCCACTCGCCGCGAGGCCCTCGCCCTGGAGGCTGAGCTGATCGCTCTTCTCTCTCCGGCGAACAACGTCTCCCTCGGGTATGACGAGGATCTTCACCTCTTCCTCGATCTCTGGAACAAGGAAGGGCGTACGGCTCAACTCATCGCCGGTGCTCAGTTCGCTCGAAGCGGATGGACCGAGATCACTGAGAAGTACAGCGCCTTTGCGATTGCAGAACTTGTCAACGAGTACCTCGACTCCCGTCCTTCCTGGTTCGACTGGAAGCAGGCAACGGGCTGCATCATCTTCGACTTCCCTCGCTGGATCTCCAGCGGGATGCCATCCGAGAAGAAGGGTCTCAACCGATGACCATTGCCATTCAGATCATTGTCTTCGTCATCCTCACGCAGATCTCCGCTCTCCTTGGTCAGTACCTCGTACGCGCGTACTCCGAGCAGCCTGAGCAGCAGGAGCCAGAGCGTGTGCGGGTGAAGGGCTTTGGCCGTTGAGTCAGCACTCAGCACGTGGCACGGAATGGGAGAAGCTCAGGGCACAAGTCCTTGAGCGTGATCCAGTGTGTGTCATCTGTGCCGATGCACCAAGCACTGCTGCCGATCACATCATTCCTCGAAGCAAAGGCGGCGAGGACGTACTCACCAATCTTCAGGGAGTTTGCAAACCATGCAACTCCCGCAAGCAAGACAACATCGATCAACGAGTCACGTGGTTGAACCCACGCTGGTTCTGACTCACTGAGAACGCACAGAACGCGATCTGAGGGCCTCTCCCGCAATGGCAGGAGAGATGCATGGGAAACACCGTGCAGCGCCCTCAGGTCGCGTTCTCGCTTTTCCCGGAGGGCGCACGAGAACCACCGCCCCAACTCAAAGTTTCCACGCGACAGGTCGAAACACTTTCAAACCATTCAGATCCCCGGAGGGAGGCCCAATGGCCGAACGATCCTGGTCTGCCACGACGCAGATCTTCCGCAAGTCTCTCGGAGATCGAGCCGAGATCGTCGAAGCGGACCTTGCTTCCCTCGAACTGATCGCAGAGATGCTCGACAACCCCGAAACATTCTCCACTGGTCTCGTCACCGCTTTCGGTACGACCCTTCGCAATGCTCGCAAGGTTGCTGAGGCTGTTCCCGCTGAAGAGGTCGACCCTCTGGAGGCCCTTCTGAATGGCTGAGTACTCCTTCACCCACTGGGACAGCGAGACGATGCTCTTGCCGAAGGAGATGCCAAAGCCTCTCTGCGAGAACCCGGTGAGTGATGGACCTCTCCTTCGTCAACTCGTTGAGCTTGTACGACCTGGGTTCAAGTTCGACCCCTGGCAAGCCGCTCTGATCGATCACGTTCTTGAGCGGTACCCCGATGACTGGCATGACGCGAAGAAGCGTGGCCGGCTGAGGTTCCGCCAGGTGGTCATCATGGTCCCTCGCCAGGTTGGCAAGACCGAGATCGCTGCTGCCTTCGCACTTTGGTCCCTCGCCCTTCACGGCGAGAAGCCGATGATGTACAGCATCGCGAGCACTCGCGAGCAGGCAGAGATCCTCTTCCGTCGCGTGAAGTCGATGATCGACTCACAGCCTGCCCTGACGAAGCGCTTCATCGCCACGGGTACGCGAGGCATTCGAGCCCGCAAGGGCGATGGCGGGTACGAGGTTCGTGCTGGCAAGGAGGACGCGCTCCAGGGGCTTCCTGGCGTCTTCGTCGCCGACGAGCTGCACCTGCACAAGGACATCGGTTCCTGGCAGGCCCTCGTGCTCGGTACGTCCTCTCTGCTCGATGGTCAGGTTCTCGGCATCTCCACTGCTGGCGATGACGACTCCGATGCTCTTCGTCACCTCATGGAAGAGGGTCGCAGGCAGCAGGAGCGCTTTGGCTTCTGGTACTGGTTCACGCCCGAGGGCATCGAGAAGGAAGACCCTCGCTTCGTCCTTGAGTCGAACCCTGCTGTTCATTGCGGACGCATTGACCTGGACGAGGCAATGGAGCGCGTCTCCTCGATGCCTGACGCTCAGGCCATTCGGTACGTCGCAAACCGCTTCGTCGCTCAAGACAACCCTTGGATGCCTCCGCAGATGTGGATGCAACTCCCAACGGCTGAGGTCGACCTGAAGTCTCGTGTCGTCTTCGCCGTTGAGCGCACTCCTTCATGGACAGCGGCAACGATCACAGCAGCGTACAAGCGCGAAGACGGAGTGATCGTCACTGAGGTTGTCGCTTCGCTTGTGAACCCGACGCAGAAGGTGCTGGAGGAGAAGATCCTCGCCCTTCATCGGAAGTACAAGCCGCTGAAGGTGTTCATGCGATCGGCCAGCCTCAAAGACCTTTCCGATGCCCTTCGCAAGCGCGCCGTGAAGACCGAGTTTGTCACTCAGGCTCAGTTGATCCCTCGGTACCAGTCCTTCTTCGCCGCTGTTCAGCAGAAGCGCGTTGAGCACGCCCATGACGAGGTTGTGAAACGCCAACTTCCTTCTGCTGTCGCGAAGAACTCCGGGGATGGATACGTCCTCGACAACCGCGCCTCTGACATCGACGCAGTGATCTCGACGGTCCTGGCAGTCACTGGCGCAGAAACCACAGAGATCCCAGCACCTCAAGTGCTGGTCGTACACACCTGAGGAGGTGAATGAAACTTGGCTTGGTACCACTTCGGAATGAAGCGCACTCAAGCGATTGAGACGCGCTCTCTTTCGGACGTGAGCTCGCTGCCAACTCGTCCCACTGACGCTGGCACGTACGTCTCTGTTCAGCAGGCTCTGAGTGTCGGTGTCGTGTACAGGGCTGTCCAGATCCTCAGCACTTCTGTTGCTCAGCAGCGACTGACTGTCTTTCGCCGCGGAATGGAAGTGAAGCAGGTTCCCGGCATCGTGAAGCAGCCCGATCTCGACTCGGATCAGGGGCGCTTCATCGAGGAAACCGTGATCTCGCTGGCGACGTACGGCGAGGCTTTCTGGCGTCTGTACGGAAGCCCGACCGCAAACATTCGTGTCCTGAACCCTGAAGAGGTTCTCGTCCAGGAGCACTCCGAGACGGGTCGCATCGAGTACTGGCACCGGGGAAAGCAGATCCCTTCGGATCAGATCAGGCACCTGAAGCTGATGTCTCGTCCTGGTCACGTGAACGGCTTTGGCCCGATCCAGGCTGCTTCGCAGGAGATCGGCGCTCTTGTCCGTCTCCGCAAGTTCGCTGACACGTGGTTCGACACGTCTGGCGTTCCCAGCGGATACCTGACGAGCGACGAGTTCCTGACGCAGGAAGACTCCACCGCATACGCGCAGGCTTGGAAGCAGTTCCTCGCGAACAACGACGGCTTTGGCGTCCTTGGCTCCGGCATCAAGTACGTCCCGCTGACGATCGATCCCGAGAAGGCTCAGTTCGTCGCCGTGCAGCGTCAGGCTGTCACGAACATTGCTCGTCTCTTCGGCATTCCTGCCGCTCTTCTTCTGGCTCCGGTGGATGGCTCTTCGGAGACGTACCAGAACCAGGAAGACGCATTCAATGCATTCCTGACAACGACCCTCGCCGCGTACATGAACGAGATCGAGCGTGCTTTCACGTCGCTTCTCCCGCGCGGTCAGGAGGCTCGCTTCGTGGAGTCGGACCTGCTCCGCCTGGACGCAACGACTCTTTGGTCTGTCCGCTCTCAGCAGGTCGCGCTCGGGTACTTCGACGCGAATGACCTTCGGGAGATGGATGGGCTTCCCGCAAAGGCCATTGAGAAGGCTCCAGTGCCTCTCTCTGGCCCTGAAACAGAAGAGGAGGACCCGAGTGACTGATCTTCAGTTCCGGGCCTTCAGTGAGCCGCTGGACGCTTCTGACGAGGCTGTCATTCGCGGCATCGCTGTCCCTTTCAACGAGATCGCTCCTGGCATCGAAGAGGCATTCATTCGCAATGCCATTCCCGATGGCATCGAGGTTCCCGTGTACGCAGAGCACGACCATCTTGACCGAGGTCTCCCCATTGGAACTGCCGTTGGAAAGAACGGCGACACCGGGTACGAGATCGAGGTTCGTCTTGCCGAAACCACAAAGGCAACTGAGGTTCGCGCTCTCGCAAAGGCTGGTGCCCTGAAGCACTTCTCTGTCGGCTTCAAGCCCATCGACTCCGAGATGGTCGGTGACGTTGTGGTTCGAAAGTCCGTCGAACTGCGAGAGGTCTCTCTCGTCGCAACGCCTGCATACAAGGGCGCTGTCATCACCGAAGTCCGTTCCGAGGCTCCGGCAATCAACTCTTCCAAGGAGGAAAACAACATGACTGACACTGTGAGCGAGGACCTGATCGAGGTCCGCTCTGAGCTTGAGGCGCTTCAGCGCCTGGTCGCCGTCCAGACTGAGGTCAAGGGCGAGGTCTCGGCTCCCATTCAGTTCCGTTCCGGCGGCGAGGCCCTCAAGGCGCTTGCTGCTGGTGACGAGAACGCGAAGACCCTGTTCCGTGCGGCTGACGCCACGGGGCCGGCTGTCTCGACTCAGGCTGGCGTTGGCTTCGGCGGCAACGGCTGGGTTGCGAAGCAGGCGAAGCTCGTCGACGAGAAGCGTCCGCTGATCGGCTTCTTCTCGAACCAGAGCCTCCCGGCCTTCGGCAACACCGTCGAGTACCCGGTTGTCTCCGGCACCAACGGTACCGTCGCGGCTCAGTCCGCTGAGGGCGCGAACCTGCCGTACATGGAGATCGAGCTCGGCTCGGACTCCGCTCCGGTCAAGACGTACGGCGGGTACTCCTCGCTGACCCGTCAGGCGATCGAGCGTGGCGACTCCGTGTACCTCTCGAAGGTTCTCGAGTACCAGGGCCTCCAGTACGCGAAGGCGACTGAGGCTGCGTTCCGTACTGGTGTTCTCGCCGCTGGCGTGACCCACACGACCGTTGCTGACCTGTCGGCTTCGACCAAGAACGACTGGCTGCTCGCTGCGCTTGGCGCGGCTGGCGACATCGAGGACGACAGCCTTGGCCTCCAGGCTGACGCGCTGATCGTCTCGCGTGACGTGTACATCCACCTCGCGCAGGTCATGGAGTGGGACTTCGCTGGCAACGGTCAGTCCTTCATTGGTCGCGGTGGCGTTGTTCGCCAGGCCGGTCTGATCGGTGACCTTCCTGTCGCCGTGGTCAAGGGCCTCCCGGCGCTGACCGCGTTCGTCGCTTCGAGCGAGGCGTACGAGTCCTTCGAGTCGGCTGGCGCTCCGTTCCGTCTTCAGGACGAGAACATCATCAACCTGACCAAGGACTTCTCGCTGTACGGGTACATGGCCCACGGCGAGATGGACGCGGCTGGCATCCAGAAGATCGCCATCACCGCTGCCTGATCCACTCCCTGAGGCGTTCTGAGGGCCTCTGAACTGTTCGCTCGATCCATTGAGGGTCGGGCTTTTTTCATGCCCTCAGAACGCCTCCTGGCTTTCCTGAAGGAGGCTCAACATGGCTGTGACTCTTGAGCAGGTCGCAGAGTACGTCGGCTCCTCTGGCGAGTACGACATTCTGCTCACTTCGTGCCTTGCCGAAGCTGAGGTTCTCGTTTCCTCTCTTGTCGGCTCTGCTGTGATCCCTCAGGTCATTCTGGACAGGGCTGTCCTTGAGGTTGCCGCTGATCTCTTCAATCGCCGCAATGCGCCGAATGGGATCACCTCTCAGCAGTTCGCAACTTTCAATGGCGTCGGTACTTCTCCGGTTCGGATCAATCGCGATCCTCTCGCTGCCGCGTACCCGCTTCTGAAGCGCTGGATCACCCCTTGGGGAGTGATCGCCCGGTGACGCTCTTCCAGGCTCGTACAGAGGCTGCTGACGCCCTTGAGGCAGTGGGAATGACGGTATTCGAGTGGCTCCCGGAAAGGGCCACTTCTCCTTGCGCGATTGTCGCGCCAGCAGAGCAGTACCTGACTTTCGACGCTGCCGTGTACCAGCAGTACTCGCTGAATGTGACGGTCCTTCTGGTGGCCGGCAAGGGCACGAACAAGTCGGTCACAACGGAGATCGACAACCTCATTGAGCAGGCCGTTTCTGCCCTGCAATCCAACTGGGACATCTCTTCGGTGTCCTCTCCCGGCGCTGTCTCCATCTGGGACGGCTCGTACCTCGGTTGCGCGATCGAACTGACGCGCCCGATCCAACTCTGAACAAGGAGGACATTCTTCATGTCTGCAACCCCTCTTGGGACTCGTACCCTGAAGATCAAGTTCGGCGCGGAGGAGTACTCCGCCGACGTTTCTGCGGTGACTCTGAACTCCGCTGAGAGCGAGTCGGACTTCGTCTCGTTCGCTGACGCTGCCGCTGGTGGTGCCCGTCAGTACTCGGTCGCTTTCACCGCGACGCAGGACCCTGCTGACGCCACTTCGATCTGGAACATGGTGTGGCTGAACGCTGGCGACACTGTGGCTGTCGAGATCGCCCCGTATGGCGGTGCGACTGCTTCGGCGGCGAACCCGATCATTCGCGGCAACGTGGTCATCTCTGAGCCCGATGGTGCGCTGCTTGGTGGCGAGGCGAACGCCTCTGTCTCCGCGCGGTTCACCTTCGACCTGGAGTGGGTCTTCACCGCGAAGCCCGAGCTCGTCACCACGGCTGTCTGATCCCGATGACTGAGGCAGAGAACTCGAAGCCCAAGAGGGCTCGTGTTCCCAAGCGAGGGGATCGGCTTTCGGTCCCCTCGCCTGCCGTCATCGTCGACCCGCTTGGCGTCGAACATCGGGTCATCGGTGGCGTCTTCATCGTGGAGCACTCCGGCAAGCACGTCATCCGAAAGGGGTGACGAATGGCGACAGCAGTACGAGTCGAAGGACTCCGGAGAGCTGTTCGTCAACTGGAGCGCGCTGGTGTCGAAGTCGAGGACCTCAAGAAGGCTTTTTCTCGGGTCTCCAATGAGGCGATGAATGACATTCGCCCCCACATTCCTCGTGGCGACACTGGCGCGCTTGCAGCATCTCTCCGCGCATCAAAGACCAAGAACACAGCCCGTGTGTACATCGGGTACAAGCGCGTTCCATACGCCGGTCCAATCAACTTCGGTTGGTGGGATCGAAACATCGAGTCGACCCACTTCATGCAGGTGGTTGACGACCCGTCGAACGCAAACAAGTACGTGAACATCATCGAGCAAGAGCTTGACCGGCTTGTCGCTCGCCTCAATCTCAACTGACAAGGAGTCAACACAAAACATGGACATGAAGAAGTTTCTCGGCTCGATCACTGGTTTCGAGCGACTTGCCATCAAGAGCAAGTTTGGCGAGAGCGTCATTGCTCTCCTGGACGGCGACCCGCTGGACGCGATCACCGCTCTTGCTTTCATCGAGTTCAAGCGCGATGGCGACACTGATCTGAAGGCTCACACGAAGGCGATGAGCCTGACGATGGATGAGCTCACTGAGCGGCTGAAGGGTCTTCAGGAGGCTTCGGAGGACGAGGCGCTGGACCCTTCCAACTGACAGATCCCCATGACGAAACAAAGGCGATGGCTGAGTGGTGCGTGATGACCCGAATGCCGCCGTCTGTCTGGAAGGAACTGTCATTCACTGAACAGGCGGCTTTTGCCGAGGCTGCCGCCAAGTTTGCGCATTGAGCGCACGACACTCTGAAAGGTGGTGATCTCGCATGGCCGCTGGACCAATCAAGGTCGCAATCCTCGCTGACGTGAAGCAGTTCCAGAATGACATGAAGAAGTCGCAGAGCGTCCTGTCGAAGTTTGGCAAGGTCGCTGCTGCTGGCTTTGGTGTCGCTGGCATTGCCGCCGTCTCGATGTTTGACGACTTCATTGCAAGTTCCAGGGAGGCCGCACGCGCGTCTCGCGTCATTGACTCCACTTGGGGAAACCTCGCTGATGATGTCAAGAAGTCCTTCGGGAGCCTGTCCGAGACGTACGCGATCAGCGAACGTGACCTCTCCAGTCTCGCCTCGACAATGGGTCGGGCTGGGGTCACTTCACAGGCTGAGCTGGAGAAGATTGCCGACTCGATGCAGCGCACCGGTCTTTCGGCTGACGCGCTCTCGTCGGCCTTCATGGCCGAGTACGACGTGCTCGACAACTTCGGCATCAACCTCAAGCAGTCGCAGGTCGACCTGGAGGCCGCGCGCCTCGCGCAGGAGGAGTACGGCAAGTCCCTTGAAGCGCTGACTGTTTCGCAGCAGAACGCGATGCAGTCGCAGGCGATCCTGAACCTTGTCAACGAGCAGGCAGGCAGGATCAAGCCTCCCGAGGCCGGCTCTTGGGAAGACTCCACAAGTCGCATCGCTGAGTCCTTCACGGACATCGGGCGCACGCTCGGATCCTTCGGGATCAAGTACCTGACTCCTTGGGCTGAGGCTTTCGCTGACGCCCTGGACGACGTTGAGGTTGACCTCAAGGAGTTCGCCAAGACGACCGACGCGACCGCGCTTGGCGCTGAGCACCTTGAGGCTCTGAAGACGGTTGTCGAAGACACGGACTGGAAGGGCCTCTCGGCGCTGAGCGCTGGCCTCCTGGCCGGTGGCGCGTCTGCACATGTCCTTGCCGCTGGCATCGCTGCTTCGGCGACGGCATCGTCTGCTCTGGTCACGAACCTTCGTGATGTCGCCAAGGAGCGCAAGAAGGCGCTGGGCGTGAACGCTGAGAAGCGTGAGGGCCTCTCGGCGGAGATCGAGGAGAACAAGGAACTCCTGGCACTGCTCGCGGATGACCTCATGGACTTCGAGCGTGCTCGCAAGGAACGTGGCGGACTGTCGTCCGCGAGCGAGGTCGCGGCGATGGCTCAGTTCGACGAGGTGACCGAGAAGAACCGCAAGCTCAAGGAGTCGTTCGCTGACCTGTCGATCGAGAACCAGAAACTGTCTGGCTCGTTCGGCTTCCTGCGCGCGCTCCTCAACCCCGTTGGTCTCACCATCGGCGCGATCACTCTCGCCGTTGCTGCCCTCGTCGGCGGACTGACGTACCTGTACACCAAGTTCGAGTCGGTCAAGATGGCTGCCGACTCTGCGTGGTTCATGGAGATGGTCCCTGCGATCAACCGCCTGAAGACCGCGTGGGACGAGGTTGTCACCTCGCTCGACAACGCCCTTGCTCCCTTCGGTGGGCTTGAGGGCACGGCTCGCTCCTTCGGCGAGACCGTGCTGCCGTTCCTGATCGGTCGCCTTGCCGACACTGTGAACCAACTGGCTGCGTTCCTTCGGGGCGTGGCGATGGTGATCGATGGCATCGCTGCTTTCGCGAGCTGGTGCAAGCGGGCATACAACGCGATCCGCGACTGGGGCAATGAGACTCAGCGCAAGGTGGACGCGATGGATGCCGCGATCGACGGCTTCATCTCGGATGCGGTCAGGTACATCAAGAGCCTTCCGGGCAAGATCGCTGGCGTCGCTGGCGACATGGCCGCGAAGTTCACGGACTTCGACTGGTCTGGCCTTGGGTCGGACATCGTTGCTGGCATCGCATCGGGCATCACTGGGGCCGGCTCTTCGGTCGTGACCTCTCTCGTTGATGTCGCCTCCGATGGTCTCGCTGCGGCGAAGGCCGCTCTGGGCATTCACTCTCCGTCGCGTGTCTTCATGCGTGAGGTTGGTGTCTGGATCCCGCGAGGCATCGCGAAGGGCATTCGCTCGAAGAACAGCGAGGTCGAGAAGGAGATCGTTCGCGGTCTTCGCAAGGCTGTTGCCGCTGCTCGCAAGGAGTGGGACGAGGCTCGTTCCTCGATCACTTCGAGTGGCAACTCTGCCGAGTCCTCGTTCACGACGGCGATCCTCGGTGAGCGGTACAGCGGCGCACGGAAGAACGTCGAGGACCTGATCGGCTCGATGTCCACGGGGCTCCGCACGGCGCTTCAGGGCATCCCTCGCGCAGGGAAGATCTTCGATCGCATCTGGAAGTCGACGGACAAGCAGAGGGCTCGCCTCCGCGACCTCGGCAACCGGATCAACAGCAACAACGCTGCCCTGGAGAAGGCACGGGATCTTCAGTCGAAGATCAACTCGCTGTCTGACTCGATCAGTCAGAAGTGGACGGGCTTCGCTGACATCAACGCCAGTGACAACTGGAAGACGGTCAGCAGGCACATGCAGGACGATCTTCGGACGTTCGACTTCTCCGGCTGGATGAATGACCTCACCTCGTCTGCTTCGCAGGCTGTCGCTGCCGCCAACCTCGGCAAGCAGGTGCTCGACAAGTACGACCTGTCGAACGCTGCCGCTGAGGCAATCGCTGGCCTGGATGCTGAGTCGCAGGCTGCGGTGTACGAGGGACTCCTCAAGGGTGGTCAGGCCGCTGTCGCGCAACTGAACTCGGCGTACAGCCAACTCGGTTCGTCGGGCGAGGCATTCGGTGACGCGCTCTCCAAGGAGCTGTACGGCAAGACCGACTCTCAGGCTGCCGCGTACGTCGCTGGTCTCACGAAGCGCCAGAAGGAGCTGAACGCCGCCGCCGTGAAGATGGCCGATGCGTTCAATGCTCGCATTCAGGGTGCTGTCGCGAAGGCCGAGAAGGCTTCCAACACGAAGGTGTCGGTGAAGCTCTCGGCTCAGCAGGTGTCTGCGATCCAGCGTGGTCGAGAGATCACTCTGGACATTCAGGCGTACGAGAAGTCGAAGGGCAAGAAGCGCTGACGCTTCTCTCTCGCAAACCCGAAGCGGGTCATCAGTCAAAGGACTGGTGGCCCGCTTCTTTCATTCCAAACTGAAAGAGGTTCCACTTTGGCAAGTCTCCCCATCGACAGCACTGCGCTGCTGAGGGTCGAGGTCGAGAAGGTCGCTGACGGTCCGCGGAACTGGATCCAGAACCACTCTGGCATCAAGGGCGCATGGGGCTGGAGGTCTGACAACGCAACACTGCGCGGCATCACCAATGGTGCATCGGAGGAGAAGCTTCAGACCGCCTGGCAGATCTCTGCGTACAACTCCACGACCAAGACGTTCACCGTTCTCGCGCAGCCTGGCTTCAGCCTGCTCGATCACTTCGCTGTTGGCGACACGTTCTTCTGGGTTCCCTCGACCGGCCTCGTGTCGGTCTCGTCGGACGGTGAGCCCCACACTGTCTCCGCCGTCACTGCAACGACGATCAGCACGACCGAGACGTTCTCGGTGGCACCGCTGAACTCTGGGTACATCGCCACGACTGGCACGCACTTTCGCATGACAACTGGCGGCGCAGGTGGGAGCAACCCTCCGCGCTCGTCCGCTGACTCTCCGCTCTTCGACGTTCCTGTTCAGGCAGGGGAGTGGATCGCTGCTCGCCTGAACGTGGTCGGCATTCGCGATGCGAACCAGGAGGCTCCCGGCAACACGTACCTCGGTGTTCGCACGTTCTTCATTGACGCCAACGGGACGTACATCAGCAACTCGCTGTCCGCCTTCGTTCACACGCAGAAGATCGGCGCTCTCGACGTTGCGCCTCGCCAGGTTCCTGCTGGCGCTGCGTTCGCTTGCCTCGCGATCGACGTCAAGAGCAGCGTCGATGGTGTCACGTTCACGAACCCGACTGAGGCTGGTGGAAACCTTCGCTTCAACCGTGTCGTGATGACGACTGCTGCGACGGCTGCGGAGATCAACCTTGCTGGCATTCCGCCGGTCGAGTGGATCGATGTCATGCCCGAGTCGATCGACATGGACATCCAGCGTGAGGGCCTTGAGGTTGGAACGCTGAGCCTCTCGGCTCGTTCCGCTGCGCTGGATCCTGCCGTCAACGACGTGCTGGTCACTGGCCGCAAGATCAAGGCTTCGACGCTCGTCAACGGCGTGTGGGAGCCAGTCTTCGTTGGCCGGCTGACGCACGCGGAGGTCTCGTACGATCTCGAGCTTCCTGATCCCGACGACAGGGTTGGCATCACGCTGACGGCTGTCGACAACACGCAGGATCTGGGCAACACGAAGGCTCCCGAGGTTCTGGATCCTGCTGGCACTCAGGGCATCCAGGCGATGCTGGAGGCTTCTCCGGTCCCGTACAACGTGAACGGTGCCTCGTACGCCCCGTCATGGGATGCGTACGTCATCGGGATCAACGAGAGCGCGAACCTCCTGGAGCAGGTGCGGCTCGTTGGTGACTCTTCGACCACTCCCGTGTACGCGCACGTCCGCCGAGATGGCGTCTTCAAGGTGTGGAGCGAGTCCCTCGACCCCGCCGCCGTCCCCGTGACGACGAGCGACTTCACTGACGTTCAGGTCGGCTGGGACTCCGAGAACTGCATCAACGAGGTCAACGTCCAGTTCCTGCGGTTCAACCCCGTGACGAGCGCGACGGAGGAGATCCCGTACGGCCCGTATCGGGACAACGCCAGCGTTCGCCGCTGGGGCGTCCACAAGGCTGACATGAAGGTCTCGCGTCCGGCTGAGGATGCCGCCGAGATCAAGACGATCGCTGAGAAGTTCCTCGCTGCGAACGGCACGCCGACGAAGCGTGTGCGCTCGATGACGATCCCGATCGCTCAGCGCGTCCGCTCCGAGTTCGGTGACTTCGACGTTCCGAGCACGGCTGCGCACCTTGCGCTGCTCGACCTCGGTGACCTGATCCAGGTGGACTCTGGCGTACTCCCTGTCGAGACGCTGCGGATCACTGGCATCAGTCACCGGATCACGCATGACGGCTGGTTCGTTGAGCTCGTCTTCGAGAAGGCTGACGGGATCGCTCAGCCGATCGTGTACCCCGCTGTCACTTCGACGACGTACGAGACGGCGTGGACTGGTCTGCCTCAGACATCGGGCGTTGCCGTGACCGGCGCTCCCGAGTGGCGGATCCTGAACAACTGCCTGGTGATCCGGTTTGACGACACGACGCTTGCAGCGGACTGGGCCATTGACAACGGTGGCAACGCAACGGACATCAACTTCTCTGCTGTCCCTGCGGAGTATCGCCCCGGCTTCCAGGTCGACTTCCTGCTTCAGATGGGCAGTGTCGTCTGCTTCGGCACGGTGTACCCCGGTGGAACTGTCGCGCTGAAGAGCGCTGACTCTCGTGGCGGCGCGTACACCGCGACCGCTGGCAACCCCATTCGCGGGCTGGTGTCGATCCCGCTGTTCTGAGGCTCTCTCAGGACTGCTCTGAGCCTCTGGCTCACCCAACTCTGCAAGGCCCCTGGAGCGCTTTCTCGCGCGCTCTGGGGGCCTTCTGCATTCCAACAACCAAGGAGGATCAATGGCTGTTTCCGAGAACGGCTGGGAGGTTCTTTCGGGGTACAGCGACAAGCGTCTGTACCAGTGGAAGATCCCCACGAAGCAGGGCGTCGTGAAGATCACGATGCGTCAGGGCTCTGTCGGCTTCGTGCTCGCGCACGCAGTGATGCTGTGGGCCGACAACATCGAGCCCGTGTACGGCAAGGTGCTGGACGACTGGGGCTTCGCTCCTCGTTCGGTGCGCGGCTCGTCCACTCCGTCGAACCACTCCAGCGGCACCGCCGTTGACGTGAACGCGACGAAGCACCCGCTGGGCATTCGGAACACGATGCACGGGATGCGTACGTGGCTGCTCAAGAACATGAGCATCCGGTACTTCTCCTCGAAGCGTCCGAACGTCATCCGCTGGGGAGGCGAGTACGTGAACCGCGCCGACGAGATGCACCTTGAGGTTCGCCCCGGTGTGTCGATGGCGGAGATGGAGCAGGTTGCGAAGCGGCTCATGAAGTCGCCTGGTGGCAAGAAGCTCCTCGCTGCGAACCCGTCCCAGAAGGGAGTGATCCTGTCATGAGCGCTGACCAGATCACCGAACTCCGCGAGCGCCTGGTGAGGATTGAGTCTGCCCTTGACATGATCCTCAAGGACATGGACGAAAGCACCGATGTCCACAAGTCACTTGAGACGCGCATGTCGCGTCTTGAGAAGGCTGGGTTCATCGCTGTTGGCCTGCTGGCTGCGGCGCTTGGTGTGCCAGGCGTGGAGAACATCCTCGCCATGCTGTGACACGTGTCGTGCTGACATGACACGCTGACACGACCCTGACCCCTGACTGGCAGAGATGTCGGTCAGGGGTCTCTTTTGTCGTTCACTGTGTCATCCACGCGGAAAGAATGGGCGCAATCTTCAATACGAGAACCCGCTCTACATGGCCGAGGACTCCGCGGCGGCCGACCTGATCTCCGGCGAACGCCTGCAGCTCGGGATCAGCCGCGGCTCACCCGAGCAGGTCATCGAGGGGTGGCGCTACTTCGGCTACGAGCCGGGCGAGAACGCCTCGGAGGCCGACATGGCCCGCGCCCACACCGAGACCTATCTGAAGATCATCGAGGGCACGCAGTTCGCCGAGCCCAACCCGCGGCCGATGTTCCCCAACCCGCCCGGCAAGCTCCGCGTCGAGCCGTACTCCGAGACGCTGCGCGACCGCATCTGGTGGGGCTCGAGCTCGCTGGCGACAGCTCGCTGGGCCGCCGGCCTCGGCATGAACCTGCAGAGCTCGACCCTCAAGAACGACGAGAACGGCAAGCCGTTCCACATCCAGCAGCGTGAGCAGATCGAGGCCTACCGCGAGGCGTGGAAGGAGGCCGGGCACGAGCGCGAGCCGCGGGTCTCGGTCTCCCGCTCGATCTTCGCCCTCGTCAACGAGGAGGACCGCCGCTACTTCGGCCTGGACCGGCAGACCAAGGACCAGATCGGCAACATCGACGACCAGACCCGGGCCATCTTCGGGCGCTCCTACGCCGCCGAGCCCGACGTCCTCGTCGAGGAGCTGGCCGAGGACGAGGCGATCCAGGCCGCGGACACGCTGTTGCTCACCGTCCCGAACCAGCTCGGCGTCGACTACAACGCCCACGTGCTGGAGAGCATCCTCACCCACGTAGCACCCGGTCTCGGCTGGCGATAGTAGGGAGATCGCGTGGGTGGGCCCGCGCAATCTCCCTGCGGACCGCGCAACTTCCGGGTCACAAAAGGGCGCATAATCGTTGTCAACCGCCCCACGTGGCCGCGCCATTGGCTACCGTGCACGGCGACCGTTATTCAAGGGGGACCCCTGTTGGCTACGTACGCAGAGCTACTCGACGTCTATCTTCGCGAACCCGGCCCGGAGTCACTGAGGGCCTTGCGTGAGGCGATCCTCGAGGCTCCCAACTTCAGGCCCGATCTCGAGATCACCGAGCTGGTCGCCCCGATGATGTCGGTCGGCGACTACGCCGGCGCCGTGTCCGCCGTGCATGCGCTCATGCCCGGCGCGATCTTCAGTCCCTCGGCTCACGCCGCCCTTGCCGATGCCCAGCGCGGCCTCGGCAACGTCGAGCAGGCCCAGCGTGAGTCGATCCTGGCCCAGGCGGCGCTCGACAGCATCATCAGCACCGGCGAGGGCACCGAGTCCGAGCCGTGGTCGGTGATGCGGACCAGCGACGCCTACGACGTCGTGCTGGCCTCGGGCAAGACGCCGCGGTCGCAGGTGGCGGTCGGCAAGCTCGACCGGATCGTGTGCACCGACTCGACGGTCTGGTTCTTCGACATCAGCAACGACTACGCCAGGACCTGAGCGGGGCTCCACTTGGAGCGGTTCTGATTGTTCACCGGGTTGTCGCCGGTAGGGACGGTGTGCGTCGGGTTCCTGACGGGACCGGCGCTCACGCTCGGGAGCATGATGAGTCGCACCTTGCGGATTCTGCTCGCCGGGATGGTTGCCGTCGTCTTCGCCTCCGCGGCGCTGAGCTCGGCGGCGGCCGACGAGTCGCGTGCCTCCGACCAGAGCCAGGTCGTGTTCGACCGTCATGAGGTGGCGCCCGAGGACGCGCGGCCGGGTGGCGGTGCGGCGCCGTTGGAGACCGGCGTGGTGATCGTGCTCAACACGCTGCTTCTCGGCGCGCTCGTGGGCGGGATCCTGTTCGCCCGCCGGCGGATGGGCTGCGCCGACGCAGCGCTTCCGCGTCTGTCCGTATAGCGATATTCGCGTCTCGTCTTTCGGGATTGCACGCGTAGGGTCGGCGTATGTCGACCTACACCCATGGCCATCACGAGTCGGTGCTGCGCTCGCACAGGTGGCGCACGGCGGAGAACTCCGCGGCGTACCTCCTGCCGCGGCTGAGCCCTGAGCAGCGGCTGCTCGACGTGGGCGCCGGGCCCGGCACGATCACGCTGGACCTCGCCGGCCGGGTGGCTCAGGTGACGGCGACCGAGATCGGGGAGACCGAGCTCGGGCTCTCCCGCCAGGCGGCCGAGGCCGCAGGAGTCACGAACATCGACTTCCGGGTCGAGGACGTGCACGCGCTGAGCATCCAGGACGCTGCGTACGACGTCGTTCACGCGCACCAGGTGCTGCAGCACGTGGCGGACCCGGTGCAGGCATTGCGGGAGATGCGGCGGGTGACGAGGCCCGGAGGCCTGGTCGCGGTGCGTGACAGCGACTACGCGGGTTTCGTCTGGTGGCCGGAGTCGGCCGAGCTGACCGAGTGGCTGCGGCTCTACCAGCGGGCCGCCCGCGCCAACCGCGGTGAGCCCGACGCGGGCCGTCGGCTGGTCTCCTGGGCGCGGGCCGCAGGCTTCACCGAGATCGAGGCCTCCTCGAGCACGTGGTGCTTCGCCGATCCCGAGGACCGGTCCTGGTGGGGCGGGATGTGGGCCGACCGGTTCACCGACTCGGCGGTCGCCCGCCAGCTCGTCGACTCCGGAGACGCCACGACCGCCGACCTCGCCCGGGTCGCGGACGGGTGGCGGTCGTGGGCCGAGGCGGAGGACGGTTGGTTCTCCGTCCTCCACGGCGAGATCCTGGCTCGCGCCTGAGCGCTCCGTGTCAGCGGCGCAGGATCCGCGCCGACAGCGTGTTGCCGATCAGCTGGATGACCTGCACCAGCGCGACCAGGATGAGCACACAGACCCAGGTGACGGTCGGGTCGTACTGCCGGTAGCCGAAGGTCTGGGCGAAGCTGCCCAGGCCGCCGCCGGCGATCAGGCCCGCGACCGCGGACATGTCGACGACCGCGACGAAGGCGAAGGTGTAGCCCAGGATGATCGGCGCCAGCGCCTCGGGGAGGACGACGGTGGCGGCGATCCGGGCACGGCTGGCGCCCATCGCTCGAGCGGCCTCGATGACGCCCGGCGGGACGGTCACGAGGTTCTGCTCGATGATCCGGGCGATCCCGAACATCGCGGCGAGGATCAGCGAGAACACCACCGCCGGCATCCCGATCCCGGTGCCCACGATCAGCCGCGCGGCCGGCTGGACGGCGGCGATGAAGATGATGAACGGGATCGGCCGGAAGAAGTTGACCAGTACGTTGAGGACGGTCGAGACGACCGCGTTCTGGTAGAGGCCGCCCCGGCGGGTGAGATAGAGACCCAGGGCGAGCAGCAGGCCCAGCGTGCCGCCGATCAGCATCGTCAGCGCGACCATGAGCAGCGTCTCGCCGGTCGCCTGCCAGATGTCGGGCCAGAGCTCGCCGAGCCTGGTGTCGGTCGGGAGAGCGGTCAGCATCACAGCTCCTTGGCGGGGACGAGGGCGGCCAGCTCGCGTACGGCCTCGTCGACCGAGGACACGGGCCCGTCGAGGGCGAGGGTCAGGTTGCCGAAGGTGGCGCCCCGGATCTCCTCGATGCCGCCGAAGACGAGCTCGAAGGCGATTCCGCGCTGGAGAAGCACGGCGAAGATGTCGGTCTGGCGGGGTCCGCCCTCGCGCAGCTCGACCTTCACGAACCGGCCGGGATGGCGGGACCGCAGCGCGGCCAGTGCCTCGGTGTCGGGCTCGTCGTCGACGACGGTGCCGACGAAGCGCCGGGTCACCGGCTGCCGCGGCGCAGAGAAGATGTCGTAGACGGCGCCGGACTCGACGATCCGCCCGTTCTCCATGACCGCGACGTGGTCGGCGAGCTCGCGGACGACCTCCATCTCGTGGGTGATCGCCACGATGGTGGTGCCGAACTCGTCGTTGACCCGCTTCAGGAGACGCAGCACCTCGTGCGTGGTCTCCGGATCGAGCGCGCTGGTGGCCTCGTCGGCGAGCAGCAGCGACGGGTTGGTGGTCAGCGCGCGGGCGATGCCGACGCGCTGCTTCTGTCCACCCGACAGGTTGCGCGGGTAGGTGTGGGCCTTGTCGGGGAGACCGACGAAGTGGAGCAGCTCCGAGATCCGGCGCTGCTGCTCGGCCTTGGCGACGCCGGCGATCTGCAGCGGGTAGGCGAGGTTGCCCCAGACCGTACGCGACTCGAAGAGGTTGAACTGCTGGAAGATCATCCCGATGCCGAGCCGGATCGGCCGCAGCCGACGCTCGTGCAGACCGACGAGCTCGGTGCCGCCGACCTGGATGGAGCCAGAGGTGGCCGGCTCGAGGCCGTTCAGCAGGCGTACCAGGGTGGACTTGCCGGCACCGGAGTACCCGACGATCGCCTGGACATCACCGGCGGCGATGTCCAGGTCGACGTCGTCGACCGCCCGGACCTCCGTGCGCCCCCTGGCCGCCGGATAGGTCTTGGTGACGTTGCGGAGCCGCACCAGCGGCTCCGCTTCGGTGGCTGAGTGCGTCACTGACGCTCCTCGACCTGCTTCTCGGTCTCATCGAGCGACTTCTGCAGGTCCCCGACCGGGATCTTCACCAGTTCGGCGGTGTTGCCGGAGGTCTCGTAGACGCCCTGCTGGACCTCCTCGTTGGTCTGGAAGATCTCGACGAGCTTCTTGTAGGTCGGGTTGTCCTTGTCCTCGGCGCGTACGGCGAAGATGTTGACGTACGGGAGCGCCTTCGGGTCGGAGGGGTCGTCGGTGGCCAGCGCGTCCTCGAACTTCAGGCCGGCGTCCTCGACGAAGTCGTTGTTGATGATCGCCGCGGCGACGTCGGGCAGCGAAGAGGCGGTGATCGAGGCCTGGACGGCCTTGATCTTCACCTTCGAGGCGGCCGTGTCGACCTCCTTGACGGTGCTGAACGGGGTGCCGCCGTCGGTCAGCTCGATCAGGCCCTTGGACTGGAGCAGGACCAGGCCGCGGGCCTGGTTGGTCTCGTCGTCGGGGACGATCACGGTCTCGCCGGCCTTGATGTCGTCGAGGCTCTTGTACTTGGAGGAGTAGAGACCCAGCGGGTAGGTCGCGGTCGAGCCGAGCGCGACCAGGTCGTCGTCGTTCTGCACGTTGTAGTCGGCCAGGAAGATGATGTGCTGGAACTGGTTGAGGTCCAGCTCGCCCTCGGACAGCGCCGGGTTGGGCTGGTTGTAGTCGCCGAAGTTCTTGACCTCGAGGTCGATGCCCTCCTCGCGGGCGGCATCCTGGAAGGTCTTCCAGTAGGGGTCGTCGGCACCGACGACACCGATCGTGACCTTGGTCAGGTCGCCGGCGGAGTCGTCGTCGCGGGTGAGGAAGAAGGCGAGGCCGCCGATCACGATCGCGGCGGCGACGACGATGCCGATGATCAGCGAGGTCTTGGACTTGGGAGCCTCGATGAGCGGGGTGGGCTCGGGCGCGTTGGAGGACACGGGTGGGAACCTCTTCTAGACGGGAGTGTCTCGACGTTGAGAACGGACAACCTGGTTGTTGTCCACCAAAACAGTAGACTTAACGAGGATCACATCCCGATTGTCGGTCACACGCCGAGACGTGTCACGGACCCGCCCCGGCGTGTGCTAGCGACATATTTCCCGAGGTCAGGTGAGGTCGCGCCGCCTCATCACGACCACCGCGGCGACAGCTGCGACCAGCACGTACGCGGCAACGGTGATCAGCGCGCGCTCGCCGGAGATCACGTCGAGGACTCCCGGCGTCCCGTTGGGTCCGCCGATGATCGCACCGACCAGCGAGCCTCCGGCAGTGCCGGGCAGGGCCTCGGTGACGGTCTCGACCCCCGAGAGCAGACTGCCGACGCCGCGCAGCAGGTTCTCGACCACCAGCGACCAGACCAGGCCCAGTCCGACGGCGAGCGCCGGCCCCTTGGCAAGCACACCGACCAGGAACCCGAGCAGCGCCCACATCTCCAGCACCAGGAACCCGGCACCGAAGGACTGCGCCAGGTCGCTCAGGGCCGGCATCGTGATCGACTGACCCTCGGTCGCCGCGATCGCCACCGAGACGCCCGCGCACAGAGCCAAGGTCGCGGTCATCATCGCGAAGATGAAGATCGTCACCGCGGCCAGCGAGCCGCCGATGGCCGAGAACCGGCTCGGTCCCTGGGTGAAGACGGTCTTCCAGGTGCCCCAGCCGAACCCGTTGCCGGCGACGAGGGCGCCGACCACCATCGCCAGCGCGCCGCCGAACATCGGCAGGCCGCTGACGATGACGTCCGGGATCGCGCTCGGCATCAGCTCGGCCAGCAGCTGGGCGCTGCTGGCGCCGTCACCGGCGAAGTTGTCGTCGCCGGTCTTGTAGGCGACGTAGTTGAAGACGTACCCGAAGGAGAGCGAGAGCGCCAGCCAGGCGCCGACGATCACCCAGATCGCCGACCACTTGCGCAGCCGGAGCATCTCGGCCCTTGTGCTGTTGATCAGTGTGTTCATGACACGAGCTCCTTGTTGCTGGTCATCTCGAAGAAGACGTCCTCCAGGGAGCGCTCCGCGACGGTGACCTCGTGGACATCGATGGAGTGGGCGACCAGATGACGTACGACGTCGGGGGCCGCCGTGGCGGGCAGCTCGACCTCGAGCGTCTCGTTGCCGATGCGGCGTACGCCTTCGTCGCCGGCGAGCCGCATGACGGCGGCCAGCGCGGCATCCTCCGGGGTGGCCCGGACCCGAAGGGTCGCGCCGCCGCGCAGGTCGGCGACGGTGGACTCGCGCAGCAGCCGGCCGTTGTCGATCACGCCCACGCGGTCGCAGATCTCCTGCACCTCGGCGAGGATGTGGCTGGAGAGGATGACCGTCTGACCGGCGTCGGCGAGCGAGACGACCAGGGCCCGCATGTCCGCCATACCGGCCGGGTCGAGCCCGTTGGTGGGCTCGTCGAGCACGAGCAGGTCGGGTGAGCCGAGCATCGCGGCGGCGACGCCGAGGCGCTGCTTCATCCCGAGCGAGTAGCCCTTGAAGGCGTCCTTCGCCCGGTCGGCGAGGTCGACCATCTCCAGCACGCGGTCGACCTCGGCGTTCGGCAGGTCCTGGTAGCGCGCCATCGTGCGCAGGTTGTCGCGGCCGCTCAGGTAGGGGTAGAAGCCGGGGCCCTCGATCAGGGCGCCGATCCGGGCAGTGACGTCGGGTCGCCCGGCGGGCCGGCCCAGGACGCTGGCCGATCCGGCGGTGGGCCGGATCAGGCCGAGCATCATCCGCAAGGTGGTCGTCTTGCCGGCCCCGTTGGGGCCGAGGAAGCCGTACACCTCGCCACGCTTGACGGTCATGCTGACCCGGTCGACGGCGAGCCTGTCGCCGTACCGCTTGGTCAGCCCGTAGGTCTCAACCACAAGTTCGTTCATGCCTCTCACGCTCTCGTGGCCGCCCCCTGACCGGCATCGGCACCGCGGCGGCTCCGGGTTACGCAGATCTGCGTACGCGGCTGGCCGCCGTTGTCGTACGTCTCGGGCCCCCGCGCGAACTACGGTGTGTCCATGTCCCGGATCCGTCGTCATTGGCTCCCGTGGCTGATCGTCGTGGTGGAGCTCGTCGGCTCGCTGGGCAGCAACGCCCAGGCCGACACCCGGGGGCCGGCCGTGCTGCCCGCCCTCATCGCCCTCGTCGCCGTCCTCCCGGTGCTGCTCAGCCGCCCGCCTGCCTGGGCGGTCGCGGTGAGCGGGGCATGTGTCGGGGGCTACTTCACAGCGGGCTACGCCGACGGGCCGATCTTCATGGCGCTGCCTGTGGTCACGTTCGCGACGGCGTTGTCGCTGCCGCCACGCAAGTGGCTCGGCTGGGCGGTCGCGGCGGCGGCGCTCGTGGCCACCGGGATCATGCTGAACCCGACGGAGAGCCCGCGGTTCGACGGCGGCCGCGGTCCTTGGGGACCCGGCGGCGGCCCGGAGGGCGACCTCTCCCAGTGGCAGGCCTTCGGGCAGGTGGCGCTGATCGCCGCGTGCGGTGCGGTTGGGGCCGCGATGCGCTCCCGCAACGAGGCCCGCGCCCAGCGGCGGCGCCGCGCGGTCAGCGACGAGCGGGTGCGGATGGCCACCGACCTGCACGACGGCGTCGGTCACGGGCTGGCGGTGATCGCGATGCAGGCGGGTGCCGCGCTGCACGTGCTCGACCGGGACCCGGAGGCGGCACGCCGCAACCTGGAGGCGATCCGGGCCGAGAGCAAGGAGTCGCTCGACCTGCTGCGCCGGCAGCTTGCCCGGCTGACGGACACGGAGGTCGGCACGCAGGAGGCGCCACGAGCACCGGAGCACGGGCTCGCCGACCTGCCTGCACTGGTCGAGCGGGTGCGCACCGGAGGTCTGGACGTCTCGCTCCGGCTCGAGGTGACCTCGGCGCCGGCGGACGCCGAGCGGGCTGCGTACGCCGTGGTCCAGGAGGGGCTCACCAACGTGCTGCGACATGCGGGAGCGTCCCGCGCCGAGGTCTCGGTCGTGGTCATCTCGACAAGCTCGATACAACGCTCGACAGGCTCGACCACCGGGGAGACCGCCGAGATGGTCGTGACGGTGCACGACGACGGGCGGGGATCGGACATTCCGAGCAAAGAAAGGCGCTCTGGGACGGGAATTGTGGGAATGCGGTCGCGCGTGGAGGCACTTGGAGGCACCCTAGAGGCGGGGCCGGAGGTACGGGGCTTCCGGCTGCGGGCTTCCATCCCGCTTTCTGGGTCCTCGGCGGGTGGCGCGGAGGGGCTGGCATGAGCAGTGTTGATCCGGGGAAGATCAGCGTCGCTCTGGTCGATGACCAGCCCCTGGTTCGCATGGGCCTGGCGACGATGATCGGCGCCGAGACCGATCTGGAGATCGTCGGCGAGGCCTCCGACGGCAGCGCGGCGCTGCCGATGCTGCGCCGCACCCACCCCGACGTCGTGCTCTGCGACATCCGGATGCCGGTCCTCGACGGCCTCGGCATGCTGGAGCAGGTGACTCGCGACGCCTCCTTGAAGGACGTACGTGTGGTGATGCTGACGACCTTCGAGCTCGACGAGTACGTCTTCGAGGCGCTCCGGCTGGGTGCGAGCGGGTTCCTGCTCAAGGACGCCGAGCCGGTCGCCCTGCTGGACGCCATCCGGGTCGTCGCCGAGGGCGGCTCGCTGCTCGCGCCGACGGTGACCAGGCGGGTGATCGAGGAGTTCGGATCGCCCCGCCGGGCCACCAACCCGCATCCGCGGCTCGGTGACCTGACCGAGCGCGAGCGGGAGATGGTCGCCTGGGTGGCGACCGGCCGCTCCAACGCCGAGATCGCCGCCGAGCTCGTGGTCAGCCCGGACACGGTCCGCACGCACGTCTCGCGCGCGATGGTGAAGCTGCACGCCCGCGACCGGGCCCAGCTCGTCGTCTTCGCGATCGAGTCGGGCCTGAAGGTCTAGCCGGACAGATCTCCCGGGCCGGGATTCAGGCGACGAACGCGATGCTGCCCGGCATCACGACCGGAGCGCAGGGGCAGGTGTCGCTGCAGGCGAGGTAGGTGTGGACTTCGTGGCCGCAGCGCGGGCACGGCAGGAAGTGCGACATCGGGAAGCTGCGTACGTTGGTGTTCTCGGTGTCCTGAGCTGTGTCCCACATGACTTTCTCCTATCCGTGTTTGTGCCTTCGCCTACTCCACGAGTGTGCGCGCCCGATTTCGACACCTTTACTTCGACACGCGGCAGATTCATCAAATGGGAGGATCGGAGGGTGACGAGCAAGCCCGACCAGGAACAGCGCCTTCGTGACCTGAAGCTGCTGCGGAAGGTCAAGGACCGGATCGACCGGGAGTACGCGCAGCCCCTCGACGTGGAGGCGCTGGCCGCCGGCGTGCACATGTCGGCCGGGCACCTGAGCCGGGAGTTCCGCAAGGCCTACGGCGAGCCGCCTTACTCCTACCTGATGACCCGGCGTGTGGAGCGGGCGATGACGCTGCTGCGGCGCGGCGACCTCAGCGTCACGGAGATCTGCTTCGCGGTCGGCTTCGGGTCGCTGGGGACGTTCTCGACGCGGTTCAGCGAGCTCGTCGGGATGTCCCCGAGCGTCTACCGGGACAAGGCGACGAGCGGTGGCGACGGGATCCCGCCATGCGTTTCGAAGCAGGTCACCAGACCGGTCAGGAATCGAGAAGCGAAGGTGCCTGACCCCTACATAACGTAAGGGCCATGGACATCAACATCTGCCACAGCTACCTTCCGCACACCGATCCCGAGGCCTCGCTGAGGTTCTACCGGGACCTGCTGGGTTTCGAGGTCAGGAAGGACGTCGGGTACGAGGCGATGCGCTGGCTCACCATCGGACCGCCGTCTCAGCCGAGCGTGAGCGTCGTGCTCTACCCGCCGCTCGCCGACCCGAACATCAGCGAGGACGAGGGCCGTGTCATCCAGGAGATGATGGCCAAGGGCACCTTCGCCAGCCTCATGCTCTCCTCCCCGGACGTCGACGCCGCCTTCGAGAAGATCCAGGCCGGCATCGACGCCGCCGGCGGCGAGATCATGTCGGAGCCGACCGACCAGGACTGGGGGATGAGGGACTGCTCGTTCCGCGACCCGGCGGGCAACACGGTCCGTCTCCAGCAGATCAAGTGAGCCCGGAAAAATGTGCACGCCCGGGTTCGATCCTCCGGCTAGCCTGACCGCCATGAACGATCCGAGCACGGCCGCACACGACGCCGACACGCACGATCTGATCCGCGTCCAGGGCGCCCGGCAGAACAACCTCAAGGACGTCTCGGTCGAGATCCCCAAGCGCCGGCTCTCGGTGTTCACCGGGGTGTCGGGCTCGGGGAAGTCGTCGCTGGTCTTCGGCACGATCGCGGCGGAGTCGCGGCGGCTGATCGACGAGACCTACTCCACCTTCATCCAGGGCTTCATGCCCAGCCTGCCGCGGCCCGAGGTCGACGCGATGGAGGGGCTGACCACCGCCATCCTGGTCGACCAGGAGCGGCTCGGCGCCAACCCGCGCTCGACCCTGGGCACGGTCACCGACGCCCACGCGATGCTGCGCTCGCTGTTCAGCCGGCTGGGGGAGCCGTTCATCGGCGGGCCGACCGCGTTCTCGTTCAACATCCCCACCACCCGGGCCTCGGGCGTGATGACGGGACCGAAGGGCGAGAAGACGATCGTCAAGGATGCGGTCTACCTCGGCGGCATGTGTGCCGAGTGCGAGGGCCGCGGGACCATCTCCGACCTCGACCTCGCCGTCATCATCGACGAGTCGAAGTCGCTGGTCGACGGGGCGATCCTGGTGCCCGGCTACACCGCCGACGGCTGGATGGTGGCCGCTTTCAAGGTGGTCGTGCCGCCGGACGTCCCGATCAAGGACCTGACCGAGGAGCAGCGCCACGACCTGCTCTACGCCGAGCCGCGCAAGATCAAGCTCGAGGGCATCAACGCGACCTACGAGGGCCTGATCCCGAAGATCCGCAAGTCGATGTTCAGCAAGGACGTCGAGGCGCTGCAGCCCCACATCAAGAAGTTCGTCGAGGCGGCGGCGGTCTTCAAGCCGTGCCCCGCCTGTGGTGGCACCCGGCTCAACGAGTCGGCGCTCTCCTCGAAGATCCGGGGCAAGTCGATCGCGGACGTGTGCGCGATGCAGGTCACCGACGCGGCGGAATGGCTGCGGAGCATCGACGAACCCGGAGTCGCGCCGCTGGTGGCCGGGCTCCTGCACCTGTTCGACTCGTTCGTCGAGATCGGACTGGGCTATCTCTCCCTCGACCGGCCCTCCGGCACCCTGAGCGGCGGTGAGGCGCAGCGTACGAAGATGGTCCGTCACCTCGGCTCCGCGCTCACCGACGTGACCTACGTCTTCGACGAGCCGACCGTCGGGCTGCACCCGCACGACATCCAGCGGATGAACAAGCTGCTCCTCGACCTGCGCGACAAGGGCAACACCGTCCTGGTCGTCGAGCACAAGCCGGAGACGATCGCGATCGCCGACCACGTCGTCGACCTCGGCCCCGGCGCCGGTAGCGACGGCGGCACGATCTGCTTCGAGGGCACCTACGAGGGCCTTGCGAAGGCCGACACGCTCACCGGGCGCCACCTCGGCCACCGGGCGTCTGTGAAGGAGACCGTACGCACCCCGAAGGGACACCTGGAGATCCGCGGAGCGACCTCGCACAACCTCCGCAACGTCGACGTGGACATCCCGCTCGGGGTGCTGACCGTCGTCACCGGGGTCGCCGGCTCGGGCAAGTCGTCGCTGATCCACGGCTCCATCCCGGCGGGTGCCGACGTCGAGTTCGTCGACCAGAGCGCGATCAAGGGGTCACGCCGGAGCAACCCGGCCACCTACACCGGCCTGCTCGAGCCCATCCGCAAGGCGTTCGCGAAGGCCAACGGGGTCAAGCCGGCGCTCTTCTCGGCCAACTCCGAGGGCGCCTGCCCGACGTGCAAGGGCAACGGGATGATCTACACCGAGCTCGGGTTCATGGAGACCGTCGCCTCGCCGTGCGAGGACTGCGGCGGCAAGCGGTTCCAGGCGCTTGTGCTGGAGTACCGTCTCGGCGGGCTCAACATCGCCGAGGTGCTCGACCTCTCGGTCGCCAAGGCTCACGAGTTCTTCTCCACGGGCGACTCGAAGGTGCCCCCGGCCGCCAAGATCCTGGAGCGGATGAGCGACGTCGGCCTCGGCTACCTCAAGCTCGGCCAGCCGCTCAACACCCTCTCCGGTGGCGAGCGGCAGCGGATCAAGCTGGCCATGCACCTGGGGGAGAAGGGCGGGACGTACGTCCTCGACGAGCCGACCACCGGTCTTCACCTGGCCGACGTCGACAACCTGCTCGCGCTGCTCGACAAGCTGGTCGACGCCGGGAAGTCGGTCATCGTGATCGAGCACCACCAGGCTGTCATGGTCCACGCCGACTGGATCATCGACCTCGGCCCGGGTGCCGGTCACGACGGTGGCCTGGTCGTCTTCGAAGGTACGCCCGCCGAGCTCGTCGCGAAGAAGTCGACGCTGACCGGCGAGCACCTGGCGGCGTACGTCGGCGCCTGATCTGACCCCCCGGGTGGTGCGAATCACGTCCGGTTGCGGCCATCTGGATGCGGTCGGGGTGGAGGGTCACGCTTAGTGTGCATTGGTTGCAGTATCAATCAAGGAGCACCCGAGAATGACCCTCCACCTACCCGAGCACAGGCGGACCACGGCGGTGGAGATCACGCCCGTCCGGGAGCGGCCGGTGTCAGTATGGCCGCGCGGCCTGGTGGCCACGGCGATCGCCGCGGTCACCACCACGGTGATGGCCGTGATCGCCAAGGCGGCCGGGGTCGACTTCGGCAGCAGCCTCGGCGACGTACCGCTCTCCGCGTTCCCGATGCTCACCATCTACTGCTCGCTGATCGGGATCATCATCGCCGAGGTGATGATCCGGGTGGCAGCGATGCCCCGTTCGACCTTCCAGATCACCATGATCGTGCTCACCGGGCTCTCCCTGATCCCCGACGTGCTGCCCGTCTTCGAGTTCGACCTGACCTTCGTGGGCTTCCTCTGCCTGACGCACGTCGTCGCCGCCGCGATCGTGGTGCCGATGATCGCGCTCCGGATGGAGGAGCGCCGCGGCCTCGGACTGCCCGGCCCCGCCCATCGCCGATAGCGGACGCAGACTGTCCTGTTTCGATGGCATGGTGGACCCATGGCTCTCGAGACTCGAACCTTCCAGGTCACCTTCGACGCGCACGACCCCCGCGCCCTCTCCACGTTCTGGCGTGACGTGCTCGGCTACGTCCACCCCGGTCCGCCGGGAGTCGAGGTCCCCGGGGGCAGCGACCCGCTGGAGGCCTGGGACGAGTTCCTCGCTCGTGTCGGAGTGCCGGAGGACCAGCGCAACAACGCCTCGGCGATCGAGGACCCCGCCGGCACCGGCCCGCGCGTCTTCTTCCAGCGCGTCCCCGAGTCGAAGACCGCCAAGAACCGCGTCCACCTCGACGTCCGGGCGGCTCCGGGGCTGCAGGGGGAGGAGCGGATGGCCGCGTTGGAGGCGGAGTGCGAGCGGGTCGTCGCCCTCGGCGCCACCCGGGTCCGCCGGTTCGAGCCCGAGCCGCCGATGAGCAACGGCTTCATCGTCATGCAGGACCCCGAGGGAAACGAGTGGTGCCTCGACTGAGGTTCTTCCTATCCTCACGACATGCTGATCCGAGCGGCAGTCGCCGATGACGCCGAGGCGTTGACCGATCTCCACCTCGATGTGTGGGAGGAGGCGTACGCCGGCCTGATGCCGGACTCGATCTTCGTCGAGCGCCGTTCCCTGCGGGCCGAGCGGGTCGATCGGTGGCGTACGAACCTCGGGACCGGCCCGTTCTCCACCCTGGTCCTCGAGGACGACGAGCCGGGCCGGCTGCTCGGGTTCGCGAGCGCCGGACCGGGCCGTGACACCGATCCCGGGTTGCCGCCGCTGGAGCTCTCCGCCCTCTACGTCCGCGCGGAGAGGTACGGCACCGGCCTCGGCCATCGACTGCTCGAGAAGGCGATCGGGTCGTCGGCGGCGTACCTCTGGGTTCTCGACGGCAACCAGCGGGCGATCGTCTTCTACGAGCGACAGGGGTTCCGGTTCGACGGTGAGACCAAGGCCGAGTCCGTCGGCCTCCACCGGCGGATGGTCCGCACCTAGGCCTTACGGCGCGCGAGCAGCGTCGAGTCGTCGATCTCGACCGGGACACCGTCCCGGATGGTCAGCCGGCGGCGCTGCTCGACCACGACCGGCTCGAAGTCGTCCGGCAGCCCCGGGAGCAGGTCGGCGGCGAGGAACATCGCGTCGTGATGGCTGTGGCGCGCGAAGACCTCCGACGGTGCGTGGCCGACCACGAGGAGGTGTCCGCCAGGCGCGACCGCGGTGGCCAGGCGCCCGGCGACGTCGACCATGCTCCCGTCGGGCGTGTGCAGGAAATGGGACGTGACCAGGTCGAACTCCCGGCCGTCGGCGGTGAAGGTGCGGGCGTCGACCTGCCACCAGGACGTACGCTCCGCGACGCCGGCCTCCTCGGCGTGGCGCTTGGCTCGGGCCAGCCCGTTCGCGGCGAAGTCGGCGCCGGTGACCGTCCAGCCCTGCTGTGCCAGCCAGATCACGTCGCCACCCTCGCCACAACCGACATCCAGCGCCGTCCCCGGCGTCAGCGCGGTGATCTCGGCGACGAGCTGAGGGTTGGGGTTGCCGCTCCAGACCTTCTCCTCACCGGCGTAGCGCTCCTCCCACGACTCCGGCTCGAACATCTCGCGTCCCTCGTGCTCGCTCATGGCCTCAATCTAGCCCGCGTCCCGAGCAAAACCCGGTGCGATCGCAGCAGGGCGTGTGGTTCCCTGACCAGCGATGATCACGCTGCCCGCACCACCACGCCTGGCCCGTCCGACGACGGCCGTCCGGACCTCCTATCTCACCGGCGAACAGGCCGACTGTCTCCTCCGTGGCACCGCCACCGACTGGCTCGGACCGGCCAGCGAGGACTTCGACGCGTTCGTCGCCGCCAGGGACCACGACAAGGAGCGCTGGGACGTGATGTCCACGGTCTACTGGTACGTCTCCGGCGAGCACTATCTCGGCTCCCTGGTCGTGCGCCACACGCTGACGCCCGAGCTCGCCGCCGAAGGCGGTCACATCGGCTACCACGTCGTCGCCCCGTGGCGGCGCCAGGGGCACGCGACCCGCATGCTCGGGCTCGGTCTCGAAAAGGCGCGCGCGCACGGCGTCTCCCGTGCGCTGCTCACCTGCGACCCGGCCAACGACGCGTCCCGCCGTGTGATCGAGAGGAACGGGGGCGTACCCGACGAGCAGCTCGGGAACGAGCTCCGGTTCTGGATCGGGTAGGGATACTTCACCCATGCACGCTCTCGTACGCCGCCCCTCGCCCCGCCTCGCCGAGGGGCTCGTCACCCACATCGAGCGGAGCCCGGTCGACGTCGGCCTCGCCGGCATCCAGTGGGAGGCGTACGTCGCCGCGATGCGCTCCGCGGGCTGGACCACGCACGAGGTCGATCCCGCCGATGACTGCCCGGACTCGGTCTTCGTCGAGGACACGATGGTGGTCTTCGGAGACCTGGCCGTGATCAGCCGGCCGGGCGCCCTGGAGCGGCGCCCGGAGATCGCCGCGGCCGAGGACGCCGTCCGGATGCGGGGATACCGGATCGCCCACATCGAGACGCCCGGAACGCTCGACGGCGGCGACGTGCTCAAGCACGGCGACACCGTCTGGGTGGGGGAGGGTGGGCGTACGAACGCCGAGGGGATCGCCCAGCTCCGGTCGCTGCTCGGGCCGCTGGGCGCCGAGGTCGTCGTCGTCCCGATCTCGAAAGTGCTCCATCTGAAATCGGCCGTCACCGCGCTTCCCGACGGCACCGTCATCGGCCACGAGCAGCTGGTCGACGACCCGAGCGTGTGGGGAGCCCGGTTCCTGCCGGTCCCGGAGGAGTCGGGCTCCCATGTCGTCATCCTCGACGACGACACGCTGCTGATGGCCACCTCGGCGCCGCTGAGCCGGGCGATGTTCGAGGAGCGTGGCTACACGGTGGTCGCGGTCGACATCTCCGAGTTCGAGAAGCTCGAAGGCTGTGTCACCTGCCTGTCCGTGCGGCTACGAGGCGCTCAGGGCTGACTCGGCAGCGTCGCGCAGGTGGAGCCGGCCGCGACGCCCTTGACGCGGTCGGTGATCCAGTTGATCGCGGCGGTCTGGTCGACCAGGAGCGGCGTGACGTGGTTGGTGATCAGCCCGTCGCCGAGGTTGGGCAGCACCACCGCCTGGTAGGTCACCCTGGATCCGTGACCGCACCAGTCGACGGCCAATTGACGGGCCTGGTCGTGCGGGACGATGTCGTCCTCGGTGCCTGTGGCCAGGCGGACCGGGATCCGCGGCGCCACGTTCCCGAGCTTCTGCTCGGCCATGATCGCCTGCACCGCGGGCTCCCGCTCGATGATGTCGTCGAGGCTCTCGCCTGTCGTGGTCCAGCTGCTGCTGCGCTGGAACGGGTAGCTGGCGATGCCGTCGGCGACGCACGCCGTCGACAGGTCCTCGAGCGCCGCCTTGCCCTTGGCGTTGAGGTTCTCGTCGAGGATCGGCTGCAGTTCCGCGTTGGACTGGGCCAGGCCGTTGATCGTCCAGCCGAGCGCCGCAACCAGGGCCGACCCGTCGATACCCTCCGCCGTCGCCCGCAGGTCGGCCGGCGGTGCGCCGACGTAGGCGCCGACCAGGTTGACGTCGGGTGCATATTCGGCGGCGAGCTCGGAGGCCGACCCGGTCGCGCCGCCACCCTGGCTGTAGCCGTAGAGCGCCACCCGCGAACCACTGGTCACCGACGCGTCCGGAACGCCGCGAGCCGCTCTGGCCGCGTCGAGGACGGCGTGGCCGCCGTCGACCCGGTCGACGTAGGTGTGCAGCCGGTCGGTCGTGCCGAGGCCGACGTAGTCGGTCACCATCACGGCCACGCCGCGAAGGAGAAGGCGGTAGATCCCGATGTCCTCGTAGCCCACCGAGACGGTCCTGCCGTTGAAGAAGATCGGTCGCTCGAGGCCGAGCGAGGCCGAGCACTGGTCGCCCTGGCCCATAGTGCCCGGCGCGACGACCACGAGCGGACGGTCGCCGGCACCGCTCCACGCGGCGAACGGCTCGATGTAGGCACCGGTCACAGCGGCCGGGGCACCGTTGTTGTCGGTCGTCTTGTACATGACCCGGGTCGCGGTGCCGGGCAGCGACCCGATGCCGGGGATCGAGAGTCCGAAGCCGAGGCGGAGGGGCTCGGTGCGTACGAGCTCGCCGTTGGCGTCGGGAAGGGTCGCCGGCGGGTTGTAGAACGGCGGGATCTCGACGCCGCGGGAGACGACGGTGGCGCCGGTGTCGGCGGCTGCAGCCGGGGCCGCGAGGGCAGCCGGAGTGACCGCGGCGACGGCCAGTGCGGTGGCGAGCACACGTACCGCGTGCCGGCCAGGACGCTTCACGAACATCCTCGATGCGTGCAGAGGCATGGGGGAACTCTCCTCACGTGAGCGGGACTGCTCCGTCCCGAGTTACTGAAGAGTAATGTGACCGCGCTCACGCCGACAAGAGTTTTCAGTCAACATTCGTACACCGAAATGCCAGTGCCGCTCAGATCATGCGGTCGTGACCGGCTGCCGCAGGATCGTCCGCAGCTTCGCCGGTTCGACCCGTCTCGGGTCGCCGAGGTAGATCTCGTGGTGCTTGCCGGTCATCCGCAGTCCGCGCTCGGGGATGAATCGCTCGTGCATCTCCTCGAGGACCGGGCCCTCCGCGTCGTACGGCCCGATGTGCAGGGTCTGCACACAGGTGCCTTCGCGCAGCGTCTCCCGGCGGACCCTGTCCAGACTCGCCGGGCGGTCCTTGGCGGCGACCGTCGCACACGCTTCCTCGAACATCTGTTCGGTGACCCAGTCCGGCGTCATGATCATCGCCGTCCAGTCCCACTGCGACTTGTCCCGCGCCCGGGTGAACGCGTCCATGTCCTCGGCCCACCACAGCGCCTCCAGCGGCGGCACCACGTAGTCGCGGCCGTCCTTCTTGCAGGCGAACTTCAGCTTGTACGCCACCGGGTACAGCGCCGCGAGCGCGTCCGCGTACTCCTGCGCGGTGTTGGGGTCACCGTGCCCGTCGACCATCAGGTAGGGGAGAGGCGGCACCTCGAGCACCCGGAACTCGCCGCGTCGTGCCTGGTAGCCGTCGAGCGTCTTCTTCAGATCCGTCTTCGTCGCCATGGACGCATGATGGCGCTCCGGAATGGCAGCTGCTCGCCCGGCGAGTCACACGGGACGCGCCGGGCGAGCAGTGGTGATGGTCAGGCCCGATGATCAGGCCCGATGATCAGGCTCGGTACGCCGCCCACATCTGGTCCATCCGAGTGCTCTGACCCGGGGTGAACTGGTTGTAGCAGCTGTCGTAGCTGTAGTCCATGTAGTTGTGGATCGGGTCGAGGCCCGGCAGGCTGCAGGAGTCACGGCCGGTGGGGCAGCCCGAGGTCGAGCTGGACTGAGCCGGGGTGTCCGCGACCTCGTCGTTGGTCGCAGTGCAGCCGCCCTGGAAGGTGTGGTAGAGCCCGAACCAGTGGCCGGCCTCGTGGGTCGCGGTCTTGCCCTGGTCGTAGTTGGTGGCCGAGCCGCCGGGGAGCGAGGAGTACTGCACGCGGATACCGTCGATGCCCGGGTTGCGCGCGTAGTCCCACGGGAACGTCGCGATGCCGAGGTAGCCGAAGTCGACGAGCCAGATGTTGAGTGCGTTCTTGCCGCCCAGGCGGGTCTGGGTGCGGTAGGTCGTCGACTGGCGGTCCTTGTGCCACTGGTTGTTGTAGTAGGTGTCGACGCCGGCGAGCGTGAACGTGAAACCGGTGTCCGCAGCCGTGCCGGCCAGCTCCTGACCGGCGAAGTCCTGGTTGAGCTCGGCGATCTGTGCGTCGATCTGCGCTTGGGTCACGTCGCCGGAACCGTCCGTGCCGAGCATCTTGTGGATGTAGACGGGAACGGTGGCCGCGGTGCGCGCACTGCTGCCCTTCTTGGCCAGGATCGCCGCCGTGCGGGCCTCGATCCGCTGCTGCTCCGCCGCGGAGATGTCGCGGTGGTCCCCGCCGGAGCCACCTCGGGCGGCGTCGGCCTCGTCATGGCCGGCCGGCTCGAGGCAGGCAGCCTTCGACTCCTGCGGTGCCCACGCCGCTGCCGGGACGGCGGTCATGGCCACCGAGGCGGCACCGAGCGCCAGGCTGATCGCCGTGGCTGCGATGCGAGCTGAACGGTTCAACGTCATGTGATGAGGGTCCTCTCACTCAGTCCGGGCCCACGGGGTCTGGGGCCCGGATTTGAACGCTGACTCAACACCAAATTTCATTGCACGGGAATGTAACGCTTGCAGATTTGTCCCTCACCGGAGGGTTTTAACTGATCCGTAACGGACGCCGTCGCCGTGGAGACACGGGTACGCTCCGGACCATGGCAACCGTGGAAGATGTCCGGTGGCTCGCCTCCAGCCTCGAGAGGTCCTACGAGGTTTTCGTACGCGGCCGACTGAAGTTCCGGGTCGGCTCGATCGTCTACGTCGCCTTCTCCCTGGACGAGACCGAGATGGGTTTCGGCTTCCCGAAGGAGGAGCGGGCCGCGCTGGTCGCCGGCGCGCCCCACAAGTTCCATCTGCCCCGGGAGTCGGAGATGCGGTTCAACTGGGTCGAGTCGTCCCTCGGTGAGCTCGACCCGATCGAGGCGTGCGAGTTCGTCGTGGACGCCTGGCGGCTCTGCGTACCGAAGAAGGTCTCCGCCGCCTACGACCTCACCCACCCCGACGGTCCCGGACCCGACCACCCGATGAACCGAGGAGAGGGATGATCCTGGCCGAGGAGCGCACCTACGGAACCTGTGAGGTCTGGGGCGGACGGATCGCCACGGGCGCGTCCAGGCGCTGAGCCGGGGGAGTGCCACCTTCGACGGCCGGGCTGCGGCCGCCCGCACGTTCGGCCCCCACTCCAGCCGCGACGACGAGCCCGACCCCGAGCACGGCGACGAGATTCGGCGCCTGGTGGAGAGCGACGAACCCGATCACCAGTGCCAACGCCGGCTCGAGCGCCATGAGCGTTCCGAACGCACCGGCGGTGAGGCGACGTAGCGCCATCATCTCCAGGGCGAAGGGCACCACCGGCACCAGGAGTGCCAGGCCCAGGCCGGCAAGGAGGAGCTCGGGCGTGAGCCGCTCCACGATGCCAGGTCCGACGACGACGGTGGCGACCACGGCCGCGACGGGCATGGAGATCGCGAGTCCACCGATGCCGCTGACCGCGTCGCCGACTCGCTGGGTCAACAGGATGTAGGACGCCCAGCAGGCTGCCGCGCTCAGAGCGAACGCGACACCGAGCACGTCCACTGCGCCGTTCCACGGCTGGGTCAGGCACAGCACACCACCGGCGGCCACGAGCGCCCACGCACGTGCGGTGCCGCGGCTGCGGACGACGGCGACCCCCAGCGGCCCGAGGAACTCCAGGGCGGCGGCGGTGCCGAGCGGGAGCCGGGCCAGCGCAGCCATGAACAGCAGCGTCAGGCCGGAGGTGACCACACCGAGCGCGATGCCGCACAGCAGTGTCTCCCGGCCGAAGGTCGAAGGGCGCGGACGGACGAGGACCAGGAGAAGGATGCCGGCCCAGGACAGACGCAACCAGGCCACTCCCGCCGGGCCGAGCTGGTCGATCAGACCCACCGACGCCGCGAGGCCCAGCTGTACGCAGAGCATGGCTGCCATCGCCATGGAGGCACCGTTGCGGGCGGAGTGTGAGGTGGTCATGCGTTCCAGTGAAGCCACGGAATCCGTTCGTGTCCACGTGACATTGCTGGACAATATGTTCGCGATATCGAAACAATGACCCGGTGGACGTACGCAGACTTCGGATGCTGCTCGAGCTCTCGCGTCTCGGCTCGATGCACGAGGTCGCCGCCGAGCTCGGCACCAGCACGTCGAGCGTCTCGCAAGCGGTCGCAGCGCTCGCACGAGAGGTCGGAACGGCCCTCGTGGAACCCGACGGCCGACGCGTACGCCTGACTCCTGCAGGCCACCGCCTCGCCGAGCACGCCGTCACCATCCTCGCGGCGGTCGAGGCCGCTCGCCTCGACCTCGACCCGGACGCCGAGCCCGCCGGTGTGCTTCGGGTGGCCGGGTTCGCCACCGCGATCCGACGATCTCTCATGCCCGCGATCGACGGACTCCGGCACGACCACCCCGGCATCGAGGTGCGGTTGCGCGAACACGAACCACCCGAGGCGCTGGGACTGCTCGCACGCGACGACGTCGACCTGGCGCTCGTCTACGACTACAACGTCGCTCCCGCCTCCTGGAGCAGCGACTACGACTCCCTTCCACTGTGGGACGTCACCTGGGGCCTCGGCGTGCCGTCCCAGGAGCCACGTGCCCCGCTGGCGACCTTCGCCGACCGGGACTGGATCGTGAACTCGCGCCACACCGCCGACGAGGAGGTGCTGCGTACGCTCGCATCGATGGCGGGATTCACCCCTCGGGTCGTTCACCGGGTCGACGCGCTCGAGCTCGTGGACGACCTCATCCTCGCCGGGCACGGACTCGCGCTGTTGCCGCGCGGACGCACCTCCCGCCGCGGCGTCGCCGTGCGGCCGTTGACCGACCCCACGGTGCGCCTGCGCGCCTTCGCCGTGACCCGCCGCGGCCGTGACCGATGGCCGCCTCTGCGGGCGGTGCTGAACCGACTGGGACAAGCGGGCCGACCCCGTTCTTCGACCGAGAGGAGTGCTGAGCAACGATGACGGCACGATCACCTGAAGGCCCGATCCTGCTGTGCTGCCTGCTGTGGGCGCACGACGGAGAGGCCGACGCCCTGCATGCCTATGAGGACCGTGTCCTCCAGCTGATCCAGGAGCACGGGGGAGAGGTGGTCCAGCGTGCGCTCGCCGACACACCCGGCCAGCCGGACGAGGTCCAGCTCTTCCGGTTCCCGCGACAGTCCTCGCTCGACGGCTACCTGAACGACGAACGGCGTACGTCGCTGGCCGCCGATCGCGACGCCGCCGTCGCCCGGACCGAGCTGTTCCCGGTGCGCTTCTGACCTACCGGGCCGCTCGGATGGCCTCGACGTCCGCGGCCACGTGCTGACCACCGCGGAGGCGCCTCGGGGAGGGAGTCAGCCGAGCGCCTCCGAGCCGGTTAGTCTCTGCCCATGATGGTCGTTGTGGCGTTGGTGCTCGCCGGGCTTGCTGCGTTGGTGCACGTCTACATCTTCGTGATGGAGTCGCTGACCTGGACGAGCGCGAAGACGCGCGCCGTCTTCGGGACGAGTGCACAGGAGGCCGAAGCGACCAAGGAGCTGGCCTACAACCAGGGCTTCTACAACCTGTTCCTGGCGATCGTCACGGCGGTCGGCATCGTTCTCGTCGCCGCCGGTTCCACGGCTGCCGGTGCAGCGCTGGTCTTCGCCGGCGCCGGGTCGATGGCAGCCGCCGCGACGGTGCTGCTCGTCTCGTCTCCTGACAAGCGCGACGCGGCACTCAAGCAGGGCGTCGTCCCGCTGCTCGCCGTGGTCGCGCTGCTCGTCGGCTCGCTGGCCTGAGCTTCCTCATGGAACAGGCTCGCGTACGGCTCGAGGCGGAGCGCCGGCAGACGCTCGCGCGCCTGGCGGACTTGCGCGAGGACTTCGCGGCAGTCGTCGCGGCCTCGCGCGACACCAACGCCGATGACGAGCACGATCCGGAGGGAGCGACGATCGCCTTCGAGCGGTCGCAGGTCCAAGCACTCGTACGTCAGGCGCGAGAGCATCTCGCCGAGATCGACGCGGCCACGGAGCGCCTGGGCGCGGGCACGTACGGGATCTGCGAGGAATGCGGCCGGCCGATCGCCGAAGGGCGGCTCGAAGCGCGCCCGGTGGCCCGCACCTGCATCAGCTGTGCCGGGAAGCCGAGGTGAGGAACTCGAGCAGGAGCTGGTTGGTCTCCGCAGGGCGCTCCTGCTGGACCCAGTGCCCACACCGGGGGAGGACCACCGACCGCGTGAGTCCGGGCAGGGTCTTGTCGAAACGTTCGATCTGACGGCGACCGGTGATCGCGGGGCCGTCGTACTCGCCGGCGACGAAGAGCGACGGCACGGTGATCGGCACGTCGCTGAAGGGCGCGAGATCCTCCCAGTCGCGATCGATGTTGCGGTAGCGGGCGAGCGGACCGAAGAAGTCGGAGCCGGCGAACTCGCCTTCGTAGAAGTCGACATCGGCCTCGGTCAGCCACTCGGGCATCTCGACGGGGTAGACGAACTGGTCAGAGAGCCGATCGCCACGTGGCACCAGCCCGAGCGCCCCGCGCGGACCCCTACCGGCGGCGAGCACGCCGTCGCCCGAGATCGAGTAGTAGATGCCCAGCAGCCAGCGGCGTACGTCGGGCAGGATCTCGGCCTCGACGACGCCCGGAGTCTGGAAGTAGGAGATGTAGAAGTCTTCGTCGTCACCGCCGGCCTGGGCCATCGCCTCCGTCGGCCGACGGCGCCCGGAGGGACTGAACGGCACCGACAGACCGGCCACAGCGGTGAACACGTCCGGCCGCAGCTGCGCCGATGTCCAGGCGATGGGAGCGCCCCAGTCGTGTCCGACGATGGTGGCCGTCTCCGCACCCAGAGCATGCACCAGGCCGACGTTGTCGCCGACGTGGCGCAGCATACGGTAGTCCTCGATGACACTCGGTTTCGACGAGCCGCCGTATCCACGCACGTCGATCGCGACCGTCCGGTAGCCCGCGTCGGCGAGCGCGGCGATCTGGTGCCGCCACGAGTACCAGGACTCCGGGAACCCGTGCACCAGGATCACGAGCCGGCCGGCTGCGGGCCCTGACTCCACCCAGTGCAGGTCGATCCCGTTGACGTTCTCGGTGTGGTGAGTCACAGCGGTGTCGGGCACGGCTGGAGTCTGCCACCTCGCCCGAGATCCGCGATAGTACCCCCTATCGCAGAAATGTTCGAAAAGAGTGTAATATCGGGGGATGTGAGCGTACCTGACGATGGTGTGATGTTCGGCGACGTGGTGGAGGACTTCCTGACCGACCGGGCCACGCTCACTCGGCGCGGGCTCAACGACAAGTCGCGCAACGCCTACCGACAGGACATCGCCGCCTGGGCCCGGCAGCTGCACGTCGACGCCGGTGGCGAGCCTGACGCCGACGTGCTGGCGCTGGTCCCGATCTCGGCGCTGACCGACCAGAACGTACGCATCGCCTACAGGTCCCTGCGCGAGAACTCGGCCGCGGCGACCTGTCAGCGCCGGGTCGGCACGCTGCGGCTCTTCACGCACTGGCTGCAGCTCGAGGGACACCTGCTGGTCGACCCCACGCTGCGCATCGAGGCACCCGAGCGGCCGAGCCGTCTGCCCGCGGGCTGGAGCGTCGACGAGCTCCGCCGGCTGGCACGGGTCGCCTCGACGCCGCGCGAAGGCACCGACCGGCGCCGCTGGCCGGCCCGTGACCGGGCGATCTTCGCGGTGCTGGTCACCACCGGCGTACGGGCCGCCGAGCTGTGCGGACTGACCGTCGGCTCCATCCGGCGTGAGCCCGACGGCGAGACACTGGTGCGGGTCATCGGCAAGGGCGACAAGCAGCGCAACCTGCCGTTGCCGCCGGAAGCCGTCGACGCCGTCGACCTCTATCTCGCCGAGCTCGAGACACGTTTCGGCGCTCGCGACGCCGCCGACAGCCTGTTCGTGCTGACCTCGGGCAAGCAGCTGCGTCCGGGCGCGCTCAACCACCTGGTCGAGACCTGGATCCGCCTCGCCGGCGTCCCGAAGCAGCCTGGCGAAGCCGCGCATGCCTTTCGGCACAGCGCCGCCAAGGGACTGATCCGTTCCGGCGTACCGGTGCCTGCCGTCCAGGGCCTGCTCGGTCATGAGGACCTCAAGACGACGGGGATCTACGTCAAGGCGACCGCCGCCGACACCCGCGATGCCGTCCTGCTCTCGCCAGCGCGTGAGGTGCTGCGCGAGACAGCGGCCGGGGAACCTCAGTGAACCGGGGCGACGGGCGGCTTGACCGCTCTGGTGGCGATGTAGGCCGACAGGTGCTGCGCGGTGACGTCCGCGTGGTGCGGAGCCTCGGTCAGATGAGTCAGGACGAACCCGGCGGCCAGCTGCCCGCCGATCTGCTCGGTCAGCGAGTGGCTGTACTCGATCGGGCCATCTCCGTAGGCGCGCAGGCGATCGGCCTCGGAGAGGTCGAGCGAGCTGAACGGCAGCCGGTGACGCACCACCAGCTCCTGCCGGTCGAGCGCCACCTCGTCGAAGATGTAGACGTCCGGGTTCATGAATCCCGTCAGAAGCGTTCCGCCAGGACGCAGCACGCGGAACGCCTCGTTCCACACCGGCGCCAGGTCCGGGGAGAACACGTTCGAGACAGGGTTGACGATGACATCGAAGTCGGCGTCGTCGAAGACTCCCAGATCACGCATGTCGCCGAGCACGGTGCGCAGCACCAAGCCCTCACGAGCGGCCACCTCGTCGTCGCGCGCCAACTGCTTGGGCGAGTTGTCGAAGACGGTCACCGTGGCGCCCGCTGCCGCGAGGATCGGACCCTGCTGACCGCCGCCGGACGCGAGACAGAGCAGACGGACGCCGGACAGCTCGGCAGGCAGCCATTCGCGCGGCGTCGGTTCATGACCGATGAGCACGACGGACCAGTCGCCGTCACGTGCCCGGGCGATGACCTCGGGACCGACCGGCCGAGACCATTCGTTGTCGCTGTCGACCAGTCCGTCCCAGGCGACACGGTTGTACGCAACCGGGTCGAAGTCCTCTGTCACAGCAGTGCACTCTAACGATCGCAGGACGGCCTCGCCGCTCGGTATCCAGTCGCCGATAATGCACATTATGTCAACTTGCATGAGGAAGCACTTCTCTGAGCTGGTCCCCCGGGGTTTCCGGGCTGCGTACCGGAACTCGATGACGTGGTGCTTCAGGACAGATCGTTCCGACTGCAGCGGATGACGCTGGCGACATGACATCCATCGACGAACTTCGCAAGCACGTGACCCGGGTGATCACGCCCGAGGATTCCGACTACGACGTCGCTCGAGCCGTCTGGAACGGCATGATCGACCGTCGACCGGCCGCTGTCGTGCCGGCCGAGAACTCAGACGACGTCATCGCCGCGGTGAACTTCGCACGAGACGCCGGCCTGCCGCTGGCCGTACGCGGCGGCGGGCACAGCGCCCCGGGCTTCGGGACGATCGACGACGGCGTGGTCATCGACCTGTCCCCCATGCGTTCCGTCGAGGTCGACGCCGCCGCTCGTACCGCTCGTGTGGGTGGCGGCGCGACGCTGGCCGACCTCAACGACGCCACGCATGCGCACGGCCTGGCCGTGCCGGGCGGGATCGTGTCGACGACCGGCGTCGGCGGCCTCACGCTCGGTGGCGGCATCGGCTACCTCACCCGCGGCTTCGGGCTCACGATCGACAATCTGCGCTCGGCCGACGTCGTCACCGCGGACGGGCAGCTGCGTCGCGCCAGCGAGTCCGAGAACCCGGACCTGTTCTGGGCGCTCCGTGGAGGCAGCGGCAACTTCGGAGTCGTCACCGCCTTCGAGTTCGACCTGCACCCCGTGGACCAGGTGGTCGTCGGACTCTTCTTCTACGAGATCGAGCATGCCGGCGACCTGCTGCGCCTCTTCCGCACCTGGGTCACCGAAGCCGACGAGCGGTGCGGCGGCTTCCCGGCATTCCAGGTGGCCCCTCCCCTGCCGTTCCTTCCCGAGGAGCGACACGGCGACACGTTCTGCGTCGCCGTCGTCCACTGGAGTGGTCCCATCGAGGAGGGCGAGGCGGCGATGCAACCGTTCCGCGACCTCGCGCCGCGCGTGGGCGAGCTCGTGGAGCCCATGCCGTATCCGTGGCTCAACGGCGCCTTCGACGACCTGTTCCCCCGTGGCGTACGCAGCTACTGGAAGGGCAACTACGTCACCGAGCTGACCGACGAGGCCATCGACGTGCACCTGGCTCACGGACCCAAGGCACCGAACGCGAGCTCGACCATGCACCTGTACCCCATCAACGGTGCCGCTTCCCGCGTCGGCGCGACGGACACCGCGTTCTCCTACCGGCACGCCACCTTCTCGACGGTCATCGTCTCCGCCTGGCCCGACGCCTCCGAGGACGCCGCCAACATCGCCTGGGTCCGCGACTACGCCGCCGCCCTCACGCCGCACTCCGAGGCCGGCGGATACGTGAACTTCATGTCCGACGACGACCAGGGCCGCGTCACCGACACCTATGGCAGCAACTACGCGCGACTCAAGCAGATCAAGCAGACCTACGACCCGGGGAACCTGTTCAGCCACAACCAGAACATCAAGCCCTAGGGTTGCCTCAGGACGTAGCGCCCGGACGATCCTCGCCGCGACGCAGCGCGAGTATGGTGCGGGCGTCGGCAGCGGTCGCGAACACGAGCGCCGACGCCGCGACCTTGGGCCCGATGGTGCCCTCGCTGCGTGCGAGATGAGCGCAGTACGCCGCGATCGCCACGTTGAGCCCGGCCCGAGCCGCCATCCAGGGAAGTCTGCGGCGGCCGTTGAGCAGGCCCGGCACGAGCGCCAGATCGGCGGCACCGATCACGCGCAGCGCCACCGGATGGTCGCCGAGCTTCAACGTCCGGCCCACCCATTCCGGCTTGAGAAGGATCGCCGCCCCTATCGGCAGCGTGGCCATTCCGACGACGGCGGCCGAGCGCCGCGCACTCTCAGAGTCCATGGAGCCATCCTGTCCGACGGCTGGTGATCCGCACCCCGGGGCGACGCGTCGCCCGTCCCGGGGCGAGCTGACGATCCAGCGACTCGCGGTTGCCGGGTCAGAGCTCGAGAATCCGTGAGGCGAGCACCTGCACGAGGTTGAGGAAGACCGAGGCTGCCGCCACCACAGTTCCGACGATGAAGAGCGGGCGACCTCCTGGATGACCAAGACGCTCAGCCTTGCGGCCACACCACGCTCCGGCAATCGGGGGCGTGATCAGCACCAGGACCGCAGGGAGTCCTGCTCTGAGGCCGACGGCCGTGGGCACGTCTTCGTCTCCGCTCGAGTATCCCTGAACGGAGAGCAGCCAATCACCCAGGATCTCAGCCGCCACGAACGCGACAGGAAGAAGCGCGAACACCACCCAGCCCGTACGCAGGACACGGCGGGCCGATGCACCCTCCTGGGTAGGTGGCGGTGCTGCGGGTCCGGACATCGCGCGATCACCCCGCATCTGGGCGCCGATGGCTCCGATTCGATCGTTGCCCTGCCGGGTCGGGCGCCGCAAGGACGAAGGTCAGCAGTGCCGGCGACGAACGCCACATCTATCTCGCCGAGATGGACCGGATCGATCATCACAAGTGCGTTAGGACTTATTCGCCTGGCTTTCCTGCCGCAAGCGTCCAAATGAACCGAAATGACTATGGCTCCGCCTCGAATCGAGGTGTCAGACTCCCGGCGTCCGAGCAACTGCGCCCAGCACATTCGTCTATCGGGGGAACATGAGCATGCGCATCGAGAGCATCTGCACGGCGATCGCGGTCGCCGCCAGCGCGACGGTCTTGGCTGCTACGCCGGCATCGGCGAGCGGCAGCCCGCACTTCATCAAGCACCTGACCAAGGTCACCGACGCCGACCTCTCCTCGGTCACCGTCGCGTTCAAGGAGGCCGGCCTCGAGAGCGGCGCGGTCGAGACGATCACCGTGACCGCTCACCTCGACGCGACCTATCAGTGCGTCAACCGCGGTGGCCACAATCCGGATGACCCCAAGAAGACCGTGGTTAGCGGTGACTACTCGAAGTCCGGCGAGTTCAAGGCGGCCAGGAACGGCAACGTGACCGGCTCCTTGACGGTGACGGCACCCGCCCCTGGCACGGTCCTCGACTGCCCCAGGGGGCAGACGGCGAAGCACACGGTGTCGACGTGGTCGAGCATCTCGGTCACCGACGAGGACACCCTGGCGACAATCGCTCTCCCGGGCACCCACTCCTTCGGCGAGCCCGTCGACTGACGACCTCTACGCGACAGCGCTGTCGAGACCTCGATCGGGCCGGCCCCGATGGAGGTCTCATCCCTTGTCGGGACCGTTGGCACGTACCCGCTCGACGTTGACCAGCGACTCCTGGAGCTCCTCGAGCCACTCGCTCGAGTGCTGCTGGACGAGCTTGACGCACCAGCCGAGCGCATCGCTCCTGCTCCGGGCGACGCCGCCGGAGACCAGCAGGTCGAGGACCTTGCGCTCGGGCTGACGCAGCCGGGTCATCACCGGCGCGGAGACGGTGGTGAACATGTGCCGCTCTCCCCCGATCTCCACGCCCCAGGAGACCTTCCGGTCGAACCGCCGCTCCGCCTGCCGCGCCACGGCCATCCGGTCCTCGCGGGTACGCTCGCGGAACTCGCTCGCTCTCCCCTCGTTGGCTGCTGCCCGCTCTTCGTCCGAAGCACCCTCGGCGGTCTTCGGCTCCTGGATCCGCCCGACGACGGTGATCTCCTCGCGGTCGACCACCACATCGACGATCTCGTCGTACACACCATCGGGCAGCCGTCCGCTGAACCACCCGCGCAACTCACTTGTAAGCATGTAATCATGCTTACTCGGCGACGCGGCGAATTCAAGGGCGGCTACGCAGAGGCCGCGATCCCGAGCACCTCGACGAGTGCGATCACGGTCGCAACCGCGGCGGTGGCGAGGACGCGACGACGCCCCAGAAGCAGGTACGCAGCCAGTCCGGCCACCGCCAGTGCCGCGCCGAGGCGCCACCACAGCTGACCGTCGGTCAGTGGATGACGGACGACGACGAGCGCGGCGACGACGAACGAGAGGTGCGTACGCCGCCAGGCGAGCTCGGTCCGCTCGGGCTGCAGGCCCGGGTCTCCCCCACTCACACCAGCAGTGCCATCGAGGGACCTCACCCTGACCCTCACCCGACGCCGGCTCGCCGGGCTGCTCGGCACGCGGAGCCTCGACGGGATCGACCACTCCGGTGACCTCGGCGTGCTCCAGCGGCTGCTGGGGGTGCTCGAGGCTCCCGACCCGGCGTTCCCTATCGTGTCCGCGTGACCGACGACACACCCGCGACCGGGCTGACCGAGCTGCACGCGCGCCGCTTCCTCACCACGGACGCGGCGCGGGCCGACAAGGTCGCCCGCTGGCACGGCAAGGGACGGCGTACGGCTCGGGAGAACATCGCCGACCTGGTCGACCCGGGCTCGTTCGTCGAGTACGGGCGGTTCATCACCGCGGCCCAGGAGCAGCGTCGCGACCTGGCCGACCTCGTCGTCGAGACGCCCGCCGACGGGATCATCGGTGGCACCGCGACGATCGACGGGAAGCCGTGCGCGGTGCTGTCCTACGACTACCTGGTGATGGCCGGCACCCAGGGGATGCGTGGGCACCGCAAGTCGGACCGCCTCATCGAGATCATCGGGCGGATGCGGCTGCCGACCGTCTTCTTCACCGAGGGCGGCGGCGGTCGCCCCGGCGACACGGACATCCCGCTCGTCTCCGCGCTCGACGTCGGCTCGTTCGCGCTCTGGGGCGAGCTCGAGGGCGTCGTGCCGCGGATCGCTGTCGTCTCCGGGCGCTGCTTCGCCGGCAACGCGGTCCTCGCCGGCTGCGCCGACCTCCGCATCGCCACGCCCGACGCCAACCTCGGCATGGCCGGCCCCGCGATGATCGCGGGCGGCGGTCTCGGCACCTTCGCCCCCGAGGAGATCGGGCCGGTCAAGGACCAGACCGCCAACGGCGTCATCGACCTGGTCGTCGAGGACGAGGCGGCTGCCGTGGAGGCAGTACGCAGCATCCTCGCCTGCCTCGAGCCGAACGCCGACAGCGGCGATGCCGTCGACCAGACCGACCTGCGCACGATCCTCCCCCACAACGACCGGGAGGCCTTCGACGTACGCCCCGTCGTCGAGACGCTCGCCGACCTCGACTCGGTCACCTGGCTCCGTGAGGCGTTTGCTCCGGAGCTGGTCACCGCGCTTGCGCGGATCGAGGGGATCGCGGTCGGCGTGGTCGCCAACCAGTCCACCCACCTGGCCGGAGCGCTGACCAGCGACGCATCGGTCAAGGCCGCCGACTTCCTCGCGCTGTGCGACCGCTGGGGTCTCCCGGTCGTCTCGCTGGTCGACACCCCTGGGTTCATGGTCGGTCCCGAGGCCGAGCGCGGCGGCCTGGTCCGGCATGCGTCCCGGATGGTCGTCGCCGGCGCCCAGCTCTCGACGCCGCTGGTCGGGGTGATCCTGCGCCGCGGCTACGGCCTCGGCGCCCAGGCGATGCTCGGCGGCAGCACCCACCGCCCGCTGCTCACCGTCGCCTGGCCCGACGCCCACCTCGGCCCGATGGGCCTGGAGGGTGCCGTACGCCTCTCCATGGCCGCCGAGCTCGCCGCGATGCCCGAGGCGGAGCGCGAGGAGCGGGTGGCCGCCCTCACCGAGGAGTACCGCAAGCAGGCCAGCGCACTCAACGCCGCACGGGTGTTCGAGATCGACGACGTCATCGACCCCGCCGAGACACGTGCCGTCGTGGCGGCGACCCTCCAGCGAGCCCGATAAGCCCGCGAGCCCGCTGCGATGACGTAGCCTCCTGCCATCAGGCGGCTCTCGCCTCGGGCGAAGGGAGACTTGGATGTTCTTCGGCTGGATCTTCGCGGGGATGGGCCTGCTGTTCGCGGGCATCGGGGTGTGGATCGTGGTCTGGTCGATCATCAGCCGCCAGCGGCTCTCGAGCTGGACTCCGTGGCAGGCCACGATCCGCGAGGTCGAGACGAGGACGACCTCGAGCGGCGACCACGGCAGCCGTACCCGGCTGATCGCGCACTATGAGTATCGCGGTCCCGACGGCGGCACCTATGCGAGCTCGGGTACGTTGCCCGACCGTCGGTTCCGGCTGGACGGGACGGTGCCGCCGTTGGACATCGTGGTCAACCCGCTCGACCCGTCGAAGTCGATGATCGCGGGATCCGGCGGAGGCACCGGCTGCGCGATCGTCTTCGGGATCATCTTCGGTGGGATGGGGCTGCTGTCCGCGTGCGTCGGCCTCGGGCTCGCCCGGGCTCCGATGTGACGTAGCCTCCCGGAGGCTCTCAGCCGCGCCGCTCTACTCGGGCCGCCACCTCGGCATGGGAGGCACAGGTCGATCAGGGAGCGGACAGCTAATGGGCACCGTCGTCGTCCCAGATCTGCTGACCGATGTGGCTCTGGTCAGGGCCATCGAGGCCCAGCAGCTGCGCCGGGCGCTGGGTGTTCCGGTCGTCTGCCGCCTGTTCCATGATCTCCTCGGCACGCTCGGCGTTGGTGTCGTGAGGCACCACCAGCAGGCGTAGCCGATAACCGGAGGCCATCGACAGCACCACGAGGTGGGTGTCGTCGGACGGGAACGAGCCCACCTTAACGAACCCGCGTGCGGCGCGGATCTTGTGGGCGCTCGACGCTCCCCCGCCCGAGTCCCAGTCGGGCCGGGAGTACAACAGCCGCGAGATCCGGCCCACGCGATGGGGAAAGTGGTCGATCAGGTCAGCGGCCTCCTCCTGGAGGTCGCGTGACTGTGGCCACCAAGCGCCATCGAGCGGCCCCGAGCTGAAGCTGTTGTCGAGGCGGATCCGAAGCCCGACCCGAACTGCGGTCGTGTGCTCCTCTGTCGGCGACGTCGTCATGACGATCACCTTTCGTGCTGCCCTGCGAGCTCGACGAGCCCGGCTGGAAGCGTGGTTAGAACAAGTGTACGCCTCTGGCCAACCGGAGCGGGCCTTCTAGATCTCTTTCAGCCGCGGCACCAGGTCCACGGCGGCCGTGGCCCAGGGAACCGGGTCGACGTACGGCGTCGGCATCAGCCCGACGAGCGTGATCCCGAGGGCGGCGTACTCCTCCATCGACTTCAGGAACGTGTCCGGGTCCTCGACCGCGGGACCCTGGAAGAGCATGGTCTTCTCGATCGCGTCGTAGTCGGTGCCGAGGTCGTCGCAGTGCCCGCGCAGCACGTCGAGCTTGTGCTTGACGGTCGCGACCGCCTCGGGGCTGGCGGCGCCGAAGAGGTTGGTGCCCTGGCCGTACTTGGCGACCAGGCGGAGCGTCTTCTTCTCTCCGCCCCCACCGATCAGGACCGGCACCGTGCCGTTGACGGGCTGCGGCAGCGAGATCGTCTCGGCGAGCTGGTAGTGCTTGCCCTCGTAGGCGCCGTCGTTGTCCGACCACATCTGGCGGCAGATCTCGAGGGTCTCCTCCAGGCGCTCGAACCGCTCGGCGGTCGGCGGGTAGGGCACGCCGAGGCCCTGGTGCTCACGCTCGTACCACGCCGCGCCGATGCCCAGCAGCGCACGGCCGCCGGAGAGCCGGTCGAGGGTGGTGACCGTCTTGGCGAGCAGCCCCGGGTGGCGGTAGGTCACGCCGGTGACGAGCAGGCTGAGGCGTACGTTGTCGGTGATCCCGGCCAGGTAGCCCAGTGTGGTGTAGCCCTCGAGCATCGGTTCGAAGGGGCCGCCGGCCTGCTCCATCTGGAACCAGTGGTCCATGACGGTGAGCAGGTCGACGCCACCCTCGTCTGCGATGCGGGCTGTCTCGGTCAGCTTGTCGGCGAGCGTGGTCTCCCACTCGGGGTGGGTGAACGTGAAGTAGTGGAGTCCAAGATCCATACCTTCGACGCTACGGCTTCGAGCGCGCTCGAAGACAAGCCCCTCGCACCAAGGTCTCAGTCGTGGCGGGCCGTACGCAGCGGCGAACCGACCACGACTACGGCTGCGATCACGAAGACCGTCACGGCCACCCACAGCGCAGGTCGGAGTCCCAGCAGCTGGCCCACCAGACCGCCGGCCAGAGCACCCACGACCGCGCAGGTGCGGTTCGCGGATCGGATGGTCGCGTTCATGCGCCCTTGGAGCTCATCCGGTGTCACGGCCTGCCGATAGCCCAGAGAGTTGGAGTTCGAGACGCCCATGCCGAGGCCCGCCAGGAGCTGGACTGCACCGAGGATCACGAGGCCGGCCGCGGTCGGCGGTGCCAGCGCCGAGACTCCCCACGCCACCGGTGCGAGAGCGAACCCGAGCAGTGTGGCACCACCTGCACCCAGGCGGATCCCGGCTCTGACGGCCACCAGGGCTCCGATCAGGCCGCCCACGCCGGTGAACGCCAGGACGACGCCGTACGCCACCGCGCCGAGGCCCATTTCGCGCAGCGCGAACGGCGCGAACGCGGTCAGTGCCATCGCGTTGCCGATGAACCAGATGTGCGTGGAGACCGCGTGCGGGGCGATCGTGCGATGGCGGTAGATGTAGCGCACGCCGACGCCGATGTCGCCCAGCACCTGGGCCGGCGTGCTCGGTCGACGCGGTAGCGGCGGCTCCTCGACGCGTACCCGAGCGTTCATCACCGCACCGAGCGCACAGGTGAGCGCGTCGGCGAGGATCGTGAGCGGCGCTCCTATCACGGCAATCAGCCCGCCGCCGAGGGCCGGGCCCGATGTCATCGCGACGGTGTCGCCCTGATCGATGCGGGCGTTGGCCGAGAGTAGCGTTCGCATCGGCACCAGGCGGGGAAGGAAGGACTGCCGCGCCGCGATCTCGACGACCGAGAGCGCCCCGACTACGAAGAGCACGACAGCGACGACGAGCAACGAGAGCGCGTCGGCCAGCCAGAGCGCCGGGATCGCCAGCAGAGCGACCGCCTGAGCCGCGTTCGACCAGACCAACAGTGGTCTGCGCCGAACCCGATCGACCAGGACGCCGGCGAACAGTCCCAAGAAGGCATACGGCAGCACCCTGGCTGCGTTGACGAACCCGACCTCCGCCGGAGTGGCGACCAGCACCTGGACGACGAGCACCTGAATCGCGACGGTCGAGACCGCGGTGCCGAACGAGCCCGTCGTAGAAGCGGTCCAGTAGCGAACGAAGGCAGGAATGCGCATCGCCTCGTCGCTCATGCGGAGTGAGTCTATGGCGCAAGAACTGCGACGGCGCTGTGCCTTCGACTGATCGAGGCACAGCGCCGTCACCAGATCTGGTTCAGCGCAAACCGATTCAGCGCATGCGACGCTCCTGACGCAGGTTGAGCTTGTCGAGCTTGGCGTCGTAGGTGGCAAGCGGCTTCGCCTTCGTCGCGTCGGCCTCGACCGCGGCGGTCGCGACGCCGGCCCACTCCAGGATCCGGGCGGTGGCGAGCTCACGCTCGTCGGCGACCAGACCGGCCACGTTGGCGCCGTGGTTCATCCCCGGCGCGGTGAAGACGTAGGAGTCGGTGGCAAAGAATCCCGGGCGGAAGCGCTCGGCACCCCACGGGTCGGCCTCGCCGTAGACGAAGAGCATCTGGTGGGCGTGCCTGCGCACCCACGAGTCGACGTCACGCATCGCGGAGGGGTCGAACCGCATGTCGATGTCGCGCGGGACGAAGCTGCGCGGCGGCTGGTAGCCGTAACGGATGAGCTCGTCCTCGATGTGCGGGAAGCCGATCGTCGGCGCGCCCAGCTCGGTGCCGGCCTGGTAGTAGTAGGGCGTGTAGGGGCTCAGGCCCTGATCGGTGTAGAAGCCGAAGCCCGAGTAGTAGTCGATCGAGTCCCAGATCGCCTGGTCGGTGGCGGTCGCCGCGTCGGCGGGGATGTTCGAGCACTGCCCGGTGCCGGCGTACTGCCAGAAGGCCCACACGTAGTCGAGCACGACCATCTCGTACGCAGCGTCCAGGCTGCCCACGGTGTCGAAGGTGTAGCCCTCGGCTGCTGCCAGGTCCGCGTACTTCGCCTTCAGCGCCTCCCGGCGAACGAGCGCCTCGCGCTGGACGCCGTTGAGCCGGTCGCGGCAGTCCTGGGTGCCGACGGTGGCGAAGAAGTCGTCGTAGGCGGAATCCTCACGGTTGACCACGTCGTTCGGCGCGACGTAGGCGACGATGCCGTCCATGTCGCGGGGGTAGAACCGCTCGAAGTAGGTGGCCGTCATGCCGCCCTTGGAGCCGCCGGTGGCGAGCCAGTTCGCGGAGTAGATCGGCTTCAGCGCCTTGAAGATGGCGTGCTGGTCGCTGGCCGCCTGCCAGATGTCGAGGTCGTCCCAGTCGGCCGGGTCGGGGCGCGACGGGGTGAAGAAGCGGTATTCCATCGAGACCTGGTTGCCGTCCACGATCCTGGTCGGCTCGCTGCGGCCGGGGTTGGTCGAGACGTTGTAGCCGCTGGTGTGGAACACGGTCGGGCGGGCGGTGTCCTTGTGGAGCACCGTGAAGCGCTGCTGGAAGGTGTCGCCGTCGGGCCGCCGGTGGTCGACCGGCTGGGTGAAGCTCAGGACGAAGTAGCGGTAGCCGGTGACCGGCTTCTCCTGGATGAGGCTGACGCCCTCGATGGCGAGGAGGCGGTCGAGGATGTCGTCCTCGGTGGCGGTCGCAGGGTTGGCGGGTGTGACGAGGAGCAGGGATACCAGCCCCATCGCCACCAGGATCCGGCCGATCAATGCACGCATGTGGGGTCTCCTTCGGTGCGGGGTGCTCGGCAACCTAGCCGACCCGCGCGGGACGCACCTCCGAATTAGGGACCCGGGAAGGAAGTCGCGTCCGGTTGCCTTCTAGAAGGCAACGACCATCTGGGCAACGCCCGACGAGGAGGCGCTTCACCATGACGTTCGACCCGCACGAGCTGCTCGCCACGACCCGCCACGGGATCCTTGCCACGATCAAGGCGAACGGGCTCCCGCAGCTCTCGCCGGTGTGGCAGTACTACGACCGCGAGCGCGGCGAGATCCTCATCTCGACCCGCGAGGGGCTGGTGAAGACGAAGAACCTGCGCCGAGACCCGCGGGCGGCGATCGAGGTCGACGGCCCGGGCGGGCGTTCCTGGGCGACGGCCGAGGGCACCGTCACGCTGACAGGCCCGGGCACCGCTCCGGATGGACCGGAGGTCGACGCGCTCGTCGACTACTACCGTCGCGGTGCCGGCGAGCACCCCGACTGGGACGAGTATCGCGAGGTGATGGTCAAGGACCGCCGCGTGCTCATCACCATCGCGGTCAGGAAGGTGTACGGCGCCGACCTGGGCTGAACCCCGTCACCTGAAACCACCTGGGGCCGGCCGAGCGCTCCTCGCTCGGCCGGTCGATTCGGGACGATTCCGCGGACGTTACCTACGCGGATTGAAGAATGTGCCGAACCCGGACGAGCCGAGTCCGCACAGCATGATGACGGCTCCGACAATGACGTTCGAAGCGATCATTCCTCCGGTCGTGTCGACGCCGTTCATGAGCCACGGCGAGACGATCGCCCATGCACCCATGAGCGGAACGGTCCAGGCCAGACCGTGTGTGCGGCCGAACGCCGACGCGAACCCGAGCGCCAGCAGTGCAACCGCGAGACCGATGATCAGGTTGCTGACCATCAGCGGAGATGCCGTGGTGTTGAAGCCCACGATCCACGGCGATACGGCCAGATAGAGGCCGGCCAGCATCGTGACACCATCGACCACCTGGGCGGTGGCGGAGGATCCGGTCAGATCGAACCGGTCCCGAAGTGCCGCGATGTCTGGGTGTTCCTGAATGGACAGGTTTTCAGATGACATTTTGATTCACCTCCTCAGCCCAATGCCAGAGGAAACACTGTGTCCTGCCCTGATTGTAGGCCCGCGACAGCGCGTTCAAACCACCCATCTCGGTGGCATTCGAGAGCAAAAGGTCCTCTCGATTCGGTGCCCGTAGACCTGCGCCAGACGCGTGACCTCGGGGTGCCGGGCTTGAATGCGGCCGATCGGTGAGGAATGGTGGAGCGGGTACTCCGTACCCAACCATGGAAGATCTCGACATGCTTCAGCTGACCGAGAACGCCACCACGATCGTCCGCTCGATCTCCGAGCAGTCCCAGGGCGCCGGCCTCCGGCTCGCCTCCAACGCAGAACCGGACGGTGCTTTGAGCGCCGCGCTGGTCCCCGAGGCCGAGGCCCAGGACCAGGTCATCGAGCAGGAGGGCGCACGGGTCTTCCTCGACCAGGGCGCCGCCGCCGAGCTCGACGACAAGGTCCTCGACGCCGGGATGGATGCCTCCGGCAACGTACAGTTCGGGATCTCCCAGCAGGGCTGATCCCCGACCCGGACACGCCGGGGCGCGCCGCACTCGCGGCGTGCTCCGGCGTGTCTCTTTGTGTGCCTGCGCACGGCTCGACGCACGCGTAGGGTCGGTAGACATGAGCACCGCTGGCGTACCTGCCTGGTTCCATCTCTTCCTCGACGTGCCGCGCCCGCGGTGGGAGGAGGCGGTCGGGTTCTGGTCGGCTGCGACCGGCTGGGCGGTCTCGCCACCCAGGGGCGAGGACGAGCAGTTCGTCACCCTGGTACCGCAGACGGGCGATGCCTGGCTGAAGCTGCAGGCTCTCGACGAGAACGAGCCACGGATCCATGTCGACCTCGACGCCGCCGATCGCGAGGCCGCCGTCCAGCGGTCGACGTCCCTCGGGGCACAAGCGGCATGGACGTACGACGGGGTGCCGGTGATGCGCTCCCCCGGTGGACTGCTCTTCTGCCACACCCTCGGCGAGGGGACCGACCCGCGGTTCGCGCGCTCGGAGCCGGAGCGGGTGGTCGACCAGATCTGTATCGACATCCCCCGCAGCCGCTGGGACGAGGAGGTCGCCTTCTGGGCAGCAGTCACCGGACGGACTCCGGAGCAGACCAAGTCCCCCGAGTTCGTACGCCTCGTCGACCCCGACGCGCACGGCGGACTCCGGATCCTGCTGCAGCTGCTCGAGGACGCGGACGGCGAGGTCCAAGCACACCCCGACCTCGCGGTCGCCCACCGTGCCTCGGAGACCTGCCGTCATGAGGCGCTCGGCGCCGAGACGGTCGGCGTCTTCGAGTGGTGGACGGTCATGCGGGCGCCGTACGGACAGGTCTACTGCCTCACCGATCGCGACCCGCTGACCGGCAAGGTGTCCTAGCCTGGAGATATGCGGCTCGCATCGTTCAATGTCGAGAACCTCTTCGCCCGGCCGAAGGCGATGGACACCGACGCGGCCGATGCCACGACGCGACGCACGATCCTGGCCGCCCACGCCCGCGTCTCCACTCTTCTCGCCCAGCCCAGCTACGAGGGGGATGAGCAGGAGATCCTGGAGAACCTCGAGAAGCTCGGACTGTTGAGGAGCGACGAGGCCCGGTTCGCACGGCTGCGGAAGCTGCGCGGCGCGCTGCTGAAACGGCCGCGATCGGGCGACGTGCAGCTGGTCGCGAAGGGACGCAACGACTGGGTCGGGTTCGTCGAGCTCAAGACCACCGCCGTCGACGAGGTCGCCACGGAGAACATCGCGCGCGTCTTCGCCGAGCTGCGGGCCGAGGTCGCGGTGGTCGTCGAGGCCGACGACCGGCCGGGCCTGCACATGTTCTCCCAGACCCTCCTGCCGGAGGTCGGCGCCGAGGCGTACGAGCAGGTGATGGTCGTCGAGGGCAACGACGAGCGCGGCATCGATGTCGGTGTGATGGTCGGCGACGGCTATCGCCTCGTGCAGATGCGCACGCACATCTTCGACCGCGACGAGGAGGGTGTGATCTTCTCGCGGGACTGCTGCGAGTACCACCTCGACGCTCCCAGCGGCGTGCGGATCGTCGTGCTGGCCAACCACTTCAAGTCCAAGGGCTACTCGGAGAAGGGAGATCCGCAGGGCGCCAAGCGACGCGGCCGGCAGGCGGCGCGGGTCGCGGAGATCTACCGCGGGCTGCTCGAGGAGGGCATCGAGCACATCTGCGTCGCCGGTGACCTCAACGACTCCCCCACCAGCGAGTCCCTGAAGCCCCTGCTCTCCGTCGACGGGCTCGTCGACGCCAGCGAGCACGAGCACTGGGACTGGAACCACCGCCGTGGAACGTACGGTTCCGGCAACGAGGACGACAAGATCGACTACCTGCTCCTCTCCCCCGCGCTGCGCGCGAAGCAGACCGGCGGCGGCGTCTTCCGCAAGGGCGTCTGGCACGGGCCCCGCACCAAGGACCCGTGGGACCTCTTCCCGACGCTCACCGCGGAGCAGCACGCGGCCTCCGACCACGCGTGTCTCTACGCCGACTTCACCGACCTGTGATCTGAAAGCCCCTCGTACGCCGCCAGGATCTGCGTGAAATAGGGGCCATGTGCCTCGGACACGGACACCAGCACGGACACCAGCACGGACACCAGCACGGACACCAGCACGGACACCAGCAGGCGCCTCTGCGGGCGATGAGCGGGCCACTCACGCGGCGTACGGCGCTGGGGGCGGCGGGAGCCGGCCTGCTGCTGGCGTCGATGTCGTCGATGTCGTCGGCGTTCACCAGAGCGGCGGCCTCGGCGACCGCTCGGCCCGGTGTGGGCGCCAGCCGGACGTCGCGGCTCTCGCACGGGACCACGCTGGTCCACGCCGACCTGCACAACCACACGCTGATGTCCGACGGCTCCGGCGACCCGGACCTCGCCTTCGACTCGATGCGGAGCGCCGGGCTGGACGTCGCGGCGCTCACCGATCACGCCACCGTCTCCGACAACATCCTCGGTGACGCGCTCGCGGGGCTGCTGCCGCCGGCGTACAAGCAGATCGGCGGGATCACCCGTTCGGACTGGGCCCGCACGCGCGAGCTGGCCGACGCAGCCAACGCCGACGGCACCTTCACCGCCATCCGCGGCTTCGAGTGGTCCGAACCGTTGTTGGGTCATATCAACGTGTGGGGAAGCGAGCACTTCACCGACATCGTCGACGTCGGCGCTATGCGCCCGTTCTTCGACTGGCTGATGCGCTCTCCCTCTACGCCGCTGATCGATGGCGGATCGGACGGGATCGCCGGGTTCAACCATCCCGGGCGCGAGCCGTTCCGGTTCCAGGAGTTCCGCTTCGACGCCCGGGCGCGGGAGCGCATGGTGTCCCTGGAGATGTTCAACCGCGGCGACGACTACCTCTTCGAAGGCTATGCCGACGGCAAGACCTCTCCCCTGTGTCAGTGTCTCAACGCCGGCTGGCGCACCGGGATCAGTGGTGTCACCGACGAGCACGGCACCGACTGGGGCCATCCGGAGGGCAAGGGGCGCACCGGGCTGTGGGTCGCCTCCCACGACCGCACCGGTGTCTTCGAGGCGATGCGCGCACGGCGGTTCTTCGCCACCCGCACCTCCGGGCTCCGGGTCGACGCGGTGGCTCGGCTGAACGGCGTGGAGCACCGGATGGGCTCGGTGATCCCCGGACGCGGCGGCGACATGCGGTTCGCCCTCGATCTGGCTCGTGACGAGGAGTGGGTCGGGCGCGAGCTCCACCTGCAGGTGCTGCGTCCCGGGCCGTCGGTGCCGGTGGTCGCGGACGTCGTGGCGTTCCGGGTCGGCGACCCCGTCTCGGTGACCGTTCCGGTCTCCTTCGACGACGGCGACTGGGTGCTGCTGCGGGTCAGCGACCCGTCCCAGCCCAACGCCACGCCCGGGCCGGAGGGCCATCCGTGCAACGACCTCGGTATCGCCTACACCAGCCCGTGGTGGCTGCAACCCTGAGCTGTTTCCTGAGAAGGACGTCCGCAGTCTGAAGATGCGCTGAAGGTGGGCGTCCGGGCGGTGGTTGTGGGCCTCGACTGTGGCACGCTGGCGAGGTGAACGAGGTGTGGTACGTCATCGGGCTGGTCGCGGTCTCCGTGGCCGTGCTGGTGCTCGGGGTGTGGTTCGTGCGGCGCGAGATCCGAGACGAGGTCTCCTACGCGCCGCTGCTGTGGACCGGCTACGCGGTCGTGGCGGCATTCGTCGTCCTCGGGGTGCTGCGCACGTCCTGGGTGGTGCTCTCATGAGGACCCGCGCAGATCTGCTGGGCTGGATCGGCCTCGCCGGCCGCCTCTACCTCGGCTTCGTGTTCCTGGCCGCCGGGCTCGCCAAGCTGCCCGAGCCAGGGATCACCGAGCAGGCGGTGCGTGGCTACCAGCTGCTGCCGTGGCAGCTGGCTCCTGCGTACGCCATCGCGATGCCGATCGCCGAGATCGTGCTCGGCGTGCTGCTCATCCTCGGCCTGTTCACCCGGACGGCGGCGGTGGCGACGGCGCTCGGCCTGTGCTCGTTCATCCTCGGGATCACCTCGGCCTGGGCGCGTGGGCTCAACATCGACTGCGGCTGCTTCGGCGGTGGCGGCGCCTCGGCGGACCCCACCTACCTCGCCGACACCTTCCGCGATCTGGGCTGGCTCGCGATCGCGGTCTATCTGATCCTCGTACGCCGCACCAAGCTCGCCCTCGACGACCTGCTGTTCCGACGGGGCACTCCGTCCGTGGAGGACTACAGCGCGAGCTCGAAGAAGACCGAGTTGGGGTCGAGCACGTAGCTGCCGAAGGGCGGACGCTCGGTGAAGCCGTTGCCCGCGTACAGGCGCCGGGCGGGCTCGTAGAAGCCTTCGGTCCCGGTCTCGAGGAGCACCCGGCGAGCGCCCTGTGACCTGGCCTGCTCGATGAGGTGACGCAGCATCGCGGTCGCGATGCCACGGCCACGGGCGGCGGCCGTGGTGCGCATCGACTTGAGCTCGTAGTCGCCCTCGCCCAGCGACTTCAACGCGCCGCAGCCGACGAGCTCGGTGCCCTCCCAGGCAGACCAGAACGCGATCTCGGGCACCTTCAGCGCCTCGAGGTCGAGCGCGTGCACCGACTCGGCCGGCGTCACGGCGTACATGTCCTCCAGATGCTCCTCGAGGATCCGGATCACCTCGGGGCGGGTCAGGTCGTCGAGCTCGAAACGCAGTGAGAGCAGTGGCACGGCTGGAGGCTAGCCGAGTCCTCCCCTGTCGTGGCGTCGTGGGGTGCGACGAGGCTGGTGCAGTATCGCGGCTGGCAACCATCCTGTGCGATAGTGCGCGGCTCCGATGCTGGCGACGGATGTCGGCGGCATCGCCATCCGGGGTCGGTCGAGTGAGGATTCGGACGGCTCCCCTAGCATCTGGGCATGCTGACTCGTATGCTTCCGGCCGCTGCGGCCGCTGCCCTGCTCCTGACGCTCTCCGCCTGTGGCTCCTCCGGCGGCTCCGGGGGCTCGGGTGACGCTCAGGAGAGCAAGGGCCCGAAGTCGAGCGAGTCGAGCGACTGGAAGTCGATCGTGAAGGCCGGCTCCACCAGCTGTGACTACGCCGAGGACCCGATGGGTGCCTCGAAGGAGGTGGACGCGCCCGACGAGACCGCGCAGTACACCGGCAAGGTCGCCGCCACCATCAACACCTCCGTCGGCCCGCTCGCGGTCACCCTCGACGCCGACAAGGCGCCCTGCACCGTCAACTCGTTCCTCTCGCTGGCCTCGCAGGACTACTACGACGGCACCAGCTGCCACCGCCTCGGCAACAACCCCGGCTTCGCGCTGCTGCAGTGCGGCGACCCGACCGGCCAGGGCACCGGCGGTCCGGGCTACACCATCCCCGACGAGTTCGAGGACAGCGACACCTTCCCCGCCGGCACGCTCGCCATGGCCAACACCGGCCAGCCCAACTCCGGCGGCAGCCAGTTCTTCATGGTCTTCGGCGACACCCAGCTCCCGCCCGCCTACACCGTCTTCGGCACCCTCGACGAGGCTGGCATCAAGACCCTCCAGGAGGTCGGCGAGGCCGGTGTGGCCGAGGCCGGCGCCGACGGCACCGGCGCTCCCAAGACGCCGGTCGAGTTCGAGACGATCACCGTCGACTGATCACCCTTCGCCGAATCCGCACTTCTGGCGTGCCGAATCGGTGGCCGTGGGCGACGAAACGACAGTTTCGTCGCCCACAACTGCATTGTCGGCCCGCCATTTCTGCTGATTCGGCGGGGTCACGCGCGGCGGCGGGGTGGGTCGCGGCGCAGGACCTTCGGGAGGTACGCAGCGCCGGCGCTCTGCGCGGCCGCGGCGTCGCCGGGGTTGGAGATGCGGCAGCGCTGGAGCGAGAGGCAGCCGCAGCCGATGCAGGAGTCGAGGTTGTCGCGCAGGCGCTCGAGGGCGTGGATCTGCTCCTCGAGGCGCCGGCGCCAGTGCTTCGACATCCGGGCCCAGTCGGCCTTGGTGGGCGTGCGGTCCCCCGGCAGGCAGTCGAGCTCCGCCTTGATCTCGTCCAGCGACAGCCCGACGTTGGCAGCTGCCCGGATGAAGGCGAGGCGGCGCAGGACGCTGCGCTCGAACGTACGCTGTCCCCCGGCTGACCGCTCGGCCTGGATCAGCCCCTGGCTCTCGTAGTAGCGGACCGCGGACGCCGCGTAACCACTGCGCCGCGTCACCTCGCCCATCGTGAGCAGGTCGTGGGTGTTCATCTCACTCTTTTCTGTCACAGGCCTTGATCTCAAGTTCACTTTAGGTTGAATGCTAGCCAGCATGAACAGATCACACAACGAAGTAGCCGTCGTCACCGGCGGCTCCGCCGGGCTCGGGCTCGCTCTCACCACGGCGCTCCTCGACAAGGGCTGGAACGTCGTCACCGACGCCCGCGACGCCGACCGCCTCCACACCTCGCTCCCGGACAGCGACCGGGTGACCACCTTGGCCGGCGACGTACGCGACGGGGATCATCAGGACGCGATCGCCGCCGCCGTCGCGCGGCACGGGCGTCTGGACCTGCTCGTGCACAACGCCAGCGAGCTCGGCCCGATGCTTCCTCTCGCCGAGGTCCCCGAGAGCCTCTTCTCCAGCGTGCTCGAGACGAACCTGCTGGCCCCGCTCGCGCTCACCCAGCGACTCCTCCCCTACCTGATCGCCTCGCGCGGCACCCTCGTCGGCATCTCCAGCGACGCGGCGGTCGAGCACTACCCGACCTGGGGAACGTACGCAGCGAGCAAGGCCGCCCTCGACCACCTCGTCCTCACCCTCGGTGACGAGAACGGCATCCGTGCCTATGCCGTCGACCCGGGCGACATGCGCACCGCGATGCACCAGGCCGCCTTCCCCGGCGAGGACATCTCCGACCGACCGCTCCCGGAATCGGTCGTTCCGCACCTGCTCGCACTGCTTGCGGGCACTCAGCCCACAGGGCGCTACCGCGCCGCCGATCTCGCACCGATGGGAGCAACCCGATGACCATGCTCGCCGAACGCCCGACCACCACGTTCCCCTTCCCCGAGGAGACGACCGCCCCAGCGCCCGCGGAGTGGCGCGGCCTCGAGCGCGACGGCGTGCGCCTGCTCGTGGCGACGCCGGGCGGCGTGCGACATGCCCGGTTCCGCAACCTTGCCGACCACCTCTCCCCCGGCGACCTGCTCGTGGTCAACGACTCGGTGACCGAGGCGCGACAGCTGGATGCCGACATGGTCGGGCGTGGCCGGGTCGTCCTCCACCTCGCCCAGCGCCTCGACACCGGCTGGGCCGTCGAGATCCGCTCCGCACCGGACGCCTCACGGTCCGTGCTCGACGCGACCGAGGGCGACGTCGTCGTGAGCGCGGGGCTCCGGGTCACCCTGCTCGAGCCCTACCCCGACGGCCGCCCGTCCTCACCCACAGGAGAGGGCAACCGGCTCTGGCGCGCGGAGGTCACCGGCGACGTGACTGCCGAGCTCGAGCGGTCCGGCCGACCGATCGCGTACGGCTATCTGGACCGGCGCTACCCGCTCGACGCCTATCAGACGGTCTTCGGGCACCGTCCCGGGAGCGCGGAGATGCCCTCGGCCGCCCGCCCGTTCACCCATCCGCTGGTCACCGAGCTGGTCACCCGCGGCATCCAGATCGCCCCGGTCACCCTGCACACCGGCGTCTCCTCGCAGGAGGCCGGCGAGGCCCCGGGCGCGGAGTGGTTCGAGGTCTCCGCGACCACGGCCCGGCTGGTCGAGCAGACCAGGTACGCCGGTGGCCGGATCGTCGCGGCCGGCACCACCGTCACCCGGGCGCTGGAGTCGGCGGTCGTCCCGGCGACCGGTGCGGTGCAGGCGGCGAGCGGCTGGACGGACCGCGTGATCACGCCCGCCAACCCGCCGTACGTCGTCAACGGGCTGATCACCGGCTGGCACGACCCACAGGCCAGCCACCTGCTGCTCGTCGAGGCGGTCGCCGGTCCCGAGCTCACCCAGGCGGCCTACGACGCCGCTGTCGGCGAGGGCTACCTGTGGCACGAGTTCGGCGACTCCGCCCTCCTGCTCCCCTGAGCGCCGAGGGTCAGGACAGGGCGCCCTCGCCGTAGCTCACGGGGGTGCCGACGGCGACGGTGCGGCCGACGGTGCACAGCCGGGTCTCGGACTTCTTGATCGCGTCCGGGAGGACGGTGCGGGCAGCGTCGCCGGCCTCACCCTCGGGGAAGGTGATGTCGAAGGTGACCGAGATGTCGACCAGGCGGTTGCCCTGCTCGTCGCGGATCTTCGTGGCCGCGGCGAGGGCCTCGAAGGTCTCCATCGGGGAGCGCTTCCCGGTGATGAAGTCGACGTCCAGAGCGCTGCAGCCGGCCAGGGCCGCGAGGAGCAGCTCGACCGGGGTGAAGTCGGGGTCGTCGCCGTGGCCGATCACCACGGTGCCTCCGCGCGCGTTGGTGGCACGGAAGCGGTGCTCGCCGATCTTCTCCAGGGATACCGAGCGCTGGTCTGCCGCATCAGAAGTCATGGGGTAAGAGTGCCACCTGCCCGTTAGCCTGTGCGACGTGAGCACCCAGAGCCTGCCCCTGCGCCGCGACGAGGCCACCGCCCGCGCCGGTCTACTGAAGATCGAGGACTACGACGTACGTCTCGACCTGGCCTCCAGCGAGGAGACCTTCGGTTCGGTGACGACGATCCGGTTCACCTCGAAGGGCGGGCCGACGTTCGTCGACCTGAAACCGGTCTCGGTCGCGCGGATCACGCTCAACGGCAGCCCGGTCGACCCGGCCACGCTCGCCAAGGGACGCCTCCCGATCACCACGCAGGAGGGTGCCAACGAGCTCGTCGTCGAGGCGACCATGCCCTTCCGCAACGACGGCGAGGGGCTGCACCGCAGCGTCGATCCGGCCGACGGGCGCGCCTACGTCTACGGGATGTGCTTCATGGACGCCGCCCCGACGATCTTCGCCTGCTTCGACCAGCCCGACCTGAAGGCGCCCTACACCTTCCACGTGACCGCGCCCCAGGACTGGACGGTGATCGGCAACGCGCCCGGCACCCAGACCTCGCCGGGCGAGTGGGAGTTCGAGCGGAGCCAGCCGCTCTCGACGTACTTCGTCACGCTCGTCGCCGGGCCGTGGCACATGATCCACGACGAGCACGACGGGATCCCGCTGTCGCTGAGCTCGCGGCAGAGCATCGCCCCCGACCTCGACAAGGACGCCGAGGAGCTCTTCACCCTCACCAAGCAGTGCTTCGACGAGTTCCACCGGCTCTTCGGCATCCGCTACCCGTTCGGCAACTACCACCAGGCGTTCGTCCCGGAGTTCAACGCCGGCGCGATGGAGAACCCGGGCTGCGTGACCTTCCGCGACCCGCTCGTCTTCACCTCCCGGGTCACCCGCGGCATGCGGATCCAGCGCGCCACCACGGTCGCCCACGAGATGGCCCACCAGTGGTTCGGCGACCTGGTCACCCCGCAGTGGTGGGACGACCTGTGGCTCAACGAGTCGTTCGCCGAATACATGGGCAACCGGGTGACCGCCGACGTGACCCAGTACGACGACGCCTGGGCCGACATGTCCTACGCCCGCCGCCAGTGGGGACTCACCGCCGACCAGCGTGGCTCGACCCACTCGGTCGCCGGCAACGGCGCCGAGGACGCGGTCTCCGCGCTGCAGAACTTCGACGGGATCTCCTACTCCAAGGGCTCAGCGATCCTGCGCCAGCTCGCCGCATCGCTGGGCGACGACGTCTTCTTCGCCGGCGCCATCGACCACTTCACCCGGCACCGGTTCGGCAACGCGACCATGCACGACCTGTTCGCGTCCTGGGACTCCGCTGCGGCCGCGGCGGGTGTCGACTTCGACCTCGACGCCTTCACCTCCCAGTGGCTGCTCACCGCCGGCCCGGACACGCTCTCGTGGAACCCGGCGAAGATGGTCGTCAACCGCACCGCTCCGTCGCTGCACCCCGCCGACCGCTCCCACACCTTCCGCGCGGCGATCCTCAACGGGACGCAGTGGACCACCTCGGAGATCACCGTGACCGGCGACCAGACGCCGCTCCAGGTCGCCGCCAACGCCGTCGTGCTCGACCCCTACGACGACACCTGGGCCTCGGCGATCCCCGACTGGGAGACGGTCCAGGCGCTGAAGGCGGCGCTCCCGGAGGTCACCGACGGCGGCCTGCGTGCAGGGGTGTGGAACAACCTGCGCAGTGCCTGGTTCAACGCCGCGGTCGACCCGGCCGACGTCATCGACATCGCCGAGGCGTCGCTGCCGATCGAGGACCTCGAGGACACCCCGCGCCGCACCATGCCGTGGCTCTTCGGCTCGGTGGTGCCGCTGGCACCCGCCGGCGCCCGCGAGCGGCTCCACGAGGCCGCTCTCCGCAAGCTGGAGGAGGTCGCGCCCGGGTCGGAGCTGCAGCTGTCGGCCTACCGCACCGCGATCCGCTCGGCCACCTCCGAGTCGCTGCTGCGCGAGTGGCTGGCCGCTCCCCCGGCCGGCATCGAGACCGACCTCGACCTGCGCTGGCGCATCCTCGCCAAGCTCGCCGAGAACGGCTTCGCCTCTCGTGAGGAGCTGCAGGCGGCCTACGACGCCGAACCGGCCAACGATGCCCGCATCCACCTCAACGGCGCCCTGGTCAGCATCCCCGACGCGGAGGCGAAGGCGTACGGCTGGTCGGTGTTCACCGGCGAGACAGACCTGCCCAACTACGACATCCTGGCCGCCGGGCGGGCGTTCTGGACCGGCCCTTCGGAGCTCACCGCGGGCTATGTCGAGCGCTACTTCGCCGAGCTTCCCGCCACCGCCGAGAAGCGCTCGGGCTGGAGCCTGGCCGAGGCCGCCGAGGCGTTCTTCCCCAGCGGGTCGGTGACCGAGGAGACCCTCGCTGCCGCGCGGGCGGTCGTCCAGCTGGATCTGGACCCGGGCGTACGCCGCCGGGTCTCCGACGCCGCCGACAACCTGCAGCGCCAGCTGGCCGTGAAGGTGACCTATCCCGCGTAGCCGAGGCGTCGCGGTGAGTCGGCGGCAAGAGTGTCCGTGCTCACCGATAGTTTTCGTTTCATGCGGATCCTGCACACCTCCGACTGGCACCTGGGCCGGTCCTTCCATCGGGAGGGCATGCTCGGGCACCAGGCGGCGTACGTCGACCATCTCCTCTCCGTGGTGGAGCAGGCAGAGGTCGACGTGGTGTGCGTCTCGGGCGATGTCTACGACCGCGCGCTTCCGCAGGTCGACGCCGTGCGGCTGGCCTCGGAGGCGCTCGCCCGTCTGGCCGCCTCGCGTGCCAAGGTCGTCATCACCAGCGGCAACCACGACTCCGCCCAGCGGCTGGGTTTCGGCTCCGAGCTGATCGACGCCGCCGGCATCTTCATCCGCACCGACCTGGCCGGGGTCGGCCGCCCGGTGATGCTCCCCGACGAGCACGGCGAGGTGGCCTTCTACGGTCTCCCCTATCTGGATCCCGACGCCACCCGGGCGTCCTGGGGCCTGGAGTCCCGCTCCCACCAGGCGGCCCTCGGCGAGGCGATGCGGCGGGTCCGCGCCGACCTCGACCGCCGAGGTGCCCGCAGCGTGGTGATGGCCCATGCCTTCGTCACCGGTGCGGAGCCCTCCGACTCCGAGCGCGACATCTCCGTCGGTGGTGTCTCGATGGTGCCGGCCAGCCTCTTCGAGGACATCTCCTACGCCGCCCTCGGCCACCTCCACGGGCGTCACACGATCACCGACACCGTCCGCTACAGCGGCTCTCCGCTGGCCTACTCCTTCTCCGAGTCCAACCATCTCAAGGGCTCCTGGCTCATCGATCTCGACGAGTCCGGGTTCGTCGCCAGCGAGTTCGTGGAGGCGCCGGTGCCGCGCACTCTGGCCAGGTTGCGCGGGACGCTCGAGGAGCTGCTGAGCGACCCGCGCCACGAGGCGCACGAGCAGTCGTGGCTGCAGATCACCCTGACCGACCGGATCCGCCCGGCCCAGGCCATGGAGCGGTTGCGGCGTCGGTTCCCGCACACCCTCGTGCTTGGCTTCGAGTCCACCGCCCCGGTCCTGGGCGCGCTGTCCCGGCCCGACCCGTCCCGACCGCGGCGCGACATCGACCTGGTCACCGAGTTCGTGACCGAGCTGCGCGGCGAGCCCGCGGCCAAGGCCGAGCTGGCGCTGCTGCAGACCGCCGTCGACGCCTGCTGCGAGGACCCCGAGGTCGACACCCTCAACTCGGCCGGCGGCGCGGCCGAGGAAGAGGAGTGGCTCGAGGTGCTCTTCTGATGCGCCTCCACCACCTGGAGGTCACCGCGTTCGGCCCGTTCACGGGCACGGTGACCGTCGACTTCGACCAGCTCTCCGAAGCGGGGCTCTTCCTGCTCTCCGGTGCCACCGGCGCCGGCAAGACCAGCGTCCTCGACGCCGTCTGCTTCGCGCTCTACGGCGACGTTCCCGGCGACCGTTCGGTCGCGAAGCGGCTGCGCAGCGACCGGGCCCCCGTCGAGGTCGCCACGCGTGTCGTCCTCGACGCGACGCTCGCCCAGCGGCGCTTCCGGATCACCCGCTCACCGTCGTGGGAGCGCCCCAAGCGTCGTGGTGCCGGCACCACGACGCAGCAGGCGTCCGTCGTGCTCATGGAGCTGGTCGGCGAGGAGTGGCGCACCCTCACCAATCGCCTCGACGAGGCCGGCCATCTGGTCTCCGACCTCCTCGGCATGACGCTCACCCAGTTCGTGCAGGTCGCGATGCTTCCCCAGGGCCGCTTCCAGGCCTTCCTCCGCTCCAGCGCCGAGGAGCGCAAGCGGCTGTTGGAGCGGCTCTTCCGCACCGAGCGCTTCGCCGACGTCGAGCGCTGGCTGCGTGAGCGCCGTGTCGAGCTCCGGCGCCGGTCAGAGGAGCTCAACGCCGGGGTCGCCGAGGTGGTCAGCCGGATCAGCGAGACAGCGGCGGTGACGCTTCCCGACGACTGGGACGTCCACGACCTCGGCCTCCCGGCTGGCGACGGAGCCATCGCCGCCTGGGCCCGCACCCTCACCGAGGAGGCCACCGAGGCGCAGGCCGTCACCTCGGGCGCCGCGATGGAGGCCCTGGCCGCCGAGTCGGAGACCCTCACCGCCCTCGACGCCGCCCGTGCGATGGCCGAGAAGCAGCGCGGTCTCCGAGCGGCCGCGGCGGCCGAGAGCCGTCTCGTGGCCACGGCCGAGGAGCACGACGAGCGGCTGCGCCGCGTCGAGGCCGCCCAGCGCGCCGAGGCGGTGGCCGGGGTCAGCGAGCTCGCCGACCAGGCGCGACGCGAGCACGAGAAGACGTCCGCGCTGGCGCCGAGCGACCTGAGCCTGAGCGATGCCAAGGCAGCCGTCGACCGGATCTCGGCGCGCCTGGCCCAGGCTCGCGCCCTCGTGCCGGTCCAGCGGCGGCTCGGCGAGGTCACCCGCGAGCTCGCGGACACCGGCGCGCAACGAGACCGCGTGGTCGCCCAGACTCAGGAACAAGCACGGATCGCCGAACAGCTGCCGCAGCGGACCGAGGCCCTCGCTGCCGACCTCGCTGCGGCCACCGAGGCAGCCGCGGCGATCCCGGTGCTCCGCGCTCAGGTCGCGGCCGTCACCGAGGTCGGCCGCCTGACGCGGGAGCTCGCCGATGCCCGAGCCCGGCACGAGTCGGCCAGGACAGCTGCCATGGAGGCGCGCACCCACTATCTCGACGTACGCCAGGCCAGGCTCGACGGCATCGCGGCCGAGCTCGCCGGCGCCCTTGCGGTCGGTGCGGACTGCCCGGTGTGCGGCTCCCACGAGCACCCGCACAAGGCATCTCCTGCCGACGGCGCCCCGGACGCCGCGGCGGAGAAGAGCGCTCAGACGGTCTACGACAACGCCAGCGCCGAGGAGCACGCCCGTGACCAGCACGTGCGCGACCTCACCACGCGCCTCCAGCTCGCCCAGGAAGCCTCTGGTGAGACCGACGAGCCTGCCGAGTCGATGACCGAGCGCCTCGCCGGCCTGGAGCGTACGGCTGCCCGGGAGGCCGGCCTCCGCGCCGAGCTCACCTCCGCCGAGCAGGCCCGGGAGCGCTCGGTCGCGCTCCGCGCCGATCTCGAGACCCGCGCCGCCGAGCTCGAGACCACGCTGCGGCACCTCACCGAGGAGCGCGAGCGTCTCGAGGAGCAGCTGCGCGATGTCCGCGACGAGCACTCGGATCTCGACGCCCTGCTCACCGCTCTCGACCGCGACCACCGCACGGCAGCCACCGCGCTCGAGCGTCTCGAGGCCGCCACGCGTGCCGCCGAAGCGCTCGCCGGGGCCGAGCGCACGCTCACCGCCACCGCGGTCCGGGCAGGCTTCGACAGCCCCGCGAGCGCCCTCGCCGCCGCGCTCCCTCCCGAACGGGTCGCAGCGCTCAACAGCCAGATCAAGACGTACGCCGACAGCCTGGCGGCCGCACGCGCGACCCTCGACTCGCCTGGTGCCGCCGAGATCCTGGCCACCGACGAGCCCGACCTGCAGGCGCTCTCCCTCGCCCATCGCAAGGCCGCTGACGCCGCCGACGCGGCGCGCTCGGCGGCCGACACGGCCGCCAACCGCGCCGCTCGCCTCGACTCGCTGCAACGCGACCTGACCCGCGCGCTCTCGACGTGGGCGCCCGTGCGCGAGGACCTCGAGGTCGCGGCCCGGATCGCCGCCTTCGCCGAGGGGAAGAGCAGCGACAACCAGCTCCAGATGAGCCTGTCGGCCTACGTCGTCGCCTATCGCCTCACCCAGGTCGTCGCCGCGGCCAACGAGCGGCTGGCGAAGATGAGCGACCAGCGCTACGCCTTGGAGCACTCGGCGGCCAAGGGCGCCGGCGACCGCCGCGGCGGCCTGGCGCTGATGGTCCGCGACGACTGGTCCGGCGAGTCCAGGGACCCCGCCACCCTGTCGGGCGGCGAGACCTTCGTCGTCTCGCTCGCCCTGGCCCTCGGCCTGGCCGACGTGATCATGAACGAGGCCGGCGGCCAGATGCTCGACACCCTCTTCGTCGACGAGGGCTTCGGCTCCCTCGACGCGGACACCCTCGACGACGTGCTCGACGTCCTCGACACCCTCCGCGAGGGCGGCCGCATCATCGGCGTGGTCAGCCACGTCACCGAGATGCGCGAGCGCATCCCCACCCAGCTGGCGGTGACCAAGGGTCGTGAGGGATCCACGCTTCAGGTTCTCGGCACCTGACACCGGAAGAACTCAGGTCGCTCGACGGCATCGCCGAAAAATTAACCTTCGTCCCGACAGGTATTACCTCCCAGCCATTCCCCGGCGTGACGTACGTCACTAGCCTGAGGCGGCTCCGCGCCGCGGAAGCCGTCCCAGACCAACCGGAGGTTTCCGTGCCACGTCTCAGCACCCGTGTCGCCCAGGTCGCCGCGACCCTTCTCCTACCAGCGTCCCTGCTCTCCGTGACGACGTTGATGGCCTCCCCGGCCCACGCCGACGGCCCCGGCAGCGGCACGCCGTGGATCGTCACCGTGGGTGACAGCTACGTCTCCGGCGAGGCCGGACGCTGGGCCGGCAACAGCAACTCCGGCGAGTCGCTGATCGATGCGGGCGGCAGCGCGACGTACTTCGACAACGCCACCCACACCGCCGAGACGATCAACCGCTGCCACCGCAGCACGGCCGCCGAGGCGTACCTCGGCGGTGGCGTGAACGGACTCAACCTGGCCTGCTCCGGGGCAAAGGTCGCCACGACCACGACGAGTGAGGGCTACTTCAAGCCCGGCATCGACTTCTACTCCAGCGGCGGCAACCAGGGACAGGCCCTCATGCTGCAGAGCTTCGCCGCGACCCACAACGTCAAGGCGGTGACGATCGGTATCGGCGGCAACGACTTCAACTTCGCCGCCATCGTCACCCAGTGCGTGCAGAACTTCCTGCTCTCGCCGTCCTGGAGCAAGGACTACTGCAAGGACGACGCGGTCGTCACCAACGCGATGGCGGCCGGCAACGTCGCCGCGGTGCGCGCCCGGATCGCCACCGCATTCGGGAATGTACGCACCGCCATGCGCAACGCGGGCTACGCCGACGGCGCCTGGACCCTGATCGTCCAGAACGTGCCCTCGCCGCTCGCGACCTCCTCGGTCTACCGCTACAGCGAGTCCGGCTACACCCGTCAGAACACCGGTGGCTGCGGCTTCTGGAATGCCGATGCCGACTACGCGTACAACACCATCCTGCCGACCATCAACAACGCGATCTCGGGTGCGGCGACCGACTCCGGGCTGACCAACATCAAGAAGGTCGACGTCACCGGCGCCTTCGCCGGCCGCAGGCTGTGCGAGAACACCGTGGGCCTGCTCGAGGAGAAGGGGCTCTCGAGCTGGCGAGCCTCCGGTGCGGTCGATCGGACCGAATGGGTCAACCAGATCCGCACCGTCTCCACCGCCAGCGGCAACTACTACATCCAGGAGAGCCTGCACCCCAACTACTGGGGCCAACTCGCTCTGCGCAACTGCCTGCGCCAGGCCTACAACGGTGGCGCGCCGAGGTCCGGCACGTGCACCCACGGCACCGGGCTCAACGCCAACGGCGAGCCCGTCATGACCCTCAGCTGACCGCCGAAAACACGGCCGAGTCGGCTCATCCTGACGTAAAACCACGCCGAGTCGGCGCGTTCTGACGCGCCGACTCGGCAGGCATTTAGGTCAGGACCAGCCGACTCGGCGGGAGGTCCACACGCCGACGACTGGGTCTCGACCCGCCCGTCGCCGGTTCGCCAGCTCACCGGCGGGGCTCGCTCGACCTCCTCGGGTTGTAGGTTCCGAGCAAGCTCGGAACCTACACCTCGGACTCCACCGGCGGGCAGGAGCAGACCAGGTTGCGGTCGCCGTAGGTGTTGTCGATACGGGCGACGGGCGGCCAGTACTTGTCAGGGTCGATGCCGCCGGGGAAGACAGCCTCCTCGCGGGTGTACGGACGGTCCCACTCGCCGACGAGGGCACGCGAGGTGTGCGGGGCACCGCGCAGGACCGAGGTCTCGGCGGTCCACTCCCCCGAGGCGACACGGTCGACCTCGCCCTTGATCGCGATCATCGCGTCGATGAACCGGTCGAGCTCGGCGAGGTCCTCGGACTCGGTGGGCTCGACCATGAGCGTGCCGGCGACCGGGAAGGACATCGTCGGCGCGTGGAAGCCATAGTCGATGAGTCGCTTGGCGACGTCCTCGACGGTGACGCCGGTCTCCTTGGTCATCGGCCGCAGGTCGAGGATGCACTCGTGCGCGACCAGGCCGGTCTCGCCGCGGTAGAGCACCGGGAAGTGCTCGTTGAGACGGGCGGCGACGTAGTTGGCCGACAGCACCGCAGCCGACGTCGCCCGGGTCAGACCCTCCGCGCCCATCAGCCGGATGTAAGCCCACGAGATCGGCAGGATGCCGGCCGAGCCGTACGGAGCGGCCGAGATCGCGCCGATGCCCGAGCGCTTCGAGGCGTCCGGGTGCAGCGAGTGCGACGGCAGGTAGGGAGCCAGGTGCGAGCGGACCGCGACCGGACCGACACCTGGGCCACCACCGCCGTGCGGGATGCAGAAGGTCTTGTGCAGGTTGAGGTGGGAGACGTCGCCGCCGAACTCGCCCGGCTTCGCGTAGCCCAGCAGCGCGTTGAAGTTGGCGCCGTCGATGTAGACCTGACCACCGGCCTCGTGCACCAGGGAGCAGACCTCGGTGATGCCCTCCTCGTAGACCCCGTGGGTCGAGGGGTAGGTCACCATGATCGCGGCCACCTTCTCGCCGTGGTCGGCCAGCTTCGCGCGCAGGTCGTCCAGGTCGACGGTGCCGTCCTCGGCCGACTTCACGACCTGGACCTTCATGCCGGCCATCGCGGCGGAGGCGGCGTTGGTGCCGTGGGCCGAGGACGGCATCAGGCAGATGTCGCGGTGGCCCTGGCCCTGGGCGTCGAGGTAGCCGCGGATCGCCATCAGGCCGGCGAACTCGCCCTGCGAGCCGGCGTTCGGCTGGATGGAGACCTCGTCGTAGCCGGTCACCTCGGCCAGCCAGCCCTCCAGCTCACCGACGAGCCGCGCGTAGCCGGCGGCGTCCTCGGCGGGGACGAACGGGTGCAGGTCGGCGAAGCCGGGCAGCGAGATCGGCTCCATCTCGGTGGTCGCGTTGAGCTTCATCGTGCACGAGCCGAGCGGGATCATGCCCTTGTCGAGGGCGTAGTCGCGCGCGGAGAGCTTGTGCAGGTAACGCAGCATCTGGGTCTCGCTGTGGTGCGCGTTGAAGACCTCGTGGGTGAGGTAGTCGGTGGTGCGGACCAGGCCGTCGGGCAGCGCACTGGCCGTGGTGCGGTCGATCTCCTCGAGGTCCACGCCCGAGATGCCGAAGGCGTTGAGCACGGCCGAGAGGGTCGACCGCGTGGTCGCCTCGGAGGTCGAGATGCCGACGGTGTCCGCGTCCACGAGACGCAGATGTACGCCGAACCGACGCGCAGCGGTGACGACATCGGCCGCCCGCCCGGGCACGGTGACGCCCAGGGTGTCGAAGAACGTCTCCGAGACCAGCTGAAGCCCGGCCGAGCGGAGCGCGGCGGCCAGCACGGCGGCGTAGCGATGGGTGCGGGTCGCGATCGTCTTGAGCCCGGCGGGGCCGTGGTAGACGGCGTACATCGAAGCACCGACGGCCAGCAGCACCTGCGCGGTGCAGATGTTGGAGGTCGCCTTCTCCCGGCGGATGTGCTGCTCACGGGTCTGCAGGGCGAGCCGGTACGCAGGCCGCCCCTCGGCATCCACGGAGACGCCGACCAGGCGACCGGGCAGGTGACGCTCGATCCCCTCGTGGACGGCCATGTAGCCGGCGTGCGGGCCGCCGTAGAAGAGCGGGATGCCGAAGCGCTGGGTCGAGCCGACGACGACGTCGGCGCCGAGCGTGCCGGGCGCCTCCAGGACGGTCAGCGCGAGCAGGTCGGCTGCAACCACGGCGAGCGCGCCGCGCTCGTGGGCCGCGTCGATGATCGGCTTCAGGTCGGGCACACGGCCGGAGGCGCCGGGGTACTGCACCAGCACGCCGATCACGTCGCCCTCGGGAAGGCCCTGGGAGAGATCGGCCACGACGACCTCGAGGCCCATCGCCTCGGCGCGCACCTTGACGACCTCGATCGACTGCGGCAACGCGTCGGCGTCGATCACGAACGGTCCGGAACCCTTCCGGTTGGCCCGGTGCACCAGCGCCAGCGCCTCGGCGGCTGCGGTGCCCTCGTCCAGGAGCGACGAGTTGGCCACCGGAAGGCCGGCCAGGTCACCGACCATCGTCTGGAAGTTGATCAGCGCCTCGAGGCGACCCTGGGAGATCTCGGGCTGGTAGGGCGTGTAGGCGGTGTACCAGCTCGGGTCCTCGAGCACGTTGCGGCGGATCACCGGCGGCGTCACGGTGGCGTGGTAGCCCAGCCCGATCATCGCCTCGCCGGGCTTGTTGGACGCGGCGATCTCGCGGGCGAGCGACGCGACCTGCGCCTCGCTCAGCGCGGCGGGCAGGTCCAGCGACTCGACGGAACGGATCCCGGCCGGGACGGCCGCGTCCATCATCGCTGCTACCGAGTCGTAGCCGAGCCGCGCGAGCATGGTCGCCTCGTCGGCGGCCGAGAGCCCGACGTGGCGCTCCACGAACGGGGAGGCGGCATCGAGCTCGGACAAGGTGGGCGTGTCGGACACAGTGGCTCCTGAGGGCATCTAAGACAACTCGTAAGCCCTCCCCCTCTGTCACCGCGCCTTCGCCGCTTCAGAGTTGCCTGGTCCGCACAGTCGTGGGTGCCTGAGAGTTTCCGGGGAGGAATTGCCCCTTCGGCGCCCCAACGAGTTGGGGCTCTCCCGTGCGGGATGGTCAGCACCCCCAGCATAAACGACAGGGCCTCGAGGTCCCGCCTCTGCGGGACCTCGAGGCCCTGTTTCGAATGAGTCCTAGGTCACCCGGCGTTGCGGGCGGCGCGGCGGGCGGCCAGCTCGTCGGACGCCGAGGCGACCTGCTCGCCGTCCTCGGCGGTACGCTCGCTGGGCAGCTCGGAGAGGGTCCCCTCGATCTCGCGCCAGACACCGCCGATGGCGATGCCGAAGACGCCCTGCCCGCCCTGGAGCAGGTCGATGACCTCGTCGTTGCTGGTGCACTCGTAGACCGAGGCGCCGTCGCTCATCAGGGTGACGCGGGTCAGGTCATCGGTGCCCCGCTCACGCAGGTGGTGCACCGCGGCACGGATCTGCTGCAGCGAGATGCCGGCGTCGAGGAGTCGCTTGATGACCTTGAGGATCAGGATGTCGCGGAAGGAGTAGAGCCGCTGGGTGCCGGAGCCGGTGGCGCCGCGCACGCTCGGCTCGACGAGGCCGGTGCGTGCCCAGTAGTCCAGCTGGCGGTAGCTGATCCCGGCCGCGTTGCAGGCCGTCGGACCGCGGTAGCCGGTGTCGCTCGGCAGTGGCGAGACATCGTCGGTGAAGAGAAGGCCCTGCTCGTCGGCCTGCTCCGCCGCGCGTTGCGCGTCGTCGGCGCCGTGGCCGGGCTTCTGCTCGTGGTCGAACACGATGTCCTCCATCGTCTACTCCGTTGTGCGTAACTCCGCTCGGGGAATGAACGGCTGCGGCGGGGGGACCACACCGTTGGAGTTACAACAGAGACAACTACAAGGTAAGCGCCGCAAGGTCCCTGGTCAAAGAACCCCCTCCGGCGTGTCGCCCAGCCTAACCCTCATGTTGAGAATGAGGCTTTCGACCGCTGCCGGTCGCGATCAGAGCGGTCAGCGCCAGCACGACGGCTCCGACGAGAAGGCACGCCCGCATCCCGGGCAGGGTGAGGACCCCGCTCGCACCGGCACCCAGTCCCCCGAACACCGCGACCGAGATCGCGCCTCCCGTCTGTCGGAACGTGCTGAGCGCACCGGTCGCGACGCCCACCCGCGTGGGCTCGACGGCGTCGATCAGGTCGGCGGTGACGACGGTGATGGCCAGGGCACCACCGGTGGCGAGCGGGACGAGCAGGACGAGCACCAGCCAGACCGGGGTGGTCTCCGTGACCGGGAGCAGGACGAGCATCCCCACCGCGAGGATCAGCTGGCCACCGACGATCAGCGGCCGCCGCCCGATGACCGTCGCGAGGCGCGGTGCCACCACGTTCGCGCAGGTGGTCAGCGCCGCCGGGACGACGAACATCAGCCCCGCCTCGGCACCGGTCCATCCCCGCACCTGCTGGTAGTAGAGGCCGAGCAGGAAGACCCCGCCGTAGAACCCGAAGTTCACTCCGAACCCGGAGACCAGCGTGACCGCCACTCTCCCGCGAGCGATCAGGCCGAGCGGCAGCACCGGTGCCGGCGAGCGGCGCTCGACCAGGACGAACGCGAGTGCCGCCCCTACCGACGTCACCCCCGCGACCAGCGCTCCCGAGTGCCAGCCGGCGTGGCCGGCCTCGATCACGGCGTACGTCAGCGCGGACAGCGCCACCACGGCGAGCACCTGGCCCGGGAGGTCGAGCGGGGCCCGGTGACGCACCGACCGGATCCGCAGGCCTGCCAGCAGGACCACGATGAGCACCCCGATCGGCACGTTGACCAGGAAGACCCAGCGCCAGCCGGCGTACTCGCTCAGCAGTCCCCCGGCCACCGGCCCCAAGGCCATCGCCGCCGACCCACCGATGGTCCACACCGCGATCGCGTGCGCTCGGGCCCGCGCGTCGTCGTACGCCACCCTGACCAGCGCCAGCGAGGCCGGCATCACCAGCGCTGCCGCGGCGCCCTGAAGCACCCGCGCCGCGATCAGCACGGGCATCACCGGGGCGGCCGCGCAGGCCAGGGAGGCGGCCGTGAAGAGGACCACCCCCAGCGTGTAGGCCCGCACCGGACCGAACCGGTCGGTCACCGCGCCCGCGGAGAGCATCAGCGCGGCGAACATCAACGTGTACGCGTCCACGACCCATTGCAGACCGGTCATCCCGCCACCGAGGTCCCGGTGGAGATAGGGCAGCGCGATGTTCACCGCGGAGACGTCGACGGTGATCACGGTGAAGCCCAGGAGTGCCGCGAGCAGCGCCCGGACGCTCCCCGGCCGCGCGGCCGCCCTACCTCCGCTCGATGCGTCGGCGGCAAGCACGGTCATCGGGTTCCTCCTCCGGTCGGCGTGCGGGCGGCTCGGAGTGTGGCCGCCCGCATCACCGAAGAGTCTGGTCGCGCGCCGGCGGATGAGGCAGACCGCGCGGCGCCGGGGTGCTGCCAGGGGTGGGTATGACACGGCCCCTCACGCGAGCCTGCCCTGAGGCACACTGGTGAGGATGAGTGAGATGGCTGCGACGGAGCTCGGGCGCTACCTGCGCGCCCGCAGGGCACGGGTGACCCCGGAGGAGGCCGGGCTGCCCGCCGGCACGGGCGTGCGGCGTACGCCTGGGCTGCGCCGCGAGGAGCTGGCTGCCCTTGCCGGAGTGTCCGTCGACTACTACACCCGCCTGGAACGTGGCCGGGAGACGAACCCGTCGGCGGCCGTGCTGGACTCGCTGGCACGTACGCTCCGCCTGACCGGCGATGCCCACCAGCGGCTGCACGAGCTCGCCGAGGTCGCCTCGGGACGCTTCAGCGAGCCGCGCGCGACGACCGACACGACCGTACGTCCCTCGGTCCTCGTCATGCTCGAGACCTTGCGGCCGCTGCCGGCCTTCGTGTTCAGCCGGCACAACGACATCCTGGCGGCCAACCGTCCGGCCCGGCGGCTCTACCCGGGGCTGTGGGACGGTCCCCGCGAGCACCGGAACCTCACCCGCTACCTCTTCCTCGACCCGGTCGGGCGACACCTGCTGGACCCGTGGCACGAGACCGTGTCGAGCTCGGTCGCCAACCTGCGTGCCGTGGGCGGCACCGACGTCGACTCGCCCCGCCTGGCGGCTCTCGTCGGCGAGCTGCTGCTCAAGTCACCCGAGTTCGCCGAGATCTGGGAACGCTACGACGTGTGCGAGCGCAGCGGTGGCACCAAGACGTTCGAGCACCCGCGGGTCGGCCGGATGACGCTGACCTACGAGGTGATGAGGTTGGCCCGCACCGGCGGCCAGCGCATGATCGTCTACCAGGCTGAGGCCGACACGATCGACGAGAAGGCGATGCTCGCGCTGGACGACTGATCCAGCCGCGTCCTCAGTGGGACTCGAAGTCCTCGGGAGTGATCTCGTCGAGGAACTCGCGGAACTTCTCGATCTCGTCCTCCTGCTCGGCCGGGACGGCGAGCCCGGCCGCGTCAAGGACCTCGTCGGCGACCACGATCTTGGTCCCGGTACGCAGCGCCAGCGCGATCGAGTCCGAGGGTCGCGCGCTCACCTCGACGCCCGAGGCGAAGACCAGGTTGGCGTAGAAGACGCGGTCGGTGACCGATGTGATCTGCACCTCGGTCAGCTCGTTGCCGGTCGCCTCCACGACATCCTTGAGCAGGTCGTGGGTCAACGGCCGCGGCGGCACCACACCCTGCTGGGCGAAGGCGATCGCGGTCGCCTCCACCGCGCCGATCCAGATGGGCAGGTATCGCTCACCCGCCACCTCGCGCAGCAGCACGATCGGCTGGTTGGAGGGCATCTCCACTCGGACTCCGAGCACATCGACCTCGCGCATACGTCCACCCTACCCGTCTCCAGGGCACGACAGCAGCCCGGTCAGCGGGCGCGCAGTCCGGACTTCACCAAGGTGGCGTGCAGACGGACCGCCAGGGAGGCGATCTCGCTGCCGATCTCCTCGGCGCGGCCCTGTGCTCCGGCGTTGCCCGGGCGTCGCAGCGGCGCCACGATCTGCTCGATCAGCCCGACCTCGCGGTCGGCTGCGGCCTTCATGCCACGCAGGTGACGGGGCTCGATGCCGAACTCGGCCAGCTCCTTGGCCGTGCGCGCGATCGCCAGGGCGTCGGTGTCGTAGTGACCGCTGCGCAGCGGCACCACCAGCGCCATCTTCTCCAGCTCGGTCAGCAACGAGTCGTCGACCTCGGCGATCTTGAGGAGCTCGCGTCGCGAGATCCGCATGTGGTCCGTGCGCCGGAACGACTCCGCCCCCGGCGCGCCGTCGGGCGTGAGGGCGACCGTCGGGACGGTGGGCACGGTCGGCTCGATCGCCGGCGGCTCGAGGCCGCGGTCGATCGCGTCGAGGTGCTCGCCGATGACCTTGAGCGGCAGGTAGTGGTCGCGCTGCATCCGCAGGACGTAGCGCAGCCGCTCGACGTCGCGGCGGGAGAACTTGCGGTAACCCGCGGGAGTGCGCTCCGGCTTGATCAGTCCCTTGTCCTCGAGAAACCGGATCTTCGGGATGGTGACCGTGGGAAAGTCCGGACGCAGCTGGTCCAGGACCTGCCCAATGTTGAGCCGCTCCCCCGAGTCGCTAGCCGGCCGTTGAGGGTCAGGCATCGCGGCGGCGGCCATCGGCTACGCCCCTTCGTGCCCGGCGTAGAAGACGAGCCGGAACTTGCCGACCTGCACCTCGTCGCCGTCCTTGAGGACGACGTTCTCGATGCGGTCACGGTTGACGTACGTGCCGTTGAGGCTGCCGACGTCGGAGACCTCGAATGTGTCGCCGGTGCGCTTGAACTCGGCGTGGCGACGCGAGACGGTGACGTCGTCGAGGAAGATGTCGCTGTCCGGGTGACGACCCGCGACGACGGTGTCCTGGTCGAGCAGGAAACGGCTTCCGGCCCCGGGACCACGCTGCACGACGAGCATCCCGTTGCCCCGCGGCAGCGCCTCGACGGTGGCCGCCTCGATCGGGCTGAGCACCCGGTCGGAGGTGTCGGCGTCAGCCCCGAGCTGAATCGTCGAGGTCTGGTCGGTCCCGGTCAGGCTTACGCCACACTGCGAGCAGAACCGCGCTTCGTCGGGGTTCTGGCTGCCGCAAGCGGGGCACACGGACATTTTGTAGCTCCAGGTTCATCGAGGGCCGGGCACACACCCTCAAGTTCACATTGAGGGATGTATCCGCAACCTATCAGGTCGGCCCAGGTGTTCGGTTGGGCTGCGCCGATTCTTAGCGCAGAGTCCTAGGCGTCGAGGGATGCCTCGTACGCCGCGGCGTCGAGGAGGCTCTCCAGCTCGGCAGGATCGGCCGGGGTGACCTCGAAGAGCCAGCCTCCGCCGTAGGGGTCGTCGTTGACCAGCTCGGGCGTCGCGTCGAGCGAGCCGTTGACCGCGACGACCTCGCCCGAGATCGGCGCGTAGATGTCGCTGACCGACTTGGTCGACTCCAGCTCGCCGCAGCTCTCGCCGGCCTTGATCGTGTCACCGACCGAGGGCATCGAGACGTAGACGATGTCGCCGAGGGCGTCCTGGGCGTAGTTGGTGATCCCGATCCGTACGGAGCCCTCGGTCTCGCCAGGGTTGCGCAGCCACTCGTGCTCGCTGGTGTACTTCAGGTCCTCGGGGTACACGGGCATCTCCTCATCAGGCGTACTGGTCTGGCTACGGAAGATCGTCCCGCGAGCCGGTTGACGAAACCCTACTGCGCCCCACCGACGAAACGGTCAGCGGGACACGGTGTGAATCGACTCGATGTCGATCTTCTCCTCCGACTCGACCTTTACCTCCGCGCCCTGCTCCTCGAGCTGGTCCTGCGGGCCCTGGTAGAAGTCGATCGCACCTGCCAGCGTGTCGGGCGGACCGATCACCTTGAGGCGGTACGGAGGGCTGATCAGCTCGCCGCCGACGTTGAGGCCGGCACCGGGCTGGCTGACCTCGATCGAGGACGACGCGACCAGGCGTACGGCCTCGCCGTCGGCCCCCTCGATCTCCATCGCCTCGGCACCGCTGGTACGCAGCTCCTCGATCAGGTCGAGGAGAGCGGTCAGGCGCAGCGGGTCGGCGCCGGGGTCGATCTCGATCGTGATCCCCGGCCCGCTGACCGGCACCGTCCCGGCGATGACCCGGAGCGTGTCGACCTGCTCCTCGGCCCGCTGCAGGGCGGTCTGCTGCTGGAGGGTCTGGTCCTCGAGCTCGTCGCGGGTCGCCTCGAGCTCCTCGATCTGCTCCTGCGCCTTCTGCGTCGTGCCGGCCAGGCCGGAGAGGATGTCGATCAGCTCCTGCTCGCGCAGACCGGCGTAGGTCGAGTCCTCGGTGTTCGTCTGGACCTGCACCACGGCGGCGTAGCCGAGTACGCAGAGCAGCACCGCGACGGCCACCTGGCCGCGCCGGAAGTGGGTCAGCGCGTCGAAAAGGCGTGCCCGGCCTACCAGCGGCGCCGGCTCTTCCTCCGGCTCGTCGGACTCATCAGGCTCATCGGCCTTCTCAGCCTTCTCAGCCTTCGGCAGCTCCACGGCACCGGCGGCCACGTCGTCGTGTTCGAGCTGCTCGGTCGGCTCGGTCTGCTCGTCTCCAGCCGCATCCTCGACCTCGTCGGGCTCGGCAGACTCCTCTGCCTCCTCGACCTCCTCGGCCGCTGGATCAGCAGGCTCGACGAAGTCGACCGGCTCTACGGGCTCTACGGGCTCTACGGGCTCGACCGGCTCGCCAGACTCGACGTCGTCAGCTTCGTCAGTGGACTCGTCCGGCTCCTCGGAGTCGACAGCCTCATCGGCCACAGCCTCCTCGGACTCCTCGGCCACCTCCGTGTCCGACGGCTCCTCAGTCTCGGCAGCATCGGTCGCCTCGACAGGCTCCTCGGATGCCTGCTCAGCAGGCTGCGTACCGACGTCCGAGGCCTCGGGCGTGGTGACGTCCTCGGTGGCGGTCTCCTCCGCCGGCGTGGCGGGCTTCTTCGCCGGAGCCTTCTTCGCAGGGGTCCGCTTGGCGGCGGTCCGCTTCACCGGCGGCCTCCTCTTCCGGTCAGGCATGGAAGATGTGCCTCCGGATGGCTGCGACGTTGGTGAAGATGCGGATACCCAGGACGACGATGACGCCCGTGGACAGCTGGCCGCCGACGCCGAGGCGGTCACCGAGGTAGACGATGCCCGCGGCGATGACGACGTTGCTGATGAACGAGACGACGAAGACCTTGTCGTCGAAGATGCCGTCCATGAACGCGCGCAACGCACCGAAGACGGCGTCCAGCGCGGCGACGACGGCGATCGGGAGATAGGGCGCCAGACCGACGGGCACCTCGGGCTGGAAGAACAGTCCCAGCACGATGCCGATCACTAGGCCGATGACGGCGATCATTCTTCGCGGTCCCCTTCGCTGTTCTCTTCGGTGTCTTCGTCGGTGTTGTCGTCGGGCTTCGAGCCCTTGGAGTCCTTGGACTCCGCCCCGAGATGGGTCAGCTCCAGCAGATCGGCCGGCGCCGCGGGGAGGGTCAGCCGGTCGATGTTCTCGACCTCGTAGGGCATTCCGTAGTCTTGCGTCGTGGTGTGGATCATCGCGCCGGAGACCGTCTCGGCAAAGCGTGCGGCCAGCGTACGCGTGTCGCCGATCGCCGACACCTCATAGGGCGGCGAGAGCGAGACATCGTTCATCCGGAGGGTGGCACCGGAGGTGATCACGCCGCTGCGCGCGGTGACCCGCTGACCGTCGACGGACACGGCGGTGGCTCCCGCCTCCCACAGCCCGTTGACGATCACGGCGAGATCGTAGTCGCGGACGGTGCCGCCCTCGTTGCCGTCGGCGGCGTTGTCGATCGTGATCCTGATCCCCGAACCGGTCACCGGCGCGAACCCGGTCTCCTCCGCGGTCTTGGCGGCGGTCGAGGAGGCGGACTCGGCCCGGAGGCCGAGCGAGCTCAGCGATCCATCGCTTCGCTGGTTGTCCTCGCGGAGCGCGGAGATCTGGCGGTGCAGGTCGGCGATCCGGTCCTGGCGCTGCTCGATGCGGTCGACCAGAACCTGCCTGCTGGTCTGACGGATGTCCTCGTTGCGGGAGGTCTGCACCGCCGCGGTGGTGGCGAGCAGCGCGAACAGCCCGACGACCACCATCGCCCACACTCCCGGTCGGCGCCGCCGGGCGGGCTCCTCGCCGGACGGCTCCCGCCGCGCGGCTGCGGCCATGTAGTCGGAGTCGATCGACTGGTCGGTGATGCGGTCCAGCAGCGGCTTGGTGACGTAGGCGCGCAGGTCCTCGCCGGGGATCTGGTCAGGCACGGGTCGCCCCGCCCTTCTCCAGCGGTGGCGTGGTGGCCATCAGGCGACGCACCTCCTGGGCGTAGAGGACCAGGCTCCACCACAGCAGCAGGACGCCCCACAGTGCGAACGCCCAGCCGAACGCCTGCGCCACCTGGATCGGCAGGCTCGGTTCCAGTCCGAGGTCGAGCTTCTCGGGGATGTCGTGGCTCAGGTAGAGCAGCGGGAAGGAGGCCAGCAGGCAGAAGGCGGCCACCTTGCCGAGGAGATGCACCGGCAGCGTACGCACCCCGCGGCTGCGCAGCGCCGGGATCATAGCGAGCAGGCCGACGAGCCGCAGCGGCACCAGCAGCGCGATCGGCCAGGGGATCACGTCGATCTGCCAGAGGGCGAGCGTCGCGGCCAGGACGAAGACGGTGTTGGCGACCACGTCGAGGAGCTCGCCCGCGCGGCGCCCGCCGAGCTGCTTGCGGTTCAGCCAGCTGTCGAGCAGGTCGGTGACCACGGCGAGACAGAAAGCGGCCAGCGCGATCGTGTCGTCCTCGGCGATCATCACCGCCCACAGCACCACCGGGGCGTAGATCAGCCGCAGGATGCTGAGCAGCTTGCCGAGCACGGGCTGGTTGCCCCCGGCCGAGCCCAGCGGTCGCCGCGAGCCCCGGCCATGTTGCAGGCGGGGATCACCGGATCGGCGGTTGGGCATCTGCAGGCTCTCCTCTGTCACCAGACGCGGCACGGACAAACCCTAGTGCTTACTCGGTGGGGGTGGAGTCATCGGCATGGGCGGCGTCGCGGATCTCGCCGACGAGCTCCTCGATGACATCCTCCAGCGTCGCCAGCCCGATGGTGCTTCCGTCCTCACGTACGACCCGGGCCATGTGGGCGCCACGGCGCTGCAGCGTCTCGAGCGTCTCGTGGAGCGCGTCGTCGGGCGTGACCGTCGCGAACGGCCGGATCCACTTGTTCTGGACCGGCTGCCGACGGCGTTGCTCGTCGGGCTCCAGCACGTCCTTGATGTGCAGGTAGCCGACCAGGTCGCCACCGCCGTCGGCGACCGGGAAGCGGCTGTAGCCGGTCGAGGCACAGACCGCCTCGATGTCGGCGCACGAGGCGCCCCGCGGCACGATCGTCCAGTCGTCGATCGGGATGGTGACCTTGGCGACCGTCTTCTCGGTGAAGCCGAGCGCTCCGGTCAGGCGGCCGTACTCGTCCTCCTCGAGGAGGCCCTCGCCGCGTGACTCCTCGACCATGGCGGCCACCTCCGCGCGGGTGAACGCGGAGCTCACCTCGTCCTTGGGCTCGATGCCGAGCGCCCGTACGCAGAGGTTGGCGACGTAGTTGAACGCCACGATGATCGGCCGCAGCACGTAGACGACCGCGTAGATGGCCGGGCCGAGCACCAGAGCGGCCCTGTCGGGGCCGGCCAGGGCGATGTTCTTCGGCACCATCTCGCCGACCACCACGTGCAGGTAGGTGACCACGAGCATCGCGATCACGAACGCGACCGGATGGTGCAGCGCCTCGGGCAGGCCGATCAGGTCGAAGCCCGGCTCGAGCAGGTGCGCGAGCGCTGGCTCGGTGATCGCCAGCAGGAGCACCGAGCAGACCGTGATGCCCAGCTGGGCACCGGCCATCATCAGGCTGATGTTCTCCATGGCCCGCAGGGTGATCCGGGCCATCTGCGACCCGGCCTGCGCGGCCGGCTCGATCTGGCTGCGCCGGGCCGAGACCAGGGCGAACTCCGAGCCCACGAAGAAGCCGTTGGCGAGGAGCAGCACCAGGCCGAGCAGCAGTCCCATCGTCGTCGACATCAGCCGATCACCTGCATCGAGATCCGGTCGATCCTGCGCCCGTCCATGACCTCGACGGTCAGCTTCACATAGCGCGCGTAGACGTCGTCGTCGTCGGAGTCGGGCGGCGGGGTGCCGGGCACGGTCAGCTCGGCGGTCGCACCGCGCTCGGGGATGCGGCCCAGCAGGCTCAGCATCAGGCCGGCGACGGTGTCGTAGTCCTCCCCCTCGGGCAGGGCGACGCCGGTGATGTCCTCGACCTCGTCGGGACGCAGCAGGCCCGACAGCGACCAGCCGCCGTCACGGCGCAGCCTGGCCCGGGCGCTGAGCGGGTCGTGCTCGTCTGCGATATCGCCGACGATCTCCTCGATCACGTCCTCGAGGGTGACGATGCCGGCCTGGTCTCCGTACTCGTCGAGCACGACGGCCAGCTGGAACCCCTCTGCGCGCAGCAGCGCCATCAGCGGATCCAGCCGCAGCGAGTCGGGCACGACGACCGGCGGCACCATCAGGTGCTTGACCTTGGCCGTGGGCCGCTCGTGCACCGGCAGCGCCACCGCGGCCTTGACGTGCACCGTGCCGACCACGGCCTCGTTGTCGTCGAGCACCGGGAAGCGCGAGTTGCCCGTACGCCGGGTCAGCTCGATCAGCGTCTCGGCGCGGTCGTTGTGGTCGAGGCTGTGCACACGTACGCGCGGGGTCATGATCTCGCCAGCGGTGCGGGTTCCGAACTCGACCGAGCGCTCCATCAGCTCGGCGGTGTCGGCGTCGAGGGTGCCCTCGTGGGCGCTGCGCTGGATCAGCGAGGAGAGCTCGGCCGAGCTGCGCGCCGAGCGCAGCTCCTCCTGCGGCTCCATGCCCAGGCGGCGGACGATGGCGTTGGCGGTGCCGTTGAGCACCTTGATCGGGCCGCGCATGATCCGGGTGAAGGCCCGCATCGGGCCCTGGGTGACACGGGCGGTCTGCAGCGGCAGGGCCAGCGCGAGGTTCTTGGGGACGAGCTCACCGAAGAGCATCGTCACGATGGTGGAGAGGATCAGCGCGACGGTCAGCGCGATCGGCGTCACCGCACCCTCCGGAAGTCCGGTGGCGAGCAGCGGCGCGTCGATCAGCTCGGCGATCGCCGGCTCCGACATCCAGCCGATGCCGAGGTTGGTCACCGTGATGCCGACCTGTGCGCCGGAGAGGTTGCTGGAGAGCTCCTTCATCGCGCGCAGCACGCCCTGGGCGCGCTTGTCACCCTGCTCGGCGGCCATCTCCACCTGGGAGTGGTCGACGGTGACCAAGGAGAACTCGGCCGCCACGAACACGCCACAGGCGGCGACCAGCAGCAGCGCGAGGAGGATGAAGAGGACCTCGGTCATCGAGCCCACCTCGCTCGGTACAGCCTCGAATCAGACGGCGGGCATGGATATTGGCCGGGTTGCGGTCCGTCCATCGGGGTTCAGATCGTCCTTAGCTGTTGGAAGTGCCGTCAGCCTACATGGGTGTGGTTGCGCTGCCTGCGTTGCTGCGTCGACCGCTCCGCGAGGTGTCGCGTAACGGACACAGTTGTCCAGAACGGCGTCGTGAGCCTTGACACACTCCGCCCGTTCGTCAACTCTTACGCGGCAACAACCGACGATCCGCGAGCCGAGGGAGCCCCCTTGACCATGTCCTCGTTGCCCACGTCTGCCACCAGACGTACGTTGCTCGCCGGTGCCGCCGGCGCGGCCGGTGCCGCTGCTAGCGGGCTGCTCGCCGGTCCGGCCGCGGCCTCCTCGCCCCGCCGCGTACGACTGGTGCGGGAGGAGCACCGCGCGGTCGTCGTCGGGTCCGGATTCGGAGGTGGGGTGGCCGCCCTGCGGCTGGCCGAGGCGGGCGTACCGGTCACGGTGCTCGAGCGCGGCCGCCGCTGGCCGACCGGGCCGGACGCGCAGACCTTCCCGACGGTGCGCTCGCTCGACAAGCGGGTGCTGTTCCACACCACCACGCCCGAGGCGCTCAAGCCGCTGCAGACGCTGCTCGGCACGCCGCTGAACTTCGGTCCGTACGTCGGTCTCCTAGAGCCCGTCCTCGGCCAGAACATGCTGGCCATGTGCGCGGCCGGGGTCGGCGGCGGCTCGCTGGTCTACCAGGGCATGACGCTGCAGCCCTCCGCGGAGGTCTTCGACACCTGGTTCCTGAACGAGCTCGACTACGACCTCATGCACCGGGTCCACTACCCGCGCGTGGCCCGGATGCTCGGCGCCGCGACCGCGCCCGACGAGCTGATCGCCTCGGACAACTATCGGGTCTCGCGTACCTTCGGCGCGCGCGTCCGGGCCGCCGGCTACGACCTGCAGAAGATCCCGATGCCCATCGACTGGTCCTACGCGCTCGCGGAGCTGCGCGGCGAGATGGCGCCGTCCTACACCAACGGCGACTGCGCGCTCGGCGTCAACAACGGTGGCAAGCACTCCGTCGACGTCACCTACATCCAGCAGGCCGAGGCCACCGGGCTCGTGCAGGTGGCGACCCGCCACAACGTGACCTCGGTCGCCCGAGCCGCGGACGGTCGCTGGGAGGTCCACGTCGACCGCACCGACGACACCGGCGACGTCATCGAGCAGAAGATCCTGACCACCCGGGCGCTGGTGATGGCGGCCGGCTCGCTCAACACCAGCAAGCTCCTCGTCCGAGCCGCGGCCACCGACACCATCCCCGATCTTCCCGAGCAGCTCGGTCAGGGCTGGGGCACCAACGGCGACCGGATCTACATGTGGCGCCCCTTCGACGAGAACCTCACCGGTACGCAGGGTGGGCCCGTCGTCTACCAGAGCCAGGACTGGGCCGACCCGAAGACGGCCAACACCGTCATCCAGGCATCGGTGCCGCCACTCCCCCTCGGCCTCGACCTGGGCGCCACGATGCTCGTCGGCTTCGGGGTCAGCGCCGACCGTGGCAGCTTCCGCTACAGCTCGCTGACCGACTCGGTGAGCCTGCGCTTCCCCTTCGGTGGCGACGCGGCGAGCTACCGCGCCATCCACGAGCGGGTCTCCAAGATCAGCGGCGGGCTCGGTGCCCTCATCGACACCAACACCATCGTCAACAGCACCTGGCACCCCCTCGGCGGCGCCAACATGGGCACCGTGTGCGACCTCGACGGACGCGTCCAGGGCCAGGACGGCCTCTACGTCCTCGACGGAGCGCTCATCCCCGGCACCACCGGCGCCTGCAACCCATCGATGACCATCGCCGCCGTCGCCGAGCGCGCCATGGACAACATCGTCGCCAAGGACGTCGGGGCGGTCATCTGAGCAGCTCCTGACGAGCCGCAGAACTCTGCAATGCAAAATTCTGCAGAATTTCTCGAAAAGGGGTGACAACCTCTTTGGTGATGCGGCAACATTGTTCTTGCCCCGCTGGTGACCCGAGACGCCAGCGGGGCTCTTACGTTTTCGGACATCAGACGAGCTTGTCGGCGACCTTGTTGAGGTTCGCGCGCAGCTTGGCGCGGTAGACGTCCTGCTGCTCGGGCAGCCTGGCGTCGCAGAACGCGGCCAGATCAGGCCCGGTGACGTCGATGACGCTGCGACCGGCCGCGGCCTCGGTCTCGAAGAGATCCAGGATGTCGCGCAGGATCTCGACGATGTCCATCCCGTCTCCGGCGGTGAAGCGCCACATGTAGTTCTTCATCTCGGAGTACACGGTGCGGTAGTCGGCCGGCAGCTCTGCGGCGCGGGCTTCCATGCGCTTCCAGTCCTTCTTGTCGCCGATGAGACGGGTGAGGATGTTGTTCATGTCTGTTCCTTCTTCGGTGTGTTCGGGGCCCCTGGTTTTTGGGGCGTGGAAGAAGCGTGCAGGGCTGACGTAGCGTCAAGGTCAAGCACTGGTTCAAAAGGGCTTGGGTCAGTGTGCAGGTAAGTCAGATCGCCATGTCGAGCCCAACTCCTGAGCGTGCAGGCGTTCGGATCTGTCCGTCCGAATCCAGTTCTCGGTCACGCTGGGACCGCATGCACGGGAGTGTCGCCACCGGCAGGACCTCGGTCCAGATCGGAGGTGAACCTCGGTGATGAACTTGTATCGTCGCTAGCCATGAGTGAGGACTTCGTTGCGGTGGTTCGGCTGGACTCAGCGGACGCCAAGTCAGAGGCCTACAGGGTGCTCAATCTGCTGCGCTCGGCCGGCATCGTCGCTGCGAACACAACCCGGGATGAGTTACATAGCCCAAGCGAGTGGGCAGTTGGCCCCCGGGCCATGGAGGCGCTAGAGGACCCCGCCGGCCCGACGGACTGGCTGAGCTTCTCGAACAACGGCGTCGATCTCGAATCGGGTTGGGCGGCCTACTTCGCCATGGAGAACGAGGAGCGGTCTGCGTGTCCAGCCTGCGGTGTGGTGCTGAGCGAAGAGAACTATGCCGACTTGATCAACTCGTGGGGTGAGTCCCAGGTCGAGCCGCAAGCGGTGTGCGGATCTTGCGGATCGTCGGCGCTGCTGGGCGATTGGTCGAATGAGTGGCCGAGCGTCTTCGGCTTTCCGGCGGTGACGTTCAACAACTGGCCGCCATTGGCGCCGGCCTTCATCGAGCGGTTGCAGCGCGAACTGGGCGGACGGACGATCGTCGCGCGGGCGCACTATTGAGCGCGTCGAGCGAGATGAGAGCGTCTTGGTCTTCGGACTGGGGCGCTCTTCTCGTTTGGCCCAGAGCCGGCGGGACGAGGGTTCGCGTAGGGACCAGCCGCCAGGTGCTCCTGATCGGCGCGCCGTTCGTTCCCGCTCGGATCGTTCTTCCGTGCCAAACTCCGCATATGGGTTGGTGGCGCGTCGTAGAGACCGAAAGGGGTCGCAAGATCGGACCACGCTGGGTCACTCGTAGTCGCCTCCCCGATTTTCTGCCGGGCTTTCTATGGCGACGGGGCATCGTGCTGTTGGGGCGGGCGGCTCCACTTCTGCGTTGGCCATCTTGAGTCCGTGCACCGCACCATCGAATGGAAGTCCACCGATTGGCTCGTCGGCTACCGCACGTACGTGGGGCCGCACCGTGAGCGGGACACGAATCGATTCGACGAGCCAGAGTCGTACGTTGACGAGTGAACGACCAGGACGCGTCTGCGGGCGTCCGCATTGAAAGCAGTCCAGGAATCGCAACCCAAGTGACGGAGAACTAGTCGCGCGTCGCCAGACGGATCACACGGAGCTGACGACTCGATCAATCCGGCCTCGATGACCCTTCGCGTTTCGCGCACGTTCTGAGCGACCAGGGCGCGAGCACTGCTCAGACGTTTGCAGACATCTTCATCGAGGACGACGAGGATAACAGCGAGGAGGGGAATCAGTGATGGGTGGTTAGCAACGGCGTTGGCAAGCGGGCCGGTTCCGGCACCACGCTCCCTCGACAGATGGGCGGATTCACGCTCAAGAGTGGCTCCCCGGGTAGGACTCCCCGGGTAGGAGTCGAACGTACGTCGCTAGTCCGTATTCGAATAAAGTTCTCGAGAGCCTCAAGCCCGCCTGAGACCTCAGGCTGCGAGGGTGTGGTCGAGCAGTACGTCGCGCAGTGTGAACTCTGCCCGGGACAGGGGTGGTGGGTCCGGTCGCCAGGTGTCGGGTGGTGGGCTGGTGTAGGTGTGCCCGGTGGGGGTGATGGTGGTGATGCTGCCGTCGGGTCCTGGTCTTGCCTGCCAGCCGAGGGCTTCTTTGGCTTGGTTGCATTGTTCGCACAGCCCTTGGAGGTTCTCGACGCTTGTGGTTCCGCCATCCGCGTGGCGTTGGATGTGGTCGATGTTGCGGATCGGGGCGTCACAGCCGTTGGTGCGGCAGATTCCGCCGTCGCGGGTGGTGATGAACTCGGCGAGTCCGTCGGGGGCTTTGCGGGAGCGTGATTCCATCGCGACGAGTTGGCCGGCGGGGTCGGTGAAGAGGCGCCGGATGAACACCTCGGCGTCGTTGAGCGCGTCGCGGGCCAAGGTGGCGGGGACGGGGCCGTAGCCCTCGACCATCGCCGGCTGGTCGCCGTTGTTGGTGAGCGTGTCGGCGGTCATGACGATTTTGACCTCGATCCGGGGCTTCGCGTCGGCGGTGCTGCGGCCGGTGACGCGGTCGACGAGGGTGTCGGCCATGACCTGGCCACGGCTCCGTTCATCACCAGCGGCAGCAGCCGTCTTGGCGGCCTGGTCCAGGGCTGCGAACACGGCGACGCCGTCCTTGACGGGCAGGAGTGCGCCGAGCCAGGTCATCGTGTCCGGTGCCGGCCGCAGGCTGACTCGGCGGTCCTTGGCCGCGTTCGCTGCGCGGGCGACCACGGCGGCCTGGTCGAGGGTGATGGCGAGCTTCTTCGCGGCGTTCTCGAGCTGCCGCAGCCCCATCGACACGGCCTTCGCGGGTTCCCCGTCCGGTCCTGGCGCGCAGAGTTCGTGGTCGATGACCCGGCGATCGTCGAGGGTGAGGCAGGCGGTTTCGCGGGCGAGGATGGTGGCCTGCCACTGGGAGAACAGTCCGGCCTTCATGAGGCTGAAGGTGTGCGGCATCTCGGCGAGAAGGATCTTCGCCAGTCCGAGCAGCTTCGCACCCCGAGCGGGTGAGACCCGCCGCGCCAGCGCGACCTGGGAGGCCACCCCCTCGCCAAGCTTCCGGGCAGGAGTCCCGGCCTCGGCCTGGCGTGCGCGGGCGGCTTCGTCCAGACGTACCGCTGCTTCGGCCTGCACCGCTTCGGCGGTGCACTTCACCTGTTCGAGGCGAGAGATCCAGTCGACCAGCTCTCGCTCGGACGCACCCGGAGGTGGCCCGTCGAGGAGGTGGTCGATGGTCTCGTACATAGTGCTTATTATATGCGACCAGACGGCATTCCGCTACCTGTTTTTGCTGGTCATCCGCCAGTTACGCAGTCCGCGAACAAGACGCGTGAGTGCCGCGCCACACCCTCGCCGCCGCCCCGATATAGGCGAAATCTTTTCTCGATCGGGTGCCGGGTCAAGGATGGCCGCAGGCCACCGCGAAGCGGCGCCCGCAGGGCGTCCTTGACGCGGCGCGCGATCGAGAAACACTAGAGAACGGGTCGGCGGCGAACCCTGAAACGAAGAAACAGTCGCCAAGCGAGGTTTCCTCAAGGGATGGTCTCGACAAGCTCGACCACCGGTGGGCCGCGGCTCGACCACCGGTGTGCCGGGTCCTACCGCCCGACCGCGTACCCCTGCGCCCCCCGAGGATTAGCAGCAGCAGAAAGCGTGCCCGTGCCAGGATCACGAGTAACCGCAGAGAGCCGCCCGAGAGACCAGTCGCCGCTGAGCTCAACCGCGTGGCCCCGAGATCGCAAGCCCTCGATGACCTCGTCACCGAGCCGATCCTCGAGCACCGCGCCGCCAGGAACCCACGTGCGCGGCCAGAAGGAGCCGGGGAAAGAGGTCGAGTGGAGCGCAGGCGCGTCGATGGCCTGCTGAGGCGAATAGCCCCCGACAAGAGTGCGCAGCAGATAGAGCAGCTGCCACTGGTCCTGCTGATCCCCACCCGGCGAACCGACGGCCGTGACAGCCCGCCCGTCGCGCAAAACCAAGGTCGGGGTGAGCGTCGTGCGCGGCCGGCGGCCGGGAGTGAGCGTCGAGGGCAGCCCCGGCTCGAGCCAGGTCATCTGCAGCCGGGTGCCGAGACAGAAACCGAGCTCGGGGATCGTGGGCGAGGACTGCAGCCACCCGCCCGAGGGGGTCACGGCGATCATGTTGCCCCAGCGGTCGGCGACGTCGATGTGGCAGGTGTCGCCGCGCGTCTCGCCCTCGCGCGAGACCGTCGGCTCCCCCACGCCGGACGCGGCGGCGGCCGGATCGTAGGTCTCGCGCAGCGGCGGGAAGGCCGTCGCGCCCAGCCCGGGCCTCACCTCGGCGGAGGCAACATCGGTGATCAGGGAGCGGCGGGTGGCTGCGTACTCCCTGGAGAGAAGGGTCGCGATCACCTCCGGATCGGCGCCGTCGCCGTAGTGGGCGTCGCGGTCGGCGAAGGCGAGCTTGGTCGCCTCCAGGATCGTGTGCGCGCCGGCCGGGTTGCTCGGGTCGAGCAGCGCGTCATCGAGCGGCTCGAGCAGGTTGAGCGTCTGCAGGAGCACCGGCCCCTGCGTCCACGGCCCCGCCTTCGCGATGGTGTGGCCGCGGAACTCGGTCGTCACCGGCTGCTCGTACGCAGCAGAGAACCCCGCCATGTCAGCGGCCGTGATCACCCCGGAATGGTCGGTTCCGGAGGAGTGGCGGTGCGGGGTGCGTACGAACCGTTCGATCGCCTCCGCGACGAACCCGCTCCCCCACGCGGCGCGGGCCGCGTCGATACGCTCCTCGCGGGTCGCGGCGCCGTCGCCGGCGGCGACGAGACGGTCGAGGACGGCGGCGTAGGCCTCGTTGCGGACCATGGTGTCGGGCTCGGGCGGCTCACCGCCGACGAGCCAGTGGGCGGCCGAGGTGGGCCAGTGGTCGCGGAACAGGTCGGCGACGGTGGCGATCGTGGAGACCGCGCGACCCAGGATCGGGTGGCCGTTGCGGGCGTAGTCGATGGCGTAGGCGAGCACCTCGCCCAGCTCCCAGGTGCCGTGGTCGCGCAACAGCATCAACCAGGCCTCGACCGCGCCCGGCACGGCGGCGGCCAGCGCGCCCGAGCCAGGGACCAGCTCCAGCCCCTCGGCGCGCATGTGCTCCGCAGAGGCCCCCGCAGGCGCAGGCCCCTGGCCCATCAGCACCGTCGCCTCGCCGCCGGCGGGCGCGAAGATCCCGACCAGGTCGCCACCCGGCCCGTTGAGGTGGGGTTCGACCACGTGCAGCACGAACCCGCCTGCCACCACCGCGTCGAAGGCGTTGCCACCGCGCTCGAGCACCGCCTGCGCCGTGCCGCTGGCCAGCCAGTGCGTCGAGCCGACCATGCCGAACCTCCCCAGCAGGTCGGGACGGGTCTTGAAGGCTGCCGGAGGGGTGTAGGTGGAGGACACGTGCCCAGGCTACGAGCGCGTGTCGAGCATCCCGGCGGTGGCCCCGCACCGGGATAGGGTCGTCCCATGAGCGCACCAGCGGTCCGGGGCCGCCTGCAGTGGTCAGTGGTCGTGCCGATCCTCGCGCTGGTGGTGCTGGTGTTCGCCTGGCTGCGCCACGACCACTGGACGATCCTGGCCGTCGTGGCGGCGGTGCTGATCGGTGCGGTGCTGAGCGCGGTCCACCACGCCGAGGTCGTCGCGCACAGGGTCGGTGAGCCGTTCGGGTCGCTGATCCTGGCGATCGCGGTGACCGTGATCGAGGTCGGCCTGATCGTGATGCTGATGACCAGCGGCGGCGACAACACCAGCACCTATGCGCGTGACACCGTCTTCGCGGCGGTGATGATCACCCTCAACGGCATCGTCGGGCTCTCGCTCATGGTGGGCGCCCTCAAGCACGGCCTGGTCAGCTTCAACGCCGCCGGCACCGGCTCGGCGGTCGCCACCGTGATCGCCCTCGCCGGGCTCACCCTGGTGCTGCCCAGGTTCACGACGTCCGCGCAGGGACCGCAGTACTCGCCCTCGCAGCTGGCGTTCGCCGCCATCGCCTCGCTGGCGCTCTACGTGGCGTTCCTCTTCACCCAGACCGTCCGCCACCGCGACTTCTTCCTGCCCGTCACCAGCGACGAGCACGGCCGGATGACCGGGTTGGTCGACCTCGACGAGGACGGCCACGCCGACCCGCCCTCAGCGGGCGAGGCGGCGCTCAGCCTGGCTCTGCTGCTGGTCTCGCTCGTCTCGGTCGTCGGCCTGGCGAAGGTCCTCTCCCCCACGATCGAGAACACCGTGAAGACCCTCGGCTTCCCCTACGCCGTGGTCGGCGTGGTGATCGCCCTCCTCGTCCTGGCCCCGGAGTCGATCGCGGCGGTCCGCAACGCCTCCCGTGACCGGGTCCAGACCAGCCTCAACCTCGCCTACGGCTCCGCGATGGCCTCGATCGGTCTCACCATCCCCACCATCGCCGTCGCGATGATCTGGCTCAGCGGCCCGCTCGTGCTCGGCCTCGAGCCGACCCAGATCGTGCTGCTGGTGATCACCGTCTTCGTCACCGGTCTGACCGTCGTCCAGGGCCGCGTCTACGCGCTGCAGGGGTTCGTCCACCTGGTCCTGATGGCGTCCTTCCTGTTCCTGTCGATCCAGCCCTAAGAGATCGCCGACTAAGCCTTGTGCTCGTTTATGATTGATTAGGCCACATTTCGATCATCCTTGACAAGCGCACGTCCCACTCGGGACATTGGTCGGCAACCCCGCGGGCTGCCAGCTGTCCGCAGGTCGATCTGAGGGAGTGGTCTCGAATGCTTGACATGTCCTACCCCAGCCGCCGCACCGTGCTCGGTGGCGCGATCGCCGCGACCGCCGTCGTAGCCGGCGGCGCTGTGCTCAGCCCCGCGAGCGCAGCGCCGGCCCGCAGACCAGGCCAGAAGTCGATGGTCGGCGTCCCCTTTGAAGCAGTCGACACCGTCCGGGTCGGCGTGATCGGTCTCGGCAACCGCGGCATGGGCATGCTCGGCGGCTGGGCCGCCGTACCGGGCTGCACCGTTGCCGCCGTCTGCGACATCCGCGCCCCGCGGGCCAAGACCGCTGCTGACCGGATAGCGGCAGCGGGCAAGCCGCGGCCGGCCGAGTACGGCGGCAGCTCGTCGTCGTACCAGGAGATGCTCAGCCGCGAGAACCTGGACCTGGTCTACATCGCCACTCCGTGGGAGTTCCACTACGCACAGGGCAAGGCCGCGCTCCTGGCCGGCGCGCACGTCGGCGTGGAGCTGCCGATCGCGACCGAGCTCGACGAGCTCTGGGACCTGGTCGACACCTCCGAGCGGACCCGCAGGCACCTCTGGCTGATGGAGAACTGCAGCTACGGCCGCAACGAGCTGGCGATGCTGAAGATGGCCCACGAGGGTGTCTTCGGCGACGTCACCAACGGCCACGGCGGCTACCTGCACGACCTGCGCGAACTGCTCTTCAGCGACACCTACTACACCGACGCCTGGCGTCGGAAGTGGCACACCCGGAGCATCGCCAGCTTCTATCCGATGCACGGGCTGGCTCCGATCGCGGCGGCGATGGACATCAACCGCGGCGACCGGATGCTCACCCTTCAGGCGACGGCCACCGCTCCGCGAGGGCTGGCCGACTACCGCGAGCGCCACGTGCCCCGCGACCACCCGTCCTGGCAGGAGGAGTACATCAACGGCGACCTGATCACCTGCATGATCAGTACCCAGCAGGGTCGGGTGATCCGTGCCGAGCACGACGTCTCCTCACCGCGTCCCTACAGCCGGATCAACAGCCTGGCCGGCAGCCGGGGCATCATGGAGGACTACGTGCCGGTGGGCGCCGCGGGCGCACGGGTCTACCTGGAGCCGGACCACAGCGGGCATTCCTGGCGCGACTTCACCTCCTACCGCGACGAGTTCGACCACTGGCTGTGGAAGACCGTCGGCAGTCAGCCGAACCCCGGTGGCCACGGCGGCATGGACTACATCCTGCAGTGGCGGGTGATCCAGCAGATGCGCGCAGGGCTGGTGCCCGACATCGACGTCTACGACGGTGCCGTGTGGTGCTCGCCGGTGCCGCTGAGCGTCCAGTCGCTCGACAACGGCGGGCGCCCGGTCCGCGTACCGGACTTCACCCGCGGCAGGTGGGCCCACAAGCGTCCCGGCCTGGACTCCCGTCAGTCCGAGATGCCGCCGGTCGCCTGAGCTGCGAGCTTCGCCCCCGCCTCGCCAGGACTCAACAGCCGAGCGATCACGAGGCCGGAACCTCCTCGAGGCCGACCTCCAGCTTCGGGAACGAGTGGCCCTCGGCGTCCTTGAGCACTGTGTACTGCACGTCGACGTGCGGCTCGATGGCGCTGTGCTTGTCGTTCGGCGCGCCGATGATGAGCTGGAACCCGAGACCCCGCCAGGCGCCGATCGCGCGGCCGGTGAACCGGGCGTCGGCCTTGATCAGCGCCTCGTCGAGGAAGACCGGGGCGTAGCGCGGACGCTCCGCGCCGGCGTCACCGAGCTGGTAGCGCAGCGCGGCACCCACGATGAACGCCACCAGCTCCTGCGACTCGCCGCCCGACTTCTCGCCGATGTGGTCGTAGAGGGCGACATGCTCACCGGTGTCGGCGGTGACCTTCTCGGCGCTGACGCGGACGTGGTTGCGTACGTCGATCAGGTCGGCGAAGTCCGGTGCGGTGCGACGCATGCGGTCGATCAGGCGAGCCATCCTGGTGTAGGCCTGCTCGCGGGTCTCGTTGGTCGAGGCCCTCCCGATGAGGTCACGCACCGCGCGGAGCTCCTTGCGGAAGCGGCCGCGCACCGCCGACTGACCCTCCTGGGTGTCGATCCGGAGCCGGTGGGCGTCGTCGTTGAACGGCAGCTCGGCGAGGATCTGGTTGATCGGGTCGATCCGGTCGCGGATCTCCCGCACGGCCCTGGCCAGGGTCGAGTCGAGATTGGTCAGGTCGTTGCCCGACAGGTTGAGCAGCGAGTCGCGCCACTCGACCTCGAGCTCGTGCAGGCCGCTGGTCTGCAGCTCGTCGAGGAGACGGTCGAAGTCGGCGTAGGAGGCGTCGGGGTCGGTGTGCAGGTTGGGGTTGGGCCAGCGCTCGAGGAAGGCCTCGAAGGTCTGGCGGAGCTGCGCGCGCGCCGCGCCGATCGTCTCCTGCGCACCGGTGCGGTCGGCGTCGAGGCTCTCGCCCGCACGGGCGAAGACCGCGTCGAGCTCGGCGAGCGCGTCCTCTCGCCGGCCCGCCGACTCGCCGCCGGACGCCTTGAAGAGCTGCTCGAGATAGTCGGCCTGGGCCGGGGCGATCTCGGTGCCGGAGGCCGCCGCCTCCTCCAGGGCGTCCTTGGCCCGGTCGACCTGCTCGACCACGTCGCTCCAGCGCGCGTCGAGGTCCTTGAAGGCGCTCTTGGCGGCGCCGATGCCCTCACGCAACGAGTCGACCTTGGCCCGGGCCTCCTTCAGCCGCTTCTGGAGCGTGGCGATCTCCGGGTTGTCGGCGGTCACCTCCTCGATCACCGCAGCCCACCGGTCGCGCTCGGCGGTCGCTCCGGCGACGTCGATCTGGTCCCAGGTCAGCGCGGAGACCGCCTTGAAGGACGTACGCCGCAGGTCGAGCTCCTTGATGGCCCGCTCGGCCTCCGCGACCCCCGTCCTCGCCTTCTCGGCGTCCTGGCGGGCGCTCTCGAGGAGCTCGGTGAGCTCGGCGACGCGACGGGTGTTGGTGAAGCCGAGCACGTTGCCGGCCCCCTGCCCGCCATGGGCGCCGCGCGAACCCTGGGAGACCTGCCCGGTCACGGTCAGCGCCATCCGGTGCTGGCCGAGCAGCGCAGGGGTCTGCACGCAGACGTAGCCGTGTCGATCGGCCAGTCGCTTCTTGAGCCAGCCGGTGAACACACCGCGGCGGTAGTCGAGGCGACCCGGAAGGGTGCCCTCGTCCAGGATCGTGGTGTCCTTCGTCCCGGTGGGCACCGCCTCGTAGCGGATCCGCGTGCGCTGCCGCACCGAGTCGATCGCCGCCCGGAACGCGCCGACATGGGCCGCGTCGACGAGCATGGTGGTCGCGAAACCGCCCAGCGCCAGGTTGAACGCCTCGCGCCAGGCCTCGTGCTCGGTGCGGACCTCGACCAGCTCGCCCACGAACGGCATCTCCGCCGGGCTCAGCCCGGCCGCCTCGGCCAGCACCGCACGGGCCGCGCGCAGCGGCTCGGGGATGTTGTTCTTGGTCTTCTCGGCATCGGCGAGCTCGGTCTCGAGCCGGCCGACCACCTTGATCGCCTCGGCCTCGGCGGCCCGTGCGGCGGCATAGTCGTTGAGCGCGGTGGTGCGGGCGTCGTCGTCGACCAGGGCCTGCTGCGCGGTCGACTGGAGCGCCTCGAACTCGGCCGGGGTCGTCGCCGCAGTGCCGAGGATCGTGAGCTCGGCCTCGAGCGCCTCGCGGGCGCGGCGTACGTTGTCGGCCCGGGTCTCCGCGGACCTGATCTCGCGGGTGGCCTCCTCCAGACGGCGACCGCCGGAGGCGGCGACCGTCACCGCGAGGCCGTCACGCTCGGACTCGGCGGCGTCGATCAGCGCCTGCTTCTCGGCCACCGCCTTCTCCGCGGCGCTCCGGCGCGAGCTCAGGTCGGCCTCGAGCTCGCTGAGCAGGTCGACCCGCTTGCCCGCCCGCCACAGTCCGGCGGGGGTCGTCTCGTCGCCGAAGGCACCGATCCCGTCGATGATCTCCAGCCGGGAGGCGGCGTCCTCGATGGCGACGCGGAGCTCGCGGATCGGCATCAGCGCACGCACCTGCTGCTGAGCGGTGACCATCCGCTCCCGGGTCGCGGAGAGCTCGTCGAAGTGGGCGACGACGCCGTCCGCGGTGGCGATGGTCTCGGGCTCTTCGAGCACCATCTTCTTGTAGAGGTCGTCGACCGTGGTGATCTGCTGGCCCGCCTGGATCCGGCCGAGCAGGTTGACCGCCTTCTCGCCATCGCCGGCCGCACCGATGCCGAGGGCCGAGTGGATCCGGGCGGTGAAGTCACGGTCGGTGTCGATCGGCGTCAGTCCTACCTCGGCGACCGCGGCGCGCGTGAACCGGTGGGCGGCGACCGGCTCCAGGTCGCGTACGTCGAAGCCCGCCTCGGCCACGGCACGGAGCTTGGTCACGTCGTCGAGGTTCTTGGCGGAGGCGGGGACATACCAGGCCCGGACCGCGGTGAAGCGGGCGCCGGTCTGGTCCGCCCAGGTCATCGCGATCGCCGACCAGGTGTCGCGGCCGTCGCCGCGCAGCACCCGGATCTTGGTGCCCTCGGCGGTCTTCGCCTCGTCGATCTTGCCGCGCGCGTAGGAGAGGATGTTGCGCTGGTCCTGGCCCCTGGGCCGCCCCACGACGCCGCCGTTGGAGGCGCCGTTGAAGGGCGTCGTGTGCGGCATGATCAGCGCGATGTAAGCGTCCATCAGCGTCGACTTGCCCGACCCGGAGCCTCCGGTCAGCAGCGTCGCGCTCGGCGAGAAGCGCACCCGGTGGGCGCCGTCGTAGCCGCCCCAGTTGACCAGCTGCAGCTCGCTCGCGACCCACTGCCGCCCGGTCGAGCGCTCCGGGATGAGGCCGAAGAGGCTGTCGATCATGTTCACTGCTCGGTCTCCTCGTCCGCGCTCACGGCTCGCCCACCGGATTCATTCAGCCACTCCTTGAGCTCGGTGAGCTTCTCGACGCTCAGCACGATCTCGACCAGCGGCGTGATCCGGTAGCGGTCCTCCGACTCCTCCTCGAGGAGGCCCTCCCGGGCGAGCCGCTCGACGGCCCGGCGGATCTCGCGGCGCGGGGCGGCGTCGCCGCTGGCGACGTCGAAGTAGGTGAGCACGGTCTGCTCCAGCTCGTCGGCGTCCACCCGCGCCGAGCTCTGGCCCGCGCCGCGCTCGCGCTGGAAGACGGTGCGCAGATGGACCAGCACCAGCGTCTCGGCGCGGGAGTAGGCGTCGTCCTTGAGGAGCACCGGGACGTCCAGCTCCTCCGAGCGCACCTGCCGCTTGTAAGCGATCCCGCGGTCGTGGTCGACCACGAGCCGGACGAACAGGTCGTGGAGCCGCGACTCGATCACCGCCTGGTGGTCGAGCAGGGTACGCCACTGCCGCGGGCTCCGCTCCGCGGTGATGAACCGGCGGCGCAGCAGCTGGACCAGCACCCGGCGCACGTCGGCGTCCAGGACACCGCGGTCGCCGACGAAGAGCTCGGTCGGGTCGTCCTCCATCGAGACGGGCTCGATGAAGCCCTCCGGCTCGCTTCCGTACGCCACATCCTGACTCTCAACCTCAACCTGAGGGTCAGCCTCGGTCGGTGTCACCGTCTCGCTCAACGCCCGTCCCCTTCTGCGGCCCCGTCGCCGTCTTCAGTCCCGATCATCGTGCTGAGCCTCACCCCGCCGAACGCGAACCTGCGTCGGATCCCGTCGGCCCGGACCGCCTCGATGGTGGAGATCTCCCCCGTCTCGGCCATCCCGCGACGGTGCGCGATCTCCAGCAGCCCGAGCAGGTCGACCGGTCGCCTGATCTCCTCCGGCGCGGCCGCGAACACCTCGGCCAGGTCGACCGGCCCGTCGGCTGCCGCCACATAGGCATCCAGGTGGGCCTCGATCGCCCGGTAGCCCGGCCCGCCCCAGGCCTTGGTGTCCTCGACCGCGCTCTCCACGTCGCCCCAGTCGGCCAGCGGCGCCGGCGGCTCGGGCGGACGCAGCTCGCTGACCGACTGCCGCAGGTGGCCCAGGTCGGCGAGGGGCAGCCGGCGCAGCGGCTCGATGGCCTCGGCCGGCCGCGAGGTCGGCATCCACGCCTGGAAGCCGACCATCACATCGCGCAGCAGGTCGTCGACCTGCCGGTCGCGGGCCGGGTCGTGCGTACGCACCTGGGTGGTGATCACGTGGGACGCGGTCTGCTGGGCGGCCAGCACCTCGGCGACACCGGTCTCGATCCGGCGCCCGACCGCGGCGAGCTCGGCCCGCTCGGGCGGGCCCATCGCCTTCGTGAACCGGTGCCGCAGGACAGTACGAAGGTTGGTGGCCAGGTCCTCGAGACGGCGCGGGTCGCCGATCATCCGCAGCGCACCGGCGAACGCCTTGCCCTCCGGCGTCGAGGCCATCACGTCCTTGCCGCGCTGCAGGTATTCACGCAGCACCTCGCCGGCCGGGCGGACGTCCTGGCGCAGGTCGGTCACCACGTCACGCTGCATCGCCCGGATCGACTCGACCACGCGGGCGAAGTCGGCCGGGAGCTCGCGGGTCAGGTGGAGGATGTTCTCGGCCTGCTCCAGCAAGGTGTCGTCGTCGACGGTGTCGACCACTCCGGTGCGGTCCAGACGGGCGATCTCGGCGCGACGCTCGGCGATCTCCTCGGTCAGCCGGGCCACCCGGGTGAGCACGTCGGGGTCAGCGTCCTGGGCGAGCCGCTCGACCGCCTCCAGCAGCGTCCGGACCCGCGACTCGGAGACCCGCGCCCGCGACCCGCTCGCTCGGCCGGCGATCTCCAGCGCCCCGACGGCGTGGGCCGAGAGCCGGTAGACCTCGTCCTCGCCCTCGATCTGGCGCAGCAGCCACCCGGCACGCACCCACTGGCGGCACAGGTCGCGCGCGGTGCCGACCGGAAGCATCGCCTCGCCGCCCTCGCCCTCGGCGTGGCCGGTGGCCCGCAGCCGGTCCAGCATGTCGCCGATCTCGGCGTGCGCGTCCACCACCGGGACCGCGGCCCGCTCGGAGGTGAAGGTCACCGAGAGCACCGCCACCACGAACGGGGCGAACCGGCCGTGCAGGAGGTCGAGCATCGGGTTCCTGAAGGCGGCCAGAGCCCCGGCGTACGCCGCCTCGACGCGAGTGTCACTCATCGGCAGATACCGTACGCGGCACCACCGACAAGGCCACAACCTTCGTCACACGCGCCGACATGCCGGGAATTCGGTTGCCGCCTACCGCATAGTTATCCCATGCGGGTTCGTTCCTTCCCTGTCGTGGCCGCCATGGCCTTGTTCGTGCTCTCGGGCTGCGCCGAGGTCCCCGAGTCCCCGGACTCGGCCGCCAAGGGCGAGCCGAGCGCCTCGCCCTCGGCGAAGCCGCTCACCGCCAAGATCTTCCCCGCCGACGGGGCCAAGGACGTCGCGGTGGACAGCACCGTGACCGTCACGGCGACCTCGGGCGAGTTCACGAGCGTGAAGGTCGCCAAGCCGGACGGACGCACGGTCCCCGGCTCGCTGTCGGAGGACAAGAAGACGTGGACCGCCAACGACCTCCTCGACCCGGCGCTGCGCTACACGGTCACCGCCACCGGTGAGACCGGCAAGGTCACCAGCAGCTTCACCACCCGCTCGCTCTCGCTGGCCCAGCAGACGTTCGCCACGGTCGTGCCCGTCGACAAGTCCGAGGTCGGCGTCGGGATGCCGGTCGCGGTCTACTTCGACGTACCGGTCAAGGACCACGCCTCCTTCGAGAAGCGCATGCACGTCACCTCCACCCCGGCGCAGACCGGCTCCTGGCACTGGGTCTCCGACACCGAGGCCCGCTACCGCCCGCAGCGCTACTGGAAGCCCGGCACCACGATCAAGGTCGACCTCGACATCAACGGGGCCTCCGCGGGAGGCGGCGTCTACGGCCAGCACAGCCGCACCGCCACCTACAAGGTCGGCGACGCGCACGTCTTCAGAGTCAACGCCCGCACCCACCGGATGAAGGTCTTCAGCAACGGCAAGCTGCTGCGCACGATCCCGATCACCACCGGCAAGCCCGGTTTCACCACGCGCTCCGGGATCAAGGTCATCTCCGAGAAGCACCGCGTCAAGGAGATGCGCTCGGAGACGATCGGCATCTCCGACCAGAGCTCGAGCGACTACTACTCCCTCGATGACGTCGAGTACGCCATGCGGATCAGCAACTCCGGTGAGTTCATCCACGCCGCGCCGTGGTCGACCGGATCCCAGGGCTATGCCAACGTCTCCCACGGCTGCACCGGCCTCTCCACCGCCAACGCCGCCTGGCTCTACGGCCTGGCCCGTATCGGCGACGTCGTCGAGACCACCGGCACCGACCGGAAGATGGAGTGGGACAACGGCTTCGGCGACTGGAACCTCTCCTGGGCCGAATACCAGAAGGGCTCCGCTCTCTAGGCCGAGTCGACAGCGGCAGCCAAGCCCTGCCGGCAGCCGAGCATCATCTGCCGGTGGTTCCAGGTCAGGACCGGCCGCAGCGCGACCGAGGCCAGACCGAGCAGGCCGCGTACGACGACCTCCTGCTCGAACACCATCCGGCTCCCGCTCTCCGCGGGTGTCAGGGTCCAGCGCGCGAACCCGTCCAGGTCACCGCCGAGACCGACCTCCAGCGTGGGCAGGTCGCGGCTGACCGCGTGCAGCACGATCTCCAGGTCGTAGGGCAGCACCGAGCGGCACACCAGCAGCGCGTCGTCCTCGCCGAGCTTCGCCACCGCCCGCACCTGCGGCCACCACTGCGGGTAGTGCTCGACGTCGAGCAGTACGTCGCGCACCGTCTCGGGTGACAACGGGAGCTCCCAGGTCTCGGTGAACACGTAGTGCGCGGGCATGAGCCCAGTGTGCACGGGGCCCGATCAGCCCAGGAGCGTGGCGACCGCCTCGCGGCCGAGCGCCGGCGACAGCGCGCCGAGCGCGGCCTCGGCGGCGTCCTCGCACAGCCCGGCGCTCACCGACTCGAGCCGGGCGCCGACCGCGGCGACGGCGGCAGGAGCCATCGAGAGCGAGGTGATGCCGAGGCCCACGAGCACGGGCGCGAGCAGCGGGTCGGCGGCGGCCTCGCCGCAGATCCCGACAGGCTTCCCGGCCGTACGTCCCGCCTCGGCGGTGATGGCGATGAGCTGCAGCACCGCGGACTGCCAGGGATCGGTCAGGTGGGCCAGGTCGGTGGCCAGCCGGTCGGCGGCCATGGCGTACTGGGTCAGGTCGTTGGTGCCGATGGAGAGGAAGTCGACCACCTCCAGCATCCGGTGGGCCATCAGCGCGGCCGCCGGCACCTCGACCATGACTCCGGGCTTGAGACCGCGGGCCCGGACCAGAGCGGCGAAGTCTGCGGCCTCCTGGACGGTGGCGACCATCGGCGCCATCACCCAGGTGTCGGCGCCGGTGCGCTCGGCGGCGATCGCGATGGCGTCGAGCTGACGCTCCAGCAGACCGGGGTTGTCGGCGGCGAGCCGCAGGCCGCGTACGCCCAGGGCCGGGTTCTCCTCACCTTCGTGGGTCGCGAAGGCGATCGGCTTGTCCGAGCCCGCGTCCAGGGTGCGTACGACGACGTGGCCGCGGCCGGCAAAGGGCGCGAGCACCTCGGTGTAGACGTCGGCCTGCTCGTCGACGGCGGGCTCCTCGCGGCGGTCGAGGAAGCAGAGCTCGGTGCGGAAGAGACCGACGCCCTCGACCTGGCCGGCGGCAGCGTCGCGTGCCGAGGAACCGTCGGCGACGTTGGCGAGGAGCGCCACCGGGTGGCCGTCGGCGGTGCGACCGGGACCGGTCCACGCGGCGACCGCCTGCCGGCGGGCGAGGTCGGCCTCGGCGCGGGCGGCCGCGTCCGGTCCTGGCTCGAGGTCGACGACGCCGGCCTGGCCGTCGACGAGTACGAGTGTCCCCGGGGCGATGCCGGTCGCGCCGGCCACGCCGACCAGGCAAGGGATGCCGAGCTGGCGGGCGATGATCGCGGTGTGGCTGGTGGGGCCGCCTCGCTCGGTGACGAGCGCGACCACCCGGGCCGGGTCGAGAGCGGCGGTGTCGGAGGGCGCCAGGTCGGCGGCCACCAGCACGCTCGTGCCCTCGGGCACGTCCACACCGGGCTCGGGCTCACCGGCGAGATGGGCCAGGACCCGGCGCTCGATGTCGCGCAGGTCGGTGACCCGCTCGGCCATCAGACCGCCCATCCCGCTGAACAGCGTCGCGAACTGCTCGACCGCCGCCCCGACGGAGGCGACCAAGCCCTCCCCCGCACGCACGTGCTTCTCCACGGCGACGCGCAGGCCCTTGTCGCGGGCCAGGCCGGCGCTCGCGCTCAGCACCGAGGCGGCGGCTCCCGAAGCGGCCTCGGCGCGGCGTGCGTAGCCGTCGGCGACGGCGGTGGCGGCGCTCTCGTAGGCCGCGAGGGCGTCCTCCGGGTGCTCGAACCCGCGCCGCTCGAAGGCGGCCAACGCACGTGGGTCGACCTCGGTCCGCACCACGTGGACGGGCGCCAGCACGATCCCCGGGACCACCGGAGTGCCGGAGAGGACAGATGAGTGAGACGTGACCATGGCCACAAATATCTGTCCTGACCCCTTGACGAGTCAACACATTCGGGCATAAAACAACATATGTGGGCATTCACAAGCCCGAAATCCACTCGAAACCACACCGATTCTGAAGGAGGCCGCGATGTACGCCGAGGAGCGACAGATCGCGACGGCCCGTCTCGTCGCCGAGCGCGGGCGGATGTCCGTGGCCGACATCGCCGAGCGATTCGACGTCACCACCGAGACCGTGCGCCGGGACCTCTCCACCCTGGAGCGTCGCGGCCTGGTCCGCCGCGTGCACGGCGGAGCGGTGCCGGTGGAGACCATGGCCGTGCTCGAGTCCGCGCTCGGCGAGCGGGAGCAGACCTTCACCGCGCAGAAGGACCGCATCGCCCAGGCAGCCCTCGACCTCCTTCCCACCGCCGGCGGCACCATCGCCATCGACGCCGGGACGACCACCAGCAGGTTCGCCCGCGCCCTCCCCCGTGACCACCAGCTCACCGTGGTGACCCACGCCGTCCCGGTCGCCGCGATGCTGGCCGGCAGCGCCCAGATCGAGCTCCACCTGCTGCCCGGCCGCGTCCGTCCGGCCACCCAGGCGGCCGTCGGCGCCGAGACCGTGGACGCGCTGAGCCGGCTGCGGGTCGACGTCTGCTTCGTGGCGACCAACGGGCTGACGTTGGCCCACGGCCTCTCCACGCCCGACCACGAGGAGGCCGCGACCAAGCGAGCGCTGGTCAACACCGCCCGCCGGGTCGTGTGCCTGACGGACTCCAGCAAGATCGGCGTCGAGACCACCCTGCGCTTCGCCGCACTGGGCAACGTCGACGTGCTCGTCACCGACAGCGACATCGACGACGACGTCGCCGACGAGCTGCGCGAGAGCGGCCTCGAGGTGCGGATCGCATGATCGTCACGCTGACCGCCAACCCGAGCATCGACCACACCGTGATGCTCACCAGCCCGCTGCGCCGCGGGGAAGTGCTGCGCGCCGCGGCGACCAGCTCCCAGCCGGGCGGCAAGGGCGTGAACATCTCCGGCGCTGCGTACGCCGCGGGAGTGCCGACGCGCGCCGTGCTGCCGTGCCCGGACCTCGACCCGATGGTCACCGAGCTGCGGGCCTCCGGGCTCGACGTGGTCACCGTCGGACCGGCGGGCCGACCGCGGATCAACACCACCGTCACCGAGCCCGACGGGACGACCACGAAGCTCAACGGGCCGGGCACCACCGCGACGCCCGCGCTGCTCGACGCCCTGGCGGCCCGCCTCGTCCAGGAGGCCGAGCACGCGACCTGGGTCGTCCTGGCCGGCTCGCTGCCGCCCGGGGCCCGGGCCGGTTGGTACGCCGAGGTCGTGAAGGCGCTCAGGTCCACCGGCGCCCGCATCGCCGTCGACACCAGCGAGGCCCCCTTGGAGGCGCTCGCCGCCGGGCTTCCGTCCGGCGCCCCCGACCTGCTCAAGCCCAATGCCGAGGAGCTGGCCTCGATCACCGGCGCCGACGCAGCCGGCCTCGACGACCCGGTCGCCGCCGTGGCTGCAGCCCGGACCCTGGTCGAGCGCGGGGTCACCGCCGTGCTCGCGACCCTCGGCGGAAACGGCGCCGTCCTCGTGACCGAGGAAGGTACGTGGCACGCCACCCCGCCGCCCACCGACGTCGTCAGCACGGTCGGTGCCGGCGACAGCTCCCTGTTCGGCTATCTCCTCGCCGACCTGCGCGGACTCACCGCGCCTGAACGTCTCGGGCTCGCCGTCGCGTACGGCAGTGCAGCCGCCGGTCTTCCCGGCACCACCCTCCCCACCCCACCCCAGGTCCACGCCGACCTCGTATCGGTACGCGACCTCGACCCCATCACCGGAGGACTCTGATGTCCGCACTCATCGCCCCCGAGCTCGTCGCCCTCGACGCCGACCTCGGCACCGACAAGCACGAAGTCATCCGTGCCCTGGCCCAGCGCGTGGCCGACTCCGGCCGGGCCACCGACCTCGAGGCACTGGTCGCCGACGCGCTGGCCCGCGAGGAGGTCTCCGCCACCGGCCTGCCCGGTGGCCTGGCGATCCCCCACTGCCGTACGTCCGGGGTCGACGAGCCCGTGGTGGCCTTCGCCCGGCTCTCGCCTCCGGTCGACTTCGGCGCGAAGGACGGCCCGGCCGACCTGGCGTTCCTCATCGGAGCGCCCGCGGGCGGCGACGCCACCCACCTGACCATCCTCACCAAGCTCGCCCGAGCCCTGGCCCGTCCCGAGTTCGGCCGGAAGCTGCGCGAGACCGACTCCGCCGAGGAAGCTGCCCGGACCATCCTCGACGCGGTCAGCGACGAACCTGCCGCCGCCAAGAGTCCGGCCCCGACTGAGGACGCGGCGCCGTCGAAGAAGCGTTCGCTCGTCGCGGTGACCGCCTGCCCGACCGGCATCGCGCACACCTACATGGCGGCCGAGGCGCTCCAGGCCGCCGCCGCGCGGGCAGGGGTCGATATCGCGGTCGAGACCCAGGGCTCCGCGGGGGCGACCCCGCTGCCCGCCGAGACGATCACCAACGCCGACGCAGCCATCTTCGCCGTCGACGTCGGCGTCCGCGACCGCGCCCGGTTCGCCGGCAAGCCGCTGGTCTCCTCCGGCGTGAAGCGTCCGATCGACGACGCCGACGCGATGATCGCCGAGGCGCTCGCCGCCGCCGAGAACCCGAACGCCGCCCGCGTCGAATCCGGCAGGGGCGACTCCTCCGAGTCGAGCACGGCCGCCTCGGAGAGCTGGGGCGGCCGGACCCGCCGGATCCTGATGACGGGTGTCTCCTACATGATCCCGTTCGTCGCCGCCGGCGGCCTGCTGATCGCGCTGAGCTTCCTGCTCGGCGGCTACGACATCACCGACGTCTACGGCGCGGTCATGGTCGACAACACGCTCACGAACCTCCCCGACGTACAGGCCCTCGGTCTCGAGCACGCCCTCTTCGACAGCGGTCTCGCCGTCTACCTCGGCGCGCTCTTCTTCGTCATCGGCAAGACGGCGTTCATGCTGTTCATCCCGGCGCTCGCCGGCTACATCGCGTACGCCATCGCCGACCGCCCCGGTATCGCCCCCGGCTTCATCATGGGTGCCCTGGCCGCGAACCTGTTCGGTGTCGCCAACGCCGACGGCGTGGCAGCGCCGGCGACCGGCTTCCTCGGCGCGATCGCGGGCGGTGTGCTCGCCGGCGTGATCGCCCACTGGGTCAGCGGCTGGCGGGTACCGAGCTGGGCACGTGGCCTGATGCCCGTGCTGGTGATCCCGCTGGTGACCTCGATCCTGGCCGGTCTGGTGATGATCGTGGTGCTCGGCAAGCCGATCAACTGGCTGATGGAGCGGCTCACCGACGGTCTCGCCGCCTTGGACGGCAGCAGCGCCGTCGCCCTCGGTGCGGTGCTCGGCCTGATGATGGCCTTCGACATGGGCGGCCCGCTCAACAAGGTCGCCTACAGCTTCGCCGCGACCGGCGTCGGCGCCGCCTCGCTGGCCGCGAACGCCCCCGAGCTGCGGATCATGGCCGCGGTCATGCTCAGCGGCATGGTGCCGCCGATCGCGCTGGCGCTGGCCACCGTCGTACGTCCCCAGCTCTTCACCACCGCCGAGCACGAGAACGGCAAGGCCGGCTGGCTGCTCGGTGCCTCGTTCATCACCGAGGGCGCCATTCCGTTCGCCGCGGGCGACCCGATGCGCGTCATCCCGGCGATCATGGTCGGCAGCGCCGTGACCGGCGGCCTCTCCCAGCTCTTCGAGGTCGGCGTCCGCGCCCCGCACGGCGGCATCTTCGTCCTCTTCGCCGTCACCAACGTGCTCGGCTACCTGATCGCGCTGGCCGCCGGTGTGGTCGTCGGCGCCGCCACCGTGATCGCCCTCAAGTCCGTCGGCCGCGCCCCGGTCCCGGCCGCCGCCGCCAGCTGACGCAGCACATCCCATCAACCGAAGGAGCATCATGCCCACCCAGACCGTCACCGTCGGCTCGGCCGTCGGCCTCCACGCCCGCCCCGCCGCGATCATCTCGGAGAAGGTCGAGGAGCTCGGTGCCGAGATCACCCTGGCCGTCCCCGGCGGCGAGCCGGTCGACGCGGCCTCCTCCCTGCTGATCATGACCCTCGGCGCCGCCAACGGCGACAAGGTCGAGGTCACCGGTCCCGACCAGGCCGCCGTCGACACCATCGCGGCGCTCGTCGCGCAGGATCTCGACGCCTGAGCGAGGCGTCACCCCGGGCGGGTTTGCCGGCCTGCGGCACTGATCACGGCAACCGGCCGCACACACGGTGTGGCGACGGTACGTTGGTCGGGTGGTCGATCCGCCTTGGGACCTACTGCTGACCGTGGCCTTCGTGCTCACCGGCACCTCGGGAATCTGGACCCTCGTGGTCTGTCCCGGGTCCGGTGGGCAGACCGTTCTGCACGTCAACCACACCGTGATGAGCGCCGCGATGATCCTGATGATCTGGGTGATCCTCTGGGACGCGGCCGTCTGGGCTCAGGTCGCGCTGTTCGGGATCCTGACGGTGGTGCTGCTGCCCGCCCTGCACCGCACGAGCGGGCGGGCGCGGCGCGCGGACATCGTCGGACATCTTGCGCTCAACGCGGCGATGATCTGGATGCTCGCCGCGATGCCGCTGCTCATGAGCGACGCCCATGGCGCGGGCACCCACACCTCAGGGCACGCCGGCCACAGCGGCGCCACGGCGGTGCTGCCGCCGGCTACAGCCGCCGCTGCGCCGGGCTGGGCGATCCTGGTCAACTCGCTGTTCGTCGCGGCGTGCGCGGCCGGGGTGATCTGGTGGCTGCTGCGCGCGGCCGCCATACGCGAGCACCGTCTCCCGGCCCTCGGTCACGGGCTCATGGCCACCGGGATGGGCACGATGCTCCTCCTCATGCCGGCGTGAGGCCGGGACCTCACACCCCGGCGAGCGGCCGCCCGCTGTCTCGCCAGGCGAGGACACCACCCTCGAGGTTGTACGCCCGGCACCCGGTCGTGGCGGCCCGCGCCGCGAACCGCGCCGACCGCTCCCCCGTCGGGCACACGAACACCACTCGGGAGGCCTCCGAGAACGGCGTCCCCGCCTCCATGATCTGCTCGAGCAGGTCGTCGCGGAGGTTGATCGCGCCGGGGAGATGGCCCGCCTGGAACGCCAGGGCGGTGCGTACGTCCACCACGACGACGTGCTCTCCGTCCGCGATCCACGCCTCCATCGCCTCGGCGGTGACCGAGGGCGCGGGATCGGAGGTCGTCGGGGCGGCTGCTCCGAAGAGGTCGGGGCGGCGGTGGCGGTAGTAGGAGAGGTACGGCTCCATCCGGTCGCACGCGATGACGACCGCCGTGACCGGGCCGCCAGGCCCGGACAGGAGCCGTTCCCGTGCCGCGGCATAGGCCGCCCCGGTGGTGGGGCCGGCAAGCACCCCGTGCCGGGTGGCGAGCTCAAGGCTCGCCGAGATCGCGTCGGCCGAGTCGACGGCGGCGATCGCGTCGTAGAAGTCGGGTTCGAAGAGCCCGACCTCCCACATCTCCGCCGCCGACCGGATGCCGGGGATGAAGTCGCCCTCGGCGGCCACGACACCGACGACCGCGGTCTGCGGGTTCTGCTCGCGCAGGTAGGTCGCCGCCCCTCGGGTCGACCCGGTGGTGCCGAGCCCGCCCACGAGCAGGTCGACCGGGCCGGCGTCGCGGAAGATCTCGCGCCCGGTCTGCTCGTAGTGGGCACGCAGGTTGTCCTCGTTGGTGTACTGCGAGGTGTGGTGGTAGCGCCCGGGCTCGCCCTCCATGAGGTCGCCGATCACGCTGAAGACATCGTTGGGGGCGGTCGGGTCCGGGCACTCCGAAAGGCCGGGCATCTCCGTCACCTCGGCGCCGAGCAGCGAGAGCATCTCGCGGACCTCGCGCACCCGGACCCGGTTGGTGAAGGCACGGAACCGGACCCCGTGCATCGAGGTGATGATCTGGAGCGCCTTCGCGGTGTTGCCGCTCGAGGCTTCCACGACGACCCGGTCCTCGTCGGCGATCGCGCCGATGTGGTCGCGCAGCAGCCCCCACGCGACCCGGTCCTTCACGGAGCCGAACGGGTTGGCCGACTCCAGCTTCAGGAAGATCTCGGCTCCGGGCACGCCGTGGGCGGCCGGATCGAGCCGCAGCAGCGGGGTGTCGCCGATCATGTCGAGCACGCTGTCGTAACGCATGGTCAGCTCCCGTGGTGGTCGTCGAACGTGTCGGCGGGCGTCTCGGCGGTGAAGGTGAACCGGCCCCCGTCCAGGACGGCGGCGACCTTGGGCGGCGGCGGATGCCCGGCGGCGGCCGACGCCGACAGGTCCATCTGATAGGCGGCGGTGTTCACGAACGCGAGTACGTCGCCGCTGTCCGGCTCGGCGTCGAGGAACACCTTTCGCCGGCTGATCAGGTCCGACTCCAGGCAGAGCCGTCCGGCCAGGAACACTCCCTTCTCCGGCGGATCGCCACGCCCGTCGACCACGACCGGGTCGACCAGGACCTCCTGGTCGGCCGGGGTGACCTGGTTGCGGGACAGGTCGAGCACGACCAGGTCCCGCCCCGCCGCGCGTTTGCGGTAGAGCACCGAGGCCAGGGTGATCCCGGCGTGGTCGACGAGAGCCTTGCCCGGTTCGATCCACAGGGTGAGCATGCACTCGCGCAGGACCTCGGCGACCGGTCGCCGCTCGATCTCGGCGGTCAGGAACCTCTCCAGCACCTCGGTGGCAGGGCGGTGGTTGCCGTACTTGTGCGCGGCCGGCGCCACCACGTCATGACCGGGCCAGACCAGCTCCCCCGGCCCCGCGGCAAGCGCCTGCGCGTATCGCTGGAAGGGCTCCGGATCCTCGACGAACCGCTGGCGGAGCCCGCCGCCGATGTCGACCACCGACGGCCGCAGACCCTTGCGGTACGCAGCGGCCACGACTGCCATCGACTCGGTCAGCGCGTCCACCCGGGCGGCCGGGTCGGCGGTGTCGAGGTGGAACGCCACACCGCGCAGCTCGAGGCCGGGCGCGCGGCGTACGGTCTCGAGGGCAGCGTCGGCGTCGGCGAGGTCGATGCCGAACCGCGAGTGCGGCACCATCGGCGAGGCGAAGCCGGAGAGCCGCAGCAGGACCTGGACGTTGCTGCCCGAGGGCTGGCCCGAGGGCGCCGCGGCGGCGAGCCGGTCGAGCTCCCAGAGGTCGTCGGCGTTCGCTGTGACGCCGAGCGAGGCGATCCGCTCGACGAACGCCGGCGACTTCGGTCCGGTGGCCTCGATCCGGTGCGGCGCGAACCCCGCCGCCAGGGCCCGGTCGAGCTCGGCCGAGGATGCCACGTCCACGCCGAGGCCGGCCGCGGCCGCCTCGGCGACCAGCGCGGTCGAGGCGTTCACCTTGTGGGCGTAGAAGACCTCGTGCGGGACCGCGTGGCGCCGCAGGACGTGCGTCAGCGCCGCCGCGTTCTCGGCCATCACCTGGGGGAAGACGACGTGCAGCGGGGAGCCGAACCGTTCGATCGCCTCCTCCACGGCGGCACCGTCGGCGAGGAACCGGTCGGCGATCGGGTGCCGCGCGGCCGGGAGCGGGTAGCGAGCACTCACCCGTCGGCCACCGTGTAGCCGCAGTCGCGCAGGTCGGCGAAGACCCGGTCGCGCTGGTCGGCGTCGGTGAACCTGGCGCGCACCCGCTTGCCGTGCAGGTCCACCTCGATCAGCTCGGCCGCCTGGGCGTCGAAGACCGCGGTGATCGTCACCCGGCAGTGCCGGCACGTCATGTCCGGCACCCCGAACTCCTGCTCCCCCGCGGCGAACCGGGCGTCTCCGTCGGCACGCGCGGGGGCCTCGGAGATCCGCACCGACCCGATCGCGGACCGGAAGGCGCCGGTCAGCGCGTCGGCGACCGCGGCGAGCGGCTGGACCCGTGCGCCGTCGATCTGATGGGCTCGCTGCCCGAGGCAGACCGGGCGTTCCTCGACCGGCAGCAAGGCGTACTGTCGCGAGATCTGGTCGAGCTCGACGTGGTAGCGCTGGATCGCGGCGCGCAGGCCCAGGCCCTCCTCGCGGGCCTGGTCCATCACCTCGTGCGCGTCGGCGATGGTGCGGCGCTTCATCTCGGCGAGCAGCGCGACGGACTCGGCGGTGTAGCGGAGGCGGCCGCCGGAGCGCTCCAGCCGTGCCGGGATCATGCCGCGGCGGTAGGTGGAGGCCTGCAGCTCCCAGAACCAGGTCGAGGCCACCGTGCCGTACAGGCCCGAGGCGTGCATCTCCTCGGCGAACTCGACGGGGTCGTCGATGTCGACCTGGCCGGCGAGCATGCCGTGCTGGACGAGGGCGCGGCCAGCCGCCTCGGCGCCGACGCGGAAGATCTCGCCGGGCTCCTGGTCGGTGGTGGTGTCGGCGAGGACGTCGAGCTCGTCGTCGCCGAGGGCGTCCGACCGCGCGGTGACGGCCTCGGCGGCGGCGATCGCGTCACCCACGGCGATCACCGCCTCCCGGGCCGCGATCGGCAGGATCGGCCCCAGCGGCCCCGGCCCGATGTGGCCGCTGTTGGCGATCCCGCGGGAGTCTCGCCAGGTGACGCGGTGGGTGGCGGTGACGACCTGGTCGGGCCGGCACGGGCGCATGAAGGACTCCAGGTAGCGCCGCTGTCCCGTCGTGAGCACTCCCCCGGGTTCGGGGCGGAGCTCTTCGACGCGGTACTCCACCGAGGCCGGCGGGGTCGCCGGCGCGGGCCCGGTCAGGAAGTCGGCACCGGCGACCTCGGCCAGGATGCGGGCGGCGGCGGCGCGGTCGTATCGGATGCCTTCGCTCTGCACGTGTCAGGTCCTTTCGGCAGCGGCCGTGAGGCCCTGCAGGAGTCGGTCGACGTCGTTCTCGTCGTTGTAGAGGTGGAAGCTCGCCCGGACGGCGTCGTCCCGCGGGCCGTCGAGACAGTGGTCGCCCGCGCGTACGTAGATGCCGCGGCGTTCGAGCGCGAAGGCGACGTCGGGACCGGCCTGACCGTCGAGGGCGAACGCGACGATGCCGCTGTGCGGGCGGCCCGCATCGACCGGCGGTCCGAGCAGGGTGACGCCTCCGATCCGGGTGGCGCCGTCCGCGAACCGCGCGGCGAGACCGGCGAGGTGGCCCCCGACGGCGTCGAGGCCGATGCCGTCGATGAACGTGGCGGCGCCGGCCAGCGCCGCCGCGCCGGCGCCGTCGAGGCTGCCCTCCTCGGCGGCGTCGGTGAGCGGCGAGACGTGCCGGGCGGGACCGCTCCGCCCGGCCGCCCGGTCGACGACGATCCGGTGATGCTGACCCCGGCGTACGTAGACCGCGCCGGTTCCGGGAGGGCCGAACATCTTGTGGCCCGAGACGACGGCCACCTCGGCACGGGACTCGGCCAGGCGCAGGGGCAGCCGTCCGGCGCTCTGGGAGCAGTCCAGGCAGAGCGTCGCGGACGGTGGGATCGGGAGCGCCTCGAGGTCGGTCCGGGTGCCGTGGAGGTTGTGGACGTCGGTGGCGACGACGATTCTGGTGCGGTCGCTCGCGGCTCGGGCGAAGTCGTCGAGGTGGATCCGTCCGAGGCGGTCGCGGCGGTACGCCACCGCCCGGACTCCCTGCGGACGCATCCGTTCCGCGAGCCTGAGCCAGGGTCGCACCGTCGAGAGGTGGTCGCCGGGGCAGTAGAGGATGTCGCCGCCGTCCGCGAGGACGGTGGCTCCCCATCGGTCGGTCAGGAACGCCATCGCGCCGGTCGCACCGCGGGTGAAGGCCACCTCGTCGGGGGCCGACGCGCCGAGGAACGCCGCGACGGCGGCGCGCGCCTCCTCGAAGCGGCGCAGGGCGTCGCGCGCCCACGGATGTCCGCCCCGGCCGGGGTTGCCGGCGGGTCCGCGCAGCTCGGCGGTGAGCTGTGCGATGACCGGTTCGGGACAGGGGGTGCCGGAGGCGGCGTCGAGGTAGACGAGATCAGGTTCGGCGGTGAGGGCCGGAAAGTGCCGACGGGAGCCGAGCACGAACGACTCCGCTCCCGGTCAGGTTTCGCGGGCGATCGAGAAGCCGGCCTTGGCGAGCGTTGATCTGAGGACCCTGGGCTCGACCGGTTCGTCGGCGGTGACGCGGGCGCTCGAGATTGCTCCCGGGTTCAGATCGACCTCGACGCCGTGAACGCCGTCCAGGTTTCCGAGAGCGTTCGTCACGCTCTCGACACAGCGGTTGCAGGTCATTCCATCGATGCGCACTTCGAACTGAACCGACATCAGGCTGCCCTTCAGTAGGACTTCGCTGGCCGCTCGAAAATATCACCGAACAGATCGCCTTGGGGGTGGTTTGGTCCGTGCCCGGCCCGATGGAGGGCAACGCCCGCGTCGACCGCCGGAGACGGCTGTCAGCCGACGATCTGTACGAGTCCGCGGCCGACGAACAGCAGTCCGAAGACGAGAAGCACCCCGACTCCGATGGCGCGGTTGTGGCCGAGGAGCCACCGGGTCGCCGACCGTAGCCATCGGCGGCCGGGCTCACCGGCCAGGACGAACACGAGCGTGGGGACGACGAAGTCGACCAGGCTCGCCGCCAGCAGCAGCACGACACCGCCTGCTTGCACCCCGAGCGTCGCGTCGGCGGTGACCACGATGCCCAGTCCCGAGGCCAGGATGGCCACGTTCGGGTTCACGACCGCCAGGACGACCCCGGCGCCGAGAACCAGACGAAGCGACGGGTCGCGCAGCCGCGAGACCCAGCCGGGCTCCGCGACGGCGTCGGGCGTGGCGCCTGCCGTGGAAGAGTGCGCGCCCCGAGGACGCGGCGGCCGCAGCCACGACCACAGGCCCACGGCCAGGAAGACGAGGCCGACCACCAGGCTCAGCCATCCCCGCCTCGTCGACGGGTCGTCGCCGCCGAGGTCGGCGGTCTGCCCCACCGCGAGCGCGGCGACCGAGATCGCCCCGTAGATCACCAGGAACGGTGCCGCCAGCATGGCGACGTTCCGGAACGGGCGAGAGGACCCGAGGAGGAGCAGGCAGGCCACGATCGCGGCGGGCGTGACCATCAGCCCGACCGTCTCCGGCAGCAGCTGCCCGGTGAGTTCCCACATTCTCCGAATCTCGCCGCTCGCTCAGGCCGCCGTCATCACCCCTTCCGGGGGAGCTCCGGCCGTACGCTCAGACGACCAGCGCAGCGAGATGCCCCGCGACGGTCTCGGGATCCAGCTCGAGCGCGCCCTGGCCGACCGTCACCTCGGTCGCCACGCGGCCCGGCTCCTCGCTCGCCGTCCAGGGTCGACTGAACCCGAGCGAGTGCTCCTCCAGGGCGGCGAGGAGACGGGTGTTGATGTCGTCGGGGTCGCCCGCTGCGTACAGGAGGAAGGTGTTGGTGTGGGGCACCGCCGGCTGGACGGTGATGGACGCCGGGAGCGCGGCGGCCAGGGCCCTCGCCCAGGTCACGCACTCGCTGATGTGCGGGAGCCGGTCCCGGAGCCCGACCAGTGCGGCGACGGCCTCGGCGGTGGAGCGGTAGAGGGTGCCGCCCATCCGGTGCCGCCACAGCCGAGCCTGCGCGACGAAGTCGTCATCGCCCAGCAGCGCCGCCCCGGCGAGCCCGCCGAGGCCCTTGTAGAAGCTGGTGTAGACGGTGTCCGCAAGTCCCGCGATCTCGCCCAGCGGCTTCCCGAACCACTCCTGCGACTCCCAGATCCGGGCACCGTCGATGTGGAACGCGATCCCACGTTCACGGCACGCCTGCGCCAGCTCGGCGAGCTCGTCGAAGGTCGGCAGGACGCAGCCGGCATCGCGCAGCGGCAGCTCGACCAGGCAGGCGGTGAGCGGTCCCGGGATCGCGTCGAGGTGCGCCCTCGTCGGCGTCTCGCGGCCCGTGGTGAGGTGTTCGATCCGCAGGTCCTGAAGGATCCTCGGGCCGTCGTCCTCGTGGACGAGCAGGTGGGAGAGGTCGGGCATCGCGACCCGCCGGTTGCCGGCGTTGTCGGCGTGGATCCGCAGCGCCACCTGCTGCGCCATCACCCCCGAGGGGAAGTACGCAGCAGGCTTGCCGAGCAGCTCGGAGACCTCCGCCTCCAGGCGCGCCACCGGTCCCCTCTCGGCGTAGACGTCCCACTCCTCGATCCCGAGCTCTCGGCACGCCTCCGCCAGCCCGTCGAACACCTCAGCCGGACTCGGGTACGCCGGGAACACGCTCTGCCGGCACGCGATCATCGCCGCCCGGAGTCGCTCGTGCAGCGACTTCTCCTCCTCGTTCACGCGGCTCACCCTAGTGAGCGCGGCCGATCCTGAGCATCGGATTTCTGCGGCTCTAGTCTGTCCCCATGAACCTGCCTGCGATCCTCAGACGACCTGACTCGAGGTTCCAGAACCTGCTGTCGCTCCGCGCTGCGACGTACGCCGGAGTGGGTGGCGCCCTGGTCACTGTCGTCGTCGCCGGCTGGCCGCAGGTCGGCCTCGTCCTCGGCTGCTTGTCGGTGGTCGTTCTCTACAGCGTCTACCCGACGCTCTCGCTCGTTTGGGGCACCCGTGCCGAGCGACTGACGGAGTGGGCCTTCCTCGCTGCCGCCGTCATCAGCATCGCGCTCGCGGTCACTGTCTCCGGCCGCTGGCTCGCCCTCGGCTGGGCACTGCACGGCGTCTGGGACCTGCTGCACCACCACGACCGCCACGTCCTCGGGCTCCGCGGCATCCCGCCGTGGTACGTCCACATGTGCTGGATCTGGGACCTGCTGGCGGCGCTCGGCCTCCTGCTCGTGCTCTGACGGCGCGCTCGATCGGCCGACGCTCAGTCGCCGTCGCCACCACCGTCGACGGCGTCCCCACCACCTTCGGGACCGCGCGGGATCTCCGTCTCGAGCTGGTAGGCGAGGGTGTCCTCCAGCGGCACCGAGGGCGGGAGCTTGCTGAAGTCCTCCGGGGGCTGCTTCGCCATGTGTCGAGTATCGCCCCCGCTCGGCTGGCATGGCGATGGGTAATTCGACCCATCGCCACGTGCAACCCGAATGCGCCGCACGACCGACGCGGACCTGTGTGGCGCGGACCTAGCGTCACGAGCATGGACACCACACACATCGAGACGATCATCATCGGCGCCGGCCAGGCCGGCCTGGCGACCGGCTACCACCTGCGACGCCGCGGCCGCCCGTTCCTCATCCTCGACGCCAACGCGCGGATCGGCGACAACTGGCGACGCCAGTGGGACACGCTGCGGCTCTACTCACCGGCCAAGTACGACGGCCTCCCGGGGCTGGCGTTCCCGGCGAAGAGATGGTCCTTCCCCGGCAAGGACGACGTCGGCGACTACCTCGAGACGTACGCCCGCACCTTCGAGCTGCCCGTGCAACTCGAGACCCGAGTCACCGGGCTGGAGACGGACGGCAACGGGTTCCGGGTGACGACGGACCGCGGCACCTGGACCTGCGACAACGTCGTGGTGGCGACCGGCACCTTCGGGCGTACGCCCAACGTCCCCGCCATCTCGGCGCAGCTCGACCCGTCGATCCTGCAGCTCCACTCGAGCGAGTACCGCCGCCCCGGGCAGCTGCGCGAGGGCCCGGTTCTCGTCGTCGGCGCCAGCCACTCCGGCTGCGACATCGCCTTCGAGGTCGCCGAGTCGCGGCCGACGATCCTGGCCGGCCGCGACTGCGGCCAGATCCCGCCGCGCCTGGACTCGCCGGTGATGCACGTGCTCTTCCCGGTGCTGCTCTTCATGTGGCGCCACGTCATCACGCGGCGTACGCCGATGGGACGCAAGGAGATGCCTGAGATCCGGCGCCATGGCGGCCCGATGCTGCGCGTGAAGCGCTCGGACCTGGCCGACCGTGGCGTCGAGCGGGTGACCTCCAGGGTCGAGGAGGTCCACGACGGCCTGCCGGTCGTCGACGGCGAGCCGCGGGAGGTCGCCAACGTCGTGTGGGCCACCGGCTTCCGGCAGGCCTTCGACTGGATCCACCTGCCGGTGCTGGACGAGGACGGCTGGCCGCGGGAGATGCGTGGCGTGGTGCCGGAGGCCGATGGGCTGTTCTTCTGTGGCCTCAGCTTCCAGTACGCGTTCAGCTCGATGCTGCTGGCGGGTGCCGGCCGCGACGCGGCGCTGGTCGCCGACCGGATCGCGTCGCGGATGCGGCAGTCGGCACGGATCTCCGTCGGCGCCTGATCCGAGTACGCTCTCCAGAGGAGGTGCCTGCCGTGGCCGACGTCCAGCTGGAGAGCGCCCGCGTCGACTACGACCGCGGCGACTGGGGCGCGGCGTACGCAGCCTGGTATGCCTCCGACCCGGACCTGCTCTCGGCCGAGGAGCTCGAGGACTTCGCCGTCGCCGCGGAGCTGACCGGACACCACGACGAGACCATCGCCGCTCTTCAGCGTGCCTTCCGCAGGAGTCAGGAGGCCGCCGACCTCGGTCGCTCGGTCCGTTGCGCCTTCCGGATCACGATGACCGCCTACGTCCACGGCGAGGGCGCCCTCGCTCGTGGCTGGACGTCGCGAGCGGAGGGCCTGGTCACCGAGGCCGGCGAGGACACCGCAGGTGCCGCGGTCGGATGGGTGGACTTCCTGCGGTTGTTCCGCGCGCTGGACACCGGTGACTACGCCACGGCCGGGAGCTACGCCGACCACGTGGCCGAACTCGGCCGACGCCATGCCGAGCCCGACCTCACCGCCCTGGGGCTCTGCGCGCAGGGCCGGATGGCGATCTACGCAGGGCGGGTGGCCGAAGGTCTGGCCCGGCTCGACGAGGCGATGGTCCGGGTGATCGCGGGCGAGGCCTCCTCCGTCGTGGCGGGACACGTCTACTGCACCGCGATCGAGGGCTGCCAGGAGATCAGCGACTTCGGCCGGGTCGCGGAGTGGACAACCGCACTCGAGCGCTGGTGCGCCGCCCAGCCCGGACTGCTGGCGTTCACCGGCCAGTGCGCCGTCCACCGCGGCCAGCTGCTGCGGCTGCACGGCGAGTGGCAGCGGGCTCTGGAGGAGTTCGACGACGCCACCCGCCGCTACCGGGAGGTGAACGCGCCGGACGCGGTCGGGCTGGCGGCGTACGAGGCCGGCGAGGTGCTCCGGCTGCGCGGCGAGTACGCCGAGGCCGATGCCGCCTACGAGCGCGCTGCCGACAGCGGCTTCGACCCGCAGCCCGGCCTCGCCCTGCTCTGGTCGGCCCGCGGCGAGGGCCCCGCGGCGCTGGCCGCGATCGACCGGCTGCTCGCCGAGACGGGCGGTGACGTGCAGCGATGCCGCCTCCTGCCGGCCGCGGTCGACGTGCTCATCGAAGCCGGTGAGGGCGACCGGGCCCGCGACGCCGCGGCCGAGCTGGACGCGCTGGCCGGACGCTTCGGCTGCGTCTGGCTGGAGGCGGCCGCCGCGCACGCACACGGTGCCGTCGAGCTGGCCGCGGGCGACGCCGCAGGCGCCCTGCCCTACCTGCGCAAGGCCCAGCAGCTGTGGGCCCGGGCCGACGCCACCTATGAGCGAGGCCGCGCCCGGCTGCTGACCGGGCGAGCACTGGCCGAGGCCGGCGACACCGAATCGTCCCGCCGCGAGCTCGAGGCGGCACGTACGGTCTTCCGGCAGATCGGCGCCCGCCCTGCCGCCGACGAGGCCGAAGCTCTCCTCGCCCCCGCCTCCCTGCCCGCCGGCCTCACCGCCCGCGAGGCCGAGGTCCTGCGTCTGGTCGCCTCCGGCCGCAGCAACGCTCAGATCGCCACCGACCTGGTCCTCAGCGAGAAGACCGTCGCCCGCCATCTCTCGAACATCTTCACCAAGCTCGACGTCCGCTCCCGCACCGCCGCCACCGCCTTCGCCTACGAGCACGGCGTGGTCTGAGATCTGAGGGCAGGGCCGATGCTCAGCCGTGTGCCTGGTCCCGCTCTTCGGCCAGGCCGGCATCGACCATCACGGAAGCGAGCGCGGTGCGCTGGTAGAGCACCCGCCGGCCGCTGCGCCAGCAGGTGACCAGTCCGGTGCGCCGTAGCACCGACAGATGGGAGCTCACGGTCGCGGCTGCGAGTCCGATCTCCCGGGCCAGATCGGTCGTCGATCGTGGGACCTGCAGGCTCATCAGGATCTCGCTCCGACTGCGGCCGAGCAGCTCGCCCAGCGCGTCCTCCCGGTCCACCGGCATGGGCCGGTCCGCCCACAGGGTGCCGATGCCGCGCGCGCCGTACGTCAGGCTCGGCTCGCCGAGCAGCCCGAGCTCGACCCACATCCGCGGCCAGACGAAGACGCTCGGGACCAAGGTGAGGCCGCCGCCGTCGATGTCGCCGTCGGTGGCGCTGGTGATGCGGATCGCCTGATCCGTGAACTGCAGGGACGGGTGCAGGTCCGAGAGGAGGGAGGCGATGCCACCGCGGGCCAGCCGGTCCAGGCGGTAGGCGACGTCGGCGTCGAGCACTCCGCGCAGCCTGGGCCAGTGGGGCTCGAGCACCTGGTGCCAATAACGCTCGAGCTCCACGGCGACCCGTCGAGGAGCGTCGGAGTCCTCGAGAACCCGGCGTACTGCCGGTGTCACCCCGACCCCGTGCCAGGCCCGCTGCAGCTCCAGCAGAAGGTGCTCGTGCGGCCAGCCCGCGATCAGCTGGAGCTGCTCCTCGATCGTGGTCTCGGTGCTGGTGGCGCCGACGAAGAGGAACTCGGCGACGTGTCCGCCAGGCGGCACGATCCCCCTGAGCAGCTCGTTGTCGGCCCGCCGCAGGTCGGCACGCACCCGGTCGTACCAGCCGCGGTGCAGCGGATGGATCGCGCCGGAATGGACCACGTACAAGCTCTTCACGGCCTCGGCCAACGGCGAGAACGCGAAGCGTGTCCGGGAGAGCACGGCGGAACTGAGCCGCAGCTGGATCATCAGTCGAGAGTCTGGCACATGTTCTCGACGGTGCCGTCGATCTCCGCGAACTCTCGCTGCCCGTCGGCATGCCGGACGTAGTCGACATCCCCGGAGACGACGTAGACGCCCGGCGGGGTGAGGGCGTTGGGCATCCGGATCACCGCCAGTCCGTTGCCGTGGAACCGGAAGTGGACGCCGCCGTCCTGGCCGATCGTCGCGCGGAGGGTGCCGGAGGTGTCACGACGGATCGACTCACCGCTGTCGACGTTGGTGAAGCGGAACCCGAGCGACCCCTGGGTGTCGACCACCCGCGGCGAGCCGTCGGGGAACGTCTCCACCACCCGAGTGATCTCGTGGTCGTACAGGACGTCTGCCTGCAGCTCGAACGCGCAGCTCTCCCCCGCCGCGAGGTGGAACGGTGGCGTGAAGGTCTGCTCCCACCCGGAGCCGCCTCCCTGGTCCGCGAACGCCGCCGGGACGATGGCGTTCACCGCCGCGATCGCCGCGCCGATTGGTACAAGCCTTCGCACGGTCTTACCCATGGTTGCTCCTGTGATGCTGAGGGAATCGGACGCGTCCCATCGTGGAGAGCGACCTCGGTCACGGCGACGATTAGATCCAGACCGAAAGGTCGGCCGTCGGTGAGAGGCCATGGATCCGGGAAAAGATCAACGTTGTCTTTACCAAGGCCGCCGCTCATAGTTGACGTCCTCCAACGGAAGGCGGGTACGTGGGCGAGCAGGTCGACGGGGTCGGTCAGGTCGGCGAGGAGCAGCGGTCGGTAGACGCGATGCATGCGCTCCTCGAGGCCGAGGCGAGCGCGAGACGCGCGGCCCAGGAGCGGGCGATCGCGGCGCCCGTCGACGGGCCCGGTGAGCGTCATGCCAGGGACATGGAGGTCGCGCAGCTGACAGAGCGCGTCCGACAGCTGCGGGCGGCCGAACACGCGCTGTGTTTCGGGCGGATCGATCGCGCCGAGGACGGCGAGTCCCTGCACATCGGCCGGATCGGACTGCGCTCCGAGGCCGGAGAGCCGCTGCTCATCGACTGGCGGGCCGAGGCGGCGCGACCGTTCTATGCGGCGACGATGGCCTCACCGATGGGCCTGCGCCGGCGCCGCCACCTGCGCCTCGACGGGCGCCGGGTCGTCGACGTCAACGATGAGATCCTCGACGGTACGTCGCCGACGGCTGCCGACCTCGTGGGCGACAGCCCGCTCGTCGCAGCACTGAGCACGGCCCGGACCGGGCGGATGCACGAGGCCGCGGCGACCCTTCAGGCCGAGCAGGACGAGATCGTCCGCTCTCCCCATCGCGGGGTGATGGTCGTCGACGGCGGCCCAGGGACGGGCAAGACCATCGTCGCGCTGCACCGCGCGGCGTACGTGCTGTACGCGTTCCCCGCCATCGCCGACCGAGGTGTCCTCGTCTTCGGGCCGAACCAGCGCTTCCTCACCTACATCTCCGAGGTGCTGCCCTCGCTCGGCGAGAACGACGTGAAGCTGGCGACGATGCCTGACCTGGTAGGCATCGAGGCGACACGCGCCGACCCGGATCACATCGCGCGGATCAAAGGACGCTCCGCGCTCGCCGACGGCCTCGCGCGCGTGGTGCGGCGCCATCAGCCTCACGGCGTACCGCTGGAGCTGAAGACCACCCACGACACAGTGACGCTCGACCCGGCGGTCGTCGATGCCGCTCGCCGCCAGGCCCTGCAGGGCGACGTCGGGCACAATCGGGCGTGCGCTCTCTTCACCGAGTACGTCGTCGATGATCTCGTGGCCGAGCTGGAACGGCGCACCACGACGGAGATCTCCGACTTCGAAGAAGAGCTGGAGGCGCTGCTGGGCATCGATCTCGACCGGTTCGCAGGTGTCGAGGGCACAGCCTCCGAAGACGGTCTGGACATCGACTGGGACAGCATCCGCGAAGATCTCCTCGGGGACCCGGCCATCGATCGCGCGATCGCCCGGGTCTGGCCCCGGCTCTCCGCCGAGGACCTCGTCCGCGAGCTCCTGAGCAGCCGCGACGTACTCGCTGCCGTTCTTCCCGATGTCGCGGCGGAAGACCTCGTGCTGCTCGGTGCTCGCGACGGGTGGGGCAGCCCGGACCTGGCCCTCCTGGACGAGGCGCGCACCCTGGTCGACGGTGCGCCCGAGGCGAGCTACGGACACATCGTCGTGGACGAGGCCCAGCAGCTCTCCGAGATGGAGTGGCGGGCGTTGATGCGCCGCTGCCCGGGCCGGTCGATGACCATCGTCGGAGACCTCGCCCAGGCAGGCCCCGCGACCACCCTCCGCTCGTGGGACGACGCGCTGAGACAGTACGTCGAGGAGCGATTCGCTCACCACCGGCTGTCGGTCAACTACCGCACCACGACCGAGATCCTGCTCGCCACCGAGCCGCTGCTGGCCGAGATCGCTCCCGATCAGCAGCTCTCCAGATCGATCCGGCACGGAGACCATCCACGCGTCCTCGGCGTGACCGTCGATGCCCTCCGGTCGACGCTGAACGACCTGATCAGCCAGGTGGCTCAGGAGCACCCCGATGAGCTGATCGGCGTCATCGCCACCACCGACCGGTCGCACGCTCTGGAGGCTGACGTCGAAACCGCCGGTGCGACCATCGTCGCCGCACCCGACGCCCGCGGCCTGGAGTTCGACACCGTCATCATCGTCGACCCCGCAGGCATCCGAGCCGCCGGGGACTCCGGCCCGCGCGACCTCTACGTCGCCCAGACCCGAGGGACGAAACGGCTCGTGAGCCTGCAGCTGCCCTGAAAACCAACGAAGTCCAGGTCAGATTCACCATCTGACCTGGACTTGTCCGTCGGGCTGACAGGATTTGAACCTGCGGCCCCTTGACCCCCAGTCAAGTGCGCTACCAAGCTGCGCCACAGCCCGAAACTGCGAGTGGATTTCTCCGCTCGAAGCGATCCGAACATTACCGCACCGCGACGCAAGGCCTCCAATCGGTACCCCTACGGCGGGTCGTCGGCGGCGGCGAGGGCTTCGGCGGCCTCGTCGATGATGGCGCGCATGGCCTCCTCGGCTCCGGCGGGGTCGCCGTTGCGGATCGAGATGGCCACCTTCTCGTGCAGCTCGATCGCGGTGGGATTCGGCGTGGCGGGCATCAGGTGGTGGTGCGTACGTCCGGCGAGAAGCTCAGCGACGAGGTCGCCGAACGCGGCGAGCATGTCGTTGCCGCAGGCGTTGAGGAGCACCCTGTGGAAGGCGGTGTCGGCCTCCAGGTAAGCCTCGAGGTCGCCCGATGCAGCGTGGACGACCATGTCGGCTACGGAGCGGGCGAGAGCGCCGTGATGCTCAGGCTGGGCTCGCTCGGCGGCGAGCCGGGCGGCGATCGGCTCGAACCCGCGGCGCAGCTCGGAGAGAGACAGCAGCTGCTCGCGCCGGCCCTCGCCGTCGAGGCGCCAGCGGATGACCAGCGGGTCGAAGACGTTCCACTCCTGACGCGGGAGAACGGTGATGCCGACGCGACGCCGGGTCGCGACCAGGCCCATCGCCTGCAGGACCCGGATGGACTCGCGGGCGACCGGGCGCGAGACGTCGTACGTCGCCTGGATCCCTTCCAACGTCAGGACCGCGCCGGTCGACAGCGAGCCGGAGACGATCTGGCGCCCGAGGGCGTCCCGGACGCTCTGGTGCAGTCGGTGCGCGGACTCACCGCTCGAAGTCATCACTGCGGCATCGTCGCACATCCTCGACTCCACGCAATCGGAATCCTTAACATCGCTCCGCCTTGCCAAACGGATGCCTTTTGATGCACGCTGTGACGCGTGACACAGAACCCCCCTTCGACAGGCTCAGGACACCGCCTCCTCGTCGTCATGGGAGTCTCCGGCTCCGGCAAGTCGACCGTCGGTGCGGCCATCGCCCAGCGCCTCCAGGTCCCCTTCGCCGACGCCGACGACTTCCACCCGCCGGAGAACATCGCGAAGATGGCCTCGGGCCGTCCGCTCGACGACCACGACCGGCAACCCTGGCTGGAGACGCTCGGCAGCTGGCTCGCCGAGCACGAGCAGACCGGCGCGGTGCTGAGCTGCTCGGCGCTCAAGCGCAGCTACCGCGACCTGCTCCACAGTCGCGCCCGCGGCCTCCGGCTCCTCCATCTCAGCGGCACCCCGGAGGTGGTCGAGGCACGCCTCGCCGCCCGCGCGGGGCACTTCATGCCGCCGTCGCTGCTGCGTTCGCAGTTCGCGACCCTCGAGCCCCTCGCTCCCGACGAGCAGGGCACGACCGTCGACATCGACCAGGACGTCGATGCGATCGTCGACCGCTACCTCTCCGCGGTGTCCCCCACCTCGAACCTGACCAAGGAGTCCGCATGAACATCCTTGCCGCCGCGACCGAGCCGGTCGCACCGGTCGCCTCCGGAGGCGTACTCCTCGCCGCCGCGCTCGCCGCGATCGCGCTGATCGTGGTCCTGATCACCTACGTGAAGCTGCATCCGTTCCTCGCCCTGCTCCTCGGCGGGGTCGCGGTCGGCGTGCTGTCGGGACGCAACGTGATGGACGTGATCACCTCGTTCGGCGAGGGATTCGGCGCGACCGCCACCAGCGTCGGCCTGCTGATCGCGCTCGGCGCGATGTTCGCCAAGCTCCTCTCCGACTCCGGCGGCGCAGACCAGATCGTCGACACGATCGTCGGCAGGTCATCGGTGCGTACGCTGCCCTGGGCGATGGCGCTCGTCGGCGCGATCATCGGCCTGCCGATGTTCTTCGAGATCGGCCTGGTCCTGCTGATGCCGGTCATCTACCTGGTCGCCCGCCGGGCGCAGGTCTCGCTCATCACGGTCGGCATCCCGACCCTCGCCGGTCTCTCGGCGATGCACGGCCTGGTGCCACCGCACCCTGGTCCGCTGGCCGCGATCGGCGCGCTCCAGGCCGACCTCGGCACGACGCTCGCGCTCGGCGTACTCGTCTCCATCCCGGTCATCATCGTCAGCGGTCCGCTGTTCGGCCGGCTCGCCGGCCGCTGGGTCGTGGTCGAGGCGCCCCACACCTTCGACGCCACTCCGGTGGGCGGCCCGGGAGCGGCCACCGCGACCGACATCCGCCGCCCGACCTTCGGCGTCACGCTGTTCAGCGTCCTGCTGCCGCTCGTCCTGATGCTCGCCAAGGCGATCGTCGATATCGTCATCAACGATCCGGGGAACCAGGTCCAGCAGGTCTTCGACGTGATCGGCTACCCGCTCGTCGCGCTGACCATCGCGGTCGTCGTCGCCATGTTCACCCTCGGCCGCGGCGCCGGGATGGACCGCCGTCAGATCGCCAGGACCGTCGAGCAGTCGCTCCCGCCGATCGCGGGGATCGTGCTCATCGTCGCCGCCGGCGGTGGCTTCAAGCAGTCGCTGATCGACACCGGCATCGGCACCCAGCTCGCCGAGTGGGCGCAGGGCTCGGGCGTCTCCGCCATCGTCCTCGCCTGGGTGCTCGCGGTCCTCATCCGCCTCGCCACCGGCTCCGCGACCGTGGCCACCATCACCGCGTCGTCGCTCGTCGTCGACCTGGTCGCCAACATGCCCGCAGCCGAGGTCTCCCTCGTCGTCCTGGCGGTCGGTGCCGGCTCGGTGTTCTTCTCGCACGTCAACGACGCCGGGTTCTGGCTGGTCAAGGAGTACTTCGGCCTCGACGTCGTGCAGACGATCAAGTCCTGGTCGCTGATGGAGACGGTGCTCTCCGTGTCCGGTCTGGTGTTCGTGCTGGCGCTGAGCCTGGTGATCTGACACAGGCCCTCGCGAAACTGTCGGTGCCGTCCGACACAATCACTCCTGACACATGGATCACACCCACCACAGGAGCTCACCGTGTCGGATACACCTTCCCCATCCAACACAGCCCCGACCAGCACCGAAGAGACCAGCAGCCCAGCGCCCTCCGGCAAGCTCGACCCGATCTCCCGAAAGGGCACTCCCGCCCACCGCACGAGGTCGAAGCGGGAGGGCGCCGGGCGGCGCCAGGGGATGCCGGTGCAGGCGATCAGCCTCTCCGTGCCGGCATCCCTGGCGGCGCAGTGGAAGACCTACAGCCAGTCGGTGCCGCGCTCGCTCGTCGACGTGATGCTCGACGCCGTCGCGGCCACCCGCCCCCGGCTCCCCGTCCTCCTGCGGGCCCACCAGGCAGCGCTGCGCGAGAAGACCAGGCCCGTCTCCGACGGCACCTTCCTGCGCACCGTCCCGCAGCCGAAACGCCTCGAGGACCCGTACGTCACGATGCCCCTGCGCCTGCTCGCGACGAACGTCGACGTGCTCGACGCCATGGTCCACGAGATGGCCGCCGAGTCCCGCTCGCAGCTGGTCGTGGTGGCGCTGACGGCGTGGCTGGCCGACCGGCGGGCCGAGGAGCAGGTCTACGAGGAGCAGCTCGAGCTCGAGGTGCCCGAGGACCCGTTCGACCGTCCCTGAGCGCATCCGGGACGGGCCGCCCGTCCCGGATGCGTCGGGCGTCAGAGCACCTTGGTGCCGTACATCTCCCCCAGCGGGTCGGCGAGGAGCTCGAGCCGCTCGCCGTCGGGTCCCTTGAAGTAGATCGACGACTTGGACTCGACCATGTAGTCGATCCCGGCGTCGTCGAGCTTGGCGCGCAGGTAGTCCCACTTCTCGTGGGTCACCGAGATCGCGATGTGGTGCAGCCCACCGAGGACCTCCGCGTACTCCCCCAGGTCGAGCCCGGGAAGGGTGAAGAAGGCCAGCAGGTTGCCCGCTCCGACGTCGAAGAAGAAGTGGTCGGAGCCGGCGTAGTCACGGTTCTCGAAGATCTCGGTCAGCGGGAACTCCAGGAGTCCCTGGTAGAAGTCGATCGACCTGCGTACGTCGGAGGAGAGCAGCGCGGTGTGGTGGATCCCCCGGGCCGTGCTGGCCGGGCGGGCGCCCTCCTCACGGAGGTACTCCTTCTTGATCCGCTCACGGTCCTTCGTGATGAAGTCCATGTCGATGCTCATCGTGCTCTCCTCATGCCATGACTCTCAGATCCTGAAGAAGCTGCCCAGGAACTCTGCGGCGACCGCGGGGTCGCCCTTGACGGTGCCGGCGTTGGTCCGGCCGTACGCGGTCAGCACGAAGCTGGCCGGGTCGAATTCGATGATCGTCTCGACACCGTCGAACGATCCGGGTTCCTGCTGGAGGCCGTCGGCGCCGAGCGTCATCCGGGTGCCACCGGCGTGCGCGCCGGAGGTGATGGCGATGCCGACCTCGAGCGGCTCCGCCGCGGGCGTACGCGCCACGGTGTTGGCCCACAGGATGTTGCACAGCGGCACCAGCATGTCGGCGGAGTCCGCCGCCAGCGCGTGCGGACGACCGAGGCCCTCGCGGATGTCCCAGCTGTGCAGCGTGTAGTCGACCAGCGCGAAGACCGGGTAGAACGCCGCCGGGAGCGGGCCCATGTACTTGTGCGGGACAGTCAGGCCCATCCAGTCGTCGGCGCTGAGGCCCTCGAAGATCGCCAGCTCCTTGGCGAGCGCCGTCCGGCAGCGCTCGACCAGCTCGGCGCGCGAGACGCCCTCGAACTGGCGGGCGCCCTTGTCGACGTGGGTCGCCATCTCGGTGAGCGGCACCAGCTCCGGCGCCTCCCCCTTGCCTGCGGCGGCGTCGAAGCTGCGGAAGTAGGTCTCGGTGGTGTCGACCAGGTGGCCGACGACGTTCGCGGCGGTCCACGCGCCCGAGGCGGTCGGGCCGTTCCAGGCCCGATCGTCTGCGACGAGGGCGAACATCCCGTCCGCCTCGCGGCGGATCAGGTCCAGCAGGGTCTCCTTGCTGGAGGCGTCCATGAAGTTCCACGTGCTCATCAGTCGGGATCCTCTCTGGCCGCGCCTCTGCGACCAGTCTAGTTTCTGCGTCAACAGTTGCTCTGAGCGGGCGGTGCTGCTGAAAGCACCGGTTCCGACTCGGTAAGGTGTACCTCATGGACGAGGTCAAGTGGCTCAGTAACGACGAACAGGTCGCGTGGCGTTCCTGGCTCGCCGTCAACGCACAGCTCACCGCGCGCATGAACCGCGACCTCCAAGCCAAGAACGGCCTCTCCCTCGCCGACTACGACGTCCTGGTCAACCTGACCGACGTCCCCGACCGCTCGCTGCGGATGTACGAGCTCGGTGACAAGCTGCAGTGGGAGAAGAGCCGGCTCTCGCGCCAGGTCATGCGGATGGCCGCCCGTGGGCTCGTCGAGCGCCGCGAGTGCCTCGACGACCGGCGCGGTGCCTACGTCGACCTCACCCCGGCCGGGCTCGAGGCGATCGAGGCCGCTGCCCCTGAGCACGTCAGGCTGATCCGGCAGGTCATGTTCGACGCCTTCACCCCCGAGGAGGTCGCCGCTCTGACCAAGCTCTATCAGGGCGTGCTGGAGCGCCTCGAGGTCAAGGCTCCCTCGGTCAACGCGGACGGCTCCGCCGCCTGAGCAGCTCGCGACGTACGTCGGGCCCGCAGATCACCGTGGTGACCTGCGGGCCCGTTGCGTTGGGTCCGTGCGCTGCTAGCGCTTGCGCTTCTCCCGGACGCGCTGCTGAAGCACGATCGGCGTGCCGACGAAGCCGAACTCCTCGCGCAGCCGGCGCTCGATGAAGCGCTCGTAGGAGGCGTCGAGCTTGCCGCTGGTGAACAGGATGAAGGTCGGCGGCGCGGTCGAGGGCTGCGTGCCGAACAGGATCTTCGGCTGCTTGCCCGAGCGGACCGGGTGCGGGTGCTCGGCGACGAGGCGGCCGAGGAACGAGTTGAGCGCGCCGGTGCCGATGCGCGTCTCCCAGCCCTCGAGGGCCTTGTCGAGGGCGGGGACCAGGCGGTCGACGTGCCAGCCGGTGCGTGCGGTGATGTTGATCCGCGGCGCCCACTGCACCTGGACCAGCTCCCGCTCGATCTCGCGGTCGAGCTGCCAGCGACGGTCCTCGTCGACGAGGTCCCACTTGTTGAAGGCGATCACGAGCGCGCGACCGGCCTCGCGGACGGTCTGCAGGATCCGGATGTCCTGCTCGGAGATCTTCTCGCCGCCGTCGATGACCAGCACGGCCACCTCGGCGCGGTCGATCGCGGTGGTGGTGCGCAGGGACGCGTAGTACTCGTGGCCGCTGGACTCCTTGACGCGCTTGCGGATGCCCGCGGTGTCGATGAAGCGCCACTCGCGGCCGCCGAGCTCGATCAGCTCGTCGACCGGGTCCACGGTCGTGCCGGCGACGTTGTCGACGACGGCCCGCTCCTCCTTGGCCAGCTTGTTGAGCAGGGAGGACTTGCCGACGTTGGGCTTGCCGACCAGCGCGATCCGACGCGGGCCGCCGATCTCGGTGCCCTCGGGGAGCGGCGGCGGGTCGGGGAGCACCGCGAGGATCGCGTCGAGCATGTCGCCCGAGCCGCGGCCGTGGAGCGCGGAGACCGGCCAGGGCTCACCGAGCCCGAGGTTCCACAGCGCGGACGCCTCCGCCTCGGTGCGCATGTCGTCGACCTTGTTGGCGACCAGGACGACCGGCTTGCCGGACTTGCGCAGGATGCGTACGACCGCCTCGTCGGCGTCGGTGATGCCGACGGTCGCGTCGACCACGAAGAGGACGGCGTCGGCCAGGGAGACCGCGATCTCGGCCTGGGCGGCGATCCGCTCGGCCAGGCCCTGGGCGTCGGGGTCCCAGCCGCCGGTGTCGACCAGCGTGAAGGCCTTGCCGTTCCAGTCGGCGTCGTAGGAGACGCGGTCGCGGGTCACGCCGGGTACGTCCTGGACGACCGCCTCGCGGCGGCCGATGATCCGGTTGACCAGAGTCGACTTCCCGACGTTGGGGCGGCCGACGACGGCCACGACGGGCTGCGGCCCGGCCGGGGTCTCGTCAGTCTCGTGCAGGTCTCGTACGTCTTCGTACGAGACGTCGGGGTCAGTCATTGTTCTCCTCGCTAGGTAGCGGACCGGGCAGTTCGCGACCGGTCAACGCCAGGGCATGGTCCTGTTGGACCTGCATGTGCTTCTGGAGCAAACCCGAGACATGCCCGACTTGTTCCCTGGTACGCGGCCAGCCTACGCGCTCCACGTGGAAAGGCTCGCCATAGACGATGTCGATCCGGGCACCTTTGTGCGGCAGCGAGGAGACCCCGCCGCCCGGGTCGCGGCTGCCGAGCATGGTCACGGGCACCACCGGAGCGCCCGAGGCGAGCGCGAGGTAGGCGGCGCCGCGGTTGAACCGGACCAGGTCGCCGGCACCGCGGGTGCCCTCGGGATAGATGCCCATCGCGTTGCCCTCGCGCAGCACCTTCAGCGCCATCTTCACCGCGGCCGGGTCGCTGCCGAACCGGTAGAGCGGGATCTGCCCCGCCCAGCGCAGGAACGGCCCGAGGAACCAGTGCTCGAACATCTCGAGCTTGGTCAGGGCGTGCACGGGACGCGGCGTGAAGATCGCCAGCAGCGGTCCGTCGATGATCCCGATGTGGTTGGAGGCGAAGACGACCGGCCCCGTCGCCGGGATGTTGCCGGTCTCGTGCAGCCGGACGTCGAAACGGCGACGGATCAGCCACCGGGCGTAGACGTTGATGTGGTAGAGCGCCCACCGGCTCGGGTGCGGGACCCCGTCCGTAGGAGGGAGGTCGGTGCGGGGTGTGCCCGCGGGCGGGCTCGCGCTCACTCCCCCGCCTTGTCGGATGTGCCGCGGGCGTTGGTCGCGACGAGCTCGACCACCAGCTGGATGACCTCCTCCAGCGTGTAGGGCGTCGTGTCCAGGTGGGTGGCGCCCTCCGGCACCGCCGCACCGCCCTTGGTGGAGTCGATCTTGTCGCGGTTCTCCAGCGAGGCGCGGACGGCCTCGGCGTCGCTGCCGCCCTCCTCGGCGGCGCGGCGGGCAGCGCGGGCGGCGGGGTCGGCGGTGACGTACAGCTTCAGCTCGGCGGCTGGCCAGACCGCGGTGCCGATGTCGCGGCCCTCGACCACGATGCCGGAGCCGGCGGCCAGCGCCTGCTCGATCTCCTGCTGCTGGAGGGCGATCAGGCGGGCGCGGACCTCGCGGACCGTGGCGACCGGGGAGACGGCGGCGTTGACCCGGTCGCTGCGGATCTCGACCGAGACGTCGGATCCGTCGAGGGCGATCGTCGGGCCGAGCGGGTCGGTGCCGGAGGTGATCACGGGCTTGCCGGCCGCCGCCGCGACGGCGTCGGCGTCGTGCACGTCGATGTCGTTGCTGAGCATCCACCAGGTCATCGCCCGGTACATCGCGCCCGTGTCGAGGTAGCGCATCCCGAGGCGGTCGGCGACCCCACGCGAGGTGCTCGACTTCCCGGAGCCGGAGGTGCCGTCGACGGCGATGACGATGCGGGCGGGGTCAGTGGTGGGATTGCTGCTGCTCACGGGCGGGAGCCTACCGGTGAGCGACCCAACCCCGGGACTCCAGAACCCTCTGCATCCGGTCGGCCGCGTCCTCGGCCACGACCAGCTCCATGACACCCACCGGACGACCCGGGTCGTGGTCGATGCGTACGTCCTCGATGTTGACGCCGCTCTCCCCCGCGTCCGCGAAGAGCCGGGCCAGGTTGCCGGGCTCGTCGGGCACCGTGACGTAGACGATCGCCTGCGCGGTCTGCGGCCGGCCGTGCTTGCCGGGGATGGCGCGGGTGCCGGCCTGCCCCTCCTTGAGGAGTACGTCCAGGGCGGCCGCGTCGCCGTTGCCGACGGCCGCGATCATCTCGTCGAGCTGGGCGCGCACCTCGGTGAGCAGGTCGGTCACCGCGCGGGCGTTGCCGGCCACGATCTGGCCGTAGAGGCCCGGGTCGCCGGCGGCCACCCGGGTCACGTCGCGTACGCCCTGGCCGCTGAGGCCGAGGTGTCCCTCGGGCGCCACCGCGAGCCGACCCGCCACCAGGGCCGCCATCAAGTGCGGTACGTGGGAGGTGCGGGCCACCGCCTGGTCGTGGTCCTCGGGCGTGAGGGTCAGCGCGACGCCGCCGCACAGGGTGGCGAGCTCGCCGACGAGCTCGGTCGCCGCCGGGTCGGCCTCCGGGTGCGGCGTGACCGCCCACGGCCGCCCCTCGAACAGCGTCGCGGTCGCGGCCAGAGGCCCGGAGCGCTCGCTGCCGGCCATCGGGTGCCCGCCGACGTAGCGGCGTACGTCGGCGGGGCTGTGCTCACGCACGTAGGCCAGCGGTGACGCCTTGACGCTGCCGACGTCGGTGACGACCGCTTCGGGGCTGTCGGCGAGCGCTCGGGTGATCACCTCACCGAGGTGCGCCGGCGGGACCGCGACGACGACCAACTGAGGCGTGTCGCCGGGCTTGCGACGGCGGCCGGCGCCGAGGCCGGTCGCGGTGCGTACGTGACTGGCGACCGAGTCGCTGAGGAGGACGTCGAGACCGGCCGCGGCGCACGCCAGCGCCACGGACGTGCCCAGCAGCCCGACGCCGACGATCTCGACCGGGCCGGTCAGACTCGACAACCGTCCCCCTGCTTCCCCGGTCCGTGTCATGCGTCCAAGGCTAAAGGGTCGGTGCCTCTCGACCCTCTTCGTCTCAGGCCTGCTGGTGCGCTGTCGCGGCCGGCGACCAAGGTGTGCGATATCGCCTGGCGATCACGACGGCTGGTAGTTGCCGAACGACCAGGAGTTGCCCTCCGGGTCGGTGACCGTGCCGCCGCGACCGCCGTAGTCCTGGTCGACCATCGGCCGGTCCACGGTGGCGCCCGCGGCGACCGCCTTGTCGAAGACGGCGTCGGGGTCGTCGGTGATCAGGTAGGCCGAGGACGCACCGGTGTTCTTGATGCCGCCGTCCTCGCGTACCTGTCCGAACATCAGCCCTCCTCCGCCGGGCCAGAGCCATTCCGCGTGGTGCACGATGCCACCCTCGCGGTAGGTGGCGTGCTCGACGAAGCCGATCGCGCTCAGCCACTCCATCATCGCCTCGGCGTCCTCGAACGCCATCGACTGCCAGTACTTGATCTTCGCTACGTCTGTGGTGGGTTCAGTGGTCATGCCTCGAGTCAACCGGCTGGCGGTCGGCGAGGTCTTGAACGAATGGGAACTCCTCGCGCAGCCACGTCGTCGGCGAACACCCCGCGAACTCCTGCCACTCCCGCGTCAGGTGCGCCTGGTCGGCGTAGCCGCAGATGCTCGCTGCCTGCGCCAGGGGTAGCCGGCCGACGAGACCGCGGGATCGGTCGAAGCGCGCCAGCCGCTGGAACTGCTTCGGCGCGACCCCGGTCTCGGCGCGCACCAGGTCGCTGATCCGCCGGCGGCTGTAGCCGACGTCGTCGGCCACCTCCTGCACGCCCGCTCCCCCGGTCAGCAGCGCCAGCGCCCGTCCGACCTCCGCCCTCGGCCCCGGCTCGCCGTGGCGCGCCAGCCCCGCGACCAGACCGGCGACGACCAACCGCTCCCACTGCCGCGGATCGGCCTCGGCCAGCTGCTCCGGCAGATGCCGTACGCCGCCGGGTGCCGCGACCTCGTCGAGGGCCAGGAGCTCACCGCGCCAGGCCGCGGCCGGCATCCCGAACAGCGCCCGCACCCCGGCGGTCGTCAGCCCCAGCTGCACACCTCGCTGATAGCCGTGGTGATGGATGGTCGCCGGCCGGGTGTGCAGCCCGGAGACCAGCGACCACGCCGTCACCGCCTCGCTGCGGCTCCCCCACGAGGTGACCAGAGGATCGTCGACCGGCAGCACGAACGTCACCTCGGTCGACGGCATCCCCCGGTGCATCCCCGGCGCCCCGAAGTCCACGTCGTAGGCGATCAGCGACGTGACGTAGGGACGCAGCACGTCCGGCACGGCCATGTCTCGATGGTGCCACGGTCGGCGCGGGTTGCCCATGCACTATCGCCGACGACGGGCCGGGTGTGCGATAGAGCTGCGCGGTAGGCATGCCGAGACGTCACCCGCGTCGGCCGAGTCGGCACTTGACTGCCGACTCGGCCGACGTGCGTGACGCCTCGGCGATCTCGGCCTCGCCGGCAGATCTCACCAGGAGACCTCTCCCGCCCGCGAGGCATAGGCCTTCTTCATCGCAGCCACCAGCCCGGCGACCGAGAGCCGGCGCTCGAGCCCCGCCGCGACGTCGCGTACCTGCACCTCCCCGACCTCGGCCTCGCTCGCCCCGATGACCGCGATGAGCGGTTCGCGCCGGCGCCGGGAGTCGCGGATCCGCGCGCCGAGCGAGCCGCCGTGGCCCAGACGCGGGCGGAGGCCTTCGGCGATGAGAGCGTCGACGAGCGCCCGGGCAGCCTCGTCCTGGGCCGAGGAGACGGGCAGGACGGCGAGCTGGACGGGCGCGAGCCACAGCGGGAGGCGGCCCTGGTAGCGCTCGAGCACCGCGGCGGTGACGCGTTCCATGGAGCCGACGGTGCCGCGGTGGACCATCACGACCCGCTGCCGGGAGCCGTCGGCGGCGTCGTAGGTCAGGTCGAAGCGCTCGGGCTGGTTGAAGTCGACCTGGACGGTCGCGATGGTCTCCTCGTGGCCACGCGGGTCGATGACCTGGAGGTCGAGCTTGGGCCCGTAGAAGGCGGCCGCGCCCGGCGCCTCGACGACCTCGGCGCCGGCCTCCGAGGCCGCCTTCCGCAACGCGTCCTCGGCACCACGCCACTGCTCGGCGGAGCCGAGGTAGGACGCTGAGTCGTCGCGGAGGGAGAGGCGTACGTAGTCGACCCGCAGCCCCAGGATCTGCTGGGCCTTCAGCGCCGAGAGCAGTGCCCTGCCCGCCTCCTCGGCGACCTGGTCGGGGCGGCAGAAGACGTGGGTGTCGTCGAGGTTGATCTGCCGCACCCGGCTCAGTCCGGACAGCACCCCGGAGCGCTCGGCACGGAACATCGGGGCGAGCTCGTGGAGCCGGATCGGGAGCTCGCGGTAGGAGTGCTGTCGGGCCCTGTAGACCAGTGCATGGTGTGGGCAGTTGGCGGGACGGAGCACGAGCTCGTCCTCGCTCTCCCCCTCGGGTCCCGACCCCAGGCGCATCGGCGGGAACATGTCGTCGGCGAACTTCGCCCAGTGGCCCGAGCGCTCGAAGAGCGCCCGCTTGCCGAGCACCGGGGTCTTGACCGGTACGCAGCCGTCGGCCCTGGCCAGGTCGGCGGCCAGCCGCTCCAGCTCGGCGAAGACGACGGCTCCGTCCGGCAGCCACAACGGCAGACCGGACCCGGCCAGCGGGTCGGTCGCGAAGATGTCGAGGTCGCGGTTGAGGTCGCGATGATCGAGGTTCATGGTGATGCTCCTGAGGTCAAGGGCCCGGGAGCATCACCGCCGAGGACGAAGCACCGCCCCGGAGCACTGCTCCGGGGCGGTCTGCGAAAGGTGTGGACAGCAGGTCAGCGCCGGAGTGGGTCCGGCGTCGTCGTGCTCATCGCGCGCTGCTGCATGCCATTCACCTTAACGGCTCACCGTCGCGTACGCATCCAGGATTCCGGGCCCTCAGAGCTCGGTCGTGTCCAGGAGCTCGCCCAGCTCCTCGCGGGAGAGGTCGCGCATGTCGCCCGGCTTCATCGTGCCCAGCCGGACCGGGCCGATCCGGGTGCGGGTCAGGCGGGTGACCGGGTGGCCGAGGTGGTCGAGGAGGCGGCGCACGATGCGGTTGCGTCCCTCGTGGATGACCAGCTCGATGATCGACTTGTCCTTGCGGGTCTCCATGATCCGGGCCTTGGTCACGGTGACCGGGCCGTCCTCGAGGGTGACGCCGGCCAGGAGCCGCTTGCGTACGTTGGGGAAGACCTCGCCCTTGACCTCGGCGACGTAGGTCTTGTCGACCTCGTAGCTGGGGTGGGCCAGCCGGTGGGCGAAGTCGCCGTCGTTGGTGAGGATGATCAGGCCCTCGGTGTCGGTGTCGAGACGGCCGACGTGGAAGAGGCGCTCCGGGCGGTCGGCGACGAGGTCCGAGAGGTTGCGGCGGCCCTCGGGATCGCTCATCGTGGAGACCACGCCACGCGGCTTGTTGAGGACCAGGTAGACCTTGCCGGAGATCGGCGGGAGACGCTTGCCGCCGACGCGTACGACGTCCTTGCCGGGGTCGACCTTGGTGCCGAGGCGGGTGACGACCTCGCCGTTGACCTCGACCTCGCCGTTGAGCATCAGGATCTCGCTGCCGCGGCGCGACGCGATGCCGGCCAGGGCCAGCAGCTTCTGGAGCCGGATCAGGCCCTCGTCGTCCAGCGGCAGATCATCACGCTCAGGAAGCTCACTCACGGGGTCGATTCTCCCGCATCCTCAGAGTCGGACCCATTCGCCGCAGCCTCTTCGGGCTGCGCGGCCAGCGCTTCCTGGCTGACCTGCTCGGTCAGCTCCTCCTCCATGTCGGCGAGGTCGGGCAGGTAGGGAGCCAGCTCGGGCAGCTCGCCGAGGTCGGTGATGCCGATCCGCTCGAGGAAGTAGCCGGTGGTGCGATAGAGGTTGGCGCCGGTCTCGTGGTCCTGACCAGCCTCTTCGACGAGACCGCGGGTGAGCAGTGTGCGCATCACGCCGTCGACGTTGACGCCACGGATCGCGGACACCCGGGCACGCGAGACGGGCTGCTTGTAGGCCACCACGGCGAGCGTCTCCAGCGCCGCCTGGGTCAGCCGGGCCTGCTGGCCCTCGAGCACGAAGCCTCCGACCACCTCGGCGTACGCCTCGCGGGTGTAGAACCGCCAGCCACCGGCGACGTTGCGCAGGTCGAAGCCGCGGCCCTGCTCGGTGTACTCGGCGGAAAGGCCCTCCAGGGACGCGACCACCTCGGCGGTCGGGTGGCCCACGGCCGAGGCGAGCGCGGCCGCCTCGAGCGGCTCGTCGGCGACCATCAGCACCGCCTCGAGCGCCGGGCGCAGATCGGCGAAATCGATCGCGAGCGTCTCGTCCCCGTCGGTCGATCCTGTCGAGACCTCAGTCATCGTCCTTCTCCCCATCGTCGGCGCCGCCCTCGGCAGGCGGCTGCCCCTCGAACTCGTCCTGGATCAGCTCATCGACGTCGAGCGCCCCGTCGCCGGTCCAGCGTACGGTCAGCTCGCCCAGCGCGGTGACCTGGTCGAAGGCGACCGCGCCCTCGCGGAACAGCTCCAGCAGCGAGAGGAACCGGGCCACCGTGGTCAGCGTGTCGGGCGAGTCGGAGCACAGTCCGCGGAAGGTGATCTGTCCCGAGGCGCGCAACCGCTCGATGACCAGCGCCGCCTGCTCCTTGACCGACACCTTCGAGCCGTGGATGTGGGCCAGCCCGATCTCGGGCGGCCCGGGCTTGGGCGCCATCGCGGCCGCAGCGAGCTGGGCGAACTGCTCCAGCCCGATGCCGATGAGCACCTCGGGCAGCAGGCCCGCATAGCGCGGCTCGAGCTGCACCGAGCGCGGGTGGCGCTTGGACTCCTTCGCCAGTCGCTCCCCGAAGACGGCCGCCACCTGCTTGAACGCCTTGTACTGCAGCAGCCGGGCGAAGAGGAGGTCGCGCGCCTCGAGCAGCGCGAGGTCCTCCTCGTCCTCGACGTCACCCTGGGGCAGCAGCCGGGCAGCCTTCAGGTCGAGCAGCGTGCTCGCCACCAGCAGGAAGTTGGAGGTCTGGTCAAGGTCCCAGGCGCCCTTTCCGCTCTCGGCGGCGCCCTTCTTCACGTAGGCGATGAACTCGTCGGTCACCGTGGCCAGCGAGACCTCGGTGATGTCGAGCTTGTGCTTGGCGATCAGGCTGAGCAGCAGGTCGAAGGGTCCCTCGAAGTTGCCGAGGTGCACCTCGAATCCGCCGGCACCACCCGACTCCTGCTCCTCGGCCCCGTCCGGGGCTTGTGTCATCTGAGTGACCGTCACCGTCACTCGGCGAGCCGGTGCACGAGGGCGCTGTCTTCCCCGTACTCCTCCAGGTCGGCCAGCACGATCGCGAGCGCCTCGCGCACCAGCCGGCCGCGGTCGACCGCGATGCTGTGCTTGGCGCGCAGGCTGAGCCGGGCGTGCTCGAGGTCGAGCAGCTCCTCGGAGGTGATGTAGACGGTCATCTTCTCGTCATGCCGTACGCGGCCGCTGGACCGCTTCTTCGCAGCCGGCGCCTCCGCGTCGGGCTCGGGCACGGCGTGGACCGGACGGGCCTTCGCCTCGGCGGCGGCCGCCGGGGCGGCACCGTCGGACGTACGCCGGAAGAGGTCGTCAGCGGCGGGAACCCTCACTCGCCTCGTTGCCATCGGGCCAGCACCTCCTTGGCGAGCATCCGGTAGGAGTCGGCACCGGTGGAGCTGGAGGCGTACTCGGTGATGGGCTCGCCGACCACCGTGGAGTCGGCGAACTTCACCGTGCGCCGGATGACGCTGTGGAAGACGCGGTCGCCCCATCCGTTGACCAGGGTCTCCATGACCTCGCGGCTGTGCATGGTGCGGCTGTCGTACATCGTGCCCAGTATTCCGTCGATCTTCAGACGCGGGTTGAGCCGCTCCTGAACCTTGTCGATGGTGTCCTTGAGCAGGGCGACACCGCGCAGCGCGAAGTATTCGCACTCCAGCGGGACGACGACCGAGTCGGAGGCGGTCAGCGCGTTGACGGTCAGCAGGCCGAGGCTCGGCTGGCAGTCGATCAGGATCACGTCGTAGTCGGCGACGGCCGGGGCCAGGGCGCGGGCCAGGGTCTGCTCGCGGGCGACCTCCTGGACGAGCTGCACCTCGGCGGCGGAGAGGTCGATGTTGGCCGGGAGCAGGTCGACGCCGTCGATGCCGGAGGGCACGACCACGTCCTGGAGCGTGATGTCGCGCTCCATCAGCAGGTTGTAGACGGTCAGCTCGATCTCGTTGGGCTGGAGCCCGAGACCGACCGAGAGCGACCCCTGCGGGTCGAAGTCGACGAGGAGGACCTTGCGGCCGTGCTCGGCCAGCGCGGCACCCAGGTTGATCGTGGTCGTGGTCTTGCCGACGCCGCCCTTCTGGTTGACCATCGCCACGGTGCGGGCGGGGCCGCCGGTGGCGGGACCGGGCTCGGGGAGGTTGGGCCAGGGCCGACCGGTCGGACCCATCTTGTTCTTGCCCGGGGAGTCGAAGGAACCCGCGTCGGGCTCAGGGGCGTTGGCGCGCAGTCTGGCCGAGGGCGGATAGGCCGGCGGCGCCGGCGTCTGCGGAGGCATCTGCGGCGCGGTCGCGCCACCTGCTCCGAAATAGCTGTCTTCCATTCCTCCACCCCCGGTTCAGTTGCCGCGGCCCTGGGATGATCACGGCGTGCGGGTCTATATGTCGACACGGCGACTCTAAGACCCAGATCTGCGCGACTCTAGGAGCCGCGCCGGGCGTGTCACAAGGCAAATCCTGGTGATTCTGCTACGCGATCCGAATCTGTTGATGACCTGTGCACTTGGCGCCCCGCCGGCCCCACAGGGAGGGCCTTCGATGTGGAGAAACCTGTGGATGGATCTCCGCCCGATCGGCTGCGGTCAGTGCGACTTGCGGCGCTTCTGGAACTGGTCGTAGGCCTTGGTCGCAGCGTCCTTGATCTTCTTCTGGTTCTCGGGCTTGCGAGCCTCGTTGGCGATCTTGGCGATGGCCGCGACGACGACGGGGTTCTTCAGTAGCTTGCGCACGATGCCACGCTAGCGGACGCCGGCAACCCGTCACAGTCGGCGCATCGCCACCGTCGCCAGGACCAGCTCGCCGGCCTCGTCGCTCGCGTCCAGATCGGCCACCGCCTCGATCACCCAGTCGTGGTCGCCGGCCGGGTCGTCGATGGTCTGGGTGATCCGCCAGACCCGGGTGTCGTCGTACGTCTCGTCGCTCTCGTCCACCCCAGCCGGGGCGCCGCGCTCGGCGGTCCAGGTGAGCAGCTTGGGCGATCGCGAGTCGGCGGAGATGCCGACGTCGTCGTGCTCGGAGAAGTACGCCTCCAGGGCGTCGTCCCAGCGGGACCTCGTCATCACCACGTCGCGCGCGGGCTCGAAGCGGTCGGCGGCCGCACGCTCGAGCCGCATCAGGCCGTCGAGGTCGTCGCGCGAGACCGCGTCGACACGGGCCCACATCGCGTTGCGGACCATGATCTCGAAGGCTCGTTGCTGCTGAGAGAGGGACCGCGGCGGTGGTGGCGCCTCGTGGTGGGCCACCGCCGACGGGATGTGCTCGGGATCGGAGAGCGCCTCCCACTCGTCGAGGAGGCTCGAGTCGGTCTGCCGGATCGTCTCCCCCAGCCACTCGACCAGGTCCTCCACCTCGGGGCTCTTGTAGGTCTCGGGGACCGTGTGCCGGAAGGTGCGGTAGGCGTCGGTCAGGTAGCGCAGCACCAGGCCTTCGGAGCGGGCGAGCTGGTAGCGGCGTACGACGTCGGTGAAGGTCATCCCCTGCTCGTACATCTCGCGCAGGATCGACTTCGGGTCGAGGGCGTCCTCGGGCAGCCACGGGTGGGTGCCGCGATAGACCTCGAAGAGCGCCTCGAGCCGCTCGGCCATCGGCTTGGGCCAGGTGATCTCCTCGATGAGCGCCATCCGCTCGTCGTACTCGACGCCGTCGGCCTTCATGTTCTCGATCGCCTTGCCGCGGGCCTCGTGCTGCTGGGCGAAGAGGATCTGGCGCGGTGGCTCGAGGACCGACTCGATCACCGAGACGATCTCGAGCGTGTGCTCCGGCGACTCGGGGTCGAGCGTGTCGAGCGCGGCGAGGGCGAAGTGGGCCAGCGGCTGGTTGAGCGCGAAGTCGGCCGGCAGCGCCTCGGTGAGGACGTAGCGGCGCCCGTACGTATCGGGCGTCGCCAGGCGGGTGAGGACACCGCTGTGCACCAGCGAGCGGGTCAGCCGCAGGGCCCGGCGGGCCAGCTTGAGCTGAGTGCGGCGGTCCTCGTGGTTGTCCATGGTGATCCGGCGCATCACCGCGAACGCGTCCTCGTCGCGCGCGACGACGTTGAGGATCATCGAGTTGTCGACCTTCATCCGGCTCTGCAGCGGCTCAGGGGCGCCGTCGACGAGCTTGGTGAAGGTGGCCTCGGTCCACACGACGGTGCCCTCGGGCGGCTTCTTGAGCTGGGCCTTGGAGTTCTTCTTGCCGGCTTTGCGGCGCTCCTCGGACTTCGCCTTGGCCTTCTCGTTCTCGATGATGTGCTCGGGCGCCTGGACGACGACGTAGCCCTGGGTGTCGAAGCCGGCCCGGCCGGCCCTTCCTGCGATCTGGAGGAACTCCCGGGTCCGCAGGATGCGCTGGCGGCGGCCGTCGAACTTGGCCAGCCCGGTGAACAGCACGGTGCGGATCGGGACGTTGATGCCGACCCCGAGGGTGTCGGTGCCGGCGATGACCTTGAGCAGCCCTGCCTGGGCGAGCTGCTCGACGAGCCTTCGGTATCTGGGGAGCATGCCGGCGTGGTGGACGCCGATGCCCTTGCGCAGCAGCTTGGCCAGGGTCTTGCCGAAGCCGGCGGCGAACCGGACCGGCTCGAGCCGCTTCGCGATCTGGTCCTTCTCCTCGCCTGAGAGCTTCAGCCAGCCGGCGTTGAGCAGCGAGGTGCCGTGGGTGACGGCGTCCTTCTGGGTGAAGTGGACGACGTAGACGGGCGCCTGTCCGGTGGTGACGAGCTCCTCGAGGGTCTCCGAGAGCGGAGTCAGGCGCCAGTCGAAGGTGAGCGGAACGGGTCGTTCCGCCTGGTCGACCAGGACGGTGTCGCGACCGTTTCGCCTGGTCAGATCCTTGGCCAGGGCACTGGTGTCGCCGAGGGTCGCGCTCAGCAGCAGAAACTGGGCCTGCGGGAGCTCGAGCAGCGGCACCTGCCAGGCCCAGCCGCGGTCGGGCTCGCCGTAGTAGTGGAACTCGTCCATGATCACGAGCCCGACGTCGGCATGCTTGCCTTCTCGCAGCGCAAGGTTGGCGAGCACCTCGGCGGTGCAGCAGATGATCGGGGCGTCGGCGTTGACCGACGCGTCACCGGTGAGCATGCCGACGTTCTCGGCGCCGAAGGTCTCGACCAGGTCGAAGAACTTCTCGCTCACCAGGGCCTTGATCGGTGCGGTGTAGAAGGAGACCTTGTCCTCGGCCAGCGCGGCTGCGTGCGCGCCCGCGGCGACCAGCGACTTCCCCGAGCCCGTCGGCGTCGCCAGGATGACGTTGTCCCCGGCCAGGAGGGACAGGATCGCCTCGTCCTGGTGGGGGTAGAGGCTGCGGCCACTCCCCTCGGCCCACGCCACGACCGCCTCGTAGACGTCGTCGGGGCTCGCTCCGACCTTGGGGATCCAGCTGGTGTCGGTCACAGGGCCCTCGGGTGTGCGGTCGCGAAGACCTCTCGGAGATTGTCCACGGTGACAAGAGTGTAGATCTGCGTCGTGGTCACCGACGCATGGCCCAGCAGCTCCTGCACGACACGTACGTCAGCACCCCCGTCCAGCAGGTGGGTGGCGAAGGAGTGGCGCAGGGTGTGCGGCGAGACGTCCTTGTCGATCCCGGCGCGCTCGGCCGCCCGGGTCAGGACCGTCCAGGCCGACTGGCGCGAGAGCCGGCCACCACGCGCGTTGAGGAAGAGCGCACCGCCGGAGCGGGCGGAGGCGAGATCGGGGCGCGCTCGGGTCAGGTAGGCCTCGACCGCCTCGATGGCGTAGGAGCCGACCGGCACGATCCGCTCCTTGCCGCCCTTGCCCCGCAGCAGGACGACGTGGTCGACCCGGTCGAGGTCATCGACGTCGAGGCCGACGGCCTCGGAGATGCGGGCGCCGGTGCCGTAGAGCACCTCCAGGAGAGCCCGGTCGCGCAGCGCGAGCGGGGTGCCGGGAGCACCCGCCGCCTCCAGGATCGCCTCCACGTCGGACAGCGGGAGCGCCTTCGGCAGCCGCTTCTCTGCACGCGGCGGCTTCACGTGGCCCGCCGGGTTGGCCTCGACCAGCCCATCGGCGACGGCGAACTTGTGGAACCCGCGCACCGCCACGACGGTCCGCGCCGCCGAGGTCGCGCTCAGCGCCGGGTGCTCCTCGCTGCCT